>NZ_CGBP01000024.1 GCF_001053095.1 Yersinia similis | reverse complement strand
AGAAACCGGAAATCTCAAAAAGTGTGTGGAACTAAAGCTGGGATACTTACAAAATGACCCTACATGTAAACATGACTTTTTTACTGGCTTATAAGTTTACTTTATATCAATAAAGCAAGAAATAGGCTGTTTCTGTATCGTTATGTACAATAACCGGTAGCGTCAGGAAAGTGAGATATAGTTGTAAAGAAAAGTATAGCAAGTCAAAAAAACGTGTTGTATTGAGTATTAGTGCTATCTGCCAATATTTGTTATCACTATTTCTCAAATTAATCGTGCAAACACATTACCTGTATCATTATTGAACCAATGGAGCTGTCTGCATACCCAGCACCATTTATGGTGCTCATCTATCGTTTGATTAATGTTCAATCGGAGAATGTATCATCTGATTATTGTGAGATTGCTCATATAAAGTACTTAATAATCGAAGGTATGTTTCAACTGAAATCCATAATTTGCTTCATTAGTGATACCTGTACTTAATAGAGAAAACAGTAATATAGCCTGGTAACGGGTTCAACGCAGAGTCTGAGTTTATGATAAACTGAATACATATTGTCAATATGACTATTTATTATACCATTGGAGTGACGGGCCCATGGCTCAACTTTACTTTTATTACTCTGCAATGAACGCGGGGAAATCCACAGCACTTCTGCAGTCCTCATATAACTACCAAGAACGAGGTATGCGCACCTTGGTGTTTACGGCTGAGATAGATAACCGCTTTGGTGTCGGAACGGTAAGTTCACGCATTGGTCTCTCTTCTCAGGCTCAGCTCTATAATAGCGAGACATCATTGTTGGCTATTATCGCCGCTGAGCATCAGGACACACCTATTCATTGTATTCTGTTGGATGAATGTCAATTTTTGACTAAAGTGCAGGTCAAGGAACTCTGTCAGGTTGTTGATGAATTACATATTCCGGTTCTTTGCTATGGGCTACGTACTGATTTCCTCGGCGAATTATTTCCCGGTAGTCAATATTTACTGGCGTGGGCTGACAAATTAGTGGAGTTGAAAACTATTTGTCATTGTGGTCGCAAAGCAAACATGGTTCTTCGTCTGGATGAACAGGGGAGAGCGGTACACAATGGTGAACAGGTCGTTATTGGTGGCAATGAAAGCTATGTTTCTGTTTGCCGCCGCCATTATAAAGAAGCAATTAAAGCCGCCTGCTGTTCGTAGTATCCCTAATCGCTAATTAGTGGCAGTAGAATACCTCACTGGCTTTATTATATGAGCTGTGGGGTATTGGGCTCTTCGCAAGTTCATTGCCTTACAAAGCATTTCACGGCGCCCTGACAGTATTAAATGTGTTCGGGTAACGCTATCTCTCTAATCGCTCATTCCCTCTCTCACTTTTTGTCAATAAAATGGGGCCAGAGTGGGGGGCGATTAATTATGGGGTGACCGAGTTCAATCCTACAATATCTTCCGTATTCAACTCATTCAGCAATATTGTCTTATGATATAGCTATTTGACCCTACAAGTAATTCTGTGTATTCAGTTGCACAAGATAATTATCGTAACGCCTATACACTAAATAATTTGAGTTGCAGGAAGGCGCGGCAAGTGAGAGACAAATTGGTCTGGAACCAATTTGAACAGCATTTATGCTGCCCGCAGGGTGAGCCTCAAGGATGAGCTTACTTATTTTAAAGTTAATGACCAGTAAGTGATTCGGGTGATTGAATGTAGCGAACACACAGCAGCTTGAAGTATGACGGGTATAGGCAGTTAGTGAGTGAGAAGTTGAATAGGGTGTTGAACAACTCGGAATTGTAACTCACTGAAAGTACCATTTTGTTTAATTGGTCTGTAAAAGAAAACCCCCGATCAGCGGTTGCTCATCGGGGATTATATCATCTTTTGCTTACCCTATTCGAAAATGCGGGTAAGACCTTTAGACAACAATTACTTTTTGGTCTTTTTCTCAGCTTTAGGCGCAGAAGCCACCGCAACCGCTTCTTCACGGTCAAACTCTTCGACATATTCGCGACCGTAATAAGTATCCATAAGGATCTGTTTCAGTTCAGAGATCAGTGGGTAGCGTGGGTTAGCACCTGTGCACTGGTCATCAAATGCATCTTCAGACAATTTGTCTACTTTAGCTAAGAAGTCAGCTTCCTGAACACCAGCTTCACGAATCGATGCCGGGATACCCAGTTCAGCTTTGATTTCATCTAACCAAGCCAGCAGTTTTTGGATTTTTTGCGCAGTACGGTCGCCCGGTGCACTCAGACCCAAATGATCTGCAACTTCTGCATAGCGACGACGCGCTTGTGGGCGGTCATATTGGCTGAATGCAGTCTGTTTTGTTGGGTTGTCATTCGCGTTGTAGCGGATAACGTTAGAAATCAGCATAGCATTTGCCAAGCCGTGTGGGATATGGAACTCAGAACCCAGTTTGTGGGCCATAGAGTGACAGACACCCAAGAAGGCGTTAGCAAAGGCGATACCAGCAATCGTTGCGGCATTATGTACACGTTCGCGAGCTACTGGGTTTTTCGCCCCTTCGTTGTAGCTGGCTGGCAAGAATTCTTTCAACAGCTTCAGTGCTTGCAGCGCCTGACCGTCAGAGTATTCATTAGCCAGTACAGATACATAAGCTTCCAGTGCGTGTGTCACCGCATCCAAGCCACCGAAGGCACACAGAGACTTAGGCATATTCATAACCAGGTTGGCATCAACAATTGCCATATCTGGAGTCAATGCATAGTCTGCCAATGGATATTTCTGGCCTGTTGCGTCATCGGTAACCACGGCAAACGGGGTGACTTCTGAACCGGTACCTGATGTGGTTGTAATAGCAACCAATTTCGCTTTCACACCCATTTTCGGGAACTTATAAATGCGTTTACGGATATCCATAAAACGCAATGCCAGTTCTTCGAAATGAGTTTCAGGATGTTCGTACATTACCCACATGATTTTTGCAGCATCCATCGGTGAACCACCACCCAGAGCAATAATAACGTCTGGCTTGAAGGAGTTCATCTGCTCGGCACCTTTACGCACGATACTCAGGGTAGGGTCAGCTTCTACTTCGAAGAAGACTTCAGTTTCGATACCGTGAGATTTCAGTACGCTGGTGACTTGGTCTGCATAACCGTTGTTGAACAAGTAGCGGTCAGTCACGATGAAGGCACGTTTTGCACCGTCAGTTGCCACTTCTTCCAACGCTATAGGCAGAGAGCCGCGACGGAAGTAAATAGATTTCGGTAGTTTATGCCACAACATGTTTTCTGCTCGCTTAGCCACAGTTTTCTTGTTGATCAAGTGTTTCGGACCGACGTTTTCAGAGATGGAGTTACCACCCCAAGAACCACAACCCAGCGTCAGAGACGGTGCCAGCTTGAAGTTATACAAGTCACCGATACCACCTTGAGAGGCAGGGGTGTTAATTAGAATTCGGGCGGTCTTCATTTTATCGCCGAAATACTTAACGCGTGCAGTCTGGTTATCTTGGTCGGTGTACAGGCAAGAGGTATGACCGATACCGCCCATCTCCACCAGTTTCTCTGCTTTTTCAACCGCTTCTTCAAAGTTCTTCGCACGATACATTGCCAGAGTAGGCGACAGCTTTTCATGAGCGAATGGCTCTGATTCATCGACAACTTTAACTTCACCAATAAGGATCTTGGTGTTGCTTGGCACTTTAATGCCAGCCATCTCAGCGATCTTAGGTGCTGGCTGTCCCACAATGGCTGCGTTTAGACCGCCATTTTTCAGAATAATATCCTGAACGGCTTTCAACTCTTTACCTTGTAACAGGTAGCCACCATGAGAAGCAAAACGCTCGCGAACAGCATCGTAAACCGAATCAACAACAATGATAGACTGCTCTGACGCGCATATGACACCGTTATCAAAGGTTTTAGACATCAGAATAGATGCGACAACACGCTTAATATCTGCAGTTTCGTCAACGACGACCGGAGTATTACCCGCACCTACACCGATGGCAGGTTTACCAGAGCTATATGCTGCTTTAACCATACCTGGCCCACCGGTTGCCAGAATAAGATTAATGTCTGGGTGGTGCATCAGTTGATTAGACAATTCAACTGTTGGTGCATCAATCCAACCAATAATATCTGCTGGCGCACCTGCTGCGATAGCGGCTTGAAGCACGATATCTGCGGCTTTATTGGTTGCGTCTTTAGCACGAGGATGCGGGGAGAAGATAATACCGTTACGTGTCTTCAAGCTAATCAGTGCTTTAAAAATAGCGGTAGACGTCGGGTTAGTGGTTGGTACGATACCGCAGATCAGACCAATAGGTTCTGCGATGGTGATAGTACCGAAGGTCTTATCTTCGCACAAAATACCACAGGTTTTTTCATCTTTATAAGCATTGTAAATATATTCAGAAGCAAAGTGGTTTTTGATCACTTTGTCTTCAACAATACCCATGCCAGATTCTGTTACAGCCAGTTTGGCTAACGGAATACGGGCATCCGCAGCTGCTAATGCTGCAGCACGGAAGATTTTATCAACTTGCTCTTGCGAAAAGTTGGCATACTCGCGCTGGGCTTTCTTGACGCGTGCTACTAGCTCGTTAAGTTCAGCGACATTCGTTACAGCCATAATGCTCTCCTGATAATGTTAAACTCTTTTAATAAATGAGCCGTTGAAGCAACTAGTATAGACAGGCTATAGCGTGCTGTATGGTCGAATAGAGATAGTTTTTATAACTTACTTTCTCATTCTTACGGCTGATTTACTGAAAGAGCTCCTAGTCTGCTTAGGGTAAAATAAGGGAGAAAATACTTATTTCAACCTCAATCTCTCACTTTTTTAGTGGTTCTATGCTTTATTACGGCTCTGAGCTTAACTATTCTTAGGTATAATTTTCGTGATTTAAATCACAAAAACACCAAGCTGACACCATTCAGCAATCATTTATTGAGAATGTCTATCATTACTGGTGGTTAAGTGATGTTTGATGACGTTAACATAACCTTGCTATTACCATTAATTAACAAAAAAACCATTTTAACCTGATAGGATAAATTGATTATAAATGCTGGTTTATTCAATAGATTCCTATGACTAATTCTATTACATTAACGCGCGACCTCGCTGGGCATCGTCAATACGGCATTTTTTAGTGGAAAAGGCTGTAGGGATGAGGCAGTGAGTCGCGCGGTTAACTATTTCTTACTTATTTTTACTTAATAGCTGTTCTCTATTTAATTCAGAGCAATTTTTATGGTGATAGGTGATAGGTGATAGGTGATAGGTGATAGGTGATAGGTGATAGGTGATAGGTGATAGGTGATAGGTGTGCGCTATGGCCCACAGTAACGTTATGGTTTGACGACGAAATCTGGCTTAACCAAAAGTTCGGGTTCAACCAAAGATAGAGTGTATTGGTACATTGGTTATAATGCACTGTTATCGGTGATGTTTTTATTAGCAATTCTGTGGAGTGACGTGTGAGTCAATCACTGTTGGACCTTTCAGGTTACATCAAGTTTTTTGTTGGCTTATTTGCACTGGTTAACCCAGTAGGCATATTGCCGGTCTTTATTAGTATGACAAGCTATCAGGCCGCTGCTGGGCGAGATAAAACGAATCTGACGGCGAACTTATCAGTAGCCATCATTTTGTGGATCTCTTTGTTCCTTGGTGATGCCATCCTGACAATTTTTGGTATTTCTATTGATTCATTCCGGATTGCTGGCGGAATTTTGGTCGTCAGTATTGCGATGTCGATGATCAGCGGTAAGCTTGGCGAGGATAAGCAAAACAAGCAGGAAAAAACTGAAACAGCGGTTCGGGAGAGTATTGGTGTTGTCCCATTGGCACTGCCTTTAATGGCTGGACCAGGAGCAATCAGCTCTACCATAGTCTGGAGCTCCCGTTATCATAGCTGGCAGAATTTACTGGGGCTGACTGCGGCTATAGCACTGTTTGCTTTCTGTTGTTGGTTACTGTTTCGTGCCGCTCCATTGCTTGTTAGGCTGCTGGGGCAGACAGGTATTAACGTCATAACACGAATTATGGGGTTATTGCTGATGGCATTGGGCATTGAGTTTATTGTCACCGGTATCAAAGCTATTTTCCCCGGATTACTTTAAATCACACCATTCAGGTTTTTCGCGAGGCCACTGGACTATTCTTGGTGGCCTTATCCTTTTTTGCCGCTTTGTATTTCTACATTTAAGCATTAGTTTAGTGAAAATAATGCATTTAAATTAGTCTATTGCACTTTAATAATGCATTAATCGATATCTTGCACGATTAATATATCTGACTGTCTGTTTCTCTTCATTTAATAACTCAACTCTCCTTGCCCGATTAAATTTAGTACGTAAGTTGTTGTTAAAATGCTCACATCATTCTATGAGGCTGTTCGGAATATATTTAGACGTTACTAGTGACTATCATTTAATGAGTGGATTTTTGTTCTGTATATGGGAGGGATGTTAATGTTATGTTTCCTTTGGTCCCTATTGAGGCTTTCTTCGTTTATTTATTTTTCATAAAACAAATTTTAACAATTAAATTCAATGCGTTATGTTAATTATTTGCCATTATTTAGGTTGAGTGATATTGCTGCCGCTTACTCGAAAAAGAGAATTGCGTAACATTTTTGTAAAAACCATTGGCGCCAGATTTCAGCTTCTGCTAATATTCGGGCAACTTTTTTAAGAAAAAGTTCGCTTATATTTTTATGAAATCTAGCTGTAGTGATTATTTTAGAATAGTTAATGTATTTTTGGATAGTTGATACATTTTGGAATAGTTAATGCATGTCGTTGATAGCTAATTGGCCATAGCTACAGACAAAATATCACCACATGTGGGCTTTACGTTACCGGGTTCGTTCCCCAGGTAACGCAAATTTAGAATATCGTTTAAAGGTGAGTTTGCTCGGTCACTGGGCAATACATAATAAAATGGAGTACATATAAATATGACCAACATCACAAAGAAGAATTTCATTGCAACTGCTATAGCCGTTGCAATGAGCATGATGGCTGCGGGAAATACTTTTGCTGCCAATGTGCCCGCGGGCGTACAACTGGCTGATAAGCAAGTGTTAGTTCGTAATAATGGATCCGAGCCTCAATCGCTGGATCCGCATAAAATTGAAGGGGTACCAGAATCCAATATTTCACGTGATCTACTTGAAGGGCTGGTGATTAATGACCCTAATGGCAATATTGTGCCGGGAGCCGCAGAGAGTTGGGATAATAAAGACTTTAAAGTCTGGACGTTTAATATTCGTAAAGATGCCAAATGGTCAAATGGTGACCCTGTAACGGCACAGGATTTTGTTTACAGTTGGCAACGTCTTGCTGACCCTAAAACGGTCTCTCCTTATGCAAGCTATTTGCAATACGCTCATCTCACTAATATCGATGACATTATTGCCGGGAAAGCAGCACCTGACACGTTGGGTGTAAAAGCATTGGATGATCATACGCTGGAAGTGACATTGTCTGAGCCTGTTCCTTATTTAGATAAGCTGTTAGCTCACCCGTCAATGTCACCGGTGAATAAAACAGTGGTCGAGAAATTTGGTGAAAAATGGACCCAACCACAAAACTTTGTAGGGAATGGTGCTTATAAGCTAAAAGATTGGATTGTTAACGAACGTATCGTATTAGAGAGCAGTTCTACGTATTGGGATAATGCGAAAACAGTCATCAATCAGGTGACTTATTTGCCAATTTCTTCTGAAGTGACGGATGTTAACCGCTATCGCAGCGGCGAAATTGACATGACGTATAACAACATGCCAATCGAATTATTCCAAAAACTGAAAAAAGAAATTCCAGATCAAGTCCATGTTGATCCCTATCTGTGTACTTATTACTACGAAATTAACAATCAAAAAGCCCCCTTTACGGATGCTCGTGTACGTGAAGCGCTGAAATTGGGTATGGACCGCGATATCATCGTAAATAAAGTTAAAAATCAGGGTGATTTACCCGCTTATGGTTTCACCCCACCATATACCAGTGGCGCGGAGTTGACGCCGCCAGAGTGGTTTAGCTGGACACAAGAAAAACGTAATGAAGTAGCGAAAAAACTGTTGGCTGAAGCTGGGTATACTAAAGACAATCCACTGAAGTTTAGCCTATTATATAACACCTCCGATTTACATAAAAAATTAGCCATTGCTGCCGCCTCTATTTGGAAGAAAAATCTGGGTGTAGACGTTAAGCTGGAAAACCAAGAGTGGAAAACGTTCCTGGATAGCCGTCATCAGGGGACTTATGATGTTGCCCGTGCCGCTTGGTGTGCTGATTATAATGAGCCATCTTCCTTCCTAAATGTGATGCTGTCTAACAGTAGCAACAACACCCTCCATTATAAAAGTCCGGTATTTGACAAGCTGATAGAAGACACGTTGAAAGTGAAATCGGAAAAAGAGCGTGCTGATTTGTATCAACAAGCGGAAATCCAGTTGGATAAAGATTCTGCCATTGTGCCAGTTTTCTATTACGTGAATGCGCGTTTAGTGAAACCTTATGTTGGTGGCTACACAGGTAAGGATCCACTGGATAATATGCACGTTAAAGATCTTTATATTATCAAGCAGTAATGTATGAAAGGCAGGTGCTAAGTTGGTGGCTGCCCTTATTGCATTAATAATATAAAGTCGTAGTTAAAGGCTAAAGGTATAGGCAATGTTAAAGTTTATTCTACGTCGTTGTCTGGAAGCAATTCCGACGCTATTTATTTTGATTACCATCTCATTCTTTATGATGCGGCTCGCCCCCGGAAGCCCATTTACTGGTGAGCGTAACCTTCCTCCAGAAGTTATGGCTAATATTGAGGCGAAGTATCACCTCAATGATCCTATTTATAAACAGTATTTCAATTACTTGGGGCAACTTGCAAAAGGTGACCTCGGCCCGTCGTTTAAATATAAAGATTACACCGTGAACGATTTGGTTTCATCATCGTTTCCCGTCTCAGCAAAACTGGGATTTGCCGCATTTATGTTAGCGGTAATATTAGGTGTCAGTGCTGGTGTGATTGCAGCGCTGAACCAAAATACGAAGTGGGACTATACGGTGATGGGATTTGCGATGACTGGAGTCGTCATACCCAGCTTTGTGGTTGCTCCTTTATTAGTGCTAGTTTTCGCCATTATATTGAAATGGCTCCCTGGTGGTGGCTGGAATGGTGGCGCACCAAAATATATCATTTTACCTATGGTTGCGCTGTCATTAGCCTATATCGCCAGTATTGCGCGTATTACCCGCGGGTCAATGATTGAAGTTCTGCACTCCAATTTTATTCGAACTGCACGTGCGAAGGGGTTACCACTGCGTACCATTGTATTGCGCCATGCATTAAAGCCAGCGTTGTTACCGGTTCTTTCCTATATGGGGCCAGCTTTTGTTGGCATTATTACGGGGTCGATGGTTATTGAAACTATTTTTGGCTTACCGGGTATTGGCCAGTTATTTGTCAACGGAGCATTAAACCGCGATTACTCATTGGTCTTGAGTTTGACTATTTTAGTCGGTGCTTTAACTATTTTATTTAATGCGATTGTTGACGTGTTGTATGCCGTTATCGATCCAAAAATCCGTTACTAGTACTGGAGCACGCCAATTATGTTGAGCAAGAAAAATAGCGAAGCTCTGGACGTTTTCAGTGAAAAGCTGGAAGTGGAAGGGCGCAGTCTTTGGCAGGATGCCCGCCGTCGCTTTGTACATAACCGTGCGGCGATCACCAGTTTGGTGATCCTGATGTTAATTACCTTATTTGTTATTTTGGCCCCAATGCTCGCGCAGTTTACATATGCGGATACGGATTGGGGCATGATGTCGGCCGCTCCCGATATTGAGTCTGGTCACTATTTTGGCACCGATTCATCTGGCCGTGATTTACTGGTACGGGTTGCTATTGGGGGGCGAATTTCATTGATGGTTGGCGTCGCTGCCGCATTGGTTGCCGTGGTTGTCGGCACCTTATACGGTTCTTTGTCCGGTTATCTCGGCGGAAAAATAGATTCGCTGATGATGCGTTTGCTTGAGATTCTTAACTCCTTCCCTTTTATGTTCTTCGTTATTCTACTGGTGACCTTCTTCGGCCAGAATATTTTATTGATCTTTGTCGCTATAGGTATGGTCTCGTGGCTGGATATGGCACGTATTGTTCGTGGGCAAACATTAAGCTTGAAACGGAAAGAATTTATTGAAGCCGCCCTGGTTGGCGGGGTCTCAACCCGCAATATCGTCTTGCGCCATATTGTGCCGAATGTCCTTGGGGTCGTTGTGGTATACGCCTCTTTATTGGTACCAAGTATGATCCTATTCGAGTCTTTTTTGAGTTTCCTTGGATTAGGAACACAAGAACCACTGAGTAGTTGGGGAGCACTGTTGAGTGATGGAGCCAATTCAATGGAGGTCTCACCGTGGTTACTGATGTTCCCTGCTGGTTTCCTGGTAGTGACATTGTTTTGTTTTAACTTTATCGGCGATGGCTTACGAGATGCCCTCGATCCGAAAGATCGCTGAGGAGTAGCGCTATGACGACTATCAATAATCACTCTACTGTTCACTCCTCTGTATTGTTGGATGTTAAAGATCTGACGGTGACCTTCGGTACACCAGATGGTGATGTGACCGCTGTTAACGCACTTAATTTTGGCCTGTGGGCGGGTGAGACACTTGGTATTGTAGGCGAATCTGGTTCAGGAAAATCGCAGACCGCCTTCGCTTTGATGGGGCTGTTGGCCAGTAATGGTCGGATAGGTGGTTCTGCGAAATTTAATGGCCGTGAAATTCTTAATCTGCCAGAAAAACAATTGAATCGTTTGCGGGCCGAAGAGATCGCTATGATTTTCCAAGACCCAATGACGTCGCTGAACCCTTATATGCGAGTGGGCGAGCAGTTAATGGAAGTACTGAAATTACATAAGAAAATGAGTAAAAGCGAAGCATTTGAAGAGTCCATCCGCATGCTTGATGCAGTAAAAATGCCCGAAGCACGTAAACGGATGCGCATGTATCCACATGAGTTTTCTGGGGGGATGCGGCAGCGGGTCATGATCGCGATGGCACTGCTGTGCCGCCCTAAATTATTGATTGCTGACGAACCGACAACGGCATTAGATGTTACTGTTCAGGCTCAAATCATGACATTGCTAAATGAACTTAAAAGAGAGTTCAACACTGCAATTATCATGATCACCCATGACTTGGGGGTCGTTGCAGGGATTTGTGATAAAGTCTTAGTAATGTATGCGGGCCGAACAATGGAGTACGGCCAAGCACGCGATATTTTTTATCATCCAAGCCACCCCTATTCTATAGGTTTATTGAATGCCGTTCCTCGTCTTGATGCTGAAGGCGAATCTCTGATAACCATACCGGGTAATCCACCCAATTTACTTCGCTTGCCCAAAGGGTGTCCATTCCAGCCCCGTTGCCAATATGCCATGGATCGTTGTTCAACGGCACCTGAGTTGGAGCATTTTGGTGAAGGCCGCTTACGCGCCTGTTATAAGCCGGTAGGGGAGTTAGTATGAATGCCATGACAGAGAAGAAAGTATTGTTAGAAGTGGTTGATTTGAAGGTGTACTTTAACATTCAAGATGGAAAACAATGGTTCTGGCAGCCTTCAAAGACATTAAAAGCTGTCGATGGTGTCACATTGCGTTTATATGAGGGTGAAACGCTGGGGGTTGTTGGGGAGTCAGGTTGTGGCAAATCAACATTTGCCCGAGCTATCATTGGGTTGGTGAAAGCCACCGGTGGGAGCGTTGCCTGGCTTGGGAAAGACTTGCTCAATATGAGTGATGCAGACTGGCGTGCTACCCGTAGCGATATCCAGATGATATTTCAGGATCCATTAGCGTCATTAAACCCACGAATGACCATCGGTGAAATCATTGCTGAGCCGTTACGCACTTATCATCCAAAAATTTCACGCCAGGAAGTAAAAAATAAAGTTAAAGCAATGATGCTTAAAGTAGGGTTACTGCCTAACTTAATCAACCGCTATCCTCATGAATTTTCAGGAGGGCAGTGTCAGCGTATTGGTATTGCCCGCGCATTGATCCTCGAACCTAAACTGGTGATCTGCGATGAGCCTGTCTCTGCCCTTGACGTCTCAATTCAAGCTCAAGTCGTGAATTTATTGCAGCAATTGCAGCGTGAGATGGGGTTGTCACTTATTTTTATTGCCCATGATTTAGCGGTGGTAAAGCATATTTCTGATCGGGTATTGGTGATGTACCTAGGTCACGCGGTGGAGTTGGGGACCTATGATGAGGTTTACCATAACCCGCAACACCCCTATACAAAAGCATTGATGTCTGCGGTTCCGATTCCAGATCCAGATAAAGAAAGAGTAAAAGTCATTCAGTTGCTTGAAGGAGAATTGCCTTCACCGATTGACCCCCCCTCAGGCTGTGTATTCCGCACCCGTTGCCCAATTGCCGGTACGGAATGTGCGAAAACACGTCCTTTGTTAGAAGGGAGTTTCCGCCACGCGGTTTCGTGCCTTAAAGTTGATCCACTGTAATTTAGTGATTTTCTGTGATTACGTCTGCATCGTTCACGGCAGACGTAGTCAAGAATATAATACGAAATACTTATCTATTTGCTGATTCCTACGTGTTGAAATCTATTGTATATTCCCGTCATACTTCAAGCTACATGTGTGTTGGCTGCTTTCGTTACTCTGCCCGTCCATGGGGCTTGCCGCTGCAGGGAGCGTTCGGCACTAAGTGTCCATAACAGTTGACACCCCAGTCACTGACTTGTTGTTGATCTTAAAATAAATAAACTCTTGGGGACTGACTCTGTTGCTACCTTCCTGCAACTCGAATTATTTGAGATATATACTCCTTAATTTAACCATTAAAAACTTAAATTAACATTTAAATTTTATCGTATAATTTATTTTAATTTAATTAAAATGCAATTAATTAGCTGATGGGTTTTATAAATCTATTTATTTTCATTAGTTCTGTTGACGAGATGAAACATATTAAGTTAATGTGATTTTGTCATTTAATTAAATGGCTCTTTAAACCCTACTGTAATTAATTTATATATTGTAATATTTCATTCAAGGAATAGGATATGAAAAAATTAATTTTACTTCCATCATTATTTTTACTTTCAGCCTCTGCTTTTGCGATTAATGAGCGAGGCGAGTATGAGGAAAAAGATTTTAAGGAAAATTGTGATAGAACAGCCGCGACAGTAGTGAAGTATGCGACCCCAGGGCTAAATATATTCTCAATTTTTAAAGACTTAATCGAGCACGGTGAGTTGAAAGATGGTTGCGGAAACTAATGGTAAGTTCCCAGTATATCCTAATAAGAGCGTCTAATGTCGTATATACCTGTCGTCCTTCAAGATGCAAGGGGACTGCCCTTGCTCACCCCAGTCACTTAATCCTGGATATTGGCTCGGTTGCTGCCTACAGGCATCTCGAAGTAACTTAGGTATAGATCTGGTACTGTTAAAAATATAGAACGTTCCTGTATTTCATTCGTGTTCTTGATAAGGATAATTTAAATGCATTGCCCCGCGATTGAACAGCGGGGCAATGGTTAACTCTTTATTCTTTGATGAATTTATTTTTCGATGACTTTATTCTTTCCATAATATATGACAAAGCTTGTGATCTTTCTCTCGGCACAGCAGCACTCGGGCAAAAATATCGTTAATTTCCTCACCATCGCTGTCTGCTAAACCGATAACAACTTCAGCGAAAAAGTCAGGATTTATATCAAAATCGACATGCTCCTGCCAATCTTCCGCCGGATCAAACAACTCAGCACCACCACGCTCTTCAAACTGAAGATTAAACAATAGAAGATCTGCTGGATCGAGATTATCCCCGGCAAGTTCCAGAAAAATATCGTATGCCTGTTCCAGTGTTTCATCTTCAGTGAGGCGGTTATTGAGATCCATCGAGCTTGGCTCTTGTGTAGTCTGGTCCATGTGCAGATTCCCATTCATCATTTGCGGATTGTGCTAATTAAAACATTCTCGCTATGGTTTTTACAATTATTATCCTGCCCAATACCACTCATTCAGATAATCTACAATGTCGTGGTCATGAACTCTTCGGTTTTTTACAGTAATGGGCTGAAAAAATAGAATAACCGCTCGGTTACTCGATGCCAAAGAGGGCGCTTGTTCCACAGCTCACCATCCAATAAGGCAGAGCGGGCGATATAATCATCCTGAACTTGTGCTAAATCAGCCCCAAAGCCATCATCATCAATCACCAGTGTGATTTCAAAGTTCAGCCACAAACTGCGCATATCCAGATTAACGGTGCCGACTAAACTTAGCTGCCCATCGACCAGAACACTTTTACTGTGTAATAGGCCGCCTTCAAACTGATAAATTTTAACGCCTGCATTCAGCAATTCGGTGAAGAATGCTCGGCTGGCCCAGCGAACCATCATCGAATCATTATCCCGCGGGACAATAATACTGACATCAACCCCGCGTTGTGCTGCGGTACAGATGGCGTGTAATAAGTCATCACTGGGTACAAAATATGGCGTGGTCATAATTAACTGTTCACGTGCGGCATACACAGCTGTTAATAATGCCTGATGGATCATTTCTTCCGGGAAGCCAGGGCCGGAAGCGATGACTTGAATAGTATGACCAGTCTCTTCTTCGAACGGCATAATATGCGCGTCGGGGGGCGGGGGTAAAATACGTTTACCTGTTTCAATTTCCCAGTCACAGGCATAAACAATACCTATGGTTGTGGCTACCGGGCCTTCCATACGTGCCATCATATCAATCCACTGACCAACCCCTGCATCTTGTTTGAAGAACCGGGGGTCTACCATGTTCATACTGCCGGTATAAGCAACGTAGTTGTCAATTAACACGATTTTCCGGTGTTGGCGCAGATCCATTCGGCGCAAGAACATACGAAATACATTAACTTTAAGTGCCTCAACTACCTCAATACCTGCATTACGCATCATTGCGGGGTAAGGGCTACGGAAAAATTGCTTGCTACCCGCTGAATCCAGCAACAGCCGGCAATGAACGCCGCGTCGAGCCGCAGCCATCAATGATTCAGCCACCTGATCGACCAGACCACCAGGTTGCCAGATATAAAACACCATTTCTATATTGTGGCAGGCGAGTTCAATATCTCGTACTAGCGCTTTTAGCGTGTCATCGCTTGTTGTTAATAGTTGTAGTTGATTCCCTTTAACACCGTTTATTCCTTGACGTCGTTCGCATAATTGAAACAGAGGGGTGGCAACTTCGCTATTGGAGCTGGCAAAGATATGTTGGCATTCCTTGAGTTCACTCAGCCAGCGAGCGGTCGATGGCCACATGGCTTTGGCTCGTTCAGCACGTCGCTTACCCAAATGCAATTCACCGAATGAAAGGTAAGCAATTATTCCCACCAACGGCAGAATATAGATAATCAGTAACCAAGCCATAGCCGAAGGAACGGCCCTGCGTTTCATCAGAATACGCAATGTTACCCCGGCAATGAGTAACCAGTAGCCAAAAACGGAAAGCCAACTGATTACGGTATAAAATGTCGTCATAAGGGCGTAAATCCTGTTCACAAACGGTCACTAAAGAGTGTACGCACAGTATTGAGAAGGGGAAACCTTTAATCGATTATATTGATGTATAAAATCTTTTCATCTAAAAGGACTTGCAACTCTCGATAAAATGATAAATAGATAATTACTTACAGTTTTGAGTGCGTGTAGGGGCTTTTAATCTGGGGCGATATTTTACCACTTACGACTTGGCGCTGAGGTTGAAAAGCTTATAATGGATGGGTTCTCGGCTTTGGAAGAATAGTTTCATGAGACGGAGTAGAAATGAAGTTGGTCGCTGGCGTATGCTGCGACAAAATCAACGGCGTAAAACCCGCTGGCTTGAAGGCCAATCACGGCGTTACCGCCATATTTATTGTGTCAGACAACTCCACGAGCATCAGCATCGTAGGGCGTTGTTATTCACCGTAGCTTACGAGTGGTAATACCCTATTATTGTAATAAGGCAGTCTCTATGAGGCTGTTTTTGTTTTGAGTCTTTCCCTGAAAATATACAAATCGTTTTACTTTTAAATATTTTATGAGAGATATTTCTCATGGTTCATTTCATGCAGATAGCGGAGGGTTTACTTTTATATCTATGAATTAGCTGGTTGAATATAAGGTTGATAAAATCCAGTTTTTGTATGCTGGGTACATTAATTTGCAGTGAATATCACAGTTATATCATGCTGATTAGCAGATGATGTGATACCGATTATCGCAAAGGCTATAGTTTATGTCTCAGTATAAATTAGCTAAAACAGTATTTTTTGGGGACTTGAAAGTCAGCGCTGCTCTCTATAAGTATGAAATTTATTGTGAAGAGTCAGAATTGATTTACCACGCGGCTATTTATTCTGAACAAGTCATTGCTGCGGGTAAACACACCTATCCAGTTTGGGTCAGAAAAGATCATATGATATTAAAATCACCAGCACATATCTTGGAGAAAGCCGTTGAGGCTTGCGAAGAGCATTGGCTGAAACACTACAAAGGGTAGCGTTATGCTGAATTTTTCTATCGTGATTAATTAACAAAGAATACTAATAATAATACGCCTAACTTTAGGTGTATTATTATATCTGGTATCTACAGCCGTGGGCTGTTTAATAAGACTAATCAAAAAAACGAGATAAGAACCCTTTTCTTCTGTAGTGCTTGGATTTTGAGTATCCGTGATTACCATGTTCTCTCTCATCAGAGAATGAGGTTGCTGGTGAGTTTTCTACCGATTTTTCAATGAGTTTGTCTAACTTCCCGTGATCTAACCAAACACCACGGCAATTTGGACAATAGTCTATCTCAATACTTTTACGTTCAGTCATCACCAACTGGGTATTATTGCATACCGGACATTCCATAGCTTTTATCTCCGCATTAAATCAACGTGACCTGAGTTTGTGCGATATAGAAACTGTCTTTAATTAGACAATGACTCTCGGTAATTATGTGTAGGCGTGGTTAAATTAATGCGGTTAATATGTAAAATTTATGGTTGTAAATAGCAACGCGTATATCACGGAGTTGATACCCGCTGGCTACACGCGTAGGGAGAATGGCTTTTGGGTTCAAAATACCCGTTTAAAGGGTTTAATCATTACCGACTGGTAAACACCTGCGGCAACATAAGGATCTTGTTCAGCCCATATTTCAGCTTCTCTCAGTGAGGAAAAGTCAGCAATCACTGTTGAGCCAGTAAAGCCGGCGTTACCAGGATCGGCACTGTCGATGGCTGGGTTAGGGCCAGCGGTCAGTAAACGGCCTTGATCCTGTAAAGCCTGTAAGTGAGCCAAATGCGCAGGGCGCACAGACATTCGCTTCTCCAATGAGTCAGCTACATCTGTAGCAAATATGATGTAAAACATTTTTCACCCTTAAAATCATAATGATGATGGTTAGTAATGGTGTTCCATAACAGCATGTTACACTCACGAATACAACCATGGGAAAGCTAGCACTGGTTGCTACCACTTAATGCTTGTTACCACTTAGCTACCCATCATGGAATAAAATGATCTCTAAGAGTAAATATAAAGTGCTGCCACGGCGAGATTGTGGATTAAAACGTCATTTAGCGCTATTTAATGAGAATGTTTGTTGTTCCTCATTGAACATGATTGCTATTTGCATTTAAACTTGGCTGCATCAGAGGACATTAAATCATTATGCAGCTAATAAAATTTTTCTCAGATCGACGGTTAACATGGTCACTCGTTTTTTCAATAGGGTTACACGGGAGTGTTGTTGCGGCACTGCTATACGTTTCCGTAGAGCAAATGAAAATTCAACCTGAAATTGAGGATGCGCCTCTTGCTGTAGCGATGATAAATATAGCGCCATTTTCTGCACCACAACCCGTTGCTGCCGCGCCAGAGCCGGTTGAAGAAACTCCAGCAGAGACTGAAGATACACCTCCGGAACCAAAAGAGCTGCCAGAGCCTGTTACGGTGCCTATTCCTGAACCCGTGAAACCCAAACCGAAGCCTGTTAAGAAAGAAGTGAAGAAAGAAGTTAAGAGGCCGGAAGTGAAGAAGACGCAAGCACCTCCGGATGACAAACCGTTTAAATCTGATGAGGCTGCGCTGGTTGCGAACAATGCACCGGTAAAATCAGCACCCGTTGCCTCAACACCTGGTTTATCAACATCCGCGGGGCCAAAGGCATTAAGTAAGGCTAAGCCCTCTTATCCGGCTCGGGCATTGGCTTTAGGGATTGAAGGGCAGGTTAAAGTACAGTATGACATTGATGAGAACGGGCGTGTGGCGAATGTCAGAGTGTTAGAAGCGACACCACGTAATACTTTTGAGCGTGAAGTAAAACAGGTCATGCGTAAATGGCGTTTTGAAGCGGTTGCTGCTAAAAACTATGTGACTACCATTGTGTTCAAGCTCGATGGCAAAATGGAAATGAATTAAATAAGGTTGCCACCAACTTCAGGCCGCTTTGCGGCCTTTCTTGTCTTGATTAATTCTCTCACACTAATTATTGAGTGGCACCTACTTCGAAATTGCCTTTACCGCTCGGTAATGCACGGGATTTGCCTGCATCATCAACCGCCACATAGGTGAATACCGCTTCAGTAGCACGATAACGTTGCCCGATTGGCTCAGAAGAAACCTTTTTTACCCATACTTCAATGTTAATGGTGATAGAGCTGCGCCCGGTTTTAATACAGCGTGCATAGCAGCAAACAACGTCGCCAACAGCAACAGGCTTAAGAAACGTCATGCCATCAACACGAACTGTAACAACGCGGCCCTGTGCAATTTCTTTTGCTTGGATAGCGCCACCAATATCCATTTGAGACATCAACCAACCGCCAAATATGTCTCCGTTGGCGTTGGTGTCTGCTGGCATTGCCAGAGTGCGAAGTACTAACTCACCGTTAGGTAATGAGAGTTCACCGCCAGATAGTCGTTGTTCCTGAGTCATTTCTGTCTGCTTTTGAAAGTTAATCCACTTATTAAGGACGGCCCACTGAACGTTCAGTGGGCATCAAAATAACGTTTATTTAGACTTCTTCTGCTCTTCCGGCATATGACGATAAATATAAACGCCACTGATCAACGTAAATATCAGTGTCAGAGCGGTTAAGCCGAAAACTTTAAAGTTGACCCAAATATCCTGAGGCAACCAAAACGCGACATAAATATTCAGTAGCCCGCAGACCAGAAAGAAAATGGCCCACGACAGATTCAGTGTCGACCAAACCTTATCCGGTAAGGTTAGTTCCTTACCCAACATTCGTTGAATCAAGGGTTTATTCATCACCCATTGACTGACTAATAAAGCTAAAGCAAACAGCACATATAAAACAGTCACTTTCCATTTAATAAATAAGTCACTGTGGAATGCGAGCGTTAATGTGCCGAACACCAGTACCATCGCTGCAGTGACCAGCGTCATTTTTTCGACTTTGCGATATTTCAGCCAGGTAAAGGCCAGAGCTACCAAGGTGGCAACAATTAGTGCCCCGGAAGCGACAAAAATGTCGTACATCTTATAAAAAATAAAGAACACGACTAATGGGAGAAAATCTAAAAGCTGCTTCATGAATCAATCCATCATTTGTATACCGCCCTAATATACCTGATTCAGTAGGGGCAGGGTATCCGTAGTAAAAGCCTATTATCGTTAATAATCAATCTGAATGCTCGCCTTGTCGGCAGAATTTGCAGAAACTTACGAAAAATCAGTAAGGAACACGGTTTGTATATTGCCAGTGATGAACTAACCCAGCATGATGAAAGGTAAATGTTGGGTTGAGGCTTGGTGGAATATATATGCAGAAAAAATCCCTTCGGTATTGGATGCCGGGTTTGACCCAATTAATGGCCTATGAGCGTGATTGGATAAAGCCTGACCTCCGAGCGGGGTTATCAGTAGCCGCAGTTGCATTACCTATCGCCATTGCTTATGCCGAGTTGACGGGCGTTAGCGCCGCAGTCGGGTTGTATTCCTGTATTTTACCGATGATAGCCTATGCGTTTTTTGGCTCATCGCGGCAATTAATTGTTGGGCCGGATGCCGCAACCTGTGCAGTGATTGCCGCTGTGGTAGCCCCATTGGCGGCGGGTAATAGCGAGGTTCATTGGCAATTAACCATCATGATGACGTTGATGATGGGGTCATGGTGTCTGGTAGCCAGCCGCTTTAAGCTGGGAGCGTTGGCGGATTTATTATCGAGGCCTATACTAACCGGTTTACTGAATGGTGTGGCGATCACGATAATTGTCGATCAATTAGGTAAGGTTTTTGGCTTTATGACTCGCCCTCCACAGCTCATTGAGCGAGTATTAGCGCTCCCCTATAATATGGTTAACAGCCATTTGCCCACGGTTGCCATCGCCTTATTGACCTTCGTGGTGTTATATGGGGTCAAATGGTTGAGACCCAATTGGCCCGCACCCTTGCTGGCGATTGTCATCGCGACCTTTGTCTCCTGGGCTGCTAACATGCAGCAATTTGGTGTTGATGTTGTTGGCGGTTTTGAGGGGGGGTTACCCATAGTAAATTGGCCTGATTTTCAACCCGGCCTATTACGCGATATGGTCATCCCAGCCCTTAACCTCGCAGTGGTCAGTTTTGTCAGTATGATGCTCACGGCCCGTAGTTTTGCAGCGAAAAATGGTTATGACGTTGATGCTGATGTTGAACTTCGTGCACTGGGCATAACGAATATTGTTTCAGCTTTATCACAAGGTTTTGCTATTAGTGGTGCCAGTACACGCACGGCGGTGAATGATGCTAACAATGGTAAAAGCCAGTTGGTTTCTATCATTGCGGCTTTGGTGATCGCGATGGTCCTGTTGTTTTTGACCCGCCCGCTGCAATTTATTCCCATTGCGGCATTGGGGGTAGTGTTGATTTACGCTGCCTGGTCGTTACTGAGCTTCAAAAGTTTGTGGCAACTGCGTAAACGTAATACTCAAGCTTTCTATCTGGCTATTTTTACATTTGTTAGTGTGGTTTTGGTTGGTGTTATCAGCGGGATCGGCCTGGCGGTATTGTTAGGGCTGCTGCAATTTTTGCGGACCGTATTCCGGCCGACAGAGCAACTGTTGGGCGTTAACGCTGATGGCATGATCCATTCCATGGGTAACGGTAATGGTATTAAAGCCGTTCCTGGGGTAATGATTTACCGTTTTAATTCGCCACTGACCTATTTTAATGTCGCTTATTTTAAGCGACGCATCCTGAATTTGGTGGATAGCACACCACATCCTGCTGACTGGGTCGTTATTGATGCTGTTGCCAGTTTCACCTATGCTGATATCAGTGTATTGGCCGCCATTGATGAACTTAAACGTGACCTTAAGCAGCGGAATATTAAACTGATATTAGCGGGGCGACGGACAGAATTAACCCGTTGGTTCCGTATTAATCGCCTGAAAAGCCATGATGATGATTTGGTATTGGTCCCGGATTTATATCTGGCGCTTAAGTTGATTCAGAGTAAACGGCGGGTAGCAGAGAAACAGGAACACGAGTCAGAAACGGGATTGGAACCTGAGATAGGTTGACAGATATCGCTCTATTTTACAGTTTGAACGCCTGATGCAATACATCAGGCGTTTTTGAATGATGCAACGTCAAACTATGGCAGAACTTATCATTTATCTCTGATTACTGTTTATCCAGTGAAACTGGCCGTAACAGCATATACAGGCGGAATAAATAGACCAGCAGCAATGCAGAAGCCAAATTACTTAACGTACTTAAAACGATGGTAGCAATCGTTGGGGGAAGTAAAGTAAAGCGGCTAATTAAGAATAATAGAAGAAGTTTTACGGCTATCCATAACATCATGGCTGGCACAATCAACCGCACATTGGCAAATGCCAATTGAGCACTGGCTTTCATTGCAGCAAAAATTCTCACTCTCTCATTGGTGACGATGATTGGCGACAATGAAAGCGCAACCGCGATAGCTACGCCTGGCACGATGAAGAATGTTAACCCGAGTTGAATGACCAATGTGCTGATAAACATCAATGCCAGTAAGCGGGGTAAGATGGGCACAGAGAGACCTATTGCCTGTAATGCACTGACCCTGCGGCCCTGAGAAACCATTGCAATCAGAGTTAACATCCCACCGACTAATAATACATTACCCACCAGTGCTGAGAACGTGGCCACTGCCGATACCCGCAATAGCACCATCTGCTGCTCGGGTGTCATCTGTGACACGATCTCACTGATGCTAAGATTTCCCGATGACGTAATATCATTCTCCGGAATACTTAAAATACTTAGTTGTTCTGGAGCAGGAATAAATGCCTGATTCAGCATGACGGTAATAAACGCAGTCAGTAGGGCCAGCAGCAGGATCGCTGCTATCTGATTACGTAAAAAGTTAAAACTGTCACGGTATAAAGTGTTAGCCGTGATAGGCATGAAAACTCCTTGGGATCGAAAGAATAGTGCTTAGCGGATGATTATACCTTGTTATGGGCGTTGTGGGATCCTGTCATTGGCCTGCAACAGGTTTCTTCCAATCTTATTTCCCCGAAGTTATGCCTACATGGCGGTATCCACCCTCATGAATTGATTAACTAATGCACATATTAATTTTACTACTTATTTCTAATTGGCCGGTTGTCTAGTAAGGCAAACCACCAGTTTGGCTCGATTATCCCTAGAGGGCTTCTAAAGCACGATGTTTTTGACATCGATAGGCACTGCCCAGTGTCCAAGTTACCGTTAAACTATCTACAACGGTAGTAAGCATGATGAGTGATAATTCAGCTTTTATGACTCAGATCAATTTCAATGTTTTTAATAAATTAAATAACCATACATAAAGTAGGATTTGTTTAAAAAGATATAAAAGATGTGATCTCGATTAGATCATGAATACTCATTTGTAGGTATATTCATCACCGTAAATATACCTACAAATGGAATGGATAATGAAAAAAATCACTTTGGCACTGCTCGCCGTGGCCTCATTAGCACCTACAGCAGCAAGTGCACATGAAGCTGGCGATTATATTTTCCGAGCAGGGACGGCAACTGTCAGACCTAATGCCGGGTCTGATGATGTGTTAGGTAACGGTTCCTTCAAAGTCGATAACAATACCCAGTTGGGGCTGACCTTCAGCTATCTGATTACCGACAATATCGGTGTTGAACTGCTGGCGGCAACGCCATTCAACCATAAAGTGGGGCTGGCAGGGATTGGGACGATTGCGGATGTTAAACAACTGCCGCCAACGTTAATGGCGCAGTACTATTTCCGTGATAAACAAGATAAATTGCGCCCGTACCTGGGTATCGGTCTGAACTACACCAAGTTCTTTGACGAAAAATTCAATGCGACAGGCTCAGATGCCGGTCTGACGAATTTAAGTGTTAAAGATTCATGGGGTGTTGCAGGGCAGGCTGGCTTGGATTATATGGTCAGTGAAAACTGGATGCTGAACATGTCAGTCTGGTGGATGAACATTGAATCCGACGTGAAATTTAATTTGGCAGGCGAAGAGCACAGCATCAATACCCGTTTGGACCCATGGGTATTTATGTTTGGCGCGGGTTATCGTTTTTAATTACCCTGCGTACTTGAAGCTGTAGCGAGTTAGCTACGCTCACTGACAGGAATAAGCTCATTGGGATTGCCGACCTGCAGCGCTAATGAGTTTAAATCAGTTAGGCGGGCAGTAAGGAGGCGTTGTTATGCGCCTCCTTCTGTTTTTTACTTAATTTGCATTTGATTACTGACGGATTTTACACCCGGTATCGAGCGGGTGAGCTGTACGGCCCGATTCGCATCCTGGCTTGAACTCACAAAGCCACTTAGCTGAACACGGCCTTTAAACGTTTCAACATTAATTTCTGTCGATTTCAGATTTTTCTCGCCCAATAATGCAGCCTTCACTTTCGTCGTCACTACCGTATCGTCCAGATACCCCCCTGTGCCTTCTGATTTCGCGGTTGGCGCACAAGCTGATACCGCCATAGCCATAATGATGGCGATACACAACGCTGAAAAGGTCTTAAAAAGCTTCATAAATGACTCTCCATGTTTACCTATGTGTTAAAGGAGCTTAGAGGACGTTGCGGGATAGCTGAAGGATATATCTACTAACACGTTAAGCGCTATCACAGTTCCCTCATGACATATCAAACGTAAAAAATGCTTAGCGTGTTAGCTAATTATTGGTTATGAATTGCCTTTATTCAAATTTGCTACAAATTTATAGCGAAAACAGACTCAAAGATGGCTGAAAATAGCGCCTGCTTGATGTAAATAAGCAGGCGCTGAAGGGCGGTAATGACAATAGTTAACTGTAAATAGTAATTAATTCTAAATAGTAACTAATTGTAAATTGCAAATAGTCATTAGCTGCGGGTTGCCGCTTTCATCTCTGTGACGAAGCGGGTTAGTTGAGCTAACATTTCAACTGGTTGTGCAACATTTTTTTCAATGACTTTGACGATTGCTGAGCCTGAAATAGCACCCGCCGCGCCAGCTGCCAGGCTGGCTTTTACTTGCGCGGGTTCTGAAATACCAAAGCCCTGTAATGCGGGCGCTGCATTATATTCACGAAGTTTATCTACCAGATGGTTTAACGGTAACTGGCCGTGATTTTCTGCTCCGGTGACTCCGGCACGTGATAACAGGTAAGTGTAACCACGCCCATGAGAAGCAATTTCCCGTAGTAAGTCATCGTCGGCATTAGGCGGGCAGATGAAGATCGGTGCAATCCCGTGACGTAAGGCTGCGGCACGGAAAGGGGCTGACTCTTCAAATGGCACGTCAGCAATTAGCACCGAATCGACACCCACCTCAGCACAGCGCTGGTAGAAGTGATCAATACCATTGTGGAATACCAGGTTTGCATACATCAACAGGCCAATAGGTATTGTGGGGTATTTTTGGCGGATTTCGGCCAGCATTTCAAAACAAATGCCTGGCGTGACACCCG
Source organism: Yersinia similis (assembly GCF_001053095.1). GTDB lineage: Bacteria > Pseudomonadota > Gammaproteobacteria > Enterobacterales > Enterobacteriaceae > Yersinia > Yersinia similis. The sequence goes on along the minus strand of NZ_CGBP01000024.1, from coordinate 42,322 downwards.
CAGCAAAGGCACGCAGCGCCGCATTTTGTATGGTAGGGCCATCAGCCAACGGATCAGAGAATGGAATCCCCAACTCTAATGCATCTGCACCCGCCGCAATTAACGCATCAATAATATTGAGTGACATCGCCGGAGAGGGATCGCCAAGCTGTACGAAAGGAACAAAGGCACCTTCTTTTTTGGCGGCTAACTGCTTAAAAAGTTGCTGATAACGCTCCATTAAATCTCTCCCCGTGCTTTCAGAATATCGTGAACGGTGAAAATATCTTTATCACCCCGGCCAGATAGATTCACCACCAGTATCTGTTCTTTATCCGGAGCCGCTTTAATCATTTTCAACGCATGTGCCAGAGCATGAGAGGACTCTAGAGCTGGAATAATCCCTTCTTTACAGGACAATGCCTTAAATGCGTCTAAAGCCTCATCATCGGTAATGGAGACATAATCAGCCCGGCCAATACTGTTCAGATATGCATGTTGCGGACCCACAGAGGGGAAGTCCAGACCGGCAGAAATAGAGTAAGATTCTTCAATCTGCCCATCGCTGGTCTGCATCATCGGTGATTTCATACCAAAGTAGATACCGACTTTACCGTGTTTCAGGGGGGCACCATGTTGCCCGGTCTCGATCCCCAAACCGGCAGGTTCTACGCCAATCAAACCCACATTAGGCTCATCAATAAAATCAGCGAACATGCCGATAGCATTAGAACCACCGCCGATACAGGCCAATACCACATCGGGCAGGCGGCCTTCTTTTTCCAGTATCTGCACTTTGGTTTCTTCACCGATCATTCGTTGGAATTCGCGCACTATTGTCGGGTAAGGGTGAGGGCCTGCGGCGGTGCCCAGCATATAGTGAGCGGTTTCATAAGTACCAGACCAGTCACGCAACGCTTCATTACAGGCATCTTTCAGCGTCGATGAACCGCTATGTACTGGAATAACCTCGGCTCCCATCAGGCGCATACGGAAAACGTTCGGCGACTGACGTTCAATATCTTTCGCCCCCATATAAATGCGGCATTTTAAACCCAGCAATGCACAAGCCAGTGCTGAGGCAACCCCGTGCTGGCCGGCACCGGTTTCGGCAATAATTTCGGTCTTACCCATGCGTTTCGCTAATAAAGCCTGGCCTAAAACCTGATTAGTTTTGTGTGCACCACCGTGCAACAGATCTTCACGTTTCAGATATAACTTGGTCTTTGTCCCTTCGGTCAGATTTTGACACAAGGTCAGGGCGGTAGGGCGACCGGCATAGTTTTTTAACAAATCTTGAAATGCGGCCTGAAATTCAGGATCCAGTTGAGCACTGACGAATGCGTCTTCCAGTTGCTTCAGGGCTGGCACTAAAATCTGGGGCACATACATGCCGCCAAATTCGCCAAAATAGGGATTAAGTGTCGTCATTTTTCTGTCCGTTATGCGTTGGTTTATCGGGTTAACCAAAGTAAGTTTATATCCCCTTGGTATTTGAAATCACAGCGGTGTTAGCTGCCACGTCAACTATTTTTGGGATAAAGTAAATCTTGAAATAGAGTAAATCAGTACACGCGTAATGCCTGGAATACAGCGGCTATCCGTTGGGGATCTTTGATGCCAGGGGCGCTTTCTACGCCGGAATTGACATCCAGACCAGCACAGCCCAGTTGTGCAGCCACATCACAGTTATCAGGCCCCAAACCGCCAGCCAGTAAGACATTATCCAGTGTCTGCCCTGCCAATAATGACCAGTCGAAGCGTTGCCCCGAGCCACCCGTACCGTGATCCAGTACGTAGCGTTCAACTTGCTGTAAGTTGCGTTCTGGCATCGTGTCACCGACACTTAGGGCCTTCCAAATCTGGCAACCCGCAGGTAATACTTTGCGTAGTTGATTGATATACTGCTGATCTTCATGCCCATGCAATTGCACCGCTGCCAGTGATAGTTGTTCAGCCGTTTGCCGTACAGTTTCTATTTCAGCATTACGGAACACACCGACATACTTTAGCGGCGCACCACTGATAACTGTACGGGCGTTGGCGATATCCACATGACGCGGTGAACTGCCGACAAAAATCAACCCGCCGTACACCGCTCCCGCGTGGTAGGCCGTGGCGGCATCTTGTGCGCGTGTCAGGCCGCAAACTTTATTTTCGCCCAGTAACACCCGGCGGACGGCAACGTTGAGATCGGGTTCGGACATCAGGGCACTGCCAATCAGAAAACCGTTGGCAAATTGGCTCAATTCACGGACCTGACGATAACGACTAATGCCAGATTCACTGATTATTGTGACACCTTCTGGTAGGCGTGGTGCCAATTCACGGGTGCGATTCAGATCGATAGACAGATCACGCAGGTCACGGTTATTGATGCCAACGACTTTGGCACCCAATGTAATGGCGCGTTCCAATTCTTCGGCGTTACTGGCCTCGGTCAATACCCCCATATTCAGGCTGTGTGCGACGGCGGCCAATTGGCGGTAAGTCTTATCGTCGAGGACCGACAGCATCAGTAAAATTGCGTCAGCTTGGTAAAACCGCGCTAGCTGAATCTGATAAGCATCAATAATAAAATCTTTACACAATACTGGCTGAGTGACGGCGGCACTGACTTGTGGCAAGAAATCAAAACTGCCCTGGAAATATTTTTCATCCGTTAATACTGAGATAGCCGAAGCATAGTGCTTATAAACACCGGCAATCTCCGCCGGGTTAAAGTTGTCACGGATAACCCCTTTTGAAGGCGAGGCTTTTTTACATTCCAAAATAAAGACCGTTTTATCGCCTTGTAGCGCGTGATAGAAATCGCGCTGACTCTGGGTGATTTCGTTTTGGAAGCGGGTTAGAGGCTGTTGCAGTTTCCGCGCGGCAACCCAAATTTCTTTATCGTGAACGATTTGGTGGAGCACGGTTTTGGTTTTATCACTGTCAACTTTGTCACTGCCAACGTTATAACCCTCGGTTTTGTAACCCCCAGTTTCCTGCATGATTTATCCTCTTGCTGCCAGAGCAGTAACACGATCAAAAGCCTGACCGCTGTGAATCATTTCCAATGCTTGTTGCGCATTATGGCGCAGGTTTTCTTGGCCGTATAATTTCAGCAGCAACGCAACGTTTGCCGCAACGGCCGCTGCGTGCGCTGTTTCGCCTTTACCTTGTAACAACCGTGCTAGAATGTCACGATTTTCTTCCGGCATACCGCCTTGTAAAGCGGCAAGCGGGTAGCGGTTCAAACCAAAGTCTTCTGGCGTCAACTGGTAGCTTTCAATACTGCCGTTATTCAGTTCAGCCACCTGCGTCGGAGCATGAATAGCCACTTCATCCATTCCACCGCCATGTACCACTGCCGCACGTTGATAACCCAGCACTTTCAGTGTTTGGGCAATCGGTAACACTAACTCAGGGCTATAGACGCCAATGAGCGCCAGCGGCGGGCGAGCGGGGTTGATCAACGGCCCCAACACATTAAACAGGGTGCGGGTCTTCAATTGCTGGCGCACTGGCATCGCATGACGAAAACCCGTGTGATATTGCGGCGCAAACAGGAAGCAGACCCCGAGATCGTCCAACGCCAACCGTGATTGCTCGGCACTCATGTCCAAACGGATGCCAAATGCTGCCAACAGATCGGATGAACCTGAACGGCTAGAAACACTGCGGTTACCATGTTTGGCCACTTTTACGCCACAGCTAGCCGCGACAAAGGCGCTGGCGGTGGAGATATTAATACTGTTTGTGCCATCACCGCCGGTCCCGACAATATCGGCGAACAGGTAGTCTGGGCGTGGAAAGTGTTGCGCATCTGCCAGTAAGGCTTGAGCTGCCCCGGCAATTTCGGCAGGGGTCTCCCCGCGCACTTTCATGCTGATTAGCACTGCGGCCAGTTGGCTTGGCTCTAGTTCACCACGTACAATCGCTGCAAACAGTTGTTGGCTTTCTTCTTGGCTCATTGACTCAGCCCGGAACAGTTTCTCGAATAGATGTTGCATCATGAACTCCTTAATTACGCTAACGCCCAGGCCAGTGTCTGCTCAAGTAAACGCGCACCGTGGGTGGTTAAAATCGATTCCGGGTGGAATTGGTAGCCACAAACTCGGTGAGCATCATGACGAACCGCCATGACCATCTCGCCAAAATGGGCGTTAACGGTTAATTCTGCGGGGATATTACTGCCGACCAGGGAGTGGTAGCGGGCGACAGGTAATGGGGTTGGCATACCGGCAAACATACCTTGCCCATCATGTTCAATGGCTGATGCCTTACCATGCAATATCTCACCCGCTTGACCAACATGGCCGCCATAGGCTTCGATAATGGCTTGATGGCCCAGACAAATACCAATCATCGGTAACTGGCCCCGTAAGCGTTGCAATAGCTCAGGCATACAACCTGCCTGCGCCGGTGTTCCAGGGCCAGGCGATAACATCAACACCGGTTGTTCGAGTTGTTGCAAGCGTTCAATAATGTTATCGGCGGCAATTTGGTTACGGTAAATAACGACGCGATGACCACAGGAACGCAGTTGGTCCACCAGGTTGTAGGTAAAGGAGTCGATATTATCGAGCAGTAGGATATCGGCCATTAGAAAATCTCCTTGGCATGGTGGGCTGTGGCAATGGCGCGCAGTACGGCTCTGGCTTTATTACGGGTTTCGTCAGCTTCTGCTTGTGGAACCGAGTCCAAGACTACCCCCGCACCGGCTTGTACGGTGGCGATGCCGTCTTCTACGTAAGCTGAACGAATCACAATGCAGGTATCCAAATCACCGTGAGCAGTAAAGTAGCCAATTGCACCGCCATAGCTGCCACGGCGTGAGCCTTCATTACTGGCAATCAGTTGCATGGCACGTACTTTAGGCGCACCGCTCAGCGTACCCATATTCATACAAGCTTGATAAGCATGTAGCACATCCAAATCTTGACGCAGAGTGCCAATCACGCGAGACACCAAATGCATGACAAAGGAGTAACGGTCAACTTTGGTTAAATCTGCTACATAGCGGCTACCGGGCTCGCAGATACGTGCCAGATCGTTACGAGCCAGATCCACCAACATTAAATGTTCCGCCATCTCTTTATGGTCAGTGCGCATTTCCAGCTCGATACGGCTGTCTAAATCACGGTCTAGCTCCCCATTGGCCCTACGACCGCGTGGACGAGTACCCGCAATCGGGTAAATTTCAATTTGGCGGTTGCGGGCATCGTATTTCAGTGCACTCTCAGGTGACGCGCCAAACAAAGAGAATTCATTATCTTGCATGAAAAACATATACGGGCTGGGATTATGGTCTTTCAGTGTCTGATAGGCCGCCAGCGGCGATGGGCAAGGCAGCGTGAAGCGGCGGGATGGGACTACCTGGAAAATCTCACCCTCACGGATTGCCACCTGCAATTCACTGACGACGTTGCAATACTCTTCATCTGATTGGTTACACTGTAACGCCATCTCGGGTACTGAGGTTGCGGGGATGGGTTGTGGCATTTGTTGTAACTGGTGGCTGAGTTGTTCTAAGCGGGTTGCCAGACGCTGATATTCTGAGCTGTCTGGCGTGAACAGGCTGGCCTGCAACCGGGTTGAACGATGCTGATGATCCAAAACCAGCAGTGTCTCGGCTAAATAGAAACAGAAGTCTGGGCAGCGTTGATCCTGACGTAGCGGAGGCAGATTTTCAAAACCTGCGACCAAATCGTAAGCGAACAAACCGCCCAGAAACATGGCTTCGCGCTCGGCAAGTGGGGTATCAACCAGTGTTAACAATTGACGTAAAGCATCAAAAATGGATAAGGACTGTAAGCGTGAATCCTCATCCTGGACTTCATTTATTAACGGGAAGGTTAACTCTCGGCCATTCGGACGAACCTGAATATCGACTTCAGTGGGTAAACTTGCATCCAGCAGTGGTAATAAAGAAGCCCCATTACGGGTCAATGCTTCGATAGTGACGGTTTGCCCTAATGCTGTGATACGCAAGGCGCTATCGATGACCAACAGGCTTTTCAGATTCTGCTTGTTGTCAACTTCCGCAGATTCAAGCAACAGAGTCGCGGGGCGGACACCACATAATTGATGAAACAGCGCTGTTGGGTCATCGCGGTAACAGGCGCTAGCTGTTAGTAACTGTAAAGTAGGACGTGATGTTTGCATCATTGAGTGATCCTAAAAGAGGCCCTGAAAAATTATTACGCCGGAATCTATCCATAAAAAAACCCGCTATTAGCGGGCTGAAGCAATCTGCACTGTCTGATGACGGATATGCGTGATTACATCGCCCGAGAGAGGGAGATATGCCACCAACGCAGTAAGGAAATCAGGGAAGTTTTCATTATCAGTCACAATTCTCTTTGATTGCATTCAGTTTAATGGTGACGCTCGGTTTATAGGAGCATCACCGTAATGTCTCGTGAACTTGCGTACTAGTTAACTGGTTCGCGAGATGAATGTCAACCTCGATTGATTGTTTTTTAACGAACTCTTTTTTCATAACTCCATGGAAGCCTGATGTAAGATTGATTAACGTTCGCGTCTTGTAAGCGAGTATGATAGCCAACCCTATTTTTCTGGATGATTGTTTTGAGTGCTGAGCCAGCGTTACCCGATATGAAAGAACTCACTGACGCCACGACGTTATCTACCGCTTTTACGCTTTATGATCTACATAGCCATACAACGGCTTCTGATGGCACGTTGACGCCATCAGATCTGGTGATCAGAGCGGCACAGATGCGTGTTGGGGTTCTGGCTATCACTGATCACGATACCACTGCAGGTTTGGCAGAAGCGGCGGCGGCGATTGAACAGCACCAATTAGCGTTACGATTGATCTCCGGTGTTGAGATTTCCACCCTATGGGAAAATCATGAGATCCATATCGTGGGCTTGGGCATTGATATTCAGCATGCGAGTATCCGTACGTTACTTGAGGCACAGTCTGAGCACCGTTATCAACGGGCTCAAGAGATCAGCACCCGTCTGGAGAAAGCACGTATTACGGGTGCATGGGAAGGGGCTAACCGGTTGGCAAACGGTGGGCAGGTAACCCGTGGGCATTTTGCGCGTTATCTGGTTGAGTTAGGGCTGGCCAGCAATGTGGGTCAGGTGTTTAAAAAGTATTTGGCCAAAGGCAAGACCGGCTATGTTCCTGCTCAGTGGTGTACAATAGAACAAGCTATTGATGCGATTAAGCAATCAGGTGGACAAGCTGTATTGGCCCATCCTGGCCGTTATGATTTAACGGCAAAATGGTTAAAGCGTTTATTGGCCCATTTTGCTGAACATGGCGGGGACGCGATGGAAGTTGCTCAGTGCCAACAAGCCCCCCATGAGCGGGCGCTACTGGGTCAATACGCTCGCGATTATAATTTACTGGCATCCCAGGGGTCTGATTTCCATCAACCTTGTTCCTGGATTGAGCTGGGCCGCAAATTGTGGCTACCCGCTGGGGTGGAACCGGTATGGCGAGATTGGCCTAAGAGCCTGCCATACCGCTCGCACGTTGAATGATGAGGTAGAATCATGAGTCAATTTTTTTATATCCACCCGGACAATCCACAGCCCCGTTTGATCAATCAATGTGTTGATGTTTTACGTAAGGGCGGAGTGGTTGTGTACCCGACAGATTCTGGTTATGCCCTTGGCTGTCGTTTAGAAGATAAAACGGCAATGGAACGTATCTGTCGCATTCGTCAATTGGATGGTAATCATAACTTCACGTTGGTATGCCGCGATCTGTCTGAATTATCCACTTATGCGTATGTCGATAACTCGGCTTTTCGTCTGATTAAAAATAACACACCGGGTAATTACACCTTTATTTTAAAAGCCACCAAAGAAGTTCCGCGGCGGTTAATGAATGATAAACGTAAAACCATAGGGTTACGTGTGCCTTCTAATCCTATCGCGTTGGCGTTACTAGATGCATTAGGTGAGCCGTTGATGTCAACCACATTGATGCTGCCAGGTAATGATTTCGCCGAATCGGATCCCGAAGAGATCAAAGAGAACCTAGGGAAACAGGTGGATTTAATCATTCACGGCGGTTCTCTGGGTCAGCAGCCTACCACGGTCATTGACCTGACTGATTCTGCCCCTGAAGTTATCCGCGAAGGTGCTGGGGACGTAACACCATTCCGGTAACGCAAGACCATTACGGTAAGAGTCTGCGAGCCTTTTGGCCCTGGTTAAATCCGTTGGTTTAAATATACTGGTATTACAGAAGCAACATATATATTTATTAGAATCATTGATTCTAATATTAGTGTAAAATGCCCGGCCACGGACAAGTGTGTGCGACAGTTTTGTTGATACGAGCATGTGACATGCTGTGTTCTAAAATGTATTACAATCAGTGGGTTATATTTTATTTTTTCTTAACGTATTGATTACAATATATAACACGACGCCTGTGAAGGCGACATTAGAGGTTGCTCAATGAGCGAGAAGTCAGAAAAGCAGAAGTTACCAACCCCAACCCCGCAAAACCCTACTAATTCACAGGGCGCTAAAATTGTGGGTGAAAAATTACAGAAAATCTTGGCGCGTGCGGGCCATGGTTCTCGTCGTGAAATTGAAGCCATTATCCAGCAAGGCCGCGTCAGTGTTGACGGAAAAGTGTCGAAGCTAGGTGATCGTGTTGAAGTGATCCAGTCCACTAAAATTCGTCTGGATGGTCATCTTCTTTCGATTAAAGAATCTGAAGAAAATGTGTGCCGCGTTTTGGCGTATTACAAGCCAGAAGGTGAACTTTGTACGCGTAATGATCCAGAAGGCCGTCCAACGGTATTCGACCGTTTACCTAAACTGCGTGGTTCGCGTTGGGTTGCGGTAGGCCGCTTGGATGTGAATACCTCAGGTTTATTGCTGTTCACTACCGATGGCGAACTGGCTAACCGCCTGATGCACCCAAGCCGTGAAGTTGAGCGTGAATATGCGGTGCGGGTATTTGGTCAAATCGATGATGATAAAATCAAACAGTTGAGCCGCGGTGTACAACTGGAAGATGGTCCTGCGGCATTCCGTACCATCAGCTATCAGGGTGGCGAAGGGATAAACCAGTGGTATAACGTCACATTGACAGAAGGGCGTAACCGCGAAGTTCGCCGTTTATGGGAAGCTGTAGGCGTGCAGGTTAGCCGCCTGATTCGTGTGCGTTATGGTGATATTAATTTGCCGAAAGGCCTGCCACGTGGTGGCTGGACTGAACTGGATCTTAAAGCTACTAACTACCTACGTGAATTGGTCGAACTGGATGTTGAAACCGTCAGTAAATTGCCAGTTGAGAAAGATCGCCGCCGGGTTAAAGCCAACCAAATCCGTCGTGCAGTTAAACGCCATACCGAAGTTGCGGGTCGCCAGGTTGCTGGCCGTCAGGGTTCAGCCCGTAAAGGCTCTACGCGCCAAAACGTAGGTAATGCTGCACCAGCGGCAACGGCAGGTCGCCGTGGCAGCTCGAAAAAACGCGGTTAATCTCAGGCGGCTTAATATGTCATTAACGCCGTCTGTCATTAGTGCAGTCTGTGATTAGACATTAATCGCGATGTTGATAATGCTTATTGCCGCAGTTTTTGGACCGCGGCAATGTTATTTTTAACGCTTATAAAATATTACCAATCAATACCTTGCTGCGCTTTTATTCCTGCATCGAAAGCATGTTTGACGGGACGTAACTCACTGACAGTATCCGCCATCTCCAGTAAATCCCGGTGGCACCCTCGGCCAGTAATAATGACGGTTTGATGAGCAGGGCGCTGATTGAGTGCATTAATCACCTCAACCAGTGACAAGTAGTCGTAAGCGACCATATAGGTCAACTCATCCAATACTACTAAATCCAATGTTGGGTCTGCTAACATGCGCAAAGCATGTTGCCAAACACCCTGACAGGCCACAGTATCCCTTTCCCTATCTTGAGTGTTCCAGGTAAAACCTGTTGCCATTACCTGAAATTCAACGCTATGTTGTTGCAGCAGGTTCTTTTCGCCATTCGGCCATTCCCCCTTAATAAACTGTATGACTCCAGCTTTAAGGCCATGGCCCACCGCTCGGGTTACCGTCCCGAAAGCTGCTGTGGTTTTACCTTTACCGTTACCTGTAAACACGATCAAAATACCGCGGACTTCCTGTGCCGCAGCAATCCGTGAATCCACCTTTTCTTTTAATCGTTGCTGGCGCTGCTGGTGGCGAACTTCAGACATAATGATTACATTCCTTTTATTCAGCCTGACCGGGTTTACGGCCGGGCTGTGCATCGAAGCTGATCCCGGTTTTTCTACGGCTGTCATCGCTCATCAAATAGAGGTACAGCGGCATAATATCTGCCGGTGTTTTCAATTTACTCGCATCTTCATCGGGGAATGCTGTCGCCCGCATTTGTGTTCGGGTTCCTCCGGGATTGATGCAGTTAACCCGTAGGTTGCTCTGTTTATACTCTTCGGCCAGTACTTGCATCATGCCTTCCGTGGCAAATTTTGAGACCGAATAAGCTCCCCAGCCTGCACGTCCCTGACGGCCGACGCTGGAACTGGTGAACACCAGCGAGGCGCTATGGGATTTCAGTAGTAACGGCAGTAATGCTTGAGTCAGCATAAATGTTGCATTGACATTCACTTGCATGACGTCTTGCCAGACGGCAATGCTTTGCTCGGACATTGGCGCAACTCCACCCAATAAACCGGCGTTATGTAATACGCCATCCAGCCGAGGGATTTGTGCACTTAGAGTATTAGCAAGCTGCTGACAATCCGCAGTGGTAGCATGCAATAGATCCAGTGATAGTGCTAGCGCGGGTAAACCGCCCGCATCAGCTATCTGTTTTTTTACCGCGAGCAACTTGCTTTCGGTGCGGCCCACTAATATCAGGCGAGCACCAAAACGAGCGTAAGTCAGGGCCGCTTCACGACCAATGCCATCACCTGCGCCAGTTACGAGAATAATGCGCTGATTGAGCAGGTCATGCTTAGGTTGATAATGCATAATTATTCCTCTTGCTGGCGGAGTGAACTCTTCCCGTCCATACCGTGTGATCTTTCTCATTCTTATATTTAAGTGAAACCAATGCAATTTTTCATTTGCGGGAGACGTCAGCTCAGAGGTTCGCTAGAATGCAGGTATCTCTCTAAAAACACATGAAGAAAGGCGGTATTTGTGGAGTTAATTTCTTTGTACGGGTTGTTTCTGGCTAAAGTGGTGACCATCGTGGTTGCGATTGGCGCAATAGTGTTATTGGTGGTCAGCCAGGGAATGAGAAGACAAGGGCAACGAGGGGAATTGAACCTGGTTGACCTGGGGGAGCAATATAAAGAAACTCAACGAGAAATGCGGCTGGCACGCATGAGCCATGCGGAACAAAAAGCCTGGATTAAAGAATTTAAAAAGCAGGAAAAAGCGGATCAAAAACTGAAGAAACAGCGTGCAAAATCTGGTGCGGTGGCGGCAGTAAAACCATGTTTATATGTGATTGATTTTAAAGGAAGCATTGGCGCGCAGGAGGTCTCTTCATTACGTGAGGAAATCTCTGCTATTTTGGCGGTTGCAACCGCGCAGGATGAAGTGTTGTTACGGTTGGAAAGTCCTGGCGGTGTGGTGCATGGCTATGGGTTAGCGGCATCTCAATTGGCGCGTCTGCGTCAACGAGGGATCCGCCTGACGGTTGCGGTTGATAAAGTTGCCGCCAGTGGCGGTTATATGATGGCCTGTGTTGCTGACCGTATTATCTGTGCGCCTTTCGCTATTATTGGCTCAATTGGCGTGGTAGCTCAAATTCCGAACTTCCATCGTTTACTGAAAAAGAACGATATTGACGTAGAACTGCATACCGCGGGTGAATTTAAACGCACACTGACGTTGTTTGGTGAGAATACGGAGCAGGGGCGTGAAAAGTTCCGTGAAGATTTAAATGAAACCCACTTGCTATTTAAACAATTCGTGCAGCAGCAACGTCCTTCTTTAGATATTGATGCTGTCGCAACGGGCGAGCATTGGTTTGGTACGCAAGCCAAAGAGAAAGGTTTAGTTGATGCTATCGGCACCAGCGATGATTTACTGATCGCTGAAATGGATAATCACGAAGTCATTGGCGTGCGTTATTCCCACCGTAAACGCCTAATAGAGCGTTTTATGGGGAGTGCAACCGAAAGTGTTGACAGCCTATTATTACGTTGGTGGCAGCGGGGTGAGAAGCCGCTACTATAACCCATATTAGTTTCTTAATGATGGCAATAAATGCAGGGGGTAGTCTGAACGGTCCCCCCTGCTATTTGCTACCAACCCAGCAGTTAACTGGCTGCGATAACAAGAAAATATTCTGATACTAATCAATTAAATGGTACTTGGCGGATAATACGTGAGCCAGATGTTTGAACATATTAAATACAGCGGTTGTTTTCGCTGTTGGTAAGCCCTCAGCATCAAGGAAATATTCCCCGCGAAATACTAATACAGGGCCTTTCTGCTCAACATCTGTTGCGTGCATACCGTGCAGATAATCCTCATGTTGACGAATAATTTCATTGGCCTCTGCTAATAATTTACTACGTTCAATAGGGGTTGTGTTTATGTGCATTATTTTTCCTCACCACAGTGCAATTTTGCCGTCTATTGTACTTCGGGTTAGCATTTGTCCGCAAACCGACTAAGGTTTATTCGAGTATTTGGCTACTCTATAACTACTATTAGATAAATTCATATTCCGAGCTAATTAGGTTGCGTGGCGTATTTTATCAGGTACAGTGTGGGATTTTATACTATCAGGTGGAAGGTTTTGTTGACGCCATTAGGCAAGATCACAGCTTAAACTTTGAGCACAGACAAAAAATTTGCGGGATCTTCAGGTAAGACTCGAAATGTACAGTTTTGTGCCCCGATCAAAAAAACAGGTTGATATCCTAAAAAAGTACCGCAATATAAAAAAGAGATTCAGAATGCTGCGGCACAGCAAGATAAAAACCTTCTTTTAGAAGAAATAATTTAGGTAAAGGTAATTATGGGTAAAGCTCTCGTAATAGTTGAGTCCCCGGCAAAAGCCAAAACTATTAATAAATACTTAGGGAATGATTACGTGGTTAAGTCCAGCGTCGGTCACATTCGTGATTTGCCGACCAGTGGCTCAGCCAGTAAAAAGAGCGCTAACTCAACTGAAGAAAAAGCCAAAAAAGACGATAAACCCAAAAAGAAAGTGAAGAAAGACGAAAAGGTTGCCTTAGTTAACCGTATGGGAGTCGATCCTTATCATGGCTGGAAAGCGCAGTATGAAATTTTGCCTGGCAAAGAGAAAGTGGTTGCTGAGCTGAAAGCATTAGCGGAAAACGCGGATCATATCTATCTCGCAACCGACCTTGACCGCGAAGGTGAGGCTATTGCCTGGCATTTGCGGGAAGTCATAGGTGGGGACGATAAACGTTTTAGCCGCGTTGTCTTTAACGAAATCACCAAGAATGCGATTCAGCAGGCGTTTAATCAGCCTGGTGAACTGAACATCAGCCGTGTAAATGCACAGCAAGCCCGGCGTTTTATGGATCGGGTTGTTGGCTATATGGTCTCTCCACTGCTGTGGAAGAAAATTGCCCGTGGCCTGTCAGCAGGCCGTGTACAGTCAGTTGCTGTGCGCTTAGTGGTTGAACGTGAAAAAGAGATTAAGGCATTCGTTCCTGAAGAATATTGGGAGTTGCATGCAGATTTATTGGCTAAAGGTGATATTCCGATCCAAATGGAAGTCACTCATGCCCATGGCAAGCCATTTAAACCGGTAAATCGTGAGCAAACACATGCAGCGCTGACGTTACTGGAAAATGCCCGTTATAAGGTGTTGGATCGTGAAGATAAACCGACCAGCAGTAAGCCCAGCGCACCATTCATTACCTCCACCTTACAGCAGGCGGCAAGTACCCGTCTGAGTTTCGGTGTGAAAAAAACCATGATGATGGCACAGCGCCTGTATGAAGCGGGTCATATCACCTATATGCGTACCGACTCGACTAATTTGAGTCAGGATGCATTGACGATGGTGCGTGGTTATATCGGCGATAATTTTGGTGATAAGTATCTGCCGTCAACGCCTAACCAATACAGCAGTAAAGAGAATTCGCAGGAAGCGCATGAAGCCATCCGCCCTTCAGATGTCAATGTGTTAGCTGAGCAGTTGAAAGATATGGAAGCGGATGCCCAGAGGCTGTATCAATTGATTTGGCGTCAGTTTGTGGCGTGCCAGATGCCTCCGGCCAAATATGACTCGACCACACTAACAGTGCAGGCGGGTGATTTCCAACTGCGAGCCAAAGGTCGCACATTGCGCTTTGATGGTTGGACCAAGGTTATGCCAGCGCTGCGTAAAGGTGATGAAGATCGCACCTTGCCGGTGATTGAAGTGGGCAGTGATTTAGACTTACAAAAACTGATTCCGAGCCAGCATTTTACCAAGCCACCGGCTCGTTATAGTGAAGCATCATTAGTAAAAGAGCTGGAAAAGCGGGGTATTGGCCGTCCATCGACTTATGCCTCTATTATTTCGACCATTCAAGATCGTGGCTATGTGCGGGTAGAAAACCGTCGCTTCTACGCAGAGAAAATGGGTGAAATAGTGACAGACCGCTTAGAAGAAAACTTCCGCGAGCTGATGAATTATGATTTCACGGCACGAATGGAAAGCGGTTTGGATCAGGTAGCCAACGATCAGGCTGAGTGGAAAACTGTGTTGGATGGCTTCTTTGCGGAATTCAGCGAGCAGCTTGAAAAGGCGGAAAAAGACCCTGAAGAAGGGGGGATGCGCCCGAATCAGATGGTGATGACCAGCATTGATTGCCCAACCTGTGGCCGTCAAATGGGGATCCGTACTGCGAGTACTGGGGTGTTCCTTGGCTGTTCCGGTTATGCATTGCCGCCTAAAGAGCGCTGCAAAACCACCATTAACTTGGTGCCGGACGCTGAGATTTTGAATATTCTGGAGGGTGATGATGCGGAGACTAACGCATTACGTGCTCGCCGCCGTTGCCAGAAATGTGGTACTGCGATGGATAGCTACCTTATCGATAATCAACGTAAGTTACATGTTTGCGGGAATAACCCAGCGTGTGATGGCTATGAAATCGAAGCGGGTGAGTTCCGGATCAAAGGCTATGAAGGCCCGATTGTTGAGTGCGAGAAATGTGGTTCTGAAATGCACCTGAAAATGGGCCGCTTCGGTAAGTACATGGGCTGCACCAATGACGAGTGTAAGAATACCCGCAAGATTCTGCGCAGCGGTGAAGTTGCACCACCGAAAGAAGATCCGGTGCCATTGCCAGAGTTACCTTGCGAGAAATCAGATGCTTATTTCGTCCTACGAGATGGCGCAGCTGGCGTGTTCTTGGCAGCCAATACATTCCCTAAATCGCGTGAAACCCGTGCTCCGATGGTAGAAGAATTGGTTCGCTTCAAAGACCGTTTGCCTGAAAAATTGCGTTATCTGGCTGATGCCCCCGTGACCGATAAAGATGGCAATAAAACCATGGTCCGCTTTAGCCGTAAAACGAAGCAACAGTATGTATCATCAGAGAAAGATGGCAAAGCAACAGGTTGGTCAGCTTTCTATATTGATGGCAAATGGGTTGAGGCAAAAAAATAAACTTAACCTAAAGTAGATGTTCAGGCTCTGTGTAGTCTGTCACTTCTTACCTCAGTAAAAACCAGCCTCAACGGCTGGTTTTTTATTGGGCTAATTTATCCAAGTGCTTTATAGTCTTAGGTAATCTTTCCAGGTTATCACTCCCGAGTCGTTACCTGCATTTGTTAAAACCCGCTATTATTTTTGTGTATATGTTCTATACAGTAGCTGATGAAATGATATAATAGTTATATAAAGTATTTTTTTATAACCTGGAGTTATTATAAGGTCATGCTGACCAACCTGGTATCATGCAGTTTATGGGGTTCAGGTAATAACTTTTCTGCATACCGGTGCGATACCGATATACCAAACTGTGGATTTCCCCGCAGTTATTCAACCTAGGATGGTATAGATATGAAATTGCAGCAGCTTCGCTATATTGTTGAGGTTGTTAACCATAACCTTAATGTGTCTTCTACCGCAGAAGGCCTGTACACCTCGCAACCGGGGATCAGCAAACAGGTAAGAATGCTGGAAGATGAGTTAGGTATCCAGATTTTTGCCCGTAGCGGTAAACATCTGACGCAGGTAACCCCTGCAGGGCTGGAAATCATTCGTATTGCCCGTGAAGTCTTGTCGAAAGTGGATGCCATCAAAGCTGTTGCAGGTGAACATACCTATCCGGATAAAGGTTCATTGTATGTGGCGACCACCCATACACAGGCACGTTACGCTTTACCTAATGTTATTAAAGGTTTTATTGAACGTTATCCTCGCGTGTCTCTGCATATGCATCAAGGATCTCCCACGCAGATTGCCGAGGCAGTCTCTAAGGGGAATGCCGATTTCGCCATCGCCACCGAAGCATTACATCTTTATGACGACCTTATCATGTTACCGTGCTATCACTGGAATCGGGCAGTCGTTGTAAAACCTGATCATCCATTAGCAGGTAAAACACATGTGAGCATTGAAGAGTTGGCAGCATATCCTATCGTCACTTATACCTTTGGTTTTACGGGGCGCTCCGAGTTAGATACTGCTTTCAATCGCGCAGGCCTTACGCCGCGCATTGTGTTTACTGCGACCGATGCAGATGTGATTAAAACTTACGTACGCTTAGGTTTAGGGGTAGGGGTTATCGCTAGTATGGCGGTTGATCCGGTTCAGGATCCTGATTTGGTGACAGTTGATGCCAGAGATATCTTTACCTACAGCACGACTAAAATTGGTTTTCGTCGTAGTACGTTCCTACGGAGTTATATGTATGACTTTATCCTGCGTTTCGCCCCACATTTAACTCGTGATGTGGTCGATAAGGCGGTTGCATTGCGCTCTAATGAGGATATAGAGGCCATGTTTAAAGATATTAAACTGCCGACGAAGTGAGTTAGCTAACAATTTATTATTGTTAGCTAAAGAAGTCGAGTGCTCACGTGTGTAGAAATTGCGTACATAACCCACGCTTCACCGTGAGCTTAAGACGCGATAGTGGAGGAGGAGAGTCTTGCCCCTTCTGCTTCATATTAATATTACGATATTCTCTCCTATCTGATTTTTCCGTTAATCTATCTCATTGTGGGCGGTATCTGCCAGCTTAAGATATAATAAGTTTTATTTACTGATTAGCCGGTAAAAATTGAAAGTCATTACAATATTTTAGGTCTATTATTTCACTCCGTATTAAATAGAAAACTTAATAATAAATGGAGTTAATATGTTTCCTCGCCTCACTGATTTTGTACCACTCAGTATCCTTACACCGATTAACGATGATGCTAAAGAAACTTCTGTTGCACTACATGATATAAATATTGCTGTTAATAACACTGATGAGAAGGAAAATAGTCCAAAATATGTAGTGCTGGATAATAGAATTAGACAAGCAATGATAGATAAAACCACAGGTAAATATGATAAAGAGGCATTTACTCACTTAGCCAGTACCTGTCCGCTTGTTGAGATCGGTGTGCGTGATCAGTTGCAGGAAATAAACTCACCCCTGCAATGTCCCCATTCTGTGAATATTAATGTTGAAAATAAGTCAAAAGATAATATAGTGATTAATCAACATATTACTTATGCATATAGTGCTGAAAATCATTGCGGCACAAGCAGTTCAGCTCAAAATAATACTCAAGTGAGTAAACCAGTTATTGACATTTATTGTCAGATTAACATGGCAGGAGATAATGATTATTTACACAATTTAGATATAAAGCTATCTATAAACTTCAATGACGAATTTGCCTCCTATTTAAACAAAATATTTAACCCTTATGATATTCTACGCAATATATGGAGGAATGTCATAAAACAATATGAAGAGAATAAAATTGATAATCAAATTACCGATTCAGATATCAATTTTGATGATGACGAGTGGGTAAGTGATGAAGATATTGCCCTGTTGGAGGAGTTTTCTAAGCAAAAAAATAATATTGAAGAGCCACATAAAAAACTAGAGTTTGTATATCCAGAGAATCAAGAGCTTAAGTGGGATGGTTATTTTGACCTGCTCCCCATTGATTATTTCAAATTAGATGCCGAGGAGTATGAACTCTCCTTACATTAACAATATAAGTATAAAAATATTCCAAGGGTGCTAAACATAGCCTCGCTATAATTACCTTAGCTTATCGTCATCTTAGGTTATACCTATCACTGCGAACATACACTGTTGTTATTGAAATGTTAACATTTCTTTGTGTTATATTTAAGCTAGACCTCATAACATTAGGGTTATAGACCCTAAATAATTCGAGTTTCAGGAAGGCGGCAACTGAGTAAGTCCTAGGAGCTTACACCAGTAAGTGATTGGGCTGAACGAAGACAGCCAACATATATGCAACTTGAAGTATGCCGGGTATCAACCTTACTGAGAGAGACAGCCAGATAGTACATTGATTTATAAAACTTATAAGAAACAATGGAGGCACTATGTCGTTGGATCTGTGTAAAACGAGTATGACTAAATTGGTTGCCCTTAACCGCGAGTATTATTACTACAGCCTGCCGCAATTGGCGGCAGTGTTGGGTGACATCAACCGGTTACCTAAATCGTTGAAAGTGCTGCTGGAGAATTTACTACGTCACTTGGATGGGGTACAAGTTCAGGAGGCGGATTTAAAAGCCATTGTCGCGTGGCAACAAACCGGGCATGCCGATAGAGAAATTGCCTACCGCCCTGCTAGAGTATTAATGCAAGATTTTACAGGTGTTCCCGCAGTAGTGGATCTGGCTGCCATGCGTGAGGCAGTCCAACGACTAGGCGGTGATGTGGCACAAGTTAACCCGTTGTCACCTGTGGATTTGGTGATCGACCATTCCGTGACCGTGGATGAGTTTGGCGATAAATCAGCGTTTGGTGAAAACGTACGCTTAGAGATGGAACGTAACCACGAACGTTATATCTTTTTACGCTGGGGGCAAAAAGCATTTAGCCGTTTTCGCGTAGTCCCACCAGGAACGGGTATTTGTCATCAGGTTAATCTTGAATATCTGGGACAAACCGTTTGGCATGAACAGCAAGGTGATAAGCAGGTTGCCTATCCGGATACGTTGGTTGGCACGGACTCCCATACCACCATGATCAATGGCTTGGGGATACTCGGCTGGGGAGTTGGTGGTATCGAAGCTGAGGCTGCCATGTTAGGTCAGCCCATATCAATGCTTATCCCTGATGTCGTCGGGTTTAAAATGACCGGTAAAATGCGCGAGGGGATCACGGCGACTGACCTGGTATTGACGGTCACACAAATGCTACGTAAGCACGGGGTCGTTGGTAAGTTTGTCGAGTTCTATGGTGATGGGTTAGCTGACTTACCATTGGCTGATCGCGCGACCATTGCCAACATGTCTCCTGAGTTTGGTGCAACCTGCGGTTTCTTCCCTGTGGATGATGTGACCCTGAGTTATATGCGCCTCAGCGGCCGCAGCAATGAGCAAATAGCGCTAGTTGAAACCTACAGTAAAGCGCAGGGATTATGGCGTTATCCTGGTGATGAGCCGGTCTTTACCAGCCAATTATCGCTGGATTTAAGTTCAGTAGAACCCAGTTTAGCAGGGCCAAAACGCCCACAAGACAGGGTCGCATTACCTAAAGTGCCATCGGCATTTAAAGCGTTTGAGGAACTGGAGTTCAACAATAAGAGAGATAAAGCTGACCACGTTGCTTTCTCTCTTAATGGTAAAACTCATGAACTGGCATCTGGCGCGGTGGTGATTGCAGCCATTACATCCTGTACAAACACGTCAAACCCCAGTGTATTAATGGCGGCTGGATTATTGGCAAAAAAAGCGGTTGAAAAAGGGCTGAAAACCAAACCATGGGTGAAAACCTCGTTGGCTCCAGGTTCTAAAGTGGTGACCGAGTATCTTAATTCGGCTGGTCTAACCCGCTATCTGGATAATCTGGGGTTCAATTTAGTCGGCTATGGTTGTACGACTTGTATTGGTAACTCAGGGCCCTTACCTGAGCCAATAGAAAACGCTATTAAAGCGGGGGATTTAACGGTCAGCGCGGTACTCTCCGGTAACCGCAATTTTGAAGGTCGCATCCACCCTCTGGTGAAAACCAACTGGCTGGCATCACCGCCACTGGTGGTCGCTTATGCCCTGGCAGGGAATATGAATATAGATTTAACCCAGGATGCGCTGGGTCATGATCTTTTAGGTAAACCGGTTTACCTAAAAGATATCTGGCCAACCGGACTTGAGATCGCCAAAGCTGTTGAGGAAGTTAAAACGGAGATGTTTCGTAAGGAATATGCTGAAGTATTTAATGGTGATGAGAACTGGCAAGCAATTCAAGTAGAAAGTACCCCCACTTATGAGTGGCAACAAGACTCCACTTATATTCGGCTACCCCCTTTCTTTACAGATATGAAGGCATTGCCGGATCCTGTGCAGGATATTCATGATGCGCGTATTCTGGCGATTTTGGCTGACTCGGTGACAACTGACCATATTTCACCAGCGGGTAATATCAAACTGGACAGCCCTGCGGGCCGCTATCTTCGTGATCGCGGTGTGGAAATTAAGGAATTCAACTCTTATGGTTCCCGTAGGGGCAACCATGAAGTAATGATGCGCGGTACGTTTGCTAATATTCGTATTCGAAATGAAATGGTCCCCGGTATTGAAGGGGGGATAACACGTCATATTCCATCGCAAAATGAGATGCCTATCTATGATGCAGCTATGCGTTATCAACAAGAAAACGTGCCTCTGGCGGTGATCGCCGGTAAGGAGTATGGCTCAGGATCCAGCCGTGATTGGGCTGCGAAAGGGCCGCGTTTACTCGGTGTTAGGGTTGTTATCGCTGAATCATTTGAACGGATTCACCGCTCAAATCTAATTGGAATGGGGATTTTACCATTAGAGTTTCCACAGGGGGTCGATCGTAAAACATTAGGGCTGACTGGTGATGAATCTATCAGTGTCAGTGGACTGCAAAATCTTGCTCCAGGGCAAATGGTGCCAGTGACGATAACTTATACGGATGGGCAGCAGCAAGTGGTCAATACCCGTTGCCGTATCGATACAGGGAACGAACTGATTTATTTTGAGAATGGTGGCATTTTGCACTATGTGATCCGCAAAATGCTGTAGTGGATGGGGTGTTGGGTGAATCCTTGCTAGCTATATAACATCACTGTTAGCTATATGGTTGAGCGACAAAAGTGTCATTCGGACCGAGCCATCAGAGGTTATCAGCATTTAAAGGGTAGGTATAATTATTGATCCTACCCTTTATTCTTATTTAGGGATTCACCCGGTACCGATTATTTGGTGAGCAAATGCCCCATTTTGGCCGCTTTGGTTGCCAGATAATGTTCATTTTTTGGGTTTTCGCCCACGATCAACGGCACACGTTCGACGATATTGATCCCTGCTTGGGTGAGGATTTCGACTTTTTTAGGATTATTGGTCAGCAGACGAACGGCTTTGATGCCTAACAATTTATATATATCAGAACATAGTGTGAAGTCACGTTCATCCGCAGCAAAACCAAGCTGATGATTAGCTTCTACCGTATCAGCCCCTAAATCCTGCAATGCATAAGCACGAATTTTATTCAGCAAGCCAATATTACGGCCCTCCTGGCGATGATAAATCAGCACACCACGGCCTTCTTCCGCGATACGCGTAAGTGCAACCTCCAACTGAAAACCACAGTCACAACGCAGGCTAAATAACGCATCACCAGTAAGGCATTCAGAATGTACACGGGACAGAACCGGTTCATCACCAGAGATATCACCAAATATCAAGGCCAGGTGGTCATGCCCGGTAGCCAATTCTTCAAAACCGACCATTAAAAAGTCACCCCAAGGAGTGGGTAATTTTGCTTCTGCTACACGTTTTAGCTGCATATCATTGTTCATATTATGACTTAGGCTCTTAGAGTATGTTGTGGCGCATCCTAATTGCCGGATGACCATTTTAACCAGATATATACCTTCCTACTTGGAGAGTGGCAGCGCAGTGAGTGGCTAAGGTACTGACATAAATAGCGCATAATGGCTCGCTTGTGCACCGCCTAACGGCTACTGCAATTACTTTAGGTATAAAGGGTTAAATAAAAAATTTTCCGTGATAACTATTAGCTATATTGCCATAAGTTTTAGTTGGCTGCTGTTCAACAAAGCAGCGATAGGTGAAGAGGGAAATACATTATGTGCCTATATTCCGTTAACTAGAGAAATTTATGTATCTTATCAATTGACTAGCATTACTTATATTATTTAGCTATTACATCAATGTAATCTGTAATGGCAGGCGAGGTAGTATAGATTTGTCTGTAGTGATAAACAAATACTGACTTAATGTGAGTTTATTATTTCCTCAATAGCACGAAAAAGAAAGAAAAGGACCCCTGATGTATAACATGGCAAAACGAGTCACTATCGGAACGTTTATTTTATTATTGCCAACGTTAGCGATATGGCTTTCCGGCTGGCAGTGGCAACCAGGGGGAAATAACACGTGGTTAAAAGGCTTTTTTTGGGTGACAGAAATGGTAACCGCGCCTTGGGGCATACTGACCAGTGTGTTGCTCTGTAGCTGGTTTTTGTGGTGCTTGCGTGTTCGTCTTAAGCCTGCTATTGGGCTGTTTGTGGTATTAGGAACAGTAATTGTCCTTGGCCAAGGTGTAAAATCGCTGATTAAAGAGCAGGTACAGGAACCTCGGCCATTTGTTGCATGGCTTGAAGCCGAGCATCATATTAATAACCGCCTTTTCTATTCTTTGCCACGCGCAGAACGCAGTGAATTAGTCAGGCAGCAGTTACAAGACCAATCAATTATTCCTGCTTGGTTGAGCCGTCACTGGCAGTTTGAAACCGGGTTCTCTTTCCCATCAGGGCATACTGTATTTGCGGCCACGTGGGCATTATTAGCCGTAGGGCTACTATGGTCACGGCGACATTATAAAACAGTCGTTTTACTGATGTTATGGGCACAGGGTGTTATGGCGAGCCGCTTATTTTTAGGTATGCACTGGCCGCAGGACCTGATTGCCGCGACGCTAATCAGTGGCGTCTTGGCCGCTGTGACGTGTGGATTAGTCCAGCATGGGTTCGGATTTCTGGATATTCCGTTACAAGAACAAAAAGAGAGCGAAAAACGGGGGCATGAGTAAAGCTAAGCAATGGGTTATTATTCATGTTCAGTAACGTAAAATAATGCCTCTCAAGGAGGGGCTTGGTGCTTTATCTTTGTGCAGGGTTTCTTTGCAGGGTAAGGAAGTGCTAATTTATTGAGTAAGGACGCCACATTTTTGGCATAATTCATCAGGTTGATTCGGCCTTTGGGAAAAAACGTGAAATATTTGCTGATTTTTTTATTAGTACTGGTGGTTTTCGTGATTTCAGTCACGTTAGGGGCCAATAACGATCAAGTAGTCGCCTTTAACTATTTATTAGCTCAAGGTGAATATCAGCTGTCTACGCTATTGGCAACGCTTTTTGCGGCCGGGCTGGTGCTAGGCTGGGTCATTTGTGGGCTTTTTTATCTGCGGATACGGATCTCTTTGGGCCGCGCAGAGCGGAAAATTAAACGTCTTGAAACTCAGCTTGAACAGCCAGTTGAGCAAAGCACGCTTGTGTCCACAGCTGCTGTCAACAAGGAATAATTTTCTATGTTAGAAATGCTGTTTCTGCTGTTACCCGTTGCTGCCGCCTATGGTTGGTATATGGGGCGTAGAAGCGCTCAGCAGGATAAGCAACAGGATGCTAACCGCTTGTCACGTGAATACGTGGCTGGGGTTAACTTCCTTCTCTCGAACCAGCAAGATAAAGCAGTCGATCTCTTCCTCGAAATGTTGAAAGAAGACAGTTCCACGGTTGAGGCTCATCTCACTTTGGGGAATCTGTTCCGCTCACGCGGTGAAGTTGATCGTGCCATTCGTATCCATCAAGCCTTAATGGAGAGTGCATCCCTGACATTTGAACAACGGCTGTTGGCTATTCAGCAACTCGGTCGTGATTATATGGCTGCAGGTTTATATGATCGGGCAGAAGATATGTTCAACCAATTGGTTGAAGAACAAGATTTTCGGCTCGGCGCATTACAACAATTATTGGTAATTCATCAGGCAACCAGTGATTGGCATAATGCCATTGAAGTTGCGGAAAAATTGGTCAAGATGGGCAAAGATAATCAGCGTCTGGAAATTGCACACTTCTATTGTGAACTTGCGTTGCAAGCAATGGGCAGTGACGATCTGGATAAGGCCATGGGGCTACTGAAAAAAGCGGCAACTGCTGATAAACAATGTGCTCGGGTTTCTATTATGCGTGGCCGTGTGCATCTTGCTAAAGGTGAGTATGCCAAAGGCGTCGAAGCGCTGGAGCGAGTACTGGAGCAAGATAAAGAAGTCGTCAGTGAAGCATTACCGATGCTCAGTGAATGTTACCAACACCTGCAACAGCCTCAGGCTTGGGCTCATTTTCTTAAACGCTGCGTGGAAGATAATACCGGTGCTGCTGCTGAACTGATGTTGGCAGAGATCCTCGAACAGCAGGAAGGGCATGATGTCGCGCAAACGTATATTAATCGCCAACTACAGCGCCATCCGACGATGCGCGGTTTTTATCGTCTAATGGATTACCATCTAGCAGATGCCGAAGAAGGACGTGCAAAAGAGAGTTTATTGCTATTACGGGACATGGTTGGTGAGCAAATTCGAACCAAACCACGTTACCGTTGCCATAAGTGTGGTTTCACCGCCCACTCACTCTATTGGCATTGTCCATCTTGTCGTGCTTGGGCATCAGTTAAGCCTATAAGAGGATTAGATGGGCAGTAGGGGGAATCGTCAGATTAGAGGGGAGTGATGTTCTCTGCTAATAAGATCGGGTGAACGGGTCCACCCGGTTGTTAGCTGTTGTGATGAAGCACTACTACAGTTTATTTTTTCTTTTGAGCGGTTCTCACACTGTCTTTCAGCAATTGGCGCAGTTTTTTCAATTCTTTCTGGCTTAGCGGCTGTTCTGAAATCTCTTCTACATCTTGATTGTCGATTTCACTGTGATGCAACTTGGCATTCTTACTACTACCTTTACTCCCCTTAATATCAGCCTCAAAGCTTTGCGCTAATCTTTCGCAGACTTCAGTGCTGAGAGAAAACTGCTTTTCTAATGCTGCAGTTTTGATTTTTTCTTTTAATTCCAGAGGAATTTTAATGGTTAAGGTAGATATCTCACTCATCATATAACCTTCAACTTAGGGAAAATACCAAGCTAAGCGAGGAAAGAGCAACTGTCCAGGGAATAACACAAGTATCATAAAAAATTCACAATGAGGTATACCAATACGCTCTAAAAGCTGGAGGAACGCCGCAAACAGGGCAGATACAGCGTCATATGAGCCACTCAGGCGCATTATTGTCATATTCAAGTTAGGTTACCGCCAGATTGGAAGTTGTCAAAAACCCCAGTATTTATGCTACGGAAACAGAATAAATTCCGCTCTAATTTCTTTTTGGAGTTTGTTGATTTTCTAGATGATTCTTGGGAAAAAAGAAATAAGTTGGAAGATTAGATGAAATTATTTACGTGGGTTAAAAAATCCCAATGACTTATCTTGTCTTAATAATAGTAAATAGGTATGTGGACGATAAGATTTGATGGATGCCACCTGTCGCAGCATAACAAATGGAGAGTCAACACCCGCCTGAACACTGTAATTTCAGTGATACACCCTGTAGAATGCGAACGTTATCATCAATTACTGACTGAAGAAGGCTGAAGAATGACGTCCGCAACTAAAACTAATAACCGTGGCTCAATATCCTCCCCGATTGTTGTTGCGTTGGATTATGCCAATAAAGACGCAGCGTTAGCCTTTGCTGATCAGGTTAGTCCACAGGATTGCCGGTTAAAAGTGGGCAAAGAGATGTTTACGTTGTACGGCCCTCAGCTTATCCGCGATTTACATCAGCGCGGTTTTGACGTATTTCTTGATTTGAAATTTCATGACATCCCTAATACTACCGCGCGTGCCGTGACTGCGGCAGCAGAGTTGGGTGTCTGGATGGTCAATGTTCACGCCAGTGGCGGTGCCCGCATGATGGCGGCGGCGAAAGAAGCGTTGTTGCCTTATGGCGCACAAGCTCCCTTACTGATTGCTGTTACGGTGCTGACCAGCATGGATGGCGAAGATCTGCGGGATATCGGTATTACTATCAGTCCGGCTGAGCAGGCCGAGCGATTAGCGAAGCTGACCTGGGATTGCGGTTTGGATGGCGTGGTGTGCTCGGCCCATGAAGCGGTGCGTTTGAAACAAGTTTGTGGTGCTGACTTCTCGCTCGTCACCCCAGGTATTCGCCCGCAAGGCAGTGAGGTCGGTGACCAGCGGCGGATCATGACACCTGAACAGGCGGTAGCCGCAGGTGTTGATTATATGGTAATAGGTCGCCCAATTACCCAGTCGCTTGATCCGGAAAAAACGCTGCGTGAAATATTGGCGTCACTGACAAAGGTGGCCTCATGAGCAATGATAATAGCCGGTTAGTTTATTCGACTGACAGTGGCCGGATCAGTGAACCTGAGATCAAGGTTGAGCGGCCAAAGGGCGATGGCATTGTCCGTATACAGCGCCAAACCAGTGGACGTAAAGGTAAAGGTGTTAGCCTTATAACAGGTGTTGACGGCAATGATGAGGTTCTGGATAAGCTAGCCGCTGAATTGAAAAAGAAATGTGGCTGTGGTGGTTCGGTCAAAGATGGCGTCATTGAAATTCAGGGCGATAAGCGGGATTTATTGAAACAACTGTTAGAAGCTAAAGGGATGAAAGTTAAATTGGCAGGTGGCTGATTTAATAAAATCCTCTTTGCCTGGCGGATATTAAATACGGCGTTGATATTTTCAAACGCCGTATTTTATTTAGAGCCTCTAATGCAGTGGCAATATAAAGTCGAAAGGGTTAATTAACGTTGCAGTAAGGCAATAAACGAATGCGTGCTACTCGCAACGTCAACTGCCACTCCGCAACCTCAAGTACAAAGAGGGGGGCGTTATTTACCGACCTGATGACCGATAACCCCACCGATTGCCGCACCACCCAATGTACCCAATGTACTGCCTGTCAATACCGCACCACCTACCGCGCCTGCGCCAGCACCAATTGCCGTATTCCGATCCCGCTTAGACATATTGGAACAAGCGGAGAGTGACAAGGCTAGCGTTAACATCAATGCGGCGGTAGCAAATCGTTTATTGATAATCATAATAATAGTTCTCCTGACGTTAGCTCAGAACGGATAGTACAGGCGATAGCGAGAGAAAATCATGCTATATGTCCTGATATATCAGTGCCACGTTGAAATTATAACCCTAAGTATAGGCATTATTTCAACGTTAGCGGCTGCGTCGCTCATTTTGTTAATGGTTTGAGTAAAAAATCATCATTTATATTTTAGATTAATACTGGGAACGGTTTTTCACGGATAAAAATCAGTATAAATACCTGCAAATTATTTAGTATGTGAATAATCCTAATTTGGCGCTAAAAAGTAAAACACTGCCATTTTCAGGGTGTTAATAGCACGATTGGCTCATTGCCAGGCTAAATAAAAAACACCGATTAATATCCAAATCTCTCAGTGTAGGCTTTCCAGCCGATCTGTACGCAGTTTTTAGCTATTTACCCCATACCGGTTATTTCCTGCGGCACTGAAAATGGGACAAATTCAGTTATTCAGGATACGACGATGCTCAACGAACTGAAGCAGCAAGTCCTTGCCGCTAATCTTGCTTTACCGCGCCATAATCTGGTGACATTCACTTGGGGTAATGTCAGTGCTGTCGATCGCCAGAATGGTTTGCTGGTGATTAAACCTTCAGGTGTGGAATATGAGTCCATGACACTGGAGGATATGGTGGTTGTGGAGCTGGAGAGCGGCAACGTCGTTGAGGGCAGTAAAAAACCGTCGTCAGACACGGATACTCACCGCGTGCTGTATCTTAATTTTCCCCAAATTGGGGGCATAGTGCATACCCACTCTCGTCATGCGACTATTTGGGCGCAGGCGGGGCTAGACTTGCCTGCTTGGGGAACAACCCATGCTGATTACTTCTATGGCTCCATCCCTTGTACCCGTTTGATGACACATGAGGAGATTGCTGGTCGTTATGAATGGGAAACCGGTAATGTTATCGTCAATACTTTCCAAGAAAGGGGCATCAATCCAGATGCAGTACCTGCGGTATTGGTGAACTCTCATGGGCCATTTGCCTGGGGGAGCAGTGCGGATAATGCAGTACACAATGCGGTAGTCTTGGAAGAGTTGGCGTATATGGGCATTTTTTCGCGTCAATTGAACCCGCAGTTGGGCGATATGCAACCGCAACTGCTGGATAAGCATTACTTGCGTAAACATGGTAAGGATGCGTATTACGGCCAATAAATAGCAAAACGTAAATAATAAGCCCGTGTTCACTCTTGCACGGGTTTTTCCAGCCATAGCAGCGAATCGGTAACATCAAGCATCTTGGCTTCAATCTGTGCAATCGCGTCATTAATACCTTGGTTATAGTAATGTGCACCTAACTCACGGCTAATAAATTCTACGAAAAATTCCGTATCAAAATCCTCTAATTCTATATTGTGCTCTTGTTCCAGATAGCGCTGAATTTTATGGACCATTTGTTGAGTCTGTTCACGAGTGAACGTGATATCTGCCATATTTATTGCTCCGATGATAGCTTGCGCATGGGGGATGGGTTAATCATTGAGTCAATTTTTACTCATAATACGCTAAACAAAGAAGATAACAGACTGTATTTATAAGATAAAAGTGACGGTGAGTACAAAATCTCTTTTGCTGCTCTGATGATTTGATCCGAGTAGAAAATAAAAAAACTTTCGTTTGAAGCCTATGTTATTTTCGAATAAGAATATTTTGATAAGAATAACGTTATCGATTCTTTATTCGTCTATGATTGCGGCGTATGGCTTTTCATAAATATGTTCTTTATCAATCAATACGTTCACTTAACTATCCTGACCCAGAGGCTTTTATGGAACTTTATCTCGACACGGCAGATGTTGCGGCGGTAAAACGATTAGCGCGGGTGCTGCCTTTACAGGGGGTAACCACTAACCCAAGTATTTTGGCAAAAGCGGGCAAATCCATATGGGAGGTTTTACCTGCGTTACGTGATGCACTGGGAGGAACGGGAAAGTTATTTGCCCAAGTATTGGCCAGTGATAGCGAACGCATGGTCTCTGAGGCGGTACTGCTGTCAGAGCAGATCCCAGGATTGGTCATTAAAATCCCTGTCACGGCAGAAGGGTTGGCGGCGATCAAAAAATTGAAGACGATGTCGATCCCTACCTTGGGTACTGCGGTGTACGGAGCTGGGCAAGGGCTATTATCTGTGTTGGCGGGAGCGGAATACGTTGCGCCGTATGTTAACCGACTGGATGCACAAGGGGCCGATGGGATTGCTATGGTACGTGAATTACAGCAACTACTCACGTTACATTCCCCTGATGCAAAAGTGCTGGCGGCCAGTTTCCGTACCCCTCGACAAGTACTGGATTGTTTGCTAGCCGGTTGCCAGTCGGTCACTATCCCGGTTGATGTGGCAGAGCAATTTATCAGTACGCCTGCGGTAAAAGCAGCGGTAGAACAATTCGAACAAGATTGGCAGGGGGCATTTGGGACGACAATTTTGAGTTAGCTTGATGTGATAAAAGATAAGAAGTAACCGATAGGCAGTAACAATGAACTGTAAAAGAATAACGCCCTATAAAACCATTACAGGGCGTTACGTTGTCACTTATTTGCATCTACTGTTGTGCTAACAAGGGCATTTTCCCAGTTTACCCCCTTCGCTGGGGAAGCGGGCATCCAGGCAATAACGATGGAACTCCCGTTCAGTCATGGGGGGGGTGTCAGGATGCTTACAGCGCATATGATTGACATAATTACTGTAATCCTGCACCCCAACCATTAGCCGGAAGCTTTGCGTCAGTCGATGTGCAATCAGCCGCACCCATGCCCATAGAGTGGTTGGGGCTACCTCAACCTGAATAAGCGGAACGCAGCGAGTAATCTTCCCCCCGGTTATTGGCCGGGAGCGGTACGGAATACCGGTGTTAACCACGTGCAACCTCCTCACGGAATACAATTTCAGTTTCATGGGTTGTTGGTTTGCTGGATTTCAGTGCGCGACGAATCACAAAGAAGGCCGAAACTAACATCGTCACCGCCACCAGCATAAAGAATACACATAGCGCGGCGTTGATCTGATTGCTAAACACGATAGTTTCCATGTCTTTAAAGCTCTTCGCGGGTGAGATTAACACCCCTTGTTCAATACCATTAGAGAATTTTTTGGCCTGAGCGAGAAATCCAATACTTGGTTTTTCATGGAATATTTTCTGCCAACCTGCGGTCATTGAGGTGATAAATAACCAAATTGTTGGCAGGATGGTAACCCATGCGTAGCGTTGTTTCTTCATCTTAAACAGTACGACGGTACCTAAAATCAGTGCCATTGATGCCAGCATTTGGTTACCAATGCCGAACAGCGGCCACAAGGTGTTTATTCCCCCCAGTGGATCAATAACACCTTGGTAAACGAAGAAGCCCCAACCGGCTACTGCGACTGTTGTTCCGGAAAGGTTACCAAACCATGAACGGTTATTGGCCAGACGAGGTACGACGACCCCGACCAGATCCTGAACCATAAAGCGGCAGGCGCGGGTACCAGCATCGACCGCGGTCAGAATAAACATGGCTTCAAACAATATGGCAAAGTGATACCAGAAAGCCATCATATTACGGCTGTTGAATATTTCACTGATGATATGCGCCATACCTACGGCGAAGGTCGGTGCACCACCAGCCCGTGACAGAATCGAGTTTTCACCGACATCTTTGGCGACCATCGCCAGCGTTTCAGGGGTCACCACAAACCCCCAGCTACTAATGGCCAATGAGGCACTTTCTACGGTGGTCCCAATCAGAGCTGCGGGTGAGTTCATGGCGAAATAAACACCTGGATCGATAACCGAGGCACAGATTAGCGCCATGATGGCAACGAATGACTCCATCAACATTGCGCCGTAGCCGATAAAGCGGGTATGGCTTTCGCGTTCAATCAGTTTCGGTGTGGTGCCACTGGATACCAGAGCATGGAAGCCGGAGATAGCACCACAAGCGATAGTAATAAACAGGAACGGGAACAGGCTGCCGGAGAATACCGGACCACTGCCATCAATAAAGCGTGAGACAGCAGGCATCTTCATTTCAGGCATGGCGAATACGATACCAACCGCTAAACCGATGATGACCCCAATTTTCAGGAAGGTTGATAAGTAATCTCGTGGTGCTAGCAGCAACCACACCGGCAATACTGAGGCGATAAAACCATAGATAACCAATATCCAGGTCAGCGTGGTGCCATGTAACGTAAAGAAAGGCCCCCAGTAAGGGTGTACCGAAATATTCCCACCGTAAATGATTGCAGACATCATCAGTACGAAACCGATTAATGACACTTCAGCAATTTTACCAGGACGGATAAACCGCATATAAACGCCCATAAAGAGGGCAATTGGGATCGTTGCAGCAATGGTAAACAGGCCCCACGGGCTATCTGCTAATGCTTTTACCACCACCAATGCGAGTGCGGACAAAATGATAATCATCACGCCCAATGCACCCAGCATGGTTATCACGCCAGCAAATGCCCCCAACTCTTGTTTTGCCATTTCACCGAGTGAGCGGCCATCGCGGCGAGTGGAGATAAACAGGATTAAGAAGTCCTGTACGGCACCGGCCATCATTACACCGACCAGGATCCAGATAGTCCCCGGAAGAAAACCCATCTGTGCGGCCAGGATTGGCCCGACCAGTGGCCCAGCACCCGCTATGGCAGCAAAGTGGTGACCAAACAACACCCATTTGTTGGTAGGAACATAATCCAGACCGTCATTGCGTCGTTCTGCTGGCGTCAGACGACGGTCATCCAGTTCAAAGACATTCTTGGCAATAAACAGGCTGTAGAAGCGATAAGCGATGCTGTAACAAGCCACGGATGCAATCACTAACCATATGGCATTGACATGCTCACCCCGGCTGAGGGCCAACATGGCAAAGGCAAATGCACCAATTAGCGCCACTGTCAGCCATATGACAACGGTCCTGATGTTCTTCATGGGTAACGACTCCTTCGCAATGTATGAGGTTTACTGTTATCAACGCCGTTTAGAGGTAAGAGAGCGCGTAACGGTTACTTAACATAGGAGCTTTGATGTGAAAGAAAAGTAGCGAAAGTGAGAAGTGTGATGAGTAAATTGTTTTTAAGTCACTTTTCGTATCATTTGCTTACATGTTGTGATGAGGGATACAAATGACGAGTATTGATGGATAAGTTCGGTCAATGAGTAGGGTATGAACACCGCTAACACAGCAGTGACTTTAAGCAAGAAGGGCGGCAAACATAAAATTAAAAAAGCCGCCGGAGCATTTATTCCTCCGACGGCTATCATTTTAAAACATAAGAAAACTAGACTACTGGACGAGCAATGACATTACGGGTTTCCATGCGAACTTCCGCAATGCGCACCTCGATTTTGTCACTTTGGCTATAAACTGTTTCGCCTTTGATCTGCACCGTACCGGTTTCCTGGCTGCATACCACTTCATCACGCACCGCGTGAATAAACGGCGCAGGAATGAAGGCCACTGCACCGTTATCCAGTAAACGTACACGCAAGCCACCGCGGGTGATATCAATAATCTCTGCCGTGAAGCGAGTGTCTGTCCCTGCTTGTGGTTGCAGATAACGGGCATACAACCAATCACCGACATCACGTTCAGCCATGCGATTCAGGCGGCGACGTTCAGCCAATTGGACCGTGATCTCTTCTTGCGGTTTTTCTGCTTGTTGACCAGTAATAATCGCTTTCAGTAGGCGATGATTGACCATATCGCCGTATTTACGGATTGGAGATGTCCAGGTGGCATAGGCTTCAAGCCCCAGGCCAAAATGCGGACCGGGGACAGTGCTAATTTCAGCAAACGTCTGGAAGCGGCGAATACGGCTGTCGAGGAACTGTGTTGGCAGAGCATCAAGGTGACGGCGTAACTCACAGAAACCGGGTAACGTCAGTAGGGCTTGAGGATCGGCCTCAACACCATTGGCTTCCAGTACGCTAGCCGCTTGTTCGACTAATGCTGGGTCAAAACCGGTATGCACGTTATAAATACCAAAACCGAGGTGATCCCGTAACGCCAGTGCCGCACAGACGTTTGCCGCAATCATACACTCTTCTACAATGCGGTTGGCGATACGGCGATGCTCAACAATGATATCCAGTACTTCGCCTTTTTCACCCAACAGGAAGCGGTAATCTGGGCGGTCTTTAAATACCAGCGCATGTTGTTGACGCCAGTTGCTACGGGCGTCACAGATACGTTTCAGCAACGTAATCTGCTCTGCAATAGCGGTATCTTGTGGCTGCCAGCGATTGTTCCCTTCCAACCAGTCAGAGACATCGTCGTAAACCAGTTTGGCTTTTGATTCAACCCAAGCGGCAGAGAAGCGAATATCGTTACTTAACGCGCCCTCTGCTGTGATCGTCACACGGCAAACCAACACTGGGCGGCGTTCATTTGGGCGCAGTGAACAGAGGTTGTCGGACAAATCACGCGGAAGCATCGGGATATTAAAGCCCGGCAGATAATTGGTAAAAGCGCGCTTACGTGCGGTTAAATCCAATTCACTGTTTTCGACGACGTAAGCTGTTGGGTCAGCAATGGCAATGGTCAATAACCATGAACCATCGCCATTGTCTTGGACAAACAGCGCATCATCCATATCTTCGGTGCTGGCACTGTCGATAGTGACAAAATTGAGCGCGGTTAAGTCTTCACGCTCAAGCTCTGCGTCATTTAAGGCCGATTCGACCATCGCAGGGGCTTCGCGTTCGAGGTTATGGCGGGCCAGCGTTACCCACCAAGGAACGAAGTGGTCTTCACCATTGGTAATAAACGCGGTCAGGTCAGCCTGAAAGGCGCGATCACCTCTTAATGGATGCCGACACATCTCAGCCACAGCCCAATCACCGTTTTGGAAGCTATGCGTCAGTTCACGTACTGGGCGGCATTGAATAGCATCACGCAATAAAGGGTGATCGGGCACGATAGACAGACGATCATCTTTTCGTTGCACCCGGCCAACAAAGCGGGATAAAAATGGCTCAACCAATGTTTCAGGTTCAGCAATTTCACGATCCTTATCCGTATGCAGGGTGGCAATAATGCGATCGCCGTGCATGACCTTCTTCATCTGCGGAGGCGGAATAAAGTAACTTTTCTGCCCATCTACCTCAAGAAAGCCAAAGCCTTTCTCAGTACCTTTAACGACGCCTTCAACGCGTGGGGTCTGAGTGTGAAGTTGCTGTTTTAGCTGCGCCAGCAGCGGGTTATCTTGAAACATATCGTCCAGTGAATGGTGTAGTGAGAGGGTTTAATCCGGCTGACAGTTTTACGCGAATCAGCCCCGTCGGGCAAGTGGATATGATCCGGAATGGCAATTCCTTATCAAGGTTATGGGAATGTTTTTTACCTATAGCGGTGATGATATCGGCAGATAGACGGTAAGTGGTGAATAATGCTGTCAGATACGACATTGACGTTTGTCGAAGCCATTAGGCTGCTAAGCGGAATCATGCCGCAAATCCGTTTAATTTTGCCAAGTTACGGAGGCTGCCGGCATTTCATCGTTCTTGTTTGCTTGCGCCTGTCCAGACCCCCCGTTATTTTACTCACATCATCTCACGTCTACTGCCGTCATTCTCTTACTTAGCACTCTTTATAACTAGCCTAAAAAAATAGATTGAAATCAGCCCGCTGAGTTAGGTCACATTATCGTTTGTTAATAAATGTGAGTTTAATCGCATTTAGTTGCCGAACGATCCCTTACTTTTAACTTTACAAAACATTAAATAACTAAAATTAACATTATTGGGTTTTACTTAACGTATTCGTTTTGCTTAATGCCAGCCTTCGCAGTATCAGGCAGTGTCGCTAAACCTTGTTCCCTACAATTTGTTCCCTACAAAAATAGTTAACAATGAGGTTTTATTATGTCTGAATCATCCACTGAATCGTTGTCGCAACCCTCGCAGTTACAAGAAGAAAATAATGCCTACCGTAAAACGGTATGGCATCTCTTACCGCTACTGATGTTGTGTTACGTTCTCAACTACTTAGATCGGGTTAATGTTGGTTTTGCCAAGCTCCAAATGGCTGATGATTTACAGTTCTCGGATACGGTTTATGGATTGGGGGCCGGTATGTTTTTTATCGGCTACTTTTTCCTGGAAATCCCCAGCAACCTGATACTGCATCGAGTTGGTGCACGGTTATGGATTGCGCGGATCATGATCACTTGGGGGATTATCTCTGCCTGTATGGCATTTGTGACGACGCCGATGTCATTTTATGTGATGCGATTCTTACTCGGGGTTGCTGAAGCAGGGTTTTTCCCAGGGATCATTCTTTATATTTCATATTGGTTTCCATCTCACCGCCGTGGCCGCGTGTATGGGTTATTCGTTATATCGGTACCGCTATCCGGCATCATAGGGGCGCCACTGTCTGGCTGGATCATGCAGTATTTTAATGGTTTCCAAGGTTATGCTGGCTGGCAATGGATGTTTATTCTGGAAGGTATTCCTTCAGTATTGGTCGGTATTTTAATCATTTATAAACTGAGAGATCGAATCACACATGCCACCTGGCTGACCGATAAAGAGAAAAGCATCTTACAGACCAATATAGATAACGAAGCTGAGCATCATGCGCATAGCCGCCTGATAGATGCGTTTTTACAACCGCGAGTCTGGTTATTAACCCTTATTTATTTCTGTCTGATCAGCGGGTTTTATACCATCGGCTTCTGGCTACCCACCTTGATTAGGGACAGCGGTGTAAAGGATATTTTAAGCATCGGTTTATTAACCGCTATTCCTTCTGCGGCGGCGGCGCTAACGATGATCGTCGTCTCTCGCAGTGCTGACCGTTTGCGGGAACGACGCTGGCATCTGGCATTAACTGCAGTATTAGGTGCAGTGGGTATTATTCTCTCAACCTATTTTAGTGACAATATCGTTGTTGCAATGGTGTGTTTAACCATTGGTGCAATGGGGGCGCTGAGTACGATACCGCTGTTCTGGAGCTTGCCCACCGCTTTCCTTGGCGGGAGTGCGGCAGCTGCAGGTATCGCCTTTATTAACTCTTGGGGCAATCTGGGCGGATTTGTTGCGCCTTATATGATGGGATACCTGAAAGACTTGACCCAAAGTACCACGACAGGAATGTTGATCATTTCTACCACGTTATTTATTGGTGCCGCGCTGGTGTTTTTGATCCCGGCCAAGGCAGTTAATCATTAACGACTAGCCAATAGATAGAAGGAGTTAGTGATGAACATTATGATAACGGGGGCTGCCGGTTTTCTGGGGCGTCGATTGATTGACGGCATACTGCAACAGGATTATCTGACTGACCAGCAGGGGGAGCCGCGCAATATCAATAAAATCATTGCCTATGATGTGCTTCCCTTGATGGGAGTGGAGGACCCACGAGTCCAGGTTGTTTGTGGTGACATTGCCGATCAGAATGGGTTATCGGCGGTATGGGATCGACAGATCGACACTGTTTTCCATTTAGCGGCGGTTGTTTCCAACCAGGCCGAAGACGATTTTGATTTAGGTATGCGAATTAACGTTGATGCCACTCGTAGCCTATTGGAATTGGCTCGTCAGTCAGGCCAATGCCCTAAAGTGATTATCACCAGTTCTGTGGCGGTATTCGGCGGTGTATTACCGAAAGTTGTTCCTGATAATCAGGTGTGGTCACCACAGAGTTCCTATGGTATGCAAAAAGCATTAAATGATTTATTGCTGGCTGATTACAGCCGCCGTGGGTTTATTGATGGGCGCAGCCTGCGTATGCCAACTATAGTGGTGAGACCCGGTAAATCGAACCGCGCTGCCTCCAGTTTTGCCAGTGGCATTATCCGGGAACCCTTGCAAGGGCATGAGGCTATTTGCCCCGTCAGTGTGCAAACGCCGTTATGGTTACTCTCACCCAAAATGGCGATTGATAACCTGATTCATGGCCATGAACTGGATACTAACCAACTCCGCTCAGGGCGGGTGATAAACTTGCCGGGGTTATCCGTTAGTGTACAGCAGATGATTGATGCTTTGCGCCGTCTCGCGGGTGATGAGGTAGTTGAACGTATCCAGGTACAGCGAGATCCTTTGATTGAGCGAATTGTTAATTCCTGGCCAGGCGATTTTGAAGCCAGCTATGGGAAAGCGTTAGGTTTCAGTAGCGATCTGGATTTTGACAGTATTATTCAGGATTTTATTATTGAGAATTTGCCTGATTTAGCGGCTAAGAAGCACTTTATTTAGCCGAATGGATTCAACTTTGGGGGCAGCATAATCGTCGCCCCCAAATTTGAGTCAGGTAGAATTTGAGCCAGATAGTTTGTTATTTATGCTGGCCGCCAGACGGATCTCATCAATCAGACGTGAGTGAACTGGGTAAGCGGGGCGCTAATGCTCTGGGTAGACTTTCTCTTTAAACTCACATAAATCTTCAATAATGCATGAACCGCAACGGGGTTTTCGGGCAATACAGGTGTAGCGGCCATGAAGAATCAACCAGTGGTGGCAATCTAGTTTAAATTCGGCCGGAACCACTTTGAGCAATTTATCCTCAACCTGATCAACATTGCTACCAGGAGCAAACCCGGTGCGGTTACATACCCGAAATATATGAGTATCAACGGCAATCGTGGGCCAGCCAAATGCCGTATTTAACACCACATTGGCGGTCTTACGTCCTACACCGGGTAGCGCTTCCAATGCTGAGCGATCCTCTGGCACCTCTCCCTGGTGCTTTTCCAGTAAAATGCGGCAGGTTTTGATGACATTTTCAGCCTTGGTATTAAACAGGCCAATGGTTTTGATATATTCCTTTAAGCCATCAACACCCAGATCCAATATGGCTTGGGGGGTATTGGCCACAGGGTACAACCGGGCTGTCGCTTTGTTGACACTGACATCTGTTGCCTGAGCCGATAGCAGCACAGAAATAAGCAGTTCAAAGGGCGTCGAGTAAACCAATTCAGTCGTTGGATGTGGGTTGTTATCCCGCAGACGGGCTAAAATAGCGACACGTTTCTCTTTATTCATAAGGCTTTCTCGGCAGCTCCATCCTGAAGTTGCAGTACGCTAACCCTTACATTGGCTTTGCGCGCTTTCATTTTCTCGTCAATGACATATTTACCGGCCAGCAGCAAACCCAGGCCGATAAATGCACCTGGTGGCAACATCGCCAGCAGGAAAGGGGTATCTAAATGCAAGATGTCAATGCGCAGTACTTTTGCCCAACTGCCTAGTAGCATGTCTGCGCCGTCAAATAAGGTACCGTTACCCAAAATTTCGCGCAGTGCCCCTAAAATAAATAAGGCACAGGTTGCACCCATCCCCATAGCAAAGCCATCCAGTGCGGATAGCCCCACCGGATTCTTCGCCGCATAGGCCTCTGCCCGGCCAATCACGATGCAGTTGGTCACAATCAATGGGATGAATATCCCCAATGATTGATATAAACCAAAGGCATAAGCGTTGATCAGCATTTGCACGGTACTGACGACCGACGCGATAATCATGACATAAATAGGAATACGGATTTCAGACGGCATCCAGCGGCGCAGTGCGGAAACTGCAGTATTGGTACACACCAGGACTAACGTGGTCGCTAACCCTAACCCCAACGCATTGGTTGCCGTGGAAGAGACGGCCAACAATGGACAGAGCCCCAACAGTTGCACCAGCGCGGAGTTATTTTTCCACAACCCTTGTGCTAACAGGTTTTTCGCTTCACTCATTGATCTTCTCCACAGGAGGGCAGTCGACTAAGCTGTGGTGGCAGTGTTTGCAAATACAGAGCAGCATTTTTTACTGCCCGCACGACAGCCCGTGGTGTGATGGTAGCACCGGTAAACTGATCAAACGACCCGCCATCTTTTTTCACCGCCCAACGCTTATCGTCATTTCCAGTTACTTGTTGACCACTAAAATGGTTGATCCAATCAGAGATACGGATATCAATTTTATCCCCTAAACCAGGGGTTTCATGATGCTCAATCACCCGGCTGCCAAGAACATTACCGTGAAAATCTGCGCCGACCAACAGTTGAATCGCACCGGAATAGCCATCTGGTGCTGTGGCCTCGATCGCGGCAGCCACCGGTTGGTTACCTTTACGTGCAAGGTAAAGGCGATGGGGGGCCATATTACCCAAGGCTGAATCAGTGACAACGTAACATTCTGCTTGCATGTCATTATCATAATTTTCTGCCGGGACGACTTGATCCAGCAAGGCTTTTTGCTGTAATGCCGCTTGGTGAGCAATCGTGTTTTCAGTCAGTGAGTTAACAACCGCAGTTAACCCTGTGGCACCCGCAGCAAACAGCGCCAGAGTGATGCCGTGACGCCTCATTGTTTTTAGCATAACGGCTCCTTATTTGCGCCCGTTTTTATGGCCATAGACCCGAGGTTGGGTATAGTGGTCAATCAGAGGAACGGTAATATTAGCGAGCAACACAGCAAAAGCGATGCCGTCTGGATAGCCGCCATACACCCGGATTAACCACACCAGAATACCAATGAGTGCACCAAATATCAGGCGGCCATGGGGGGTTGTAGAAGCACTGACAGGATCGGTAGCAATGAAGAAGGCACCTAACATGGTGGCACCGGAGAACAAATGTAGCATTGGTGAGGCAAAGCCTTGTGGAGCAATCATCCAGCTCACTGCAGCACAACCGCCTAAGGCGAGCAGAAAGCTCACGGGAATATGCCAGTGAATGGCTTTACGCCATAGTAGCAATAAGCCGCCGACCAGAAAGCCGATATTAACCCATTGCCAGCCTAAACCCGCCAGCACACCGCCAAATATGGGCTGTTGCAGAATTTGATCTGCTGACTGTGAACGTAGCGAGGTCTTAAACGTATCCAGTGGCGTCGCTTGGCTGATGCCGTCATAGCCAACTTGGAGCTGATGAATATTCGCACCACTGTGGGTATAACCGGTGAAAATGGTTAAGAGACTGTCATAAAATCCCACCGATGTTTCTTGCAACGGTAACGGTGGCAGCCAACTGGTCATTTGTACTGGAAATGAAATAAGTAGCACCACATAACCGACCATTGCAGGGTTAAACGGGTTCTGCCCCAGGCCACCATAGAGTTGTTTGGCAATGACAATGGCAAATAGCGTACCCAGCACGATCATCCACCAAGGGGCCAACGGGGGTAGGCTTATCCCCAACAATAAGGCAGTCAGCAGGGCTGAGTTATCTTGTAGCCGTGCCATGACGGGTTGTTTACGTAACTGCAATACGGCACCTTCGGCCAACAGTGCAGTGATCATGGCAAGCATGACTTGAATCAGGCTGCCATAACCGAAGAAGTAAGTCTGGGCGATAATCCCCGGAATACAGGCCAGAATAACCAACAGCATAATATGACGAGTACTGCGTTGATTATGGGTAAAAGGGGAACTGGCAATCTGCAACCCTTTGTTATGGGTCGGTGTTACAGGCCTGAATTTCATGAAATTGCAACCATATGTCAGAATACTTATCAGAGCTTTCAAACGTAGGGATCGCGCGAGCAAGTCAATCCTTGCTGGCGTCAATACACGTAGCCGTTAGGGGGTGATATTTTGTTGCATTCTACCCTATTCAGACCGAGTGTAATACGTCTTAATTATAGGGTTATTAACCATAAGTATGTAGAGGTTATTAATTAAACGAAAGAGAATAATAATGATTACTTACATAAAATATCACTTGCAATTCATATCGTCTTGATTACAAGAAAATAGGTAAAATGCTATATTAAATAATAAAACTGATGAGGTGAATATATTGTAACCGTGTTTGATAATGGTATTCCTATATGACTATTTGCTGGAAATTTCTTCATAACTAACTGTAAAATAGATAATTAAATTACATGGTGCATGAGGAAAAGAAAAGTATTGGAATAATGAAAAATTAATGTAGTATAAATTGTAAATATATATATAAAGAATAATAAAATGATGAATGAAGACATATTGTTTATAGAAGAATTAATTGAATGGATTGAAATAAATTTAGAAAAAAGGCCAACATTGGATGATGTGGCAAAGATCTCCGGATATTCAAAATGGCATTTACAACGGAAGTTTAAGAGTATCGTCGGGCTACAACTGGCATCCTACATCCGTGGGCGAGTGTTGACCCGAGCTGCGGTTGCGTTGCGTATCTCAAGAAAGCCTATCATTACTATCTCTGATGAGTTGGGATTTGACTCGCAGCAGACCTTCACACGTACCTTTAAAAAACGGTTTGGCGTGACACCAAACAGCTTCCGCCAGATGGACCATTGGAATGTTCAGGGAATGATCCCTCGCTTCGGGTTCTACGAAAATTATACGCCGGAAATCAAGCAGGTAACGTTGGCTGGAAAGGAGTTGGTGGGTTTTACCCGGCGTCTGGATTTCGAAGAGTGTAATAATTGTGCTGTGCAGCACTCTTCCTGTATGGCGATGAAAGATGAGATCCTGCTTGATTTCTTTAAAGAGGTCAACTTCGCCTGTCAGCGGATCTACTCTTTGTTTTCTGTTAAGGATATTGATGGTCAACAGGGGCAGAAGAGCGTTTATTACTCAACGGCAATAGACAAAGAGAGAAAGCATGAAATTCAAGGGAGCCGAGAGATCGATCACATTGAGATCCCTGGCGGTGAGTTTTTGTCTATCTCCCATCAGGGGAGCGCTAAAGAGTGTATTAAATTTGCAACTTACTTGTTTAACAACGTGTTACCAAAATTACGTGATGAAGTTGGCCGCGGGGTTGAGATGGAAGTCATTGAGATAGATCATTGTCATGCAGAATCGAAACTACGTGATATTTCCGTAGTCTATCGTTATCTGATGGCAGTGAATTAACGTCCGATCAGCATTATTTAGTCATCATGGTTATTCAGCCATCATAATAGTTAATTGTGGCCGAACGTTTTCCTAAGTTAAGACATTTTAGTCAGGATTTATCACCTGAGCTGCTTTCTTGGCTTTGACTCTGGCGATAGCAGCGGCTACTGCGGCTTTACGTGGGTCTTCTACTGGTGCCTCTGTTCCCGCTTCAGCCACGTCAGTAGTAACTT
>NZ_CGBP01000023.1 GCF_001053095.1 Yersinia similis | reverse complement strand
ACGGGTGGAAAGCCACGGCCAACGAAGTCGCCAATGAAGGTGAGGCCTTCTGTATCCGAGCTGCCGGTACCGAAAGCATTCGGGCCAATCAATAGCAAGGCTGCGGGTCGTCTGCTTGCTGCGGGTGGTGTGTATAACCAGAACCCTGAAATGTTCGCTGATACCGCTAAAAAACTGGGTGGCGATGCGGCAAAAGGGTTTGATCAGGTGCTGAATGAACAGAGTGCTGGCTCGCTGGTGGCGTTGTCATCCATGCTCATGCTGGGTCGAGCCTCCGTTGCTGGGCGGCCAAGCGTAGCTAGCCTAGGAGAGTTGAAAAATTATTTAGGCAAGACAAAGGGTGAGCAGAAATTACTCAATAATATAGACGTTATTAAAATGGATTATATTCGCCGTGATCGTGCGGAACTTATCACAATGCGCGGGCAATTCAGGGGGGTGAGGAGTAAATTCTTAAAATCAATCTCCGATAACCCAGAAGTGAAAAAACGGTTTGATAGTGCGACTCTGGCAGATTTGGCAAATGGCAAGGCCCCGAAAGGTTGGGATGTGCACCATAAGTTACCGCTCGACGATAGCGGAACCAATGATGTTGGTAATCTGGTACTCATTAAAAGAGATTTTGAACACAACCTTTTTACGAATACGCAAAGCAATATAACCCGTCAAATTGGAACTAATGGAGCCAAAGAGATTTTATGGCCCGTTCCGAAAGGTGTGATTTATCCATAAAGGATGCAGATTATGACCCAGCTTAATAACATCGTGGATGAGCTTAATTCGTTGGCTCTAAAGTTAGAATATGACGTTCTTCCACCAGCCGTGTTTCCGTCTTCACTCTATGAATATGATTTTGAACTAAAGATAGGTAAAGCACCTCAAGAATTTTGGGATCAATATAAGGCGCTTGTAGAACTCGCTGATGGTTTCGATTTGGATGGTTTTCGTATATATGGAATTGAAAAGCATGGGGATTATGAAAATGATTTGTTTACTTATAATGGCTATAAGGCCCGCTTAGACAAGGAGGCCCCATCGTTAATGAGCGATGAAAGTCGTTATTGTATAGAGATCGGTTCATCATCACTGGATACCTATACATACGATGTACGATACGGTAAATGGGAATCTAGAGATCGTGTTCAGTATGACAACCTCTTTATTTCGTGTAGTAATCTGATTGATTTTCTTGCCGCTATATTGGCAGAGATCCGTGAAGCTAATATCCAGTAGTGATTATTCAGAATAATATGAATAATCAATTTAATATCTCTATAACTGGAGGTTGCTACGTAGCGAGTGGCGACAAAGATAAACGTTTAAGCTCGTCAGATGGGAACAAATAGTAACGTGTGGCCTACCAGCCAAATGATATTCTTTGATAAGGTTCAAGCCCTTTCATTGGCTGGCGGTCACACGTTAATCGATGGTAAGAAATGGTAAGGTTTACTCGCTATCGTGTTAATGAGAAAATGTTATACC
This sequence comes from Yersinia similis, assembly GCF_001053095.1. Lineage (GTDB taxonomy): Bacteria > Pseudomonadota > Gammaproteobacteria > Enterobacterales > Enterobacteriaceae > Yersinia > Yersinia similis. The sequence goes on along the minus strand of NZ_CGBP01000023.1, from coordinate 70,166 downwards.
GGTTAAATCTTAAGGGGGCGAAATGACGCTTACAGAAGAACAGAAGGCGCTTTTCGATGCCCTGACGCAATTACAGCGTAGATTCGTTACCGCGCTGCTACCGAAAAGCATGTATGCAACCCCGGACACATCGAGGGGAGGTGCGCCAATCTCACCAGTAACCCATTCACGGTTATCCGGTTCGTAGTAACTCAATATCTCTTTTTTGCGGCTGGTCATTCTCATGGCGGGATAGCTCCTTAATGTGGGATACATCTATCCTACAATAATAAACCGGTACGGGTAACGGTGAGTGGGTACTCATTACTGACTTGCGAATAAAAACATACAGGTAAGGTAATGGCCGTAGTGACAGCGACAAGCGCAGTGACTACCCATTGCGGGTTGTTGCCTTTGATATGCTGGCGCTGGAGTTAATGCTTTACCCGTTGGGGCAGACGATTACCGTTAATGGCAGGTCTGCATACTGGAACGGGTATCAGATTACGGCCAGTCATATTCAATATAATCAACTGGTTTAAGGTTCAGCTAGCCAAGAGGCGGCCTTTTCTGGCTGGCTGTCTACTTTTAATACAGATGAAATTTCCTATAGAAGCGAGTACAATGCGCCCCCTTGTTCGTGCTGGTTCTGGTGCGTTCGTGTTTTTACGATATACCGTGTATCACTAGGTGTATCACGAGAGCTAGAAAATACGCCGAAAAGAACCGATAAAATTAATATAAAACAAGTAGATACAATCTATTGGTTTTTTACGGAGAAAGTAAATGAAGTTTGTAGATGAAGCTGCAATCCTGGTTGTAGCAGGCGATGGTGGTAATGGTTGTGTCAGTTTCCGCCGTGAAAAATATATCCCTAACGGTGGCCCTGACGGTGGCGACGGTGGCGACGGTGGCGATATTTACTTGCTGGCTGATGAAAACCTCAACACACTGATTGATTACCGTTTTGTAAAATCTTTCCGGGCTGAGCGTGGGCAGAATGGCCAGAGCCGCGACTGTACAGGCAAACGCGGTAAAGATATCACCATTAAAGTCCCGGTTGGTACGCGAGTATTGGATCAAGGTACTGGTGAAATTGTCGGTGATATGGTCCGTCATGGCCAGCGGCTGATGGTGGCCAAAGGCGGTTTTCACGGGTTGGGTAACAGCCGTTTCAAATCTTCGGTTAACAGGGCTCCACGCCAAAAAACCATGGGAACTGAAGGTGAAACACGTGAGCTGATGCTGGAACTATTGTTATTGGCCGATGTGGGGATGTTGGGCTTACCTAACGCCGGTAAATCGACATTTATCCGCGCTGTTTCTGCCGCTAAACCTAAAGTTGCTGATTATCCATTTACTACCCTGATCCCAAGTCTGGGCGTAGTGCGAATGGATTACGAACAGAGCTTTGTGATTGCCGATATTCCTGGTTTGATTGAAGGCGCTTCAGATGGTGCAGGGCTTGGTATTCGCTTCCTGAAACACCTTGAGCGTTGCCGGGTATTATTGCACTTGGTAGATTTGGCTCCTATTGATGAATCAGACCCAGCTGAAAATGCCAAAATAATTGTTAATGAGTTGCAGCAGTACAGCGAAAACCTTGCTGAGAAGCCTCGTTGGCTTGTTTTCAACAAGATTGACCTAATAGACCCAGAAGAAGCTGAAAAACGTGCTAAGGCCATTGTAGAAACTCTAGGATGGGAAGGTAAGTACTACATGATCTCAGCCGCGAATCGCGACAATGTGAATGCCCTGTGCTGGGATGTCATGAGTTTCCTTAATTCTCAACCTAAAGCCATGGCTATTGCTGAAAGCGTGCCAGAGAAAGTTGAGTTCATGTGGGACGATTACCACCGTGAGCAATTGGCGGAAGTTGAAGCGGAAGCTGAAGACGACTGGGATGATGATTGGGATGAAGAAGATGATGACGGCGTAGAAATTATCTACGAACGTTAAGTTCTCCGGTTATTATTTGAATAAGGGCTGCCATGCTTTCATGGTGGCCCTTATTTTTGGGTTGGGTGGCCCTTGTTTGGGGGCGGTGAGCATATCTATCTCTGGCTGTAAGTGGTCGCGGGTAGCCAACATTGTGCCTTCAGACCAGTACGATCAAGGCGGTTTTCCAATGTGAGTTTACCTTGATGTAACTGGGCAATACGGATCACGATATTCAATCCTAAGCCACTGCCGCCATAGCGTTGGTCCATGCGCCTAAATGCTTGGGTTAGTTCACCAGCCTGATTTTGTTTTATCCCTGGGCCTTCATCGGTTACTTGCAGTAATACACCCTGATTTTCAGTAGAAAGAGTGACGGTGATTTGGCTATCAACCGGGCTATAGCGGTGGGCATTTTCAACCAAATTACGCAGCATCAAGCGTAGTAGCGTAGCGTCTCCTTCCATTTGTGCATGAGGCGGTAATTCCCACTGTATTCTTTGCCGACGCAACTCACACATTTCAGCCAGCTCTTCCTGCAAGGGGGGGACAACATCGTTAACCCAATCTAGGGTTTGATAACGGCCACTGGCAAAATTTTGTCCAGCCCTCGATAGCATTAATAACTGTTCAATCGTATGCATTAGCAGATCGATACGATTGATCAGCGATTTACTCTCGGTAATCCCCTGCTTTTCCATTAATTCCAGGTGGAGGCGTATTCCTGCGAGTGGTGTGCGCAGTTCGTGGGCGGCATCGGCGGTAAATAGCCGTTCTTGCTGAATGGTATTGGAAAGTCGCAATAACAATTGATTGAGTGTTGAGGTAACAGAAACAATCTCTTGCATTTCACTCTTAACAACCAATGGGGAAAGGTTATCTGCGGAGCGTTCTGCCAGCTTTTGCTGTAATTGGTCAAGTGGACGGATAATCCAACTGATAGCCCAGAAAGACAGCAGCAGAGTGATTGTCATCATGATTAGCGACGGTGCGAGCAGGGAGGCAATAGCTTCAGCTATTTCTTTATCAACCTGCTCATTACGGGCTTTTGCGCTGAGAGTTTCATCGACCAGAAAACTTATTTGCTCCTGACTTTCATGCCATAACCAGAATGCACTGATCAACTGGGTCACCAGTAAAATCAGCGCCAGCATTAATAGTAAACGGCGGCGCATACTGATCATGATAAGGCTTCCAATCGATAACCAATACCTCGAACGGTTCGGATACGATCTTTACCTAGCTTGCGCCGTAAATTATGAATATGAACTTCCAGCGTATTGGAGCTAAGGTCATCATTCCAGGTATAGAGATCCTGTTGTAACAACTCGCGGTTAACTGTTTGCCCAGCTCGCATGATCAGACGGGAGAGGATAGCAAACTCTTTAGGGGTGATCTCTAATGGCTGCTCTTGTAAACATACTTGCTGTGTCGACAAGTTAAGACTCAGGTCATCTTGCTGTACCAAGTTGTCACTCTGCCCCTGATAGCGACGGATGAGAGCACGTACGCGGGCCAGTAATTCAGCCAAGGCAAACGGTTTGACAAGATAATCGTCAGCACCGGCATCCAGCCCGTCCACCCTGTCCTCAAGTGCATCACGTGCGGTGAGGATAAGTACTGGCAGGGTGACATGCTGGCGACGCCATTGACGTAATAGCAGAGTACCATCCTGATCCGGTAGGCCGAGATCAAGAATAACCATGCTGTACTGACTGGTTTGCAGCAAACTGTGAGCTTCAGCAGCGGTAGCCGTGCAGTCGCAGGCATAGTTTTCACTGGTTAGCGCCATGGCTATACCGCGTTGTAGCAGTTCATCATCTTCAACAATCAGTAATTTCATAGCTCTCAGTTATTCTGATAAATATCTTTATAGAGGCGGCTCTCAAATCGAACCAATGGTGCCCGGCGATTTTTTTGGTCTTCAGGTGGAACGGCATAACCGGATAAAAATTGTACAAAAGCCATGCGTTGCCCACTGGCGGTAGTAATAAAACCGGCAAGATTGTAAACCCCTTGCAGTGCACCCGTCTTCGCTGAAACTTTGCCGTTAACCCCCGCTTCATGCAGGCCACCACGATAGCGTAGAGTACCGTCATATCCTGCTAGAGGCAGCATTGATATAAAGTTAAGTTCTTGATCATTTTGAGCAATATATTGCAAAACCTGCATCATTGTCGCTGGTGAAATAAGATTATGGCGCGATAGGCCAGATCCATCCACCACAATGCTATTACCAAGATCAACGCCTGCTTTTTGGCGTAAAATCTGGCGAACGGCATCAGCACCCGATCGCCAAGTACCGGGAACCCCAAAGCGCTGATGACCAATGGTCCTGAAGACGGTGTCGGCGATCATATTGTCTGATTTTTTCAGCATGATTTTCAGCAAATCATGTAAGGGGGCTGATTGGGTCTGTGCTAGTACCTTTCCCGCTGGACTTGGTATCGTTTGGCGGCGCAGATTGCCATCAATTTGAATATCAGCTTTTTTCAATTCATCTTTTAAGATAGCTCCGGCGTAGCTGGCCCCATTTTGCACCGCAAAGGCCAGTGGCAGAGGCTCGCTGCGCTGTGTCAGACAACCGGTAAGCGTAAACCGGTTTAACTCGCCTGGCACGACGTCCAACTCACAATATTGTGCATCGGGTGAGCCTTTGGCTAACGTACGGACTTCACTGAACATTTGTACCGGATAATAAGATGCGATACGGATAAATGCGGTATCGCCGGGATTGGGCGCACTGTAAAGAGAGACTGAAAAACAGTTGCGATCAACAATGGCAGCAGCAGGCGGCGCACTAAAGCATTGCGTCATATCGTTCCATGGCCAACCTGGTGCTTTGTCATGACTGGCGAATACTGAGGTATCAATAACCACATCACCCGCGATTTGTTTAACCCCCGCTTTCCTTAGAGTCGCAACCATATTACGCAGTTGTTGACGCGTTAACGTCGGGTCACCACTAAACCGGGCAATTAAATTACCTCGCAACACACCATCAGCAATCGTGCCATGGCTTTCCAAGGTCGTGTTGAAGCGAAAATCTGGGCCGAGTTGCAATAACGCTGCCAAGGCAGTCAGTACTTTTTGCGTACTGGCCGGTAGCGCCATCTGCTGGGCGTGATAGTCTATTACAGGGGTTGGTGCCCCAATTTTTTGGACCATTAATGCAAGATTTGCTCCATCAGGCAGATACTGGGTGTAATTCTCGACCTGAGCCGCATTGGCATTAGATACACTGATATTGAGTACGATAGAACAGGCCAATCCACTGACAATTCGTGAAAAATGCATAATTTCGGTATAACTGCTGAATAATGTGTTGTCATACTACGGTGCAACGAGGGAGAAAGTAAACGATGACCCTAAAGGAACTCTACGTTAAAATGCATATCAAAATGCAAAATTGATCCTGACTTGGGGTTTTTTAGCCCCAGGGTTTTTTTTGTTTATCGCTTGGAAGCGGATAGGGTATCAAGCTAACCGTATATTCACTCGAAAACGTTAGGATGACGGTTTTTTGAACAGGATAGATTTAGAGGTATTTAAAAGATGAAACAGATTCCGATGACGGTACGTGGCGCAGATAAGCTGCGTGAAGAGCTGGATTATTTAAAAGGCGTTCGTCGCCCTAAAATTATTTCTGATATCGCTGATGCTCGTGAACACGGCGACTTGAAAGAAAATGCGGAATATCACGCAGCCCGTGAGCAACAAGGGTTCTGTGAAGGCCGAATTCAGGAAATAGAAGCCAAGCTTTCTAATGCTCAGGTGATTGATATCACTAAAATGCCCAACAATGGCCGTGTTATTTTTGGTGCCACTGTTCGTGTATTAAATGTGAACACTGAAGAAGAACAGAACTACCGCATTGTGGGTGATGATGAGGCTGATTTTAAACAAAATCTTATTTCGGTTAATTCGCCTATTGCTCGTGGCCTGATTGGTAAAGAAGTTGATGACGTTGTTGTTATCCATACGCCAGGCGGCGAAGTAGAATATGAAATTCTTAGCGTCGAATATGTGTAATACTGATCTGTATTGAACAGTAAATGCCCATTATTTATAAAAATGAAGTTGTAAAGAAAAGTAAAAGGCCGCAAGCGGCCTTTTATCAGAACAAAGTGCATGGCACCTTTCTCTAAAACAAGCGTCATTAACGCGGTAAAATAATTTTGCGTTCTTTCGCTGGGCGATAGAGTACTAAAATATTACCGATCATTTGGACGTTAACGGCACCGGTCTCACGTACAATAGCGTCAGCAATTAGGGCTTTGGTTTCACGCTCTTCAGCAGTGATCTTCACCTTAATAAGTTCATGATGTGCTAGCGTTTGTTCGATTTCAGCCAGCACCCCTTCGGTTAAGCCGTTATTGCCCAGCATGACTACTGGTTTTAACGGATGGGCCAAGCTTTTCAGGTGCTGTTTTTGTTTGTTATTCAGATTCATCGTCTTTTTTGCTTAAGTTGGGATTGAAAACGGTTCATTCTACCGCCATCTCATGTGTATCACCAAATCGGTCTACGCCGGTAAGGAGTTTACGCGAGCTGAGCAACAGATGCGCGGGCTCTTAATTAAGATAGTTGGAAAAAGAGATGTCTAATAAAAAGCGTTCGGCTAGCTCCAGTCGCTGGTTACAAGAACACTTTAGCGATAAATATGTAATTCAGGCACAGAAAAAGGGGCTACGCTCTCGTGCCTGGTTTAAACTTGATGAAATACAACAGAGCGATAAACTTTTTAAACAGGGTATGACAGTTGTTGACCTAGGTGCAGCCCCTGGTGGTTGGTCACAATATGCTGTAACCCAGATTGGCAGTAAAGGGCGAGTCATCGCCTGTGATCTTCTACCAATGGATCCTATCGTTGGTGTCGATTTCCTTCAGGGCGATTTTCGTGATGAACTGGTCCTGAAAGCTTTATTTGAGCGCGTTGGGGATAAAAAAGTTCAGGTGGTCATGTGTGATATGGCCCCGAATATGAGTGGTACTCCGGCAGTCGATATACCTAAATCAATGTATCTGGTTGAATTAGCTTTAGATATGTGTCGTGATGTACTCGCACCAGGTGGAAGTTTCCTGGTGAAGGTGTTCCAGGGAGATGGCTTTGATGAATACCTACGGGAAATTCGCTCCCTGTTTACGAAAGTTAAGATTCGTAAGCCAGACGCTTCTCGTGCGCGATCGCGTGAAGTGTACATTGTAGCGACAGGGCGGAAACTGTAGTACCCTAACGCTGTTTGTTAACACAGTTGTAATATGAGGTTAATCCCTTGAGTGACATGGCGAAAAACCTAATTCTCTGGTTAGTTATTGCAGTCGTCTTGATGTCTGTATTCCAGAGCTTTGGTCCCAGCGAATCGAATGGCCGTAGAGTGGATTACTCTACTTTCATGTCCGACGTAACCCAAGATCAGGTTCGTGAAGCACGTATCAATGGACGTGAAATTAACGTTAGTAAGAAAGATAACAGCAAATATACGACTTTTATTCCGGTCAATGATCCAAAGCTGCTAGATACCTTATTGACTAAAAATGTGAAAGTTGTTGGTGAGCCACCAGAAGAGCAGAGCTTACTGGCATCTATCTTTATATCTTGGTTCCCAATGTTGTTATTGATTGGGGTCTGGATCTTCTTTATGCGTCAAATGCAGGGCGGCGGTGGCAAAGGAGCAATGTCCTTTGGTAAAAGCAAAGCCCGAATGCTGACGGAAGATCAGATAAAAACCTCGTTTGCTGATGTTGCTGGTTGTGACGAAGCAAAAGAAGAGGTCAGTGAATTAGTTGACTACCTGCGTGAGCCAAGCCGTTTCCAGAAATTGGGCGGTAAGATCCCTAAAGGCGTGTTGATGGTAGGCCCTCCGGGGACGGGTAAAACCTTGCTAGCGAAAGCGATTGCAGGCGAAGCTAAAGTGCCATTCTTCACAATTTCTGGTTCTGACTTCGTAGAAATGTTCGTTGGTGTCGGTGCATCCCGTGTCCGTGACATGTTTGAACAGGCTAAAAAAGCTGCGCCTTGTATCATCTTTATTGATGAGATCGATGCAGTAGGCCGTCAACGTGGTGCAGGTCTGGGTGGTGGTCATGATGAACGTGAACAGACACTGAACCAGATGCTGGTTGAAATGGATGGCTTCGAAGGTAATGAAGGTATTATCGTTATTGCAGCAACTAACCGCCCAGACGTTCTGGATCCCGCGTTATTGCGTCCAGGCCGTTTTGACCGTCAGGTTGTGGTTGGTTTACCTGATGTTCGTGGTCGTGAACAGATTCTGAAAGTTCACATGCGCCGTGTGCCATTAGATATCGATATTGATGCTTCAGTAATCGCTCGTGGTACTCCAGGTTTCTCTGGTGCCGATTTGGCGAACCTGGTAAACGAAGCTGCATTGTTTGCCGCCCGCGGTAACAAACGCGTTGTTTCTATGGTTGAGTTCGAAAAAGCGAAAGACAAAATTATGATGGGCGCGGAACGTCGCTCCATGGTAATGACAGAAGCTCAGAAAGAATCTACGGCCTACCATGAAGCAGGGCATGCCATTATTGGTCGTTTAGTGCCAGAGCATGATCCAGTGCATAAAGTGACGATTATTCCTCGTGGCCGTGCTCTGGGTGTCACCTTCTTCTTGCCTGAAGGTGATGCTATCAGTGCTAGCCGCCAAAAATTGGAAAGCCAGATTTCTACCTTGTACGGTGGTCGTCTTGCCGAAGAGATCATTTACGGCCCAGAGAAAGTCTCTACCGGTGCCTCGAATGATATCAAAGTGGCAACGTCTATTGCGCGTAACATGGTAACGCAGTGGGGCTTCTCCGAAAAACTGGGGCCGTTGCTGTATGCTGAAGAAGAGGGCGAGATTTTCCTCGGCCGCTCTGTAGCGAAAGCCAAGCATATGTCTGATGAGACTGCGCGTATCATCGATCAGGAAGTTAAATTACTTGTTGAGCGTAACTATCAGCGCGCACGTAAATTGTTGTTGGAAAATATGGATGTTTTACATTCCATGAAAGACGCGTTGATGAAGTATGAAACTATTGATGCGCCACAGATTGATGACTTGATGAATCGCAAAGAAGTTCGTCCTCCAGCGGGTTGGGACAATGGGACCAAAAATAAATCATCTGACAATGACAATACACCAACGGCAACCATGCCAGCTGATGAACCGAATACTCCAACGTCGGGCAGCACAGTGTCAGAACAGCTGGGTGATAAGTAAATTAACTAGCTGTTGGCATCTAAAAGCGTTGTGACTAATATAACCCTAGGCTTGCCTAGGGTTTTTTATTGCTAAATTGAATAATTGAAGTGAACTGACACTTTTAAGGCGCGATAACATGCATCTAACTGCCAGAGGTCTGACGTTGGATCTTTCTCGTCCACAAGTCATGGGTATTCTGAATGTCACTCCAGACTCATTTTCAGATGGTGGGCGTCACAATAACCTTGATCAAGCATTGCAACATGCTCAACGGATGTTATCCGCAGGCGCTACGCTGATTGATATCGGTGGTGAATCAACGCGCCCTGGGGCTGCCGAAGTCAGTGAACAAGAAGAACTTGATCGAGTCGTGCCTGTGGTTGAGGCGTTGGCTCAGCGTTTTGATGTGTGGCTATCGGTAGACACGTCTAAAGCCGCTGTTATTACTGAATCTGCTCATGCAGGTGCCCATCTAATTAATGATGTCCGTTCGTTGCAGGAACCTGGTGCCCTTGAGGCGGCTGCAAAGACTGGTTTACCTGTGTGCCTGATGCATATGCAGGGGCAACCGAAAAATATGCAGCAGTCACCCTACTATGATGATTTAATGGCCGATATAAATCGGTTTTTCCAACATCATATTGAACGCTGTGTTGCGGCAGGTATCGCAAAACGTAAATTGTTACTCGACCCAGGCTTCGGTTTCGGTAAAAATCTGGTGCATAATTACCAGCTATTGGCGCATCTGTCAGAGCTCCAACATTTTGAGTTGCCATTATTAGTAGGGATGTCGAGAAAATCGATGGTAGGCCAGTTATTAAATGTACCACCACAACAGCGTGTCATCGGGAGTGTTGCTTGTGCGGTGATTGCAGCCATGCAAGGTGCGCAGATTATCAGAGTGCATGATGTCAAAGAAACTGTCGAGGCGATGTGTATCGTCGAGGCAACACGTTCAGCGAAGGGATAAAGATAAATTATGAGTAACCGTAAATACTTTGGTACAGATGGCATTCGCGGTAAAGTGGGTGAAAGTCCGATAACGCCGGATTTTGTATTGAAGCTTGGCTGGGCTGCCGGTAAGGTTCTGGCACGACATGGTTCTCGTAAAATTATCATCGGTAAAGATACTCGTATATCGGGTTATATGCTGGAGTCAGCACTTGAGGCGGGCCTGGCAGCCGCTGGGCTATCTGCGCTCTTTACTGGGCCGATGCCCACACCCGCTGTTGCTTATTTGACACGTACCTTCCGCGCTGAAGCGGGTATTGTAATTTCTGCCTCTCATAATCCTTTCTATGATAATGGTATTAAGTTCTTCTCCATTGATGGCACTAAATTGCCTGATGACGTGGAAGAGGCCATTGAAGCCGAGATGGAGAAACCTCTGACTTGTGTAGAATCCGCTGAGTTGGGAAAAGCTAACCGTATTGTTGATGCTGCTGGTCGTTACATTGAGTTCTGCAAAGGGACATTCCCAAGCGAACTTAGCCTGAATGAGCTGAAAATTGTGGTCGATTGCGCCAATGGTGCCACGTATCACATCGCACCAAGCGTATTACGTGAGTTGGGCGCGACAGTGATCACCATCGGCTGCGAACCTGATGGCATGAACATCAACGAAGAGTGTGGTGCTACAGATGTTCGTTTGCTGCAAGAACGAGTTCTTGCTGAAGGCGCTCACGTAGGCTTGGCATTCGATGGGGATGGCGATCGGCTGATGATGGTCGACCATTTGGGGAATAAAGTTGATGGCGACCAAATTCTGTACATTATTGCTCGGGAAGGCTTGCGCCAAGGTCAATTGAAAGGCGGTGCGGTTGGCACACTAATGAGTAACATGGGCCTTCAATTAGCACTGAAAGATCTGGGTATCCCATTTGTTCGTGCCAAAGTGGGCGATCGCTACGTCTTGGAAGCGATGCAAGAGAAAGGCTGGCGTATTGGTGCAGAAAATTCAGGCCATGTAATTTTATTGGATAAAACCACCACTGGTGATGGGATTGTGGCAGGCTTGCAAGTGCTCACCGCCATGGTTCGTAACCATATGAGTTTGCATGACCTGTGTAGTGGTATGAAGTTATTACCACAAATTTTGGTAAATGTGCGTTTCTCTGGTGAGCATAATCCACTGAAATCCGATAAAGTTGAAGAAGTGACCCGGCAGGTGGAAAAAGAGTTGGGTGGTCGTGGCCGGGTTCTATTACGTAAATCGGGTACTGAACCACTCATTCGGGTAATGGTTGAAGGTGATGCTGAAGAATCACTGATAGCCGAAATGGCAAACCGGATTGCTGATGCGGTAAAGGCAGCGGGCTAACCGTTTTTACAGGGGAAGAGGTCTTCTTCCCCAAGAAATTACGCTGAAGTTGAATAACTTGGCGTTTTTTTCTGCAAATGAACCTATGTGATGAAATTGCCCTTGCGTGAACTAGACGCTTTGGTTAGTATTCACACCCGCTTAAGTGGGTGAATAAGTCCCCCGCTGATGGGTGAGAAGCATTTGGCATGCGGTGAACCCGCAAGGATACAGGTACAACTATGTACGAAGCTCTTCTGGTATTTTTCTTGCTGATTTCGATTGGGCTTGTAGCTCTTATCATGTTACAGCAAGGTAAAGGCGCGGATATGGGAGCCTCATTCGGAGCAGGTGCGTCTGCAACCCTGTTCGGTTCGAATGGTTCCGGTAACTTTATGACCCGCATGACGGCTGTATTGGCGACGCTATTTTTCGTCATTAGCTTGATTTTGGGAAACATGAGCTCCAACCAGGGCCAAAAAAGCAGTGAGTGGGAAAATCTAGGTCAGCCAGTGAAAACTGAGCAGACTGCAACGCCGGTAGCACCAGCGAAACCGAGCAGCGATATCCCGCAATAATAATGTTTCTAAGCAGTGCAGTAAGCGTAAAGAAAAAGAGTTTTAAAATGGTTGTTGTTATTTGGACAGTAGAAACAACCAGTTGAATCAGTGCCGGGGTGGTGGAATTGGTAGACACGCTACCTTGAGGTGGTAGTGCCCGATTGGGCTTACGGGTTCAAGTCCCGTCCTCGGTACCAAATCAGATAGATAACTTGCTTTTTTATCGTTATCGACGTAGTATTTGCCACGTTTTCGGACGCGGGGTGGAGCAGCCTGGTAGCTCGTCGGGCTCATAACCCGAAGGTCGTCGGTTCAAATCCGGCCCCCGCAACCACTTTCCTAAAGTGTTTTTTTTCAAATGTTGTATTCGGTAGACCTCAGATACTTTCGATTTCAATTTGAAAAAAATACTTGCCAGAGAGTTGCACCGAAGCCGCTTTGCGGCAAACAGGGTCCAGTTGCATAAAGCCCCGAATTTCGGGGTTTTTTGTTATTTGACAGCAGAATCACTGGGCTATTAAGCCCTTTTTTTATGTCTTGGGGGTGGGCTTGTCCACATTAGAACAAAAGTTAACAGAGATAATTTCAGCACCGGTTGAAGCTTTAGGCTACGAATTAGTTGGCATCGAATTCATCCGGGGGCGCCAATCGACGCTACGAATTTATATTGATAGTGACGACGGGATCACTGTTGATGCTTGTGCTGATGTCAGCCACCAGGTCAGCGCAGTATTGGACGTAGAAGATCCGATTACGGTCGCTTACAACTTAGAAGTTTCCTCTCCTGGCCTTGATCGCCCAATGTTCACGGCTGAACATTATACTCGTTACCTCGGCGAAGAGGTCACTTTGGTTTTGCGGATGGCAATGCAGAATCGCCGTAAATGGCAGGGTATTATTAAAGCCGTTGATGGCGAAATGATCACGGTTACTGTGGATGGAAAAGATGAAGTGTTCGCGCTGAGCAACATCCAGAAAGCGAACCTGGTACCCCACTTTTAAAGTTTGGATGAGGCAACTAGGATGAACAAAGAGATTCTGGCTGTTGTAGAAGCAGTTTCCAATGAGAAATCCCTTCCGCGCGAGAAGATTTTTGAGGCGTTGGAAACCGCTCTAGCGACAGCAACCAAGAAAAAATACGAACAAGAGATTGAAGTCCGCGTCAGTATTGACCGTAAAACCGGTGATTTTGATACTTTCCGCCGTTGGGTCGCTGTTGACGAAGTGACTATGCCAACCCGTGAAATCACGTTGGATGCGGCTCAATTTGAAGATCCTTCTCTCCAATTGGGTGATTATGTCGAAGACCAGATTGAATCTGTGACTTTTGACCGCATTACCACCCAAACAGCCAAGCAAGTCATCGTACAAAAAGTACGTGAAGCTGAACGGGCGATGGTTGTTGAGCAGTTCCGTCAATATCTGGGGCAAATTGTCACTGGTATTGTTAAGAAAGTTAGCCGTGACAGTATTGCACTGGATCTGGGCCACAATGCGGAAGCTGTTATTGGTCGTGAAGATATGCTCCCGCGTGAAAATTTCCGCCCAGGTGACCGTATCCGTGGTGTTCTGTATGACGTACGTCCAGAAGCTCGTGGCGCACAGTTGTTTGTCAGCCGTTCACGTTCTGAAATGTTGGTCGAACTGTTCCGCATTGAAGTACCAGAAATTGGTGAAGAGCTGATCGAAATTAAAGCCGCTGCCCGTGATCCTGGCTCTCGTGCTAAAATTGCGGTCAAAACCAATGACAAGCGTATCGATCCGGTTGGTGCTTGCGTTGGTATGCGTGGTGCCCGTGTTCAGGCTGTGTCCAGTGAGCTTGGCGGCGAGCGCATTGATATTGTATTGTGGGATGATAATCCAGCCCAGTTTGTTATTAACGCTATGGCGCCAGCTGATGTTGCGTCTATTGTGGTTGATGAAGACAAACACACGATGGATGTTGCCGTTGAAGCCAGTAATTTGGCCCAGGCAATTGGTCGTAATGGCCAGAACGTACGTTTAGCCGCGCAGCTTAGTGGCTGGGAACTGAACGTAATGACGGCGGACGATCTTCAGGCGAAGCATCAGGCCGAGGCTCATGCCGCTATTGATACCTTCACTAAATATCTTGATATCGATGAAGACTTTGCCACCGTATTGGTAGAAGAAGGTTTCTCTTCTCTGGAAGAGTTGGCTTATGTGCCAATGAAAGAACTTCTGGAAATCGATGGTCTTGACGAAGATACGGTTGAAGCGCTGCGTGATCGCGCCAAAGCTGCATTGACCACGCTGGCCCTGGCACAAGAAGAAAGTTTTGGCGACCAGAAACCCGCTGATGACCTGTTGAATTTAGCGGGTCTGGAACGTAGCATGGCATTCAAATTGGCTGCGCGCGGTGTATGTACGCTGGAAGATCTTGCCGAGCAGGGTATCGACGATTTGGCAGATATTGAAGGGCTTAGCGATGAGCAAGCCGGTGAGCTGATTATGGCCGCACGTAATATCTGTTGGTTTGGCGATAATGCGTAATAAACTGTAGCAGGAAGGAACAGCATGACAGATGTAACCGTAAAATCGCTGGCAGCAGAGATTCAGACCCCGGTTGATCGCCTGGTACAGCAGTTTGCTGATGCAGGGATCAAGAAGTCTGACGTAGACTCAGTTACCCAGCAAGAAAAAGAAATACTGCTGGCACACTTAAACCGTGAACATGGTAGTGTGCCTAACAAACTCACGTTGCAACGCAAAACGCGTAGCACCTTGAATATTCCGAGCACCGGCGGGAAAAGTAAATCGGTGCAAATAGAGGTCCGCAAGAAACGCACTTATGTAAATACGCCGGAAGCTGAACAAGCGAAAGCGGAAGAACAGGCACAGCGTGAAGCGGAAGAGCAGGCACAACGTGAAGCGGAAGCCACAGCGCAGAAAATCGCTGAAGAAAAAGCTAAGCGTGAGGCCGAAGAACAAGCCAAACGTGAGGCCGCTGAAAAAGCTAAGCGGCAAGCAGCGGAAAAAGAAAAAGTGACGAATCAACAAACCGACGAAAAAACTAAGCCAGCTCAGACCGATAAAGCACGTCGTGAAGCTGAAGCTGCCGAGCTAAAACGCTCTGTAGAAGAAGAAACACGCCGTAAGGTCGAAGAAGACGCAAAACGCGTTGCTGAGGAAGCCCGTAAAATGGCAGCCGAAAATGAAGGCAAATGGCCTGAGCCAGTGGCTGAGCAGACTGAGTCTGCTGACTATCATGTCACCACCTCACAACATGCACGCGCCGCGGAAGATGAAAACGACGCCAAAGTTGAAGGTGATCGCCGCAGCCGTACTCGTGGCGGTAAAGCGACTAAACAGAAGAAAGGCAATAAACTCTCTGAGTCTAAAGCTGATCGCGAAGAAGCACGTGCTGTTGGCCGCAAAGGCAAACGTAAACCAAGCACATTACAGCAGAGCTTTAACAAGCCTGTTGTTGCGGTGAACCGTGATGTTGTGATTGGCGAGACAGTGACGGTTGCTGAATTAGCCAACAAAATGGCGGTTAAAGGTTCTCAGGTCATCAAAGCAATGATGAAACTGGGTGCAATGGCAACCATTAATCAGGTTATCGATCAGGAAACAGCACAGCTGGTTGCTGAAGAGATGGGTCACAAAGTTATCCTGCGTCGTGAGAACGAGCTGGAAGAAGCCCTGATGAGTGACCGTGATATTGGTGTTGAAGCTGCCGCTGAGCACCGCGCTCCGGTTGTGACCATCATGGGCCACGTTGACCACGGTAAAACGTCTTTACTGGATTACATCCGCTCCACGAAAGTGGCGTCAGGTGAGGCTGGTGGTATTACTCAGCACATCGGTGCTTATCACGTTGAAACTGAAAACGGCATGATCACCTTCCTGGACACCCCAGGACACGCAGCGTTTACATCAATGCGTGCTCGTGGTGCTCAGGCGACGGATATCGTGGTGCTGGTTGTTGCAGCGGACGATGGCGTGATGCCACAAACTATCGAAGCTATTCAGCATGCTAAAGCGGCGAAGGTGCCGGTTGTGGTTGCAGTGAATAAAATCGATAAACCAGAAGCTGATCCAGATCGCGTTAAAACGGAATTGTCTCAGTACGGTATCCAGCCTGAAGAGTGGGGCGGTGAGTCTCAGTTCATCAACGTATCAGCGAAAGCGGGTATCGGCATTGATGAATTATTGAACGCCATCCTTCTGCAAGCTGAAGTCCTGGAACTGAAAGCCGTGCGTACTGGTATGGCAAACGGTGTGGTTATCGAATCCTTCCTAGACAAAGGCCGTGGCCCTGTGGCAACTGTGCTGGTCCAACAAGGTACCTTGAACAAAGGCGATATCGTACTGTGTGGCTTTGAATATGGCCGTGTCCGTGCGATGCGTGATGAGTTAGGCCGCGATATTACTTCTGCGGGTCCGTCTATTCCGGTTGAGATTCTGGGCTTGTCCAGCGTCCCTGCTGCCGGTGACGAAGTGACTGTTGTTCGTGACGAGAAGAAAGCCCGTGAAGTTGCACTGTATCGTCAGGGCAAATTCCGTGAAGTTAAGCTGGCTCGTCAGCAGAAATCTAAGCTGGAGAACATGTTTGCTAACATGACCGAAGGTGAAGTTTCTGAACTGAACATTGTTATCAAGTCTGACGTACAGGGCTCCTGTGAAGCTATCTGCGACTCACTAGAAAAACTGTCTACTGATGAAGTGAAAGTCCGGATTGTTGGTTCAGGTGTTGGTGGTATCACCGAAACTGATGCAACACTGGCCGCTGCATCTGGCGCAATCATTCTTGGCTTTAACGTTCGTGCTGATGCTTCAGCGCGTCGTGTAGTGGAAACTGAAGGCTTGGATCTGCGTTACTATTCAGTAATTTATAGCCTGATCGACGAAGTGAAACAGGCAATGAGTGGCATGCTGGCACCTGAGTACAAACAGCAAATCATTGGTCTGGCTGAAGTTCGTGATGTCTTTAAATCACCGAAATTTGGCGCCATCGCGGGTTGTATGGTTACTGAAGGTATGATTAAACGTAACAATCCAATCCGTGTTCTGCGTGACAACGTGGTTATCTACGAAGGTGAGCTGGAATCCCTGCGCCGCTTCAAAGATGACGTTAGCGAAGTTCGTAACGGCATGGAATGTGGTATCGGCGTTAAGAACTACAATGATGTCCGTACCGGTGATGTGATCGAAGTCTTCGAAATTATCGAAATCAAACGTACCATTGCTTAAGCACTTCTGATTTGCAAATATCCATTTGGGGGGCTTTGGCCCCCCAAACTGTCTGGAGAATCCAAATGGCAAAAGAATTTAGTCGTTCTCAGCGTGTTTCGCAGGAAATGCAAAAAGAGATCGCACTCATCTTACAGCGCGAAATCAAAGATCCTCGTGTTGGTATGGCTACAGTGTCTGGCATCGAACTGTCCCGTGATTTAGCCTACGCTAAAGTATTTGTGACCTTCTTGAATGTGTTAACTGATAACGCAGATCCAGATACGGTTAAAAACGGCATTAAAGCTTTGCAAGATGCTTCAGGTTATATCCGCACTTTGCTGGGGAAAGCCATGCGTCTGCGTATCGTGCCAGAGCTGACCTTTGCCTATGATAACTCCCTGATTGAAGGGATGCGGATGTCTAACCTGGTGAGCAATGTCATCAAAAATGATGTAGAGCGTCAGGTTAATCCAGGTAGTGACGAGGAGAAGTAATGGGTCGTCCACGTCGTCGCGGCCGTGACATTAACGGCATTTTGCTATTGGATAAGCCGCTAGGCCTCTCTTCTAATGACGTTTTGCAAAAAGTAAAACGTCTCTTTAGCGCTAACCGTGCCGGTCACACTGGCGCTCTCGATCCGTTAGCAACAGGTATGCTGCCTATTTGTCTGGGTGAAGCGACTAAGTTTTCTCAATTCTTACTCGATTCAGATAAACGTTACCGGGTTGTTGCTCGGCTGGGGCAGCGCACGGATACCTCAGATGCGGAAGGTGCGTTAATCAGTGAGCGTGAGGTCAGTATCACTCAGGCTCAGATCGATACTGCACTGGAGAGTTTCCGCGGTGAAAGCCAGCAGATCCCTTCCATGTATTCTGCGTTGAAACATCAAGGTAAGCCTCTTTACGAATATGCCCGTCAGGGGATTGAAGTCGAACGTGAGGCTCGCAGCATTACGGTCTACGAGTTGCTTTTCATCCGTTGGGAAGGCAATGATCTGGAACTGGAAATTCACTGTTCGAAAGGAACGTACATTCGTACTATCATCGATGACTTGGGTGAATTACTGGGTTGCGGCGCACATGTAAGTTATCTGCGTCGCTTGCAGGTTGCGACTTACCCGAGCGAACGCATGGTAACCTTAGAGCAGTTAACGGCGATGGTTGAGGCTGCGCAGGCAGAGGAACGTTCGCCTAACTCTGAGCTGGATTCACTCTTATTGCCGATGGACAGTGCCGTTCTTAATTTCCCTGAAGTCAATCTGTTACCTTCAGTTGCTGCTTATGTAAAACAGGGGCAACCGGTGCATGTGTCTGGTGCTCCCAGTGAGGGAATGGTCCGAATCACTGAAGGTAAAGAGCGTAATTTCATTGGTATTGGCACTATCGCAGAAGATGGCCGCGTTGCCCCTAAACGTTTGGTTGTGGAAAGCGTGGAAGTAGAAAATCTGCCTGTTGAAAATAAAAAGTAGGCCACACGGCCTGCCTTGCGATCCCTCGATTCAAAGAGTAGAATAGTGCGGCTTACATATTGGGTTGCTGAATTAGAGATCGGCGCCTGTCTTAATTCATTTATATATTTGGAGTTGTATCATGTCTCTAAGTGTTGAAGCGAAAGCTAAAATTGTTGCTGACTTCGGTCGCGGTACTAATGACACCGGTTCAAGCGAAGTTCAGGTTGCTCTGTTGACTGCTCAAATTAACCATTTGCAAGGTCACTTCTCCGAGCACAAAAAAGATCACCATAGCCGTCGTGGTCTGTTGCGTATGGTATCCACGCGTCGTAAGCTGCTGGATTACCTGAAGCGTCAAGATGTAGCGCGTTACGCTTCCTTGATCGAACGTCTAGGTCTGCGTCGCTAAGTCTGCGAGTTTCAGGAGAAAGGGGCCAAGTTGGCCCCTTTTTTCTAAGAAGTAATGATAGAATACGTTAGTATATTGTTATTATTATATAAGATTTATAAATAGGATCTTCCAATGCAGAGGTTCGCGCGGCTAATGAGAGACTTTAACTTAATGAAAGTTAAGGATTGTCATTAGTCGCGAGGATGCAGTGTGAAGGTATCAGTAACAGGTGGATTCGATCGTCAATACGATCAGGCACCGCAAAGCATAAGGGTACAATTTTGCTGACTCCGATTATTCGTAAATTCCAGTATGGTCAACATACCGTAACTATCGAAACTGGTATGATGGCTCGCCAGGCCACTGCAGCCGTAATGGTAAGCATGGACGACACTGCAGTATTCGTGACTGTTGTTGGTCAAAAGAAAGCCAAACCAGGCCAGAGTTTTTTCCCTCTGACGGTTAACTATCAGGAGCGTACTTACGCTGCTGGCCGTATCCCAGGTAGCTTCTTCCGTCGTGAAGGCCGCCCAAGTGAAGGCGAAACACTGACTTCACGCCTGATTGACCGCCCAATTCGTCCACTGTTCCCAGACAGCTTCCTGAACGAAGTTCAGGTGATTGCAACCGTCGTTTCGGTTAACCCACAAATTAACCCAGACATCGTGGCACTGATTGGTGCATCTGCGGCACTGAGCTTGTCAGGCATTCCATTTAACGGCCCAATCGGTGCTGCTCGTGTTGGTTTTATCAACGACCAGTATGTGCTGAACCCAACCACTGACGAGTTAAAAGAGAGCCGTTTGGATCTGGTTGTTGCCGGTACTGCGGGTGCAGTACTGATGGTTGAGTCAGAAGCCGATATTCTGTCCGAAGATCAAATGTTGGGTGCGGTCGTCTTCGGCCACGAACAACAGCAAGTTGTGATTGAAAATATTAACGCTTTGGTTGCAGAAGCTGGCAAACCTAAGTGGGATTGGCAGGCTGAGCCCGTCAACGAAGCACTGCATGCGCGTGTTGCTGAACTGGCTGAAGCGCGTCTGGGCGATGCATACCGTATCACTGAAAAACAAGAACGTTATACTCAAGTTGATGCTATCAAAGCTGACGTGACCGAAGCGCTATTAGCGCAGGATGACACATTAGATGCAGCTGAAATTCAGGATATCCTGGCCAGCGTTGAGAAAGATGTTGTGCGTAGCCGTGTACTGCGTGGTGAGCCACGTATTGATGGTCGTGAAAAAGACATGATCCGTGGTTTGGATGTGCGTACTGGTATACTGCCACGTACTCATGGTTCAGCCTTGTTCACTCGTGGTGAAACTCAGGCTCTGGTTACCGCTACGCTGGGTACGGCACGTGACGCACAAAACATTGATGAGTTGATGGGTGAGCGCACGGATTCATTCCTGCTACACTACAACTTCCCTCCGTATTCTGTTGGTGAAACAGGTATGGTTGGCTCACCTAAGCGTCGTGAGATTGGCCATGGCCGTCTGGCGAAACGTGGTGTTCTGGCTGTGATGCCAAGTGCGAGCGAGTTCCCTTACACTATTCGTGTGGTTTCTGAAATCACCGAGTCTAATGGTTCTTCCTCAATGGCCTCTGTTTGTGGTGCTTCTCTGGCCCTGATGGATGCGGGCGTGCCAATTAAAGCCGCTGTTGCTGGTATTGCAATGGGCCTGGTGAAAGAGGGTGATAACTTTGTCGTTCTGTCTGACATTCTGGGTGACGAAGATCACTTGGGCGACATGGACTTTAAAGTAGCCGGTAGCCGTGACGGTGTGACTGCACTGCAAATGGACATTAAAATTGAAGGTATTACCCGCGAAATCATGCAGGTAGCTCTGAATCAAGCTAAAGGTGCGCGTCTGCACATTTTGGGCGTGATGGAACAGGCTATCAGCACACCACGTGGCGATATCTCTGAGTTTGCTCCACGCATCTACACCATGAAGATCAACCCTGAGAAAATCAAGGATGTGATCGGTAAAGGTGGTTCGGTGATCCGTGCGCTGACTGATGAAACTGGCACCACGATTGAAATCGAAGATGATGGTACCATTAAGATTGCAGCAACTGATGGCGATAAAGCAAAACACGCTATCCGTCGTATCGAAGAGATTACAGCTGAAATCGAAGTGGGTCGTGTTTATGCGGGTAAAGTAACTCGTATCGTTGATTTCGGTGCATTTGTTGCTATCGGTGGTGGTAAAGAAGGTCTGGTACATATTTCTCAAATCGCTGATAAGCGTGTAGAGAAAGTGACAGACTACCTGCAGATGGGCCAAGATGTGCCAGTTAAAGTAATGGAAGTTGATCGCCAGGGCCGTATCCGCCTGAGCATCAAAGAAGCCACTACTCCTGACGCAGAAGCATCAGCACCAGAAGCAGCAGAGTAATTAAGTCATTCCACAGCTCCTTACTCATCGGTAAGGGGCTGTGTTATCTCAGGGGCGGGATGCTCTTGTGTTAAACAAATGGATGAAAGGATGTTTGTCCAATGTTTGTCTTCGGGAGTAGGAAATGAAGCCTTTCTTGCGCTGGTGTTACGTTGCGACAGCACTCATGCTGGCAGGATGCAGCAACCATGATTGGCGTAAAGACGAGGTTTTGGCAATTCCGTTGCAACCAACGTTACAACAGGAAGTGATTCTGGCACGCATGGAACAAATCCTTGCAAGTCGGGCACTTACGGATGATGAGCGCGCACAGCTTTTATATGAGCGCGGAGTGCTGTATGATAGCCTCGGGCTACGGGCACTAGCGCGAAATGATTTTTCGCAAGCGTTAGCTATTCGTCCTGATATGCCAGAGGTTTTTAACTATCTTGGCATATATTTAACGCAGGCAGGCAATTTTGATGCTGCCTATGAAGCGTTTGATTCTGTACTAGAGCTTGATCCAACTTACAATTACGCGCGTTTAAACCGGGGTATCGCCTTGTATTATGGCGGTCGACTTCCGTTGGCGCAGGATGATCTGCAGGCGTTTTATCAAGACGATCCAAATGATCCCTTCCGTTCATTATGGCTGTATCTGGTGGAAAGAGAAATCGATCCTAAAGCAGCTGTAGTAGCGTTACAGCAACGCTATGAAAAATCGGACAGAGGGCAATGGGGATGGAATATTGTCGAATTCTACCTGGGCAAGATCAGCGAAAAATCGCTGATGGAAAGGCTCAAGGCAGATGCAACGGATAACACTTCGCTCGCTGAGCATCTCAGTGAAACTGACTTCTATTTAGGTAAACATTACCTAAGTCTGGGGGACAAGAACACCGCTTCGGTGCTGTTCAAACTGACGGTAGCTAACAACGTTCATAACTTTGTTGAGCACCGCTATGCATTGTTGGAATTGGCACTTTTGGGCCAAGAACAAGACGACCTATCGGAATCGGACCAGCAATAGCTGACGAACAACTATCAGCCTGATATACCTTGGTTTTTACCAAAGTTAATCACCCTAACAGGTGATGGCCTTTTTGTTCGTTTTATAATCTAATTTGAGCCGGTTCACACTTTTCAATGAAAATGACTGAAAATTTTCTCGACGAGTTATGTAGACTGGCTGCCATTATTAATGAGGCACGTGTACATGACTACTGAGCTTGAAACCTCTTTTGCTGATCTGGGGCTGTCCGCTCCAATTCTTTCCGCTCTGACTGATCTTGGTTATGAAAAACCATCTCCTATCCAGTTGGAATGTATTCCACACCTGTTAAACGGCCGTGATGTTCTCGGTATGGCGCAAACAGGCAGTGGCAAAACAGCCGCGTTTGGTCTGCCGCTGTTACACAATATTAAAGCTGATCTGAAGTCGCCACAGGTTCTGGTGTTGGCACCAACCCGTGAATTGGCTGTTCAGGTTGCTGAAGCGCTGTCCAGTTTCTCTAAACACATTAATGGCGTCAACGTGGTGGCCCTGTACGGCGGTCAGCGTTATGACGTTCAATTACGCGCTTTGCGCCAGGGGCCACAAGTTGTTGTTGGTACCCCAGGTCGTCTGTTAGACCACCTGAAACGCGGTACCCTTAACCTGTCCAACCTGAGCGGTTTAGTGTTGGATGAAGCAGATGAAATGCTGCGCATGGGCTTTATCGAAGACGTTGAAACGATTATGGCGCAGATCCCGGCTGAACATCAGACCGCGTTGTTCTCTGCAACCATGCCAGAAGCGATTCGTCGTATTACGCGTCGCTTCATGAAAGAGCCACAGGAAGTCCGCATTCAATCTAGCGTAACGACCCGTCCTGACATTAGCCAGAGCTACTGGAGAGTGGGCGGCGGTTACCGTAAAAATGAAGCGCTGGTACGTTTCCTGGAAGCTGAAGATTTCGATGCTGCTATTATTTTCGTACGTACCAAAAACGCGACGTTGGAAGTAGCAGAAGCCCTTGAGCGTAGCGGTTATAACAGCGCTGCACTGAATGGTGATATGAACCAGGCACTGCGTGAGCAGACGCTGGAGCGTTTGAAAGATGGCCGTCTGGATATTCTGATTGCAACTGACGTAGCTGCCCGTGGCTTGGATGTTGAGCGTATCAGCTTGGTCGTAAACTATGATATCCCTATGGATTCAGAGTCTTATGTTCACCGTATCGGCCGTACTGGTCGTGCAGGTCGTGCAGGTCGCGCGTTGCTGTTCGTTGAGAACCGTGAACGTCGCCTGTTGCAGAACATCGAACGTACCATGAAGCTGACGATCCCTGAAGTTGAGTTGCCAAATGCAGATTTACTGAGCGAACGTCGTTTAGCTAAATTCGCCGCTAAGGTCAGCCAACAGCTGGAAAGTAGTGATTTGGATATGTACCGCGCATTGCTGGCTAAGTTGCAACCGGAAGAAGAGTTTGATATCGAGACTCTGGCTGCTGCACTGCTGAAAATGGCGCAGGGCGAACGTCCTCTGATCCTGCCACCAGAAGCACCTCGTCGTCCGCAGCGTGAATTCAATTCACGTGATGACCGTGGTAACGATCGTGGTAGCCGTGATCGTGGTGACAGCCGTCGCGATAACCGCTCTGACAGTCGTTCTGCTGATAGCCGTGATGGTGGTGAGCGCCCTGCTCGTCGTGAACGTCGTGATGTTGGCGAGATGGAACTGTACCGCATTGAAGTGGGCCGCGATGATGGTGTTGAAGTTCGTCATATTGTTGGCGCTATCGCTAATGAAGGTGATATCAGCAGCCGTTATATCGGTAATATCAAGTTGTTTGCTTCTCATTCAACGATTGAGCTGCCAAAAGGCATGCCGGGCGAAATGTTATCTCACTTCACCCGTACCCGTATCCTGAACAAGCCGCTGAACATGCAGCTGTTGGGTGATGCACAGCCGCATGAACGCCGTGAGCGTCCAGCGGGTGGTAACGGTGGTGAGCGTCGTGGCGGTGGTCGTCCATTCAGTGGCGAACGTCGTGAAGGCGCAGGTGCACCTCCTCGTCGTTCATTCAGCGGTGATCGTGCTCCTGCGGGTGGCGGTGAGCGTCGTGGTAACCGCGATGGTCAGCGTCCTGCGGCTCCACGTCGTGATGATGCTGCCGCACCTGCCGCTGCTGCACCAGCCCGTCGTCGCTTCGGTGATGCATAAGTTCGCTTAGTCATCTCTGATGATTAAACGTAAAAACCAGCCTTCGGGCTGGTTTTTTTATGGTTGCAATTTGTGTCTGCCTGCGATATTACAGGCGCGGGGTATGCATCAAATCTTGCTGTAAGCTGGCAACGGTTTCAAAGGAATACAGCCGTGCTTGATGATCAAAAATTTGGCCATTAATCATCAATTCGTCAGCCTGTGTTTCCCGTAATAGTGACTGAAGCCCATGGCGTACTTTACTTTTATCACCGACGATGGATAAGCGCAGCGCCTGATCAACACCAAACTGTTCCGCTGGCGAGCAAATTGCCTCCATATTATCCACCGGTGGCGGTAACTGACCCGGTGTCCCTCGGCGCAGGCTTACAAATTGTTGCTGCATCGAGGTAAACAGGAAGCGTGCATCGCGCTCGCTATCTGCCGCGACCACGTTTACGCAGACAATGGCATAGGGTTTTGGCCATTGAGCGGATGGTTTAAAGTTCTCACGGTATAGCGAGAGTGCCTGCAACAACATATCCGGGGCGAAATGTGAGGCAAAGGCAAACGGCAGGCCCATAGCGGCGGCCAGTTGTGCGCTATACAGACTGGAGCCTAGCAGCCACAGCGGAACATGCAGCCCCTGACCTGGAACTGCTTGTACTGCTTGCCCCGGCTGTACCTCGGCAAAGTAATTCTGCAGTTCATGCACATCGGCTGGGAAGTTATCCACCTCACCAGAGAGATGACGACGTAACGCCATCATGGTGCGTTGATCGCTACCGGGTGCACGGCCCAAACCGAGATCGATACGGTCAGGATAGAGCGACGCGAGAGTACCGAACTGCTCAGCAATCACCAGCGGTGAATGGTTCGGCAGCATGACACCACCAGAGCCGACGCGGATCTTATTCGTGCCACCTGCAATATAGCCGATCAGCACCGAAGTCGCCGCGCTGGCGATACCGGTCATATTGTGGTGTTCAGCGAGCCAGTAGCGCTGATATCCCCATTTTTCAGCATGTTGTGCTAAATCCAGTGAAGCATGAAATGCATCCCGTGCTGTTTTACCCTGTGCTATCGGGGATAAATCGAGCACAGAAAGGGGGACAGTATTTTTATCGACTACAGAACTGGTGTTATCAATCATAGAATCGTCCATCTTAACCTTATATCGAGTCGCTTGAAGGGCGAACGCATTATCTTCTTGTTGGTACTTGAAGTTGTAGGTTAGTACTTGAAAATACAGGATTATTATCTGCGCACACTTACCCGAATCACTTACTTATGTAAACTTATCGGGATTATCTCGCTTGCCGCCTTCCTGTAACCCGCATTATTTAGGGTATATAGCCGCATTAATTGACTCACCAAAAATGACGTAAAACATGAGGCTATTACTCTGGCAGCATAATCTAAATAACCGTTGCTGAAGGGGGAATAAATGCGGCGATTAAAAGACGAGTGAGCCTACGAAGAAGAAAAGGTTATTTCCCCTGTTGTTTGTGGCGTTCATTCTTGTCACTTGTGATCAATCCTCTTCACCTTCAGTGACATTTTCGCTAAACCGGAGGATCTCAACCAATGTGATTACGTTGTATAAAGTTTTAGATGGTGGGGTATCTGACTCAGCCAAAGGGTAGACATTTTTTCGCGGGCACATCTTTAGTCTATCGGGTACATCTTTGGTCTATAAAGTGCCGCTGTGATTAAGAGTTAATAAGTATGAATAACAGGGAGGTCAGTGATGATCTCCCTGTTATTGCTTTATAAGGCAAGGCCGTTTACGACACCAGTTCTAACCCGGCAACACGATGCCAGTAGCCGTTACAATCTGCTTTATTGGCTACAGGTAGCGGTGACAGACCCTGTTCGTTAGCACGGAATTGATCGATAACGCTAAGGGTCTCAGGGCCTTGTGGCGAAAGACGGATGATATCCACCAACCCCTGCATTGAGATCAGATCATTGCCGAGGTTATAGCAGTAGCCACTTTGGGTCTGAATACCGTTTAGGATGAAGACCTGTTGGTCTTCTTGTGACATCACCTTGCGCCCTTGTGGATATTTAATGCAGCAGGTTTCGCACTCATCTTTGGCGCGGTCTTCTGAGCGAGCGGTAAAGCAACGGGCGGAATACGCCAGAGGCAGATGACCGTAACTCAGAACTTCAACTTCAAATTGATGACGAAATCCTAATTCGTCGCACTGTTGCAGTACATTTCTCAACCAGTCACGGGACAGCTCAACTGGCATACACCAACGTATCATGCCCTGACGGTGTAAAATGCGCAGGGTATAGGCGTTGTAGCAATTCAGTGCGTGGCCAGCGACAAACGGTAGTCCGCGCTCGGCGGCCATATTCACCGCACCGAGGTCATTGGCTTCCAGTAAAAACTCGCCATTCTCCACATAACGTTTCAGTTCATTCAATTCGGACGGTGCCTGTAACAGCGCCAGCGTAGAAATCACCACTTGTTTGCCGCTGCTTGCGACGGCTTTGGCTAATGCCAACCAGTCACCGACCTTCATTTCACGGCGCTTAGTACAGACATTTTCGCCCAGATAAATAATATCGGCACTGCTGTTGGCGGCCGCTTGATAAAAGGTTTCAATCTCAGTCTTTGGCCAGTAATAGAGTACTGCGCCTAAGGCGTACTTCATATTTCCTCCGGCTACTGCCACTTACGATGATAAGCGCCCAGTGTTGTCTGGGTACCTTCGGACATTGCGCCCAGTTGCTCCATCCATTCTGCTTTGGCGGTAAATTGCGCCGGATTAGCCTGATAGAGGTCAATTGCCTGTCGCCAGACTTTGGCAACCTGACTGACATAGGCAGGGCTGCGCTGGCGTCCTTCAATTTTTACTGAGGCAATATTGGCAGCAAATAACTCGGGTAATAGCGTAAGTGTATTCAGGCTGGTCGGTTCTTCCAGTGCATGGTAGAGCTGGCCATCTACTCGATAGCGGCCTTTGCACAGCGTAGGATAACCGGCATTCTCATTGTCTTCGTAGCGGTCGATCAACACGTTGTTTAGGCGGGATTCCATCCCTTGTGGGGTTTGTTGCCAACGGACAAAGCGTGCGGGTGAGCAGGCCCCCACGGTATTGGGTGATTCACCGGTCAAATAGGAAGAAAGATAGCAACGGCCTTCAGCCATAATACACAAACTACCAAAAGCAAAGACTTCCAGCGGAACCGGGCTGGTACGCGATAACTGCTTTACCTGATGCATTGAGAGCACACGCGGTAATACTACTCGCGCGACATCGAAATGGCGTTGATAAAAGCGGATGGCTTCATCGTTGGTGGCGGAAGCTTGTACCGAGACATGGCGCTCAACCTGCGGATAACGTTCAGCGGCATATTCCAGCATCGCCAGGTCTGCCAGTATCAGCGCATCAGCCCCAAGTTGCGCGGCCATATCCACCGCCCGTTGCCAGCGTGCATAGCCGTCAGGGTGGGCGAAAGTGTTAATGGCGATATGTAATTTACGTTTACGGCTATGAACGTAGTTAACGGCTTCTTGTAGCTTTTTATCGGTGAAATTGAGGCCAGCAAAATGGCGGGCGTTAGTATCATCTTTCAAACCGATATAAACCGCATCGGCACCATTGTCGATTGCGGCCTTTAATGCAGGTAAGTTACCCGCAGGACACAGCAGCTCCATAGAATTTCCCTGATATACCCCTCATGCTTCAAGTTGCAAATTCAAGTTGCAGATGTGGGGGCATAGATGATCTTGGTATTTTATCCAGCGGTAATTTTAGTTAACCTCTTCACATCGCACCTTGATTTAAGGCAGTTTCTTTCGCATTGGTGACATTCTTCTGATATTTAGCAATACATCTGAAGATGTTCTGATGCAAAATTTGTCGATATAGCCCATTTTCATAGGTTAGCAATGTGGCAGAATAGCCGTACTTGGCATTGTCATTTTATTCAGTGCTATCATTTTATTCAGGATTACAAGGAGTCACCGCCTGTGTTGGGAAAACTACGAGCACATCTTGTGCGTCAAGGGCCGGCGCTGCTACGAGGTCCATTAAAAGTCACACCATTTGCCTTGCAGCGTCAGGTACTAGAACACATGCTGGACTGGCAATTCCGTCAGGCTCTGCTGGACGGTGAGTTGGCGTTTCTTGAGTCTCGTTGGTTAAAAATCGAGGTCAGTGACCTTGCGTTACAATGGTTTGTGACGGTAGAAAATGGCAAGCTGCTCGTGAGCCAACAGGCTGACGCCGATGTCAGCTTTAGTGGTGATGCCAACGATCTGATCTTGATCGCTGCCCGTAAAGAAGATCCGGATACGCTGTTTTTCCAGCGCCGGTTACGTATTGAAGGGGATACCGAATTGGGCCTGTATGTTAAAAACTTAATGGATGCCATTGATTTGGAATCGATGCCGACACTACTGCGTGTCGGTTTGCAACAGTTGGCTGAGTTTATCGAAGCGGGTCAGCAAGAGGGCGTGGTGGCAACTTCCCGCGGGTTAGCATCGTGTTGATCCGGGTTGAAATTCCGGTCGATGCTCCGGGGATCGATGCTTTACTGCGTCGGGCATTCCAGCAGGATGATGAAGCGGAGCTGGTACAACAACTGCGTGAAGATGGCTTGCTGACGCTTGGGGTTGTGGCGACTGACGATGAAGGTGTTGTTATCGGCTATGCGGCGTTCAGCCCGGTTGAGGTCGGTGGTGAAGATCGCCAATGGGTCGCATTGGCACCACTGGCCGTGGAGGAGGGCTTGCGTCGGCAGGGCTTGGGTGAAAAGTTGGTGTATGAGGGCCTTGATGCCCTGAATGAGTTCGGTTATGCCGCTGTGGTGGTGCTAGGTGCGCCAGCTTACTACTCACGTTTTGGTTTTGTACCGGCAGCCCGCCATCAACTAACCTGCCGTTGGCCCGGTAGCGAAGAGGCTTTCCAGATATATGCACTGGCAGAAGATACGCTGGTTAATGCCGAAGGTGAAGTGGTGTTCTCTGCCCCGTTCAATCGCTTTTAGCAGCAATATGTTGGGCCGTTAATTCGGTTTTACTGTCAATAACGGCATTAACGAGGAAGGCTGGTTAATCACCAGCTTTTCTTTTTGCTGTTTACTGAGCTGCTTGACTTGGTACTCCAGTTTTAAGGCAGTCGAATGGTCGCCAGCTTCACAATGAAAGACCAACGTTAACTCCCCTTTGCCCCGTAGCGCTTTTGCCCCTTTCCCCGCCTGATGCTGTGCTAACCGCCGTGCTACATTGGTGGTAATGCCGGTATAGAGCATGCCGCTGGAGGTACGCAGCAAATAGAGATGCCAAAGGCTGTCTGACATAATCTTGTTCCAGTCCGAGGGTAACGGTTCCGCATGTTATCACTGGAACAACGCATTGCATCCTGACTTTTTATCTGCCAGCAGCAAATTGGGTTAATGCCACGAGAGTATAGCGAGTGGATGAAGGGCCGAGTGCCGTAGGCGGAAGACAGTAGAGGGGAAGCAGACAGTATAAGAGAAGAAAACAGTGTAAGAGAAGAAAACAGATAGTAGACGAAGTCGGAGAAGCGGGGCAAAAGCGGCCCCGCGATAGATACACCTAGCTAAGATGGATACGCCTGGCTAAATTGCGGCAGTTGGTTGCTGGTTAAAGGAATGTTTATCCGCATGGTCTGCTGTTGGCGGGTTAATTCTATCGATAATGTTTCACCGTTAGTTTTCACCTCAACGTGCAGTAACGGGTTACTGTCATTCAAGTCAAAAACACAGGTTACCTGAGCCTCTGGTTGTTGGTTGCGTAACATCAGGTAGCTGAGATCACGTACCGACGGATTCGCCGGGGCCAGCCCTTGAAATAGCGTGGCATCAGCGGCTAACCAAAGTGTCAGTGGGCGTGCTGTGGTTTGGTAACGGCACGAAATCACCCCGTTCAGTGGTTGGGCGGTCACCTGATGCACATACTGCATCGGGCCGCTGTCACCGAAGGACGCCATTTCACCTTTCTGTTCTGTCGCGGCTCCATCGATATATAGCGTCCAGTCCCACTGTTGCTGATGGGGATTAGCGATATTGCTAATATCGATAACCGTATCTTCCAGCCATAAAATACGGCGGCGGAATTTAACATCACGATAAGACTCTTCATCCCACTGCACGCGGGTATGGCTGTCCAACTTAGGCGCTGTTTGACTCCAATCGACCTCGGTATCCAGCCAACTGAAGTTTGCTGCCTGATGCCAGTGGCGGATGTAAGGCACCGCAGGAGGTTGATTTTCTTGGTTGATACTAAGCGTATTGTGAGTGGCGCTGTTTTTGTAGTAACCATAATGCAACTGTGCGCCATAACCGGTGGTGCCTAAATCGGGTAGGACTTCGTGGCCGCCGTCAAACAGAATCAAATTCAGCCGATCATAATGATCATGCTCGCCGCCATACGGGCTGTGTTTTATCAACAATGCCCGGCTAGCCTGTGGTTGGCGTAGGATGGTTAATCCGCAATCTGGTGCATGTAGTGTATCGGTCGGGATGACATCAATAATTTGCAGTGGTAATGCGTCAGCCCCATACAGCAGTGCATCCAGATTTAAACGGGGTTGCTGGCGATAAATATGTTGCAGGGCCGCCGCATATTCACTATTACCGTAGATCTGATAAGCAAATTCATACAGATGCGCATGATTAAGCTGTTCTTGACCGGCGGTACAATCATTAATACGCGGGAATGTGCCATCAGGCATCAGCAACTTGAGCGGGAAGCTGAGCATGTCGCGGTAATAGGGCAGAGCCAGTAGGCTATAGCGGCTACCTGCCGCCAGTTTTTCAAATGACCAAAAACCTTGCAGTGCATAAAAGTGATAATGCACCGAGCCTTCAAACCATAGCCCTTCATTGAATAAGCCATGCTCCAACTGATAGCGCAGGCCGTAATCTGCGTTAACCGCAAACTCAATGTAGTGTTCCTCTTCAAGGATCAGGCCAATAACCGCGATAGCGCTACTGATTTTAACTTCATGATTATGCAACTGACGGGTACGGTGTTGCATCAAGAAATCAGCGCCCACCCGCAATAAGCGTTCAGCAATACAATCACGTTGCTCCTGGCTGAGCGTATCAGCGATAAAGTCATAGCCCAAGGCAAAATCAAGGAGGCAGTTTGCCTCACACAGGGTCTGTGCATTCGCCTTACCCGGCCCGTTATAAGGAATACCACCGTGGACTTCATAGTCAGGGTAGTAGCGGGCATAACTCATCAGAATGTCCCGCACCTTATCGAAGTAACGTATTTCTCCGGTTAATTGCCACAGCAAGCCCAGTTGATTGCAGGCTTTGGCGTTCAAACCATTTAATGCCCGCCACCAGGCACCGTCGTAGGGTTCGCCGCTAAAAAGATGATCATCTACCGGACAGCGGTGTGCTTGAGGTGAAAAGCGATCCCATACCAACTGGACACCATGCTCAGGGCAATAATAGTAATGATTCCAGGTGGCGATACCGGTGGCGGGCACCAGTGTGTCGGTCTCTAAAACCACCTGATTATCGGCGATCAGCGTGGCAATAATCTCCGGTTGCCGCACGGTCATTTCCGGTTGCTGTACGGTCATTTCCGGTTGCCGCACGGTCATTTCCGGTTGCTGTACGGTCATTTCCGGTTGTAGTACGATCATTTCCGGTTGTAGTACAACGCGCTGGCGGATTTTAACCATCTGCCGATCCGTAAACTGCTTCATATCTGGCGTGTCCTCGGCGATGCTTATTTTTGCGTTATCAGGTTCTGTGTGATTGGGTAAAGTAAGATCTCAACGGTATCTGGGTATTTTGCTATCAGATATTGTGCTTTTTGTTGGAATTCAACGTCAGCAGGGTAGGCGCGAGCGGCCGTAATCATATTGACCAAAGCTTTTTTGTCCTGTACTCCGTCCAGATCTTTATATGGCCATGCTTGGTCGGTATTGATGAAACCAGCAACGTACTGATAGCCTTTTTTCAGGCTGTGTTCATCCAGGCTGAAGTCCCAGATATCTTTCTCGCCAACCTCCCCAAGACGGCCCAATTTGTTGTAGGCCTCCAGATGGAAGTTACTGTAATGCCATGGGCGGGTGCGCTCCAGCTCTGCATTTTGTCGGCCTTGCATATCAAAATGTGAGGGGATACGGCGCAATTGCGTGATTTCCAAACGTTTCTGTGCGGCGGCTTTTTGATCGCTGAATAGGGCAAAAGAGGCGGCCTGCATATCAAAATAGGTGCCGTGATTATTGTGCCAGTTATCTTCTTCGAAACCATTTTGGCTGGTGGTCATCCATTGATAAAAATCACCATACCAACCTTTAATGGCTTGATAATCGCTGTCACTGAGAACATTGGCGGGTCTGATCAATTCAACGGCATCAATCACATCAACTAGCGCCCGGCTATCGATCAAACCAATACCTCGGCCTTCGTTAATCCCTGGAATGGCCTGCGCATATTGTAGATTCGGGTTCATTTTAGTTTCTGGATTTACGAACCAATTAACCAATTGTTCATGCGCTTTTTGGGCATACTCAGGCTTACCGGTAAAGCTATAAGCCAACGCCAGATAATAGACGTCTTCACTGAAGTTGTTCATGCGCTTTTTATCGGTGGCATCACTGTTGGCCGCAGGATTTGTTTCCCCATCTTTACGCAAATAAGGCATACCGTCTTTCTTGCTTGGATCTGGCCACCAATAAGGCGGAAAACTGTAATAGTCGTGTTTATCACCACTGGCGGCCAAGAGGCTTTTATCCATGACGGAGTACAGTGGTTTTTTGAGTGCTTTATCAGCCTTAGCTATCAGATTTTTATAAGATTTTTCATATAATGGGTTGTTTTGTTTAATCTGTTCAATGCTGTAGTTAATATCGTCCATCTTTAATAACAACGGATGACTTTCTGCGGCATAAATAAAGGGGGATGTACCCAGAAGAATAGTCAGCAATAGGTTTTTAGCACCAGAGTTTAACATCATCACTTTCCTTATTTTTATGGATTAAACGGTGTAAATAAAAATATTTCCTTAATTAAATATATTTACTACTTATATTTTAAACGGGAATTTCACTTGTTTACAATGTGGTTATTGACTCTATTCGCAGGTGACAGAGAAAATAAATTCTGTCTCATTTATATTTTGGTTGAATTCTAAGGTAAAGTTTTTGGACTTTTGTGATCCAAGTCTATCTTATGAATTATCTATTAATAATTGATTTAGATTGTGACTGCCTTCAAATTAAATCTCTGTTTTAGGTGTTTTTCCATCATTTTAAGTAATTGCATATTTTTTTTAATTTTTAAAATAAACCATTTAACCTGCTGTTTTTATGTGGTTATTAAGTTTTTATCTTTTTTTTGGTAATTTTACAAATGTGATCTCAAGCAGAAATTTCAAATTGGAATTAAGTTTTGTTTTTTATGGTGTGGTTTTTTGTTTTCCTCTGAGTTCTAATGCTACCGAGTGTTTTACGATTCTGTTTTTTTATTTAAACTTCTGGGTAAATTCATAAAAAATTAGATTTCAACGAGGATGCTAAGATGAAGACACAAATGATAATGTCAAAAGTAAAAATAAAGTCTTTGCTGTTGTTAACTTATTTAGCCATGGGGATCCCTTCTCTTCACGCCGCAGAAACATTGCAAGTGTGGATCCGCGCAAGTAATGACTCTAAAAACATTTATAAAAAAGAAGCTGACACGTTTGAGAAAAAAACCGGCATCAAAATTGAGTATTTCAATGCCACTACTGATTTTGAACAACGTCTGGCACGGGCCGCTGCGGGTAACGCGCTACCTGACCTGATTTTCAACGATGCCGTGGCTATTGGTCAGTTTGTGCAGCTAGGGATTGTCGAACCAATTGAACCAAAAAATATTATTGGCGGAGAGAACATCTTCGATACCGCTTGGAAAAGTACCCAATATATTGATGGAAAATATTATGGGGTTCCTACTTCTGCTCAAACCTTTGCCTTATTTATTCGCAAAGACTGGCGGGAAAAGTTGGGGTTAGAACAACCTAAGAACTGGCAAGACATTAGCACGCTGGCGAAAGCCTTTACCTTTAATGACCCCGATGGCAACGGTAAAAACGATACTTACGGCTTTATTCTGCCCGGTTCAACAACCCGTGGCTACGCCAGTTGGTTTATCAGCTCCTATCTTTGGCAGGCTGGTGGTGACTTTATTCGCCCAGCCGGTGAAGGTAAATTTATTGCCTCGTTGGAGGAGCCTGCAGCCACTGAAACGCTGAGTTTCATGCGTGGAATGGTGTGCGATAAAACAGTCCAGCCGGGGGCTATCAATGCGACCACCGCTGATGCGATCCCTTCATTCCGTTCTGGCCAAAGTGGCATGTTCTTCTCCGGCCCGTATCACATCGTGTTATTTGATAAAGATCCCGGCACCGACGCTTTTGAAGTGATCCCACCACCGACGGGGCTGAAAGGGCAGGCTACGCTGGCTGAAGGCACCACGGTCTTTATGATGAAAAGCAGCCAGAAAAAAGCAGCTGCTCAGAAATTCATTGAGTTCATGATCTCCCCTGAAGGGCAGCAGATAGGCATGGGGATGGGCACCAAAAATATGCCAGTCGTGCGCTTGTCGATCAATAAATTGGTGGATACCAAAGCGGTCTACGACGATCCACGTTGGGCCATGTTCGCCGATCTGTATGCCGAACAGGGCCGCTATATTCCACAAGTTCCTAACTGGACACCTATTCGTCAGGTCACCGCTGAAGCTTTCAACCGTATTTTAGCCAACTGTGACAGTGATATCGTCGCAGAATTAAAAGCGGTGAATCAGAAAGTTAACGATGAGCTGGCTAAACAGAACGTCTTAGGGCAGTGAGTGAATAATGATAACACTAACCCCCCGACTGAAACGTAACCTGGTTCCGTGGCTGTTCCTGGCCCCGGCACTGGTCATCTTCACCTGGTTTAAATTCATCCCGATGTTGCAGGGGCTGGTGATGAGTTTCTACAAGGTTAATTTTAACCAGCCAAATGAGTGGGTCGGGTTTGCCAACTTTTCCCGCGCCTTTGGTGATGAAGCGCTGCACTCCGCTGTCTTCAACACCTTGTTATATGTCCTGGTCACCATGGTGGTGGCCGCTTTTATCGCCTTCTTTCTGGCGATGTTACTGGAAGGGCCGGCACGGCATTTGCGTTTTATTCGTACCGCGATCTTCCTGCCCGCAGTGACCAGTGCAGCGATTGTCGCCGAAATGTGGCGCATTCTGTTCAACCCGACCAGTAACGGGGTGGTGAACCACGTTTTATCGTGGTTCAGCATTGAAGCGCAGGGGTTTCTGGCGGATACCGATCAGGCGTTGTGGACGGTAATGCTGTTGCATATCTGGAAAGCCGTGCCTTACAACATGGTGATTTTTATCGCCGGGCTGGTAGGGATTAGCCGTGATTTATACGACGCGTCAAACGTGGATGGGGCCAACTGGTGGAACCGCCTGCGTTATGTGACGTTACCGGGCATGATCCCCGCGCTCTCTGTGGTCCTGATGCTGTCATTTATTCGTGGCTTCCGCGTGTTTGCCGAAGTTTACGCCACCACTGGCGGTGGCCCGTCTAATGCGACGGAAATGATCATGACGCATATCTATAAATTGGGCTTTGAGCAGTTTGATTATGGTTATGCCTCTGCGGTGTCCTTCCTGTTATTTGCGTTCACTGTGGTGCTGACGATTGGTCATCTCACCTTGAAAAAGCGGATCGCCCGTTACTAACCCGAGCCGGAGACTGGTAATGAAAAGTAAAAGCTGGAACAGTATCGGCCGTTGGATAATTTATGGTCTGCTGCTGATTGTCTTTGTTGGCCCATACTGGGGAATTATTGCCACGGCATTCAGTGGGGCACCGGTGAAACCCGGTGAATTGTTGGCATGGCCCAATCAGTTCTCATGGGATAACTTTATCTTCGCCTGGATGGATATCGGTGTCTGGCAATACTTGCTGAACTCGATCATTGTGGTGTTCTTTGGCACGGTGTTGCAGGTATCAGTCAGTGCGCTGGCGGCCTATGCGTTGGCCCGTAAAAAGTTTGTCGGGGTCTCCCTGACCAGTCTGATCATCCTTTCGACCATGATGCTGCCGGAAGAAGTGATCGCCATTCCTTTGTATATGATCATCAACTGGCAACTGCCGGTGATCGATGCCTCGCTGTACAACAGCTATCTGGGCATGATCCTACCGATTGTCGGCTGGGCCTTCTCTATCTTTGTATTGACCGAATTTATGGCGGCAATTCCAAAAGAGCTGGAAGAGGCGGCACGCATTGACGGTGCCAGCGAATGGCAAATTTTCTTCCACGTGATCTTGCCATTGGTTAAACCTGCATTGGGTACCGTGGTGACCTTCGGCTTTATCATGATTTGGGATCAATACCTGTTGCCATTGATTGTGGTGAATCAGGACAGTCTGAACACCATTCCGGTGATCCTCGGCACGCTACGTACCGATGAGAGCATCACCCCGAACATCTTTATTGCAATCACGCTGTTGGCGATGTTGCCGAGCATCATTGTGTATCTGGGTCTGCAAAAACATTTCAATCGCGGGATCATGTCTGGCGCGGTTAAAGGCTAGGGAGAAAGAAAATGGGATCGGTTGTACTTAAAAACGTGTGTAAATCTTACGGTGACATCCATGTGATCCGCGATGTATCGCTGGAGATCCCTGATGGTGAGTTCTGCGTGCTGGTTGGCCCCAGCGGTTGCGGTAAATCTACCTTACTGCGCATGATTGCCGGGCTGGAGGAGATCTCCGGCGGCACGGTCGGCATCAATGATAAAGATGTCACTGATGTGGAACCGAAGATGCGTGACATCGCGATGGTGTTCCAAAGTTATGCGCTTTACCCCCAGATGACGGTGCGTGAAAACATGGGGTTCGCCCTGAAAATGGCCAAGATGTCCAAAGCAGACATTAACCAAAAGGTCGAATCAACCGCCGAGTTACTCGGTTTACAAGCGCTGCTGGAACGCCTGCCAAAAGATTTGTCCGGTGGTCAGCGTCAGCGGGTCGCCATGGGGCGGGCAATTGTGCGTAACCCACAGGTGTTTCTATTTGATGAGCCATTATCGAACCTGGATGCCAAATTACGCACTCAGGTACGTGGGGAGATCCGCGAACTGCATCAGCGGCTAAAAACCACTTCAGTTTATGTTACGCATGATCAGATAGAAGCGATGACCATGGGCCAGATGATCGTGGTCCTGCGTGAAGGGCGTATTGAACAGGTTGGTTCACCATTAGACTTGTATGACCGCCCGGCCAATCTGTTTGTTGCTGGCTTTATTGGATCGCCTGAAATCAACCAGTTAAAAGGCACGGTGGTACAAGAGGGCGATAAATTCCTGCTGCAATTGGAGGATAACTCATTGCTGGCTTTGCCCGCTGGATTGCACGTCACTGAGGGGCAAAACGTGGTCTACGCCATCCGCCCAGAGCAGGTTAATGTGGTAGATGAAACGCACTGTGCCAGCGCATTGAAAGCGACCATTACGGCGATAGAGAATACTGGCTCGGATATGCAGCTCTTTTGCAGCACGGGTGGGGGCCGCTTTACCTCAGTATTTAAACAACGTTTAGCGGTGAGTGAAGGGGAAACGGTCTATCTGCAACCTAAGCTTGCGGGTATCCATATCTTTGATGCTGCTACGGGGTTGAGGGTTGACTGCCAGGCGGCATAAGGGAGGCCATATTCATGACGCCAATAAAAACACCCGTGACAGCAATAAAAACGGCGGTGACAGCAATGAAACTATATACACTGGATGTTAACTGCCTGATCAAAGCTAAGGCGATATTGCAGCAGCCTTTTTCACCTCTGCAACCGGCGTTACGTCGGTTATTGAGTGAAGCGGATATGTTGCGCGATCAGTCGCCTGAAAGCGTCACCCACAAGACGTTATTGCCTGTCAGTGGTGATATTCACGATTACTATAGTTTTGGCACATACTGGTGGCCTAACCCGCGCAAGCCTAACGGTTTACCCTATGTGCGTCGCGATGGGCATACCAACCCGCAGAGCCAGAACGATGATACGGATACTCAGCGTATCGCACGGATGTGTGACCGCTGTTTGACACTGGGGCTGGCCTACTATTTTACCGGCAATAGCCGCTATGCACAGGTCGCGGCAGAGCAGATCCGTTGCTGGTTTTTGGATGCCAAAACCCGCATGAATCCGCATCTCAATTACGGCCAGGCCATTCCTGGGATTGTGTCCGGGCGCGGTACGGGCTTGATTGATACTCGCATGATGTGGATGGTGATAGACACCCTGGGCCTGATATCACCAGCCAAATTGTTGGATACAGAAGATACGGCGGTATTGCAGCAGTGGTTCCGCGACTTTAACCACTGGATGTTCCACAGCGAAGTGGGCCATTCTGAATATGTCTGGCATAACAATCACGGCACTTGGTATGACGTCCAACGTGCGGCTAATGCCATGTTCTACGGCGATCGTGGGCTGGTAACCACCATTATCCGTCAAGGGATCACGCAACGGCTGGCGGCGCAGATTGCGCAAGACGGTAAGCAGTGGATGGAATTGGAGCGCACCGTGCCTTTCCATTACTCCTTGTTTAATATGGAGGCCCATTTACTGCTGTGCCGCTACGGGGAACATATAGAGATTGATCGCTGGGAATGGGTACAAGACGGTCGCAATGTTCAGCAGGGGGTTGATTATCTGTTGCCGTTTATTGCTGAACCGGAACTGTGGCCTTACCGTGACTTGCGCGGTATTGATTATGACAGCGCATTGCGGCTGCTCTTGCAGGCGGCTCGGGGCTACCCCCAGGATGCCAAACGTTATCAAGCCGTCTTAGCCACTTTCCCGGCCGAGACTCTGACATCCCGTGATCGCCTGTTGTGGCAAAGTTGAAAGAGGCAAAGTTGAATGAGGAAAAGTTGAACGCGGGAAAATTGGCAGGTCAGATCAAATAGTAGAAGAAAATTTCATGTACACTGAACGCTGTTTTTACGCCGGAGAGTGACGTGAATAATCCTGATGACGTGCTGTTGATCAACCGCTTCCTGCGCCAGCAACATGTGTTGACCTTATGCGCGGGCAGCGGCATGGATATGTGGTGCGCTAGCTGTTTTTACGTATTTGACGAAAATCAGATGGCGCTCTTTCTGATGACAGAAAAGCACACCCGTCATAGCGAACTGATGTTGATAAACCCGCAAGTGGCTGGCACGGTTGCCACTCAATCCCGCACTATCGCCTTGATAAAGGGCATTCAATATCGTGGTGAAATTAGCCTCTTGAGC
Source organism: Yersinia similis (assembly GCF_001053095.1). GTDB lineage: Bacteria > Pseudomonadota > Gammaproteobacteria > Enterobacterales > Enterobacteriaceae > Yersinia > Yersinia similis. The sequence goes on along the minus strand of NZ_CGBP01000023.1, from coordinate 30,293 downwards.
GGCGATGCCGAACAGGCGGCCCGCAACCGTTATTGCCGTCGTTTTCCGGTAGCGAAGGTCTCTTCTGCCCCTCTCTGGCAACTCAATCTGCTGGAAATCAAAATGACGAATAACGCCCTCGGCTTTGGTAAAAAATTGCATTGGTCGCGTCCCTAGTGTTTATCCGCAATAAAATAGGATATCTCTCGTTTAAATAATGGCTTATTAATTATACAGTTATCATCTGATTTTTAATTGTCATTAATCCAGACATTCAGTGTGATGAACATATTATTATAAGCAACTGATTTTATTGACTATGCAACCTATTATCTACAACCAGAGTGATCTATACCGTATGAATAATAACGAGAAATTTTCTGTGATAATTGGGACGAGAGTGGGGCAGTGGTTAGCATTAACCTCAGTTTTACTTCCCTTTATTTTTATGTTTGTCTATATGGAATATGATAAGTACTCTAACCACGCTTTTTGGGAATCTGCTGTAATAATAGCAATTGCTTGTTTTGCTTTGCCATTCCTCTTATTTATCACCCTGTTCAGGGGTAAAAGAAATATGATGACAATAAAGAAGAACGCCTTGGTTTTTGACAAACATGCAGAAATTCCTTTTGACACTATTTCAACATATAACTTTGCGGGCTTGCTCAAACTCAAGCGTGCCGGTCGCCTGACAATGTTTATTCGGGCGCGTGGCGATAATCTTGTCATATTTCATGCGTTCCGCGACGCTTTCATTATTGCAATGTCGAATTGGGTTAACGAGAAAAGTATAAAGAGTGATCATGCATTACCGCAGCGTACTTATTTCTACGGCGCATGGCCTGCACGCGTGGCGGGTGTTCTTGTCATGTTCCTTAATCTGCCTTTCCTCTTTTTCTGTATAACTCGTTACGCTGAGTTACCTACGGGTATGTTTATTTATATAATTATTAGTATGATTATAATTTCATTGATTGGCTTTTTCTTGTGGACGAGTGACCGCAGCATAGGGTGATCATTGGGTGTTTTAGGCATTTGACGCTGGGTGGAGCAAAAATACATGTTATGTTTTTTCGTTTTGCTTTGACGTTTAACGATTAGGCAATCAAATGTGTTGAGGCAATATTGGGTTGAGGCAATGATTGGGTTAAGGCAATGATTGGGTTAAGACAATGATTGTTATCAGCAACCCACTTTTAAGGGCAAAAACATGAAAAATCATTGTTTCCAGGTGCTATACCATAGCGCCTATGGTATGTATTTTTTGAAGCAATAGGTTTCAATGATTGCCCCGTTTTCTAGGTGGCGTTAGGGTCTTTATCGGGAGGTCAGATGGCGAAGGTATTATTACTGGGGGCGAGTGGCCTGGTAGGCGGCGAATTATTGCGCCTGTTGCGTTTGGATGCCCGAGTGACATCGATCATTGCACCAACCCGTAACCCCTTGCCTGCTATGAATAAATTGATTAATCCACACGGCGAAAATATCGGTCAGTTGCTGAAAACGCTGCATGAGCCCGTGGACTTGGTCTTTTGCGCTCTGGGGACCACCCGCAAGCAGGCGGGCAGTCAGGCGGCATTTCGTCAGGTGGATTATCGGCTGGTATTGCTAAGCGGTGAAACCGGCCGGCGTCTGGGCGCGCGGCATTTCCTCTTGGTGAGCGCATTAGGGGCCAATCCCGATTCGTGGCTGTTTTATAACCGCACTAAAGGGGAAGCGGAACGGGATTTGCAGGCTCAAGGCTGGCCGCAATTGACCTTCGCTCGCCCTTCGATGTTGGCCGGTCAACGGGCGACGCCACGGTTGTTGGAGAACCTCAGCGCCCCTCTATTTGCCTTGTTACCGGCTAAATGGCGCTTGATTAACGCCAAAGATGTAGCACAAGCGATGTTGGATCAGGCGTTTGCTCCGCCGCAGGAGGGCGTTACGGTGTTGTCATCTGCCCAAATGCAACCAACCTTGCGTCCTTGACGCCGCAGGGGGGGGCTGTGCGTCCGCGCCCCTTATTCGCACTAAGTTATACCAGCGTAACCGTTTGATTATCATAGGCAACGCTGACCCCGGTGGGTAGCGAGTTGTTGAGGAGCCACCTATCCAACTGGTGGCTGGCGTGTGTCAGTAGCGTCTCCTCTGGCATCAATAAATCCCTGATGGCTAATGCCATGGTCACATCGTTATGATTGCGTGGCGGTGGTGACTGTGGCGCATGGCTGCAATCCAACACCAGTAGGTCAATAGACTTACTGGCCAGAAACAGTGCGCTATCGGCAGATAGCCCAACAGTATCGGTTAAATAAGCGATAGTCCGGTTGGGGCTTTGCAGTAAATAGCCGAAAGTTATTTTGGAATGGACCAACGGCACGGGGGTGACCCGCAACTCACCGCATTGCAACGGTTGGAAAGCGGTCAGTGGCGGCCTGAAATCCAAAATACCGGGGTGCTTGAATAGGTCGTCGCAACCGTCCAGATCGGGGGGGCCATAGACTGGGATCTTATTTCCACACCCCCAACGTAACGGAAATAACCCCTGCACATGATCCATGTGATAATGTGTTAGCAAAAAACGCTGAATTTCACCCGCCCTAAACTGCTGATCCAGTGTCGGCAAACCTGCGTCAATCAACGTGGTTTCTCCCTGATAATACAACATCGCACTGCAAGGTTTACGCCGCCGTGCGGGGTCCACTCTGGCTTGCGTACAGATCACACAGTCACAGCCAAATACCGGCACTTGCTGGGCGCATCCGGTGCCTAACAGCGTCAATTGCATGGCTTATCCTCAACGGGGTCAGATAACGGCGTATCAAGGGTCAGTAATTGCTGTAGTTGGCTCAGGGTGTGTTGTAACTCACCGTCATTACACAGTTGCAAACAGTGAGGAGGAAGTTGCTGCTGATAGTGTTGCGCCCGTTGCAAGCGGGCATCAATCTGTTCACTGTTTTCCCGCCCCCGTTGCCGCAACCGTTGTGCCAGAATCGCTGGGGAGACGGTGAGACAGAGGGGTAACAGTTGGTGGCAATAGCGGCGTTGAGCTTCAGGTAAATACGCTCTGGAGCCATTGACTAACACGTCCAACCCGTGTTGCAGCCAGAGGTTGATTTCAATCCCAATGGCATAGCAGTGCTGATGTGCCTGCCAGTGCAGGGCAAATAAGCCCTGTTCTGCCCGCTGGATAAATTCCTGTTTACTCAGCGCCACATGGTTCTCTGCCCCCGCATCTGCCGGGCGAGTAATATAGCGATGTGCCACCACCCTATTTTGCGGTGTGGCGTTTCGCAGCGCAGATAACAGGCAATCCTTACCCGCGCCAGAAGGCCCCATCAGATAGATTAAGCGCGCCATCAGAACACCCGTATTCCCTGACGCCAGACGTTTTGCACATAAACGTTCTCGCCATGTGAGCGGGCCAGAATCAAGTCAGCCCGTTTACCTTCGGCAATCACCCCCCGGTCATTTAGCCCCAAAGCTCTGGCCGGATTACGGGTCACCAAATTGACCGCTTGCGGCAAGCTGAAGCGGTTGCTTTCGTTGTGTGCGATACGGAACGCTGCATCCATCAGGCTGGCGGGGTAATAATCAGAAGACAAAATATCCAGCACCCCCAGAGAAGCCAGGTGATGAGCGGCAACATTACCGGAGTGAGAGCCACCACGGACAATATTCGGTGCGCCCATCAACACCTGTAAACCGAGTTGATGAGAGGCGGTGGCAGCCACCTCTGTGGTTGGGAATTCGGCAATCACACTACCCAGTGCTTGTGATTCCGCCACATGAGTGGCTGTCGCATCATCGTGGCTGGCTAGCGCAATGCCTCGCTCGCGACATTGGGCGGCAATCGCCGAGCGGTTAGGCCCTGCCCAACGCGCGGAGAGCGCGATCTGCTCTTCTTCAAACGCCGCCATCTGCGGATCGCTAAGATGATATTTACCCTGATAATATTCACGGTACTTCTCTCGTGAAGCGAACTGGCGCTGTCCTGGTGAATGATCCATCAATGACACCAACGATAGCTCAGGTTGCGCCATCAGGGCTTCGAACAGTGGCAGAGTACTTTCATGGGGTAGTTCACAGCGTAAATGAATGCGGTGCTCGGCCCGGTTCAGGCCAGCCCGCTGGCTATCTACCACGGCATTAATCATCTTTTGCAGATTATCCAGCCGGTGACCCCCGTCGCGCACATCACCAACGGCAACCGCATCTAATACCGTGGTGATACCGCAGGCTACCATCAGCGCATCGTGGCTGCTCATCGCTGAATGGGCGGGCCAATCGACATTGGGACGCGGGGTGAAAAATTTGTCCAGATTATCGGTATGCAGTTCAATCAGCCCTGGCAGTAGCCAGCCATTCTCGCCATCTATTGCGGCGGGTAACTGTGTCGGGCGATCACTGTAACTGCGGATGACACCGTCTACGATTTCCAACGATCCACTGACGACGCTTTCTTCAAGAATCAGGTTGACGTTATTGAGGATCATACCGGGATCTCCCTGTGGATCTCTGAAGGGACGGGCGTCATGGTAAGTAAACGATCACTGACATGGTTACGCACACTCTCATCGTGGAAAATCCCGACAATCGCGGTACCGCGCTGTTTGGCTTCATCAATCAGGCTGACCACGGCTGCGCTGTTAGCGCTGTCCAGTGATGCGGTCGGTTCATCCAACAGCAAGATAGGGTAATCCACAATAAAACCGCGGGCGATATTAACCCGTTGCTGTTCGCCACCAGAAAACGTTGAAGGGGCCAGGTCCCACAAGCGTGGCGGGACATTGAGACGGGTTAGCAGGTCCTGCGCCCGTTGTTGGCAGGTGTGCCGATCAACGTCCAGTTCTAATAGGGGCTGCATCACCACATTTAATGCACTAATCCGTGGGATCACCCGCAAGAACTGACTGACCCAACCGACGGTATGGTGACGCACGGCCATAATTTGTCGGGCTTCGGCGGCCACGATATCGATCCATTCTCCTTGATGTTTGATCCAAATATGGCCGCTGTCAGGCAGATAGTTGGCATAGAGGGAGCGTAGCAGTGTGGATTTTCCACTCCCGGAATGGCCGTGTAGCACGACACATTCACCGCTGTTCACCTCCAGTGATATTTGATGCAGTACCGGCAGACGAATACCGTGCTGGTGGTGGAGCACGAAGGTTTTGCTGATATTTTCAACCCGGAGTTGTAGGGGGTTCATGGTGGACCTCGGTTTATGTTTTGTTTCGCACACGGTGAGTGGTTTAGTTTTGCAGTACCGATGAGACCAGGAGTTGGGTGTAGGGGTGATGGGGATCGTCCAGTACCCGGTCAGTAAGGCCGCTTTCGATAACCTGGCCCTCTTTCATCACCAATAGACGGTTAGCTAATAAGCGGACTACCCCCAAGTCATGAGTGACAATCACCACGGCTAGCTGCATTTCCACCACCAAATTGCGCAGTAAATCCAGTAAACGTGCCTGCACTGATACATCCAAGCCGCCCGTAGGTTCATCCATAAAAACCAGTTTCGGATGAGTCACCAAATTACGGGCGATTTGCAGGCGCTGCTGCATCCCGCCGGAGAAAGTGGTGGGGAGGTCATCCAACCGGGATAACGGGATCTCGACATCTTCCAGCCAGCGGCCTGCAAGCTGGCGGATCTCGCCGTAATGGCGCTGGCCGGTAGCCATTAAACGTTCGCCGATGTTGCCGCCCGCGGAGACTTGTGGGCGCAAGCCGTCCAGTGGGTGCTGATGTACCACACCCCATTCGGTACGCAACAAACGGCGGCGCTGACTTTCGGCCATTTCGTATAAATCAACCGGTTGCTGTGTACCCGTGCGGTAAATAATCTGCCCTTGCTGTGGGGCTAAACGGGCCGAAATAGCTTTCAGCAAGGTGGTTTTACCCGAGCCGGATTCGCCGACAATCCCTAAGACCTCACCGGGATAGAGCTGAAAAGAGACATCACTGAATCCTTTGCCCGGCGCATATAAATGAGTGAGATTCTCCACCGACAACAGCGGCTGAGGGGTAGATTGGGCTGACATCATCAGACAGGTACCTCGGTTGGGGATGTGGCTTCTTGTGCGCTGGCTTGAGCCAGTTGCTGCTGGCAAAAATCAGTATCCGAGCAAACAAACATGCGGCTACCTTGGTCATCCATCACCACTTCATCAAGATAACTGTGGCGCGAGCCACACAGTGCGCAGGGTTCATCCCACTGCTGTACGCTAAACGGATGGTCGTCAAAATCGAGGCTCTCCACCTTGGTAAACGGGGGCAGGGCATAAAGACGTTTCTCGCGACCCGCACCGAACAATTGCAGAGCGGGCATCATATGCATTTTGGGATTATCAAATTTTGGGATCGGTGAAGGGTCCATGACATAGCGATCATTCACTTTGACCGGGTAGGCATAGGTGGTGGCGATATGGCCGTAACGGGCGATATCTTCGTACAGCTTTACCTGCATCACACCGTACTCCTCCAGTGCATGCATTTTTCGAGTCTCGGTTTCACGTGGCTCAATAAATCGCAGCGGTTCTGGGATCGGTACCTGATAAATCAGGATCTGATCTTCTGTCAGCGGGGTTTCCGGTATGCGATGGCGGGTCTGGATTAATGTGGCTTCAGTGGTTTTTTCCGTGGTTGCCACCCCGCTGACCCGCTGGAAAAAGCGGCGGATCGAGACGGCATTGGTGGTGTCATCTGCGCCCTGATCAATGACTTTCAACACGTCGGTGTGGCCAATCAGACACGCCGTCAACTGAATGCCGCCAGTCCCCCAGCCGTAAGGCATTGGCATCTCACGCCCACCAAATGGCACTTGATAGCCTGGGATTGCGACGGCTTTCAGTATGGCACGGCGCAATGTACGCTTGGTTTGCTCATCCAAATAACCCAGGTTGTAGCCAGTGAGAACCTCAGTCATGGTGTGGCTCCTGTCGTTGAGAGGATGGTGGTTGTGAAGATGATGGTAGTGAAGAAGACGATAATTGCGGTGAGAAAAGGGTGGATGACGCGGCCAGATGTTCACTGCGTAGGCGTTTGAGCAGTGCCAGTTCCGCCTGGAAATCGACGTAATGGGGCAGTTTCAGATGAGAGACAAAACCAGCGGCCTCAACGTTATCGGCATGGGATAACACGAACTCCTCATCCTGCGCCGGGCTGGAAACGTCTTCCTGATACTCACGGCTTTGCAGGGCGCGATCCATCAGCGCTATCGACATGGCTTTGCGTTCACCACGGCCAAAAACTAAGCCATAGCCCCGGGTAAAATGGGGCGGTTCTGAGACCGGATCGACAAAACCATTGACCATCTCGCATTCGGTCAACAGGATCTCACCAATATCGATCGCAAAGCCCAGTTCTTCTGGCTGAATGGCAATGGTCAGGTAACCGGTGCGGATCTCGGCGGCGAACGGGTGAGTGCGGCCATAACCCCGCTGGGTGGAGTAACCCAGCGCCAGCAGAAAGCCTTCATCACCTCTGACCAATTGTTGTAGCCGTGCCGAGCGATTACAGGGATAAACTGGCGGGTTCCGGGTGATATCATCTGGCGGAGTGCCGTCATCTTGCTCCGGCAGTGCTAACTGCTCTTGGGTCAGTAAATCAAATACGTGAGCGCAAGGCTCTGGCAAGGCTTCTTCGCCACGGGGGGCAAGGGGCGCTTCGCCAGAGGCCAACAGGGTAAAATCCAGCAGCCGGTGGGTGTAATCATAGGTGGGGCCGAGCACTTGCCCACCGGGCAGATCCTTATAAATGGCCGAAATACGCCGTTCCAGGCGCATATTGTCGGTTGCCAGCGGCAGACTGACCGCCAGACGGGGTAAGGTGGTACGGTAAGCCCGCAACAGGAAGATGGCTTCGACCAGGTCACCACTGGCCTGCTTAATGGCCAGCGCCGCCAATTCGCGATCATAGATACCGCCCTCGGTCATCACCCGATCAACGGCTAAACCTAACTGCTGCTCAATTTGCTCACAATCGATGGCCGGGATCTGAGTATCGCCCCGCCGCTGGTTTTCCAGTAATTGATGGGCAGCGGCAATGGCTTTTTCGCCTCCTTTCACGGCAACATACATCAGCACACCTCCACATGAGTGGTCCGTGGGAGAGCCATCAGGTGCTCACCACAGGTCAACAGGAAATCAAGGCCTGCGGGGAACACGGCAGGCCGATTAAGCGGGTGGTTCATGAGCAGGCGGTTCGTTAATAGATAGTTCATCAGAGGCTGGGGCAGTTGCGGTGAAACAATGCGGTTCTGTTCAATACCGGGGCCGTGTAATCGCAAAGGTGTACCCTGGTTCAGGCTGTCCACCTGAATAATGACCGTGACAGACTGCTCTGGTGAGAGCTCATCGCCCGGTGGGCAGGTGGCTAATTGCATCTCAGTAAGCCCATTGCCCAAGACCGCAAAGCAGGCGGTTGCGATATCAGCTGTCAGTGGCACACCAGTATGAAAGCGTAGGTTTTGCTGTACCCCCTCGCTCGCTATTTGGCTGTCCAGATAGAGTGGTGTCTCCTGATCGGCCAGGGTTAGCAGGATGCTGGTGGTTGCAGGATTTAACGGTTGCCAACCAGTAGAATGCGGTAGTGTCACTTGCACCCCCGGTTCACTCAGTGCTTTCAGTATGCGACGAAAAGCATACTGGGCCTCAACCACTGGCTGGTCAAAATGCGTCAGTAAACTCATCAATCTTCTCCCCGAACCAATGTGAAGAAATCGACCTTACTGGCGGCGATATTCTGGGCGCGCAGTTGGCGTCGTTTCTGCTGTATTGCGGCGAGTGGGTTAATCACGGTTTTCAATAACAATTCATTCAGTCCAGCGGGCCTGCCTTTCAGCGTTGAATATTGCAGCAAGGCATCCAATAACGCACAGAGTTCGGCATGGGGCTTGTTACGTCCGGCGATGTAGCTGTAGCCATAGATATCGGCGCAGTCATTGAGTTTGATAACCGCACGGGTGACCGTCATATCACCGAGAATAAAACGGCGGCCGGCGGCGCCCATCCGCGCCTGCAATTGATTAAGACCAATCTCAGGTGCCCGGATCACCTGATACTCCGGTGATAGATTTAAGGGCTGCCAGTGGGTGAGAAGTTCTGTGGGCTGGCTATGGGCCAAGATCGACATCCAGTTTTGCCGGGTCATCAGCGTGCTTTCCATTCAGTGCTCCATGGTCAGTTCAATCATGTCGGCGCGAGTCAGGCTGATGGAATATTCCGCCACCTGTTGGTTATCAACACGGGTATTTAGCGTTCGCACGCACAGGAGCGGCGCATGGGTGGCAATCTCCAGCAAGGCGCTCTCTTTTGCTTGAGCACGCCGGGCGCTGATGCGCGTTTGGCTACGTTTCAGAGGCTGCTGTAAATGTTGTGTGATGAACTGATGCAGTGAACCCGAGTGAAACTGTTGTAGAACTGGCCACCAACTGAGATCGGGCAGGTAGTGATCGATAATGCAGACCGGCACACCATTAACCCGCCTCAGGGTGCGCAAATGAACGACCGATTCCCCCTCTACCAGCGAGAGTGCTTTTGCAACATGCTCGACTGCAGGGCGTAAAACGGCAAGTAAGCGCTCACTGGTGGGGTCACTGCCTTGATCGAGTAGGTTTTGGCTGAAACGCGCATTGGCATGGAGCGGGTAGTCATAAGGGCGCATGAGCACCAGAATGCCGATGCCCTGACGGCGTTGTAGCCAGCCGCGCTCGACCAATTCATCCACTGCCCGGCGCAGGGTATGGCGGTTAACCTGATAGCGGTCGGCGAGCTGTTGTTCGGAGGGCAGATAATCGCCACAGCGGTAATGGCCGCGCAACTCCTGCTCTAACTGGGCCGCAATATGTTGATAGCGGGTGGGATAGCTGGTCGGTGGTCTAGATAAGTTCATGGCAAAGATACCCTCTCAGCATCATCACCACGGGCTGCCGCTTTTTGTCCAAGACAACGACATGAAAAGAAAAAGCAGGCGGGCAGGTGGCGAATTGTCATGTTGATAACCGGTAAGTTTTCTCACCGTAATGCTGGCTGTTTTTGATGACAGTGGGGTTAAGCTAGGATGGCGGAATGATGAATATTTTTGCTCCCCCCGTGTTTCTTATCAGGAGGCGCAGGGGCTTAGCTAACGTCGTGGGTTTATCTATTAAACTAAGCTGATTTATTTGCCGAATCGGATTTATTTACCGAATATAGTAAATAACCTGATTGCTGCTGCCGCGCCAGATAAGTGAAGGATCTTTCAGGTCTTGTACGAATTTTCCGTCGATCAGTACGTTGATCAAATCAACCACTTGCTGTTGTTCGGCAGTCAGCTCAGCCAAGGTATAGCCGGTCCATAGCCAGATATCTTTCCCATCGCATTCGCGGTGAACCCGTTGTACCAGTTGAAGAATGGTGGACAAATTTTGTGGATGCAACGGATCGCCGCCGGAAAGGGACAGCCCTTGCCGCCGGATACGCGTGTCGTTCAGGTCGGCGATGATTTTATCTTCCATCTCGCGGGTAAACGGCTTGCCTGAATTGAGTCGCCAGGTACTTTTGTTATAACAGCCGACACATTGGTGCACGCAGCCTGAAACGAACAACGTACAGCGGGTGCCGGGGCCATTAATCACATCGACCGGGTAGTATTGATGGTAATTTATAGTAAATGCCCTTTCGTATTTGTAGCCGTGTTGGTTAGCTTCGTTACTCAGCCCATCAGCAGGCCTCGCATTTACGAGGCCTGAGGTTGTCGCCTACCTACAACGCCAATTATTTTGGGTAATACTGTTTTGGGTAATACTGTTTTGGGTCATATTCTGCTTGGCGTTTCAGCCCAACTGCCCGTTAGCCAGATGTTTCACCCGGCGTTTCACTTCTTCTTGTTTACCTGCATTAAATGGCCGTGCATCTGGGCTACCCAGATAACCACATACCCGGCGGGTGACCGACACTTTCGATGGCTCATGGTTGCCGCATTTCGGGCAGGTAAAGCCTTTGCTGGTACAAGAGAATTCACCGGTGAAGCCGCACTCATAGCACTCATCAATTGGCGTGTTGGTGCCGTAATAAGGAACCCGGCTGTAGCTGTAATCCCAGACGTCTTCCAGCGCCCGGAGGTTGTGCTGCAAGTTAGGGTATTCGCCGTAACAGATGAAGCCACCGTTAGCCAGAGGCGGATAAGGGGCTTCGAAATCCAATTTGTCGTATGGATTCACTTTTTTCTCAACATCCAAATGGAAGCTGTTGGTGTAATAGCCTTTATCCGTTACCCCTTCAACCACGCCAAATTCAGCGGTATCAAGGCGGCAGAAGCGGTCACACAAGTTTTCACTTGGGGTGCTGTACAGGCTAAAGGCATAACCGGTTTCATCTTTCCAATCATCGGTAGCCTGTTTCAAATGAGTCACAATGGCGATGGCTTTTTCGCGCAGCTTCTGGTCATCAAAGAGATGGGTCTGATGGCCGAACAAGGCATTAACGGTTTCATGTATCCCGATATAGCCCAGCGAGATCGACGCGCGGCCATTTTTAAAGATTTCGGCAATATTATCATCCGCTTGTAAGCGTACGCCGCAAGCCCCTTCCATATACAGAATAGGAGCGACTCGCGCTTTGATCCCTTCCAAACGGGCAATTCGGGTCATCAGCGCTTTTTTCGCGATAAGCAGGCGCTCATCCAGCAACTGCCAAAATTGGTTTTCATCCCCTTTTGCTTCCAACGCGATACGCGGCAGATTAAGGCTGATCACCCCCAAATTATTACGGCCATCGTGGATTTGTTGACCCTCCTCTTCATACACACCGAGGAAGCTACGGCAGCCCATTGGCGTTTTAAAGGAGCCAGTGACTTTAACCACTTGATCATAATTAAGAATATCTGGATACATGCGCTTGGTTGCGCACTCCAGCGCCAACTGTTTGATATCGTAATTAGCATCGCCAAATTTGTGGTTCAGGCCATCGCGGATAGCAAATACCAGTTTTGGGAATACCGCCGTTTTACGATTTTTACCCAAACCTGCAATACGATTACGCAAAATAGCCTGCTGGATCATGCGTGATTGCCAACTGGTGCCCAAGCCGAAACCGAAGGTGACGAAGGGCGTTTGGCCATTTGCGGTATGCAGTGTATTGACCTCATACTCCAGTGACTGGAAGGCGTCGTAACACTCTTTTTCGGTACGCGACATGGCATAACCTGCAACATCAGGGATTTGCCACTCTTCGGCAACAGCCTTATGTTTATTAAAGCTTTCCGTGACAAAGGGGGCCAAAACCTCATCAATACGGTTAATGGTGGTGCCACCATAGATATGGCTGGCAACCTGCGCGATAATTTGTGCGGTTACAGCGGTCGCGGTAGAAATGGATTTTGGCGGCTCTATTTCCGCATTACCCATTTTAAAACCTTGGGTTAACATGCCTTCCAAATCAATCAACATACAGTTGAACATCGGGAAGAACGGCGCGTAATCCAGATCGTGATAGTGAATTTCACCACGCTCATGGGCCAGCACCACATCGCGGGGCAAAAGATGCTGTTTAGCGTAGTGTTTGGCAACAATACCGGCTAACAGATCGCGCTGGGTAGGGATCACTTTGCTGTCTTTGTTGGCATTTTCGTTCAGCAGTGCTTTGTTGCTTTGCTTCACTAACCCCTGAATTTCCTGATTCAGGCGGCCACGCAGTTCCCGTGAGATATCACGATCATGACGATATTCGATGTAAGCCCGGGCTAACTGTTTGTATTGACCGGCCATCAGTTGGTTTTCTACCGCGTTTTGAATTTCACGGATATCAACCTTCGGCTGGTTTTCCATCGTTTGAGCGACCACTCGGGCAACGGTTGCACAATAATCGGCATCGACCACGCCAACAGCTAATGCTGCGCGCTCAACGGCCTCTTTGATACGAACTTCATCAAAAGGTACCTGGCAGCCGTCCCGTTTAATCACTACTGTTTTCACAATGTCACTCCTGTATACCGCCGCATAGGGTTATCCACAAGGCAACCCGCAGCACATCAGGGCTGCGGGGGGGATGTGGATGCTTTTGTGGATAATTACTATATATAGATACTTAAAATATTACAGACACTATATATGGGTATCTGGCTGAGTGACAGTCAACTGATAGCCAATATTGTTGACCTAGAACAAGGAAATTGGCGTTAGGGTTATTCCCTGTTCAGTGCGTCACAGAATTGTGATTTCTATGGAGAGGGATTGTAGTTACGAAAAGGTCTTGTGTTTATGGAAAGGTATTGTGTTCACGAAAAGGTATGGTGTTGATAGGGTTCGCCTGATATTCGATTGGTTCTTTTTACTGACCTCGTAATGTCACTTACCCGAATCACCCAAACTTACCCCATCGAATGCTCTGCCGACGCTAAATCTTCCCGCGAGAATTCCCTTACAATACGGCCATGCTCCATCAAAACTGCGCGCTCAGACATATGCGCCACCACATCGCTGTCGTGGCTAACCAGCAAATAGGTCATGCCGTGTTCGCATTTTAAATGATTAAGCAGGTTAAGAATTTCGGCCTGAACGGACATATCTAACGCTGAGGTGGGTTCATCTAGCAACAGCAATTTAGGCCGCAGCAGCAGAGCGCGGGCAATAGCGATACGCTGACGCTGGCCTCCGGAGAACTGATGGGGGTAACGTAAGGCGGCAGAAGCAGGCAAACCCACCTGCTCTAGTGCCTGATCAATGCGCTGAGAGATATTTTTCTCGCCGTGGATCTTTAACGGCTCACCCAAGGTTCGTTGAATATTATGCTGAGGGTGCAGCGAGGCATACGGATCTTGAAACACCATCTGTACATCTTTACGTAGTTGGCCGGTGAAACGTTGGCCCGGTTGTAACCGCTGGCCCAGCAAGGTAATTTCCCCCTGCCACTCGCGCTGTAACCCGGCCAATGTCCGCAATACGGTGGATTTTCCACAGCCAGATGCCCCGATCAGACTGAATGTTTCATTGGCTTCAACCGTAAAACTGACCGATTCAACCGCTGTTTTGACCTGGTTCTTTTGGGCAAAGCTGACCTGCAAATTGTTTACTTCAATCAGTGCCACGGGAGCCTCCGGAGAAATCTACGCTGCGATCCAATACCGGCAGATCCGTGCCATAGGTGTGGGCATTCGGGCGGCAAGCCCATAGCGTGTGAGTATAAGGGTGGGTTGAATGGGGCAGATCAGCGGCCAGACCTTGATCAACCAGCTTCCCCTGATACATCACTAACACGCGGTGACAATGTTCGGCGACTAATGGCAGGTCATGGCTTATCAGCAACAGGCTCATTTTTCGTTGTTCGGTTTGCTCAACAATTAATTCAAGGATCTGGTTGCGTAATTTGGCATCTAACGCGGATGTCGGTTCATCGGCAATTAATACTCTGGGATTATTCACCAAAGCGATTGCCAGCATCGCACGTTGCCCCATACCACCAGAAAGCTGGCCGGGGTAGCTGTGGTAGGCGCTGGCATTTAACCCAACCGAGGCCAGTGCATTTAATACCCGTTCATGTGCATCAGCGCCTGAAAGGGTGTTATGCAGCAACAGAGACTCTTCAATCTGCTTGCCAACAGTTTGTACCGGATTTAATGCATAGCGGGGGTCTTGTAACACCATCGCAATTTCACTGCCCCGTAATGCGCTCCATTGCCTGGTGTTTAGACGCAGTAAATCGTGTTCAATGACCTGACCGGGATGGCCCTGATCATCCGTGTTATCAGAGTAATAACTCAGCTTTTTGGCACTGACTTTACCGGGGTGTCTGACTAAGCCCATCAGCGCCCTGGCAGTGATCGATTTACCGGAGCCGGATTCGCCTACAAGAGCAACACGTTCGTGACCGAGGTGAAACGAAATGTTATCCACCACCCGCAGTTGCTGAAAATCGACGCACAGGTTATCGACGGTAAAAATAGAATCAATCATGGTGAGGGTCCAGAATATCGCGTAGGCCATCGCCTAACAGGTTAAAGGCCATGCTGCTGAGTAGGATCGCACAACCTGGAATGGCCGCAATCCACCATTGGTCAAAAATAACCTGCATACCATCGGCGACCATTGAACCCCATTCAGACATCGGTGGGCGGGCGCCCAGCCCCAGAAAACCTAAACCTGCGGCTGCTAATATAATGCCCGCCAGATCCAGTGCCAAACGCACAACGGCAGACGGTAAGCATATGGGCAAAATGTGGCCCCACAGGAGCCGTAGCCCTCGGATACCCATCATTTCAGCCGCGGCTAAATAATCACTTTTACGTAATAACTGAATTTCGGCTCTGGCCTGACGGGCATACGCAGGCCAGGTTGTCAGTGCCAGCGCTAATGCGCCGTTCAGTAAACCTGGGCCGAGCATGGCAACAAAAGCAAAGGCTAGAATCAACCGTGGCATCGACATCACCACATCAGTGATTCGCATCAGAATGCGTTCGAGCCAGCCGCCGTAATAGCCGGAGAGCACCCCGACCAACAACCCCAGAGGCAATGTTATCACGGTGACCAGCAGCACCAATCCCAAGGTTGGCCGGGTACCGTAAATCAAGCGCGACAGCATATCGCGGCCATAGCTATCCGTGCCCAGCAAGTGGCCTGAATCACCCGGCGGTAACAACCGGTCTGCCGCGTTTTGCCAGTTAGGATCCTGTGGTGCAAGCCACGGAGCAAAAACCGCAATGATAACCAGCAATGATAGAATAAACAGACCTATGCTGGTGGAAGGGGAACGCTTTAGGGTGTGGTAGAACTTTATTATTGGCATATCAGTATCATCGACATATCAGCGCGTTCTCGGATCTAGCAGGCGGACGAGCAGATCCGTCACATTGTTAATCAAAATAAAGCACATACCGAGCAGCAAGGTTCCGCCCATAATCGCCGTGGTGTCCCCGGCAAATAGGGCGCTGGTCAGGTAGCGACCAATGCCAGGCCAGGCAAAAACGGTTTCGGTTAACACCGCACCTTCCAACATACTGGTATAGGCCAGCGCAATGACCGTCAGTAAGGTGCCACGAATATTGGGCAGTACGTGCATCAATAAAATACGCATTTCACCTGCACCCTTGGCCCTTGCCAGCGTGATGTACTCTTTATTCAATTCACTTAGGCAGGCCGAGCGGGTCAGGCGGGTGATACTGGCTAACGCATAGTAAGCGAGCAGGGAGACCGGCAAAATCATGTGGGCGATAGCATTATTAAAGGCCCCCATATCACCCGATCGCCAGGTATCGATAAGTA
The DNA here is from genome assembly GCF_001053095.1 of Yersinia similis. GTDB lineage: Bacteria > Pseudomonadota > Gammaproteobacteria > Enterobacterales > Enterobacteriaceae > Yersinia > Yersinia similis. Next base: position 14,092 of record NZ_CGBP01000023.1, on the reverse strand, counting down.
CAAAACCGGTCTTGGCTTCAACAGTATATTGGTAGATATCATCCAGACGACCCGGACCGGGGTTCCATTGCAACCGCGCATAAAACAACAGCAGCATCAGCAAGCCGAGCCAGAAAATGGGCACTGAATTACCCAGCAGAGTGATAAAGCGGATAGTGATATCCAGCTTGCTACCTGCCCAGCGGGCGCACAATAAACCGAGGAAAATACCCAGTGCACCGCCCACGAGCAGCGATAAGGTTGCCAATTCTAACGATGCAGGGAAGACGGTCAGTAGATCCTGTAATACCGGCTGACCACTGGCGCTGGCGACACCCAAATCTCCGTGAGCCAATCGCACCAGATAGTGCCAGAATTGCACCAATAATGGTTGGTCCAACCCGAGTTGCTGTCTGACCTGTTGGTAAGTGGCTTCACTGGCGTGATCGCCCACAATTTGCAGTACTCGGTCCACCGGTGACAGTGCCGAGAGGAAGAACGTGATCACCAACAGGCCGAATAGCGTTAGGGCCAGGGTGAATAGCCCCTGTAAAAAAACCAAAAGGCGACGCCGGGAGGGGATTCCCGGCGTAGTATTTAATGCTACAGACATTGGCTATCGGCTCGCTTGTCGCTTGAGTTACATGTGTTCCACAAATAACTAATATCACATCTAACTCATTTCACAAATAAGTCAGCACAAGGGTCTTATTTACTGACACGATCATAATAGACCATATCGGCATTCAGACCTTGTTGATAGCCTTTTACATTATCTCGTAATACAACTTGTGCTTTGGCTTGATCAATAAAGATATAAGGCGAATTTTGTTGCAGTTCCTGCTGTAACTGGGTGTACAACTGGGTGCGTTTTTCTGGATCTACTTCAGCGACGGCAGCCAGTGTTTGCTTATTCAGTTCAGGAATAACCCAGCCGTTTAGGCCCGCCACCGTACTGCTTTTACCGTCGTTGTAAGCGAAGGTGCTGGCATTGGAATGTGCATCGAAATAATCTGGGATCCACAGGCGAATCGCTGACTGATGCTGTTTAGCCCGCACCCGGCCATAAACTTGGCTACCGGCTGCTGGCAGCAATACCAGTTTCACACCGCCCTGCGCAAAGCTGGCCTGTAACGACTGAGCAATGGTGATAAACGGAGGTTTGTTCTCAACATCCAGTGTCAGTGTGGCATCTTTAATGCCCGCTTTAGCCAGAATTTTTTTGGCGGTGGCCGGGTCAAAAGTGAACGGATTGCTTTCCAATGCCCCTGGTAAACCGACGGGTAGGAAGCTTTGATGAATGAAATACTGATCTTTCAACAGATTTTTGGTAATGCCCTGATAATCAACCAGATAACGGGCTGCTTGCCAGAGCTCTGGTCTGCTCAGCAGCGGGTTAGCGGCATTAGCGGTGTTAAAAACCAAATAGTTTTGTTCTGCTGATGGGATTTCAACGACCTTGACGCCAGCCTGTGTTTTCAGCGCGGTAATTTGGTCCGGCCCTAATTCCCGTGCAATATCAGCATCACCTTGTTGAATTAACAGGCGGCGGGCACTGGGGTCAGGCACGTTTTTGATAATAATATTCTTAATTAATGGTTGATTACCCGGTGACGTAGGGTTGGCATCCAGCACAATGGCTTGGTGCGGTTGATAAACACGCATTTTGAATGCGCCGCTACCTGCAGAATGCATTTTTAGCCATGCATTGCCGTAATCGTCATCTTTGATATTCGCCGTCACGGTTTTTTTATCAACAATGGATGCAATTGGCGTTGATAAAATATTCAAGGCAACCGCTGGGCTGACATCTGCACTCCAGCTTACTTGCACGGTATTATTATCAATTTTCTTTAGGTGTTGGTCGATATTATCGGCTTGCCAGCCCAAGACGTTAAGAATAAAAGCAGGTGAGCGATTCATTTTCACTGCACGGGTGAAAGAATAAATGACGTCATCCGCTTGTACCGGATTACCCGATGCAAATACCGCCTGTGGACGCAATTTGACCGTTAATGTTTTGGCTGCTGCATCGCCTTGCCAGCTTTCTGCCAGAATTGGTACTACTTTAGCTGGGTTATCGCGATCGGCTTGAACTAAACGCTGGTAGAGGCTAGGTACCGTCTGAATGCTGGACAGCTCATTACTTTCGGCGGGATCAAGGCTGACGATGTCATCCAGGGATTGCACGACTACCAGCGTATCCGGTGGCGTTGCTGCCAATGTGCCGCCAGATAACGCTGCCAGAACGAATAATGACAGAACTTTTGCTTTCATTGAGACTCCCAAGAATAGATTACCGCCATCGCGTTTTTCTAGTATTAAGTAGTTAACATCGATAGGAAATTAGTGTTTTTTTATTTATTTCACTCACCGCAGCTTGTCACCATAATCACTTTACTGTCTGTGGTAAAAGTCTCAACAGTTATTTGTTATAATATTTAGCGATAATAAAATATTCCGTAAAGGAATAATGATGATGTTCTTTCCAGCAACGGTAATCATCGCCACAACACCATCATCCGTAGGCTGAAAAATAAATAATCAGCAAAATACACCGTAAATATCCCATTTTATGAATGCCAACCCGCTTATACCCGTCGCCCTTCAAGATGCAGGGGTGTTAGCTGCCCTTGCTCACCCCAGTCACTTAGTTATCTAAGCTCCTGGGGATTTACTCGGTTGCTGCCTACCTGCATCTTGAAGTAACTTGGGTATATAATAAAACAGCATTTCATTTTCATAAGACAAGGGAACATCATGATTATCGGAAATATTCATCATTTGGCACTGCTGCCTTATCTGCCAGCCCAATTGCGGGACGCTATCGAGTATGTGAAAAGCCATATCAACGCAGATACCCCATTGGGTAAGCATGATATTGATGGCAATAATGTGTTCGTGTTGGTTTCCAATGACAGCACTGACTTATTAGAGAATCGCCGTGCGGAATATCACGCCAAGTATTTGGATATCCAAATTATTTTGGCAGGGCAGGAAGGGATGGCTTTCAGTAATCTACCCGCAGGAAAGCCAGATACCGATTGGTTGGCAGACAAAGATATTGCCTTCTTACCCGCAGGCACAGATGAAAAACACGTAGTGCTGCAAACCGGTGATTTTGTCGTATTTTTCCCAGGTGAAGTGCATAAGCCATTATGTGCCGTGGGTGAGCCGGCGAATGTGCGTAAAGCGGTTGTTAAAATAGCGGTGAAATAGGCTATCTCACTGGCCAGCTTTAGCTTCGGGGCAGTGCTCGCCGCCGTCACGTACTGCGTGTACGCTCCGTTGGCTGCGCGCTGTCCGCACTCAATCTACCTGCGCCGATAACGCCTATTTAATCTGGTTGGCTATTTTCATTAATTGATAGCGAAAAACGACCAGCTTGAGCTTCGGGGCAGTGCTCGCCGCCGTCTGAATTTTATAGGCAAAGGGCCGATACAGATAACTAATCGGCCCTTATTATTGTTATCGGCTATCTTTATATTTTGCTCATCGTGGCGACCATCACGGCTTTGATGGTATGCAGGCGGTTTTCTGCCTGATCAAATACAATGCTATGAGCTGATTCAAATACCTCTTCAGTCACTTCCATGCCGCCGGGTAAATCATATTGTTCAGCCATCTGCTTACCGATGGTGGTTTGATCATCGTGGAAGGCCGGTAGGCAGTGCAGAAATTTTACCTGTGGGTTACCGGTCAGATTCAGCACACGCATATTGACCTGATAAGGTTTGAGCAAGGTGATGCGTTCCTGCCAGACCTCTTTTGGTTCCCCCATCGAGACCCATACATCGGTATAAAGAAAATCAGCGCTGCTCACACCCTCGGCAATATCTTCTGTCAGCGTGATTTTGCCACCCGTTTTCTGTGCCAGCGCTTGGCAACTGATAACGAGGGCTTCTTCTGGCCAACAGGCTTTCGGTGCGACCAGGCGTAAATCCATTCCTACCAGTGCAGCCGCTTCTAACAGGCTATTCCCCATGTTATTGCGTGCATCTCCGAGGTACGCCAACGTCATTCTGTTCAGCGATTTATTGGGCAGATGTTCTCGCATAGTCAACAAATCAGCCAGGAGTTGGGTTGGGTGAAACTCATTGGTCAGGCCATTCCAGACCGGTACGCCGGCAAATTCTGCGAGTGTTTCCACCACGTGTTGCCCATAGCCACGGTATTGAATACCGTCATACATACGGCCTAATACGCGGGCGGTATCCTTGATTGATTCTTTATGCCCAATCTGGCTTCCCCCTGGCCCGAGGTAAGTGACGCGAGCACCTTGGTCATATGCGGCAACTTCGAAAGAGCATCGAGTGCGAGTCGAGTCTTTTTCGAAGATGAGCGCGATATTCTTACCTACTAATTTTTGCTGTTCACAGCCGGATTTTTTGCCTTTTTTCAACTCAGTAGCCAAATCAAGCAAGGCAGTAATTTCAGCGGGGGTAAAATCTAACAACCTCAGAAAGTGACGTTTATAGAATTGATTCATCTGTTCGTCTCCACGTGCCCTTCATCCTTGATGCTACAACACCAATTATTTGGGGGTAAATTGAATTTTAATGTGAATTTAAATTCAATTTATAGGTATAAATATTCAATTACAACCCAAATTAATAATTCTTTCTCGTTTATAGTGGAGGCAATAGCTAGGGTGTGGGAAAATGGCGCAATATAACGCCCATTAACTGAGGATAAAGGCATGGCAAACCGCGAACTGCTAGACGAACAACGTGATGAGACCCGCCTGATCATCGAGGAACTGCTGGAAGATGGCAGCGATCCTGATGCGCTATACACCATTGAACATCACCTCTCTGCTGAGAAATTCGAGGTGTTGGAAAAGGCCGCCGTTGAAGCGTTCAAGTTAGGTTACGAAGTGACAGATGCTGAAGAGCTGGAAGTTGAAGACGGCTCTGTGGTGATGTGTTGTGACGTAATCAGCGAAGTCGCTCTGAATGCAGAAATTATTGATTCTCAGGTTGAACAACTGGTCACATTGGCTGAAACCTGTGGCGTTAATTATGACGGTTGGGGCACCTATTACGAAGATCCAAACGCAGAAGATGACGAAGACGGTGAGTACGACGACGAAGAGTTAGTTGATGAGGATGACGACGGTAAGCGTCACTAAATTACCCTTCGTCCTTGGCGCTACAGCTGTGTTAGCGGCACTCACTTACCCGAATCACTTACCTGAGTAAGCTCATCGGGATCGTTCGTTTGCTGCCTTGCTGTAACGCCAATGACTTTGGGTAATCTCTGTCGTATTTGAAGGCGTCGGTTTCTAGCTAATCATATCAGGGCGCTTGATGCGCTCTGAGCTGTGAATAGTTAAAGCATTTTCAGCATTGTTACTTCGCAATCGACATGGCCAGTATTCCCCATCGCACCGCCAATATGTTCAAAACCTAATCTTTCGTATAAACCAACAGCACTGGTCAGGCTGGCAGTGGTTTCCAAATAGCAGCGACCAAACCCCTGCTGGCGGGCAAATACCAATGCCTGTAGTGCCAACTGTTTTGCTAACCCCTTACCACGCAGTATTGGCAGAAAATACATTTTCTGTAATTCGCATAGATCGGTTTCGCCGCCCAGTAGTGGCGCGATACCCCCCCCACCCGCGATGTGACCATCCACCTCAATCACCCAATAAGCGCTACGTGGCTGGCTGTACAACTCATACAAGTGATCCAGATTAGGATCGGACACGGTATAGCCTTTGTCCGCAGTCAGGCCGAATTCTGCCGAAACCTCACGGATAACATTGGCAATGGCGAGGTTATCTCCTGCGGTGATGGGGCGCACCAGTAGTCGGATAGGTGTGGTTGTGGTCATGCTCTATAAACCCAAAGGTAATATCTTAGTAATAATCTGTAATACCATCGAATGGTGCCAGGGTGCAATGGTAAAAAGTAGGGGCCATGATAGTGAATAATTATCATGGCCCCTGGTGACGACTGACTGATGGTTTGATTAATTATAGTGCAGCGATAATCGCCTGCTGCTCAATTAACTTCTGTTTGGCTTCAGCACAAGCGGCCAGTCTTTCACGCTCTTTGGCAACTACCGCTTCTGGCGCACGCGCCACAAAACCTTCGTTACCCAGTTTGCCTTCGATGCGCTCAATTTCAGCATCCAGTTTCGCCACTTCCTTCGCCAAACGATCCAACTCGGTGGCTTTATCGATCAGACCTGCCATTGGGATCAGCACTTCAGCACCTTCAACCAATTTAGTGACCGATACTGGGCCTTTATCACCTTCAGCTAGCAAGGTGAGAGAGGACAAGCGCGCCAATGACTGGATAAAACTCTGGTTTTCCAGCACCCGACGCTGTGCTTGTGTGTTGGCACCCCGCAGCATGACCTCAAGTGGTTTACCCGGTGCAATGTTCATTTCTGCCCGGATATTACGCACCGCGATAATGGTTTGCTTAATCCACTCTAAATCACTGAGTGCTTGTTCATCGACCTGGCTGGCGTCATATTCCGGGAAAGGCTGCAACATAATGGTGTCTGCGGTAATGCCTTTCAGGTTTTTCACCCGCTGCCAGATAGTTTCAGTGATGTAAGGAATAATAGGGTGCGCCAGGCGCAGCAAGGCTTCCAGCACCTGAATCAGCGTGTGGCGGGTGCCACGTAGTTCAGCTTCGGAGCCACTGCTCATCACCGGCTTGGTCAGTTCCAGATACCAGTCACAGAATTGGTTCCAGGTGAATTCATACAGAATACCGGCCGCCAGATCGAAGCGGTAGGTGTCCATCGCTTCGCGGTAGGCTTTGATGGTCTGGTTGAATTCCGCCAAAATCCAGCGGTCAGCCAGTGATAGCACCATTTTGCCACCGTTCTGCCCACAATCCTGCCCTTCGGTATTCATCAGCACGAAACGGCTGGCATTCCACAGCTTATTACAGAAGTTGCGATACCCTTCCAGGCGTTTCATATCCCAGTTGATATCACGGCCAGTTGAGGCCAGTGCCGCCAACGTGAAGCGCAGCGCATCAGTGCCGTGCGGCTCGATACCGTTCGGGAACTGCTTTTCAGTGCGCTTGCGAATTTTCTCCGCCAACTGTGGCTGCATCATATTGCCGGTACGTTTTTCCAGCAACGCTTCCAAAGAGATACCGTCAACCATATCCAGTGGATCGATCACGTTGCCTTTGGACTTGGACATTTTCTGCCCTTCGTCATCACGGATCAGACCGGTCATATAGACCGTTTTGAACGGCACCTGCGGTTTACCATTTTCATCTTTCATAAAGTGCATGGTCAGCATGATCATGCGGGCAATCCAGAAGAAAATAATATCAAAACCACTGACGACCACGCTGGTCGGATGGAAGGTTTTCAGTGCGTCGGTTTGCTCAGGCCAGCCCAGTGTAGAGAATGTCCACAGACCGGATGAGAACCAGGTGTCCAACACATCTTCGTCCTGACGCAAAGCCACCTCTGCGCCCAGATTATTGTCGCGGCGCACTTCGGCTTCGTCGCGGCCAACATATACTTTACCCTGCTCGTCATACCAGGCCGGAATACGGTGGCCCCACCACAATTGACGTGAGATACACCAGTCCTGGATATCGCGCATCCATGAGTAATACATGTTTTCGTACTGTTTAGGGACGAACTGGATCTCGCCGTTTTCTACGGCTTCAATCGCGACTTTGGCCAGCGGGGCGGTGCGCACGTACCATTGGTCGGTCAGCATGGGTTCGATAACCACGCCGCCACGGTCGCCATAAGGTACTGTCAGGTCATGAGGTTTAACCTCTTCCAACAGACCGAGTTTCTCGAATTCCGCGACCACCGCTTTACGGGCAGCAAAACGTTCTAGCCCTTGGAACTGCGCAGGAATAGCGTTACTGCATGCATCAGTCGTTTCACCGTGGGTATCAAATACCTCGGCTTCTGAGCGGATATCCCCGTCGAAGGTCAGAATGTTGATCATTGGCAGGGCATGGCGCTTACCGACTTCATAGTCATTAAAGTCGTGGGCTGGAGTGATTTTCACACAGCCAGTACCCTTCTCCATATCGGCGTGTTCGTCACCGAGGATCGGAATACGGCGGCCAACCAGCGGCAGGATCACTTCTTTGCCAATCAGATCTTTATAACGCGGATCTTCCGGGTTAACTGCGACACCAGTATCACCCAGAACGGTTTCTGGACGGGTGGTCGCCACCACCAGATAATCTTTGCCTTCCGCAGTCTTGGCACCATCGGCCAGCGGATAACGCAGGTGCCACATGGAACCTTTGGATTCGCGGTTTTCTACTTCCAGATCAGAAATGGCAGTGCGCAGTTTCGGATCCCAGTTCACCAGGCGCTTGCCACGGTAAATCAGATCTTCTTTATGAAGGCGCACGAACACTTCTTTAACTGCGTTGGACAAGCCTTCATCCATGGTAAAACGTTCACGTTCCCAGTCCACGGAGTTACCCAAACGACGCATTTGGCGAGTAATGGTGCCGCCGGATTCGCCTTTCCACTCCCAGATTTTATCGATAAACGCATCACGGCCGTAATCGTGGCGGGTCTTGCCTTCTTCGGCGGCAATCTTGCGTTCCACAACCATCTGGGTCGCGATACCTGCATGATCGGTACCTGCCTGCCATAGGGTATTTTTCCCCTGCATACGCTGATAGCGAATCAAGGTATCCATGATGGTCTGCTGGAATGCATGACCCATATGCAGGCTGCCGGTCACATTCGGCGGCGGGATCATGATGCAGTAGCTTTCTTTGCTGGTATCGCCGTTTGGTTTGAAATAACCCTGTTTTTCCCAATGTTCATACAGCGGCTGCTCAATTTCCTGCGGGCTGTATGTTTTATCGAGGGACGGCTCAGTTTTGTCGATATGAGAAGGTGTATTTTCCATTTTCTTTTTATTTCAATTAGTTGGCGGCGTTGCCGTGGTCAAGTGGAAGCCGACGCTGCGATAAGATTTATATCGGTCGCGCGCCAACTGTTTCAAATTTTCTTCGTAAGGCACGAAGTCTACCACTTCATGGAAAGCGGTGGCAAAACCTGCGAATTCTGGCAGCAGGCTGATAAGCAGGTCGCGCGGTGAATTCCCGCGTCTTTCCGGCCACGCCAGTTCGACGGGAGCGCCATATTTTGGCCCTTCACCGGCCAGATTATGTGGCACAAATTGTTCAGGAGCGCGCTGCCAGAGCGCTTCATCCAGCCGCTGAGCTTGTTCCTGGCTTTCACAGGCGATCAACACCCGCTTGCCTGCCCGCCAACGTTCAGCCGCAACCTCGCAGGCCAACGCTTCGTGCGCACGCAGCTCACCGGTGGGCGTGTCGTGTTCGAGCAGGTAGAAGGTAGCGTTTTTCATAAATTCTCTACAACGTAAAGGGCACAAAAGTGTGCCCTCAGACTGCTAACAAAATCACATGAAGGGGAAACGTGCCGTTGGGGTCGTAGTAACCGTCTTGCTTGTCAATCCTTCACTCACTGTTGTCGTTAACCTTCAATATATCAAACGATTAATCGTCGCCGTTTAAGCCCGCGCGATTCAGTAGGAACTGAGACAACAACGCGACTGGCCGGCCAGTCGCGCCCTTGTTCTTACCTGAACGCCACGCGGTACCCGCGATATCCAGATGCGCCCAACTGTATTTACGGGTGAAGCGCGATAAGAAACAGCCTGCGGTAATAGCCCCACCCGCGCGGCCACCAATATTGGCCATATCAGCGAAATTAGAGTCCAGTTGCTCGTAGTACTCCTCACCCAGTGGTAAGCGCCATGCGCGGTCGCCCGCCTGTTCGGATGCGCCGATAAGCTCATGAGCCAACGGGTTGTGGTTCGACATCAAACCGGTGAGGTGATTACCTAGCGCCACAACGCACGCGCCGGTCAGTGTTGCGATATCAATGACCAACTCTGGTTCAAAACGCTCAACGTAAGTCAGTGCATCACACAACACTAAACGGCCTTCGGCATCGGTATTCAGCACTTCTACGGTTTGACCAGACATGGTGGTCAGAATATCACCAGGGCGATAAGCCCGGCCACCCGGCATGTTTTCACAGCCTGCCAGTACACCCACTACGTTCAGTGGCAATTGTAACTCGGCAACAACCCGCATCACGCCATAAACGGTTGCTGCACCGCACATATCGTACTTCATTTCATCCATGCCTTCGGCAGGCTTGATGGAAATACCACCGGAATCGAAGGTCAGACCCTTACCCACTAGCACAATTGGCTTAGCATCTGCGTTTGGGTTGCCTTTATATTCTATTACCGACATCAATGATTCGTTTTGCGAACCATGGCCGACAGCCAAATAAGCGTGCATGCCCAGCTCTTTCATCTGCTGCTCACCAATCACGCGGGTGACGATATTGGTACTAAAAGCATCCGCCAATTGGCGAGCCTGAGAAGCCAGATAGGCGGCGTTACAGATATTGGGTGGCATATTGCCCAAGTCTTTTGCCGCTTTGATACCGGAAGCGATAGCTAAACCGTGCTGGATAGCACGCTCGCCGCTGGTCAATTCACGGCGGGTTGGCACGTTGAAGACCATTTTACGCAGTGGGCGACGAGGCTCGGTTTTATTACTCTTAAGTTGATCGAAGGTGTAAAGCGTTTCTTTGGCTGTCTCTACCGCCTGACGCACCTTCCAATAAGTATTTCGGCCTTTGACATGCAGTTCAGTCAGGAAGCAGACTGCCTCCATTGAACCCGTATCATTAAGGGTATTGATGGTCTTTTGGATCACTTGCTTGTATTGGCGCTCATCAAGCTCACGCTCTTTACCACAGCCAATTAACAAGATGCGTTCGGAAAGAATGTTAGGCACATGGTGCAGTAACAGTGTCTGCCCGACTTTGCCTTCAAGTTCACCACGGCGCAATAACGCGCTGATGTAGCCATCACTAATTTTGTCGAGTTGTTCGGCAATGGGAGATAGACGACGAGGTTCAAAAACGCCGACTACAATACAGGCACTACGCTGTTTTTCCGGGCTGCCGCTCTTTACACTGAACTCCATGTACTCTCCTGAATCTTAAAGACAAAGGTGGGAGCTGCCGTTAGAATATGGCGCTCCGCAACGATCTCTCTCCGTTGTGTTAACGACGTGTGTTAACCTTAACGGCATAAGTTGTTTTGTTTTGGCGACTATAAGCATGTTCCTATAGGACACCCAAACGCTAGATGTTGTAATACTATTTTAGCTGTGAAGGTTGCCATATGATGAGAATAAATGGCGGATTAACGATGAAACTATCGATTTTCCTGCAAAAAGACAAGTTTTCACAGGCGTATTAGCGTGATCATCATTAGATATCTGGTACGGGAAACCCTCAAAAGCCAAATTGCGATCCTGTTCATCTTGCTATTAATCTTCTTTAGCCAGAAGTTAGTTCGGATATTAGGTGCCGCAGTTGATGGTGAAATCCCGACAAATGTAGTTTTATCCCTTTTGGGGCTTGGTGTGCCGGAAATGGCACAACTCATCTTACCATTGAGCTTATTCCTAGGGCTGCTGATGACCTTGGGAAAACTGTACACGGAGAGTGAAATCACCGTGATGCATGCCTGTGGCATGGGCAAAAAATCCTTGATTATGGCAGCGTTAATTCTGGCGCTCTTCACCTCCGGGCTGGCAGCCATCAACACTATCTGGCTTGGCCCTTGGTCTTCTAAACATCAAGATGTCGTACTGAACGATGCCAAAGCCAATCCGAGTCTGGCCGCGCTTGGCGGTGGGCAGTTTAAATCTTCAAACGATGGTAATTCAGCTCTCTTTATTGGCAATGTGGCGGGTAAAGAGTTTAACCGTGTATTTTTGGCACAATTGCGCCCGAACGGTAACCAGCGGCCCTCTGTGGTGGTGGCCGATAGCGGCCATATGAGTGAGCGCCCGGACGGTTCACAAATGGTTATTCTGAACAAAGGGACTCGCTATGAAGGCACCGCCTTGCTGCGCGACTTCCGTATCACTGACTTCGTTGATTACCAGGCTGTTATAGGGCACAAACAAGTACAGCAAAGCAGCAACGGGGCCGATCAGATGTCAATGAAAGAGCTATGGCGCTCTCAAGAACCTGATGCACGGGCTGAGTTCCACTGGCGTCTGACACTGATTGTTTCGGTCGTTATTATGGCATTGCTAGTGGTGCCGTTGAGTGTGGTTAACCCACGCCAGGGCCGTGTCCTGAGTATGTTACCGGCCATGTTGCTGTATTTGATTTTCTTCCTGCTACAAAGCTCCCTGCGTTCTAAGGCGGGTAATGGCCAACTGGATCCACTGGTCTGGATGTGGGTTGTTAATGGTGCTTATTTGGCTCTCGCGATAATCTTGAACCTGTGGGATGGCCTGATGGCTCGTAAATTACGTGCTCGATTGAGAGGTGCTGCCTGATGTTTGGTGTATTAGACCGCTATATCGGACGGACTATCCTCAATACTATCCTGATGACATTATTAATGTTGGTGTCGCTGTCGGGCATCATCAAGTTTGTCGATCAGTTGCGTAAAGTTGGGCAGGGGGACTACTCTGCGGCCTCTGCGGGTATGTACACCATCCTGAGTATTCCTAAGGACATTGCGGTTTTCTTCCCGATGGCGGCCCTATTAGGGGCATTACTGGGGCTTGGGACTTTAGCCAGTCGCAGTGAGTTGGTGGTTATGCAGGCGTCAGGTTTTACCCGTATGCAAATCGCAGCGTCAGTGATGAAAACCGCGATCCCTCTGGTGTTGCTGACCATGGCTATCGGTGAGTGGGTGGCACCGCAAGGTGAGCAGACCGCGCGTAATTTCCGGACACAGCAGATGTACGGTGGTTCGTTACTCTCAACTCAGTCGGGTTTATGGGCGAAAGATGGCTCTGACTTTATTTATATTCAGCGGGTGTCTGGCGAAAGCGAGTTGACGGGCGTCAATATTTATCATTTTGATAAAGAAGATCGTCTGCTTTCGGTGCGGTATGCGGCGACGGCGACCTATGAAAAAGACAATAAAACCTGGCGATTATCGCAGGTCGATGAATCTGATTTAAGTAATCCTACTCAGGTGACCGGTTCACAGACACTGACCGGTGAGTGGAAGACCAATCTGACGCCTGAGAAGTTGGGTGTGGTGGCGATGGATCCAGATTCGCTCTCCATCAGCGGGTTGCACGACTACAGTAAATACCTACAGCAAAGTGGCCAAGAGTCTAACCGCTACGAACTGAGTATGTGGGGTAAGGTATTTGCCCCCTTCTCTGTTGCGGTCATGATGCTGATGGCGCTGTCGTTTATTTTTGGTCCATTGCGCAGCGTGCCAATGGGTGTTCGGGTGGTCACCGGTATTTTCTTCGGCTTTGTTTTCTACGTGCTGGATCAAGTTTTTGGTCGACTTAGCCTGGTTTATGGCATCCCACCAATGCTGGGTGCGCTGTTGCCGAGTATATTATTCCTCCTAATCAGCATTTGTTTGCTGCTAAAACGGCGGTAATGACGTTTTTTTCAGCACTTAGACTAAACGTAGTGGAATAACAGTTGCATGCGGATCATTGGTAGGTATAATTCATCTCGTTTTCCGCATACTACTACTTCAGTGCCGAAGTGGCGAAATCGGTAGACGCAGTTGACTCAAAATCAACCGCCGCGAGGCATGCCGGTTCGATTCCGGCCTTCGGCACCATTAGTATGTAAAGAGACGTCTACGGACGTCTTTTTTTATGTCTAAAATCCAGTCACAGCAAGGCTCTTCTCGCTTTTTCACTCAACATAAGTCAACCTGATTCAATCTACATCAACTTACTGATGTGGGTACAAATGCGGGTATATCCCGGTTCGATAATGTTTGTACCCACACAGAACCCTTGAAAGGATACTCAATATGGCTCTGAGTGATGTAAAGGTTCGTACGGCTAAGCCTGAAGAAAAAGCCTATAAGCTTACTGACGGTGAAGGCATGGTATTGCTGGTTCACCCTAACGGCTCGAAATACTGGCGACTACGCTATCGCTTCGGTGGTAAAGAAAAGATGCTGGCATTGGGGAAATACCCTGAAGTGTCGCTGGCGGATGCAAGGGCACGACGTGACGATGCGCGTAAGCAGTTATCCTGCGACTGGACGACAACCCCCTAAGAAATGTAAGGTAATGCCGGTGCG
>NZ_CGBP01000022.1 GCF_001053095.1 Yersinia similis | reverse complement strand
GGGGGTTGTCGTCCAGTCGCAGGATACCGACAAAAATCCACCCGCCAAAAGAAAGAGTTAAAATCAATTTAACAATAGTGCCTCACACTGGGATCACGCCTGATCCGTCACGGCTATTTGACATGTTTTGAATAGTCATATTTTTATGCTCCGTTAGGGCTTTTCTTTCGGCTTAGAGCGCCGTAATTCAAGGTCTGTGAGGGCCATTGTGTATAGCTCCGACGAAAATAAAACGTCCTATACATATCACTATACACATTGATGTGTAGATTTGGGTGGAAGTTAGTAGACGTTAAAATAACGGGATTTAGCTAGAAGGCTTGTCTTTATTGGGCTGAGTGGGTTTTAGTAGACGTTGTAAGAAGTTTGTTTGGAGCGGGTGAAGGGAATCGAACCCTCGTATAGAGCTTGGGAAGCTCTCGTTCTACCATTGAACTACACCCGCTTCGGTGTGCGGCTAGCATTATAACTGGTTCTTCCCTATGGGCAAGCGAAGATATGCTCTAAGCGCCGGTATTTTAAGCGATTAGATTAAACAATACATCACTAACACCGTTTTACTTCAAGAAACAAGTTTGGCTGACTCAGTAAAAAGGGCGCCGTAGCGCCCTTCAGACTGCTGACAAACCCCGATGACGCGATCTTGAACGGTGAGGATAGGCAGAGGAGTAAAGCGTCCGCGCCAGGGAGGGCGCGGCTCGAGCCCCCAGGGAAGGGTTTATGGCGTCTTTACGATCTGCCTGTTCTCTCCGTTGCAGGCACTTTGTCAATAACCTCAAGGGCGCCGTAGCGCCCTGAGGGATTTACCGTTAGACCGTGTCGCTTATTTTACCGGGCGCATCGCTGGGAATAAAATGACATCACGGATGGTATGGCTGTTAGTAAACAACATAACCATACGGTCAATACCAATACCCAGCCCTGCTGTTGGTGGTAAGCCATGTTCCAATGCGGTGACATAGTCTTCATCGTAGAACATCGCTTCATCATCGCCAGCTTCTTTAGCACTTACCTGATCGGCGAAACGCTGCGCCTGGTCTTCGGCATCGTTCAACTCAGAGAAGCCATTGCCAATTTCACGGCCACCGATGAAGAACTCAAAGCGGTCAGTGATAAATGGATTATCGTCATTACGGCGTGCTAGCGGAGAAACCTCGGCTGGATATTCCGTGATGAACGTTGGCTGGATCAGATGACTTTCTGCGGTCTCTTCAAAGATTTCACATTGAATACGACCCAAGCCCCAGCTCTTCTCAACTTTGATGCCCAATGATTCGGCAATTGCGACAGCTTTATCCATATCGTCTAAATCCGCAACATTGGTTTCAGGACGATACTTACAAATAGCTTCTTTCATTGTCAATTTGGCAAAAGGCTTACCAAAATCAAAAGTCTGTTCGCCATACTGCACCACACTGCTACCCAATATGGTTTCAGTCAGGGTGCGGAATAGCTCTTCCGTCAAGACTATCAGGTCTTTATAGTCCGCATAAGCCATATAGAGTTCCATCATGGTGAACTCTGGGTTATGACGTGGCGAAACACCTTCGTTGCGGAAGTTACGGTTGATTTCGAACACACGTTCGAAGCCACCCACTACCAGACGTTTCAGATACAGTTCTGGCGCGATACGCAGATACATATCGATATCCAACGCATTGTGATGCGTGACAAACGGACGTGCAGAAGCACCACCAGGGATCACTTGCATCATTGGTGTTTCGACTTCCATGAAGCCTTTTTCAACCATGAAGCTACGGATACCGGACATCACTTGCGAACGGACTTTGAACGTATGACGAGACTCGTCGTTAGCAATTAGATCCAAATAACGCTGGCGGTAACGGGTTTCTTGATCAGCCAGGCCATGGAATTTATCTGGCAATGGACGCAAAGCCTTGGTCAACAGACGCAGTTCGCTACAGTGGATCGACAGCTCACCGGTTTTGGTTTTAAACAGTTTACCGCGCGCACCCAGGATATCGCCCAGGTCCCACTTTTTGAATTCTTCGTTATAAACGCCTTCCGGTAGGTCATCACGGGAAACGTACAACTGGATACGGCCACCAACATCTTGCAGAGTCACAAATGATGCTTTACCCATGATACGGCGGGTCATCATACGGCCAGCAACGGTTACTTCGATATTCAGTGCTTCTAACTCTTCATTCTCTTTACTGCCGAACTCTGCATGCAACTGGTCGGAAAGATTCTCACGACGGAAATCATTAGGGAACGCAATTCCCTTTCCCCGTAATACAGCCAGTTTTTCTCGACGGGCTTGTAACTCACTATTGAGTTCTTGCGCTTGCTCAGCGACTTGTGGTTTTTGCTCTGACATCTCAGTTCCTCATAGCCCGGCTTTCAAGCTTGCTTCAATAAATTTGTCCAGATCGCCATCCAGTACGGCTTGCGTGTTACGTGTTTCCACACCGGTACGCAAATCCTTAATACGGGAGTCATCCAATACATAAGAACGGATCTGGCTACCCCAGCCGATATCGGACTTATTGTCTTCCAAAACCTGTTTATCAGCATTTTTCTTTTGCATCTCAAACTCATACAGCTTAGCTTTCAGCTGTTTCATCGCTTGATCTTTGTTTTTATGCTGCGAACGGTCATTCTGGCATTGGGTCACGATATTGGTTGGAATATGAGTAATTCGCACCGCAGATTCTGTTTTGTTAACGTGCTGACCACCCGCACCGGATGCACGGTAAACGTCAATACGTAGGTCTGCCGGGTTAATTTCAATATCAATATCGTCATCAACTTCTGGATAGACAAAGGCTGAGCTGAAAGAGGTATGGCGGCGGCCACCCGAGTCAAATGGGCTTTTACGTACCAGACGGTGTACGCCAGTTTCAGTACGTAACCAACCGAAGGCATATTCACCAATTATTTTGACCGTGGCAGATTTCAAGCCAGCAACATCACCGTCAGACTCTTCGATGATCTCAGTTTTAAAGCCTCTAGACTCTGCCCAACGCAAGTACATACGCAGTAACATGCTGGCCCAATCCTGAGCTTCAGTACCACCGGAGCCTGCTTGCAAGTCCAGATAGCAGTTGGCGCTATCATATTCGCCAGAAAACATACGACGGAATTCGAGCTGACCCAGTTTGCCATCAAGAGCTTCTAACTCAGCAATTGTTTCGTTAAAGGTCTCTTCATCGTCAGCTTCAACGGCTAATTCCAGCAGGCCGGAAACGTCTTCCAAGCCTTGATCTAATTGATCAATGGTGGTGACAATCTCTTCCAGCGCAGAACGCTCTTTGCCCAACGCTTGGGCGCGTTCGGGCTCATTCCAGACGTCGGGCTGTTCCAGCTCGGCGTTTACTTCTTCCAGTCGCTCTTTCTTGGCATCATAGTCAAAGATACCCCCTGAGAACGGCTGTCCGATCAGACAGGTCCTGAATTCGGTTTTTTACCGGGTTTATTTCAAACATGATTTAAAGTCTTACGTTGTGTCGTAGATGACGGAATGTCATGAGAACCGATAATTCTAACGGATCTGTACGACAGTTTATAGCAGGTTGATTATATTTGTAGCGCCATCCTCTTCTTCCTTGACGTTGCAACGGTGTTAGCAGCGCAAGAAAGAAGGCAGAGTAATAGGGTAGCGAGCTAATAAGGCCACAAATGTTGAACCAGCAACTGGACACTGCGATTACCGCGATATTCATTAATATCCAGTTTATAGGCCAATTTAACTTCCCGTACGCTACTATCCGGCCACAAGGTGGTATCAACATTAAAGGCAATGGCATCTAACAAAGGCCCGCCATTCAGCGGCTCTACCATGAGTTTCAGGTGACGCTCACCCACCAAGCGCTGTTGCAAAATACGGAATTTGCCATCAAAGGTCGGCTCAGGGAAAGATTGCCCCCACGGACCACCGTCGCGCAATAGCTCCGCGGTCTCCAGTGATAACTCGGCACCGTTCAGTTCGCCATCCGACCAAATAACGCCTTCCAATTGCGAAGCATCCATCCATTCACCGACTAAATCTGCAAAACGTTGACGGAACTCATCGAATTTACCTTCCTCCAGCGATAACCCCGCCGCCATGGCGTGCCCACCAAACTTCAGTATTAACCCTGGGTTCAGCGTGTCCAAACGCTCAAGGGCGTCACGCATATGCAAACCCGCAACGCTACGACCCGACCCTTTCAATAACCCTTCTCCCGCAGGAGCAAAAGCAATAACCGGGCGGTGAAAGCGTTCTTTGATGCGTGAAGCCAAAATACCCACGACTCCCTGATGCCATTCTGGATGGTACATCGCGATACCGTAAGGTAATTCACTGCTGGTGCGCTCCAACTGGTCACACAGTTGTAAAGCTTCAACCTGCATACCCTGTTCTATCTCGCGCCGGGTTTGATTCAAGGTGTCAAGGTCGATTGCCAGTGCTCGCGCCTGAGCGATATCGTCACTCAGCAGTAGCGCCACCCCGATGGACATGTCATCTAAACGCCCCGCCGCATTCAACCGTGGGCCAAGAGAAAAACCTAAATCGTTCGCGGCCAGTTGGCGCGCATCACGGTTAGCGACTTCCAGTAATGCGCGAATTCCTGGACGGCATTTTCCTGCACGAATACGACTTAACCCTTGATGGACCAAAATACGGTTATTGGCATCCAACGGCACCACATCTGCCACCGTACCCAATGCAACCAAATCCAACAGTTCAGCCAGATTAGGGACCGCCAAGGTACGTTGGTCAAACCAGCCACATTCCCTAAGACGGGCGCGCAGCGCCAGCATCAAATAGAAAGTGACACCGACACCCGCCAATGACTTGGATAAAAAATCACAACCCGCCAGATTTGGGTTAATGATGGCATCCGCTGCGGGTAACGTTTCGCCCGGCAGATGATGGTCCGTCACCAGAACCTGAATGCCTTTGGCATGAGCCAGATCGACCCCGGCATGAGAGGAAATACCGTTATCCACAGTAACAATCAGCTCTGCCCCTCTGGCCGCAACTTGTTCAACTACTTCGGGGCTAAGCCCATAGCCATCTTCAAATCGGTTAGGCACCAGATAATCAATGTTACTGCCGCCCATACTGCGCAAAGCCAGCACCGCCAATGCGGTACTGGTCGCGCCGTCAGCATCAAAATCGCCGACAATGACAATACGCCGCCGATCAGCCAGAGCTTGTTGTAATAAGGTGACGCCAGCGTCAATACCATCCAGTTTTTGCCATGCCAGTAGGCCTTTCACGCCCCTTTCCAACTCCTGCGCATCCTTTACGCCACGGCTGGCATAGAGACGACGCAGTAACGGGGGCAATTGCGCAGGTAAATGGCTGTCATCTGCCGCCTCACGGCGGCGAAGTTGGGTTTTCAACGTCACAGGTAATCAACCACCCGCTTTTAATGAAGCCTGATGCGCATTAAGCATCTGTAGCATTTCTTTCGGTCCCTGATAGCCTGGAACAATAGTGCCATTTTGCAGCACAATAGCTGGCGTACCCTGAATACCAAATTGTACACCTAGCTGATAATGCTTGCTGATATCGGTTTTGCAGGTTGCTGGGGAGATATCATTATTTTTCATAGCATCATCAAAGGCTTTATTACGATCAGCCATACACCAGATAGAACGCATGTCTTTTTCCGCCTGAGAGCTTAACCCCTGACGCGGGAAGGCCAGATAGCGAACAGTGATGCCAAGCGCATTATAATCTTTCATTTGTTCGTGCAATTTACGGCAGTAACCGCAGGTAATGTCTGTGAACACCGTAATGACGTGTTTTTCCTCAGGTGCTTTATACACAATCATTTCACTGCTCAATGCTTCCAGTTTTTTCAGTAATGCCTGATTGGTCACATTGATGGGCTGATCGCCACTCACATCATACAGCGGCCCTTGCAGCAGATGTTTACCATCTGCTGAGATATAGAGCACGCCGCTTTCGGTCATCACCGTGCTAATGCCTGAGATAGGTGACGGCTGGATATCAGCTTGTTGGATATCTAATTTTTTTAAGGTTTGCTGGATAGCAGAATCATCTGCATTAGCAACCCCCGATAATGCAGCAATTAACATTGGCAGCAGCAATAAACTTTTTTTCATTTATAAATCCTATCTTTTTCCATACAGCTATTAAGCGCGTGGATGATGCTGTTGATGTAGCTGTCTCAAACGTTCAGTCGCTACATGCGTATAAATCTGAGTTGTCGACAGATCACTGTGGCCCAGTAACATTTGCACTACACGTAAATCGGCACCGTGATTCAGCAGATGCGTGGCAAAGGCATGGCGTAGTACATGGGGTGAAAGCCGTTCACTATCAATACCGGCAAGGATCGCATAGTGTTTGATGCGATGCCAGAAAGTCTGACGAGTCATTTGCTGGCTACGGTTACTGGGGAACAATACATCCAGCGATGCGCCATTAACCAACCAAGGCCGGCCATGCTCCATATAGTTCTCAATCCAATACACAGCTTCTTCCCCCAAGGGGACCAAGCGCTCTTTATTCCCTTTACCAATCACTCTCACCACACCTTGGCGTAGACTCACATCACTGATGGTCAGCCCGACCAATTCTGACACCCGTAAACCGGTGGCATAGAGCACTTCCAGCATCGCTTTATCGCGCAGTTCCAAGGGAATATCCACATTGGGCGAGTTAAGTAACGCATCGACCTGTGCCTCACTTAAATCCTTCGGCAAGCGCTGCGGTAATTTGGGAGAAGAGAGCAGCGCGGTCGGATCATCCTCACGCAGTTTCTCCCGGTATAAATATTGAAATAACCGGCGCATCGCACTGAGTAAACGAGCCGAGCTGGTGGCTTTATAGCCACCCTCGATCCGTTCAGCAAGGAAGGATTGCAAGTCCTGCGGGCTGGCGCGCAATAAATCACTATTATGGTGTGTCAACCATCCAACCAGCGCATGTAAATCCAAACGGTATGACGCCAGTGTATTCTCTGCCAGATTTCGTTCCAGCCACAGAGCATCAAGAAATTGTTCAATCAGCGGGTTATCTTGCTGTTTCATTTCTGTCTCTCTCTTTGATTGAACTCAGCCACCATTATGCCTGATGGCAGAGCAAATCTGGTACACTCGATGCTATTCCTTATTAGTAATGTTATGGCTATACATCATGAAGATTGGTCTCTTTTACGGCTCCAGCACCTGCTATACCGAAATGGTGGCAGAAAAAATCCGTGATATCCTCGGTGAAGATCTGGTTGATTTACATAACCTAAAAGAGGTTAGCCCCCGCCTGATGGAAGAGTATTCCATTCTTATTCTAGGCATACCCACCTGGGATTTCGGTGAATTACAGGAAGACTGGGAAGCGATTTGGCCACAGTTAACACAACTCAATCTCAAGGGGAAAATTGTCGCCATGTATGGCATGGGCGATCAATTTGGTTATAGCGAATGGTTCCTTGATGCCCTTGGTATGTTGCACGACCATATTGCACCTCTGGGTGTGAAATTTATCGGTTTTTGGCCAACAGATGGGTTTGAGTTTACTAGCCCGAAACCACTCAGTGCCGATGGCAAACAGTTTGTGGGGTTGGCGTTGGACGAGGTCAATCAATACGATTTAAGCGAGGAACGTATTGAGCAGTGGTGTGAGCAAATCTTGTTGGAGATGGAGGCGTTACTTTGATCCTCCGAGTTAGAACCAGTTACATCAGCGTTCAACTTAACGGGCACCCGATATGCCCGTTAAATTTAGTCTAGCTGCGCCCGGTTACTTCCATAAACGGAACTCATCTTTCCCATTAGCGTCTTTTTTCACGTTATCATCTTTTTTTTCATTATCATCTTTCATGCCCTCTCCCTCTGATGCCGTTTTGCTCGGGCTCTCTTCAGCACTTGACGCTGTAGCTGTCCATTCAGTCAACCGTTGTGTATCAGCAACTTGGTACCAGTCTAAACGCCGCGTCAATAACATTACCACCGTCAATACAACAAACAGTAATCCTGCCCCTAACAGCAGTGCGTTGTCCTCTGATTGTAACAATCCGTACAAAATGCCGTACAACAACAATAAACCGCAGGCAAACAATGTGCCACGCAACCATCCGCCCAATACGGCGCTCAAATAGATAGCAATCAATAAGCTACAACTCAGACTGGCAAGAAGGTAAGCCAGTGTGAAACCAATGTGTTCAGAGAATGCTAACAACATCAGATAGAACAGAACCAATGCCGCCCCGACTAACAGATATTGCATTGGGTGCAGGCGCAATGACGTCAGACTCTCGAATAGGAAGAAGCTGAAGAATGTCAGACCGATAAATAAAATAGCGTATTTAATGGCTCTTTCGGTTAACTGGTAGTGATCAACCGGTTCAATCAGGCTGGTGGTGAAGGCCGGTAAGCTACCAAAATGAAAGACTGCATCGCCACCAGTGAAATTCGTGTTCATGCTGTTGGCCAACCAATTACTGCTCCAGTGAGCACGGAAGCCTTTCTCATCAACCTTGCGCTGCAAAGGTAAAAAATTACCGACAAAATTAGGATGTGGCCAGTTACTTTGTAACGTTAATTCACTGTTACGCCCAACCGGGACTACCGATAAGCTAGTAGTACCAGCAAGCGACATGGTGAAGTCAACATCAAATTTACCCTGTAGAACCTGCTCTATTGTCAGTGGTGCATGAACACCTTGTACCGAGTGACCGGAGAAGGCACCGGGTTCGAAGTTAATTTTAGTCTTCCCTACGCTGAGTGACGAAATGCGTTGGATACCCCGCGCATCACTCAGTGCCAGCACCAGTGAAGGTTTACCAATGATGACGCCTTCACGATCTAAATCATCCAGCGAAGATACCTCAAATTCCCCATGGAAATCGAATTCACCCTGATATACCTGTGTTTTATAAATACCTAACTGGCGAACTTCAACATCTGGGGTCCCTTTTACAGTCATCACGTTTGGCAGTATGTAGTGATAAAAGAGGGTCCATTTCCCTTGTTTTTTGCCATCGACTTCAGTTTCAACCCACTCGCTATACGGCACAACAATCAATGGACCGAGGATTTTTTGTGAGCGGCTAGTACTGTCACTGACTTTATCGATCACACTTTGTCGGTAGCCACTGCGTTCATCGATTACATTTAGCAGCATCCCTTTAGGGATCATCATCAATAGCATTAATCCCAGCAGCGTAACTATTTTCCAAAACAGCACAGATTTGAACATGACTTGCACTCCTTTTAACATCAGGAGAGCAGTGTAAGACCGTGAAGTGAAAAGAGAATGAGGCTATGTGAAGTGAATGTGAAGTTGGCGGTCAACCCTCTACAGCGGTAATGTCAACCGCGCGCTAACCCCTTGTGGCAGGCGGTTCCCCAAACAAATGCTTCCCTGATGAATAGCAGCAACTTCACGTACAAAATTTAGCCCTAACCCTGTACTTTTGGGGCTATTAGCCCGTGGTAACGAATAAAAACGGTCAAAAATCTTCTCTTGGGCATAATCAGGAATACCACTGCCACTGTCTTCAACCGTGATCAGATAGGTATCATCTTGCCGTTCACCACTCACGCTAATTTCCCCTCCCGCAAGCGTGAAATCCAGAGCATTATCAATCAGATTGGTTAAAGCCTGGCTGAGTAACAGCCCATCGCCGATCAACGTCGCGTTATCTACAGATTTTAGCCGCAGAGTGACCCCTCGGCTAACCGCCTGAGCTTCTTTGGCGCTAAAGCTCTGCTTGAGTATATCGCTGATCTCCAAGGGGGAGAGTTGTAGATCTACCCGGCTCTCCAGCCGTGCTTGCACCAGCATTTTATCCACCAGTTGCTGGATTCGTGCACTTTGCTGCTCAATATTGATGAGAAAACGTTGTGCTGTATCCAGCGGTGGGGACTCTCGCAGTAACTCAGCCGCCCCGGAGATAGCGGCCAGCGGGCTTTTCAATTCATGAGTCAACGTGTGAACGTATTGTTCGATATAGGCTTTGCCATCCAACTTGAGACGCATGCTTTCCAGTGCCAGCGCCAAATCATTCAATTCACTGCTCCCCATCTCTGGTAAAGCCACCACCTGCCCCTCGGCAACCCGTTCTGCGTAATCCACCAGCTTGCCGATCGCCCGGTTAATCCACCACACAAACCCCAGCCCAATCAGCAATGCAATGCCTAACAGCAGCCCTCCAGCAAACAGGATCTTGCGTTCGCTGCGTTTGATCACCGGCACCATGGAGATATTCGGCTTACCTAGACTCAGTACACCAACAATACGATTTTCAACGATTACTGGTGCCGCCACATACATTACCGAGCTTTCTGCATCGTCGGGGTCAGTGCGGCTACTGCGGGCGCCATACTCGCCACGTAGCGTCAACCAGACATCATTCCAACGTGAATAGTCTTGCCCTAATGCTCGGCCTGATGAATCAAAAATCACCAGTCCATCAGTATCGGTCAGATAGACCCTATATTCATTGCGATCCTTACGGATACCTTCAATATTGGCACCAATAGGCCGCAGATTAAGGGAAGAAAATGCTTGCGCCAATTGCCCGTCGGTCACTTTGTTCTGCAATATATCCTGCCGGGCGAATTGCGCCAGTAAGGTGGCAGTATCCACTAAGGTGCCTTCGGTTGCGCGCCGCACTCCGGGTTTGACTTCCTGCAAAAAAATGCGAATAACAAAGTAGCCAGCAATGGCTACTATCAGAAAATAGCCAAGTAGCAACCGTACGCCAATCTTCATATGTAGCGGCTCATAGCGGATAACTCATAGCGGATAACCCAGGCTATAGCCCAATCCACGATGTGTGCGAATGGGTGAGTCTTCAGCGTAAACCGTGCGTAATTTTGATCGTAAGGTTTTGATGTGGGTATCGACTGTGCGATCTTGGCTTTCTTCCGCCTGCGCCCAGACAATATCCATTAATTGTTGACGTGAAAATATGCGTTCAGGGGCCAGTAACAAGGTTTTCAATAGCAGATATTCATAGCGGGTTAACCCTAAAATCTGTTGATGATAGGTCACTCTGGCACCGGCTTCATCCAGCGAAAAATGACCGAATTGATGTGATGTGGAGGTAACCGACAATTGGTGTGATTTTTGTAATCTTCGCAATATCGTACGGACTCTGGCACTTACCTCTCGGGGGGAGAACGGTTTGGCAATATAATCGTCAGCACCAATTTCCAGCCCCACAATTCGGTCCAACTCTTCGCTACGGGCTGTCAGGAAGATCACGGGCAGATCCGGGGCTGCCGCCAGCATCCGGCGACATAGATCAAAGCCATTAATATCAGGCAAACCAACATCCACTATCGCCAAAGCGGGAGAAGCGCTGCTAAGTGCGGCAAGTACAGGCTCCCCCCGATCAAACCACCGGAGGGTAAACCCTTCGCTTTCCAACGTATAAATCAACGTATCAGCGATACTCGGTTCATCTTCTACCAACCAGATCAGTGGCTTCATCACATCGTTCCATCGTCAGATTCAAATGAATGCCGCAGTAACAGGCATAGCTGCCGCCACTCATCTTCAGACATGCTGTCAGCGGACAACCATAGGCGCTTTCGGGCCGTGTGGCCGCCTGTTTGTTGTAAATTTAATAATACCCCATAGCGGGTGATCCACGGCTGCTTGACCACGTTCCATTCATGCCTTTTCCATAGCACCAGGTTGCCAGGTTTTAGCCTGATTTCCCCCTGACAGGATTTAATCCTTTTCTGGCTGCGGATACACTCAAACACCACTAGCGTCAGCAATACCAGCCATAGGGCGGTATAACCTAAGGGCCAGGGCGCGACCAAGGTTAAAATAGCCAATACACCGTGCGCCAATAAAGAAAAGAGTTGAGTATGCCAGGATACCCGCAGGTTACATCGCCACTGGGCCACGGGCTTTATTTCGTGATTGAATCAGTTTGACCATCTGATATAGCTCGCTATCCTGCGGCTCCCCATGGTTCATCAGCCAGTTGAATAAATCTGGGTCATCACACTCAAGCAAACGGATAAATGCCTGTTTCTCGTTATCGCTCAAGCTATCATATTCATATTCAAAAAACGGCATGATGGAGATATCAAGTTCACGCATACCACGGCGGCATGCCCAGTGAATGCGGGCTTTATTATTAATTTCCATGTCCTGATTGACTCCTCAATGTAAGGATATTGTCTGAACCCAGCGGAGATTAAATGCCCGATTCAGTTAGCTGTTAGAGTAACTCATTGATATAACCAACGGGAATATTACCACTACAGGGATATGGGGTTAAGGTGCTAAACACACTGCAAGTGCATTTTTTTAGTCGCCCACAGCCTACGGCCACATAATCTGCTGCTATTGTACCTCAGATACAGGTGAGCAATGGTGAATCAATGGAATTACTGCTTGCAAAGCTACCCGGCTATTTTACCATTGAGCAATTAGCTCACCGTTTCTCATTCCAGGATGACATATGGCCTATCATACTCCGTTTGCTGCACAGCCACCGGTCGCCTCTTCCGGGCTACCCTTAACACTGATCTCACTCGATGACTGGGCATTGGTTACCTTAACGGGTGCTGATCGGGTCAAATATCTACAAGGACAAGTCACGGCGGATATCGATGCGCTATCTGCTGATCAACATGTACTTTGTGCGCACTGTGATGCCAAAGGGAAGATGTGGAGTAACTTACGGCTGTTTTATCGTGGTGAGGGGTTGGCCTTTATAGAGCGGCGCAGCCTGCTGGATAACCAGTTGAGTGAGTTGAAGAAATACGCTGTATTCTCCAAGGTGGTTATTGCACCACAGCCAGACGCAGTACTGATTGGAGTTGTCGGTAGCCAAGCTAAAGCCGCGCTGGCGGATATCTTTACTGAGTTGCCCTGTGCGGAGCATCCTGTCGTGCAGCAAGATAATAGTACGCTGTTACATTTCTCGCTGCCTGCTGAACGTTTTCTGTTAGTGACGGATACAGAGCAGGCGCAGCAGTTGGTTGAGAAACTGGCTGATCGGGCGCAATTTAACGACAGTAAACAGTGGCTGGCGCTGGATATCGAGGCCGGTTTCCCCATCATTGATGCTGCTAACAGTGCACAGTTTATTCCTCAGGCAACGAACATTCAGGCGTTAAATGGTATCAGCTTCACGAAAGGCTGTTATACCGGGCAGGAAATGGTCGCCAGAGCAAAGTACCGGGGTGCCAATAAGCGGGGGCTGTATTGGTTGGCAGGTAATGCCAGCCGAGTACCCGCAGCAGGTGAAGATTTAGAGTGGCAGCTAGGTGAAAATTGGCGTCGTACGGGTACCGTGCTGTCAGCCATTCAACTCAATGATGGCACCGTGTGGGTTCAGGCTGTGTTGAATAATGATCTGGCCGCAGATAGCGTGTTACGGGTGCGTGATGATGTGCTGGTACGCTAGCCATTCAGCCTTTGCCCTACTCACTCGCCGAAGATAAATAATAAAGAGTTCTACTATTTTGAGACCGGTTAACCGGTCTCTGTATTTTGTTTTATATCAAATAGATGGGTGGGTTATTAATCTAACTCGCCATCAGGCTGTACCAAATAAATCAGTACCAGAATGGTGGTAACAAAGAAGCGGAAAGCATTAGGAACGCCATTCCATTGCTTCGACATCCACATACCAAACCACTCTCCCCCTATCGACATAAAAATCACCTGCCAGGTCAGAAACCCCAGAGTCAGGCCGATAATCGCCAGACCCTTTTTCCGGTTAAAGGCTTTTGCAGGTGCTTTCATATTTATCAGTAAACTTATGCCGCCAACCCAGCAAAATAACGCCGTCAGTGTTTCGAGCAGGATAATGCCGATATAACCCAGTTGTTGCAGCAACGGCGAGTTGATCGCACGATAGCTAATGGTAGCATCAGGGAAAATAGTATCCATCTGTAAGACATGATGAACAAAAACGAAGTTGGTGTTGTAGTCAGTCATATTACCGAAGACAACCAGCGTGGCAAAAAGCGCAATAGCACACACCATCAGCGCTTTGGATAAACGCATAATCATCGATAGAGTCACTCCTGAACATAACACAAACACTTGGCTGGCGCGGTAGTGGGTTCAGAAACAAAACAGTGGCTTAACCGATACCCACCAGCAGAAAACACTTTTTATTTAACGTAAAATAAACACTAACGAAACCATCGTGCAATTATGCGGGGTATTATTCGGCAGATATCAAGTCTGTAGCCTTAGAAAATATATGGTCGTATCAAACCTAATACCTATATCAAATATGTGGTTTTATCAAATGTGTGGCTGTGTCAAATATGCGTCTGTGTCAGACATATAGATAGATCGCCATAAAATGGCAGACACTGCCGCCTAACACAAAACCGTGCCAGATAGCATGACCAAAACGGATACGTTTCGATGCATAGAAGATCACCCCAACCGTATATAACAAGCCCCCTATCGCCAGCAGTGCCAACCCCCCGATCTCAAGCTTGACCGCGAGCTGATAAATGACAATCAGCGATAACCACCCCATGGTCAGATAGGTCACCAGTGACAACACTTCAAAACGATGAGCAAACGCCAACTTAAAGATCACACCGATGAGTGCCAGCCCCCAAATAACCGCCATCAAACCTCTGGCCAGAGGCGAATCTAGCCCTACTAATAAGAAAGGCGTATAAGTCCCGGCAATCAAGATGTAGATAGCGCAGTGATCAAATTTTTGCAGCCAGAGCTTCGCCCTACGATGTGGAATGGCGTGATACAGCGTAGAGGCCAAAAACAACAAAATGATACTGCCACCGTACAAACTATAGCTCGTGAGCGCCTTGGTATCGGCACCGCTGTTCACCGCCTGGACCAGCAGCAATACCAACCCAACAATACCGAATACGACACCGATACCATGGCTGATGCTGTTAGCAAGCTCTTCAGCCCACGGGTAAGCCGGGGTTGGGGTGGCCGTTTGTGCGGCGGGTACGGATGGTGTTGCAAAGAGAGGTTGTGTCCCTGATTTATTCTTCAATACTGATTATCCTAAATATTAATTATTATCTCGCCCGGTAAACGGGTTATAGGCCATTCGACTGTACAAAAATAGCGCACTCAGATTAACTGAGAGTGATTTCAGTGTACACCTGTACGCTAAAATAGTCAGCCAGAGGTTTCCGTGCCCCAACAATAAAAAACCAGCCCGTTATCACCAGTCCCCTGACCGATAGCAATACTGCCGTCCGCGCTGGCAGCAGCACCATTCCCTACCGCCACAGCCCCCGCGCCTAACGCCAGAGACTGCGCCCCTTGAGCCTGCGCTGCGGAACCGATGGCCGTAGCTCCGGCGGCTATCACCTGAGTACCGGAACCTATTGCAATTCCCCCCGTTGCTGCCGCCCCGACAAGGGCGGTGTTACCAATGCCAACACCACTATTTCCACTGACTACTGTCGCTGGCCTGGAAATGGATTATTTTATGTTTCTGAGCCACTAATACTGGATGATTAAATAAAACTTCACCATGCCTCTATTATCTAAACAGACCATGACATTATGGAATGTCAGTGAGTTGGTTACACCCGTCATACTTCAAGCCATATATGCGTTGGCTAACGTTCAATAACCAGAATGATTTTAAGTAGATAAGACCTAACCTTCACACTTACTTCGCTGAGTTTTTTGTCTTTACTCCAGTGCCTTATCAGCCACAGAATATTCAACGAAATCTTATGTCGATAATTATGGCTTACACTAAAAATAATTTAATTAAATGAAACAACAGAGAACAGAACAAAGACCTTATTACAAAGAATATTAGTTTTAAAATCGTTTCAAGCACTTGATAAAACACATTTGATAGGCAGAGGATATTCAATTAAAAAATAAATCGCCAATATCTATTTTAGAGTATAAAAAACAGCCAAATAAGTTAAAAAACAAACAACATTGAATCACCTAAAATAGGTAAAGCTATCGCTACTGGACTGGAAACCCGCTGCATATCCTAATAAAATAAAGCCATAAAAATATCAACCGGTGAATACTTCTGATAGTGAAAATTAAAACATACCAGCACAACCACCAGTGATTGGAATGAACCACATACTATGCAATAAACCACATACCATGCAATAAACCACATACCATGCAATAAACCACATACCATGCGATGAGCAGCATGTTACTATTAATGCAATAGCGTCCAATAGATCTTATCAGGCACCAAAACAGTGATATAAAATTACCTAATTTAATAAACTCCACTCATAAATTATACTCTCCACAAATACATTTAATATTATATTAACCTAAAATAAAAAACCTTAATATTACCGCTTGATTTTATAAATCATAACATTAGGCCAATAGTATAAACCAATATATTACACTTATTTATGGTAATTATCATGTCATTGCCTCCAATAGAAATAGATCAATTCATCATCGAAGAGTCTGGATATTTTTTGATGATAACTTTTACTTCTATAATTTTTATGGTTAATATTTTACGCTACCAAGAATAAGCGTAGTCATCAGACTGCTGACAAACCCCGATGACTCACTCTTGAACGGTGAGGATAGGCAGAAGAGTAAAGCGTCCGCGCCAGGGAGGGCGCGGCTCGAGCCTACATGGATGTATTTACGGCGTCTTTACGATCTGCCTGTTCTCTCCGTTGCAGGCACTTTGTCAATAACCTCAGTCATTAGTTATAGCAGATACTAATGACCGCCAGAGGCAGAGAGGAAAAATGGAGAAAAAAGGCGACATGGAGCAGATAGCAAGCTAGAAAATAACAACAGGGCCGCTTTCACGGCCCTTAGTTTTGCTCAGATGAGATTACTCATAATCACTAATTGGCACACATGAGCAGAACAAATTCCGATCACCGTAAACATCATCCAGACGCTTTACGGTTGGCCAGTATTTATTCTCCAGTACACCCGCCACCGGGAATACCGCCAGTTCGCGACTGTATGGATGTGTCCACTCACCAACCAATTCAGCCTGAGTATGCGGGGCATTCACCAGCGGGTTGTCTTCCAATGGCCATTCGCCTTGAGCCACTTTATCTATCTCGGCGCGGATAGCCAACATCGCATCAATAAAGCGATCTAACTCAACTTTGCTTTCAGACTCAGTGGGTTCAACCATCAACGTACCGGCAACCGGGAAGGACATGGTCGGTGCATGGAAACCGAAGTCGATCAAGCGCTTGGCGATATCCATTTCACTGATACCAGTCGCTTCTTTCAACGGACGGATATCCAAAATACATTCGTGCGCCACACGGCCATCATGGCCGGTATAGAGCACCGGATAAGCATTTTTCAAGCGAGTAGCAATATAGTTGGCATTTAAGATCGCGACCTGACTGGCTTGCATCAGACCATCGGCCCCCATCATGCGGATATACATCCAACTGATCGGTAAAATAGAAGCACTGCCAAACGGTGCGGCAGAAACCGCCCCTTGCTGCGTCGTCATGCCATCAATTTGCACCACGCTGTGACCGGGTACAAAGGGGGCTAAATGGGCTTTCACACCAATAGGCCCCATACCTGGGCCACCGCCGCCGTGTGGGATACAGAAGGTTTTATGCAGATTAAGATGCGAAACATCCGCGCCAATATAACCCGGTGTGGTGATCCCAACTTGGGCGTTCATGTTCGCGCCATCCAGATACACCTGCCCACCAAACTGATGAACGATCTGGCAAACTTCACGGATGGTTTCTTCATAAACCCCGTGAGTTGATGGGTAAGTCACCATAATACATGACAGCTCATCACCCGCGAGTTCCGCTTTCTGACGTAAATCGTGCAGATCAATATTGCCTTGTTTATCACAGGCGACCACCACCACCGACATACCCGCCATTTGTGCTGAAGCCGGGTTCGTTCCATGGGCTGAACTTGGGATCAGGCAGATATGACGGTTCGCCTGATTGCGGCTCTCATGGTAACGGCGGATAGCCAGTAGACCAGCATACTCACCTTGCGCCCCTGAGTTTGGCTGCATGCAGACAGCATCATACCCCGTCAGTTGCACTAACCATTGCGATAGCTGACCAATCATCTGCTGGTAACCCGCAGCCTGTTCTGGTGGACAGAATGGGTGCAATTCAGCGAACTCCGGCCAGGTGATTGGGATCATTTCAGCCGCGGCATTCAGTTTCATGGTGCAGGAACCCAGCGGGATCATCGCCTGATTCAGTGCCAAATCTTTACGCTCTAATCGATGCATATAGCGCATCATTTCCGTTTCGCTGTGGTAACGATTAAACACCGGATGGGTCAGGATCGGATCCCGGCGCAGCATACTGTCTTGAATTGATTGGCTATGCTGACTCACGACGGCATCAATTTGATCGATATCCAAACCGTGGTTATCGCCAACGAACAAGGCAAACAGCGTCTGAATATCTTCGCGTGAGGTGGTTTCATTCAGTGTGATCCCTACCGCGCCATGAATGTCAGTGCGCAGGTTAATGCCAAAACTTAATGCACGGGCCAGTACCGCTGCTTTATCTTTAACCTCAACGGTTAGGGTATCGAACCAGTGTTTGAAACGTAAGGTCAACCCCGCTTGCTGCAAGCCAGCAGCCAGAATGTCAGTCATCCGGTGGATGCGACCAGCAATACGCTGTAAGCCCTGTGGGCCATGATAAACCGCGTACAAACTGGCAATATTGGCCAGCAACACCTGCGAGGTACAAATATTGGAATTGGCTTTTTCACGGCGAATATGTTGTTCGCGAGTTTGCATCGCCATTCGCAACGCCGTATTGCCTGCAGCATCACGGGACACCCCGATAATCCGGCCTGGCATTGAACGTTTAAACTCATCACGGCAAGCAAAGAATGCGGCGTGTGGACCGCCGTAGCCCATAGGTACACCAAAACGTTGTGCGGAACCAAATACCACATCCGCCCCCTGAGCACCCGGAGCGGTCAACAGTACCAACGCCATAATATCAGCGGCAACACTGGTAATAATTTTACGTTTTTTCAGTTCGGCCAACAGGGCGCTGTAATCATGTAACTCGCCGGTGGTCCCCACTTGTTGCAACAGCACACCAAAGATACCGTCCAGTTCCAGTACTTTTTCTGCGCTATCAACAATAACATCAAAACCAAAGGTCTCAGCGCGGGTCAGTACCACATCCAGCGTTTGTGGGTGGACATCATCTGCGACAAAGAAACGGTTAGCGTCTTTCAGCTTACTGGCACGTTTTGCCAGTGCCATGGATTCTGCCGCTGCCGTAGCTTCATCCAGCAAAGAGGCTGATGCCAGATCCAAGCCAGTCAAATCTTGTGTCAATTGCTGGAAATTCAGCAGTGCCTCAAGGCGGCCTTGAGAAACTTCGGGTTGATAAGGGGTATACGCGGTGTACCAGCCGGGATTTTCCAGCATATTACGCAGGATGACCGGCGGGGTCAGTACCGGGCTGTAGCCCATGCCAATATAGGATTTATAGCATTGATTCTGGCTGGCAATCCCTTTGAGTTCCGCCAGCGCCTGATGTTCGGTGGCGGCATCACCCACTTGTGGTGGGCCAGGCAATTGGATATCTGCCGGAACAATTTGCTGGATCAACGTACCTAACGAACTGGCACCAACGGCGGCCAACATCTGCTGCTGCTGTTCAACTGAGGAGCCAATATGGCGCTGAATAAAAGCATCGTTATGTTCAAGCTGGCTGAGATTCTGAGTCATTTGCTACAAATTCCTGAATAGCGCTGGGACGGGAAATGGGCTGACACAACTTATACCCTTCGAACTTGACGCTACAGGGCGCTAACGACATACACTCGCCTGAATCAGTGACCTATATTGGATAGGCTCATCGGGGACGTTCGTTTGCACCGGGCTGTAGCGCCAATGCCTTTGGGTATATTGAGTTACTCTTCAATCGCCGCGAGGTAAGCATCAGCATCCAGCAGATTGTCCAATTCGGACTCATCAGCGGCTTTAATACTGAATAACCAACCATCGGTATAAGGCGCACTGTTAACCAATTCTGGCGAGTTTTCCAACTCAGTATTAACTGCAACGATTTCACCGCTGATCGGCGCGTAAATATCGGAAACGGCCTTCACCGATTCGGCAACCGCACAATCGCTACCCGCCGAAACATCGCTGCCCACATCTGGCAGATCAACGAATACCATATCACCCAGCAGCTCTTGCGCATGTTCAGTGATCCCGACGCTATACACACCATCGCCGTCAGCACGAACCCATTCATGAGATAAGGCATATTTCAATTCTGTTGGTACATTGCTCATTGCTATTCCTTAAAAGAGATAGAGCCAAAAGAGAAGGCTCTTATAATTCAGAATAATGGAAAACAAACTTACAATACGATGGCTTTGCCCGCTCGCACAAAACCGGGTTTTGTTACCCGTACCGGCATTTCACGGTTACGGATTTGTACCACAGCATGTTCACCGATACCTGCGGGTACACGGGCTAGCGCAATACTGAAACCCAGGGTTGGCGAAAATGAACCGCTGGTTATCACCCCAACATGCTGATTGCCTGCGGCATCAAAAAAATACACCGGTAATTCATTACGTAACACGCCTTTTTCCGTCATGATCAGACCGACTAGTTGCTCAGTCCCTTTAGCTCGCTGCCTTTCCAACGCAGTACGGCCAATAAACTGGCGATCTTCTGGTTGCCAGGCCACGGTCCACCCCATATTGGCGGCTAACGGAGACGTTCTTTCATCCATTTCCTGACCATATAAGTTCATCCCTGCTTCTAAGCGCAGCGTATCACGCGCACCAAGGCCTGCGGGCTTCACACCGGCGGCCAGCAGTTGCTGCCAGAACGCGACGACCTGCTGTTTCGGTAACGCAATTTCATACCCGGCTTCACCGGTATAACCCGTGGTAGCAATAAATAAATCGCCGGTTTGAATACCAAAGAATGGCTTCATGCCTGCAACAGCTTGTTGCTGTTCGGTAGTCAGTAACGTGGCCACTTTCTGTTGGGCTTGTGGGCCTTGCACTGCAACCAGCGCCAGATCGTCACGCACAGTGACCTCGACCTGATAAGGTTCAGCATGCTGAATTATCCAAGCCAGGTCTTTATCACGGGTAGCGGAGTTAACCACTAAACGGAAATAATCTTCGCTGAGGAAGTAAACAATCAAATCATCGATAACACCGCCGGATTCATTCAGCATCCCGGTGTAAAGGGCTTTGCCCGGTTGGGTCAGTTTGGCTACATCGTTAGCCAACAGATAGCGCAAAAACTCACGGGTACGGCTACCGTGCAAATCAACGATGGTCATGTGGGAGACATCAAACATGCCTGCATCCTGCCGCACAAGATGGTGTTCGTCAATTTGGGAGCCATAATGCAATGGCATCATCCAACCATGAAAATCTACCATACGCGCACCGCACGCGACATGTTGGTCATACAGCGGGGTCTGCTTAGCCATCTTTTTCCCTCAATATACACTTCGTGTTTGAAGCCGCAGGATACCTGCTTCAAAACCACAATAAACAGGTATGAACACCACGACGCAAACGATACCGTTTACTCAACGTTAGCACCGATCTCTTCAGGGAACCATAAGTTAAAATAGGCGACATGCTCTATTCAAGCGAAAAAAAACAGAGGGATTGTGCAGAGTTTTCCACTGTAAAACTGCGTACAGAAGCACACAATTAACAATTAATTCGTAAAAATGACGAGGTTATATAACTAAATGGCCAAAATCCTGTCGGATTAAACTTTTCAAACCTCGATTATCCGTGAGAAAAACTAATGCGAAAAATAGACTGAAATTAGATTATTTCAACTGAGAGATCGTAGGCTGATACCGCTAGTGATAATGAATACGGCTTATTGATATCCATAACATCTTATCCATAAATCACGGGCACCGGCCACACGTGCACAGAATATCGGCATTTTAGCCCCCCAAGCCAACTTTTATTTATCGCACAACATTCATCACACAAACGGCCCATAGTTCGAACGGCTGACACCCCCCAATGGCGTAATATTGGGCCAGGCCGTCCCACGCCAGAGAGCACGCGGTTTGAGGCTCCAGCGAGGGCTGTTTTGTACATACATTGGTGGTGTCTCATTAATACCCGTAACGGCGTATTATTAAGAACGCTCCAGCCATTCTGGCAAATCATTCAGCCCCATCGCCTGCCGTACCAGTTGCGGTTTAACCCCCGGCAAGTTATCGGCCAGCGTTAACCCAATATCACGTAATAACTTTTTAGCCGGATTGTTGCCAGCAAACAGATCACGGAAGCCCTGCATGCTCGCCAGCATCATTGCAGCACTGTGTTTGCGGCGGCGTTCATAACGGCGCAGATAGAGATGCTGACCAATATCCTTCCCTTGACGCTGTAAACGCCGAAGTTCAGACACTAATTCGGCTACATCCATAAAGCCCAGATTGACGCCCTGCCCAGCCAATGGATGTACGGTATGTGCCGCATCACCGACTAACACCAGCCGGTGCGCGGCAAAACTACGGGCATAACGCCCGGTTAGCGGGAACGTTTGCCTCTCACTCTCAAGCTGACATTGCCCAAGGCGCATATCAAACGTCATCGCCAATTCACGGTTAAATTGCTCTGCGGGCAGCACGGCTAACTCGTCGGCACGCTCCGGCGGTAATGACCAGACAATAGAACTGAGATGAGGGTCGCTAAAAGGGAGGAAAGCCAAAATACCGTCACCGTGGAACACCTGACGCGCGGTCGCCTGATGCGGCTCTGCAGTACGGATAGTCGCCACCAAAGCATGGTGGGCATAATCCCAGAAGGTCAGAGGAATATCTGCATGCTGACGCAACCACGAGTGTGCGCCATCAGCCCCAACAACCAGCCGAGCACTGAGCATCCGGTCATCGGTTAGGGTAATAAACGCTTCAGTCTCGCCCCAAGCCACTTGTTTGAAGCTGGCTGGTGCCAATACCGTCACCTCTGGCAGTTGGCTGGCCCGCAGCCACAATGCTTGCTGAATTACCTGATTTTCAATGATATGACCAAGATGGCTAAAACCATATTCATCCGCATGAAAGGCAATTTTGCCGAAGCTGTCTTTATCCCACACCTCCATACCGTGGTAAGGGCTAGCACGCAGTGCCTGAATCGTTTCCCACACCCCGATTTTTTGCAGTAAGCGCTCACTTGCTGCATTGATCGCCGAGACTCGCAGTGCCAGCTCACCGGTCAGAGGTGTCGCTAACGGCATCGGTACAGGCTGATGCTCGATAATGGCGATACGCAGGCCACTGCCTTGTAAACCACAAGCCAGCGCCAGACCAACCATCCCACCACCGGCGATAACTATGTCAAATGATTGCATGCCGAACATTTCCCCATGAAAATATGAACTTTATTTACCCTATGGATTTCTCGATGCAGGAAGGCGCAAACAAGAAGTAAATTGGTCGGGAACCGATTTGAACAGCATTTATGCTAGCCCATAGGGTGAGACTCAAGGATGAGGCCCATTAATCCCGATGAGTCTATTTAGTTAGCGCTCTACCCAGCCCAACGTGCGCCGGGCGAAAGTATCACGTATTGCAGGTATCTGTTCCATGGCCATCAGCGCCAAATTCCGCCCTGCGATTAACGGCCCATAGCGGTTCGCAAATAAGCGGATCAAGCCATCAGTAACGCCAATAGTCGCCTGTTGATCCTGCTGACGCCGCTGCTGATAGTGGCTAAGAACGGTATAGTCACCGAGATCATTCCCCATGGCCGCAGCCTCTGCAAGGGTTTCAGCTAGTGACATCACATCCCGCAAGCCAAGATTAAACCCCTGACCGGCTATTGGATGTAAGGTTTGTGCCGCATTCCCCACCAACGCCAGGCGGTGGCTGATATGACGTGAGGCGGTCAGTAACTGTAATGGGTAACTATGACGTTTACCTGCCTGAAGCATTTTCCCCAACCGCCAACCAAAAGCTTGCTGTAACTCCGCCAAAAAACGCGCGTCATCCCAGCTATCGATCTGTTGTTGGTCATGCTTAGCATGGCACCAAACCAGAGAACTGCGCCCCTGAGACATCGGTAGTAAAGCTAATGGCCCATTGCGGGTAAAACGCTCAAAAGCACGGCCATCCGGTGGCTCAGAGGTGGTAATATTCGCAATAACTGCAACCTGTTGATAATCCTGTCGCAACCATTGGATATCACAGGTTTGGGCTAATGCCGAGTGAGAACCGTCTGCGGCCACCAGCAATTTTGCCGTCAGTTGTTGCCCGTCATCCAGCGTCACACTGGCGGATTCAGCGGTACGAACCACATCAACCACTTTGGCCGGACAATGCAGCGTCACCCCCGGTGCTTTCATCAGCAAGGCAAATAACCGCTCACCTGCATCATGTAGCTCGATAACATGACCCAGCGCCGGTACGCCGTAATCTTTAGCCCGTAAATTGACAAAGCCAGAATGGCCGCGATCACTGACATGAACATGATCAATGGCCGTGGCACAATCGGCCAATACCGACCAGGCACCAATGCGATCCAACTGCTGGCAAGTCCCCTGCGCCAGCGCAATCGCTCTGGCATCAAAGCCCGGATGCTGTCTGTCATTGGGTTGCTGCGCCTCAACCAGTGCAACGGGTACCTGCCCCTGAGTAAGGGATGAAATGGCCAGTGCCAGAGTTACCCCCGCCATTCCACCACCAACAATTATCACACTCATCAGTTATCTCGCGGCCATCAGTGCTTCAATGTCATCAGGATCTTTAACCACGCCTGCGGTCAAATTTTCGTTACCTGTGGCGGTAATCACAATGTCATCTTCAATACGAATACCAATGCCCCGGTATTGCGGCGGGACATCGGCATCTGGTGCAATGTACAAGCCCGGCTCCACGGTTAATACCATACCCGGTTCGAGGATGCGACCACGATCACTGCTACCGTAATCGCCAACATCATGGACATCCATCCCCAGCCAGTGGCTCAGGCCGTGCATAAAGAATGGCCGATGTGCTTGTTCAGCGATCAACTGCTCGATATCACCTTTCAGAATACCCAACTCCACCAAACCGACGACCATGATCCGCACCACCTCTTCCGTGACCTCACGGATGCT
Organism: Yersinia similis; assembly: GCF_001053095.1. Classification (GTDB taxonomy): domain Bacteria; phylum Pseudomonadota; class Gammaproteobacteria; order Enterobacterales; family Enterobacteriaceae; genus Yersinia; species Yersinia similis. The sequence continues at coordinate 49,534 of NZ_CGBP01000022.1, read as the reverse complement.
GGTTCCGGGGCGGAACAACGCCAGCGATTTATTGATAGCCGCCAGAACGATGTCATAAACCGCCCGCTGAGCAGGGGTAAATTTGCCATTTACCGGGAAAGTGCGGGTGATATCACCGGCATAGCCGCGGTATTCACAACCGGCGTCGATAAGAACCAAATCCCCGTCGCGCAGTTCACACTCATTCTCGGTGTAGTGCAAAATACAGCCGTTTTCACCGCCACCAACAATGGTGTTGTACGCTGGGTAACGCGCGCCATGGCGGGTAAATTCATGCAGAATTTCCCCTTCCAATTGATATTCAAACATACCGGGGCGGCATTTTTCCATCGCACGGGTATGGGCCAGTGCGCTGATTTCACCTGCGCGGCGCAGCACGGCAATCTCTTCTGCTGATTTAAACAGGCGCATTTCATGCAACCAAGGCCGCCAATCGGTTAACGTGGCTGGCGCTCGCAGATTTTTACGAAAACCATGACGTAATTTTTCCAGCGCAGCAAAAACAAGGTTGTCTGCGTAAGCATATTGCCCCTGAGCGTGATAAATCACATCCAGGCGATTAAGCAGCAAATAGAGCTGCTCGTTGATTTCATCGAAAGGTAAGGCGCGATCCACCGCCAGTTTCGCGGGGGCGGCCTCTTGCCCTAACCGACGACCAAACCAGATCTCAGCGGTTAAATCCCGTACCCGGTTGAACAGCACGCTGTGGTTATGAGTCTCATCGCTTTTAACCAGAATCAACACCGCTTCTGGCTCGTTGAAGCCCGTCAGATAGCTAAAATCGCTATTCTGCCGATAAGGATATTCAGAATCTGCACTGCGTGTGGCTTCTGGTGCGGCAAAAATCATGGCTGCACTGCCAGGGGCCATCTTCGCCAACAGTGCCTGACGGCGGTTCTGGTATTCTTGCTGAGTCATTACCTTCTCCTGAAATATCCGGTTTGCATCACCTGAAACGCACATAACCACACTCGCTAATTGATAAAATTAGCTCATTGATCAAAATCAATGCAGTGTTGGTTTACGCATTTCAGGGGCGGTAGGTTTCTGCTGGGTAAATTCGATATGGCACAAAATTGCCGCAACACGCACATACTCGACAACTTCTTCTAATGATTGCGCCAATTCTTCTTGATCTTCATCTTCGTCATATCCCAATTGGGCGATATTACGCAAGTCGTCAATGGCCTCACCCACTTCATCTTTCACCTGTGCCAGCTTCGGCTGCAACATCCCCAACCCCAACAGGAAATGATTTACCCAGCCAGACAAGGCGTCAGCCCGGTCAAATACCGTGACGTTATCCCCTTCAGGGATCAGTAACTGGAACATAAACCCTTCGTTCTCCAGCGCTTCTTGTGTTGCTTCATGTAATTGTTGTAACGGCAGACTGAGAGCCTGTGGGAAAGCAACACCCTCATTGGTCAAGTCATGCACCAGCGTCTGCCAGCCGTTGTCTTTACTGCCACCACAGAGCATTCCGCTAATCAACCCATGCATCTCAGCTGGGGTTAATGCTACTGCTTGCTGGCTGAGTGCCAAGGCAAGTGATGGGTAAGTTGGTAATGTATTCTCTATAGACATGCGTATTGGTCATCGTTGGCAGGATAAGTTCATGTTATGCTACCATCAAGATCAGTCGCTATACCAGAAAACGCAGCACCCTATACCCTATAGATTGCAAGATGCAGGAAGGCGGCAAGCCAGAAAGTCCCAATAATCTTATCGATAAGTAACGTCTACGACAGATAAGTGATTTGGGTGAGTGGGAGCAGCTAACACACCTACAACTTGGAAGATGATGGATATTAAGGGGTTGTATCTTGGTATCGAGGTATATATAGTGACGCCCGCTTTGCAGCTACGAGCAATTGGCCTCTGGTTTTGCAGTGCTGGCGCGAAAATTAGGCAGGAAGGTAGCATGTCTGCACAACCGGTAGATATTCAAGTTTTTGGTCGGTCATTAAGAGTTAATTGTCCACCAGAACAGCAAGATGCGTTGAACATGGCAGCAGAAGATCTTAGCCAACGGTTGCAAGATCTCAAAGTTCGCACTAGAGTCAACAATACTGAACAGTTAGTTTTTATTGCAGCATTGAACGTATGTCACGAACTGGCTCAGGAAAGATTAAAAACACGTGACTATGCCTCCAATATGGAGCAACGTATACGGATGCTACAACAGACCATTGAACAGGCATTACTTGAACAAGGTCGTATCTCTGACCGTCAAGATACACAGTTTGAATAAATCTCTGTGTTTGAATAAATTACTGTTGAATGATAGATTCTACAGTGAGTAAAGAATTTCTCTGAGGTGTTTGCCAGCGGGCCAGTCCCCTGAGCCGATATTTAATACCAACAGAATGTAGTGCTCCGTAACCGGTGAGCATGCTCGGTCCGCCGAGAAGCCTTAAGGTTGCGACGCTGCGTTCACCTTGAACCAAGGGTTCAAGGGTTACAGCCTGCGACGGCACCTCGGAGATCCCTTTACTATCGTTGATGAGTCGTATTGATGATCAACAGTATTGATATCCAAAAGTAGCGATGTTCAAAAATAGCGTTAATCAACACTCTTTGGGTTATCGCACACATCCAAATACAGGCAGTTAGTATGCCGCAAAATCCACAATATGCCCTTGAGCGGCAACGTATCCGCGCGGAAATCCGTGAGCGTCGGCATCTGCTAACACCCGTTCAACAGCAACAATCGGCACATCTGGCGGCACAGCATATTGCCGAGCACCCCAAAATCCAGCAAGCTCACACGGTAGCCGTGTTTCTCTCCTTTGACGGCGAACTTAATACCCAGCCAATTATTGAGCAACTGTGGCAGCAGAAAAAACAGGTTTATTTGCCTGTCCTCCACCCGTTTAGCCCCGGTAATTTATTATTTCTGCGCTATCGCCCAGAAAGCACACTTATCCGCAACCGCCTGAAAATCCTTGAACCCCAACTCGATGTCCGGGAAATTTTGCCATTGCACCAACTCGACGTGGTGATTACCCCATTGGTTGCCTTTGATCGCTATGGGCGGCGTTTGGGGATGGGGGGAGGGTTTTATGACCGTACGCTGCAACGCTGGCAGCAAAATGGCCCTTATCCTATTGGCTTGGCCCATGATTGTCAGTTAGTCGAACAGTTGCCAAGTGAATATTGGGATGTGCCGTTGCCAGAGATTGTGACACCAGCAAAAGTGTGGCAGTGGTGAGAGAAAATCGTTCTAAAAAAACACCCGAGATCCTATGGATGCCAGGTGTTTAATTATTTCAGGTATTAGTACAATAAACGAGCACGGATCGTCCCTGGAATGGCCTTCATCGCCTGCAATGCTTTTTCCGCATTATCTGCATCATCGGTTTCAACATCAATCACGACATAACCAATATCAGCGCTGGTTTGTAGATACTGTGCCGCGATATTAACATTCTGCTCAGCAAAAATGGTGTTAATGCTGGTCAAAATGCCTGGCCGGTTTTCATGAATATGCAACAACCGACGGGTATTATCACCATGTGCTGGCAGAGAGACTTCGGGGAAATTCACCGCAGACAGTGTCGAGCCATTATCAGAATACTTCGCCAACTTACCAGCCACTTCATCACCGATATTTTCCTGCGCTTCCTGAGTAGAACCACCAATATGCGGGGTCAGTAACACATTATCAAATTCACACAGTGGTGAATTGAACGGGTCTTTATTGGTCGCAGGCTCTTCAGGGAAGACGTCAATTGCCGCACCTGACAAGTGATTACTGGACAGCGCATCGCACAGGGCCGGAATATCGACCACGGTGCCGCGAGAGGCATTAATCAACAGCGCCCCCGGCTTCATCTGTGCCAATTGCTCAGCGCCAATCATATTCTTGGTAGTGTGGTTTTCCGGTACATGCAGGCTGACCACATCGCTTATATTCAGCAAATCTGACAATTGGCGGACTTGCTGCGCATTCCCTAACGACAGTTTATTTTCGATGTCGTAAAAGAAAACTTTCATACCGATACTTTCAGCCAGAATACCCAGTTGAGTACCGATATGACCATAACCGATAATCCCCAGTTTCTTACCTCGGGCCTCAAAGGAACCTACCGCCAGCTTGTTCCACTCGCCACGGTGCGCTTTCGCGTTAGCAGACGGAATGCCTCGGAACATAAGCAGCAACTCACCCAGTACCATTTCGGCTACCGAACGGGTATTGGAGAATGGGGCATTGAATACTGGCACACCACGTTTGGTCGCCGCTTTTAAATCAACCTGGTTAGTACCAATACAGAAACAACCCACGGCAACCAATTTTTCTGCTGCCGCAAAAACGTCTTCGGAAAGATGTGTGCGCGATCTAATTCCGATAAAGTGAGCATCACGAATGGATGCCTTCAGTGATTCGGCGTCTAAGGCACCTTTATGGTATTCAATATTGCTATATCCGGCTGCACGCAGGTTATCAACCGCGCTCTGGTGCACCCCTTCCACTAACAGAAACTTAATTCTGTCTTTCTCCAGTGATACTTTTGCCATGTCCCCGACCCTATTTTCAGACTTCAGATGCGGCTGCCGATATCGAATGAATCTGGTCAGCACCCTGTCAACATAACAAATATTACGTAAGCAGCAATACAAACGATTGCCTGCCCATCAACATAACCGTCAGTGTGAATGTTAATTTATGGAAGAAAAAACTAGCGAACCGAGGGAGGGCGGCAGGTTAATCAAAGGAAATGACGAAATGTGATATATATCACCAAATACAATGATTTTAAGAAAAGATATTTAAAGGTAAAAATTATCAGGGTGAAGCCAAATAAACGACACCCTGAAAAATTTTATCCAATCACTTTAACACCATTGGCCGTACCAATCAGGGCCACGTCAGCACCACGATTCGCAAATAGCCCCACCGTTACGACACCGGCAATGCCATTAATTTTATTCTCTAAAGCGATAGCATCCAAAATACTCAAGTTGTGGATATCCAGAATAACGTTACCGTTATCGGTCAGGACATTCTGGCGGTATTCAGGCAGCCCACCCAACTTAATCAGCTCACGCGCCACATAAGAACGGGCCATCGGGATCACTTCGACTGGCAGCGGGAACTTACCCAGCACACCGACTTGTTTGGATTCATCAGCAATACAGATAAATTTCCGGGCGATAGCCGCAATAATTTTCTCTCGGGTCAGTGCTGCGCCACCGCCTTTAATCATCTGCATCTGGCCGTTAATTTCGTCAGCGCCATCAACATAGATATCCAATACATCAACGTCATTGCAATCAAATACAGGGATACCATAGCTTTTCAGCTTGGCGGTTGAAGCATCAGAACTGGAAACAGCACCTTCAATCTGGTGTTTAATCGAACCTAGCGCATCAATAAAATGCGCCGCGGTTGAACCAGTGCCGACACCAACAATAGTACCGGGTTTAACGTAATCTAATGCTGCCCAGCCTACCGCTTTTTTAAGTTCATCCTGAGTCATGGTAAGTTCACTGCCTATGATCTGAAAACAAAAGCCTATTATAGAACATGCACAGCAAAAATCGTCTCAATAAAGCCCGTTTGTGACGGGGTTAATTCTAGCGAGATCACAGTTACACTCAAAGTCATTGGCGCTGCAACCAGGCAAAGTGTGGGAATTCTGATGAGCTGATGCAAGTTGGTGATTGGGATAAGCAAGAGCAGCAATATCATGCTTGAAGGAGGTATGCGTGTTTATTTAGAGCGAACACCTCAGTATTTCCCTTATAGAAAAATGACCAAAATGTCACAGCGAAATGTGGCATAGTGTTGTATCGATTTACTATTTTGGAGAGATGACTCCGATGAAACGCCCAGACTACCGTACGCTACAAGCGCTGGACGCGGTGATCCGTGAACGCGGTTTTGAACGTGCGGCACAGAAGCTTTGCATCACCCAATCGGCGGTATCTCAACGTATTAAGCAGTTGGAGAACCTGTTTGGTCAGCCACTGCTGGTACGCACAGTGCCACCACGGCCAACGGAACAAGGGCAGAAACTGCTTGCTCTGCTGCATCAGGTTGAGCTATTGGAAGAAGAGTGGCTCGGTAATGATAACGGGGTCGATACACCGTTGCTGCTATCGCTGGCCGTGAATGCTGACAGTCTGGCGACCTGGCTACTACCAGCGCTGAAACCGGTGCTGGCTGATTTACCTATTCGGCTAAATTTACAAGTGGAAGATGAAACCCGTACACAGGAGCGTTTAAGGCGTGGTGAGGTCGTTGGAGCCGTTAGTATCCAGCCACAACCACTGCCAAGCTGCCTGGTGGACCAACTTGGCGCTCTGGATTACCTGTTTGTGGCATCTAAGGCCTTCGCAGAACGCTATTTCCCTAATGGCGTGACCCGTTCAGCGTTGCTGAAAGCACCCGCGGTGGCATTTGATCATCTGGATGATATGCATCAGGCGTTTTTACAGCAAAATTTCGATTTATCACCGGGTAGCGTGCCCTGCCATATCGTCAACTCGTCTGAAGCCTTTGTGCAGTTGGCCCGCCAAGGTACCACCTGCTGTATGATCCCGCATCTGCAAATCGAAAAAGAGCTGGCCTCCGGCGAGCTGATTGACCTGACACCGGGGTTACTGCAACGGCGGATGCTGTTCTGGCACCGGTTTGCACCAGAAAGCCGGACCATGAGAAAGGTCACTGACGCCCTATTATCCTACGGGCGTCAGGTATTACGACAGGACTCGTTTATTGGGCAGTAGCTGCGATCGATGCCGGGTTGGCTCCCGTTTGCAGCTCAAAGACCACATCAACCTGATCATCAAAATTGATGGTCTGTTGTTCGTAGGTTTGCTCCACCGCCGTGTCGGATACCGCTCCAGCACTTTTATACATGCGAGCTACCGGCATTGGCTGGTAATTCGCTATGTGGTAACGAATGCTATAAACCGGGCCTAATTTAACTTTAAATCCATCAGCCAGTGCGCCGGCCTGCGTAATCGCATTCTCAATGGCTTTTTTACGTGCCTGCTCACGGTAGGTTTCTGGGCTGGCAACACCCAACTCAACGGCGCGGATCTCATTCAGACCCGATTTCAACGCACCATCCAGCAAATCATTTAATTTATCCAACTGGCGCAATGTCACCTGAACCTGACGCACAGCACGGTAACCTTTCAATACAGCTTCACCGCTTTTCTGGTAGTCATACTCAGGCTGGGTACGAATATTAGCCGCATTGATATCTTTCTTTTCAATACCGCTTTTACTTAGGAAATCAAAATATTGCGCGACGCGGGTATCGACCTGTTTTTTGGCATCTGCTGCATCTTTGGCAGATACACTGACTTCAATTGCGATAGTCGCAATATCTGGGGTTGCCTCAACGCTGGCGGTACCTGATGTGACAACATGCGGCCCTTCTGGCACTTCGGCCGCTTGAGCTTGCAGCGCCAAAGGTAACGTCCCTAATCCTATCATTGCGGCCAAAGCCAATGTCTTCAACTTCACGGTGCCTCCTAAGATATGCATGACAAATGAACCTGCACCTGTCAGAGAATCAATGCACGACACTCACTGAAATTCCATTAACATCGCGATTCATTCGCCGTTGATCATTCATTGTTAATAAATAGAGGTATTAACCTATCAAACGTAGCATATCTTATAGAGTTAGGGATTCAGATTAGTGATAAAAACTCATAGGCCTAATCCCTGTCGTGCCAATTGGAAGGCAATAAACCCCATTACCCCGCCAACAAATAGGTTAATGATTCGTTGTGCCACTGGACGATTTAACCATGGTGATAGCCATGCCGCTAGCAACGCTAAGGCAAAAAACCAAACAATGGAGGCAGTGACCGCCCCTAAAGCAAACCAAGGGCGAATATCAGGTAATAGCTGCCCACCCAGACTGCCCAAAACAACAAAGGTATCCAGATAAACATGAGGGTTAAGCCAGGTGACCGCCAGCAATGTCATTAATATCCGCCAGCGCCCCTGTGCCACTACGGTTGTGGTAGAAGATATACTGTCACCCCGCCACGCCGCCATCAATGCACCCCAACCGTACCACATCAGGAACGCAACGCCCCCCCAGGTCACCAACGCCATCAATAAAGGCGAACGGCTCAATAAAGCACTGCCGCCAAAAATCCCTGCGCAAATCAAGATAATGTCGCTGAGAGCACAAAGGGACGCGCTCATCAAATGATGCTGACGCTTGATCCCCTGATTCATCACAAAAACATTTTGTGGCCCAAGCGGCAAAATCATCGCAGCGCTAAGGACAAAACCTTGCAAATAGACCGCTAACATACTGTTACCTTTAAATACTGTTACCTTTAAATAAGGAATAGACGCCACTGAAAATACAGGAGACCGAGTATCGGCATATTACGGGGAGATGATCATCAGAGGAAATGGATATTTCTTATCAAGCATAAGACAGGCTAATAATGCGACTAAACGGATAAAACAGTAGAGCGAGTAAAAACGGGCACTGAGGCCCGTTTAATCTATTTACCGCTTACTGTGGTGAAAACCTTACTCCGGCTTCCCGGCTTCGACTTTTGCCACTTGATGCAAATGCACATCCATTTGTGGGTAAGGAATACTAATTTTGTGCGTATCCAGCGCCCGCTTGAAGTTTTCAGTCAAGTCCCAAAACACCTCTTGCGCATCACCATTGGTCGTCCAAACACGAACAACAAAATTCAGTGAAGACGGTGCCATTTCATTCAAGCGTACCGTAACCCCTTTCTCGTGCATGATCCGGCTATCAGCTGCAATAATGTCACCAAGAACCTTTTTCACCACATCAATATCAGCATCATATGCCACACCCACGATCATGTCGGTACGGCGGTTCGGCTCACGGCTGGTATTAATAATATTGTTGGCAATAATTTTGCCATTCGGTACCACAATGATTTTGTCATCAACCGTACGTAGGGTAGTTGAGAAAATCTGCACCTGCACCACTGTCCCGGCCACACCGCCCAGATCGACGTATTCACCCGCTTTAAACGGACGGAAGGCAACCAGCAGCACACCGGCAGCAAAGTTGGACAGCGACCCTTGTAGGGCTAAACCAACGGCCAAACCCGCAGCACCAATGACCGCAATGACTGATGCGGTTTGTACACCCAGCCGCCCCAGTACCGCCACAATGGTGAAAGCCAGAATACTGTAGCGCGCCATTGCAGATAAGAAGTCGGCAACAGTGACATCAATGCCACGCAATCTCATCACCCGATTGAGCATGCCAGATAGCACTTTAGCGATGATCGAACCGACAATCAGGATCAATAACGCGGCAATAATATTGACTGCGTATTGAATCAGTAAGTCCTGATTATTTACTAACCAGCTACTCGCATTATTGAACCCATCAACTACGTTTAGTTCTTCCATTTAAACCATCCTACAAAAAGCTCCCGACAGGAGCAATTACGCAAAAAAAATCACCACCTAACGCTGACTGCCATAGCCAACGGCCTATGTAGGGTAACTAACAATAATGAATGTTGCCAATTTTCTCAGAAAATATCAGCACAGCATACCAAGCCATTAAGTCAGTAACGACAGTGGATCATGTTGGATTGTCAGCAACGAAAAAAGGCCCCGCAGGGCCTTTTAGGTCAGTCAAAATAGACTGAAATTACAGTACGTCGATGGCATTCAGTTCTTTGAATGCCAGTTCCAGACGGGTGATCATTGTCACCTGGGCAGCACGCAACCATACGCGTGGATCGTAGTATTTCTTGTTCGGCTTGTCAGCACCTTCTGGGTTACCCAGTTGGCCTTGCAGATAACCTTCGTTCTTTTTGTAATAGTTCAGAATACCTTCCCACGTCGCCCACTGGGTATCGGTGTCGATATTCATTTTAACTACGCCGTAGCTTACTGCTTCTTTGATCTCTTCAGCAGTAGAACCAGACCCGCCATGGAACACGAAGTTCAGGCTGTTGTGCGGCAGATTGTGTTTCTTGGAAACATAATCCTGAGAATCGCGCAGAATAGTTGGGGTCAGTTTAACGTTACCTGGCTTGTAAACACCGTGTACGTTACCAAAAGAGGCAGCAATGGTGAAACGTGGGCTGATAGCATTCAATTTTTCGTATGCGTAATCAACATCTTGTGGCTGAGTGTACAGAGAAGAAGCATCCATGTGGCTGTTATCCACGCCATCTTCTTCACCACCAGTACAACCCAGTTCAATTTCCAGTGTCATACCTATTTTTGACATACGAGTCAGGTACTTGCTGCAAATTTCAATGTTCTCTTCCAGAGACTCTTCAGACAGGTCAATCATGTGAGAAGAGAACAGTGGCTTGCCGGTCGCCGCAAAGTGTTTCTCACCCGCATCCAGTAAACCATCTAACCATGGCAGTAATTTCTTCGCGCAATGGTCGGTGTGCAGAATAACCGGAACACCGTAATGTTCAGCCATCTGATGTACATGGTGTGCACCAGAAATAGCACCCAAGATTGCAGCACCTTGTGGAGCGTCAGTCTTCACGCCTTTACCTGCGATAAACGCAGCGCCGCCGTTGGAGAACTGAACGATAACAGGTGCGCGCACTTTGGCTGCTGTTTCCAGCACTGCGTTGATAGAGTCAGTGCCTACACAGTTAACTGCTGGCAGAGCAAAGTTATTTTCTTTTGCTACTGCGAAAACTTTCTGCACGTCATCACCTGTGATGACACCTGGTTTTACGAAATCAAAAATTTTAGACATGTAAGTTGTCCTGTATCGTCGGCCGAAGATAAATGTGAATAGGTTCGCTGTTATACCCGCCCGCCGTCATTGCGAGGGGAAATAGCGAAACGGGCGGCATTGACCCCCCGTTATCCAAATTACTGCTTAGCGCGCTCTTCCAGCATCACTACTGCAGGCAGTTTTTTCCCTTCTACGAACTCAAGGAAAGCACCACCGCCAGTAGAAATGTAGGAGATTTGGTCAGCAATACCGAAGAGATCGATTGCTGCCAAAGTATCACCACCGCCTGCGATAGAGAATGCTTCGCTTTCTGCAATGGCGCGAGCCACGATCTCGGTCCCTTTACGGAAGTTAGGGAACTCGAACACACCAACCGGACCATTCCACAGAATGGTTTTGGCATTTTTCAGGATCTCAGCCAGACGCTCCGCAGATTCGTCGCCCAGATCCAAAATTTGTTCGTCATCTTTAATTTCGCTAGCTGGTTTCAGCGTCGCGGCTGCCGTTTCAGAGAACTCAGTTGCAACACGAACATCAGTAGGAACTGGGATATCACAGGTCTCTAGCAGTCTTTTCGCTTCTGGGATCAGATCGGCTTCATACAGAGATTTACCGACATTGTGACCTTGAGCCGCAACGAAGGTGTTAGCGATACCACCGCCAACAATCAGTTTGTCTGCAATTTTAGACAGCGAAGCCAATACAGTCAGTTTGGTTGAAACTTTAGAACCACCAACAATAGCAACCATTGGACGCGCTGGGTTACCCAGAGCTTTACCCAATGCTTCCAGCTCTGCTGACAACAGCGGGCCGGCGCAAGCAATAGGAGCAAATTTACCCACACCGTGAGTCGATGCCTGAGCACGGTGAGCGGTACCAAAAGCATCCATCACATAGACATCACACAGCGCGGCATATTTCTTGGACAGAGCTTCGTCGTCTTTTTTCTCGCCTTTGTTAAAGCGAACGTTTTCCAGAACAACCAACTCACCAGCTGCAATTTCAACGCCATCCAGATAGTCCTTCGCCAGACGTACCGGAGAAGATAACTTCTCTTTCAAGTAGTTAACGACGGGCAGTAAGGAGAACTCTTCGTTGTACTCGCCTTCGGTCGGGCGCCCCAAGTGAGAGGTAACCATTACTTTAGCGCCTTGCTTCAATGCCGCTTCGATAGTTGGCAGAGAGGCACGGATACGCGCATCAGAAGTCACTTTGCCTTCTTTTATCGGAACATTGAGGTCCGCACGGATCAAAACGCGTTTGCCAGCCAGATCCAGATCGGTCATCTTAATTACAGACATGGTGAATCCTCTTGTTGATTCTCTTTAAAGTTGCATAAGCTGCACATTAACGCCCATAAGACCGCAGTAAATAACGGTAAAACAAGACGTTAATACGCCATACTAGAAACCACTTTTGGCCATCGCCAATGTCGTATCCAACATTCTATTGGCGAAGCCCCATTCATTATCGCACCATACCAACGTCTTAATCAGGTGCTGCCCACTAACCCGCGTCTGGGTGCCATCGACAATAGCACTGTGCGGATCGTGGTTAAAATCCATCGACACCAATGGTAATTCCGTATAGTCAACTATACCACGAAATGTACCTCTTGCTGCCTTTTGCAAAAGCTGGTTAACCTCCGCCACGCCGACAGGATGAGTAACGCTGACACTTAAATCGATAGCCGTAACGTTGATAGTCGGTACCCGTACCGAGATAGCCTCAAACCTGTCACAAAACTTCGGAAAAATGCGGGTAATACCTGCCGCCAGTTTGGTATCCACAGGAATGATGGATTGGCTGGCCGCTCGAGTACGACGTAAATCCTGATGATAAGCATCAATAACCGGCTGGTCATTCATTGACGAATGAATGGTAGTGACAGTGCCAGATTCAATGCCATAAGCAATATCCAACAACTGAATAATAGGAATAATGCAGTTCGTGGTACAGGAGGCGTTGGACACAATCCGGTGCTCTGCCCGTAAATCCTGATGATTAACACCATAGACCACAGTAGCATCCAAATCATGACCGCCGGGATGGGCAAACAGCACTTTTTTTGCACCAGAGACTAAATGCGCCTCGCCATCCTCACGGCTACCATACACACCGCTACAATCCAGAACGACATCTATTCCTAATTCACCCCAGGGTAACTGCTCAATCTCTGACTGATGAATCAGCCGGATACTATCGTCCCCGACATACAATGAATCACATTCCTGACGAACATCCCAAGCGAACCGGCCATGGCTGGAGTCATACTTCAGCAGATGGGCCATCCCTTCTGCATTAGCCAACTCATTGATTGCGACCACCGAAATTTCTGCCCGACGACCTGATTCATACAACGCGCGTAAAACACTACGGCCAATACGGCCAAAGCCATTTATCGCTATGCGGATTGCCATGTGACTCCCTGCTTCTGGTTATTATCATGCAACCCCATAGAGTACTGTAGCGCGTCCTTAGATGTTAATCGTATTATCACAATTCGGCCATAATACTGGCCGAGGTTTTCTCGATGGGATCTGATTAGATCCGAAAGCAAACCATAACTGAAACGCTTCAGCTAGAATAAACCAAAGTCATGATAAAAGGAATATTTCCCTGAAAAAGGACACAATTCATCCATGGATTTGACAAAAAAAAAGACCGCAAAAGCGGTCTGAGGTTATTGACAAAGTGCCCGCGACGGAGAGAACAGGCAGATCGTAAAGACGCCGGCTTCCCTGTATAAAAATAGCCTTCCCTGGGGGCTCGAGCCGCGCCATCCTTGGCGCGGACTCTTTACTCTTCTGCCTATCCTCACCGTTCAAGAGTGAGCCATCGGGGTTTGTCAGCAGTCTGAGACCGCAAAAGCGGTCTTTTAACAGGTGCATTACCGAGATTCTCATCACTGTTCACACCCATTTGCAGTATTGATAACGTTACTGCCAGTTTTAACAGTTAATGGCTTATTAACCGTTAATTACTTCAACAGCGCCTGAGCTTTCGCCACCACGTTTTCCACGGTGAAACCAAACTCTTTGAACAGCAATTCAGCGGGTGCTGATTCACCGAACGTGGTCATACCTACTACCGCGCCATTCAGGCCAACGTATTTGTACCAGTAATCAGCAATACCCGCTTCTACCGCAACACGTGCGCTAACCGCAGATGGCAATACAGACTCACGGTAAGCCGCGTCTTGTTTATCGAATGCATCAGTTGATGGCATAGAAACAACACGGACTTTACGGCCAGTGGCAGTCAGTTGATCAGCAGCAGCAACCGCTAATTCCACTTCAGAGCCGGTAGCAATTAGGATCAGTTCAGGCTGGCCTGCACAATCCTTCAGCACATAACCGCCTTTGGCGATATTGGCTAGCTGCTCAGCAGTACGTGGCTGCTGTGCCAGATTCTGTCGGGAGAAGATCAGTGCACTTGGGCCATCTTTACGTTCCAGCGCATACTGCCATGCCACTGCAGATTCGACCTGATCACAAGGGCGCCAGGTACTCATATTCGGTGTAACACGCAGGCTGGCCATCTGTTCAACAGGCTGATGGGTTGGGCCATCTTCGCCCAGACCAATAGAGTCATGGGTATAAACGAATACGCTACGGATTTTCATCAGTGCCGCCATGCGCACTGCGTTACGGGCATATTCCACAAACATTAGGAAGGTTGCGCCGTAAGGGATGAAGCCGCCGTGCAGGGCAATACCGTTCATGATGGCAGACATACCAAATTCACGGACACCGTAGTGAATGTAGTTACCAGCCAGATCATCGCTCAATGATTTAGAGCCAGACCAGATAGTCAGGTTACTCGGTGCCAGGTCAGCAGAACCGCCCAGGAACTCAGGTAACACTTTACCGAAGGCTTCCAGCGCATTTTGTGATGCTTTACGGCTGGCAATATTCGCTGGATTGGCTTGCAATTGTTCGATAAATTTCTTGGATTCAGCTGCCCAGTTAGCCGGTAATTCACCGCTCACACGACGTTTGAATTCAGCCGCCAGTTCTGGGTAAGCCTTGGCATACGCGGCAAACTTCTCGTTCCAGGCCGCTTCTTTGGCTTTGCCCGCTTCTTTGGCATCCCATGCCGCATAGATATCTTGTGGGATTTCAAATGCCGGGTATTTCCAACCTAATGCTTCACGGGTTGCTGCAACTTCCGCTTCACCTAATGGCGCACCATGGGAATCATGGGTGCCTGCTTTGTTTGGTGAGCCAAAACCAATAATCGTTTTGCACATCAACAATGAAGGCTTGTCGGTAACCTGATGGGCTTCTTCGATAGCCGCTTTGATGGAGTCCGCGTTATGACCATCAACACCACGTACCACATGCCAGCCGTAGGCTTCGAAACGGGCAGCCGTGTCATCAGTGAACCAGCCTTCAACATGACCATCAATAGAAATACCATTGTCATCATAGAAAGCCGTCAGTTTGCCCAGCTTCATCGTACCGGCCAGAGAGCAAACCTCGTGAGAGATACCTTCCATCATGCAACCATCGCCCATAAAGGCGTAGGTATGGTGATCGACAATGTCATGGCCTGGGCGGTTAAACTGCGCACCCAGCGTACGTTCTGCGATAGCAAAACCAACAGCATTGGCAATGCCTTGCCCCAATGGCCCGGTGGTAGTTTCTACACCAGCGGTATAACCATATTCAGGGTGACCAGGCGTTTTAGAGTGCAGTTGGCGGAAATTTTTCAGCTCTTCCATCGACAGGTCATAACCTGTGAGATGCAACAGGCTATAAATCAACATGGAGCCATGACCATTTGACAGGACGAAACGGTCACGATCAGCCCAGTGTGGGTTTGTTGGATTATGGTTCAGATAATCACGCCACAGGACTTCGGCAATATCTGCCATACCCATCGGGGCTCCGGGATGGCCGGACTTCGCTTTTTGCACGGCATCCATGCTTAGTGCGCGGATAGCGTTGGCAAGCTCTTTACGAGAGGACATGTTTTACTCCAGGTCGGATTAACAAAGCGTTCAAGGTTACCATTTTCTCAGACTCAGCATTGAAACGGCAATCACTATACTCTAAATAATTCGAGTTGCAGGAAGGCGGTAACTGAGTGCATCCCCAAGAGCTTACACAAGTAAGGGATTGAGGTGAACAAAAGCAGCCACCGCACAGCGACAAACCATAGGCTACAACAATAATTTCGGGCAAGACCTATTGCCAACAGAGTAGAACAAGCGTGAGCGATCCAACAACTATTAATGCGATTCCAACAACTATTAATGCAATAGCTAATAATGATGTGATGATTACGCGCGGGTAGCCGTGATAAGGATAACTATGATAAATAGACCGCCGTGATAAACAGATAACATTGATAAACAGATAACAGCTGCTCATTCGGCGTCATCACCGATAGAATAGCCTTCTTCAATGAAAAAAATGGCAACCCCACAGGAAGAACGTGTTATGAAAATTCGTACCTCAATGATTGCACTGAGCCTGACAGCACTATTAAGTGGCTGTCAAAGCCTCAATACTGAAGGCTTAATGCAGTCAGGTGCGCAAGCATTTCAGGCCGCAACCTTGAATGATGCTGACGTGAAAGCCCTTAGTGAAAAATCTTGCGTTGAAATGGATCAAAAAGCCCAGATCGCCTCAGCGGATAGTCAGTACGGTAAACGTATGGCAAAAATTGCTGCGGCCTTGGGCGATAACATTAATGGCACCCCAGCTAACTATAAGGTCTATGTGACCAAGGACGTTAATGCTTGGGCAATGGCTAATGGCTGCATTCGTGTCTACAGCGGTTTGATGGATATGATGACCGACAATGAAGTGGAAGGTGTCGTGGGCCATGAAATGGGCCATGTGGCATTGGGGCATACCCGTAAAGCCATGCAGGTAGCCTACGGAACAACCGCGCTACGGACTGCTGTCGCCTCTGCGGGTGGTGTCGTGGGTACCTTATCGCAATCTCAGCTAGCGGATCTCGGTGAGAAACTGGTTAATGCCCAATTCTCGCAAAAACAAGAAAGTGAAGCCGATGATTACTCATTCGATTTGCTGAAAAAACGGGCCATTGACCCGAGCGGCCTGGTAAGCAGTTTTGAAAAACTGGCCTCTATGGAAGCGGGCCGTAACAGCAGTATGTTCGATGATCATCCATCATCACAAGCCAGAGCAGAGCATATTCGCCAACGCATTGCGGCGGAGAAGTAACACTTAACGCCAGTCTCTTATAAATGCAAACGCCCTCGCTGTTGGGGCGTTAGACTGCTGACAAACCCCAATGACGTGATCTTGAACGGTGAGGATAGGCAGAGGAGTAAAGCGTCCGCGCCAAGGATGGCGCGGCTCGAGCCTACATGGATGTATTTACGGCGTCTTTACGATCTGCCTGTTCTCTCCGTCGCGGGCACTTTGTCAATAACCTCACGCCCCACTGTTGGGGCGTTAGTTCTATAGCTGACGTTTGATATTTGATATTTGATATTTGATAGCTAATACCTAATAGCTATTAGCCATGCCTGCTACTCGCCATCGCCATCCAAATTAACGTCGATCTGATCGCCATTGATCCGCACTGCATAGGTGTTTAAATCGCGATCGCCCGGCTCACGCAAACACTGCCCCGTCCGCACATTAAACAGTGCACCATGTAGCGGGCACTCAATGATTTCACCATCATTAATTCCCTGACTTAGCAACGCATAGGCATGAGGGCAGATATCCTCCATCGCAAAATACTCGCCCTCAACCAGATAAATACCCACTCTGTTATTACCCGCTTGAGCCGAAAACGGAAAATCTGGTTTGATATCATTCACCTTACAGACGCTGAACCAGCCCATTGAGATGCCTCCAGATTATTATTACGACGAAAGTCTAAACCGTTAACATAAGTGTGGTTGATATTCGGGTAATTACCACCGAATTAGAAGGGGATAGCGCTGAAAAAAAGGACAAACCTGAGTTTGCCCTTTAATCGATACTGAATGAATCGTTAGCGATTATTCATCTTCAAGATATGTGTAGCCGTATAAGCCAGCTTCAAACTCTTCCAGGAACTGCGCCTGCAATTCAGTATCCAGATCGGTCTCTTTTACCTGACCGCGGAAATGTTCCAGCAATTTTTCAGGGTTCAATTGGACGTATTCCAACATATCAGCCACTGTATCGCCTTCATCGGTCTGTTCAACCTCTACCGTGCCATCAGGGAAGACATAAACGTCTACCGCCGCAGTGTCACCAAACAGATTGTGCATATTACCCAAAATTTCCTGGTAAGCACCGACCATAAAGAAACCTAGCAGTGGCGGGTTTTCCGGATCATACGGTGGCATTGGCATGGTGGTCGCTACCCCATCCCCATCAATATAATGATCGATGGTGCCATCGGAATCACAGGTAATATCTAGCAATACTACGCGGCGCTCTGGTGGCTTATCCAACCCTTCCAATGGCAAGACTGGGAACAGTTGATCGATACCCCACGCATCCGGCATTGACTGGAACAGCGAGAAATTTACATACAACTTGTCAGCCATCCGCTCTTGCAACTCATCAATGATTGGACGGTGGGCGCGGTTGCTTGGATCCAGCTGTTTTTGAATATCATTACAAATACTTAGATAAAGCTGTTCTGCCCAAGCACGCTGAGTCAGATCCAGCATACCGTGAGCATATTGGGTATGGACGTCGTGTAAATCCATTTGGCTATCGTGTAACCATTCGCGCAGTGAACGGCGGTTTTCCGGCTCCTGCATCTCCTGCCAGGTACCCCATAAACTTTCCAAAGCACGTGGCGCATCAACTGTTGGCGGTAGTGGTTCACAGAACTCATTGCGTTCTACACCGATAACATTGGACACCAATACCGTATGGTGAGCGGTAACCGCACGACCAGATTCTGTAATAACAGTAGGATGCGGCAAACCGTGTTCGTTACATGCATCACCGATACCCCAGATAACGTTATTGGCATATTCATTCAAGCCATAGTTAACAGAGCAATCAGATTGAGAGCGCGTCCCTTCATAATCGACGCCCAAACCCCCGCCCACATCAAAGCACTGGATATTAACGCCCAGCTTGTGTAACTCCACATAAAAACGAGCAGATTCACGCACGCCAGTGGAGATATCACGGATGTTGGAAAGTTGAGAGCCTAAGTGGAAATGCAGTAATTGCAAACTTTCCAGGCTATTCGCCTCACGCAGCATATCAACCAGTTGTAATACCTGTGTTGCAGACAAACCAAACTTGGACTTTTCACCCCCACTGGCTTGCCACTTACCGGAGCCTTGTGATGCCAGGCGGGCGCGAACCCCCAAACGTGGAACCACATTCAGCCGCTCAGCTTCTTCCAGTACCATTTTGATTTCTGACATCTTTTCGATGACCAGATAAACCTTATGGCCCAGTTTTTCACCAATCAAAGCCAAACGAATGTATTCACGGTCTTTATAACCGTTACACACGATAACCGAACGAGTCATGCCAGCATGGGCCAGCACCG
Source organism: Yersinia similis (assembly GCF_001053095.1). Taxonomy (GTDB): domain Bacteria; phylum Pseudomonadota; class Gammaproteobacteria; order Enterobacterales; family Enterobacteriaceae; genus Yersinia; species Yersinia similis. The sequence continues at coordinate 30,341 of NZ_CGBP01000022.1, read as the reverse complement.
CCATCATCTCAGCTTTAGAACCCGCTTCCAGCCCTAATGGTTCACCGGAATTGACCAGCGACTCAATCACCCTACGGTGCTGGTTTACTTTAATGGGGTAAACCAAGAAGTAGCCGCCTTCATAACCGAAAGACTCACGCGCACGTTTAAACGCCGCGTTAATTGAGCGTAAGCGATGCTGTAAAATTTGTGGGAAGCAGAACAGCGCAGGCAAACGTTGCCCTTGTTCGAGCTGCATCTTCTTAACCAGTTGCGCCAGATCGACACGCGCCTCACGAATATCCGGATCAGGGCAAACACTGATATGACCTAATTCATTGACGTCATAATAGTTGCCACCCCAGTAGGCGACGTTATACGTGCTCAGCATCTTGCTGGCATTCCGATCATTCATGGCAACCTCCTGCATGGAGCGTAAAGAAACATGTGCGCCCGCAATTGACGGACGGCTAATCAAGTTATCATCAGACATAATTCGCCTCTATTGCGATACTGACGATAACGTCAGCCACTATCGCAGCTACAACCTACAAGGACAATCCGTGTGCACGCCCAGATATTACGCTGAAAGCCTGGTTCACGAGCGGTTTATCACTCATCGATTCATTACTAAGGAAAGAGTAAACACGTTTCAGTATCAATACGTATTAAGGTTTCGTGAATTGGACTCGCCGCAAAATAGCACCAGCTATCCAGATTCAGTACTTCGGGTAACCGTTAACCGGCCCGCGAATCCTGAGTCGCACCCATGTGGGTATAACATCGGGTTGATGGGGTACAAGAAAGGAAGGTTGCAAGGGGGGATTGAACGTCAGAACGACGCAACTGTTGATATGCAGCAACCAGTAGACAACGGATCATTAATCCAACCACCTCCATGCATGCCGCTCACGATTGAGCGAACAAGGCTTTATTAATATACCCTTTTTACTTGAAGTGGCAGCGATGTTAGCGGTTCTTTCTCACTCAAATCACAGGTGTGAGCCACACTCATCATGATTTGCTCGCTACGCGCAACTCCATTTAATTTGGTATAGACATTTAATTTGGTATAGACAATTTAGGTAACAGTTCGATGACGCCACTATTTTTGCACTCACCCAGAATAACTTCCCACAAACCGAGCACAAAACACTGAGAATTTAACAATGAGCTAATGTCATCTTCTGCCATCTTCATCATTGCTTATCAAATAAGCCGCGCGCGCAGTTTATACCGATAACCAAGGCAAAATGCAAAATGAAATTTGCAATGTCACCATATCAAACAGTAAAAAAAGCCTGCCACAGCTAAATCGAGAAATATCTTAATACAAAAAGGGCTGGCTTTCAGAGCAAAAGCTAACCTAAAATAGACGTCCAGATGTTAATACATCCATACTCTTTAATTGCTAGAATGCTAACAACGTTATCTCCTCAAAGTCAGTAGCGTGACAGTATGTTCCATTAACATCGCTGCAACGTCAGGTAAAAAGGGGAGATGTTGAAGGTTTCTAAGTTGATAGACTGCTAAAGGCTTTGCCTAAAGGGGCATTGTGAACTGCCAACACAACAGAAAGTCAGGTACTGTTCTGTCTGCTGTTGCTTGGTTTCCAGCGCTATGCAGTGACTTCTCACTTGTATTTCAAGGTAAAGAAAATAATGGCTAAACACCTATTTACGTCAGAATCTGTCTCTGAAGGACATCCAGATAAAATCGCTGACCAGATTTCCGATGCCGTACTTGATGCAATTCTTGAGCAAGACCCAAAAGCGCGGGTTGCCTGCGAAACCTATGTCAAAACGGGAATGGTATTAGTAGGCGGTGAAGTTACCACCAATGCATGGGTTGATATCGAAGAGATCACCCGCCGCACAATACGCGAAATTGGTTATGTACATTCCGATATGGGTTTTGATGCTAACTCTTGTGCGGTTTTAAGCGCTATCGGTAAGCAATCTCCTGATATTAATCAAGGTGTTGACCGCGAAAACCCACTGGAACAAGGTGCGGGTGATCAGGGCCTGATGTTCGGCTATGCCACCAACGAAACCAGTGTCTTAATGCCAGCGCCCATTACCTATGCTCATCGTTTGGTAGAGCGTCAGGCTGAGGTGCGTAAAAATGGTGCCTTGCCATGGTTGCGCCCAGATGCCAAAAGTCAGGTTACCTTCCAATACGATGACGGTAAAATCGTGGGTATTGATGCGGTAGTCCTGTCGACTCAGCATTCAGAAGATATCAACCAGAAAGATTTGCACGAAGCAGTAATGGAAGAGATCATCAAGCCAGTTCTGCCTGCTGAATGGATCACTGCCAATACCAAATACTTTATCAACCCAACTGGCCGTTTTGTTATCGGTGGGCCAATGGGTGACTGCGGTCTGACTGGCCGTAAAATTATTGTTGATACCTACGGCGGCATGGCTCGTCACGGTGGCGGCGCATTCTCGGGTAAAGATCCATCAAAAGTGGATCGATCTGCGGCATACGCTGCCCGTTATGTAGCGAAAAATATCGTGGCGGCGGGTCTGGCTGACCGTTGTGAGATTCAAGTATCTTACGCCATCGGTGTAGCAGAGCCGACCTCCATCATGGTTGAGGCTTTCGGCACGGAGAAAATCCCAGCAGACCAACTGACCCTGCTGGTTCGTGAATTCTTCGATCTGCGCCCTTATGGCTTGATTAAAATGCTGGATCTGTTGCACCCAATCTACCGTGAAACTGCAGCCTATGGTCACTTTGGCCGTGAGCATTTCCCATGGGAAAAAACCGACAAAGCAGCGTTATTACGTGATGCTGCGGGTTTGAAATAAATTTCATTCCCTGTGTAATTGAAGCAGTAAAACGATGAAGAACCACCCTGTAAGCAACACGCTGGCAGGGTGGTTTATTTGTATGCACCCTGGGAAAATACGCCCCGGAACTGTTCAAGTGAAAATGAACCCACCCCGTGGTGATGTCAGCTTGCATCTGGCTATCCACCGTTTTATTCTTCCGCATTATGAGCACACTAAGAATCCCCATCGCACTACAGCAAGCGGTTATGCAGTGCCTGCGTCACCATTTGCAACTGGCTAACCAGTATCTTGGCACCGCGTATCCGGAGCCAAAAATTAATTGTCATCAGCGTGGTACCAACGCGGGCAGTGCCTATCTGCAATCATTCGAAATTCGTCTTAACCCAGTATTATTGTTGGAGAATAAACAGCCGTTTATTGATGAAGTCGTACCACATGAATTAGCGCACTTGCTGGTTTACCGCCAATTCGGCCGCGTAGCCCCCCATGGCAAAGAATGGCGATGGATGATGGAACACGTCTTAAAAGTACCCGCCAGCCGCACCCACCAATTTGAAGTGGCGTCAGTGCGCAGTAAGACCTTCAATTATCAATGCAAATGTCAGCAACATGCTTTAACCATTCGCCGCCACAATAAAGTGCTGCGAGGAGAGAGTGAATATCACTGCCGGAAGTGTGGGGATAAACTCCAGTTCATCGCAATAAATCCCAATTAATGACTAACGTTACTTGTTATAAAACAGCACGTTAACTTGCCATTCATCATGATTATCTATAACATGCGTACTTTTCATTATCGGGCTGTTTTGAGATATGTTACGCAATATTTTGTTCTTGCTAGTTTTATCTTCTCCACTGTTTCCTCTGATCAGTCACAGTCACGGCATCAATAACTTCTCCCAGGCAAAAGCGGTGGCCGCTAAAATTCACCAAGATGCACCTGGCAGCTTCTACTGCGGTTGCCAAATCGACTGGCAAGGTAAAAAAGGTATCCCTGACCTAAACAGTTGTGGCTATCAACCCAGAAAAAATGCAGCGCGAGCCGCGCGGATTGAATGGGAACATGTGGTTCCTGCCTGGCAATTTGGTCATCAGCGCCAATGCTGGCAAGAGGGGGGCCGTAAAAATTGTGCCAAAGATCCGGTCTATCGTCAGATAGAAACTGACTTGCATAACCTGCAACCTGCTATTGGTGAAGTGAATGGTGACCGTAACAATTTCATGTATTCACAATGGAATGGCGGCAATGGTCAATATGGTCAGTGTGCGATGAAAGTGGATTTTAAAAATAAATTGGCAGAACCACCGGTACGTGCACGTGGTGCCATTGCCCGCACCTACTTTTATATGCGCGATCAATATCAACTGCGCCTTTCCAGCCAGCAAAGTAAACTCTTTGGTGTCTGGGATCGTCAATATCCCGTCACTGACTGGGAATGCTTACGCGATGAGCGAATTGCGAAAATTCAAGGTAATCATAATCCTTATGTGCAACGCGCTTGCCAGCGGCCAAAAAGCTAATTGAGCCATATTTTCAGATCAATCGCCCCCCATCATACCTTGTTGCGGATGACGTTAGTTTCTAATGGGGTGGCGTTATTTCCTGGTGGGCTGCAATTTTCGATTGGCTGAAACTTCCCTGCCTCTGCTATCCTTAGGTGCTTATTTATTTTGCGTTTATTTCGCGCGGTACTCATCACCGCACGGTATGATTTTCGTTTCAGGACTTAGAGCAAACCCATGCGTATACCCCGCATTTACCACCCACAGCCTTTGCAGGCCAATACCGAACTGGCGCTCACTGATGAAGCAGCAAATCATGTAGGCCGCGTACTACGGATGACTGAAGGGCAAAGCCTGCAATTATTTGACGGCAGTAATCAGATTTTTGACGCTGAAATTATACGGGCAGATAAAAAGAATCTGATTGTCCGACTCGCTGAAGGGCAATGGGAAGATCGGGAATCCCCCCTGAATTTACATTTGGGGCAGGTTATTTCTCGTGGGGAAAAAATGGAATTTACCGTCCAGAAATCCATTGAGCTAGGCGTTAATGTGATTACCCCTCTGTTTTCAGCACGCTGTGGCGTTAAGCTTGATGGCGAACGTCTGACGAAAAAAATTCAGCAGTGGCAAAAAATTGCTATCGCCGCCTGCGAACAATGTGGCCGGAATAAGATCCCAGAGATCCGCGATGCCATGCAACTTGCTGACTGGTGTGCTGAATCCGATGACAGTTTGAAACTAAATCTGCACCCACGTGCCAGCAACAGTATTAATACTCTCCCTTTCTCACTCAACAAAGTGCGTTTGCTGATTGGCCCAGAAGGTGGCCTCTCTGCTGATGAAATTGCGATGACCTCACGCCTCGGATTTACTGATATCCTGCTGGGGCCACGAGTTCTGCGGACAGAAACTACAGCCCTTACCGCAATTACTGCGTTGCAGGTGCGGTTTGGCGATCTGGGATAAACCCATTTCCCACTAGGAGAAAAGAATGATTAAGCTCGGTATCGTAATGGACCCTATTTCGTCCATTAACATCAAGAAAGACACCAGTTTCGCTATGCTGTTAGAAGCACAGCGCCGTGGCTGGGAATTGCATTACATGGAGATGGGGGATCTCTATATGCGTGGGGGTGATGGCCGCGCACGTACCCGCCTACTCAATGTGAAGCAGGATAAAGAGAGCTGGTTTAGTTTTGGGGCTGAACAGGACTTACCGCTATATGATCTTGATGTCATTCTGATGCGTAAAGATCCGCCGTTTGATACCGAGTTTATCTATGCCACCTATATTCTGGAACGTGCAGAAGATAAAGGCACACTGGTGGTGAATAAGCCACAAAGCCTACGCGATTGTAACGAAAAACTGTTTACGGCCTGGTTCCCAGAATTAACACCGGATACGCTGGTCAGCCGCAGTAAAGACCATATCCGCAAATTCCATCAAGAACACGGCGATATCATCCTGAAGCCATTAGATGGCATGGGTGGCACCTCAATATTCAGGGTAAAACAAGGTGACCCGAACCTCTCGGTTATCATTGAAACACTGACCGAATTAGGCAGCCGCTTCTGCATGGCACAAAACTTCTTACCGGCCATTAAAGAAGGCGATAAACGCGTGCTAGTGGTTGATGGCGAGCCTGTGCCTTACTGTCTGGCACGTATTCCGGCCCAAGGTGAAACCCGTGGCAATCTGGCTGCCGGTGGCCGCGGCGAAGCCCGCCCACTGAGTGAAAGTGATTGGGAAATTGCCCGCACAGTTGCACCAATACTGAAGCAAAAAGGCCTAATTTTTGTTGGGCTGGATATCATTGGCGATCGCCTGACTGAAATTAACGTCACCAGCCCGACCTGCGTACGTGAAATCGAAGCGGCCTTCCCCGAGATTTCTATTACCGGTATGTTAATGGACGCCATTGAAATACGTTTGGCTGACAAAAAAGCCTAATACATAAAAACGGGGGGTGGTGTTTTTCTAAGCGCTACCCCCGTGACTTTATCCTCATTTATCCGCATACTGGCACCAGTTCATCCATTAACTCAGCGAATTCCCTATATAATATAATGAATTTACAGCATCATTTTCTTATTGCCATGCCCTCACTTCAAGACCCTCAATTTAAACGCTCGGTTATCTATATCTGCGAGCATAACGAAAAGGGGGCGATGGGTTTAGTGATTAACAAACCCTTGGAACAGTACACCGTAGAAACGATACTGGACAAACTGAAGATCAAATCCCCCTCACGCGATCCAGCAATACGTTTAGATAACGTGGTATTAGCCGGTGGGCCTCTGGCTGAAGACCGTGGATTTATTCTGCATTCACCGCAGGAAGGCTTTGCTTCCAGTATTCATATTTCACCAGAGACGATGATTACCACCTCCAAAGATGTGTTGGAAACACTGGGAACATCGGGGCAACCTAAAGATTTGTTAGTGGCTCTGGGATATGCAAGCTGGCAGCAAGGGCAGTTAGAACAAGAGTTACTGGATAATGTCTGGCTGACCACTGAAGCCGATACCAATATTTTATTCGACACGCCAATTACCGAGCGCTGGCAGGCCGCGGCCAATAAACTGGGCATTAATATCTTTAATATTGCTCCGCAAGCAGGACATGCCTGATGGCTAACCGCACAATTATTGCTTTTGATTTCGGTACCAAAAGTATCGGTGTCGCTATCGGTCAGGAAGTCACCGGAACGGCCAGAGCGCTAACGGCGTTTAAAGCACAAGATGGCACCCCAGATTGGCAGAAAGTCGAAAAACTGTTGAAAGAGTGGCAGCCCAATTTAGTCGTCGTCGGCCTGCCACTCAATATGGATGGCACTGAACAACCACTAACCGCCAGAGCTCGTCGGTTTGCCAACCGTTTACATGGGCGCTTTGGTGTACAGGTAGCCTTACAAGACGAACGCCTCAGTACGGTAGAGGCCCGCGCCAATCTGTTTGACCGCGGTGGCTATCGCGCTCTGGATAAAGGCAGTGTCGATGCAGCCTCTGCGGTTATCATTTTGGAAAGCTGGTTTGATGAGCAAGCAGGTTGAACCCGCTATGTTCTGTTGGGCACCTGCTGTTTCCTGCTTTCCATTCCCGCTATCTGAATAAGTAATCCCTGCATAACGTTGTATACTTAATAACTTTGTATACTGCGGCTATGCCAATCAGCGGTTTAAAATATTGCGCACCTCTTGCAGGTGTTTTTTTACATTTATTGAGGTTTTCTCATGACAAAAGTAACTGTTGCTGCGACTCAAATGGCCTGTTCTTGGGACCTGCCGAAAAATATTGAAAATGCCGAAAAACTGGTACGTCAGGCGCATGCCAAAGGCGCACAGATCATCCTGATTCAGGAACTGTTTGCCGCACCTTACTTCTGTATTGATCAAAGCCCAGAGCACTACTCACTGGCCCAGGAACTGGGTAATAGTCCATTAATCAAACACTTTTCCAAGCTTGCCGCTGAGCTTGAAGTAGTACTACCGCTGAGTTTCTTTGAGAAAGCCAATAATGCTTACTATAACTCGCTAGTCATGATTGACGCCGATGGCTCGGTGTTGGACGTCTACCGTAAAACCCACATTCCTAATGGCCCGGCTTATCAGGAAAAACAGTTCTTTATCCCTGGCGATACAGGTTTTAAAGTTTGGCAAACTCGTTATGCCAAAGTGGGCGTAGGCATCTGTTGGGATCAGTGGTTCCCTGAAACCGCCCGCAGCCTGGCACTGCTTGGGGCAGAAATTATCTTCTACCCAACAGCTATCGGCTCAGAGCCTGCTTACCCTGAAATCGACAGCCAACCGCACTGGACCCGTGTCCAGCAAGGCCATGCAGCCGCAAACCTGGTTCCGGTGATTGCCTCTAACCGCATCGGTACTGAGAAAAGCAAATACATTGATGGGCTGGAGATGACGTTCTACGGCTCCTCGTTTATTGCTGACCAGACCGGGGCTCTGCTGGCTCAAGCTAATAAAACTGACGAAGCGGTTCTGGTGCATGAGTTTGATTTGCAGGAGATTGCTGCCCAACGTGCTTCATGGGGCTTGTTCCGTGATCGCCGCCCGGAGATGTACCAAACATTAGCCACGTCAGACGGCAAGACCCGGAGATAATTTATGTCAGTGCAAGACACAATGTTACAACAACAGGCATTACCCGGCACACCGCGGCGGGATGGTTTCTTTATGCCTGCAGAATGGGCACCACAGGATGCGGTATGGATGCTTTGGCCATATCGCCAGGATAACTGGCGCGGTAAAGCTATCCCCGCTCAGCAGACATTCGCCAAAGTCGCCGAGGCCATTAGCCGTGCTACACCAGTATTTATGGGCGTTCCCGCCGAGTTTATGGCACAAGCCAAGGCAACCATGCCTGCAAATGTGACCTTGGTTGAAATGGCCAGTGACGACGCCTGGATGCGCGATACCGGCCCGACTATGGTGATTAATGGTACGGGCAAGCGCCGGGCCGTTGACTGGCAGTTTAATGCATGGGGTGGCCTGAACGGTGGCTTGTATACTGACTGGCAACAAGATGAAAAAGTCGCCGTTCAGGTCAGTGATTTTTTGAAAAACTCGCATTACAGTGCGCCATTGATACTGGAAGGTGGCTCCATTCATACTGATGGCGAAGGCACCTTACTGACTACCGCCGAATGTTTGCTAAACCCGAACCGCAACCCGCATCTGAATCAAGCGCAAATTGAACAGTTGCTGTGTGACTATCTGGGGGTAACTCACTTCATCTGGTTACAGGATGGTGTATATAACGATGAGACCGATGGTCATATCGATAATATGTGCTGTTTTGTACGCCCTGGCGAAGTGGCTCTACATTGGACAGACGACCAGCAGGACCCACAGTACGCACGTTCAGTCGCGGCGTTCGAGGTGCTATCCAATGCCGTCGATGCCAAAGGGCGTAAACTGAAAATCTGGAAGTTACCGGCTCCCGGCCCACTCTATAACACGGAAGAAGAAACCTCCGATGTGTTGTCCAGCGATGCGGTTCCTCGCACGGCGGGTGAACGCCTGGCGGGCTCTTACGTCAACTTCCTGATCAGTAACCAGCAAATTATTTTCCCACTGCTGGATAGCCGCACTGACGGGCAGGCTAACGAGCTGTTACAACAAATGTTCCCCGACTACGCAATTGTCGGCGTGCCTGCCAGAGAGATTTTACTCGGTGGCGGTAATATTCATTGCATTACCCAGCAGATCCCAGCGGCTTAATCCGCACGAAAATAAGCCTTCTACTTAACCGACCCGGATCATACGATCCGGGTTAATTTATTTCATTACCGTCTCACTTAAAATGACTACGGTGTTAGCGGTACCTTGCCCAATCAGTGACTGAGAGCCAAAGCCCCCTGCTTTTGCCGCTGTGCGATACTTTGTTCAAAGGTTTGCATCCCCCACTGCCCTCCGGCCTGTATCACGGTTGGCAATTGATAGGTTTTACCTTCTCGGATCAAATGACTTACCGCCGTGGTTTGCGTGAGTATTTCAAATACGGCTATACGCCCACCACCGTTTTGACGACACAATTTTTGCGTAATAACACCACGTAAACTGGCAGCCAGTTGCGTCCGTATTACGGCTTTCTCCTCAGGAGGAAAAACATCAATCAACCGATCAATAGCTTGTGTTGCCGTACGGGTATGTAATGTGGCCAGCACCAGATGCCCGGTTTCGGCTGCTGTCAGAGCTAATCGGATAGTCTCCAGCCCCCGTAACTCGCCGAGTAAAATAATATCTGGATCCTGACGTAAAGCCCCACTCAAGGCACGGCTGAAGCAGTGAGTATGACTGCCAAGCTCCCGTTGCTGGATCAAACATGATTGGCTGTTATGAATAAATTCAATCGGGTCCTCAAGGGTAATAATATGCCGTGCCTGCTGCTGATTAATCGCGCTTATCATGGCATTCAGCGTCGTCGACTTACCGCTGCCAGTCGCCCCCGTCACCAAAATTAGTCCATTCTCCTGTTGAATCAATTGGTTCAGAATAGGTGGTACCGCCAATTGTGTCAGTGACGGACAAATGGCCGGAATAATACGAAAAGCAATGGATTGGCCCTGTTGTTGCTGAAAAATATTTGCCCGTAACCTTTGTCTGCCCACGGTGGTGTAGGCACAGTCAACCTGCCCCTGTTGCTGTAATTGGCTTTCTTGTGCGTCACTCAACATATGCCGACGTAGCCCATTTAACCAACCAGCAGTGACCTTCGGCCAGTCAGTAACGGTTTTTAGCTCGCCATCAATACGTAATACCGGGTGAAAACCGGTACAGAGGTGCAGATCTGAAGCATTATGATCTACACTAGCCGCCACCTTATTGGCAAAATCCTGTTTGTTAAAGCCATCACTGGCAAGGTCAGGGTTTTCTAAATCAATGCGTTTGGTTTTTATACGGCTAAACGCGGGGTTATTCAGATCTGAATGTTGGTTATTCAGGCTTGTGAAATCCATATCCAACTCCTGGGTCCATATGAGCACTATCCAACAGAATCTACAGGATGTCAGAGCGCGGATCGCAACGGCTACACACAATTGCGGGCGCTCTCCAGAAGAAGTTACATTGCTTGCAGTCAGTAAAACCAAACCTGTGGCGGCTATCGAAAAAGCCATCGCCGCTGGGCAATATGCTTTTGGTGAAAACTATGTACAGGAAGGGGTGGATAAGATTCACTACTTCGCGGATAACAAAACGCTTGAATGGCACTTTATTGGGCCGCTGCAATCCAATAAAAGCCGGTTAGTGGCTGAAAACTTTGCCTGGTGTCATACCGTTGATCGGTTGAAAATAGCCCAGCGTCTGAGTATCCAGCGCCCAGCGGCTATGCCAGCGTTAAACGTACTGATTCAGATTAATATCAGCGATGAGCAAAGCAAAGCTGGGATTTCCCTGAGCGAGCTGCCCACCCTGGCTGACAGCATGAGTGCATTACCTAACCTGTGTTTACGCGGTCTGATGGCTATCCCAGCGCCAGAACATGATTATCAGCGGCAATTGGCAGTATTTGCGCAAATGAATCAGGCGTTCTTGACTTTAAAAGCCAGCTACCCTCAGATAGATACGCTTTCTATGGGGATGACTGATGATATGGACGCCGCCATTAGCGCCGGCAGTACACTGGTTCGGATTGGTACGGCCATTTTTGGTGCCCGCGTTTATAACGCGGATTAATCACGGCATTTATTGTTCACTGTACTTATGGAACATAACTATCTGTTGAACATAAAGACTGAGTACGCTTAGGAGAATTCGATGCAGCATCGCAATATTACATTCATTGGTGCCGGCAATATGGCCCGCGCGATTATCGCTGGTTTGGTTGCAGGGGGGTATCCGGCCAAAATGATCAGCGTTTGCGCGCCTTCCTCCAAAAACCGTGATGCATTAGCCACTGAATTTGGTGTTATCAGCAGTGATGATAATATCCGCGAAGCGCAAAAGGCGGAGGTTGTGGTGTTAGCGGTAAAGCCCCAGTTAATGGCCGATGTATGCCAGCAATTGCAAAAGCAGGTCGATTTTAGCGATAAATTGGTGCTGTCGATTGCGGCGGGTGTTCAGGTTGCACGTTTCTACGCGCTTCTGGGAAATAAACTGAATCTGGTTCGTATTATGCCGAATACCCCATCTCTGGTGGGAAAAGGAATGAGTGGTCTTTACGCCCCCGAGCAGGTTTCAGCAGCAGATCGTGATTTCACCACTGAACTGATGAGTGCAATTGGCAAAGTTTGCTGGGTGGACAATGAGGATGGCATTAATAGTATTATTGCCGCAGCGGGTAGTTCACCTGCCTATTTCTTCCTATTTATGGAAGCGATGCAGCAAGAGACGGAACGCTTAGGGTTTGACAGTGAAACCGCCCGTCAGTTAGTGCAACAAGCCGCTTCCGGGGCCTGTGCACTGGTCGAGGCCAATCCACACGTGCCACTTTCGGTATTGCGGGAACAGGTCACGTCCAAAGGGGGAACCACTGCCGAGGCAATACGGGTGTTCAATGAACAGCACTTACCAGAAATGGTTGCCCATGCCATGCAAGCCGCTATTGTTCGAGCAAAAGAGATGGAAAAACTGTTCTAATTAACGGCAAGATTTACAAAAACCGACACTGCCCCTGACACTTTCTCGTTAAAATAGGGGCCGTTAAAGCATGTGAATAGATTTTTTATTTGTACCTACATGCCCAATAGATTCCAAAGTGCAGGAAGGTGGTAAACGAATGACAAATCGGCTGTGAGTCGGTTTAAATGCTGCTTGCAGCGGCCTCCCAGAGGCAATGCCCATGAATGGGCCGAGTAACCAGAACAACCAACACACCTGCACGTTACAAGATGACGGGCATACAATATTAAGGACTAAGGCAACTCATGCTAACGCTGACTTTTCTGGCAAAAACGGTCATTGACCTATATGTGATGGTACTGTTGTTGCGCATCTGGATGCAGTGGGTTCACAGTGATTTCTATAATCCATTGTCTCAATTTGTGGTGAAAATAACCCAACCTATTGTTGGCCCACTGCGCCGAGTGGTTCCCTCAATGGGGCCAATTGATAGCGCATCATTGTTATTGGCATTTTTACTGATGACCATTAAATACCCGCTGCTATTACTGATTGATAGCGGGTCCTTATCACTCAGTATTTATAACCTCTTGTTCGGCCTTATTGCGCTGGTAAAAGCGGTGGGCTACCTGATTTTCTGGGTCATGATTATCCGTGCACTGATGAGTTGGATCAGTCAGGGCCGTAGCCCGGTAGACTACCTGCTGCTGCAGTTAACTGAACCATTAATGGCACCGATTCGCCGTATTTTGCCTGCAATGGGGGGGATTGATTTCTCAGCAATGGTTGTCATCCTTATCTTGTATCTACTCAACTTTTTAGGCATGGATATATTTGGAGCGATGTGGGTCATGCTGTGAGTGCAGTCCTCTCCTCCGTAAACGGGCTGATACTCAAGCTATATATTCAGCCCAAAGCCAGTCGAGATAAGATAGTCGGTTTACATGGCGACGAACTTAAAGTCGCCATTACCGCCCCGCCTGTTGATGGTCAGGCTAATGCCCATTTGGTTAAGTTTATCGCCAAGCAGTTTCGGGTAGCCAAAAGTCAGGTGATTATCGAAAAGGGCGAACTGGGGCGGCATAAACAGATTAAAGTGATTAACCCGCAGCAGATTCCGCCAGAAGTCACCATACTGCTCAAGTAAGTTGATATTTCTCCGCGAGAATTGGGTTATTGATTGTCAGCACAAACAGCGCTCAATACCGATAGCCGTCAGCCCATAAAAACTCAGGATTCATCGATGCAAAAAATAGTATTAGCCACCGGCAACCCTGGCAAAGTGCGTGAACTGGCAAACCTGCTGGCCGACTTTGGTTTGGATGTCGTCGCACAAACCGAACTGGGTGTTGAGCCTGCAGAAGAGACTGGCTTAACCTTTATTGAAAACGCCATTTTAAAAGCCCGCCATGCGGCGCAAACAACTGGCTTACCGGCCATCGCCGATGACTCAGGCTTGGCAGTAGACGCTTTAGGCGGCGCTCCGGGGATTTATTCCGCACGCTATGCCGGTACTGATGCCAGTGACCAAGAGAATCTGGAAAAGCTGTTGGTCGCATTGCAAGATGTCCCCGATGAAAAACGCGGTGCTCAGTTCCATTGCGTACTGGTCTATATGCGCCATGCTGAAGATCCAACACCGCTGGTGTTCCACGGTCAATGGCCAGGAGTAATTGCTCACCAACCTACTGGGGCTGCTGGGTTTGGCTATGACCCTATTTTCTATGTCCCCGCGCTGGGTAAAACCGCAGCGGAACTGACTCGTGAAGAGAAGCACGCGGTATCTCATCGTGGTCAGGCCCTGAAATTGATGTTGGATGCGCTACGCAATGCTTAAATTACCCCCGCTCAGTCTCTATATCCATATCCCTTGGTGCGTACAAAAATGCCCTTATTGTGATTTCAACTCACATGCGTTGAAAGGCGATGTACCTCATCAGGAATATGTAGAGCACGTACTGGCGGATTTGGATGCTGACGTGCCTCTGGTTAGTGGCCGTGAAATCAGCACTATTTTTATTGGTGGCGGCACACCCAGCTTGCTGAGTGCTGAGGCCATGCAGCAACTACTTGATGGTGTTCGTGCGCGTTTGCCCGTTGCCAGTGACGCTGAAATCACCATGGAAGCCAACCCTGGTGCGGTCGAAGCCGATCGCTTTAGCGGCTATCAACGGGCCGGCATTAACCGTATATCCATTGGCGTCCAGAGCTTTAGCGCACAGAAATTAACGCGGCTGGGCCGGATACATGGGCCGGATGAAGCAAGGCGGGCGGCAGAGCTGGCAACCTCACTGCAATTACGTAGCTTTAACCTGGATTTGATGCACGGTTTGCCTGATCAAACACTGGAAGAAGCATTGGATGATTTACGTCAGGCTATCGCCTTAAACCCACCGCACTTATCCTGGTATCAACTGACTATCGAGCCGAATACTGGCTTTAGTTCCCGGCCCCCAATCCTGCCCGATGACGACGCGTTATGGGATATTTTCCAGCAAGGTCATCAGCTACTCAGTGCTGCTGGTTATCGGCAATATGAAACCTCGGCCTATGCCAAGCCGGGTTATCAATGCCAGCATAATCTTAACTACTGGCGCTTTGGTGATTATCTGGGGATTGGCTGTGGGGCACATGGCAAGATCACATTTAGCGATGGGCGTATTTTACGGACCATAAAAACCAAACATCCACGTGGTTTTATGCAGGGAAAATACCTGGATAAACAATATGAAGTGGCAGCAGTCGATCGGCCTTTCGAGTTCTTTATGAACCGTTTCCGTTTGTTGGAAGCCGCCCCTCGGGCTGATTTCTATCACTTTACCGGATTAACTGAGAGCACTATTCGCCCGCAGTTAGATGAGGCAATAGCAAAAGAGTATTTAATCGAAACAGCAGAATACTGGCAGATTACCGAAAAAGGAAAATTGTTCCTTAACTCGTTACTGGAGCTGTTTTTATAGTTGTGAAAGCTATGCTAAAAATGGCGATACTCCTAATACGTCGAGTGGCAGGAGATAGCTAACGCACAAGCAGTTTGAAGTATGACGGCTGTATCTGAGGGCAGAAACCTGCCCTCAGTCTCTCTTCCAGCTAATCTATTTTGCTATCAATAAGCTGCAATAGAATCACTCATAAACTGATGAGTAGTTATTGCCATTGCCGTTTGCCGCTCTAGCGAATAGTTTTCAGTTGATTCCAATCCCCCCATAGCCTCCGCTAATTGGCTAATATCCTGATCAAGCACTCCCTCTTCATTAAATATTCTCAATTTCTGAAGCTCAAGCTGAGTTTGTAATTTTTGGGTAACAGCCTGTTCGATGGGAATATTTTCATCCAATAATAGGGTCAACTCATCAAAACTCATATTGTGCTCCACTAAACGACCAATATGATCTTTTGTTAAACTTTTCTGATTGAAATAATGTCTTAAATCTATTGGTTTTCTCAAGACTAAAGGCAGCTCAGATTCACTGACCTCCACGCCATACTCTTTAAGCACATGAATATTAGAGATCAGTAACTCAAAGTGCGCACGGCCTGTGACATGATATTTCATCGCAAAATTAATAAGACTCTGGCGGTTGATCCCATATTCTTGCTGACATAATTCAATACCGGCCGGTGTCAGATCGATTCTATTTTTGAATGTAAAATCCAAGGCTTTGTCACTTAATGGTGATGCTTTGAGTAAACCCAATTGTTCCAGCAGATAACTAATTTCATTGTGGCTACGCAGATGATAATTGTTTACCCACTTGGCGATATCAACAGTATCGAATTCCTCGCGGTTGATCCAGGTAACATGTTCTTCCGTAAGGCTAATTCGTTCTGCTATCAACGGTTGGAAGAATGCATCAATTTTCTGCTCGATTAACGGTAATGGATCAGTATTACGAGCGTTACCACGCCAGGCAATTGACGACATGGCCACCAGATAATCCAAATCAGCAAAATCATAAATCGGGTTATTGGTTGCCCATGCTTTAATAGTCTTTAGCTGATTGAGGGTGTTATAGCCGTCTTGAGAATCAATATCCGCCAATTGCCTGACGGTAAGGGCCAACCCCATGGATTTAAGTTGTTGACATAATTGGTAGTATTCATCGGAATACGGACGCAGGCTGAATAGCTCATCAAAAGTAATCTGAGAGTCCTCTACCCAAATAAACTCAACTTTATTTTCATCATCAAGATACCAGTCAACAAAAACAATACGACCAGATGTATCATCCGCTATATTTAGCACTAGATTGTTTTCACGCCGTTCTGCTGACAATGTATGCAGCAGAATGTGCTTATCCAGATAAAGATTATCCAGACCACTGGCATCGGAAATACTTATCGCGCCACTCTCCGCACTATAGTAATAAGTATCATCGCCGCCCCCCCCTTTCAGCATTGTACCTTCGTGTCCACGAATATAAATAATTGTGTCATTACCATCGCCGGTGTCAATATAATTACCCGGTAAGAATGTCGCCGAATTAATCACAACTTCATCATTACCGCTGCTGACAACAGGGGCCTGTTGAGCTGCTATAAAA
The DNA here is from genome assembly GCF_001053095.1 of Yersinia similis. Taxonomy (GTDB): domain Bacteria; phylum Pseudomonadota; class Gammaproteobacteria; order Enterobacterales; family Enterobacteriaceae; genus Yersinia; species Yersinia similis. Next base: position 13,433 of record NZ_CGBP01000022.1, on the reverse strand, counting down.
GGATGACTATCCTGATCGAGATTTATTTGATAATCAATAAATATTCCAGCAACAGGATCACGATATTGTGACTGACCACTTTTATCCGTTATCTTTAGATGCCGATAACGTTTATCTTTCATATAATTAACTAACCGTATACTCTGGTGTTTTTCTGGTTGGTCACCGTGACGTAATAATAAATCATTAGCCGACCGCTCAACAATAACATCACATAATAACCAAGATGACAAAACCAAAGTATCTGGAGCTAATGAATCATCAAAATTATTGATAGTAATATCTGTTGGGTTCCCCTCTTCTTCTTGAATACAGTAAGTATCTTGTCCACTGCGCCCCTCTAATACCCCTTCCCCTTTTAACACTTGCAATAGATTATCTTTGTTATCCCCCAATAACTCATAGCGAGGTAAAAAACCCATTAGCATTGAATGTTCTTGAGGTGAGAGCATAATAAAATCAGGCAATATAACTTGCCGTAAAAAAATATCTTTCTCTCCTTCTACTCTTTTAATATGAGTCACCTGCTGCTGTTGATAATCATTGTCTAATGAGATCTGTACGACGATATCACCAGGATCTCCCTTACCTACTAATTCCTTATAATTACGATCAACCAACGAGGAATAATAAGCGACCATATTCGGGGAAAATTCAGTAACTTTATTAAGGTAGCTTGGCCATAATGGCACCATTGTAAAACCATCAACAGTCTGGATGGTGAAGTTAAGCACTTGCTGCTTTTGATTATTATTTATATTATAGACACCAACCAACCTGATCTGGGTCATAAGTCCATTATCATTCTTTATATTAATCAACACATCAATATTATCTAACTCAATAGACGTTATTTGGTTGAGCTTATGCTCAAGAAATATATTACTGATTTGTATATCTGTATTGTTATTTTCTGACACTTCCTCAATTCTAATCTGTAACGATTTTTCATGAGTACTTTTCAGAATATAATAACTATCTAATCCAATGCCTCCCTGGGCTAAACCAGACTGTAGTGCTAATAAATCATTACCTCCATTACCCAATATTTTATCATCGCCTCCCATGCCATTAAGATAATTATCCACATCATTTCCGATGATAGTATCATTAACATTTTCATGGCCCAGAATATTTTCAAAATCATAAAGTAAAGCAACTTGTTTTTCGACACCACCATTCACCTGACTATAATAGCCTTTGCTAATATCAATAACACTGTCAATTTCATTTCCCAGCACTTCTCCCAGAGCGACTGTATCATTTCCTTCGCCACCGCTAAGGATATGACTCTTAGAGGCCGCAGCACTGGTCAATATAAACGTATCCGCATTTTCACCGCCTTGATATTGCTTAAACCCACCACCAATAGTAAATATATTTTTCTTTTTATGATAACCTTTTGCGACATCATCGCCCCCACCTAAATCAAATAAAGCGGCAACATCATTCTCTTTTATCTCGCGAAGAGGATGAGCAAGCAATTTCCCTGAATCAGAGAGAGAGATTAATCTATTTTCACCTTGATCACTCGGAGATATCGCTATTATTTTATGTTTATCTATTTGAGACAGTCTATTTTGCTGATAACGGACACTGTCCCCTCCCTCACTCTTAATCGTTATTTTATTAACCATTAAAGGTGTATCAAAATAATACCTACCATCTCTTTTATAACCCAACACCTGATAATAACGCCCATCATTAAGAATGATAACTAAATCAAGCACCCCATCTTTATTTAGATCAGTTGCTTGTAACTGTGAACGATGGAGGTTAGAGGAGGAGAGTAATGATGTTAGTTCAGAAGATAACTTGGTCTTATGCTGCCTAAAAACACCACTATTATTTCCCATCAGGTGTAACATCTCCCCTGATTTATTTAGTAGTAAAATATCGTCAAAGCCATCATTATTGATATCGCCAGCAAGTGAATAAGGATAATTTTTACTGTTTTCACCCTCAAACGTCTGCCTCACTGGCTCAATAAAATCTCCGATATTAATTACATTGTGATTATCTTTTCCACTCTGATTAAAATCCAGACTATCATAATGATAAGTTGTCATTTTATCATCATGAAAAATAACCAATTCAAACACGTTATCACCGTTAAAATCCCCTAGCACAGGGAACACAACCTCATTAAATTTATCTACCTCTATTGCATGAGATAATTTCTCCCACTCCAGCCTTGTATCTATTTTCAGGTAGCTACCATCTGACTGAGCCAACCAAGTGTATAATTCATAGTGCCAACAACTAACGTAGTCATCGATCACTGTCATACCCACTGAGTTTTTTCTTGATGCTATTGTCGTGTTATATTTTTCGTTGATCACGATAAAATCGTTAAACCCATTACGATCAACATCAGCAGAAAGGATAAATGAACTATAGGTAGAATCAATATCAAGTTCAGCGAATTCCTGATGCAGATTTTTATTTTCCAGCTTAACTACGTTGCGATTATTCTCCTCGAAAACATCAGCGATAACATGATCGTTAACATCATTTATTTGTTCCAGTTTATAATACTCATGCTTTCCCATTTCTGCATAAGTGGTATAAATTTTGGCATTGGTAAAGGGATCACCTGAAAAAATACTTAGCTTTTCTAAATCTCTCTCTGTTTGCGATCGTTCATCTCGTTTTATAAAAGGGATCGCTTTAAGAACCGCCTCGCCCCGACTATAAAATAGTGTGTCTACTCCCTGTTTACTTGCTAATAAGGACTCATAATAATCTCTCTGTCGCTGGTAAACATTTTCCATGGTCTGGTTATATCTAATCTGATTATCTAGCCCCGGCGTTAAACCAAATTTTAAAAATAATCGCAAACCATTCTCAAATCGTTGGCTTCCCGTCATATCAGGTACAATATCGCGGATCCTTTCAATCTGACTAACGGCTGAGTAAATATCGCCAACAATAATCATGGTAAAAGCCAGGGCAATACCCGCCGGCCCGGCAGCAGTGGCGGCAGTCCCCCCCATTGCCATGGCAAACGCGACGCCCAAACCAATGGTTGCATTAATGGTCGAAAAGACCCCGCTGGCGATAAGATCTCGCCTAACATGGGGATCTGTTTCCGTCGCCAATTGTGAAAATGCATGGTATGCCTGATAAATATCAATACCAGATGTGAGTGCTGAAAGCAGTGGCATACTAAAACGTGCAGCACCATGCGAAAATTGGTTGAGTGCTAATTTTCTTAGGTCTTTAAGAAAGCCCGGGGTCAATAGCAATGCGGGGTTGCGCTTTAATAATGTTAATTGGCTTAGAAGGGCCGGTGACAACCCCCCTCCTTTACTCGCCAATTTTTGTAGGTAGCCAATTCCCCACTTACCGAACCCATATTGCAAGCCATCCGTCGCCAAATTAGCCCCTATACCTCCCCAGGCCATGGCTAATTGCAATTGTATTTCTTCCTCTTGTTTTTCTGTTAAGTCACCGTTACTTATCCAACGTTGGTAATCAGCAGATAAACGTAAAGCAGAAATAAAGCCATATCCCTGCATACCATAACCGAAGCGCCCAAAAATCGCTGTTCTTGCTTTAGGATTAGATGTTCTTAGTTCGGGATCAGATGTTCTTGATCTAGGATAAGTCGCTAAATCAGTTTCATGCTGTGAACCTGATTTAATCATTACATCTTGTAACGTATTACCATCAGCCTTGGTTATTTGCCAATGTTCAACATCAAAATCAGGTCTGTCTGATATTTTCTGTAAAAACTGCAAATCATATTTTAAAGCCTGCATACGCAACGGATCATGTAAAGTTAATAACAACTCACCTTTATTCAGTTTTTTATCTGTTAATTGTGGAAATATCTCTGCTAATTTATACTGTTGTTTTTTATTAAGTTGATTGACTGATAACTGTCTTGTCATCAGCTTATCCAATAGATTATCTATATTATTCAACCGGCCATTTATATCTTTTTTACGCTGTGTTGTTATCTCCCCCCAACGGTTCCAATATAACTTTTCAGTTCCTTTTATTGATGATAAATATTTATTATTGTAACTATCAATATCGGGAATATTCACGTCATTTTTATGCCCCTGAGGATCAACTTCGATGGCCTTTGTTGACGCTGAAACATTAGCTCTAATGCCATACGCATTCAAATGAGACATAAATTTATGTGCAAAACTGGTGTACCTATCACTACTACTCATAGCACACCCCACCAAACTGACTTGCTGAGGTGAAATATTTATCTGATGTTCGGTCTGTAAATAGTGAGAAAATTTATTCAGGCGGGCTGTTAGTTGTTCGGGTCGTTGCCCACCCAGTGTCGGATACTTATCATTGCCACCTCCAGAACGGCCATGCCCAACAACTTGCCAACGTATTTTACCGTTTTCAGGCTGGATTTTTAGTTTAGTGATGAGTTCATTATTACTAATTTCACGCCACTCGCCGTGAATATTATCGTCAATGATAAAAGCCCTATAATTATTATCAGCATCTAACTGAATAATAATTGAATTATTAGCATGTTTCCCTGCAAGTCTCGTAGCAGCACGATTAACTGTTGGGTTATTTTCACATTGAAAAATAATCTGCGTATCGTATTGGCTTGTCGTAACCGTTTTATCTATATTGGCGATAGCAGGCAGATCCCACTCATTGACTTGAATAATGTCTGGATATTTTATAAAGTGCTCATCCAGTAACGTCACAAGGAATCTGGTCGGATTATTCGCGACAACTAATTGCCAATTATCACTATTACGTAACTCAGGGCTTTGTCTAATAATATCAAGGTAATTTTCAAATTTTGAATGTGTCTCAGAATCATTGATAGTTAATTCTAATAAATTACGGTCGATAACGCCATTATCATCAGAGAAGAACGGCGCTAAATACTGTGAATAAGATTCAATCAGTTGATCAACCGTCTTAATTTTATTTTTTACATTATTAAGCAATAACTCAACCACCGGAATACCATTAGTGAATAATATATCATTCCGATAATGATATATAACCTGATGATCATCTATATTTTCCAGTATTCCTCCATTATTTTCCGGATCGAATACCACGAGTTCACCGGGGCGATTTACTGAAACGCCCACCTTTGTTGTATAGGCCAATATAGGGATATCAAATCCTTCCTGGTGCATCATATTGACAATTTCCAGTGCTGGATGAGCACCATTAAACCCCTTTTTTCCTTGTCCATTATCAGCAATATTACATATGACTAACCTAACTTTTACTGGGGGAGGTAATGCAAATGAGTTAGTTGTAAACTTATAAATTTGAATAATATTAGCTATACTAAAACTATATAATCCATCATTAGTGCCATGAGTCACTAATGATAATTCAAACGCCCCCACTTTGGCTATTTCATTCGGAACACCATAGGCTATTCGCGCTTCAGAACCTCTGGCATCTAATTGTAATACTACTGATTTATCATGATGATATGATGCAATAACCTCTCCCGCTCGCTTAGAAATAGAATCATCTTGTAATAACACAATAAACTGTGGATATTGATTTTTCTTATTTTGTTTAGCGGCGTATTCTAAAACAACATTCTTGTCAATTTTATCCCAAGTATTCATATACATACCAGGCTTAATATCGTATGAAAAAAAATGAGTAAAATCTTTTATCTCCTGCAATACATTTATATTGTTATTTATATCATTTGATAAGCCGTCTAATACTTTACTATAACGAGGGTTCGCAAATGGATGCTTGCTATTTTTTAATAGATAATCTATATCTAAAAAATTCTCCATGACTTTAGGATGCGTATCAGGAAGTATCGATACTAATCTAGAGTGCTTTCTTAATGAAGATAATATTAGCGCTACAGACCTTGACTCTGCATAATTCAGATTTACTGACATGGTTATTTCATTTAGATTTTTTATTTGATCTGATAGATCTTTTTTATAAAGCAGAACCCATGTTTCTCCATTTCTATAAGCAACTTGGTACGTTCCCCCTTCGTCATGGGCAAATATACATTCTTTATTTTCAGAATTTTTCTTTACAATCAGATACTCTGGTACATCATTAAATAAAAAATAATTACCCCCGATAAAATCTTTAATATTCTTTAAATTAAAATCATCATTAGTATTTATAATTACGTCTCGACTATCCTCAGGATCTGTTATTAAATAGAGAACAAATCCATTGTCATTTGTCTTTACCCCTAAATTATTACTTTTCAGGAGATAATCAAATGCACTTAATTTGACTTTTTCTATCATCTGCTTATTATTATGCCAACCACTGTTACCTCTTCTCTCCGCTAATATTACATCGCCACTCATAATAGTATTTTCAATTAACTTTAAATCTTGAGGTGCGTTTTTTGGAGTAAAATTAGCCAATAAAAAACGTTCAAGAGTAGCAATTTGTTTTAACTGATTATGGTTAGTATCCACCTTAATTATTATTTCTCTACCAGCAGAAAAATGTATAATGAGTGTTCCTTTCAATAAATCACGATCACTGATTATGACATCCCATTTTTCCCGTAACAAATTAAAAGGAATGAAAGTGTTTTTTAATTTATTTGTGTTAATATTAATCACATCACTATTAAAATCCAGAGGAATAGGGAGTTTTTTAATATCACGAATATTATAAAAAAGTAGACTTTCTTTTTGTAATAAACTCTCAAGAATAACTTTTCTTTCATTAATATCTATTGCGGGTACATTATCTAACCAACTTTCTATTTCACTGCCCACCGCTAATTTTTTACTTACAAAACTAATGCGCTCCGATTCAGTTAATACTTTAAACTCTGTAATTTCACCTAATCGTTCATGTATTTTGATAAGAAAATAGTGTAACAGTTCTACTTCAGGTGAGTTTCTAGCAATATCGATAGTATTAATAATCTCTTTACTAACAGTAACTAAACTGGGCTGAAATTCCTCATCTAGCCATCGCTGGTAGATATCGACCAATAACTTTTCTTGTAACCAAACGGGAAGAAACTGATACTCCACAGTCATTGAGAGATCTTTTACTGTCAGTAAATCTCCCAGCTTATCCAAGGGAGTATCTTTATAAAATTCCAAAGGTTTATGAAGAATACGAATATCACCTATCAATCCTTTCTTCTGCAATGCTCGTAGTACAGGCAGCTCGCTGTTCCAAAAATAGTTATTGATCCGTAGACCACCTGGTGAGGATAAGTAAACCGTCCCACCACGTTCAGCGCTGTAGGTGGCATAAAATGAACTGGCATATGAAATCATTTCATACCGCAGGTGATTGATTAAATCCACCATCCGCTTATCCGATGAATTAGTAATGTTAAGTTTTAGTGACTCTGCCATGTCAATCATAAATCGTAGACCAGTGATACTTTGTATATCGGATAGTTCAGTTCCACTCCCTACTAATAAATCACCTCGCCACACATCCATATAAGTGTGAATATCACCACTAAAATAGATATACAATCTATTCCCGCCCTCTTCTTGTGGCAGTGGAGGGGTCACAGATATACCTAATGAGCTAATATATATAATTAACTCATTGAATCTTCCATAGTCATTGAAAAGAGCCGCATCAATTGCCAGATCGGCAATTTTTATTTTTTCTGCTTGAGTAAAACCATCAGGTACAGATATCCCCTCGCGAATTAAACTATAAAGTTGCGCATCGATATATTTAATGAATTTTTTCTTAATGAGTTCAATGTCAGAATAAGAATAGTCAAACCTTTCTTTTTTATTTTCTTTATTAATCCGCTCATACGTTTCAGCGACAATCGCGAGCCGTTGTGATAATGACAGTTTATCTATATGAAATTCAGCCCTTCCATTTCCATTTGGCATATAAAACCCTTACATCATAAGTTATATTTTTTAATTAAAAAAATAAATACAATAATTATAAATATTTTCCATGCAGATTTTATAATAAAACAGATGAAAACTAAAAATACAAGCTTACAATTAACACCAAGGTTAATTTATTTTAATAGAAATGAGTGAAATAATGATAAGGTGATTTATTGAGAACAATAGAGTATATGATCTAAATAATTAGAATTAAAGGTGGATAGTAACTGAATGATAAATCGTCGGGAACCAATTTTAACCGCATTAAAGAATAAGGCGTATTAATCAGTAGCGGCTCTATTGAGGATCTATCACAGGCCAGCACACGTGCAGTATGCCGGATATATGGCGGTTTTAAATTTGGAGGGGAAATATCCCCTCCTTCTATTACCCCAAGGATTTATATTACCCTAAGGATTTAAGTAACTCGATACGCTGCTGTTCCAAAGTGGTAACTCGCCCGCAAACCTCGCGGCCAAATTGCTGGAAATCCTGCTCCTGATCGTTCCATTCATTTTTGATAGCCTGCTGTAACCCGCCCAGATTGCCTAGAATGGCCTGCAATGGATTATTACCACTACTGGTGGCCTGCTTAACCCCCATCTCATTTAGGCTGTCCTGCAACACGCCGCCCATGCTCTGCTGGACCAACTCACGACCATCTTTTTCTACCTGAGCAATCGCCTGATGGTGAAAAGCTAAACCGTCACTGCGCTTCTCGATGATGCGAGCCATCTGCTGCTTGAGTTGATCACTTAACGTCGTCAGACGGTTACGGACATTACTGCTGCTACCGAGTTGCTGAACAATGACTTTATCCAAAGAAACCCGTGCTTTTTCCAAACGTTGCTGCGCGCCCTGATCAATCCATGGCAAGTCTTTACGTAATGCTGTTTGATAACGGAATGCCTGCTGGCGCTGAGCATCAGTCAGCGTCAACGTTTTGCCATTACGGGTGACATCACCGTCAGGTGAAATCTGTAAATTGCCACTGGCCCCCACAATTTGCACAGATTGCGGGCTGATAATCACATCATCTTGTGGTTTTACGCTACACTGATATTCAGCCTGCGCCTGCAAAGCGGTGAACATCAACAATGCCAATCCTGTGGTACGTAATGCTTTTATTTTATGTAACATAAGACTCCTGAAAAACTGTGCCATTCGATTACTACCTGACTGTGACCTCAAGTACTTTGGGGATATTTCTATACCCTGCCAGAACTTATCTTTGAGCAGAAGAAGAGCTGTCTTAAAAGATAGAACGACCAATTTGTTGTGCCAGTCTCTCTAAGGCAGCAGTACCCGCCAATGAGTTCCCTGCATGGTCCAATTCAGGTGACCAAACGGCAATACAGAGCTCATCCGGCACAATGGCAATAATACCACCACCAACTCCCGATTTACCTGGCATCCCCACTCGGAAGGCAAATTCCCCAGCGCCATCATACATACCGCTGGTGATCATCAGAGCATTAATTTGCCGCGCCTGCATTGGGGTAATTAAAGACTCTGAGCCACTAATGCTGCGCCCCTGATTCGCCAGATAGACAAAGCAACGGGCCAACTCAACACAACTCATACGCATTGCACAGTAGTGGAAATAGGTCTGTAATACCGTCAATACGTCGTTATCGAAATTACCAAAAGACTTCATCAGATAAGCAATCGCCGCATTGCGATCTGAATGCTCAAACTCGGAACGCGCCACACGAGGATCATAACTGATGCTGTCATCCTTAACTAACTGGCGTACCACTTCCAACATACGTTGTTTCGGTGCACTCAGGCGGCTTTGCAACATATCGCAGACCACCAACGCCCCAGGGTTAATAAATGGGTTGCGAGGCTTACCCTTTTCTAACTCCAACTGAACCAATGAGTTGAATGGTTGACCAGAAGGCTCTTTCCCCACCCGCTGCCAAATATCTTGCTCACTGTAACGGGATAAGGCCAGCGTCAGACTTAATACTTTAGAAATCGATTGGATAGAGAAGCGTTCATCGCCATCCCCTGCCTTAAATATCTGGCCATCCAGTGTACAAACGGCAATTCCCAGCTTATTGGTCGGAACCTCCGCCAGCGCGGGAATATAATCAGCGACTTTACCCTGACCAATCAGCGGGCGGACCTGCTGCAATATATCGTTTAGTAAGGCATCATCTAACGTTGTTACCACTACAAGGCTCCCAATAAAAACCCGCTAACAATTTCGACTAAAGACACTCAGTAAAAACAAAGGCGCCGGTTAGGGCGCCCTGTTTAATGATCAGCCGTCAAGACGGAAGATCAATCCCACCAGATATCAAACAACTCACTGGTTTCTACATTTTTTAGCTTACGTGCTTCTAACCATTTGGTGACCAGAGCACGGTGCTCATCAGTACAATGACCGATTTCTTGTAGGCAAATCAGGCCTTCCCACTGTAAATAACCACTTCCGTCAAATGCCAGACCATTCGCTTCAATGACTTCATCGATAAACGCATCGACCGTTTCATCAATCACATCAACGCTAGTGCCTTCAGCAAAAGCCCACTGTACGGAAAAACCCAATTCTTGAAACTCGTCGATATGCATCTTTTTGCGTAAACGACGACTGCGATTCTTAGCCATTATTCTTTCCTCTCAAACATCAAATCCCAAACGCCATGTCCCAGACGCTGGCCACGTAATTCGAATTTTGTCAGCGGACGTGAGTCCGGACGGGGTACATAATCATTTTGCTCTGAAAGGTTGAGATAACCGCTCACACCCGACATAACCTCCAGCATATGTTCCGCATAAAGTTGCCAGTCGGTGGCCATATGAAATACGCCCCCCACCTTTAATTTACTTTTTACCAGCTCGACAAACGGTGTTTGAACGATACGACGCTTATTATGGCGCGCTTTGTGCCATGGGTCGGGGAAAAAGAGTTGTACCATCTCTAGTGAAGCCTCTGGGATCATATTTTCCAGAACTTCGACCGCATCATGACACATGATCCGCAGGTTACTCAGGCCAGCGTCATGCGCTGAACTCAGGCAAGCACCGACCCCCGGTGAATGCACCTCAATGCCTAAAAAGTTTTGCTGCGGATTATTGGCAGCCATGGTCACCAGCGAGGTGCCCATACCAAAACCGATTTCCAGTACTACCGGGGCCTCACGGCCAAACAAGGCATCCAAGTCAACCGGGGACGCCTGATATTCCACGCCCATCACCGGCCAGTAACTGTCCAGTGCCAGTTGCTGGCCCTTGGTCAGGCGCCCCTGACGGCGGACAAAACTACGAATACGGCGCAGTGCACGGCCGTTTTCATCAAATTCCGGAGATATGACGTCATTTATCATTGGTGCTTTCTATCTGTTGGTTGTGCATATGAACGCGCATTATGCAAAGATGCGCCAGTTTATCAACTATGAACGTCATAAGTACAAAATTAAGCAGTAAATAGATTATATAGACTTAAAATGATTGGTGTTGTAGTAAAGCAAACAAGTGAGTTCCAATGAGCTTACATCAGTAAGTGATTCGGGTGACAAATCTGCCGGGAGCGGATTTGAACGCTGCTTGCTGCGGCCTCGCAGAGGCGAGGTCCATGGATGGGCCGAGTAACGAGCGCCGCTAACGCCGCGTCAGCGTCAGCGTCAGCGTCAGCGTCAGCGTCAGCGTCAGCGTCAGCGTCAAGCAGAAGAGTATACTCAAAGTCATTGGCGTTGCAGCAAGGCAGCAAGCGAATGAGTCCCGATGAGCTTACATCAGTAAGTGATTCGGGTGAGTGAGCGCCGCTAACGCCGCGGCAGCGTCAAGGACGAAGAGTATAAGGAAAGTTCCGGTTTACAGCACAAGAACTCTATGCTGCAATCCAACTCTCATTTATTTACCTGTCGGATATTGATACCTGCTTATGATGCAAGCGCAACAATTCGCGCACGTGGTACTTGATTGGTACCAACGCTTTGGCCGCAAAACCCTGCCATGGCAGTTGGATAAGACCCCCTATCAAGTATGGCTGTCAGAAGTGATGTTGCAACAAACTCAGGTTGCGACCGTCATCCCCTATTTTCAACGTTTTATGTTGCGCTTCCCTGATATTCAGACGTTGGCGGCTGCACCGTTGGATGAAGTACTGCATTTATGGACCGGTTTGGGTTACTACGCCCGCGCCAGAAACCTGCATAAAGCGGCCCAAATGGTTGTGGAACACCATCAAGGGAAATTTCCCACGACGTTTGACCAGATACTGGCATTGCCTGGAATCGGGCGCTCAACTGCCGGGGCCATTTTATCGCTGTCTTTAGGCCAGCATTTTCCTATTTTGGATGGTAACGTCAAACGGGTGCTGGCCCGTTGTTATGCCGTTGACGGATGGCCGGGGAAAAAAGAGGTCGAAGGCCATCTGTGGCAAATCAGCGAAGATGTCACGCCCGCCAATGGGGTGGGCCAGTTTAATCAGGCAATGATGGATTTAGGCGCGATGGTGTGTACTCGCTCTAAACCTAAATGTGAACTTTGCCCATTGAATATCGGCTGTATGGCGTACGCTAACCACAGCTGGGCGCGCTATCCGGGCAAAAAGCCTAAACAGACGTTACCGGAAAAAACCGCGTGGTTCTTATTAATGCAAAATGGATCGCAAGTGTGGCTCGAACAGCGCCCCCCAGTCGGTTTATGGGGCGGTTTATTCTGCTTCCCGCAATTTTCTGAACAAGAAGAACTCATTCACTGGCTACAAAAACAGGGTATTCCCTCCAGTGAAACCCAGCAGTTAACGGCGTTTCGCCATACTTTTAGCCATTTCCATCTGGATATTGTCCCTATATGGCTGAATACTGCCTCAGTCCGAGGATGCATGGATGATGGCGCAGGTCTCTGGTATAACTTAGCCCAGCCACCTTCGGTAGGGTTAGCCGCTCCGGTTGAGCGTTTATTGCATCAGTTATTAAAAGACTCGTTATTAAAAGATCCGTTGGCAAAAGATGAGTTAACGGAACAATAACTCACAAAGCAATCGCCTACCCAACCAGCTTTATTTGACTAGATACCCGAAGACATTGGAGATGCAGGTAGCCAGCAAGCGAATGACAAATCGGCCAGTGCCCATTTGAACTGCATTCATGCCAGCCCACAGGGTGAGTGAACGTAGCTAACTATTAGTGCGACAAACACCCCGCCGCTTCAAATACGAAGGGTATAACGCCACAGAAGAGGATTTAGCATGAGCAGAACAATTTTTTGCACGTTTTTAAAGAAGGATGCCGAAGGGCAGGATTTCCAACTTTATCCCGGTGAAATCGGCAAACGTATCTATAACGAAATATCAAAAGAAGCCTGGTCACAATGGATAACCAAACAAACTATGCTGATTAACGAAAAGAAACTCAGCATGATGAACATAGAAGACCGTAAACTGCTTGAACAAGAGATGGTCAACTTCCTGTTCGAAGGTCAAGATGTTCACATTGCAGGTTATACTCCCCCGAGTAAGTAACCACACGGGGCCAACTCAGGCCCCGCTGTTATTCCCTAAAGAGTTCGAGTTACAAGAAGGCGGCAACTGAGTAAATCCCCAGGAGCTTACATCAGTAAGTGACTGGGGTGAGC
>NZ_CGBP01000021.1 GCF_001053095.1 Yersinia similis | reverse complement strand
GGCTGAGAAACCGGAAATCTCAAAAAGTGTGTGGAACTAAAGCTGGGATACTTACAGTGTGAAGCCACTATTTTCAGGCGAATCTTTGGACTTTCCCCCGGAATGATTCGATCAATTGTGCGTGCTACAGTCCAATCAAATAACAGCGGTTTATTGTTAGCATTGACCGGTTCGGCTGCAAAGTACGCCACGAAAGCTCCATCAGCATCGATAACTTCTTTCACCAGTGTTTCGACAAAAGTATGTGCCTTGTCGATTTGCGTATTCGCAGTACTGCTGGAAATACTACCAGCAAGAAGAATGCAACTGTCGGCAAGCATGAAGGAATTATCCATTAATAATCAGTCCTATTGAATAAGGGGACATCCAGATTGTTTGTTGGCGCTATGTCAGCCAATTTAAAAATTAATGGGGATGAGTTGTTAATCTTTCAATAGATAGAAGAAAAAATACTATAAATAACAGAAATTTAATAACTTTTAGTTATAATTCCCATGCTGATAATGTGTCTTTGATGAATTTCATTACGTTATAGATAGTAGGCATGCTTCACTTTAGACTTCCCAGAAAATCTGAGCACTTAAGTTCAATATTGACAGATCATCAACCTGATGGTTTAATTTTAATTGCATTATTAAACCAATGGTGAATGTATGGCTTCAAAACTAAACTGGCTTTTGCAGAACACTGCGCCAGGCTCCTTGGTACTACAGTCCTGGCTGACAAAAAATGGCATAAGTCCTTCTTTAGCCAATAAGTATATGCACAGCGACTGGTTGCAAAAAATGCGTGCCGGTGTATATGTGCGGAGTGGGCGTGAACCTCAGTGGCGTGATGCCGTTTTATGCTTGCAAAATCAGCTGGGGATTTCTGTGCATCTGGCGGGGCTTACTAGCCTGACCTATCAGGGACGCTCTCATTATCTTCACTTAACGCGTCAGGCAATTTGGCTTTGCGTAGATGAAAAAGCTTCGTTGCCAAAGTGGTTCAAAGAATTTCCCAATGTGGAGTGGCTTTTACTTTCTAATCAGAAGCTCAATATGCATGACGAAAAGTATCTGACAGAGGTAGAAATTAAGGGAGAGCGGTTTAAAGCGAGTGTACCGGAATTAGCTGCTTACGAGATTGCTAACGCAGTCCCTGGTTCGCTTTCATTTGAGCACGCTGCGGAGCTGTTTCAGGGGCTGGTAAACCTGAGTCCACGCAAAGTCGAAGTGTTGATGCAATCCAGCCGAGCAGTGAAAACTAACCGCCTTTACCTGTTTCTGGCCGATCACTATGCTCATGCATGGGTTAAGCGAATAGATAAAGCCAATATTGATTTAGGCGCCGGGAAACGGCAGATCGTGTCTGGTGGCAAGCTGGACCAAAAATATCAGATCACTGTTCCAGAGAGTTTTGTTAGCAAAGGGATCTCACATGGATAAGCAATCACCTTATTATCGGCAAGTTGCATTGCTGCTTAGCGCATTACCTGTTGTGGCATCAGAGAGATGCTTTGCGCTAAAAGGTGGAACGGCAATAAACTTGTTTGTCCGTGATTTTCCACGTCTATCGGTTGATATCGATTTGGCTTACATTCTGCTGGAAAGCAGAGATGTGGCATTGCCAAACGTTCGGGCTGCTTTGACGCGCATTGCTGAAATACTGCAACAACAGGCTGGCATTTCGGCGGTACTACAAACGAATAATCCTGATGAAATGCGCATTGTTGTTTCTTCTCAGGAAGCACAGATAAAGATAGAAGTTTCGCCTGTTGCGCGAGGTACGCTGTATCCCCCAGAAGAACGTGATGTTGTTGAATCGGTAGAAGACGAGTTCGGTTTCGCTGCTATTCAGGTTGTATCGCTTGCCGACCTCTATGGTGGCAAGCTTTGTGCTGCGCTGGATAGGCAACATCCCCGTGATTTTTATGACGTCAAAATGCTGCTCGAAACGCAAGGTATTGATCGCCAGATTTTTAATGGTTTCATCACCTATCTGCTAGGACACCCGCGCCCAGTATCAGAGGTACTTAATCCCCGCTGGAAAGATATTTCTGAGCTGTATGCGAATGAATTTAATGGAATGACATTCGATGCGGTCTCTCTGGAAGAACTCAATGCGATACCTAACTTAATGGTTACAGCTCTCAAAGCACAATTTACGCAGCAGGATTATGATTTTTTGATGTCTTTCAAAAGTGGTCAACCGGACTGGAGTCTGGCTCCTGAAGATCAAATTCAGCACCTACCAGCGGTTAAGTGGAAGTTGCAAAATATTGGGCGCATACCAAAAGATAAACATATTCAGGCGTTGGCGAAGCTTGAGGCGGTTCTTGCCGAGTGGATAAGATAGTTTAGAATTTTATATGTACATTCACCTTTGGTGTCACTGTGCGATATTTTGTAAACTGCACGTGCTAATCAGCCAAAGTAGAGCAGGGTAGTTACAACAGATAAATCAACTGGTTATGTAAGTGTAGGTCAGAGCGTAGGTTTTAATGATTCTATCTAAATAATCTTTATTTTTCAGTGCTCACACACCAATGCATCATTGGGGTATGGGAATCGAGTTTGTCGTTATTTTTCATGTGGTTTTATTTTATAATCCATTGAAATTTAAGTTAATTGTGATTTTTTTTGTTGGTATCGTTAGGGATCACATTGTCTCACTGAAAATGACTTGCAAGTGCCTGCGGCTATAGCGTGATAACACTGAATAAGTGCATAACCAGCACGTTGCGTTGAAATGGTGTTGAACTCCGTAAATCATACCGTTATCCATGATAATGGAGCTTATATGACAGGCAAATAGGCTGGCAAACCTTAATCATACAAAGTTATCTAATTGGTGAAGTCCACGAATAAAACAAGGCAGATCTGGGTGAGAATCGTGGCTTGAGGTGACCTGTGGTGCTACGCATATTAAGATTTTTCCATCGCTATACTAGCCTGGCCACTAATAAACTGACATAGGTAAAAATTGGAGGCATCCCGCAAACCTCGCTTGTAATGAGCTAGATGGAATTGCAGCCTCTCAAAGCCCAACGTAAAAGGTTTATGCGCCTTCATTTGGGGGATTAACCGTTTTTTAGCGCTCTGCTAACCAAATAACGCAATTTTCTATTGTATGGTAAGTGCGAATATCAGAAGACGACAAATGTGTAGGAGGATTTTGAATATCCAATAATTGAATCCCCTTGTATTGGGTCAGTGTGCGTAATCACACCGATTTTATAAAAATTAATGTGGATAGGGACAGTCTTTAATGTTCTGCCACCTTAAGTTGTTTCTTTGTAACGTATTATTTTTTAATGGTGTTATCTAACTATTCAGTTGATCATGCCAATTCATTAAAGGTTCTGGAGGAAATATAAAATGCAGTTCCTCTTACATATTGATAACCCATACTTAGCAGCACCACTTCAATCATGCAGACTCTGCTCGTAATAGCGGATCCGTTCCACTTTTGCCGTTGACCCGCCCCCATCAAATTCAGCATCTAGCCAAGCCTCGATCAGGGTTTTGGCTAACTCCGGGCCAATAACACGGGCGCCTAAACAGATGATTTGGGCATTGTTACTTTTTCTGGCTCGTTGGGCAGAAAAAGTATCATGACACTGAGCTGCACGGACGCCAAAAACTTTATTGGCAGAGATGCTCATCCCAATACCCGTTCCACAAATAAGGATCCCGCGCTCATGTTTCCCGGCTTTAATCGCCAGGGCAACCTGAATAGCAATATCGGGGTACATCGTCAGTTCTTGATGTTGATCGCAGCTGTAATCCACGACAGTGATGTTCTTACTTTGTAGAAAAATAATGATCTGGTTTTTCATCTCAATAGCGGCATCATCACAGCCGATTGCAATAGATAACATATTTTACCCCTCAACAGATTGAGCTGTAATCCGGTTAACCCTTCCCACGCATAAATATCATCAGTACGCCGGTCTTCTTCAGGTTTTACATCTGTGGGCTTTGCATAAGGGATTGTATAAAACCAGATCTTTCAAAAGATCGATACATGATCATTTGATCCATATATTCAAGCTTTTTATATACCCAGTCAATAAACTTATGTTCGATTTTTAATTACCCAATATCTTTTTAGGTATTTATGTTGTTTTTTAATGAGTTGTTGATGGTTGGTTAACGATTTAATGGGAAGGGTAGATTTTATTTATGACTTCTCTCACAGCCTGAGCATTTTTTAATAGTCGTAGGCCTGCGCTTGATCATACTGTTCAATAGTACGTAGTTAAATCTTATGTTCAACGAGTGTTTAAGATGAATTCAGATATCTGACAAGACATTTATCACAAAGCACGTATGCGATAAAAAATCGTTAAAGGAGTCCAGCATGAGTGACGAAAACCTTAAAGGTGCTCAAATGGCGGAGGGTATCCCCGAGACAATGCGTGCAGTTGTTGCCTATGGGCCGCGCGATTATCGGTTTGAAATAGTGCCGGTTCCGACTATCGATGCCAAAGAGATCTTGGTCAAAGTTGAAGGGTGTGGCATCTGTGCCGGGGACACCAAGGCTTTTGAGGGGGCCCCCAGTTTCTGGGGTGATGATAAGCAACCTGCTTATATCAAAGCGCCAATGATTCCAGGCCATGAATTTATTGGTCACGTCGTTGGTTTGGGCGCTGATGTTGAGGGGTTTGAGCTAGGTGACCGAGTGACTTCTGAGCAAATCGTTCCCTGCTGGGGATGTCGGTTTTGTAACCATGGGCAGTACTGGATGTGCGAAAAACATGATCTGTACGGCTTCCAGAGCAATGTTAATGGCGCGATGGCTGAATATCTGAAATTCACGAAAGAGGCAATTAATTATCATGTCCCTGATCACCTTCCTTTAGAAAAAGCCATTCTGATTGAACCCTATGCCTGCGCATTTCACGCGGTACAGCGTGCCAAGATAAAACTCGGTGATGTGGTGGTTTTGGCCGGATCAGGAACATTAGGGCTAGGCATGATTGGGGCTATTAAAAAGTCTGGGGCTGCCAAGCTCATTGTGCTGGATTTATCGGATGATCGTTTGGCTCTCGCCAAGAAGTTTGGCGCTGATTTGGTGCTTAATCCCAGCAGAGATGATGTAAATACCCTGATTAAAGAAATGACCGGTGGTTATGGTTGCGATATCTACATTGATGCCACTGGTGCGCAAAAGGCCGTTGAACAAGGATTAACTCTGCTGCGCAAGTTGGGGACGTTTGTTGAATTCTCGGTATTTAAAGATCCCGTGACCGTTGATTGGAGCATCATCAGTGACCGTAAGGAACTTGATGTCTTGGGGTCACATCTGGGGCCATATTGCTTCCCGCTAGTGATCGAAGGTATCTCTAACGGTGATTTACCGACCGAGGGAGTTGTCACGCATATCTTGCCATTGGAGAAATATGCCGAGGGTATTGAGTTGGTCAAAAGAGGCGTTGACTCACTTAAAGTGGTTCTCAATCCCAATATAACGTAATCAGCGCTTATTTTTTGAGTCAGGGCGGATCACGAAGAAGGAGTATAGAGATGCCAAACGATTATAAATGGTTTGATACGGCGTTTTCCCTAAGTGGCAAAGTGGCGGCCATTACTGGTGGTGCCACGGGGATTGGCTACGCGATTGCCGAACTGTACTTAGCCAAAGGTGCACGAGTGGTGTTGATGGATTGTGCCGATAACGTCGCTGAAATAGCCGAACAGTTAGATAGGGATAACGCTGTCGGATTGCAGTGCGATGTTAGTGATAGTCAATCCGTCAGGCAGGCGGTCGCTCAGGCAATCGGGGCTTTTGGCCAGTTGGATATTTTAGTGAATAGCGCGGGCATTGCTGCGCTGGATCCTGCGGAAAAAGTGCGTGAACAAGATTGGGACAGAACGATTGATATCAACCTGAAAGGTGTCTTTCTCATGAGCCAGGAAGTGGGAAAACATTTTATTCAGCATGGACACGGCAAAATCGTGAATTTGGCTTCTCAAGCTGGTGTTGTGGCTATCGTCAATCACTTAGCGTATTGCGCCAGTAAATTTGGCGTGATCGGTATCACCAAAGTACTGGCATTAGAGTGGGGGCCGTTGGGCATACAAGTTAATGCTATTTCACCGACGGTGGTACTGACTGCGCTAGGCCAGAAAGCATGGTCAGGCCAGCTCGCTGAAGATATGAAGCTGAAAATACCCGCACGCCGTTTTGCTTATCCCGCCGAGGTTGCAGCGTGCGCACTGTTCTTAGCCAGTGACGCTGCCAATATGATAACCGGTGAAAATTTAGTCATTGATGGGGGATATACCATCCAATAGTGCTGTGGTCGCTTTCTCTAAACTACAATGGCGGCCAGTTAGTTAACTCACTGTTTTTATTTGTTTTCCATTTTAACGAGATTGCTATGAATCGAATTATTAACGATCCTGATCAGGTTGTGGAAGATGCGATAAAAGGCTATTTAGCGGCTTATCCACATTTCTTTGCTAAAACCGCACATGAGAAAGTATTGAAGTATCCAGAAATACCGCGCCAAGGGAAAGTAGGCGTAGTGACCGGGGGCGGCTCTGGTCATGAACCTGCGTTTCTGGGCTACATCGGTAAAAATATGCTGGATGCTGTGGCGGTTGGTGAGGTTTTCTCTTCACCGGCGGCTGGAGCATTTTTAGAAGCGTTTAAAGTCGCTGACGGCGGTGCGGGGGTTGCTTGCCTGTACGGTAATTATGCCGGAGACAATATGAACGTCAAAATGGCGGCAAAAAAAGCCGAGGCGATGGGGATAAGGGTTCGCACCGTGGTTGCCAATGATGATGTGGCCTCCGCACCACCGGCAGAAAGAGAGAAGCGCCGAGGTGTAGCCGGTGAAATTTTCATGTGGAAAGTGGGCGCGGCAGCGGCGGCTCAAGGCTACGCTTTGGATGATGTGATCGAGGTTGCTCAGAAAGCGATTGATCACTGCCGTTCAATCGGGGTGGGTTTAACCTCCTGTACCATCCCGGCGGTAGGTAAACCTAATTTTTCGATAGAAGACGGCATGATGGAAGTGGGGATTGGTCATCACGGAGAACCGGGTATTCGGGTCGAGTCGCTACAGAATGCACATCAGATGGCGAAGACCATGGTGGATTTGGTGGTCGCTGATATGCCGTTTAGCCAAGGTGATGATGTGGCGGTGTTGATCTCTGGGCTCGGTGCCACGCCGACCATTGAGCTGTATATCTATTATGCAGAAGTCGCCAAATTATTAGAGGCGCAGGGGATAACAATATATCGCCCTTATATTGGCAATTATTTTACCTCGCTAGACATGATGGGTGTCACGCTGACGCTGATGAAACTGGATGATGAATTAAAATCTTTAATTGATGTACCCACTCATTCATTAGGCTTAACCCAGCTGGAGTAAGGGACTATGAAGGCATTATTGATAAAAGACGAATACGTGAACGACAGCGGTATAAAAAACCAATATGTGAAAGATGAATTTATGAAAGATGAGTTTATGAAAGATAATGCGATGAAAGATGGATCTACAAACGATCGATCTACAAACGATAAATGTATAACCGATAAATGTATAACCGACGGTACCCCGATCATTGAGGAAATGGCCAATACGATCCTCGCAAACCGTGAATACCTGAGTGAAATTGACGGTGCTATCGGTGATGGTGACCACGGTATTAATATGGCTAAAGGTTTTAACCTTTGCACTGAAAATATCAAAGGCAAAAATCTGACGATAGCTGAGGCACTGGATGCGCTCTCTGACGCGCTGATGGAAGGCATCGGGGGATCGATGGGGCCACTCTATGGCAGTATTTTTATGGGAATGGCCGATAGCATTCGAGGTTGCGATAAAATGGATGCGGCTGCTTTTGGTGCGATGCTAAAAGGTGGCCTGACTGACTTGCAGGAGGTGACTGACGCCCGTGTTGGTGATAAATGCATTATGGATACGCTTATTCCGGCGAGTGCAGCATTTGAATTGGCACAACAACAGCAGCAGCCGTTTGTTGAGTCGCTGCATCGGATGAAACATGCGGCCAGTATGGGGCGCGATTCTACCCTTGATTTAGTGGCTAAAATTGGGCGGGCAAGTCGTCTGGGTGAACGTTCTCGGGGGGTTCTGGATGCCGGTGCAACCTCCTGTTGCTTAATACTGACTCAACTGGCTGATTCTGTAGAACGGCGGTTGGAGCCGTAGATAGCGGTCAGCAACAATACTGACCGTGGTATTCAGGTGAGAAGCGATGTGGGTGACCAGTATAAGAGACTGGCCCAATCGCTACCTATCTACCTATCTATTCTACCTATCTATTTATCCGCCTGTAATATTACGATCGATTACGGCTGATGTTGAATCATCTTTAAAATAGTCCGGGCATTGGATGCGCTGGTCGCAATAATATCAATTGCACCGGTACGCAAGGCACCCAGCAGTGCTAATGCTTTGGTGTTTTCAGAAGCGATAGCGATAACGCAGGGGATCTGGCGGAGTTCTTGGGTGCTGATACCAATAACCCGATCATTCATTACTGTATTAGCGGGTTGGCCCTGTGCATCAAAAAAATCGTATCCCGCAATTTCGCCTGTCACACCTTGATGCAGACTGGCGTCGACTATCTCCTGAGGAGTGAACCAGCCCAGCTCCACCATATAGCTGTTTTCGTTCATATCACCGATGCCAACCAGAGCCATATCAGCCTTACGGGCACGGTCCAGTGTCTCTTTAATGGTACCGTTTTGCATAAAGGCTTCTTTTAGCGCCCGGTTTTCTACATACGCGGGTGCGTACAGAGTTTCACTCGTTCCGCCAAATTTCTTGGCTAAGCGGCGGCTGATGTGATCGGCATTAATCGCATCACCTGGGCGGTGTGTTCCACCGATGCCACAGATAAACTTACAGTGCCTTTCTGGCACGACGCTGACGTGGTCCGCGATGGCCGCAACATTTCGCCCTTGGCCAACGGCCAATACCGTGTTGTCTTTTAAGTTAGTGGCTAAGTAAGCTGAAACCAACGCGGCGACCTGGCGGCGTTGTTCATCCTCATCCTGATAATCAAGTGCTATCAGCGCCCGTTTCAACCCAAAATGCTCGATTAACTGTTGCTCAAGGCGGGTACTGAATACCGGATGATAACGAACGTTAATCTCAACAATGCCCTCTGTTTTCGCTCGTTTCAGCAAGCGACCGACTTTGATCCTTGAAATGCCAAACTTGTGTGCAATTTCTTCCTGAGTCATTTCATCCTGATAATACGAAACAGCAATTTCAGTTAATAACTCATTGTCTTGTGGGATCATCTGTTTTTCCATGGAGCGCTGCCCTCGGCCACTTATCACACTTGGCCACTTATCACATAAGGTGAAGGGTTATTGTTTTAAACAGGAATGAATAGTAGAGCATTTGTATAATAGGGTGAACAGAAAAATTCACCATTTCTGTATTGTTCGTTTTCTATTTCCTTCGTAGTAGCGGTTTATTGTTTCTATAAGTAAACAAATGATTTTTTATTTTGTTAAATTTGTTTTTTTGTTATTAAATTCTAATTATTTTATTTTGTGCGCTAAAACAAAAGTTCTTGTTTTGTTCTTTTGTGTTACTGCGACCTATTAATAACTATTTATTGAATAGGGTCGTAGACCACGAATAAATCAAATAGAGTCAGCGGGTAAGATATTTTTCCTCACGATTTCTCTATCTTTTTTGCTGAAACCTTGGACTACGGGCTGGGTAAAATATCCCGCACGGACGCTGAAGGGCGGCATAATCTTGTTCCTAACGGTGTGACGACGATGGGGCGGTTTATCAGGAGGGGATATTGCAACATAAAATCAATCAGTTGCTCATCCTGCCATTTATCATCAGATAACCCCAATTGCTCATAAGGTTCTACATTCTGGCGTAATAACGCCCGCACGGTGATACCCATATCGGCAATCAATTTGACCAATGTTTCACGATTGGGCGGAGTTTCCAGATAAAGGATAACATTGGGTTCAACACCGCTATTACGGATAAATTCCAGCGTGTTACGCGAGGTGCCACAGGCTGGATTATGATAAATGGTCACATTACACATAGGGATATCCTTCATCAAAATGCCTGTAGAGTAACCATGCTACTAGCATGGAATAGTAGGTAGTTACATCGACAGGCGATTATATTAATAGGTGATTATATCGATACGGACAATCGTAGTGCGAGTGCGCTCAATGTCACAAATAGCACTGGGAGGGTCATGATAATCCCTACTCGGAAATAATACCCCCAGGTGATGGTCATATTTTTTTGCGACAAAACATGCAGCCACAATAAGGTTGCCAGGCTACCTATAGGGGTGATTTTCGGCCCTAGATCGCTACCAATGACATTGGCATAAATCATCGCCTCTTTAATTAACCCGGTTGCGGTGCTACCTTCGATAGAAAGTGCCCCTACCAGAACGGTGGGTAAATTATTCATAATGGAAGAGAGAAACGCGGTTAAGAAGCCAGTCCCTAACGTGGACGCCCACAGCCCCTGTTCACCCAGTCGGTTTAGCAACGTTGAAATATAGTGGGTCAGACCCGCATTACGCAGGCCATAAACCACCAGATACATCCCTAATGAAAAGATGACAATTTGCCAAGGTGCACCACGTAGCACTTTGCCTGTATTGATGGCATGTCCTTTTTTTTGCTACAGCCAACAAAATCAGCGCACCGACGGCGGCCACCAGACTCACTGGAACACCGAGCGGTTCCAGTGCAAAGAACCCGATTAGCAGTAGGGCAAGGACCAGCCAGCCGGTTTTGAACGTATTCATATCGCGGATAGCATCTTGCGGGGCTTTCAGCAGAGATAAATCATAAACCACCGGAATGTCTTTACGAAAAAATAGATGTAGCATTGCCAGCGTTGCGATAACTGCGACCAGATTAACCGGCACCATAACCGCCGCGTATGCAGTGAATCCGAGGTTAAAGAAGTCCGCAGAAACTATATTCACCAGATTCGACACGATAAGTGGCAAGCTGGCAGTATCGGCAATAAACCCCGCCGCCATCACAAAGGCCAATGTTGCGCCACGGCCGAAACCCAGCGCCAATAGCATGGCAATGACAATCGGCGTGAGGATCAGCGCCGCACCATCATTGGCAAACAATGCAGCGACTGCTGCGCCGAGTAAGATGATGTAAGTAAACAGCCGGCGACCATGGCCATTACCCCACCGTGCGACATGCAAAGCTGCCCATTCAAAGAAACCCGACTCATCCAGTAACAGGCTGATGATGATAATAGCGATAAAGGTCGCAGTGGCATTCCAGACAATTTGCCAAACCACGGGAATATCACTCACATGTACCACGCCAGTGAGTAATGCCAGCCCCGCGCCCAACATGGCACTCCAACCAATCCCCAACCCTTTGGGTTGCCAGATAACTAACACGATAGTCAGGATAAAAATAGCACCTGCCAACAACATAACGCCTCCACTGAGTTAAATAGTATGTCGTTCCATTCATATATGGAAAAACAGATGCAAATGGGTAAATTTTAAATATATTAGAGACAAGTCGCTTTACTGTCGGGCGTGATTTTGTCCTGCGTCAGTAACGTTATCTCATCGCATTGGCTGAGATAAGCTTGCTCAATGATGGCTGCGGCCCAGGCAGGAATATGGGGCGACAGGCGGTAGTGGACCCATTTCCCGGCCCGGCGATCCAGCAAAAGCCCTGACTCTCTTAGCATAGCCAAGTGTCTGGAAATCTTGGGTTGGGCTTCATTCAAGCTATGGCAAAGCTCACAAACACACAGCTCGCCTGATGCTTTGAGCAATAAGATAATATTCAGACGTGTCTCATCCGATAAGTTCTTAAAGAGTTGCAATGGCGTGAGTGTTGTCATGATGCCCCCTGAATAAATTTTTCTCCGCTATCTTAGTGTCCGGCGAGGGAATGTCAATTTCATATTTGTTTTTTCGAATATGTGTTGGGCGCTGAGAGAGGATAACCTTTTATTGCACTTCTGACAGTATTGCACTTCTGATAGCTAAACCGTGCAATAAGCCCGTGCCGTAAAATATTAGCGCTATGGGCTTATGACGAAGAGACACCTACTTGGTGGGGCTTTGTTTTTTTAGGCCAGAATAATATTTATTTTTCTGCCGGATGAGTGATGAACCAGCGTAATGAATTCATTATTTTGGTTTCTGACATCTTTGCCCTTTTCTCATCCACGAGTTTCATTAATACAAGCCGAGCCGTGTAGATATCTAGCTGTGCTTTATCAGCTACATCTCTTGTTTTTGGCCAGTTGTGAACCGGAGGAAGAGAACCAGGAAATTGTTTTTTTAGAACATTACAATGATCTTCCAATATACTCATTACTTCTTCTTTCCGTTGATTCTTTGCTGTCATTGATATTGTCCTCAATTTTATTAATGTCATTTTTCCATGGTTATTATCGGGGGTTTCGGTTTTAGGTTTATATATTCGTACACTCATGTAGGTCTATTCATACAGATGATTTGAAATTTCCTACAATGATTTTTAATTAATACCTCTCGGTGTAAATTAAATGAACGCAGATGTTGTTCATTTCTGTAATTATTGTTTCTTATGCCCGTCAGACTTCAAGTTACATGTGCGTTAGCTATGCTCAACAACCTGAATTACTTACTGGTATTGACCTTAAAAAAGTAAGTAGGCTCATCGGGACTATCTCCCTTGCCACCTTCCTGCAACTCGAATTGTTTTGGGTATGGTTGGTTAAAAGTTTCCTTCATTATTTAAGTTGTAAAATCATTAATTACACATTAACGAATGTGTGATTTTGTCTTTTAAAATAATGAGTTAGTTGTGTTTCCTGGTTTCTGCTGATGTAGGGTTTTTGACACAGTTAACATGGGAAATCTTGGTGGTTTTCTCATGTTACAGTGATTTCTTATTTTTCAGCTTGGGTTGTTTCACGTTTCATGTATCAACATCAAAATCAGGTGTGACAGTATAATTTGGTTATAAGAATATGCAATCTTTAATTTTTTAAAATATCCTGACTAGCTATTATATTAGTGATATGTGTCGAGGATGTGATTTCTTCCGATTAAATTTATCGCTATTTTTATGATTATAAACTATTTGTTTAAGGGTTATATTTTAAAATTTTTTCTTATGAGGGATGAGATAGATGTAAATACAGTAATGATCTTCGGTTTTGCACGTTTTTTATACTACACTTACTTCGGTTTAATTACGATGCGTCAGATTGGTTATTATGTGTAAAGGCACCACGTAAGATTATATTTTTCTGCTGTTTTTCGTGATGACCACTGAAGATGATATCGGACAGACCGTTTATTAAGCTAGTAATGCTGTAATAAACGGCCATGGCCGCTTATTGGCTACTCTGAAATATTCCATTTCTGCGCTAATAAGGTTTTTGTCTTCCCGGTCAGCCACTGATTAACTTCTTCTAACAACGGCTGATTATCCTTAGCCATCATATAAACTTTGTAGCTGCCAGTTCCGGGTAAAACCTCTGGTGTGGCGACACAAAATACGCCAGGTTCTTTGCTCTGATAATAATCTCCCTCGATTAAGTCAGTGAACATAATATCTGCACTTTTATCACGCACACCTTGCAAGTTAGCAAAATTATCTTTGGTTCGGATGATTTGCGCCTGCTTAATATTTGCATCAACAAACGACTGGTTGGTGCCGCCAGGGTTGACAATGACTTTGACGTTTTGACGATCAATAGCATCAAGAGTGGGGAATTTATTGACTTGCTGGCAATTGGCCAGCGCAATTTTCCCGTTCTTCACGACCGCGTGGGATAAAGCAAATTGCGCTTCTCTACCGGGCGTCGCCGTGACGCCCCCCATGGCAATATCAAATTTATCTGCCACCAAGTCGTCTGAAAGAGTTGGCCAACTGGTCGAGACAAAGTTAACCTTCAGTTTCAGGCTTTCACCCAAGGCGTTTGCCATATCAACATCGTAGCCGATCAATTGGCCCTGTTTATCATGGAAAGCTAAAGGCGCATAGTCACCTGGCACCCCAATACGCAGCTCACCACTTTGCTTAATTTCTTGCCAATTTTTTGCTAATACCTGTTGGCTACCGATTAATACCAAGACCATTATTCCCAAAGATAATTTTTTCATCTGCATTCCTGTTATTTTTTATAAGAGCTCATTAAGGTCAATTAGGGTAAATTATCCTACTGTATATTGCTCAGGAATGAGGAATATATTCCCCGGTCAAACTTTCCAGGAAGGCTACGATATCGTTGATATCCTGTTCTGGTAGCTGGGTCCCTACCTGATATTTGAGCATTAGCTCAACCGCCTGATGTAAATCTTTAGCCTGTGCATCGTGAAAATAAGGGGCTGTTAAGGCAACATTACGCAAGCCCGGTGTTTTAAAACGGTGCATATCGCGTGGATCGTTGGTGACGTTGAAACGCCCGAGGTCATCGGTAGTTTGCTCTTTTTGGCGATCAGCGAAATAGTCACCTTTTAGCCCCAATAACTCATAGGACTGCCCACCAATATTTTTACCGACGTGGCAGGTATCACATTTATTTTCCTGGAATAGCGCCAAGCCTTTTTGCTGGCTAGCCGTTAATGCTTGTGTTTCACCTTTTAGATAGTGGTCGAAAGGGCTATTGGGTGTGGTCAGAGTTTTCTCAAATTCAGCGATTGCATCGGTGATCGTGTCTTCAGAATAGCCTTGTGGATACACTTGGGCAAAGTCCTGGGTCAACTGTGGGTCTTGTTGCAATTTAGTAATGATCTCTTCCCAAGAGGTAGAGGCCATTTCTACTGGGTTAAGTGGTGGTCCACCGGCTTGTTGCTGCAAATCAACGGCACGGCCATCCCAAAACTGCTCCACGTTAAATACGGCATTAAATACCGTAGGCGCATTGATCCCACCTTTTTGTCCATCGACACCCGTTGAGGTCGCCAGATTATCAACGCCTCCTTTGTTCAACAGATGACAACTGGCACAGGAGATGGTGTTATCACCGGATAATCTGGGGTCATGGAACAGGCGGGAACCTAGTGCCACTTTTTGACTGTCTACCGGCAGGGCATTGGGGATCGGCTGTAGCGCTAAGTGCTGCATTTCGCTGTGGCTATTGGAAGGGAAGTAGGTCGCCCGTTGTATTTTTACCCAATCAAGGATCTGGTCTCTCTCCTCTGCGTTGATGCTGGAGGACCAATGTAATGCGCTAAAGCGTTGAGGTGGCATTTGATCGCGGGCAATAGACGATTCTATTTTGGCTAAATCTGCTTCAGGGACGGCACGATTTTCTTTTAATGCTAATAGTGTTGGCTCCAATGAGAAATGTTGGTTGCCTTGTCGAATGTCATAGTCCATCAATTGTTTAGGGCCGGGGATTGCGGCATAAAACGGCAGGGATGCATTCGCGGTATGGCAATAATCACACCCTTTTTGGTAAAAAATATTACTGACCTGCTGATCGGGCGTTTTTGCCTCGCTGATGAATGTGTTATTACGTGTGTTATCTGTCATATAAAGATAGCCAGCAATACCCAGATAACCTGCAACTACCAATATACCGCCACCAATTAATCCTCTTCTTATCACAGCCGCACTCCTTTGTTGTGTGGAAAGTACCTGGTTTGCTCTATGGATAGCACCAGCCGACTTTCACGTTTATTGTTCTCAGTCCATAAATAACCCTACTCACAGGATGGGATTATCTCTGGAGCGTCGTCTACGCTGGTTGACCTTTATCAAGCTAATAGGGCGGCTTTGCCTATTTCTGGGATAGGTATTGCCTATGAATGAGGAAGTAAGAAGGGATCATCAGGAAGGGGGGCGATTATTCTTTTTGCTTAATGGTGTTGAAGAAAAAATGATGCTGAAGGAATTAATCGTACTGAAGGCTCGGGTTGGATAAAAAATTAAATTTTATCTGCAGTTGGACGATAACGAGACATGAATATGAGGCCATGGTGAATTTGTACATAGATTGGTGTATTTCGCGCCACGGCCAATAACGTTGATCTGAACATGATGAATCGAATTGCCCGTCTGACCACCCGATGATGCCAGTGTGTATGTCATCAATGGGCTGCCCATTTGACTTAATCAGTAGTCATGTATTTATACGCTTCCTTTCTTTCTCTTAAACAATAATGATAATTAATATCATTTGTTTTTACATTTTTGCACACATAATTACAATAGCCTTGAAGTATAAAAAACGAACAATAAATTTGTCAGAGGCGTATAAAATGTTAAATAAAACAATGGCATTCGCGTTAGTGGCGGCATCATCAGCCCCTGTTATCGCAGCAGATGATGACAATATTATGGTTGTTAGCGCATCGGGATATGAACAGAAGATCAGAGAGGCCGCGGCAAGTATCTCGGTCATTAGCCAAAATGAATTAAGTCAGCGCAATTACAACGATTTGGCGCAAGCGCTGAGTGATGTTGAAGGTGTTGACGTCAATAGCAGCACGGGGAAAACCGGGGGGCTGGATATCAGTATTCGTGGTATGCCCAGCGCTTATACCCTGATATTGGTGGATGGAGTCCGGCAGAATGGCACTTCCGATGTAACGCCAAATGGCTTTGGAGCCATGAATACCAGCTTTATGCCCCCGCTATCGGCCATTGAGCGTATCGAAGTGATCAGGGGGCCGATGTCAACACTCTACGGTTCCGATGCTATCGGTGGTGTTGTCAATATCATCACAAAGAAGATCACCAAGTCGTGGGCCAGTTCAGCAACGCTTGAACATACTTTTCAGGAAAACACGGCTTTTGGTGACAGTTCAAAGTTCTCTTTTTACTCCAGTGGGCCAGCGGTTGAAGATCAACTGGGATTGTCGCTACGTGGCACGATTTTCCGGCGTGATGCCTCCCGCGTTGAATCCTCCAGTACGGGGGTAGCATTAAGCCGCCGTGGCCCCAATCCAGTAAAAGCAGACAACTATAACCTCGGCGGCAAACTACTTTGGCAATTGAATACCAAAAGCACCTTGTGGTTGGATGGTGATATTGCCAACCAAAAATATGATAACAGCGCCAACCAGCTAGGCACCATTGGTGCGCAAGGCGGTTACGAAGATACCCTGCGCTATCAACGCCGTAAAATAACCTTGGGCAGCGATAATCGCTTGGATTTTGGTACCTGGAATTCGAGCTTATCTTATAACCAAACTGAAAATATTGGCCGCTTAATCACCAATGCATCCGTACCCAAAGGCTCGGGTCTGGCGGGTGAAAAGCGTCTGTTGAAAAATACTAATATCATCCTCGATAGCAAGCTGGTCTCCCCGTTGGGTGACAACCACATGGTGACCCTTGGCGGCCAATATTGGAATGCCACTATGAAAGACGGCATCGTGCTGGCAAATAACGGCGATAAATTCACACAAGATGCCTGGTCATTATTCAGCGAAGATGAATGGCGTTTGTTGGATCCCCTGGCATTAACCTATGGCGCACGTTATGAGTATCAAACCACGTTTGGCGGTCATATTAGCCCACGAGCCTATCTGGTGTGGGACGCACAGGATAACTGGACGGTGAAAGGCGGCGTGAGCACGGGTTATAAAACCCCCTCTCTGGCCCAGTTGCATAATGGGATTAGCGGTGTCACAGGCCAAGGCACCATCACCACTATTGGTAACCCTAAACTTGATCCAGAGAGTAGTGTCAACACCGAGGTCGGTGTTTACTACGAAAACGAGACGGGGTTTGGTGCTAATGCGACGCTGTTCCACAACCGCTTCAGGAACAAGATCAACAGCGTTTCGATTGATAATACCACCAGTACCTACACCAACGTCGGTAAAGCGATCACGCAGGGTATTGAGATCGCATCAACCATTCCACTCTGGTCTGACGATTGGATACTGGGAATAAATTACACGTTTACTGATAGTGAACAGAAAGATGGCAACAATAAAGGCGCTCGCCTGACGAATACGCCGAAAAATATGGCCAATGCCCGCCTGAGCTGGAACATCAACGAGCAGTTATCCACTTGGTTGAAAGCGGAGTATCGCAGTAAAACGGCACGCTTTACCCAAAATTACGCGAATTTGTCTGCGGCAAATAAAGTGGTTTACAGCAATTTAGGCTCAGATTTTAAACCCTTTAGCATGCTTAACTTGGGGGCGACCTATAAGGTCACTAAGGATGTGACACTGAATGGTGCAGTAAACAACCTGTTGGATAAAGATTTTACCCGCACCCACATTTTTGCTGTGGGGAACGGCACTACCACCGCGGGCGATTACTTCACCTCGGCCCAAAGCACTGCCGGTTATGTTGTACCTGGCCGTAATTACTGGGTATCCATGAATGTTAATTTCTAGGTATTAGCGTTGTGAGCCATATCGGTAAGGCAAAATTCTGACGAATAGGTCTATTGGAATCGGCTGAACGGCCAGAACATCTGGTTTATCATACTAATCTGAATATGGGTAGTCTTTGGTAGTCGTGGGTAGCTGATAGTAATTGATGCCGTAGGTGCAGTTACTATCAGCTACCACATTTAGCCTCTGTTCGAGAAAAACTAACCGGCCTTTTATCCAAAGGCGGCTGATTCGGAATTTATGATGGCCTCATTTTTACGGTAGAAAAAGCCGCGCTGTGACGACATAAAATAACCAAAACCATATTGGCTGTAATGTTTTAATCTATTGCTCTAATGGCTTAATTTCATTGTTTTACCTTATGCCGCTTAGCGTAAATAAACGGCATTGTAAGTCGGTTACTAACAATTAATGCCCTCTTATAAGGTAAAATATGAATATTAATAACTACAGCTTTCCCGTTTACGATAAAAATAATTGGGATAACACCCTGAAGGAAACCGAATTATTTAAAGAAGTCCCTTATTTATCTGCTCGGTTGGGTGATCAGGCTTATGAGTATAGTAAAGATGGTGACATCAGTAACTATCATTTATCTATTCAATATATCATGGATGTTCTGGCTGATCAGGCCAAGGGTAAAGTGGATTTAAGCCATTTTTCCAGTGAAGAAGCGCTCTCTTCTCACGTTTCTCTTGAAGAAAATGAGCATAACTATCATTGCTTTAATCAGCATGCTAGTACTGTTTATCATATTAATAATCATGATTTTGGCCGCACGCTTGTTGATCTTTTTGAGCAGATGAAAAATTCGGGTAAAAACGTTCTGGCATTAAAAATTGATAGTTCTCAACATTCAATGGCTGCGCGTCTTTATATTAAAGACACGGAGCAAGGGCAAGGGCGGCGATTCGTTATCAATTTTTATGACCCTAATCTTACTGATAAAACCGTGCGTTGTGAGGTTGATGACGCATTAAAATTGAATGACTACTCATTAAGAAATTTCATTAGTAACCAGACTTACTTATCCAGCTATGTTGATGCAGAGATATCATCAATTACTGTTTGTGATCAAGCCGATATTCATGATGAGCATAAGGTGAAAGAGAACCGAGCGTTAACGCCATTATCACAGAGTTCACCCCTTCCTTTATCGGCAGCACGATTGGATCTGTTGTTAACAGATAATTTTGCTGTGGGTATACAAAAAATGGCAGAAGAAGTTAAGAATCTATCAGAATCCGAACGTAAAATGTTCTTTAATCAGTTATTACAACCGCGGGCGGAGAATGACATCTCTGGGCTGCAATGTGCTTTCAACTATCAGTGTTTTGATGCGTTGGAAGCCTACTCTGAATTGTTGGTGCTTGCACCGCCAGAACAACGAACAGACTTATTAACAGCAAAAAGCGAAAATGGCTGGAGTAATCTGGCTCGGGCCATATATTATGGGAATAAGGATATGGTGGACGTATGCTTCTATTTATTGCAATGGCTTCCTTTGGACGAGGTGAATAAGCTTGTGTTCCCGCTGGAAGAATCCCTTCCTTTGGACGATATGTGTACACTGTGGGAACAATACATTGCTTTCATACTACAGCAATCTAATTCATTGATAAAAGACGCTGAAATATATGCACAACAATCAGCAGCCGTTACACCAGCGTCTGCTTAAGTGGCTCCCGATGCGCTTGGTCGGTGATTCGGTGATTGAGCAGCGCTAATACATCTGCAGAATGGAGGATGACTGCATTCTGCAGACAACCCCCGATGACGCGATCTTGAACGGTGATGATAGGCCGAAGAGTAAAACGTCCGCGCCAGAGATGGCGCGGATCAAGCCTTCTGGGAAGCTATTTTTATGCAGGAAATTTAGTGCCAGAGTATCTGGTATTTAGGTGGTAACGTTTGGCATTCAGGCAACAACATTTAGTAATGGCCGATATCAGATGGCTTCGTATTCTCCGGTGCCTTCAGGCCAGGGCGTCAGCAGGTCGTATCCCGATTGGGTAACGGCAATGGTGTGTTCCCACTGTGCCGAAAGCGAACGGTCTTTGGTCACAACTGTCCAGCCATCAGAAAGTACGCTGGTCGCCGCTTTTCCGGCATTAATCATCGGTTCGATAGTAAAAATCATACCGGGTTTAAGCAGCATGCCCGTTTGGGCTATACCATAGTGCAAAACCTGTGGTGCCGTATGATATTCCTGACCCACACCGTGGCCACAATATTCCCTCACCACCGAAAATCCTGCGCCCTCAGCCAACTGTTGAATGCTTGCACCGATGTCGCCAAGCGTCGCACCAGGGCGGACGGCTTTAATGCCAGCCAGCATTGATTGATAGGTAATATCGACCAGACGCTTGGCCCGGACTGAGGGTTCCCCAACAAAGTACATTCTGCTGGTATCGCCATACCAACCCTCTTTGATGATCGCCACATCGATATTCACAATATCGCCTTTCTTGAGTTTTTTATCGGATGGGATCCCGTGACAAACCACATGATTGACCGAGGTACATACCGTTCGGGTGTAACCGTGATAGCCAATGTTTGCGGGAATAACCTTCAGTTCGTTAACGATGTAATCGTGGCATAACCGATCAATTTCATCGGTTGTTATCCCAGCAAGGACATGTGGTTTTATCATTTCAAGCACTTTCGCAGCGGCTTGACCTGCCGCACGGGCCATTTCAATCTCTGCCGGTGAGTGGATTTTGACTTCGGTCATTGCGCTTTCTCTCCTTTATTCAGCGTAAGAGCGTCGGGATAGATCATTTTGGCAATATCCGCTCCGCCTTGCAGTTCAACCTGCACAAGTGCACGGGCCAGTTCATGATGACTCAATTGGGGGTAAAGCTCTGCCAACATACCAATTTTAAGCCAGTGTTCCGCTTGCGAATTGATGGAGCGGCTCATGGCATGGCTGGCGATACGCAGATTCTCATGCATCAAATCAGATATTTTAACGATACCCATACAGCACCTATACGAAACATATATGTATCGTATATTGCCATAAATAAGGATGAGGTTATTGACAAAGTGCCCGCGACGGAGAGAACAGGCAGATCGTAAAGACGCCGGCTTCCCTGTATAAAAATAGCCTTCCCTGGGGGCTCGAGCCGCGCCATCCTTGGCGCGGACTCTTTACTCTTCTGCCTATCCTCACCGTTCAAGAGTGAGTCATCGGGGTTTGTCAGCAGTCTGGATAAAAATACAGTGAACCCACTGAAACGGAAAAGGCCTGAGCTCCGTGAATGAAGAACTCAGGCCTTGATAGCCGCTTAATCTAAATTATCTCAATATGTTGAGGCCAGTTTATGGTGTATTAAATACTCATCTCAGCCACAACGGTTGCATTTTGCCGCTTGGATCTGCTGGAAGAAATCATTGCCCTTATCATCCACTAAAATAAAGGCTGGGAAGTCTTCCACTTCAATCTTCCAGATGGCTTCCATCCCTAATTCAGGATATTCCACACATTCCAGGCTCTTAATACTGTTTTGCGCCAATACCGCTGCCGGGCCGCCGATGCTGCCCAGATAGAAGCCCCCATGTTTATGGCAGGCGTCGGTCACTTGCTGGCTACGGTTGCCTTTAGCTAACATGATCATGCTACCCCCGTGGGATTGCAGCAGATCCACGTAAGAGTCCATGCGCCCTGCGGTGGTTGGCCCGAGTGATCCTGAAGCATAGCCTTCGGGGGTTTTGGCCGGCCCCGCGTAATAGATTGGATGATCTTTAATGTATTGCGGTAAGCCTTCACCGTTATCCAGCCGCTCTTTTAATTTGGCATGGGCGATATCACGGCCAACAATAATGGTGCCGCTTAACGACAGGCGGGTGGAGACCGGGTACTGTGACAGCTCTTTTAAAATCTCAGGCATCGGGCGGTTAAGATCAATTTTAACCACTTGGCCTTCCGTGCTGTGGCGCAAATGTTCGGGAATATATTTCCCCGGATTTTGTTCCAGTTTCTCCAGCCAGATACCTTTGCGGTTAATTTTGCCTTTGATATTACGGTCGGCAGAACAAGATACCCCCATGCCGACCGGGCAGGAGGCTCCGTGGCGTGGCAGGCGAACGACCCGAACATCGTGGGCAAAGTATTTGCCGCCAAATTGCGCGCCCAGACCTAAATCTTGTGCCGCTTCCAGCAATTCTTGCTCTAACGCGGTATCACGGAAAGCTTGGCCGTGTTCGTTCCCTTCGGTCGGCAAGCCATCATAATATTTGGTCGAGGCCAGTTTAACCGTCTTCAGCGTACTTTCGGCAGAGGTACCGCCGATGACAAAGGCAATGTGGTAAGGCGGGCAGGCCGCGGTACCCAATGTGCGCATTTTCTCGACCAGAAACTCTTTCAGCCTGCCAGGTGTTAGCAGGGCTTTGGTTTCCTGATACAGATAGGTTTTATTGGCTGAACCGCCCCCTTTAGTGACAAACAGGAATTTGTACTCTTCACCTTCGGTACTGTACAGATCGATCTGTGCTGGCAGGTTGGTTCCGGTATTCACTTCCTTATACATATCCAGCGCGGCGTTTTGTGAATAGCGCAGGTTATCTTCAATAAAGGTGTTATAGACCCCACGCGATAGCGCTTCGGCATCGTTACCCCCGGTCCAGACCCGCTGGCCTTTTTTGCCCATGATGATCGCGGTACCGGTATCCTGACAGGTGGGTAAAATCCCTTTAGCCGAAATCTCCGAGTTGCGTAGGAATTGCAGGGCGACATATTTATCGTTTTCGCTGGCTTCCGGGTCATCCAGAATGGCGGCAACTTGTTTTTGGTGAGCGGGGCGCAGGAGGAAAGAGGCATCGTGGAAAGCCTGTTGAGCGAGGAGGGTCAGGGCTTCCGGCTCGACTTTCAGGATGTCGTGTCCTTCGAACTGTGTAATTGAGACATGTTTATCACTGACAAGGTAATACTCAGTATCATCTTCCTTGAGCGGGAAGGGATCCTGATAGTGGAACGGTTTGTTTGACATATTTTTCTCACATTCAACATTCGTTAGCGAAAATGTTCGTTAACAGAAGTAATCATCAGCAAAAAGTCATTATTATCAAAAGCAATCATCATCAAATCAAATCTAATCATCATCAAAAATAAGCATCAGCAGAGCCAAAGCGTACCCAGTCACGAGTGTTGCTAACACTGCTGCGGTTACAAATTAGCAGCGTTAAGCCAATATTATTATTACTATGACTTTGATCATGATCTTACTATAGATTGTCAGACTTAAGCGACGGCTCCACCCTCTTTATAAAGGGTGGATCTCATTTTCCGCACTTATCGATGGTTCAGCCAGTAGGGGAGTGGGACACTGACCGACGGTCATCGATCTCACCATGTTCTGGTCTGGTGACGCTATTGCTTTATCTATCACTGAATGTGATATGTGAGGGTTACATTACCGTGCTGAGCGCCTCGGCGACCTGTTTGAATTTGTCAAAACGCGCCCGTAATCGCTGATGTTTTTCGGCATTGGGGAGCAGGCGGGTGATAGGGGGCGGGCAGGCGCGGATCGCCTCTTCAAACCCGTGATAATAGTGGCGCCCCACCGCCGCACACAGCGCCGCTGCCCGGCAGCCGGATTGCTGAATATCGACAATTTCCAGTGGTAAATTACTGGCATCACAGAACATCTGCATCCAAATAGCGGAATGCGTTGGGCCACCGGTAAAGCGGATACAGTCGATGGTGTCATCCAATGCCAAGATCTTGTCCTGATGCAGAAGATGTGAAAAAACCACCCCCTGATAAATGGCGTACACAATGTCTTCGATATTGTGATGGCCACTTAACCCAAGCAGGCCTCCGCTAAGATTAGCACTGTGGTTGGAGCCGTATAGCCAAGGGAAAAATAGAATATCTTCAGATTTTTCATAGCCCAAAGCCGCCCACTGATTCAGGGTCTGGTAGCTATTTGGCAGTTCAGGGAGAAATTGTTCCACGAACCACGCAAGGTTACTGGCCGAGGTTGGGCTGCCTTCATGTACGAAGTAGGTGCCGGGGATGCAATATTTCCCCCAAACATAGGGGTATTCGGAGGGGGTGATCGCCTCAAAAATACGGGTGGCGATTGACCAAGTGCCCGCCACCGCACTGAGTTGGCGGCTGTCGTGTAAACCAGAAGTCAGTGCCGCACCGACCACATCAAACATGCCACCGAACACCGGTGTTCCTGCTTTCAGACCACATGCGTTAGCCGCATCGTCACTGACATAACCCGCTAAATCGGCTGAACCGATAATCGGCGCGGTTTTCTCCATCACTTCCTCAATGGCAAAAATCTTCATCAGTTGCGGATCAAAACTGCCGCTGTATTGGTTATAAAGATTGCTGCCAGAAATATTGGTTTCTTCAATAGTAAACTTATCGGTTAGACGGTAACGGATATAGTCATGGACCATGAGCACATAACCGCTGCGCTGATAGTTTTCTGGTTCGTTTTCCTTTAACCAGCGCAATAGTGCTGCGGGATGGGATGGCCACAGTTGTTGTAGGCTACGTTCATAGGCGGCGTGATTTTTGCCTTCTTGCTGCCAGCGGCTGACCCATTTTTGTGCGCGGGAATCGGAGGAAACAATACCGTTACGTACCGGCAGCCCCTGTTTATCCACCAGATATAAACCTTTGCCATGGGCAGAGAAACTGATGCCACCGATGTTCTCTGCCGAAACATGATATTCCGATAAGGCACATGCCTTATTCAGGGTTTGTCGGATCACCTGACAGGTGGCGATCCACAGGGCCTCCATATCGCGCTCACAGAATCCTGCTTGTGGGCTAAGTACCGGGAGTGCCTGTTCAGTAACCGCAATTTCGCTGCCGTCGGCGGTATAAATACCGGCTTTGGTCACGGTACCGCCCAGATCAATGCCGAGAAAATAGTGGCTCATGTGTGGCTCCTTAGCGGGTTGACTGGTCAGATTCGTTATCCCAGCCGGCCAAACGCATTTTGTCTTCGATCCAGTGGCGGGCATGGATAATTTCCAGCAAGGGTTCGGCCGCTTTTTCTGTCCACATCTCTATCAGGAAGGTTCCGCGATAGTTCAGGCGGCGCAGGGTTTTAAACAGATTAACGAAATCGACACAGCCTTCACCAAACGGCACATCACGAAATTGGCCAGGGGAGTCAGCGGTGACGGCAAAGGTATCTTTCAGATGGATCGCCGCAATGCGGTCAATCCCTTTTGCCAATTCACTGTTCACTTCATTGCCCCAGGCCGTGAGGTTGCCGATATCGGGGTAGACGGTAAACCACGGAGAGCCAATCTTGTTGTCCAGCGCCTTCCACTTACTGATGGAGTTCATAAACTGGGTATCCATGATCTCGACCGCACACATCACTTGCGCTGCCGCGGCTTGCTTCACCGCCCAGGCGATACCCGTTTCAAAACGTGCGATCGTTTCACTATCCTGCGGTTCGTAGTACACATCGTATCCTGCCAGTTGAATGGTACGGATCCCAAGATCCTGCGCCAAACGGATAGCCTTTAACATGACCGTATGCGCTTGCTCCCGCGTGGCGGCATCGCGGCTACCGAATGGATAGCGGCGGTGAGCCGAGAGGCACAGGGTTGGAATGCGCACCCCGGTCTGTTGAATGGCACTGATCACCGCCATACGCTCCTCGCGGCTCCAATCCAGACGAGCCAGCCGTTCATCACTCTCATCAACGGACATTTCAACAAAATCGAAGCCGCAGGATTTTGCTACCGCCAGCTTTTCGACCCAACTGGTGCCCGCAGGTAGGGCTTTTTCGTATATTCCTAGTGGGTGAATGCGCATTGTTTTTCCTCTTCCCCTTCGTACTTGACGTTGCAGCGGTGTTAGCTGCGCTCACTCACCCGAATCACTTACTAATGTAAGCTCATCGGGATTCGTTCTCTTGCTGCCTTGCTGGAGCCCTAATTACTTGGGGTAATATTTTTTAGATAATTCAAACGGTTCTGCCTCATGGCACGTTTGGCTTTCCATTTCTCTTTAAAAAACTTAAAGGCCAGGGCGAAGATCAGGGTGATACCCCAGACCGCCAGATTAACGTGCAGGCTAACGCCGAGTAGGCTCAGCCCCGTGGCGATCACTTGTAATACCAGCAAGGCGCAGAACACATGGCTCACTTTACCCACACCACCGAACGGGTTGGTTCCGCCCAAGACGATAGCCAGGACGGTAAGCAATAAATAAGAGTCGCCGTAGCCCATACGCGCAGAGTTGAAACGCGACATCATGATCAGGCCAGCCAGTACACACAACAAACTGGAAATGGTGTAGATAGCCATCATGACCCGGTCAGTACGAATGCCGCTGAACCACGTGGCGTTAATATTGCTACCGCACATATAAATCGTTTTGCCCAAGCGAGTTTTACCTAAGAACAGCGCCAGCAGCAGTGAGGCCACGATGAAAATAATCATCGGGATCGGCACGCCCATCACCACTTCGGCACCCATACTGCGGACAATCGGCGGCATACCACTGAGCGCTGCGCCTTTGGTCAGATAAACACCGATGCCGCTGATAATGGTCATACTGCCCAACGTCACTAAAATGGGATGTGCGCCAATACGGGCGATCATCAACCCGGTCAGTGTGCCGATAACCACGGCAATCAATGCCGCCCCCATCAGTGCCACCAGTAGCCACATCAGTTGTGTCGCAGTACTGGCATCCGTGGGAACATATTGGATAAGCAGCCAGGCCATAAACAGACTGGTCAGGTTTGCGGTGCCAATAATCGACAGGTTTAATCCGCCGCTGAGCATTGGTACAAACATGGCGAAGGTCAGTAACCCCAACTCTGGCAACTGAAACGCAATACTCAGAAAGGTGTTCTCGGTAAAGAAACGGCCAGGCATCGCCAGACTGAAGGCCAGTGTTGCCAGACAAAAAATCCCTAACAAGCCGGAAATGGTGCCGTCGATAGGTAGAAAACGGTTCTTTTTCATAAAACACCCCTGTCAGACAAAGCCAACATCAGTTTCTTTGCGTTTTTTGTAGTGGGTTACGCAAATGGCGGCGACGATCACCATGCCAATTACGATGTTGACGAAATAGCTGGAGACACCGATCAGGTTGAGGCCATTTTTCAGGATGCCAATCAGGAATACCCCCATCAGCGTACCGATAACGGACCCACGCCCGCCGGATAAGCTGGCTCCCCCTAATACCGCTGCGGCCAGCACATCCAACTCACCACCGACCAGCGCACTGGGTACCACTTCGCTCATGCGGTAGGTCTGTAACATGCCGCCGATAGCCGCTGCCGCCCCCAAATAGCCATAGGCAAACAGATAAATCAGAGAGACACGGATCCCGATACGGCGAGCGGATTCTGGGCTGCCACCCACGGCATAGAGCTGACGGCCAATATGCGTTTTATTCAGCAAAATCCAGGTCAACAGCGCGATGGCTAACATGATGACTAGCGGCAAGCCAATCTGGTAACTCTCGCCGTTAACGGTGAAGGGCAAAATAGAGCGCTGATCGACCCACCAGTTGGGTAAGTCATAAATACTGTGGCCGTTGGTCAGCCACATCAACATACCGAACAGCAATGACTGCATACTGATGGTGATAATGATCGAAACAATATTCAGGTAGTAAATCAGCACGGCATTAACGAACCCGAGCAACACGCCGATAGCTACCGCAATGACCAGACAGAGCACCGGGCTGGCAATCACATCATTAAGCAACAAGGAGGCGACCACGTATTGCACCACCGAGGCCACGGCTGCAAAGGAGATATCAATCCCCCCGGTGACCAGCACCACAAACAGGCCGAGGGCAAAAATACCGGTCACCGCGTAGCTTTCGGCCAGGTCCAGCACGTTTTGTATTGAGAGAAACTCGCGGCTAAGCAGAGAGAACAGGGCCAACATAAGAACGATGACCCAAGCCAGCCACCCTTCGACGGATTGCGGTTTGAGTCTGCCGAAATTAGCCATTGATGACCTCCGCCAGCTGTTGTTCAGTCATTTGATTCGGGATCAGCTCATTGACGATACGCCCCTGCTGCATATGCAGGATGCGATCGCAGTTGTAATAGGCTTCGGGGATTTCATCAGAGAGCAGCAACACCGAGATACCCACACCGGAGAGACGATGGATCAGCTTGTAAATACTGTCTTTGGCACCGATATCGACCCCCACCGTGGGGGAATCGAGAATTAACACTTTCGGTTTAGTCAGGATCCATTTTGCCAACACCACTTTTTGCTGATTGCCCCCTGACAACGTTGATAGCGCGTTGTCAGCATCTGTGATTTTGATGTCCAAATCTTTCACCCATTCTGCCACCAGCGCGTTCTGTTTGGCTTCATCAATCAGATAAAGTGGGGTACGGATACGTTGCAGAATCGACAGCACCATGTTGTCGGCGATAGATTGTTGCAATACGGCACCGAGGGTCAGGCGATCTTCAGACACATAGCCAATACCTAGCTCAATGGCACGGGTATTGTCTTTAATGCGCACTGGGTTACCGTCAATGGTAATCTTGCCGCTATCAGGATGGGTGATGCCAAATAGGCTAAGGGCCAATTCGGTCCTCCCAGAACCCAGTAAACCACACAGGCCGAGCACTTCGCCGCGATGCAGGCTAAAAGAGATATCTTCGAATTGCCCTTTACGGCTTAGGTTTTCCAGTTGCAACACCACCTTGCCTAATTCGGCATTGGGTAGTTTCTGCTCGTGGGTGATGGTTAGGCCGGTCATCAACTCGGTAATACGCCCGGTAGAAAGCTCAGCGGCTGGCCAGGTCCCCACCTTTTCGCCATCGCGGATCACTGTAATGCGATCTGAAATCTCTTTCACTTCATCCAATCGGTGGCTGACGAAGACGACGGTAATGTGCTTATCCCGCAGGTAATTTACTGTACGCAATAATTGGTTCACTTCGGTGCGCGTCAAGGAGGCGGTAGGCTCATCCATAATCACCAATCGCGCATCGGCAACCAACGCACGGCAGATAGCCACCTGCTGGCGTTGGGCAATAGGCAAATGTTGTACCCGCGTATCGGGATCGATACTAAAGGCCAGTTCATCTAATATCTGGCAGGCTTTCTGTCTGATTTTCTGCTTGTTGAACCAGCCGAAGTAACCTTTCAGGTTATATTCGAAGGCAATATTTTCAGCCACCGTTAGGTTAGGGAACAGCGAAAGGTCTTGGTAAATCACCTGTATGCCTAAAGCCCGTGCGCGATCAGGGGTCAGGCGGTGATAAGATTTGTCATCAATGATAATTTCACTGTCGTCATCGGGGGCATAAACGCCACTAATCGTCTTAATCAGCGTACTTTTTCCGCAACCATTGGCTCCGGCCAGACAGTGCACTTCGCCTTTATTCAACGTCAGAGTGATATTTTTCAGTGCCTGATGACCGCCAAAGCTTTTAGACAGCGCTTTTAACGTGATAAGCGGCACGTCTCTATCAACATCAGAAATATACGTCATCGTGCAGTTCCCCGGAAAACGACCTTAAAACAGCGGGTCGAAATAAGGGCCGGGCAGGTAAGTACCCGGCTTATCTCCCTCGCTGATTACGTCTACCTACAACGCTAATTATCTTGGGTGAAATCATATTTTTTGCTTGCGCGGTGCTTATAAACCGAGCTTCACCAGACGTTTGGTATTGTCGATATCCAGCTTTTCTGGGTTATCACTGAGGATGGTATTGCCTTGGGTTTTGATTTCGCCCATATCCCCCAGTTTGACGCCATCTTTGATAGGCTCACCATTCATTATGGCGGTAGCGACCTGGACGAAGACTTTACCTGCTACCATTGGGTTGGAGATGTAACCGCCATCAATGGCGCCTTTTTCCAGCAACTTAATGCCCTGGCCTGGTGTGAAGGTGCCGAATACACAGGTGGTATCGTTCTTTTTACGCTTATCAATAGCCCGGCCAGCCCCAATAGGGCCTTGTGAACCGAAAGACATAATGCCTTTCAGATCTTTATGTTTAGATAACAAATCATTGGCAGTACGCATGGAGTCATCGACAGACTCGGCGACACCGAAGCGGTCTTCAACCAGCACCATTTTCGGGTAATTGGCTTTTTGATAAGCAATGGCGGCATCTGCCCACTCATTGACCAGCGGTACGGTCAGGCTGCCAAC
Organism: Yersinia similis; assembly: GCF_001053095.1. Taxonomy (GTDB): domain Bacteria; phylum Pseudomonadota; class Gammaproteobacteria; order Enterobacterales; family Enterobacteriaceae; genus Yersinia; species Yersinia similis. Next base: position 54,793 of record NZ_CGBP01000021.1, on the reverse strand, counting down.
AAACATGGCGTATTTGCCTTCTTCACCCATACACTGCGCCATATCTTTCATATGGTTAGCCCCCATGCTCTGGGTATCGAGCAGTTCAAAATCCCAGTCGGCATTGATCTGACCCGGTGACTCGTGGGTGATAACCTTAATACCGGCTTCTTGCGCTCGCTTCAGTACTGGCTCCAACACTTTGGCATCATTGGGAACCACCCCGATGACATCGACTTTTTTAGCAATTAAGTCTTCAATGGCCCGTACTTGCTCGGCTGGGTCAGCGGTCGTTGGCCCGACTTGCCAGGCGTTAACGCCTAATGCCTGACCTTCCTCTTTGATACCTTGCTCCATCACATTGAACCAGGGAATACCCCCTACTTTAACCACAACACCCATGGTAAAAGGCTTATTCGCCTTTTGCTGTGGGGTGCTGTCAGCAGACCAAGCTGCATGAGAAGCCAGCAAGGTCGTTATTAAGCAAGGCAATATTAACTTTCTCATCATTACATCCTCTGAAAGCGCAATAGGTAAGGCCGGCTTTATAATATTGATATAAAGCTAGTTGGCTTATTTTTATTGTATGGCTATTTTCTGGTACAACGGTTCTCTGGTGTTAACGCGGTTAATCTGGTGATGCTAATAATCCTTAATTAATTTTTGCCTATTTGTCTGATTCAATAATACTTAATTTGGGATTATCGCTACGATAGTTTTGTGAACTTAATCTATTGGTAATAAGAATATTGACTTCATCTAAAGTACATATTTTACAAAAGGCGTATTGATCGAATTTACTGGAGTCTGCCAATAAAATTTTTTGCCCAGACACCTGCAACATCACCTGCTTCAATTTGGCATTAATATCATTGCCGTCCCGAACGCCACTGTCTTGGTTAATCCCCTGACAGGAGAAGAAAAAGGTATTGATCTGGAAATTCCTGATGGCATTTTCTGCCACGGGGCCGTGGAAGTCATCGTGGCGGGCCGAGTATTCACCGCCAATCCCAATGATGCGTACTTTGTCACGGCAGGCCAGCGCTTGAATAATCTTGACCGAATTGGTCACTACGGTAATCTCAATATCTGGTATCTGTCGTGCTAAAAACCAACACGAGCTGCTGTTATCCAGCAAGATACAGTCGCCAGGGCGGATAAACTGCAATGCTGCTTTGGCAATTTTCATTTTAGTATCAGGGTGTTCCTCCGTTCGTTTACGGAAGGATTCCGCCCGATCGATGACATTGAGGCCATCGTGAGTTTCTTTAATATCAATTACCGTTATTTCAGGGCTATCCAGTGCGACAGCGCCGCCAAAACTGCGGATCAGTTTTTGTTTTTTTTGCAACACCGTCAGGTCACGGCGAATCGTCTCCTGCGATACCTGGCACAGAACCGATAGCTCGGTGACCAGCGCGGAACCTTGTTGTTGTACATGAGTGCAAATAATTTTATGGCGTTCAGCTTGTAACATGCTTACCTCAACACTCTGTACTTATCTGATTGTGCTTATCGGACTCGACTTCTTTAAAAATAAGCACCTGTTAAATTCATGCTGCTATATTGGTGCTAATCTGCTGTTTATACAGTGACTGAATTCAAGGATTGCCTTAAGCCACTTTTTACCCGCCATTTATGAGATTAAAGTCACTATTTATAATGTAATTCATACGCTATATAACTTTAAAATGGGTTATTAATCACATAAAAACCCCCTCTTTATTCATTAAATAGTCACGCATGGTAATAAAAAATTAAACTCGGGCATTAAATTAATGACCGAACATGACCGAATTAGGCCGATTTTGTTTGTTTGATGCTTTTGTTCCTATGGGTGACTTTAATTTAATCCTAAATATCGTTAGGTTAGTTTACGGCTACATTTTATTGGTGATTTTAATTATGACTAGCGGGAATTATGGCCTACATAAATAGTGGTTATGGAAAGAAACTAATGACTATAGAAAATAAATAATGGTCATGGAAAACAGTATCCGCCAATAATCTCCACCGTTAATCACTGGTGTTCACTAATGGCCATATTAAAATGAAGGCTATTGATCAAATAACGTCATCCGAATACCGAATGATATTTTTCATTATCGCCTGCCCATATTGAATACTATTTCATGAGGTGCACTATGTTAGAACAGTTAAAACAGCAGGTCTTTGAGGCTAACTTAGCATTACCCCAATATAAGCTGGTGACATTCACTTGGGGGAATGTCAGTGGTATTGATCGCGAACATGGGTTGGTGGTGATTAAGCCCTCTGGCGTTGAATATGATGTCATGAGTGTCAATGACATGGTGGTGGTCGATTTAGCAACCGGTAAGGTCGTGGAAGGGGATAAAAAACCCTCTTCGGATACGGATACCCATCTGGTGTTATATCGTGCTTTTGCTGAGATTGGCGGCATTGTTCATACGCACTCACGCCATGCCACGATTTGGGCGCAGGCGGGCAAATCATTATCAGCATTGGGAACCACCCACGCGGACTATTTTTACGGGCCGATCCCTTGCACCCGCCTGATGACCGAGGCAGAAATTACCGGTAATTATGAACATGAGACCGGTAAGGTGATTGTGGAGACCTTCGCTGAACAGGGGTTGCGAGCGGCAGATATTCCGGCGGTATTGGTCAATGGTCATGGCCCCTTCGCATGGGGGAGCAATGCGGCTAATGCGGTACACAATGCCGTGGTGTTAGAAGAGATAGCCTATATGAATCTGTTTACTCATCAGCTAACGCCCGCCGTAGGAGATATGCAGCAGACATTGTTGGATAAGCATTATTTGCGTAAGCATGGGGCAGCGGCGTATTACGGCCAATAAATCCCCTTCGTCCAATCCCCTTCGTCCTTGACGCTACAGCGTTGTTAGCTGCGTTCACTTACCCGAATCACTTACTAATGTAAGCTCATCGGGATGCGTTCTCTTGCTGCCTGGCTGTAACGCCAATGACGTTGGGGATTCTTTTCGGTCTTTGAGATTACAGCGTTGTTAGCTGCGTTTATTCATCACAAAAATGCTAAACGGGCAACCACTCTCATCGCTTTATTGATTACAGACAAACTCCCCCCTTCTCGAAAGAGGTAAGGTCTGACATAGCAGGAAGGCAAATTTATTATCCTACTTATAAAAACTCCTTTAATCGGGCCATTACGCCCTCACTGAAGACCCCTCTCTCCTGCTGATCTACTTATTTTTTTTGAATTATTCGGGTGCCATCCGTACAGGGTGACTCTCATTTTCTGGAATGCAACTAAGTGGGAATCTTATGAAAGAGACCAACGAATCCCGGCTGTTAACGGCAGGCGTCACCCGCCGAAAACTGGTCCAAACCACGCTTGTCGGCGGACTGGCTATGGCAACCGGGGCGTTTTCGTTACCGTTCCCCCGTCCCGCACGAGCCGTTCAATCCGTACTCAACCCGACTTCAGCCAATGACGGTAAAGTGATATGGAGCGCCTGTACCGTTAACTGCGGCAGCCGCTGCCCGCTGCGTATGCATGTGGCTGAGGGAGAAATCAAATATGTCGAAACGGATAACACCGGCGATGATGATTTTGAGGGGCTACACCAGGTACGAGCCTGTCTGCGAGGGCGCTCTATGCGCCGCCGGGTCTATAACCCAGACCGCTTAAAATACCCGATGAAACGTATTGGTGCCCGTGGTGAAGGGAAATTCAAACGCATCTCGTGGGAGGAGGCATTCGAGACTATCGCTGGCAGCATGCAGAATATTATTAAGGAATATGGCAATGAAGCCATTTACCTGAATTACGGTACCGGTACGATAGGCGGTACCATGACCCGCTCTTGGCCGCCGGGCGCGACGCTCTTGGCTCGCTTGATGAATTGCTGTGGTGGTTACCTCAACCAGTATGGTGATTACAGCACTGCACAGATTGCTGCGGGACTCAATTATACCTACGGTGGCTGGGCCGATGGCAACAGCCCGTCCGATATCGAAAACAGTAAGCTGGTGGTGTTGTTCGGTAATAACCCGGCTGAAACCCGGATGAGTGGCGGTGGGGTCACCTATTATCTGGAACAGGCGCGCGAGAAATCCAATGCCAAAATGATCGTGATTGATCCCCGTTATACCGACACCGCCGCAGGCCGTGAAGATGAATGGATCCCGCTACGACCAGGCACTGATGCCGCATTGGCCTCTGCGTTAGCCTATGTGATGATCACTGAAAATCTGGTGGATCAACCCTTCCTCGACCAATATTGCGTTGGTTATGACGAGAAAACTCTGCCAGAAGGCGCACCCGAAAATAGCCACTACAAAGCTTATATTTTAGGGCAGGGCGCAGATAAAACCGCCAAAACCCCACAATGGGCTGCGGCTATCACCGGTATTCCCGCTGCAAAAATCATTACGCTAGGCCGTGAAATAGGGTCGGTGAAGCCGGCTTATATTTCCCAAGGTTGGGGGCCACAACGTCATTCCAACGGTGAAAATACCAGCCGGGCCATTGCCATGTTGGCAATCTTGACCGGTAATGTCGGCATTAATGGCGGTAACTCCGGTGCTCGCGAAGGTTCCTACAGTTTGCCGTTTGTCCGTATGCCTACCTTTGAAAACCCAGTCAAAACCAGTATCTCTATGTTCTTGTGGACCGATGCCATTGAGCGTGGGCCTGAAATGACCGCCACCCGTGATGGGGTTCAGGGGAAAGATAAGCTGGATGTACCAATCAAATTTATTTGGAACTACGCCAGTAACTGTTTGGTGAATCAGCATTCTGAAATCAACCGTACCCATGACATTCTGCAAGACGATAAGAAATGCGAAATGATTGTGGTCATTGATAACCATATGACCTCATCGGCAGAATACGCCGATATTATCCTGCCAGACTGTACCGCCTCCGAGCAGATGGACTTCTGTCTGGATGCCTCCAGCGGCAATATGGCTTATGTTATTTTTGCTGATCAGGTGATTAAACCGCGTTTTGAGTGCAAAAATATTTATGACATAACCAGCGGGCTGGCAAGGCACATGGGGGTCGAACAGAAGTTTACCGAAGGGCGGACGCAAGAAGAGTGGATGCGTCATCTCTATCAGCAATCGCAAGCCGCAATCCCTGAACTGCCTTCTTTCGAGGAATTCCGCGCTCAAGGCATGTTTAAAAAACGTGATCCGGCAGGCCATCATGTTGCCTATCACGATTTCCGCACCGATCCGGTAGCTAACCCATTGAGTACCCCATCAGGCAAAATTGAGATCTATTCTGCGGCGCTGGCCGAGATTGCCGCGACTTGGGAACTGCAAAAGGATGATGTTATCGATCCGCTGCCCGTGTATGCCGCCGGATTTGAAAGCCATGTTGATCCGCTGATCGAGCAGTACCCGTTGCAGTTAACGGGCTTCCACTACAAGGCCAGAACCCACTCCACTTACGGTAACGTGGATGTGTTGAAAGCCTCCTGTCTTCAGGAGATGTGGATTAACCCGATGGATGCCGAACGACGAGGTATCAGTAATGGCGATATGGTGCGGATCTTCAATGGCCGTGGTGAGGTACAGATTAATGCCAAAGTCACTCCGCGCATGATGCCGGGGGTTGTCGCTTTGGGTGAGGGGGCGTGGTACAGCCCCGATGAGAAGCGGATTGATCGGGCGGGCAGTATCAACGTATTGACCACCCAGCGTCCTTCTCCGTTGGCGAAAGGGAACCCATCCCACACCAACCTCGTTCAAGTCGCCAAGGCATAAGGAGCTGACTGATGACAACGCAATATGGTTTTTACATCGATTCCAGCCGTTGTACAGGGTGTAAAACGTGCGAGCTGGCTTGCAAAGACTTTAAAAATTTATCACCGGATGTCAGCTTTCGACGTATTTACGAATACGCTGGCGGTGATTGGCAGCAGGATAACGGGACATGGCACCAGAATGTGTTCGCTTACTACCTGTCTATCGCCTGTAACCACTGTAGTGACCCCGCCTGCACCAAGGTGTGTCCGAGTGGTGCCATGCATAAGCGTGATGATGGATTTGTGGTGGTCAACGAAGATATCTGTATCGGTTGCCGCTACTGCCATATGGCCTGCCCTTACGGCGCGCCGCAATATGATGCTGAAAAAGGGCACATGACCAAGTGCGACGGTTGTTACGAACGGGTGGCGGTAGGGAAGAAACCTATCTGCGTCGATTCCTGTCCATTGCGCGCATTGGATATGGCCCCTATCGATGAATTACGCGAAAAATACGGTGATTTAGCTGAAATTGCGCCTCTGCCTGCCGCTCACTTCACGCTGCCGAATATCGTACTGAAACCTAATGCCAACAGCCGCCCGGTCAGAGATACCACCGGTCATCTGGCAAATCCGAAGGAGGTATAACATGGGCACAGGATGGCATGAATGGCCACTAATGGTCTTTACCGTACTGGGGCAGTGTGTGGTCGGGGGCTTTATTGTGCTCGGTCTGGCACTGATATTCGGTGGTTTGAGTCGTGGGCAACAACAGCGGGTTCACCGCAGCATGTTTGTGCTTTGGGTACTGATGGCACTGGCTTTTATCGCTTCTACACTGCATTTAGGTTCGCCAATGAGGGCGTTCAACTCATTGAATCGGATCGGTGAGTCCGCACTGAGTAATGAGATTGCCGCTGGTTCGCTGTTCTTTGCAGTAGCCGGTTTTTACTGGTTGTTGGCGGTGTTGGATAAAATGCCTGCCGCGCTTGGCAAGATCTGGCTGGTGGTGGCGATGGTGCTGGGTGTGCTCTTTGTCTACGCCATGTGCCGGGTCTATTCTATTAATACGGTACCGACGTGGGACAGTATTTATACCCCACTGGGCTTTGTCCTGACCATGTTTATCGGTGGCCCGCTACTGGGTTATCTGTTACTGCAATTGGCTGATGTTAATGGCCGGGCGATGTTACAACTGCCGATGATCAGCGTATTGGCACTGATTATCAGTGTGGCCAGTGTCATTATGCAGGCGGCGAGTTTGCCGATGATTTATAGCTCGGTGCAGCAAGCTTCAGCGCTGATCCCCGATTATGGCTCATTGATGGTATGGCGGTTAGTGCTGCTGGTGTTGGGGCTTGGCTGCTGGATTTGCCCGTTGATCAGAGGCCGTCGCCCGATGACGCTGGTGATGGTTTTGGGCACGTTACTGGTTATTGCCGGTGAGTTGATTGGCCGTGGAGTGTTCTACGGGTTACATATGACGGTCGGTATGGCGGTTGGGGGCTAATTCCCAGACGGCGGCGACATTTTGCCATTCTGGGGCTATGCAGTGCCGTGTTATGTACTGATGTACACTCCACGGGCTATGCTTGTACATTCAATGACTTGTACATTCAATGGCTTGTACACTGAGGAGCGCCCAGAATGGCTTTGCTCGCTATGCCTTTGGCGCTCTAAAAACCAAGGTCATACAGGGACGAACAATATGATCGTAACAATATGGTTATAACCATATGGTCATAACAACATGGTCGTAAGAAAATGATTAAAACAGATATGACTTATCAAGACATTGTTTATCAAGACATTGTTTATCAAAAAATCGTACTAACGGGGCGGGTGCTGGGTGCGCTTTTTTATTGTGAACCGGATAGCGCGGAGTGCCGTGATATTGTGGTGCAATTGCGTAATGGCACATGGGCCGCTGAATGGCCTTATGGCAGTGAAGACGAATTGATGTCAATTGCGGCATTACTGGCGGCAGATCAATCAACTGATCATCAGTCAGCAGCAACCCCGTTAGCAGAAACATTAGAAGAAGCCTGGCAACGGCTGTTTATTGGCCCTTATGCCTTGCCTGCGCCGCCTTGGGGATCCGTTTATCTGGATAAAGACATTGTGCTGTTTGGCGATTCCACGCTAAAACTGCGTAACTGGATGCTGCAACGGCACGTTGAAGTCACATTGAAGCAGCAGGAGCCTGAAGATCATTTCGGTTTATTGATGATGATGGCGGCCTGGCTGGCAGAGCATCAGCCGGTAGATCTCCCGGTTTTGTTGGCTGATCACTTATTACCCTGGAGTTATCGTTATCTGGCGCTGTTGCAATCCGATGCCGGCCACCCGTTTTATCAAGGGTTGGCAACGTTGGCCAGCCTAACCTTGACCCATTGGCAACATGAATTGCAGGTGACACCGGCTGTGGTTGAGTTATATCGCTAAATCTGAACATCTGAACTTATTTATTCGAGAACCCACTTATTCGATAACCCGCGTGATTTTTACCGATATTACCGGTCAGGCTAATTAGTGAATCAAGGGAGGGCCAGTTTTTTGCTTGGCGGCCTCAGAAACGCTCGGGCGTGACACCGGTAATCATCTGGCTGCACCCACTGGCTGTATTCCTTAAAATGTCCCGCAAACGCGGGACAAAGAAACAGAATAATTCAGCCTCTCTTATTCGGCATCATGCGCAATAGAGTATTATCTTTCAAAACGTAGTGATGCAATAAGGCCGCAAGAGTATGAAGACCAATAACGAAATAGCTCATATTTGCCAGAAATAGATGATACGCCTTCAGTGTATCCGCCAGATCAAAATTCGCCTGCTCGGCATGGGGCATTATCAGACCAAAGGCTATCCACGAGCTTCCTCGATAGTAAAGTATAGCGATACCGATTATAGGCAACGCGATAAACAGCAAGTAAATAACCCAATGTCCTACATGCGCCAACCCTACTATCATGGGGCTAAGCTTCGGTACTATCGGCGGTGTCGGGTACCTCAGTCGTATCAATATCCTTGTTATCATCAACACCAGGATAGCGATCCCACAGGAAAAGTGGATCATTTTCATCCAGGACTGATAGCTACGAGGTGCAAACCCGCGCAACTCCATGGAGCTCCAGGCGATAATAACCAGTAATAGGACTAGCCAATGAATACCTATTTGCAGGCAGGAATACTTATTGTGCATATACTTTCCTGAGATATACCCGTCGCCCTTCACGATGCAGGGGGTTAGCTGCCCTTATTACTCGGCCCGTCCATGAGCCTCGCCTCTGCGAGGCCGCTGCAAGCAGCGTTCAAATCTGCTCCCAGCAGATTTGTCACCCCAGTCACTGAGTTATCTAAGCTCTTGGGAATTGACTCGGTTGCTGCCTACCTGCATATTGAAGTCACTTGGGTATATAATTATTTTATATAAATACCTGTCTGGAGGTATATTCAATATTCCTCTATAAATTAATAAAATTTTAACGATATCTACTATGATAGGTATTACGAATATTGATTATTTTTCCAACCGATTTTTTTACCTCCTGAATATTTCCTTCTTCCGCCCATTGTTTTGTTTTGTCTATCTGTTCCATTAGTAGGTCAAAACCATGCCGATAGTCTTTTATTTCCGGACTATCCTCGGCTTTCCCTTCAAGCTTGGGTGGGATTTTTTTTTGAGCATCAAGGGCGGCATTACGCATTTTTTCCAATGATGATTTAATAACTTTTGCATCGGTTGATGAACTTACAATACCCAAATTGGCTATCAGAATATTCATATCATCCTGAAGGCTGGCGGCAAAAGTATAACTTGTAATGAGTAATGAGAAGATTCCCGCAATCATTGGAATTTTTCGCATTATTGTTACCTCTTATATTATGACTTTATTCTATTATAAATAGAGGGGGGAAGATAAATCCCCCCTGCTGATTTAGTTGTTTTTTATATCAAAGCGATCAAGGTTCATGACTTTTTCCCATACTTTAGTAAAGTCATGAACAAATTTTTCTTTGGAATCATCAGAGGCATAAACTTCAGCAACCGCTCTGAGTTCAGGGTTCGAGCCAAAGACTAAATCGACAGAACTTGCTGTCCATTTAAGTTTTCCCGTTTTCCTGTCATATCCATCGAAATATCCTTTATCTTTAGGTGATTTAGTCCATTTGGTTGACATATCAAGCAGATTGACAAAAAAGTTGTTATTAAGCTGCCCTGGAGTATTCGTCAACACACCAGCCTTAGAACCCCCGGAGTTAACATCCAGTACACGAAGTCCACCAATAAGTACTGTCATTTCGGGCACTGTCAGTTCCAGTTTATTCGCCCGATCAATCAACGATGCGATAGGAGAAACCGTGTTTCTTTTTGCATCGTAGTAATTACGGAATCCATCTGCTGTGGGTTCCAGTACCGCAAAAGAACTGACATCAGTTTCTTCCTGAGAAGCATCTGTCCGACCAGGTGTAAATGGAATACTGATACTGTATCCCGCTTTTTTAGCTGCATCCTCAATAGCTGCATTTCCGCCTAGAACAATCAGGTCCGATAGGGATACTTTTTTACCATCGCTTCTGTCTTTATTGAAATTGTTCTGAACATCTATCAGTGCCGTCAGTACACTGTGCAGCTCTGCGGGATCGTTGACTGGCCAGTCTTTTTGTGGTGCCAGACGAATTCGGGCACCGTTATCACCGCCACGGAAATCGGTACCACGAAATGTGGATGCTGAAGCCCAAGCGGCCTTAATCAGTTTTGTATCAGATAAACCTGTCTTCAATATTTTATCTTTCAGTTCAGAAATATCCGTACTGTCAATCATCTTATAATTGGCTGCAGGAAGCGGGTCTTGCCAGATAAATGTTTCTTTAGGTACATCAGCCCCTAGATAACGCGCGGCTGGCCCCATATCACGGTGCGTCAGTTTGAACCAAGCGCGGGCAAATGCCATCTTGAATTCTTCAGGGTTTTCCAGAAAACGTGTCGTGATTTTCTTGTATTCAGGATCAACTTTTAGGGCAATATCCGTTGTGAACATCATTAAAGGATGGAGCTTAGTTGGATCGGTTGCATCCGGAACGACATTGGCTGCATCTTTAGGCTTCCATTGCCAGGCCCCTGCTGGGCTCTTGGTCAATACCCACTCATGTTTGTATAAATTACTTAAGTATTGCATCGTAAAATGCGTAGGATCGGTTGTCCATGCACCTTCCAAGCCACTGGTTATCGTGTCCTTACCATTACCTGAACCACATTTATTCGCCCATCCTAAACCTTGTTGCTCTAACCCCGCTTCACCCGGTGCTGCACCCAGGCATTTTGCAGGAGACGCTGCGCCATGCGCTTTACCGAAGGTATGCCCTCCCGCAATCAATGCCACCGTCTCCTCATCATTCATTGCCATTCCTGCAAACGCTTCACGAATATCTTTTGCTGAAGCAACTGGGTCTGGTTTACCATTTGGTCCTTCGGGGTTTACGTAAATCAACCCCATTTGTGTCGCCGCCAGCGGTTTTGGCAGCTTGCCATTTTTATCCCTGTTATCAGACAGTATCTTATTGCCTGCTCCCCAGTAGACCAGGTCGGATTGCCAATCATCCTCACGGCCTCCTGCAAATCCCAGCGTTTTAAATCCCATAGATTCAAGCGCAACATTGCCGGTAAGAACCATCAGATCACCCCATGATATCTTAGCGCCATATTTCTTTTTTATAGGCCACAGAAGCCGACGCGCTTTATCAAGGTTGGCGTTGTCTGGCCAGCTATTGAGTGGCTCGAATCTTTGCTGCCCACCATCGGCACCGCCACGGCCATCATATACGCGGTATGTTCCTGCACCATGCCATGCCATACGAATAAAAAATGGGCCATAATTACCATAATCGGCAGGCCACCAGTCTTGTGATGTGGTAAGAACTGTTTTTATATCTTTCTTTACTGCGTCAAGATCCAGTGTTTTAAACTGTTGAGCATAATTAAAATCCTTTCCGTAAGGATTGGACTCTATATTGTGTAAACGAAGTGGAGAGAGGTCGAGGCTTTTTGGTAGGTAAAAACTATCAGCATTAGATGTTTCTACTGCCCAAGCCGTAGATGTATTATTTACAATGGCGAGAGTTATTAGTACAGGTAAGATTTTTTTTAACATGTATGGATCCCCTTTAACCAAAAGGCAACTATTCTTTAGCATGATTAACTTGAAAAATACAACTCGTTAGTCCTATTAATATGATAGATTCTATCTATTATAGATAAGGTATATATAGGGATTATGGCCTGCGAATATTGCGAGTTTCTAAGAGGGAATAACAACGTCTGACAACGATGCTGATCGAATCGCAAGAATAGAAGAAGATAGGTTTCTATGAATAACTCTGTGTAACCGCCGCGATATTAATTCAAGGTGACCGCCCATGCGGCCCGAGGATAAACGCCCTTGCCAACTGCCCATTCTGAAGCGGCAGGCTTCCTTTTTCACTCTACCCCGTGAGTCTCTGCAAAAGTGCAGTTTGTTTCTAAGATATCCCTCCGCCCGTATCGACTAATTTGTGACCGACTTCTACTTTCCTTGCTCTGATATTGGACAAGGCGTGGGGCGTTTGTATTATTAGATTGAATATAAATTTAATAGTGAATATATATTCAATGCGGAGAAAAATAATGAAAAATACCCTACTGAAATCCTGTCTTACCGCAGCATTAATCTCAATGGCAGGCGTTGCTGGTGCGGCCAGTAATGGTCTGATCGCCATCATCACCCCCTCCCATGATAACCCGTTCTTTAAAGCAGAGGCTGAAGGTGCCAAAGCGAAAGCGACGGAGCTGGGATACACCACACTGGTTGCTTCGCATGATGACGATGTGAACAAACAGAACCAACTCATTGAGACTGCTATCGCCCGTAAAGCCAAAGCGATCATTCTGGATAACGCAGGCTCTGACGCGACCATCGGCCCATTGAAAAAAGCCAAAGCCGCTGGTATCCCGGCCTTCCTTATTGACCGTGAAATCAATGAAACCGGGATTGCCGTTTCTCAGATTGTCTCTAACAACTATCAGGGTGCACAGCTGGGCGCTGAGAAGTTTGTCACTCTGATGGGGGGCAAAGGTAAATATATTGAATTACTGGGGCGCGAGTCTGACACCAACGCTCATGTACGTTCGCAAGGCTATCACGACGTCATCGATGAACATAGCGACATGAAAATGGTTGCTCAACAGACGGCAAACTGGAGCCAGACTGAAGCATTCAACCGTATGGAGTCCATTTTGCAGGCTAACCCAGATATCACTGGGGTCATTTCTGGTAACGACACGATGGCATTAGGGGCCGAAGCCGCATTAAAAGCGGCGGGCCGCAATGATGTGGTGGTGGTGGGATTTGATGGCAGTGACTATGTCCGCGACTCGATCATTAGCAACGGCAATATCAAAGCCACCGTATTGCAGCCGGGTTGGGCGCAAGCGCAGATGGCCGTCGTCCAGGCCGATCAGTATCTGAAAACCGGTAAAACCGGACTGGAAGAGAAACAGCTGATGGACTGCGTATTGATTGATGAAAACAACGCTAAGAACCTGAATGTCTTTGCGCTGAAAGACTAGCCGCTACAAGCGTGTTCGCTAAAGCCAGTGCGATAAAACATCCGCTTTAGCCGTAATGAGGGGCGATATCGCCCCTCCTTTCAGGAGGCATTATGGGGTTCCGTACGATATCGAAAGCAGGCGCTTTGCTGATGATCAGTGCTGTACTGGTGGCTTGCACCGTCGTGGATTTGGATGAAAACGGCAAACCGATCCTGCCGGTCGATCCGAACGCGGTGGTCAGTGACTATAACCAGACGCCAGATAAAGTGGCGGCCACTATTTGGGCGAAAAATGTCATGCCATTTGCCAATAGCAGCGCCATCAGTTGGCAAGAGGTGAAACAACAGCAAAGCCAGCCTGCGGTCGGGAAAAATAGCCAAAGCCGCTTTGTCCGCTTTACCGGCAAGGTCGTGGCAGTAGAAACCGAAGGGCGGGAAGGGGTGATCCGTTTGGCTATCGACGGTGATGAACAGGTCTTGCAATTGGGGCCAATTGTCAAAGGCAATGCTATTCGCGATGCCTCCACCTTTATTCGCTTTGACGATTTTAAAAACCAGGTGCAATACGCCCAGCTTGCCAAGGCATTAAGTCTGCGTGCGTTGCAGGATGTGGCCAAACCCGATGCCAGTTGGATTGGGCAGCAGGTTGAGGTACTGGCGGCAGTCACATTGACGCCAACCAGCCTGAGCAATGGTGTGCCACTGAGTTTGAATAAGGAGAGCCACTGATGAACCACAGACCTGACATTGTCATGCGTGCTGAGGACATTTCGATGCGTTTTCCTGGCACATTGGCACTCGATAGCGTCAGTTACAACGTCTATCGCGGCAAAGTTAACGTCATTATTGGCGAAAACGGAGCTGGCAAATCAACACTGATGAAAATTCTGGCCGGGGTACAGCAGCAAACCTCTGGGCAAATTTACCTAAACGGGCAGAGAGTCAGCATTGCCAATACTCGCGAGGCGACGGCACTGGGCATCGGCATGGTGCATCAGGAACTGAATTTATCGGAAAACCTCAATGTGGCGGAAAATATTTTTCTTGGCCGCGAAATCCAGCAAGGTTTGAAACCGATTAATCAGGCCGCGCAGGAACGGGTTACTGAACAACTGATGGTGCGCCTTGATCAGGTCATTTCACCGCAAGAGAAAGTGTCAAACCTGAAAGTGGGCCAGCAGCAGTTGATTGAAATTGCCAAGGCACTGGCAGAGCAAGCCGATATCCTGATTTTGGATGAGCCAACCTCAGCTCTCAGTAAAACGGAGGTTGATATCCTGTTCCGTGTGATCCGCGAACTCACTCGGCAAGGGGTTTCCATCATTTATATTTCCCACCGATTGGAAGAATTGATGGCGATTGGCGATTACATCACTATTTTACGCGATGGGCGCTTTCAGGCTGAAGCCGCAGTAAAAGACATTGATGTGCCGTGGATTGTTCGTGAAATGCTGGGTAGCGATCCGGTTTCCAGCTTCCTTCGTCCGGGGCGTACCTTTGGTGAACCAATGATGGAGGTGGAAGATGTCACCTTCATCAATGAATCCGGTAATACCGTGGTTAATCATGTCTCATTGCACGTCCGGGCAGGCGAGATTGTCGGTATTTATGGCCTGATGGGGGCGGGCCGTACCGAATTGTTCGAGTGTTTACTGGGCACGCAACAAAACTATCTTGGCACCGTTCGGCTCAATGGCACGGTCATGAATGCCAAAACCTCCACCGCAGAGCGTATCCGCCTTGGGATGAGCCTGGTGCCGGAAGACCGCAAAAAAGCCGGGATTTTCCCTGTCTCATCGGTTGCCTGTAATTTGACCATCTCCAGCTTAT
Organism: Yersinia similis; assembly: GCF_001053095.1. Taxonomy (GTDB): domain Bacteria; phylum Pseudomonadota; class Gammaproteobacteria; order Enterobacterales; family Enterobacteriaceae; genus Yersinia; species Yersinia similis. The sequence continues at coordinate 39,682 of NZ_CGBP01000021.1, read as the reverse complement.
GGCGTCGGCTGAAACACCGCTTTGCTATCTGGCAGGAGAGTGAAGCGCAGGTGGTGGTGGCGACTATCGGTGATCTGTCGATCAAAGTTTCTTCACCCGATGTCGAAATTCAGGCACTCAGCGGGGGCAATCAGCAAAAAGTGGTCATTGGCCGCTCGTTACTGACCAGCCCGAACATTTTGCTGCTGGATGAACCGACGCGTGGCATTGATGTTGGCGCAAAAGCAGATGTGTTTGAAATGATGGTGAAACTCTCTGAGCAGGGGATCGGCATTCTGTTTTCCACCTCCGACCTAAAAGAAATTATGGCGGTATCCGACCGCATTCTGGTGATGTCGAACGGCAAACTGACGGCGAATTTATCCCGTCAATCGGCCAGTGAATCGGCATTGGTTACAGCAAGCGCACAAGGGTTTGAATGATGAAAGCAACAACTGGCACTGCGTTGGCGAGTCACCAGCCCGGTGGAGCGTCATGGTCACGGGAAAATATGCTGCTGCTTCTGTTAAAGATGCGCACCTTTATTGCCCTGTTTCTGATCCTGGGCTTCTTTTCAATCATGGTCCCTGGGTTCTTAGCCACGGGTAGTTTGATCATCATGGTGAAGCATATTGCGATTAATGCCTTCCTCGCACTGGGCATCACCTTCGTCATTATTACCGCCGGTATCGATCTCTCCATCGGCGCGACGCTGGGCCTGTGCGGCATGATTGCCGGTTGGATGATCACCCAAGGCATTGTCTTGCCGATGTTTGGCATCGCTATCTTTCCCAGTGTTTGGGTCGTGGTTCCGGTGGTGTTGGTTATCGGAGCACTCATTGGTGCGGTTAATGGCTGGATCATTACTCGCTACAACGTCGCCCCGTTTATTTGCACCCTTGGCACCATGTATGTGGTGCGTGGTGCCTCGATGCTGATCTCTGGCGGCGAAACCTTCCCCGGCCTACAGGGCAACCCGCAACTGGGCAATACCGGTTTTGACCTGCTGGGATCAGGAACGCTATTGGGTCTGCCGATCGCCATCTGGATCATGTTCATTCTGGCGCTGGTGATTGCTTATGTTGCCCGCCGCCTCCCGTTTGGCCGCCATGTTTATGCTATTGGGGATAACGAACGGGCCGCTGAACTTTCTGGCGTCAAAGTGCGTCAGGTGAAAATCTGGGTTTACACCCTATCTGGCTTCTGTGCTGCGATAGCGGGGATTATCGTGTCTGCCCAACTGGTTGCCAGCCACCCGGCCAATGGTAGTGGCTTCGAAATGAATGCCATCGCCGCGGTTGTTCTGGGCGGGACATCACTGGCTGGGGGGCGGGGTACCATTCTGGGTACGCTGATTGGCGCTTTTGTTATCGGCATCTTGGCTGATGGGCTGGTGATGATGGGCATCAGTGAATTCTGGCAAATGGTGATCAAAGGCATCGTGATTATCGTGGCCGTGATTATTGATCAGATGCAAAACCGGATGCAGCACAAAGCGGCGATTGTGTCGCAAAAAGTGACCGCTATGCCCTCTGATGCCGTCCCTCAGGTGGTAAAAAGTGAGTAACGGCCAGGTCATGCGTAAATAACGGCTAAAGGACTGAACGGCTCGAATTGAGATGAACTGAATAACAGGCCACTGCATAGGGCAGTTTGAGTGTGGTGAGTCACAAAACACTGAAGACGTTATACCGGAGGGAGATCTCCGGACAGGCTTGATGAAAGCTATTTTTTAGCCCTATCAAGAATAAATATTCGGTAATGAGTAAAAATTCAAGTGAGGTAATATCATGAATCCGTATTCACTGTCAATCGATGAGCTGGTGAGAAAGGCGCGGGCTATCCGACGCCGTATTGTCCTGCTTAATGCGAACAGCCCCGCAGGTGGGCATACCGGTGCTGATCTTTCGCAGGTAGAGATTCTGACGGCACTCTATTTTCGCATCCTCAATTGTGCGCCGGAGAGGCTTACGGATCCTGAGCGCGATATTTATGTGCAATCTAAAGGCCATGCGGTTGGCGGCTATTATTGCTGTCTGGCCGAAGCCCTCTATTTCCCAGAAGAGTGGTTGGCGACTTATCAACGTGCTGACTCTCATCTGCCAGGCCATCCGGTAAAACATAAGACACCGGGTATAGAACTCAATACCGGGGCTTTAGGGCACGGTTTACCGGTGGCAGTCGGTATCGCACTGGCAGCAAAACGCGCTAACAGCAAACGTCGGGTCTTTGTCCTGACAGGCGATGGTGAATTGGCCGAAGGCAGTAACTGGGAAGCCGCGTTAGTAGCTGCTCACTATCAATTAGACAATTTGGTGATCATCAACGACAAAAATAAACTCCAATTGGCAGGGACCACTAAATCAATTATGAACACCGATCCACTGGCAGATAAATGGCGGGCATTTGGTCTGCAAGTCACTGAATGCCGTGGGAATGATATGCAATCGGTGGTGGAAACATTGGAGACATTACAACAAAACGGTAAACCCAATGTGGTGATCGCCAACACCGAAAAAGGTGCGGGGATCTCGTTTATTCAAGGGCGTGTGGAGTGGCACCACCGGGTGCCGAAAGGTGCTGAAATTGATCTGGCGCTGGAGGAATTAAACGATGAGTAATGCAGAACATTTGGCCTCAGTGATGGTCGAGCAGTTTATCAAGGCGGTCGATAACGGGGTTGATTTGGTCCCCGTGGTTGCTGACTCTACTTCAACGGCAAAAATCGGGCCGTTTATCACGCGCTTCCCTGATCGAGTGGTCAACGTTGGGATTGCCGAACAAGCGATGGTAGGCATGGCGGTCGGTCTATCCATGGGGGGAAAAATTGCGGTGACCTGTAATGCCGCACCGTTTCTGATTTCGCGTGCTAACGAGCAGTTGAAAATTGATGTTTGTTACAACAACAGCAATGTAAAACTGTTTGGTTTGAACTCCGGTGCCAGCTACGGGCCACTGGCCAGTACGCATCACTGTATCGATGACATCGCCATCCTACGTGGCTTCGGTAATATCGAAATCTACGCCCCTGCTGATCCACAGGAGTGCCGTCAGATCATTGAGTATGCGTTGGCCCATCAGGGACCGGTATATATTCGGTTGGATGGCAAAGCGTTACCGCCACTGCATGATGAGCATTATCGATTTGCTCCCGGTCAAATTAATGTCTTGCAAGAGGGACGGGATATTGCTCTGGTCGCGATGGGATCTACAGTACATGAAGCGGTCAGCGCGGCAGCCATACTGGCAGACAACAATATTTCTGCTGCGGTGGTCAACGTTTCCTCTATCCGCCCGTGTGATACTCAGCAACTGTTCGCCATCCTCCAACAGAGTCAGCGGGTGATTACCATAGAAGAGCACAATATTAATGGCGGCGTGGGTAGCCTGGTAGCAGAAGTGTTGGCTGAGGCGGGGAGTGGTACTCCATTAGTGAGACTGGGTATTCCTGACGGCGGTTATGCGATTGCCGCTGATCGGGCTGAGATGCGAGCCTATCATGGTTTTGATGCGGCAGGCATTGTGGCCCGTGCTCTGCGGTTTTGCCGAGGGGAATAACAATGTCAACGCCAATCATTCTGGCTATTGATGAAGGGACAACCAACGCCAAGGCCATTGCGGTAGATCGCGCCGGGCGGATTCTGGCAAAAGCATCGGTACCATTACAACTGGAGCATCCTCAGCCCGGCTGGGCAGAACAGGATCCGCTGGCGATTTGGCTGGCGGTTTCTCAGGCGGTTGAGGGGTGCCTAAATCAATTGGCGGGCGCACAGGTGGCGGGGATTGCCATCAGTAATCAGCGTGAATCGGTACTGATTTGGGAACGGGAAACCGGCACGCCGCTCACGCCAGTCGTAAGCTGGCAGTGCCGTCGTTCAGAGGCTTTCTGTCTGGCTTTGCGCCAATTACCGGCTGCGGCGATGATTGCGGAACGGACTGGATTGCAGATTGATCCCCTGTTTCCTGCGGCCAAAATTCACGGCATGTTGGCGCAGATCCCCCATGGCGCTGAACGTGCCGCTCACGGTGAGCTGTGTGTTGGCACTCTTGATTGCTGGCTGACCTGGCAGTTTAGCGAAGGGCAAAGTTTCTCGACTGACTTCTCTAATGCGGCCCGAACCCAGCTGTTTAATATCCATTTAGGCCAATGGGACCCCGATTTGCTGGCGCTGTTTGGTATCCCAAGTCTTTGCCTGCCAGCCGTCTTACCCTCGGCATCCATCCACGGACACACCGCGTGCACCGGTATTATCGGCTTGGCGCAGGGCGTGCCTATCGTGGCACAAATTGGTGATTCGCACGCCGCGCTGTACGGACAAGGCGGCGACCAGGCCGGTGAAATCAAAGCCACTTATGGCACCGGTTCATCTCTAATGACGACCCTAAAACAGGCCAGTGCACAAAGCTACGGCTTAAGCACCACCATTGCCTGGCATGACGGCGAATTACGCTATGCCCTTGAAGGTAACATCACTCATACCGGCTCGGGTGTGGCATGGGTCTCGCGCATGTTAGGTATCAGTGACTTGTCACGTCTGACTGATATGGCACAAAGCCAATCAGGCAATCAAGGCGTCTATTTTGTACCGGCATTATCAGGACTGGGTGCGCCTTATTGGGACAGTCAGGCACGTGGTTTGTTCTGTGGCCTGACGGATGCCACGACACCGGCAGTACTGGCGCGGGCAGCGCTTGAATCGGTCGCCTATCAAATAGCCGATGTCTTTTTTGCGATGGAGAACGCGGCCCATCATCGCCTTGAACGGCTGCGAGTTGATGGTGGCGCGACCAGTAATCGCTGGCTGATGCAATTTCAGGCCGATTTATTACAGCGCACACTGATACGTAATCACACCGCAGAAGTGTCAGCGCTGGGTGCCGCTTATTTGGGAGGGAAAACCCTTGGCTGGTGGCAGGATAGCCAGCAACTGGCTACGCTCCCCCGTGAAGTGGAATACATCGAACCGCGCATTCAAAGTGCGGAGATGCAAGATAACTATAGCCTCTGGCAAACGGCCATCGCGCGTGCGCGTTTTCAGCCGAAATAACCCACACTAGGAGTAAGCATATGTCAGCAATACCTCGCAAGTTAACTTTTGCGGTGATTATCGGCAATCGGGGGTTCTTCCCAAGCTATCTGGTGAGCGACGCGCGCCGGGATGCTCAGGCGCTCTTTGACCGGCTGGGGATTAACATCATTATGCTTAATGAAGAGCAAACGCCACTAGGTGGTGTGGAAAACTGGCGTGATGCCAAGGTGTGCGCTGAATTATTCCGTAAACACAGTGAAGAGATCCATGGTGTAGTCGTTATTCTGCCTAATTTTGGCGATGAAAAAAGTGTCTCTGATGCTATTCGTTTATCTGGACTGAAAGTGCCGGTTCTGGTACAGGCAGAGGAAGATTCGCTGGATAAAATGGGGCTGGCAACCCGTCGTGACAGCTTCTGCGGCAAGATTTCACTGTGTAATAACCTGCGCCAATATGGCATTCCTTTCACATTGACCAAACAGCATGTCTGTAGCTTGAACAGTGAGATATTCAGCCGTGATGTCGAGCAGTTTGTGCAATTGTGCCGTGTCGTACATGCCATGAAGCGGGTGCGGGTTGGGGCTATTGGTGCCCGGCCAACTAACTTTAATACCGTACGCTATAGCGAGAAGCTATTGGAGAATTTGGGGATTACGGTAGAAACCCTCGATTTATCCGAGGTGTTTTTCCGGGTGGCTAACCTCAGTGATAACGATATCCGTGTCGGCGAAAAACTGGCATTACTGAAAGCCAATGGTGATACCAGCGCCATTCCACAAGACAAACTGCATAAAATGGCGAAGTTGTTTGTGGTGATCAGTGAATGGATTATTGCCAATGACATTGATACTACGGCAATGCAATGTTGGACGTCATTACAGCAGAACTTGGGGATCAACGTCTGTTCCATTATGAGCGTGATGTCGGGGCAATTGATGCCAAGTGCCTGTGAAGTGGATGTGATGGGTGCATTATCGATGTATGCGTTGGCCAGTTGCTCGCTGGCACCGGCATCCATAGCCGACTGGAATAATAACTTTGGTGCTGAACGAGATAAATGTGTGTTGTTCCATTGTGGCAACTTTGCCAGTGAAAGTTTGGAGAGTTCAACCATGGGTACCGCTGATATTATCGGGACAACTGTGGGGTGTGAGAATACCTGTGGCGCAGTTCATGGCCGGATGAAGTCTGGGCCATTGACCTATTTCCGCCTATCTTCTGACGATTTCACGGGGCAGGTCCGGGCTTATGTCGGCGAAGGGCGCTCTGTCAGTGATGAGTTGAATACAGTGGGCTGCCGCGCAGTGGTGGAAGTACCACAGTTGGAAAGTTTGCTCACGCATATTTGCAACAACGGTTTTGAACACCATGTGGCGATGAACCATTCAGCTACTGCTCAGGTCCTGCAAGAAGCATTCAGTAAATATCTGGGCGTTGATTGCTACTGGCATGGGAGGCCGTGAAACTGAGGCCCACAGCCTGTGATGGGGCAATTAGATAATCCGCGGCGTAACACGCTAGTTGTCTATACCCTAAAATAACGAGGCTAATGGCACCTGGATCACGATACAAAGCCAGACTGCTGACAAACCTCGATGATTCGATCTTGAACGGTGAGGATAGGCAGAAAAGTAAAGTGTCCGCCCCATGGCTGGGGCTGTTAACTAATATGTTGGCAGGGGGCTAGAGTAATGTTTCTGCGGTCAATCGGTCGGTAATCAGCACATCAATGTAGTTACCGGTCAGTGCGCCCCGAATAGCAGCACTTTTCTCTATCCCCCCTGCCAGTGCTACGACCCGTGGACACGCCCGCAATTGTGGTAATGACATTCCAATGACCGGGTCTTCCTCATCGCTGAGTACCGCGTTACCCGCCGCATCAAAATAATGTAAACACAAATCCCCCACAGCCCCGCGTTCGGCCAGTAATTTCAGCATCTCTTCATGATAATAGTTACCGGAATTTTTCAGTAATTGGGAGGGTTCCAGAACACCGACCCCCACTAATGCCAGATCAACTTCGGCAAATTTATTCACGACATCGGCCACTTCACCACTGGATATCAGGCGGGCACGATCCTCAGTAGAACGTTCAATGCTTTGTGCGGGCAGGAGATAGGCAGGGCAATTTAAAATATTTGCCAATGATTGAGTCAACAATGTGGCCTGCACGTTGCCATTAGGGCCAACACCTCCAAGCAATTGAATCACGCCGCTGGTTTTGATATTGAGGGGATGAAGGTTATCGACCATTGCCCGGATGGTGCTGCTCCATGAAGAAATACCCACCATATCGTTTGGACGAATACTGGTTTGCATATAATGGGCGGCAGCTGAGCCAATAGCCTGTTTTATCTGTGCGGGGCTGGCGTCATCGGTAATATCCACCACAATAGCCTGATCTATACCATAGTGTTTTTGAATACGTGATTCGATACCAATAAACATATTAGCGGGTTGAATCACACTGATTTTAACCACACCTTCTTTGACACAACGAGTTATCGCACGAGACACGAAGGATTGAGATAAATGCAGACTATCAGCAATCTCGGATTGCTTCATACCTTCGGTGTAATACAACGTGGCAATCTTTACCAGTAACCGTTGTTCATCTTGTCTTGACATGGTTCCATCCCGCTGAAGACCTCATGCTGGTATTTTTATTCAATGCTGAATAAATAACAAGCAGTACTCGATTTGCCTGTAGCCCAACCGCATATTATTGGCAGTGGTGCTGAGTGATGACCCCGCTGAATCAAGGTTACCAGTAATGTACTGAGGAAGAACGACGCTTACTTTGATAGGTATCATATTATTTTGCGACGCAACCCTGGTGTGTAATTAAATGTAAACCACATCATTGTGAGTGAGGTGATGAAGTTGTGTCGGCGTCAGGTATGTTGCCCTCCGGGGTGCTAATGGTTGCGGGTTGCTCTGGTGGTGGCATAACGTCGTGGATCATCTGCTCGTCAAAGCAGGGGTTCAATGCAGATGATAGCGGCGAACTGACCAGGCAATCGGGGATCGTCATGTGAGGTACTGGCGCATCATTAACAAATTCGTCTTGGTCCTGTTTTACGGTTCTGCTTAGCGCTATCAGGCCTAAGCCGCAGAGAGAAAAGAATGCATATAGGATATTCCCTCCCAATGGTGCAATCAGTGCGCCTACGACGAGAGGCCCAATACTGGCACCGACACCAAATGACATTAATAAACACGCCGCGAGTGAGACCCGCCTTTCTGGTTCAATCAGGTCATTGGCGAGTGCGACGACCAGCGGATAAAGCGTGAACTGCAACAGACTGACGACAAAGCCCAAACAGAGTAGGAATCGGAAAGAAATATTGGGTATCAGTGCCAGCGGTAATGCAGTTAATGCCAGTAAGAGTGCGTTAATTCGGATCAATTGCGTCCGGTTATAGCGGTCTGATAACCAACTGAGTGGAAATTGGGCCACAAGGCCGGCAAAGATAGATAATGCCATAAACAAGCCCGTCTCCTGTGTTGAGAGGGATTGTAAGCTGCTATAAACCGGAGCCAAACCATAAAACGAGCCAACAATCATGCCGATAACCAATGTTGACGCCAGTATTTTGGGGATCGAACTGACAAAAAATTTCAGCTCCATCGGTGCCGGGGACATTTGCTGAGCATTACTGCGTGTTGTCAGTGCAACAGGTACCAAACAGAGCGCAAAAAAGAGGGCAATAATCATTAAGGTAATCAGCCCCAGCGCAGGCTGAAACATAAGCACCACCTGGCCCAAGGCTAGCCCCGCATAGGTGGCCGCCATATAAAAACCAAATACTGCGCCACGCTGATTCGATGCCGCCTGATCATTAAGCCAGCTTTCCAGCACCATAAACTGGCACATCATGCAGAGGCCAATAATCAAGCGCAGAACCACCCATATGGGGATATATTCAGTAAGCCCATGACTTAATACGGCAGCGGTAATAATACCGGCACAGGCGACATAAGCGCGAATATGGCCGACTCTGGCGATCAGGAAATGACCGACTTTGCCACCGATAACCAGACCGATGTAATTAGCGGCAATGATAGCTCCGATTAATAGTGCTGAAACGTTGAACGCGGTTAAACGTAGCGAAATATAGGTGGTCAATAAACCTGAACCTAATAGCATCAATACCGTTGCGCTATAAAGTGGGAAGAAGGTATTAAGAGTTTTTTTCACGCTATTGTCCTTAGTTTCTCATCGCGGATAAATTACTGGCACCGCAGATGTCACTGTCGCCTCTTATTTTGTTGATAAGAAAGGCGATCATGAATTTTTAGTCCCTTCTACAAAGGGTTTTCTCCCCTCTCACCGCTATTCGCTCGGCTCTTTTGATACTAACAGCTAAGCCCCACAGGTAAAGCTTTGTACGGGAAAGTACTTATTTTCATTACATGCTGCGAGGTGTTTCGCATAACTGAGTGTGGTTGCTATCGCAAGCTAAAGAAGTGCTACTATCGGCAGCAAGAAATTTATTTAGAATGGGGGGCAACAATGAGCGAAGGACAACTACGTCAACTCAGTATTGCGGTTGGGCATAAGTTAAAAGAACACGGGGCATGGGTGACCTGTGCAGAATCCTGTACCGGGGGGTGGGTAGCCAAAGCCCTGACGGATATTGCTGGCAGCTCTGCTTATTTTGACCGCGGTTTTGTCACCTACAGCAATACGGCAAAGCATGATTTACTGGGTGTATCTGAAACGACCTTGGCGCGTTATGGTGCGGTGAGTGAAGCCGTGGTACGTGAAATGGCAATGGGGGCATTGAAACAAGCCAATGCAGACTTTGCTGTTTCCATCAGTGGGATTGCGGGGCCTGATGGTGGCAGTACAGATAAACCGGTAGGCACTGTCTGGTTTGGCTTTATCTCACGCGAAGGGCCAATTAGTGCAAAAAAACAACATTTTTACGGTGATCGTGACTCAGTACGGTTGCAAGCAGCTGTTTTCGCACTACAAACACTAATCGATGACTTTCTGTAAAAATAGGCTTGATACTGTATGATTGTACAGTATAATTAGCTGTAATTTCTTGTACAAAATAACATTCAGTGGCGATGGTAGGGGCAACCCTGGCATACCAGAGAGGGAATAAAAATGGCTATTGATGAGAATAAACAAAAGGCGTTAGCAGCAGCACTCGGCCAAATTGAAAAACAATTCGGTAAAGGCTCTATTATGCGCCTTGGCGAAGACCGCTCAATGGATGTTGAAACCATCTCTACCGGTTCCCTTTCCCTTGATATTGCACTGGGGGCTGGTGGCTTGCCAATGGGGCGTATCGTTGAGATTTATGGCCCAGAGTCATCAGGTAAGACGACTCTGACATTACAGGTTATCGCCTCCGCACAGCGTGAAGGCAAAACTTGTGCATTTATCGATGCCGAACATGCCCTTGACCCAATCTATGCCAAGAAATTGGGCGTAGATATTGATAACCTGCTGTGTTCTCAGCCCGATACTGGCGAGCAGGCACTGGAAATCTGTGATGCGCTGACTCGCTCTGGCGCGGTTGACGTTATTATCGTTGACTCCGTAGCGGCATTGACACCAAAAGCTGAAATTGAAGGTGAAATTGGCGACTCTCACATGGGCCTTGCGGCGCGTATGATGAGTCAGGCTATGCGTAAGCTGGCGGGTAACCTGAAGAATGCGAATACCTTACTGATTTTTATCAACCAAATCCGCATGAAAATTGGCGTGATGTTTGGTAACCCAGAAACCACTACCGGCGGTAACGCTCTTAAATTTTATGCCTCTGTACGTCTGGATATCCGCCGTATTGGTGCAGTAAAAGAGGGTGATGTGGTCGTGGGAAGTGAAACCCGCGTTAAAGTCGTTAAAAACAAGATTGCTGCGCCATTCAAACAAGCTGAATTCCAGATCCTTTATGGCGAAGGCATCAATATCAATGGCGAACTCGTTGATTTGGGTGTTAAACATAAACTGATCGAGAAAGCTGGTGCATGGTATAGCTACAACGGTGACAAAATTGGTCAGGGTAAAGCCAATGCCAGCAACTATTTAAAAGAAAATCCAGCCATTGCTGCTGAGTTAGATAAAAAACTGCGTGAAATGCTACTCAATGGCGGCAATGGTGAGCAACCTGTTGCTGCGGCGGCAGTAGAATTCGCCGATGGTGCAGATGAAACCAACGAAGAGTTTTAGTTCGCAAGTTTAACAAGTTAGAGTAAACAAACAGACCGTCACTTGTGGCGGTCTGTTTGTTTGAGTAAATAACATCAGTAAGTGATTTGAACGCTGCTTGCAGTGGCCTAGTAATGAGCGCAGCTAACACCGCTGTAGCGGCAAGTAAGAAGGGTATATGAATGACCAGTTAAGTCGCGCAATGAGACTACTCTCCCAGCGTGACCATAGTGAATCTGAACTGCGTCGCAAGCTTGCGGTACCGCCATTTTCGGCAAAAGGGAATTGGGGAAAGGGTTCAGGTGGTAAAAGCAGTGATGTAGTTGAAAGCAATCTAGTTGAAAGCAATCTAGTCGAAAATAAGCTAGTTGAAAGTAATGCAATTGAAGAGAGTGATCCTCAGGTTATCGAGCAGGTTATTGACTATTGTTATCAACACAATTGGTTGGATGATTCCCGTTTTGCCGTCAGTTATATTAAGAGTCGTAGCCGTAAAGGATATGGCGTACAGCGTATCCGTTCAGAACTGATGCAAAAAGGTGTCGATAAAGAACGAATTCTGGCTGCTTTTGAGAACAGTGAAATCGACTGGTGCCAACTGGCAAAAGAGGTCGCCCAGCGTAAATTTAGTGAAACTTTACCTGTTGAATGGAAAGAAAAGGCTAAAGTTCAGCGTTATCTCCTCTATCGTGGCTTCTTCCAAGAAGAAATTCAGTCGATTTACACTGATTCTGTCGAATGAATGCACGTGGGATTTTACTTCCTTCTGAAGAAAATTTATCTTATTCCAACTTTTGTTCGTGAGCTTATCCATTGCGTTGTCGCGAATCTGTACACGATTTGCTCACGGGCCATCCTTTTAGCTTGATTTCAGGACAATTATGAGCAAGAGCACCGCTGAGATCCGTCAAGCGTTTCTCGATTTCTTCCATAGCAAGGGACACCAGGTTGTATCAAGCAGCTCTTTGGTCCCTAATAATGACCCTACGCTGTTGTTTACCAATGCCGGGATGAACCAGTTTAAGGACGTTTTCTTAGGTTTGGATAAACGGGCCTATTCCCGTGCGACGACCTCTCAGCGCTGCGTGCGAGCGGGTGGTAAGCATAACGACCTGGAAAACGTAGGTTATACCGCACGTCATCATACTTTCTTCGAAATGTTGGGTAACTTCAGCTTCGGCGATTACTTCAAGCATGATGCTATCAACTTCGCTTGGGAGTTACTGACCAGTGAACAGTGGTTTAATTTACCAAAAGAAAAACTTTGGGTAACGGTATACGAGACCGATGACGAAGCCTATAACATCTGGGCTAATGAAGTCGGTGTTCCTCATGAGCGTATCATCCGTATCGGTGATAACAAAGGTGGTGCCTTTGCCTCAGATAACTTCTGGCAAATGGGTGACACCGGCCCTTGTGGCCCATGTTCAGAGATTTTCTTTGACCATGGTGATCATATATGGGGGGGCCCGCCAGGATCTGCAGAAGAAGATGGCGATCGCTATATCGAGATCTGGAATATCGTCTTTATGCAGTTTAACCGTCAGTCTGACGGCACGATGCTGCCATTGCCTAAGCCATCGGTTGATACTGGCATGGGGCTGGAGCGTATTGCTGCGGTATTACAGCATGTTAATTCTAATTATGAGATTGACCTGTTCCGCGATTTGATTACTGCAGTCGCAGATGTCACGGGAGCGACGGATCTGTCCAGCAAATCGTTGCGGGTTATTGCTGATCACATTCGCTCTTGCGCTTTCTTGATTTCAGATGGTGTGATCCCATCGAATGAAAACCGTGGCTATGTCTTACGCCGTATTATTCGCCGTGCAATTCGCCACGGGAATATGCTGGGTGCAAAAGAGACTTTCTTCTACAAACTGGTTGCTCCCTTGATCGCGGTTATGGGGCCTGCTGCTGCTGAGTTAAAGCAACAGCAAGCGATGGTAGAACAAGTATTAAAGACGGAAGAAGAACAGTTCGCCAGGACGTTAGAGCGTGGTCTGGCGCTGCTTGATGATGAGCTCAGCAAGCTTACCGGCGATACCCTTGATGGAGAAACGGCTTTCCGCTTGTACGATACCTACGGCTTCCCTGTTGATCTAACGGCAGATGTTTGTCGCGAACGTAACCTGAAAGTCGATGAAGCTGGTTTTGAGCAAGCAATGGAGGCTCAGCGTCGTCGGGCCCGTGAATCCAGTGGTTTTGGCGCAGATTATAACAGCCTGATCCGTGTTGATAGCGCAAGCCAATTTTCTGGTTATGACCATGTGCAACAACACGCGACGGTTACCGCTCTATTCCGTAATGGCGAGGCTGTTGATGAGATTCACGCGGGTGAAGAAGCCGTTGTCGTACTGAATCGGACACCATTCTACGGTGAATCAGGCGGGCAGGTTGGCGATAAAGGGGAGCTGAAAAATGCGACTGCAACCTTTAGCGTTACTGATACTCAGAAATATGGTCAGGCTATCGGGCATGTAGGAATATTGACTACCGGTACGTTACGGGTTAACCACAGCGTCGAAGCATTGGTTGATGTTGTGCGTCGTAACCGCATTCGTCTGAATCACTCCGCGACCCACTTATTGCATGCTGCGTTGCGTAACGTCTTAGGCGAGCATGTGGCCCAGAAGGGGTCACTGGTTAATGACAAATATCTGCGCTTTGACTTCTCCCATTTTGAAGCAATGAAGCCGGAACAAATCCGGTTGGTAGAAGATCTGGTCAATGAACAAATCCGCCGTAACATGCCGGTTCAGACCGAAGTGATGGAACTGGATGCGGCGAAAGAAAAAGGTGCGATGGCACTGTTCGGCGAGAAATATGATGACCAAGTACGTGTTCTGACCATGGGTGACTTCTCGACAGAGTTGTGTGGGGGAACTCATGCCAGCCGTACGGGGGATATAGGGTTATTCCGTATACTGACAGAATCTGGCACGGCTGCTGGTATTCGTCGCATTGAAGCCGTCACTGGCGAGGGCGCGATTGCTTTATTGCATCAGCAAAGTGACCTGTTACAGGACGTCGCTCATCTGGTGAAAGGTGATATTCATAATCTGGCAGATAAAGTCCGGGCGGTATTGGACCGCAGCAAAATGCTTGAGCGCGAGTTGCAACAGTTGAAAGATCAACAGGCGGCTCAAGAAAGTGCTTCGTTGTCCTCAAGTGCGAAACTGATCAATGGTGTGAAGCTTTTGGTCAGTCAGTTGGATAACGTTGAACCAAAAATGCTACGGACAATGGTCGATGACCTTAAAAATCAACTGGGTTCTGCCATTATCGTATTGGCCACCACAACTGATGATAAGGTAAGTTTGATTGTTGGGGTGACCAAGGACCTGACAGGTAAAGTAAAAGCGGGTGAATTAATCGCGGACATTGCTCAGCAGGTGGGCGGTAAAGGCGGTGGTCGTCCTGATATGGCTCAGGCGGGGGGGACTGATGTGCAGGCTTTGCCAGAGGCATTAGCCAGCGTAGAAGCATGGGTAGCATCCCGGATGTAAGTAATCATCTATTAAATCAACACGCCATATCTCGGTACTAGGTATGGCGTTTTTTAATTTTCCTGTCATAGTTCAATCACAAAGTTAAACGCAAAGTTGTTTGCTTCAGCTAAACTTGTATTAGTTAGGGACTCGACCAAGCTACTTACATTTTATATGAATGTAATGGCTTACGTTTTCACGGTGTATGATGGATAATGGCGGGGAAACAGAGAGACCCGACTCTTTTAATTTTTCAAGGAGCAAAGAATGCTTATTCTGACTCGTCGAGTTGGTGAAACACTCATGATTGGCGATGAGGTTACGGTTACTGTATTAGGGGTTAAAGGCAACCAGGTTCGAATTGGTGTAAATGCTCCGAAAGAGGTTTCTGTTCACCGTGAAGAAATCTACCAGCGCATCCAAGCAGAAAAGTCTCAACCGACGACTTACTGATTTTGAAGCAGCGTCTCGTGTTACACGAGGCGCTACTGCTGTTTATTGTTCCCACTCTCTGTTTTGTTTCCCTTAATTCTCTTTTCTTTTGGCTATTTCTCTATACTCCGCCTGTCCGGTTACTATTGCTCGGATAAATTCAATTTTCTCTGTATTTGGCTATATCCCAATAATCGCTATCTTGTCTGTTGATAAAACACTCTTTTTGGTTTCAAACTGGTCATGTTGTGTGTGAAGTGTGCAAATAAACGCGAGTTGGGAAAAATTGTTTGACTTATAAGTGCGGGAAAGTAATATGTGCGCCACGCAGTGCCGATGAGCTTCTTCAAAAGCAAGTTAGGTACAATTCGCAAGAAGCGTATGGTGAGGTGGCCGAGAGGCTGAAGGCGCTCCCCTGCTAAGGGAGTATACGGTCAAAAGCTGTATCGAGGGTTCGAATCCCTCCCTCACCGCCATTTACTATGCACCCATAGCTCAGCTGGATAGAGTACTCGGCTACGAACCGAGCGGTCGGAAGTTCGAATCTTCCTGGGTGCACCATATTTTGCAGTATGGTGAAATAGATAAATGAACATCAGGTAGTGTCAAAGAATTATTGCACCCATAGCTCAGCTGGATAGAGTACTCGGCTACGAACCGAGCGGTCGGAAGTTCGAATCTTCCTGGGTGCACCATATTAAGAAACCTCGCTATAGCGGGGTTTTCTGCTTTTGGCTCCCGTAAATTATCAAAACGAGCATCAGAACCGAGTGGTCGGAAGTTCGAGCCGAGCGTAGCGAGACAACGTTGCTTTAGCAACGGCCCGCAGGGCGAGGCGTAAGCCGAGTCATCTTCCTGGGTGCACCATATTAAGAAACCTCGCTGCGGCGGGGTTTTCTGCTTTTGGCAGTCATAAATTCACCCTACGCTACACATCTGAATTCTCTTATCCTATTTTTTACTCGCTTACTAAGCTGTTTTTACGCCATCTAATAGCAATTTAATTAAGTGATAAGTCTGTTTTCTATATAAAATTCAATTAATTATACAGTGAGCGACAATTTAGTTAGTTTGCGATAAAGTAGCTTTTCATTTTATTCATGGGGGGGGCTAACGATGTACGATCTTTATGAAGGTCTGATTTTTGATATGGATGGCACCCTCTTAGATACAGAGTCTACCCATCGTCAGGCATGGCGGCAGGTGCTTGCACCTTATGGCATGCACTTTGATGAGCAAGCTATGGTCGCTTTAAATGGCGCTCCTACCTGGAAAATTGCTGGTGTGATAATTGCTCATCACCAATCAGATCTGGATCCACATTTCTTAGCTGCACAGAAAACCTCGTTGGTGAATACGATGCTATTAGATAACGTGAAGCCTCTACCGCTTATAGACGTGGTTAAATCCTATTATGGTCGGCTACCTATGGCTGTTGGTACGGGAAGCGAACACAGCATGGCAGAGATGCTTTTACGCCATCTTGGCTTACGTAATTATTTTGATGTCATCGTAGGGGCTGATGATGTGACAAAACATAAGCCAGAACCCGAGACATTTTTACGCTGTGCAGAACTACTCGGTGTCCGACCGGATAAGTGTGTTGTCTTTGAAGATGCTGATTTTGGT
This sequence comes from Yersinia similis, assembly GCF_001053095.1. Taxonomy (GTDB): domain Bacteria; phylum Pseudomonadota; class Gammaproteobacteria; order Enterobacterales; family Enterobacteriaceae; genus Yersinia; species Yersinia similis. Next base: position 22,952 of record NZ_CGBP01000021.1, on the reverse strand, counting down.
ATAGAAGCGGCAAAACGAGCGAATATGGCAATAGTCGATGTGCGTTTGCTGTGAGTAGTACTCTTGCTATTGCTTCATTGTTCGGGAGTAGTTTTCTCAGTGCAACGCTCTTACCCGGCAATTCTGAAATTCTGTTGGTCACCCTATTAACTGCGGATAGTGCACCCGTAGCGATACTGGTGTTATCTGCTACTGTCGGAAACACCTTAGGGGGATTAACCAATGTTGTTATAGGTCGTTTATTACCGGAATTAAAGCCACAGCGTGGTATGGGGGTGGCACTTGGCTGGCTCCAACGCTTTGGTCCGGCGGCTCTGTTATTAAGCTGGTTACCGATAGTAGGCGATTTGATGTGCGTGTTGGCAGGCTGGTTGCGTATGCCTTGGGGTTTTGTGGCTTTTTTCTTATTTTTGGGAAAAGCATTGCGTTACATTGTGTTAACGATGATTACGCTGCAAGGGATCGCTTGGTGGCAATAAAAGATGTGACAAACTTACGTAGTCACATCTATGCAGTTTCAGTATGCTGATGAGTTATGGTTTTCAAGAGCGGGAGGTCGATTTGATCCCGGATGTATCACACGCGTTGACTTGGTTGGAAGCGCATCCTAAAGCCCTAAAAGGGATCCGTCGCGGTATCGAGCGGGAAACATTGAGAGTGACTGCCGATGGCCATTTAGCCTCGACGGGCCATCCAGAATCACTGGGTGCCGCTTTGACACATCAATGGATCACTACCGATTTCGCTGAGGCACTACTTGAGTTTATTACTCCTGTCGATGGTGACATTGATCATCTGTTGACTTTTTTACGTGATATTCATCGTTATACTGCACGTAAGTTGGGTGATGAGCGCATGTGGCCGCTGAGCATGCCTTGTTTTATTGAGTCTGAACAGGATATCGAGCTCGCTAAATATGGTTCGTCTAATATTGGCCGCTTTAAAACACTTTACCGTGAAGGGTTAAAAAACCGTTACGGTGCGCTGATGCAAACGATTTCAGGTGTGCATTATAACTTTTCTTTGCCACTGGAGTTTTGGCAGGCATGGGCAGGTGTCACCGATGAGCAAAGTGGTAAGGAGGAGATTTCTGCAGGTTATTTCCGTCTGATCCGGAACTATTACCGTTTTGGCTGGGTTATTCCTTATCTGTTTGGTGCCTCACCGGCTATTTGCTCATCGTTCCTGCAGGGGCGTGAGACGGCGTTACCGTTTGAGCGCAATGGTAAGGGAATGTGTTATTTACCCTATGCTACGTCATTGCGGCTGAGTGATTTAGGCTATACCAATAAATCGCAAAGTAATTTAGGTATCACATTTAATGACCTACATACCTACGTCGACGGTCTGAAACGTGCGATTCAAACACCATCAGAGGAGTACGCGACTTTAGGTCTGAAAGACGGCGATCGCCATCTGCAACTGAATACTAATGTGTTGCAGATAGAGAATGAGTTATATGCCCCTATTCGGCCTAAACGGGTTACCCACGCTGGAGAATCACCGTCAGACGCTTTACTTCGTGGCGGTATTGAATATATAGAAGTGCGTTCGCTGGACATTAACCCATTCTCACCTATTGGTGTTGATGCGGTGCAAGCGCGTTTCCTCGATTTGTTCCTGATTTGGTGTGTGCTAGCTGATGCACCAGAGATGAGCAGTGATGAACTGCTGTGTACGCGTAAAAACTGGAATCGGGTCATTTTAGAAGGGCGTAAACCGGGGCAGACCATTGGGATGGGATGTAGTGATTCCCGTCAACCGCTGGAGAAGGTTGGTAAGGCACTGTTTGCTGATTTACGTCGGGTTGCAGAGGTTCTGGATGGTAGCGATAGCACGGCGTATCAGCAGGTTTGTGATGAACTTGTCGCATCGTTTGATGATCCTGACCTGACGTTCTCTGCCCGTATTCTAAAGGTAATGCAAGAGAAAGGGATCGGTGGTGTTGGGCTTGAATTGGCTGAGCATTATCGGGAAATGCTGCAAAACGAGCCACTGGAATTGCTGACGGAAGAACAGTTATCCGCAGAGCGTGATGCTTCACGGCAACGGCAACATGAGCTAGAACTCAAAGATAAGCTAAGCTTTGAAGAGTATTTGGCGCTTCATGGTGGCCAATAAAAAAGAAAAGGCCACATCACTGTGGCCAAATTAACATCTCTAATAGAAGGGATGATGATAACAAATGCGCGTCTTTCATAGATTAAGACGCGCAGGATGAGTAAAAGTTTCATCAGTTGCAAAAAAAGATTAGAAAAATATGACTTTTTTATGAGGAGGTAACTAAATGCCATTATTGGATAGCTTTACCGTAGACCATACCATTATGAAAGCACCGGCAGTACGTGTCGCTAAGACGATGAAAACTCCTCATGGCGACGAGATAACGGTTTTTGATTTACGCTTCTGTGTGCCGAATAAAGAAGTGATGCCGGAGAAAGGGATTCATACGCTAGAACACTTATTCGCTGGGTTTATGCGGAACCACCTCAATGGTAATGGTGTTGAAATTATTGATATCTCGCCAATGGGATGTCGCACGGGTTTCTACATGAGTCTGATAGGTACACCTGATGAACAGCGGGTTGCTGATGCCTGGAAAGCGGCAATGGAGGACGTGCTGAAGGTCACTGACCAGCGGAAGATCCCTGAGCTGAATGAATATCAGTGCGGGACTTATCATATGCACTCGCTGGAAGAAGCTCAGAGTATTGCTAAAGATATTATTGACCGTGATGTGCGTATCAATCACAACGAAGAGTTGGCACTGCCGAAAGAGAAACTGACTGAACTGCATATTTAGTGTTCAGTCGGCAGGGGAATGATAAAGGCGCTGATTAAAGCGTCTTTTTTATTAGATTAACTATCGCTTGTTAAACTGGCTATCGCTTAGACAGAATTATTTATAGGGTCGAATGTTCTGCGGAAGTCATTGGGGTCACTTTAACCCGTTTAATCATATTTTCCTGCACATCAAGCACTTCAATTTGGTAATTTCCAATGCGTACTTGAACATGTGCTTGCGGAATTTCTTCTAGTTCTTCTAGCAACATGCCATTGATAGTGCGGGCATCGACGGGTAATGACCAGTTAAAGGCTTTGTTCACTTCGCGGACGCTGGCACTGCCATCAATCAGTACCGAACCATCACTTTGTGGATTAACTTCTTCCGCAAGCGTTGGGGACATTGAGGTGGTAAAATCACCCACGATCTCCTCCAGAATATCTTCAACCGTCACTAAACCTTGGATATCACCATATTCATCGACAATCATGCCAACTTTCTTTTTATTCCGTTGGAATTTTACCAGTTGTACATTAAGTGGCGTGCCTTCGGGGATAAAGTAGATCTCATCGGCTGCACGCAGTAGGTTCTCTTTATTAAATTCCTTTTTCTCAGTCATCAACCGATAGGCTTCCCGCACACGTAGCATGCCAATAGCGTCATCCAAGGACTGGCGATATAACACAATACGGCCATGGGGCGAGTGTGTAAGCTGGCGCATGATTGACTTCCAATCATCATTAATATCGATACCGACGACTTCATTACGCGGCACCATGATATCGCTGACGGTCACTTTCTCTAGATCTAATACTGAAATCAGCATGTCTTGATTGCGACGAGAGATTTTTGATTGGGACTCACTCACTATCGTGCGTAATTCATCTTTACTCATCGCATCACTGCTATGCACATTTCCTCTAATGCCACATAAATGCATCAACCCGCGAGTAATGGTATTCAGTAGCCACACGAGTGGCAGCATGATTTTCTGCAGAGGGGCCAGTAGCATGCTGCTAGGGAATGCTACACGTTCGGGATAAAGGGCGGCGATAGTTTTTGGCATGACTTCAGCAAAAATCAGGACCACAAAAGTTAACACCCCGGTTGCGATGGCCACTCCGGCATCACCGTATAAACGGATACCGATAATCGTCGCCAGCGCAGATGCCAGTATGTTAACCAGATTATTGCCAATCAATACCAAACTTATCAGGCGATCTGGGCGGTGTAGGAGTTTTTCCACCCGACGTGCGGCACGGTTGCCTTGTTTGGATAAGTGACGCAGACGATACCGGTTAAGTGTCATCATGCCGGTTTCTGATGCAGAGAAGTAAGCTGAAACGATGATCATAATGACTAAGATAATGATCAATGAGCTAGTTGATACGTGCTCCAACACAGTATTCCTTATCGTGATGAGGCCTCAGCCAGTTCCGTTGGGCCTGTGTAGGTGGTTGCGGTAATCACTAGCGAACCATAATTTCCTGGACCAGACGGCTGCCAAAATAAGCCAGTGTAAGTAGAAATGCGCCCGCAAAACTGAACCAAATGACCCTACGCCCACGCCAACCTTCATGATAATGGCCCCACAGTAAAACGATATAGACAAACCAGGCCATAATCGATAACACAGCTTTATGGACATTTTCTTTACTGAAGAGATTATCCATGTAAAGCAAACCGGTACAAAGTGTCAGTGTAAGCAATACCACACCAATTTGGGTGATATGGAACATTTTCCGTTCAATGCTCATTAATGGCGGCATATCAGCATTAAATGTCAGTTTCTTATGTTTTAACTGATAATCAAGCCAAGCCAGTTGTAGTGCATACAGCGCCGCGATGATAAGCGTGGCATAAGCAAAAAGCGCCAGACCGATGTGGATAAATATCTCTGGGCTGGCCTCCAAATGGGTAATAAACTCCCCAGGAAGTAGGCTGGCTAGGGCTAGATTGATCATGGCGAAGCTATAGACGATAGGGAGTAAAAACCAGCCACGCCCTTGTGAGGCGACAATGGTCATAATCGTACAGATCATCAGCCCCACAATGGAACCAATGTTCAATAACGTAAGATTCTGACCAACGCCAACATCAAAAATTTGATGTTTCAAGGCAATAGCGTGGCACACTAGCGCCACGACAGCAGAAACCAGCGCTAACCGCCGGTAAGCACTGTTTTTTCGCACCAAACTTGGGATAATCAGCCCCAAGCTGAGCGAATAGGCAATCAAAGCCAAAATGGAAAACACAGGCATAGCGGTATATGGGTATCGGCTAAGTGAATTAGGTAGCCAGTATAGCGTTGAGATCGTTCCTCTCCAACCGTTCTCCGACGTGAGAGCAGAGATCGTTTGCACTTCGTGTTATAATCCTCTAATTGTGTCGCCAGAGCGGCCTGTTTCCACGTTGAGTATGAGACAATGTTTGAGAACTTAACTGATCGATTGTCGCGCACACTGCGCAATATCAGCGGCCGTGGCCGGCTGACAGAAGAAAATATTAAAGAAACGCTGCGTGAAGTCCGCATGGCATTGCTTGAAGCTGACGTCGCTCTGCCTGTTGTTCGTGACTTTATAAACCGGGTAAAAGAGCGTGCTGTTGGGCATGAAGTTAATAAAAGTCTGACGCCAGGCCAAGAATTCGTCAAAATAGTTAAAAATGAATTGATCAGTGCCATGGGCGAGGTCAATAACGAACTGAATCTGGCTGCACAACCGCCAGCAGTTGTGTTAATGGCTGGCTTGCAAGGTGCGGGTAAGACCACCAGTGTAGCGAAACTGGGAAAATTCCTTAAAGAAAAACAGAAGAAAAAAGTGCTGGTCGTGTCTGCTGACGTTTATCGCCCAGCGGCGATCAAACAGTTGGAAACTCTGGCTCAGGGTGTTGGCATTGATTTCTTCCCGTCTGATGCACAGGAAAAACCGATTGATATTGTGAATCGTGCCCTGCAACAGGCAAAGCTTAAATTTTATGATGTTCTGATTGTCGATACCGCGGGTCGCTTACACGTTGATGAAGCGATGATGGATGAAATCAAACAAGTTCATGCGGCGATTAAGCCTGTTGAAACCTTGTTTGTCGTCGATGCGATGACCGGTCAGGATGCGGCGAATACTGCCAAAGCATTCAACGAAGCACTGCCACTCACCGGTGTCGTGCTGACTAAAGTGGATGGCGATGCGCGCGGCGGTGCGGCTTTATCTATCCGCCATATCACCGGTAAACCCATTAAATTCCTTGGCGTCGGTGAGAAATCTGATGCACTGGAACCGTTCCATCCAGACCGAATAGCTTCACGTATCTTAGGTATGGGCGATGTGCTGTCGCTGATTGAAGATATCGAAAGTAAAGTTGACCGTGTGCAAGCGGAGAAACTGGCAACAAAACTGAAAAAAGGCGATGGCTTCGATCTCAATGATTTTCTCGACCAGTTGAAGCAGATGCGCAACATGGGGGGGATGGCCAGCATGTTGAGTAAAATGCCAGGGGCAGGTCAGTTGCCAGAAAACGTAAAATCGCAAATGGATGATAAAGTCACGGTGCGGATGGAGGCGATCATCAATTCTATGACGCTAAAAGAGCGCGCAAAACCTGAAATCATCAAAGGTTCACGTAAGCGCCGTATCGCAACCGGTTCTGGTGTGCAGGTACAGGATGTTAACCGTTTGCTGAAACAGTTCGATGAAATGCAGCGCATGATGAAAAAAATGAAAAATGGCGGTTTGGCCAAAATGATGCGGGGCATGAAAGGTATGATGCCACCCGGGTTTCCAGGCCGCTAACAGTCATCTCACACTGTGGCGTTAACCGGTGTGAAGTGAGTAAAGATTTCCCGCTGAAAATGGCGGTAAACGATGAAAATGGTACTCAGCACAAAATGTGCGAACAGGAATCTACGCTTTAGATTGCTTTTTTCGCCAAAATGAGTAAAATTTTCGGGCTTTTTATATTGCAACTGGACCCCGTTCCCCGATGGGGTCCAGTTGTTTTATTAACTAAAGAGGATGTTATGGTAACAATTCGTTTGGCTCGTGGCGGCGCTAAAAAGCGTCCGTTCTATCAAGTAGTAGTGACCGACAGCCGTAATGCTCGTGACGGTCGTTTTATCGAACGTGTAGGCTTCTTTAACCCGATCGCATCTGGTCAGGCTGAAGCTCTGCGTTTAGACCTGGACCGTATCGAACATTGGATCGGCCTGGGTGCTACCGTTTCTGATCGCGTATCTGTGCTGATCAAAGACGCGAAGAAAGCAGCTTAATCTGTCACGGTGGTGGTTATTATGAGCAAGCAACTCAATCCTGCGGTTCCCGACCAGCCGATTGTTCTCGGTAAAATGGGTTCTACTTACGGCATTCGCGGTTGGCTCAGAGTATTTTCATCCACCGAGAACGCCGAAAGCATTTTTGACTATCAGCCGTGGTTTATCCAGCAGGCGGGTAAGTGGCAGCATGTCGAGTTGGAAGACTGGAAGCGCCATAGTCAGGATCTGATCATCAAAGTGAAAGGTGTTGATGATCGGGATGCCGCGAATTTACTGACTAATTGCGAAATTATCGTAGATTCCACACAACTCCCTGCATTGGAAGAGGATGATTACTACTGGAAAGACCTTATGGGTTGCCAGGTAGTAACCACCACTGGTTATGAACTGGGTAAAATCATCGATATGATGGAAACCGGTTCTAACGATGTCATGGTCGTGAAGGCAAATCTGAAAGATGCATTCGGTATGAAGGAGCGGTTGGTCCCGTTTCTTCATGGGCAGGTTATCAAGAAAGTCGATCTCACTGCTCAACGTGTTGAAGTAGATTGGGATCCTGGTTTTTGACCTCCGAATTAAACGGCGATAATGAGTGGAACAAAACAATGTGGATCGGTGTTATTAGCCTGTTTCCTGAGATGTTCCGCGCAATAACCGATTACGGGGTAACTGGCCGGGCAGTAAAAAATGGCCTGCTGAGCGTGCAGTGTTGGAGTCCTCGTGACTTCACCTACGATCGGCATCGTACCGTGGATGACCGCCCATATGGCGGAGGCCCGGGAATGCTGATGATGGTGCAACCGTTAAGGGAAGCCATTCATGCAGCAAAAGCAGCGGCAGGCGAGGGAGCAAAGGTGATTTATCTGTCACCTCAAGGGCGCAAACTGGACCAACAGGGTGTTTGCGAACTGGCGATGAATCAGAAAATGATTCTGGTTTGTGGCCGGTACGAAGGAGTTGATGAGCGCGTAATCAAAACAGAAATTGATGAAGAATGGTCAATTGGCGATTACGTTCTTAGCGGTGGCGAGCTGCCAGCAATGACATTGATTGATTCCGTCTCCCGTCTTATTCCGGGCGTACTAGGACATCATGCCTCAGCGGAGGAAGACTCCTTTGTTGATGGGTTGCTGGATTGCCCACACTACACTCGTCCTGAGGTGTTAGAAGGGATGGAGGTACCGTCAGTATTACTGTCAGGTAACCATGCCGAGATTCGTCGCTGGCGCTTAAAGCAGTCGCTGGGCCGTACCTGGCTTAGAAGACCTGAACTTCTGGAAAGCCTAGCTCTGACTGACGAGCAAATGGTGTTGCTGGCTGAGTTCCAACGGGAACATAAGCCCTGAGCAACAGAACTATGAAGGGAACATTGTGCCGTGCGCAAATGGTCCTGATATATCAGTTTACCTAGGGTAAGAGACTTATTATGAGCAATATTATCAAGCAAATCGAACAAGAGCAGATGAAGCAAGATGTACCTGCATTCCGTCCGGGCGATTCCGTGGAAGTTAAGGTATGGGTTGTTGAAGGTTCTAAAAAGCGTCTGCAGGCATTCGAGGGCGTGGTTATCGCTATTCGTAACCGCGGTCTGCATTCTGCGTTCACCGTTCGTAAAATTTCCAACGGCGAAGGTGTTGAGCGTGTATTCCAAACTCACTCCCCAGTAATCGACAGCATTACTGTGAAGCGTCGTGGTGCCGTTCGTCAAGCGAAACTGTACTATCTGCGTGAGCGTACTGGTAAGTCTGCTCGTATTAAAGAGCGTCTTGGCTAAGATACAGCTAACGCTGCATCCAAAAGTTAATACTTATAAAGGGGCTAGCCATGGGTTAGCCCTTTTTTTACTTTTTTTAGTATACAAATATTATTTTTGAAAAAAATATTTTGAGACGCAAATATTAGGTATTAAAACAAGGAAGAGGCAGGGAGGAGAATTAGCGCGGCATCACACCACGCTATAAATACCAATGGCAGGTTACAGGCCGTAAACCAACGTTATTGACGTCGTAGTGTCCGTATTTTTGGGCGCACTGGCTGGCGGCTTAGTATTATAGGTCGCGATATAAGCTAAACGTAATGCGAAGCTTTTATTGATAGCAACATTCAACGCTGTTTCTGAGTTCAACGTCGTTTCTTCGTTTGCTAATGCTGAAACACCTTCACTGAATATCGTGTTATCCGTGAGCTGATAAGTATAATTCGCCCCACCATACGCTAATGCTTTAGTCGCTCGGCCACCGCCATAAAATTCATCATGGCGAATGCCTGGACCAAATTCTACCCGCAGATTGTGCAATGGGGTTGTCATAATCTGACGACCATAACCTGTTGTTAATACCGAGCGGGAGTCGAAACCATTATAACGATCAGTTAGCCAACTGGCTTGACCGAATATGTAATTACGATCCGTCAGATTATAACGGGTACGGCCACCGAGCTGATAACGTTCTGAAGAGCGTTGATTATTGGCGCTGGTGTTACGAGCCGCTCCCCATAAGCTATAAGCTGTATTGGGTTGGAACCAGGTCAATGTTGAGTTAGCCGTTAGTGACGAGTTTGTCGTATTGCCGGACTGAGCGGTATAACCTGCATCAATGGAACCATCAAAGCTTTTTTTAGCCGAGGAAGGATCGTCCAAGGCAGTAAAGACAGTCGCATCAGCAAATGCTGAGGCACTGAAAAAGGATAAAGTGAGTGTGCTGATATAAAACGGCAACGCCTTGGTATGACGTAAAGAAAACATAATGGACCTATGGTGAAAAATGATGTTTGTGATGCGGCTCGCATTGTAGCAGTTGTGATTAAACTTACTTGGAAGATATAGCGGATTGAGTAATTAATTATAATGACATCCTTTTTTTAATAAGTTCATTCTTAAAAATGATCCCAGAAAAATAATTTGGCGTCGCAATCAGGTAAAACGAATGGATCCCGATAAGTAGACTCAGGTAAGTCATTGAAGTGAATGAATGTCATTAACACAATGGCAGCATCAAGTCAGAGGGGAATAAAGGGACAGAAAATAAACTGGCCCTACAAAGTATCTCCTCAGATTACTGACACATCTTGAGGACTCAATTTAAAACGGTGAGGATAGGCAGGGGAGTAAAGCGTCCACGCCACGGATAGCGCGGTTCGAACCCACAAGGATGGGTTGGCACGTTGTTATCACCCCTAGCCCCATAGCTTTATGACTCACTACATAAACGTCGTTACCAGCAAATAGCCCGTGATACAGGAGCAAATGACGCCAATAAGGCCTGGAATGATAAAGCTATGGTTGATAATGAATCTACCAATTTTGGTGGTACCAGAGCGGTCAAAACCGATACAGGCCAGATCGCTTGGGTAGGTTGGCAGAACAAAATATCCGTAAGCCGCTGGGAAAAATGCGATGAGCATTTTAGGTTCAACACCTAATTGTAAGCCCATTGGTGCGATCGCTGCTAGCGCCGCGGCTTGACTGTTCACCAGCTTCGAGACTAAGAACAACACAATGGCATAAGTCCAAGGGTGGCCTTTTACCACATCTTCTAGTACTAATCTCAACTCGCCCATATGAGCCTGGAAGAAGGTATCACTCATCCAGGCAACACCGAATACCGAGAAGATGGCGACCATTCCGGCTTTGAATACGGCACCGTTAGAGATATCACGGGGTTTGACTTTACAGCCAATCAAAATAACAGCACCAGCGATCAGCATCATCATCTGAATCACCAGATTCATCGACAAAGACTGTAATTTGCCTTTAACTTCAAAAGCAGGGCGCAGGTCTGCAAAAGCGCCCAACAATACGACAATGACGATAGCGGCAAAGAATATCCAGGTCGACCAATAAGCTTGTTTTGGAAAAACCTGATTTAGCAACGTATCTGTTGAGCCATAAATATAGGCCCGCTGCTCTGGGTCTTTTATTTTTTCCTGAAAATCAGGATCTTTATCCAGATCTTTACCACGGCGCAGGCTCCATAGGGCTGCGACTAGCACTCCAACCAAAGAGGCGGGAACTGAAACAGCCAGAATTTCCAGAATGCTATAGGCATGGCCGATGCCATGGTTAGCACCAATAATTGAAACTAATGATACGACAGCGACTGATACTGGAGATGCTGTAATTGCCATCTGTGAGGCAACGGATGCAACCGCCATTGGCCGTTCTGGACGAATACCTTTTTTAATGGCGATATCGGAAATTATGGGGAACATGGTGTAAACGACATGTCCTGTGCCACAAAGAAAGGTTAATGACCAGGTTGTGAAAGGCGCTAATAGCGTAATGTGCTGCGGGTGGCGGCGTAATAATCGCTCGGCAAATTGCATCATTACATTTAAACCGCCAGCGGTTTGTAGTACTGAAGCACAACCAATAACCGCTAATATTGTTAGCATTACATCTACAGGTGGTTTTCCCGGTTCGAGGCCAAAAATAAAGGTCAGAATAAATAAGCCGATACCACTTATTAACCCCAGGCCCATCCCTCCGTAACGCGTACCTAGCAGCAAACATAGAATTATAATTATAAATTGTAGAGTTATCATGATATCCCTCGCTTCAAATATGAATGAAATTCGGTTATGTACTTGTTAGTTTTATTCGTTGAATATAATCCTTACTCGATTTCTCTTATCAGAGCACAGATCACATTGATTAAAACTTAGCTAATATCAAGGGAGTACTGTTTATTTATGTAATTAATTAAATAAAGTGAAATAAGTAGGAGAGGTAAAGTAATATGAAATTTAAATGTAAAATTAATGTATTAATATTGTGCTTTAAATTAATGCATTAATTTTTTAACGGCTATTTCTCATCTATACCTTAAATAATTCGAGTTGCATGAAGGCGGCAAGCGAGAGACAAATCGGTCAGGAGTAGATTTGAACGCTGCTTGCAGCGGCCTCGAATAGGTGAGGTCCATGGATGGCGTAGCCAACGCACACGCGACTTGAAGTATGACGGGTAGATCTATTCATTTTGAGGCCTATTTATGCAATGCCTAATTTCTCCTTCAGGGATTTTAAATAGCGGCGACTAACAGGGATATGTTTTCCTGAACGAGTGATGACTTCAGCCGCACCATTATCCATAAGCTGAATTTCCCCCAATTGTTCGGTATTCACCATGTATTGCCGATGGCACCGGATAAACGGAGTTTTCTCCTCCAGTGTTTTTAACGATAGCTGGGTATAGCCTGATTGCACGGTCCCCACCACATGTACCCCGCTAAGCTCGGAGCTTAAGTATTCTACTTCTTCAATTTTCAGCAAAAAAATACGGTTGTGGCCTGAGCAGGGGATATGGCGAAGTATCGGTTCGATAATTTTGTGTAAACTATTTTTTACACTTGTGTTGCGCCTTAGACGTGTCAGTGTCTTCGCCAAACGTTGATGGTCGAGTGGTTTTAGCAGATAGTCAAAGGCATGTTCTTCAAAAGCGCGAATGGCATATTCATCGTAAGCGGTGACAAATACGATATGTGGCATGCTTTCAGGGTTCAGCATTGAGGCCAATTCTAAACCATTTATTCTGGGCATCTGGATGTCGAGAAATGCCACATCAGGTTGTAGGCGCTGGATCGCAGGTATTGCTTCCAGCGCATTGCTGCATTCGGCGACGATCTCGATATCGTGTTCTTCATTTAGTCTTTCGCGTAAATCTTCACGCGCAGGTTGTTCATCGTCGACGATGATGACTCTTAACATACAGCCTCCATAAATTTCTTCTATTTTATCATGGCCTCTGAGGGAGAGCGGAACCAAGAATGGAAACTGCGACTCACCGCAAAAGTTAAATTGAGATGTACCTGTAAAAATAACAGTAATTATTTATTTACAGCAATGGATTGAAATCTTTACATCTCGTGGTATTGTGAAGCTCTCAAACGATAAATACGCCAGCGACATCCGCTAAACAGAGATAGGTAAAGATTATGATCATGCAAAAAGACTCGCTCAATAACGTCCATATCAGTGCCGAACAAATACTGATAACTCCGGAAGAACTGAAAAATCAGTTTCCACTGAGCGAAAATGATCAGTATGCGATAGAAAATGCGCGTAAAACCATTGCTGACATTATTCAGGGGCGAGATCCGCGTCTGTTGGTCGTTTGTGGGCCCTGTTCAATTCATGATGTGGATGCGGCACTGGATTATGCGCGTCGTTTGAAAAAACTCTCTGTGGAATTGGATGACAGCTTATATATCGTTATGCGGGTCTATTTTGAGAAGCCAAGAACTACTGTGGGTTGGAAAGGCCTGATCAATGACCCAGCAATGGATGGTTCATTTGATGTAGAGGCAGGCTTACACATCGCTCGTCGTTTATTGCTGGATTTAGTGGGTGTAGGGTTGCCATTAGCGACCGAAGCTCTGGATCCTAATAGCCCACAATATTTAGGTGACCTATTCAGTTGGTCGGCCATTGGTGCCCGTACGACGGAGTCACAGACCCACCGTGAAATGGCATCAGGCTTGTCTATGCCGGTTGGATTTAAAAATGGGACTGACGGTAGCTTGGGTACGGCAATCAATGCAATGCGCGCCGCTGCCATGCCACATCGCTTTATGGGGATCAATCAGTCGGGTCAGGTCTGCCTGTTACAAACTCAGGGTAACCCACACGGCCATGTCATTCTACGTGGTGGTAAAACACCAAACTACAGCGCACAAGATGTCTCTCAGTGTGAAAAACAGATGCAGGATGCGGGACTCATCCCGTCCTTAATGATAGATTGCAGTCACGGTAATTCAAATAAAGACTACCGCCGTCAGGTTGCGGTCGCTGAATCTGTGGTTGAACAGATCAAAGCGGGCAATCGTTCAATTACGGGTGTTATGCTGGAAAGCCACATCCACGAAGGAAATCAGTCATCTGAACAGCCACGTGCTGATATGCGCTACGGTGTTTCTGTGACTGACGCTTGTATTAACTGGGAAAGCACTGAAACCCTGTTACGTGGTATGCACCAGGAATTGCTTGCGGCACTGACGGCACGGACTGCATGAGGAAAAGTAAGTATGGTGGCTGAGCTGACTGCTTTACGCGATCAAATTGATGAAGTCGATAAAGCGTTGTTGGATTTGCTGGCTAAGCGCCTGCATTTGGTGGCCGAAGTCGGTGAAGTAAAAAGCCGTTATGGCTTACCAATATATGTCCCGGATCGTGAGGCGGCAATGCTGGCCTCACGCCGACAAGAAGCCGAGACGTTAGGTGTCCCGCCGGATTTAATTGAAGATGTGCTACGTCGGGTGATGCGGGAATCTTATACCAGCGAAAATGACAAAGGCTTCAAGACGTTATGTCCGCAACTGCGACCAGTGGTTATCATTGGTGGGCAAGGGCAGATGGGCCGGTTATTTAGCCGGATGCTTAATCTGTCCGGTTACCAGGTGAAGACACTGGAGCAAGAAGATTGGCCACGCGCTGAATCTATTCTGGCTGACGCCGGGATGGTGATTGTGAGTGTCCCCATCCATATCACTGAAGATGTGATTAATCGGCTACCCAAATTACCATCAGATTGTATCTTGCTGGATTTGGCCTCGGTAAAAAATAAACCTTTGCAAGCTATGCTGGCAGCCCATGAAGGGCCCGTTTTGGGGTTGCATCCGATGTTTGGCCCTGATGTTGGCAGCTTGGCGAAGCAAGTCGTAGTGTATTGTGATGGCCGCGATCCACAGGCGTATCAGTGGTTACTGGAGCAGCTACAGGTCTGGGGAGCAAGATTGCACCGTATCAGCGCAGTCGAACATGACCAAAACATGGCGTTCATTCAGGCTCTGAGGCATTTTGCGACCTTTGCGTACGGGTTACATCTGGCTGAAGAGAACGTGCAATTGGAACAATTGCTGGCACTGTCTTCGCCAATTTATCGCCTGGAACTGGCAATGGTTGGGCGGCTATTTGCACAAGATCCACAGCTTTATGCTGATATCATTATGTCGTCGGAAGATAATCTGGCGCTGATTAAACGTTACTACAAACGCTTTGGTGAGGCGCTCACCTTGTTAGAGCAAAAAGATAAACAAGCGTTTGTTCAAAGCTTCGAGAAAGTAGAGCACTGGTTTGGTGATTATGCGGAACGTTTCTTGGTGGAAAGCCGTTCATTACTGCGTCAGGCGAACGATAATCGTCAGTAGCCTTAATCAGCAAGTGACAGATTCTTTATATGTCATCCCGACACAGCCTGTCGGGATGACTTTTTTATGATGTGGCATAAGGTGAGTCTGAATAAAGGGCGTTACCGAGGCTCGACGGGAACCACGTTCTCACTTGGGTAGCAGCCCAACACTTTTAAGGAACGGGTCATCGGTGTTAGATCGGCCAATGCTTTTTGCATCACTTCTGAACGTATATTGGCCTGTACATCTATATAAAACATCTCTTCCCACGGGTTGCCATTAATTGGCCGGGATTCCAGTTTCGTCATGATGATGCCATGCTCTCTGAGTACCAACAGGGCCTCTACTAATGCCCCAGATTGCTGCCCGGTCGCCATTATTAAGGTGGTTTTGGCCGGGATTTGCTCGGATACATCAATGGGTTTACGGGCAAGGACAATGAATCGAGTAATATTTTGTTGCTGATTTGCCAGATTGTGCTCCAGCACTTGCAGATTATAGAGCGCACCGCCCGCTTCGCTACCTAATGCAGCCGCCGTTGGTGATTTCATTCCTGCAACTTTTTCCATCGCGGCAGCCGTACTCTCGCAATACTCAATTTTCCAATGTGGGAAACGGTTAATGAACTGACTGCATTGCTGGAAAGGCTGCGGATGACTGTATACGGTCTCAATTTTGTTCAAGTCTGTTTCTGTGGCAATGAGCACGCAGTGATCGATAGGGTTGGTTATTTCGCCCACAATGGACAAACTGGTGTGTTGTAGTAAGTCATACACATCATTAATAGAACCTGAACTGGTATTCTCGATCGGTAATACGGCGTAATCCGCTTGCCCAGTTTCAACTTGAGTAAAAATGTCCTGGAATTTCTGGCAACCACATTCAATTAATTGCTCAAAATGGCGTGCTGCATATTGGCGCGCCGCCAGATGTGAATATGAGCCCTTAGGACCAAGGAATGCGATACGGGCAGAGAGCAGGGCTGTTTGATTAAGCTGATGTTGCAGTAAAGCCTGCTGGGTCAATACGGAATCTTCAATAATCA
The DNA here is from genome assembly GCF_001053095.1 of Yersinia similis. Classification (GTDB taxonomy): domain Bacteria; phylum Pseudomonadota; class Gammaproteobacteria; order Enterobacterales; family Enterobacteriaceae; genus Yersinia; species Yersinia similis. The sequence continues at coordinate 6,729 of NZ_CGBP01000021.1, read as the reverse complement.
GCTGAAACAGGCGTGTGACATAGAATCCATCAAGATTATAAGGCTTAGCGGCATCGACCAGTGTGTCTAATAAGTCACGCTCACGTTCTTTATCGCGAATTGGGCGATGATGGAGTTGCTTGGCTTTAGCGACATCCAGTGCCAGTTCACGTCGCTCCGCCAGCAAAGCCAGCAGTTTTAAATCTAACGCACTGATACGTTCACGTAGCACTAGTAATGGATTATCGTTCATAGACTTTTGCCTTATAATTTTTCTGAATGATTACACCTTCAATAATTCGACTTGCATGAAAGCGACCAGCGCACATGCAGCTTGAAGTATGACGGGTATATACATAAAAAAAGCCTCCCGCTTGGGAGGCTTTCTTGTTCGTCTTCGCATTCTTTATCACACGACGAAACGCCTCCCAATCAGGGGAAGGTAAAAAAGAATGCGAAGAAAAACACTTTATTGAGAATCACTACGGTTTACCTGTTTTAAAATCACATGGTTTCTAAAAAATGAACAACCCTAAATTAACCGCCAGTCTGAATTGATGTCAATGAAAAACGCGCCCGAAGGCGCGTTACATCGAAATTAGAAGATTTAGTTGACTATTGTTCCTGCTCGGATTCTGTTTCCTCTTCATCTACAGACTCCAAATTAGCTTCTTTAACGCTGCTTGCCGCGCGACGAGCTTCACCTTTATGTTGAACTTTATTTAATTGGCGTTCTAGTTTGGCGATCAGTTCATTAATGGCAGCATACATATCATCATGCTTGGCGCTAGCGACCAAGGGACCCATTGGTGTACTGATAGAGGCATCGGCAACAAATCCTTGCGGCTCTTTAGACAGTACAATATGTGGGTTTATCAACTGGGCCTGCCATTTATCCAGTTTGGTGAGACGGTCCTCAACGTGTTTACGAATTGCCGGGGTAATATCCATTTGCTTACTGGTAATATTAACTGTCATATGACTTACCTCTCTGTCTACTCCGTCTTGGATAACTTCAGCATACCTCGCTTTACCGTAGAATGTATGATCAAAATCACTTTTTTCTGTCACTTTTTGCAAAGCCCGTGGGAACTGTGATTTAACCTCAGGAATGGGCTTTGAGGGCTTGAATCATCGGTTATAATGTCGCATTATCGATAAGTTAGATCGCCCGCATATTGTTAAGAATGACACTATTTTTGGTCTTGGTGTGGGGAGTGTTTTGATCTTTTAGGTGGGAAAGCTGCGCCGCAATTTATAGTCATCAATGGCGTCTAAAAACAGCTATCTAGCTGAAAAACCTAAATTAAAAACGGCAGCCTGAGCTGCCGTTGGTGTTTTTATAGTTCAGGATAATGTTAGGTTGGATTGGCCGCCATTATCTTGGCGACTTTGTCTGCCTGAGCATTCAGTTGCAGCTGCTTATAAGCATTTTCCATCAACGGAAAGGCATCACGAGTGGCTTGCGTATCTGGATAATCTCTCATCATTTGATCTACACGGTTAACAACCGCGACGTAAGCGCCTCGTTTAGTGTAATATTGCGCCACGGCCAATTCATATTTGGCCAGACGATCTTTCAGGAACACCAAGCGTTTTTGCGCATCAGTTGCGTATTGGCTATTCGGATAGTTTTGAATCAACTGGTTAAAATCGCGGAATGCGGCCCGAGCATGTTGCGGATCGCGGTCTGAACGATCAATTCCGAAAAAGCCTTGCAACGCGCTATCATCCAGAGCCATGTCCGTTAAACCACGCATATATAATACGTAATCGATGTTAGGATGGGTGGGATTGAGGCGCATAAAGCGATCGATTGAGGCTTGCGCCATAGGCAGATCAGCAGATTTATAATACGCATAAATCAGATCAAGCTGAACCTGCTGGGAGTAAGGCCCAAAAGGATAGCGGTTATCTAACGCTTCTAGTTGCGTAATAGCTCCCTTAAAGTTACCGTCCTGCAACTTTTGCTGTGCGGTAGCATAGAGCTCAGAAGGCGGGTTATCGGGAACCACGTCCTTGTTACTGGAGCAACCGGTCAGCACCAGGCTCAACGTGGCGGCAGCCACCAGATATTTCATACGCGTCATGACGTTTTGATTATCCTCGAAGTGTTATTCCGGGAGACTGTCCGTTAAGCTCCCGATCAAGATCTAGATACAATAGCACATTATATTAAACGGCATCGCCGTCAAAACCCAACGTTAACGAACAAGAAGCTGCATATGGCACAACAAGTACAACTCAGCGCAACGGTGGCCGAATCTCAACTCGGTCAACGATTAGATCAGGCTTTGGCCGAATTGTTCCCAGATTATTCAAGATCTCGCATAAAAGAGTGGATTTTGGATAGTCGGGTTACAGTCAATGGTAAAAAAATTAACAAGCCTAAAGAAAAAGTGTTGGGTGGTGAGCTCGTCGCAATTGACGCGCAAATTGAGGAAGATGCCCGTTGGGCGCCTCAAGAAATCCCACTTGATATCGTGTATGAAGATAACGATATTCTGGTCATTAATAAACCCCGAGGTTTAGTGGTTCATCCTGGTGCTGGTAATCCTGATGGCACAGTACTGAATGCTTTGCTGTATTATTATCCAGAAATCATGGATGTTCCCCGCGCAGGCATTGTACATCGCCTGGATAAGGACACCACCGGATTGATGGTGGTTGCAAAAACAGTCCCGGCACAGACCCGCTTGGTTGAAGCGTTGCAAGCACGTGAAATTACACGTGAATACGAAGCTGTCGCCATCGGGAATATGACTGCTGGCGGTAGAGTGGATGAGCCAATTTCTCGCCACTCAACTAAACGTACCCATATGGCAGTGCACCCAATGGGCAAACCCGCGACGACACACTACCGCATTATGGAGCATTTCCGTGCCCATACCCGTCTGCGTCTGCGTTTGGAAACCGGCCGTACGCACCAGATCCGTGTGCATATGTCTCATATTAACCACCCTCTGGTGGGTGATCAGCTTTATGGTGGCCGTCCGCGTCCACCTAAAGGTGCGTCTGATTCCTTTATTGCCATCTTGCGTGGCTTCGATCGTCAGGCTCTGCACGCAACCATGCTACGTTTGTATCACCCAATCAGTGGTATTCAAATGGAATGGCATGCCGCATTACCAGAAGATATGGTTGAGCTGATTAATGCGTTAAAAGCCGATACTGAAGAATTTAAAGATCAGATGGATTGGTAATATGAGCACACTGATACTTCCCGATTGGCCGATGCCTGCCCGGGTCCGGGCTTGTAGCACCACTCGTCATGGTGGTGTCAGTGTGCCGCCTTATGATTCATTAAACCTTGGCACGCATGTGGGCGATGTTACTACCCATGTGGCGGCCAATCGCCAACTTCTGCTGAAACAAGCCTGCCTACCACAAATGCCTGTTTGGTTGGACCAGGTACACGGTACCCGAGTCCTAACACTAGAGGGACGTTCGGTCTCAGATACACAAGCTGATGCGGTGTATAGCCGAGTGGCAGGGCAAGTCTGTGCGGTCATGACAGCAGACTGTTTACCGGTTCTGTTTTGCTCCTTAACGGGTGATGAAGTTGCTGCAGCCCATGCAGGGTGGCGTGGTTTATGTTCTGGTGTGCTGGAACACACGGTTGCGCAATTCAATGCGGCACCGTCCTCTATTATTGCTTGGTTAGGCCCTGCGATTGGTCCTCAGCAGTTTGAGGTAGGTGAAGATGTAAAACAGGCATTTATCAGTATCGATGCTAAATCAGCTTTGGCATTTACCCCTTTCGGTTCTAAATACCTCGCCGATATTTATCTGCTAGCGCGTTTACGGCTACAGGCGGTGGGTATTCAAGCTATCTATGGCGGTAATCGCTGTACTGTGACTGAAAAACAACAATTTTTTTCTTATCGGCGTGATGGAATCACCGGACGTATGGCAAGTTTAATCTGGCTGAGATAATCTATTGTGTCAGGACGATCCGCTGACGTAGAACGCATTATTTTAATATAGTGTCAAAATAACCTTGAAAAATTGAGGGATGACCTCATCTAATCTCCAGTAGCAATTTTGACCAATATTGGAGGTGTTATGCGTCTGGATCGTCTTACCAGTAAGTTCCAGCTTGCCCTCGCCGATGCCCAATCTTTAGCTCTTGGGCGCGACAATCAATTTATTGAACCGTTACATTTGATGAGCGCACTGCTCAATCAGGATGGGGGGACGGTTCGCCCTTTATTGACCTCGGCAGGGATTAATGTTGCTCGTTTACGTAGTGACATTGAGCAAGCTTTAGGTCGTCTTCCTCAAGTTGAAGGTACCGGCGGTGATGTTCAACCATCAAACGAGCTGGTTCGTGTATTGAATCTTTGCGACAAATTAGCGCAGAAACGTTCGGATAAGTTTATCTCTTCCGAGCTGTTCGTTCTGGCAGTGCTTGAAGATCGTGGCACGTTAACTGACATGTTAAAGGCCGCAGGTGCAACCGTCGCTATAATAGATAAGGCAATTGAAAACATGCGTGGTGGTGACAAAGTCGATGATCAGGGGGCTGAAGATCAGCGTCAGGCGTTGAAAAAATTCACTATCGACCTGACTGAGCGTGCTGAGCAAGGCAAACTCGATCCGGTTATTGGCCGTGATGAAGAAATTCGCCGTACTATTCAGGTATTACAACGTCGAACCAAAAATAACCCTGTGCTGATTGGTGAGCCTGGGGTGGGTAAAACCGCTATCGTGGAAGGTTTGGCGCAACGCATTGTGAACGGCGAAGTGCCAGAGGGCCTGAAGCATAAGCGCGTACTCTCATTAGATATGGGGGCGCTGATTGCTGGTGCCAAATATCGTGGTGAATTTGAAGAGCGTTTGAAAGGCGTACTGAATGACTTATCAAAACAAGAAGGCAGTGTGATCTTGTTTATTGATGAGTTGCATACCATGGTCGGTGCCGGTAAAGGCGATGGGGCGATGGATGCCGGTAATATGCTGAAACCTGCATTAGCGCGGGGTGAGCTACATTGTGTGGGGGCCACTACCCTCGATGAATACCGTCAATATATAGAGAAAGATGCTGCGCTCGAGCGGCGTTTCCAAAAAGTGTATGTTGCGGAACCGACGGTAGAAGACACTATCGCTATTTTACGTGGGCTGAAAGAGCGCTATGAACTGCACCACCACGTGCAGATCACTGACCCAGCCATTGTGGCCGCCGCAACATTGTCACACCGGTATATTTCTGATCGTCAGTTACCGGATAAAGCTATCGACCTCATTGATGAGGCTGGTTCCAGTATCCGTATGCAAATGGATTCAAAACCCGAATCATTGGATCGTCTGGAACGTCGTATTATTCAGCTAAAACTGGAACAGCAGGCCCTGAAGAAAGAGTCAGATGAAGCCAGTAAAAAACGTTTGGAAATGCTCAATACAGAGTTAGAGCAAAAAGAGCGTGAATATTCTGAGCTGGAAGAAGAGTGGAAAGCAGAAAAAGCCTCACTCACCGGGACTCAGAATATCAAAACAGAACTGGAACAAGCCAAAATCACCTTAGAACAAGCACGTCGTGTGGGTGATCTGGCTCGGATGTCAGAACTTCAGTACGGTACAATCCCTGAGTTGGAAAAACAGCTAGCAGCGGCAACTGCGTTAGAAGGGAAGACCATGAAGTTGCTGCGTAACCGCGTCACAGAAGTCGAAGTTGCTGAAGTTTTGGCTCGCTGGACCGGTATCCCGGTATCTCGCATGTTGGAAAGTGAGCGGGATAAACTGCTACGTATGGAACAGGACTTACATCAACGAGTCATTGGACAAGATGAAGCTGTTGAAGCCGTCTCCAACGCTATCCGCCGGAGCCGTGCAGGGTTGTCTGATCCAAACCGACCAATTGGTTCGTTCTTATTCTTAGGGCCAACTGGCGTTGGTAAAACTGAATTGTGTAAAGCGTTGGCAACGTTCTTGTTCGACAGTGACGATGCCATGGTGCGAATCGACATGTCCGAGTTTATGGAGAAACATTCCGTATCCCGGTTGGTTGGCGCACCTCCTGGCTATGTTGGCTACGAAGAAGGTGGCTATCTGACGGAAGCGGTACGTCGTCGTCCTTATTCTGTGATTTTGCTGGATGAAGTTGAAAAAGCACATCCAGACGTTTTCAACATATTGTTACAGGTATTGGATGATGGTCGTTTGACCGATGGGCAGGGGAGAACTGTCGACTTCCGTAACACGGTAGTCATTATGACCTCTAACCTTGGTTCAGATTTGATTCAGGAACATTTCGGCCAAATGAATTACACCGAAATGAAAACAGTGGTTATGGATGTTGTTAGTCACCACTTCCGCCCTGAATTTATTAACCGTATAGATGAGGTTGTTGTCTTCCACCCACTTGGTCGGGCGCACTTGGCTTCTATTGCCAACATTCAACTGGAACGTTTGTATAAACGTCTGGAAGAACGTGGTTATGAAGTGAATATTACTCAACCTGCATTGGAGTTCTTGGGTGAGGCTGGGTTCGACCCTGTTTATGGGGCGCGGCCATTAAAACGTGCAATTCAGCAGGAAATTGAGAACCCACTGGCACAGCAGATACTTTCCGGCAAACTAATACCGGGAATCCCAGTGACTTTAGATGTTGAAGATGGGCATATTATTGCTAAGCAGTAATAGCTAATCCTCTGAGGGGCGAGAAATCGCCCCTTTTTTGTTGTTTTTTTCTTCATATATCGTATTTGTGATGTATTAGTGAGCGGTTGAAAAGTTTTTTGAAATTAGGGG
>NZ_CGBP01000020.1 GCF_001053095.1 Yersinia similis | reverse complement strand
CTTTTCCGGGCAACAAACATGGGCTAACAAAAGTGTAGCGGTATTAAGCGCAGTTATTTAGTGAACATCTATATATTCACTTTTCAGCTAAGGCCCGGAGTAAGTGGTTAGCTACCTCGACAAAACTTGCCAACGCCTCTTCATAGGAGTGTGGTTCCTGCGAATAAACCAGCGGGCTAAGCCTCGTTATGTATAAATGGTTCAACCATTTACCCTGCCCATCTTTAGTATTTTTTATGACATCAAGACTTTTACTCATGACACTATACGGGTCATCAACGAATGCCTGAAATTGCTGTGAATATTCTTCCATATCAGTTTTTACTGAGTGCCCGAACATACTAGCAGCAGCATTAATCGCTTTGGGTTTTATTGTGTATATGCGCCATACATCATAAATATGCCGTACTAGCGCCTCATCAAATTCGGCTTGCTTCACGCCAGCACAATACATTGCAAATCGTCTTAGAAGAGATAAGACCTTTTCGGCCAGAGTCTCGGATATGTTGATACATTCGATATCAAAATCAGGGTAGCTTTTACCATTTACTAATTGTTGATAAAGATAATTAATCTTTAACTTCTCAGTAGGTAAATTGATGGGCCGATTTATTAATTCTACTTTTATACAGCTACGCAGAGGGTTAGAAACACCGCTACTGAAATTCCCTTGATAGCTTAAATCGACATTATAATGACGGTGTTTATCATTGATTTCAGGGTTTTCACCTTCTTTATCAGTAAGGTAGAAACCTAGTTCTGCTAGCTTTGTTGTCAGTTTTTGATGAATATCTTTCAGTCTTGCTTTATCAGATGAGCATTCATTTTTTAATTTATAGGTGTTCGGAACCTCTGGAAGAATGAATTTTATATCAATATCTTCTGACATCCGACTAATCAAATTATAAGCTTTCGATAAGCAAGTACCGCCAGCAAACACTAATCGGACAGGAAGCTCTATATTTACTGGCTCAACAGGTACTTTTTTACTTCTAGGGTCAAATCCTTTTAACTGTGCCTCATGCACTACATTCAAGTTAGCTAATATACGTAATGCATCTGTTACATGCACATCTTTTTCAGCGACGAATGCTGGCAGGCCATTTAGCAGGCCCGCAGCTTCCGCATCCTGAATATCAGCAATTTGCTCATCCGTAAGTTTTTTCATATTTTACATTTTTACCCGAAACAGTGATGTTTCTGGATATTTTCCTTCCTGGAGTTCTGACTTGAAGCTGCATTGGGATCTGTGTCGTTCTTCCCGCGTTATAATCCTCTAAGGCCTTGCCCTGAGTGACTTTCACGTTGAGTTTTTTGAACGTTTCTTCCACAACAGTTTCAAATGGTGCGGCCACCGTCCTTTTCCCCGCAAATCGGTTAAATCGAGTTTTTGCATACACGCCAAGGCTAACCCGAATTAATACGCCCTCTTTAACGAGTTCAGACAATGCTTTGCTAACTTGCGATTTGCTACCCAGGTGTTCCAGCTCCGAACGCAGTACAACAATACCTTTCCGGTTGGCGACGGAGCGCAACAGTTTTTGCTTCAAAATCATGATTGCCTCCTTTAAGCACTCATAGGTAACCCAGTTCTTATTATAGATTGTTTTTAATTTAAAACAATGAGTTACTTTAAAAAAGCAAGATTATAAATGAGCATCTATATCCTGTTAACTATCAAGAGATTAGTACGTTAAGTGCTCAAATGAAGTGAGATGAAGTGATTTTTAAAGGCATCTCACGATGCCTTTTGCCATTTAGAGGTTATTCTGCCTTGAGAGGCTCGCTGGTGGCTTGATGATAAGTTTGATGTAGCAGGTCTATTTGCTGCCATAGAACGAGATTGAGTATTTCTTTTGCAACGGGTTGATCAAGCACGACAACGGCGTAAATGAGCGCACGGCAATGATCAATAAGGTCTTCCACTTCGTGGGGCGAGTTATCGTACATGGCGCACCTCCGGCGGGAGAGTGGCGGCCAGTGATGTTGGCAGGTGAAGAAAAGCGGTACGGCAAGGGGCTTTAGTCGTCGAATCCATGATGACAACCTCTCAGTTGATGGCTTTAAAATCACCACCAAGAGACGCTAACCTCAAGAGGGTGGTGAACTGAACGAGGTTAGCGTAACCGGTCAACAGAGAACCCGGCGCATCTTTCGATGCCCCCGTCCAGCCCACCATTGCTTTTTCACAGGTGTAACTGTACCCGCACATAGTAACCGCCTGTGCGGTCGTGCGCTCTATTGAATTCCGGGACGCTAATCACGGCAGCGGAATTTGCCGCTGCGGGGGCACTATATCCGGCCATTCCCTACTGTTCAATTAACCAGTGGTAAATTAGGACAAACATTTTTGTAGATGCGAGGGGGGCCGCATTTGTCATATACACCATAAATCATTACTATTTCTGATGATTAATGTGTTTTTATTGATGACAAAGTGTAATTATTTGTATTAAATGGTTATCAAATAATCAGTTAAAATGGTAGAGCTAAATGAATGCTTCTCTGGAGAGATTGAGCAAGAAATTAAGTGAATTGAATCGACAGTTAGTAGCTTTAAATGATGGGAGCACAATGCTTTGTGAAACCTATGGTTGGCAATACCCGGCTATAACACCAAATGATTTAAATTGCATGCCTTTAAATTTGGTCGATAAAATAAATGAAATACCAATTGAAGAGTTGGCTGGTGATATCGAAGAAGAAATAAATGGGTTATCTCATAATATTGACAATCTAATAAAAACAACATTACCATATATTTATAATGGTAATGGATTACAAGCCATTCCAGCTTATATGTCAACGATGTTATATATTAATGGAACTATTGATAGGGTTTTCTCATGGGAGGTTTTGAATGATAGTAAAGCATTACCAAAGAGTTTAAAAAGTCGGTTGAAAAGTTATAATATACAGCTTGAACAACTTAGCCCTGAAATATCTGACTTACAAAACAAAGTTTCTGCAATATTAGATGCACATAATGCAGCAGAGTCTCTTCCTGTAGATATGGAGATGTTAAAAGATTCCCAAAAAGCAATAAGTAAAACTGGAAAAGATATATCAGAAATTTTATTCGACATTAAAAAAGAAAGAGAAAAGACAGATAATAACTTAAAGCTGATAGAGTCTAATAAAGAACAGTCAGTTAAATTAGTTGCTCAATGCGAAGATGCATTTAGAATTACAACAACAAAAGGATTAGCTGGTGCATTTGAAGTTAAAGCGGATAAATTAAATGCTAGTATCAGATTTTGGGTCGGTGGCCTTCTCATTGCCTTAAGCGCAGGTGCTTATGTTGGCTTTGAAAGAATAAAGGCTCTTTCCAAGATTCTGGAACAACAAAATCCTAGCTTAACAGTTATTATTACTCAGGTTATTCTATCTGCTCTTAGTATTGGTGCACCATTATGGTTTGCTTGGTTATCAACAAAGCAAATTAGCCAACGTTTTAAACTCGCCGAAGATTATGCATTCAAAGCCTCTGTAGCTAAAGCATATGAAGGTTATAGAAGAGAGGCTAAGCAATTAGATGGTGACTTTGAAAATAGGCTATTTGCAGCCGCATTAACTCGATTTGAAGAAGAACCACTGCGTTTGGTAAAAGAAAAGGAACATTATACTCCTTGGATGGAGATGATAGGTAGTGACTCTTTTAAAAAGTTTCTTCAGACACCCAATGAAGCTAAAGATTTAATCCTAAATAAACTAGGATTTAAAGTTGAACCACCCAAGAAAACTAACGAAAAAATAGCCAGCTCTATTCCTGATACAGAGTAAAATAGAACCAAATTGTTATTTTAGCAAGAAATAAAGTGGTTGATTTGATAACTACTATGGTATGTTCCTAAATATTTTTAATTTGTGCATCTGGATATCTAGGTGCGCAAATTAATCGGAAATATATATCCTACTAATCCGTGGTAGGTGGAGTATTATTTCCATCATAGCTATGGAAGGCAACTTTATTGAATAATAAAATAAAAATCACGGACGTTGATGAAGCATAGAAATATGTGATGCTATTTATAGGCTGACTGTTATGATATACTATCAATCCTCTTATTCTGAAGTATGGAATTAATAGGTGTTATTTTTTATTTATATTATACCAACACTAACCTCATCTGTATGAATCACTTTTATAATCGTCTAAATCGGAAGTGATTTTATTTATTTTCTCATTTAAAGATGAAGATAAATTCTTATTATTCATACTAGTTAACTCAAATTTCATTGATTTGATTAATCTGTCTCGATATTCTTTCTGATTGACCGCCTCATCATTTATTTTATGAAAGAAGTAATTATTAATATCAAACCAAATAGGCAGTATTAATTGAGGTTCACCATCTATTTTTGTTTCAGTTAAATATTCTTCATGAATACTCATAAATTCATACATCATTTCAGCTAAGAGATCATTAGATTTATATTGAAAATGCGACGGTGTGATCTGTTTTAAATCATGTTTTTTCAAATAATACCCTAACCCTCTCATTATATAACTTAAATCACCATTAATATGTAGTTGCTCTGTAATTAAATCTTTTCTTGAAACGAAGAAATTAATTTCATTAAGAGTGTTGGCTAATTTTTCGAAGTAAAACCTAGGCTGATGAGCATTTAAACCTATAAACATACCTCTGAATAATAAGTTACCATCATGGTCGTTTTCATTAAAAACGACTCCAAGAGTGCTATTCAAATTTAAAGTAGACTCGAGTAATTTAATATATTCATGTCTGGTAACTGATAATTTATTGTAATTACCATCTTTTGGTGGATAAAAATCATTAGTTATAGAGTCAATATTATCATTGTAGTATTTCATTGATAAAAAATAGTCATTCGCTTTATTTAGAATTGCAGAGTCATAGTGTTCACTGAATATATCGAAGTCTCGACGATTAAAAATAGAGTGATAAAGACTTAGCTTGTTTTTGAAGTAAAATAAATTATCCCCCTGAGACTCCAATTGACTTAAAAGTTCTATAAAGTCTTGTTTGTGAAACTCTTTTAATCTTAATTTAGACTCTTTTCTTTGTTCTTCAATACTCTCTTGCTGTATTTCAATATTTCTTTGTTGGATTTTCGTGTTTAGTTGTTGATTTTTAATATTTTGTTTGTGTTGATCTATAATAAAAAAGAGTGTTACGCATGTGATTATGGCACTGATAGAGCCAAAGATACCACTAAGATAAGAACCAAATTCTGACCATTTGGTAGGGTTCGATGATATGCCGGTACTAGGGATGCCAACAAATAACCAATATAACATAAGAGGAATAATAAAAATGGATGCGATTAATATAATGCTTACCGTCAGAAATTTTTTATTATTTAATTCCATCTTTATACACAGGTTAAATTATTAATTATCAACTATACCATGCTTCCTATAACCCATCTACATACGATAATTACATAAATTCAAAATATCTATATATTCACCCCCCATCTCCCCATCCCAACCCCCAACCCTTCACCCCCTTCACCAACCTACAAAATCCCCCCCACAACCCGCACCCACTCTGGCCTCGCCCCCTCTGAATACTCCCCGCTGAACTCTTCAGCAACTGTTCAGGTGTTCAGTTTTTAATACCTGCCATCCATGAATTAATGAACACCTCTGAATACTGACTGAACAGTTATTAGTAAACTATTCAGTCAGTTTTTATCTTTGTATTTCAATTAATTAAATCTATTTCTGAATACTCTGAATAAGCCAGAGGTGAGAAATAATTAGTGGGGTTCTTCCGGTTGCGGATGGTGGGGCAGTGCCAGGGCGGGGAGCCAGTCATTGGCGGTGTCGGATAAATCCATGTTGTAGCGGAACCCTTTGTCAGTTCTGGCTTTTTTGTATTCTGCGCCGAACTCTTTCATCACTTTGGGAAAGTCTTTGCCGAATTTGGTCAACGATAATGAACGCTGATGGCCGTAAGCCTCCATATAAGCCAGATAAGCGTGATACAGATAAATGCGCGGGGCGCGCGGGGAAATTGCCAGCGTTCCCATATACATACCGACCGCCTCGCCCAGCTCGACAATGTGCGCGCAGAAGCCATAAAGCGGATCGGCATCCCGCTTAACCCCCATCGCCTCCCGTGAATCTCGCTGCTCAAGTAGCAACTTTCGCGCCTTGTCCTGGTCGGCAAATTCAGCCAGCAGGCAGCGGATCACCACTGGCAGTTCTGCCGCGATTTTCTCGCCGATCAGCGGATCTTTATCCGCCTCTTTCACGGGATGGTTGAACGCGAAAATCACCCGCCGCCGGGCAATACCGCCTTGCCGCTCGGTGAAACTCATCGGCTCGTTATTGGTCGCCAGCACCACAGCCGTTAATAAGGTGCTGAATTGTTTCTCATATTTGCCGTCGATTTCCACTAAATCCCCGCCGGTGATGGCCTTGATGCCAGCCCCCTCGCCGACATATTTCACCTGATCGGGCAGCGTAATCAGGCTCTTGCCGACAAACTGCGCGCGCCCTCTGGCTTGATCCAGCGCCGCCATATTGCCGGAGGCGGTGTTCTGGCGGCCCGCCAGCAAGGTGGCGATGTAGGTGAATACCGATTTTCCACTGCCGCCCTCGCCGGTGACCTCAAGGAACAATTGCCAGTCGAATCGGTTGGACAGAATCATAAACAGCGCGGCTTTGATACGGGCCATTTTGGGCAATTCGTCATTGGCCGCATGGGCCAGCCACTTGGTGAAATGGGGGGCGTGGTGTGCCAGATTTTCGTCTGGCTGCGGTTCGGTGAATATGATGTCGTTATGATGCTGCAACCAATCATTGGCGCGATGCGGCCGGAACTGTTTGGCTTTCAGGTCATAAACTCCATTCTGAAAGCCGATTAAATGGCGTGGTGGCTCGCCCATGATCGGGATTTGCAGCTTCATCGCTTCAATGGCATTGCGGATACCGGCCGGTGAATAGGGCGTGTCGTTGGCGTTGAAAATCATCACCAGCTCGCGCCGTAACACACCATCGGGCAGCTTGTCCCAGCGCTCGCCATCATAGTGATAAACCGTTTCACTCTCGGCATGCACCGCAATCTGGCCATAATGTTCGGCCAATAACTGCCCGCGCTGACTGGCGGCCATTTGCGATAATGTCGGATGCAACCCTTTGTTTTCAGCCAATTGGCTCACCGGCGGCGGCTGATACAAACCATGATAAAAACTGTTACGCGCCTGCCCGGTACCGGCTTGCTGACGGTAATCATCCCAATCGGCTTTATGCGGGGTTGGCGGCAATGTCACCCAACCATTGACCGCGTTGGCGGCTTTTTCTGCGGACAACTGGCCAACATTGGCTGTGTCTTGTGGATTGATATCATTATCCGCCGCAATGATGATTTTCGCGGCAGGCCAATAGATACGGAATGCCTGTGCCACCGGCAACAGATTTCCGGCATCGATGGCGGCGATAATCACGGCGGCCGGTAGCAATAACTCCAGACTTTGCGCGGTGGCGTAACCCTCTGCCAGCACCACGGTTTCAGCCTGTTCCGGCAGCGGTTTGAGCGGGATAAACGCGCCTTTTTTGCGGCTACCGGCGATCAGCTTTTTTGTGCCATCGGGCCGGATAATCTGTGCGCCGGTGCTGTCGCCCGCCATATTCTGTAATGTCAGCAATAACGAACCATCCGGCAGAATAGGTAATTTATGGCCGCTCAGACCTTTATTAATTAAATAGCGAGATTCTCCTGGCGTGGTTTTCGCCATGAGAGAGGCCAGATCCGGCGCTTTCGGTTTGGGCAAGACACCGAGAATATCGGCCACCAGCTGCGCGGCTTCAGTTAGCGAGCATTGTCGGACATTTTTAACCAGATCCAAACCGTCGCCGGATCGTGGTTCGCACTGATTACAAAACCACGTTCCCGCGCCCTGACGGTCATCAAAACGAAAGCGGTCTTTGCCGCCACAGGCCGGACAGGGGGAGTGCTGTTTGCTGTGGCTGATCGCCAGCGCATCCAGAATAAAGCCCCATTTTCCGCGCGCCTGTGCCGCAACCTCGGTAATAAATTGATTCATGACTTTTCCTTTTTACGCCCGGTTTCCGGCGGATAAAATCCATTTTCGGGCCATTTTTAACACCCATAGCAATGTTTTAAATTTTATAAATACAATTTATGTATCAATGAGATGCAGATAATCTGATTCTATTGTCCAGTAGTTGCACCCAACGGGAATATTCGTAGACTCACTGTATCCACCGCGCCACCCTTGCTCCGTGGTGGATAAACGCCCCGGCAGTATTGAGTGATGTCGGGGCGTTCCTTTTGATACATCCGCAGCCGGAGGAAAATAACGTTTCTGTTATTTTTTAGCCTATGAACTACACCATTGAATATTACGATGATGATGTCATCACCCAGCTTCTTGCCCAACCCATCAGCTTGCAGGCCAATTTTATTAGCCTGGCTAAACGTATGAAGCGCTACGGTATTAAGATGGTTGATGCTGTCCCGATGCATTACCACGAAGATGTGTTTGAGCTGTGTTTTTATGAGCCGAAAGGCTGGAACCGCGTCATTTTTATGGCACAAATAGACTGGCAGATTGTTATTTTGCATATTGTGGTGCAAAAAACGGCTTATATGCCGTGGAAAGAGAAAGGCAAAGCCGCTAAACGAATGAAGGAGTTGCGATTTGGATAATAAACGCCAACCACCAAGCCTGTCCCATGAACAAGTGGTCGCCCGAATGCTAAAGAAACCGACAGTGAGGGCAGAATATGAGCGGCTGGAGCGCCAGGATTTCGCCATCATTGATGAAACGTTAAAGGGAATACATTCCGAATAATGCACCAGCGCACTCATTGCTTATTTCCCCGTGAATGTGCAATTTGCTGTTCAATCCAGTCATTCACCTCACTTTCAACAAAAGCGATAGCCCGCCCCCCTATTTTTATCGGTGGCGGGAAGCGCTTTTGTTTTAATAATTTATAAACCCAAGGCCGGCTAAAACCGGTACGTTTTAATACTTCTGGCAATCGGATTAATGATGAATAGGTCATTCCATGACTCCTGTTATCTCTCGGTGGCTACTGAATTAATTGAAACAAAATCAGGCAGTAATAGGGGTAAGTGGCAAATAAATAAAAGGAACCTTTATTCCTGTCGTTTTAGGTCAATCCGTAACGCGAATATGTTAGTTGGAAACCCATAGCGGCGAGTTGGAAATAAACTTCCGCTCGTCTAAGGATTATCGGCCCCGGGCAGAGAAACAAGCAGCGCCTCGCTGATCAAGTTACTCATTTGCTTTTCGGTCACCATTTCCCCGCTGAATCCCGCGTTGAACATAGCCTGAGTCGCCACCCGGGCAATGGCGGTTTTATTCATTTTGACGCCGCGCCGGCACTGCGGGTTGTTCCTGGCTAACGCGATAGCCATACCGGCAATAAACGCCAGCGCGGTTTCTTTACCGGCAAAACCACCCCAGCTCTCTTCTGCTTGCCGCTGCTCCAGCACCAGTGCAGCGCCCAGTGGTAGCGGCCAGTGAAATCCATTCGCCTTAACCCAGCCTTCCACTTCTGCTTTTAATAAATAACCGTCATGGCGAATATCTTTATTAGTATTTGTATAACTAATATCCCGACAACTTAATAGGTTGCAATCCACTGCATCCCATAATGATTTCTCATAATTAATTATTACCATTCCTATATCATCAATTTGAATAGAATAAGGCATCACCCCAACAATCAGTGCAGCCGTTTCTTTTATTGTGATATTAATTCTGGATAGAAATGGCGTTAACCATTTTGGTAATTTATCTTTAAGAATATTTTGATATTCTTCGTCACTGTCACGCAGGTTAATCTGCAAAAGCTGTTCTATTTCAGTCCGGTTAAATCCGACGTAATCATAACAATTCATGCTGTTAATACCTTAGAAGGGAAGTTCGTGATCATCCTCCTCATCGGGCCGGTGATTAAATTCGTCAGGTTTATAACTTTCAGGTATCCATCCATCACAAGGCGCTCCATCCATTTTAGGGTTGGCCATCGCTGCCGAGAGCAGATCAAAATAGCAAAATTGGGGGTCATCAACGCCGGGGGAGCGGGTCACGCCGAGCGCGTCCTGAATCAGTAACGGCGGTGAAACTGGCCTGGCATCCGTCAATTCTATCAGCAGCCAGTTGGCTATCTGCGCCTGACTCATCGTGGGGTGGAGACGCGAAATCCGCTGAATCAACTCCCTGATACTGATAAATTCCTGCTGCTTTGCCTTGAGCTTTTCCGCTGGGTTTATCATGAGATTACTCCTGTTATCTCCCAAAATAATTCGAATTGCAGGAAGGCGGCAACGAAATGAACCCAAGGAGTTGAGATAACTCAATGACTTGGGTGAATGCTGGCAGCCAACGCACATGCAGTTTGAAGTATGACGGGTATATCTCTTTATAAGCCGCCGAATCTTAACCCTGCTTAGCGTCGCTGACCAAAAGTGCCATGCAACACATTGCCCCCCAGTTCAAGGCTATCCATATAATCTGAATACCACTGCAACATCTCCTGTCGTCCATCGAGATATTGAGCATGGTTATACGTGCCACGAATTGAGTTTTTATCCACATGAGCAAGCTGAGTTTCAATCCATACTGAGTTATAGCCTTGCTCGTGCAAGATAGTGCTCATGGTGTGGCGAAAACCATGTCCGGTTAACCGCCCTTTATAACCCAGCAGTTCAATCACCTGATTGATGCTCTCTTTACTGATGGGTTTGCGGTGATCATTACGGCCAATAAATACCAGCGGATAATGATGGCTCAGCGGGTGGAGTTGCTTAAACGCGGTAATGACTTGAATAGAAAGGGGTACAACATGGGGGTGTTTCATTTTCATGTGCTCAGGGGGGATGTGCCATAAGCCTTTATCGAGATCGAGATCCTGCCAGCGGGCAAAACGTAGTTCTTGGGTGCGAACACCGGTCAACATAATAATCCGAGTGGCAGTTTTAGTAATTATGCTGCCGGTATAGCCCGCTAAGTCTCGTAAGAAATAAGGTAACTCTGGAGCGGTGAGGAAAGGTAAATGCTGTTTCTTATGGGTTTGCAAAGCACCGGCTAAATCCGGTGCCGGATTATATTCCGCGCATCCGGTAATAATGGCATAGCGAAATACTTCCCCGCAGCGCTGGCGTACTTTACGCATTTTCCATGCGTTTGAGAGTTTCCAGCAATTCCATTGGTTTAATATCAGCTATTGGGCGACGGCCAATAAAGGGAAAAATATCTTTTTCAAAGGTCTCGATAATTTCTTCGCGATAACGCAATGACCAGCGATCGGCTTTATTTTTATGCCATTCTCGTGCCATTGATTCAAAGCTATTTTCCATAGCCATTTTTTGTGCCAATTTCTCTGCTTTTTTAGTCTCTCCGGGATCAGTTCCGGAGGCTAAAAGCTTCTTCGCCGCTTCTCGTTTTTGACGTGCATCGGCCAGTGATATATGGGGGTAAACCCCAAAAGCAATGCGCTTCTCTTTACCGCCATAGCGGTATTTCATGCGCCAGTATTTCGCCCCACTGGCACTGACTTCGAGATACAACCCTCCCCCATCAGTCAACTTGTAGGATTTCTCTTTCGGCTTTGCAGTCTCTACCTGGCGGGCATTGAGCTTCATTTGGGGGCATCTCTAAAAGGACAGTATTTTTATGCCCCCAATTATGCCCCCAGCACAGGGTAGAAACCAGTAGAGCACGGTAGATTCAGACAGACTATTTTCATTGTAACCATTGGATTATAAAAGGATTTATTGACGAAGAGAGAAAGCGGGAGATAGGCTTTGGCGGAGATCACAGGAATACCTAAAATATCATTAAATACTGATATATAAGAAAAATATAAAAATGGAAGTATGATTCTATACACTTTCCTATACATAATAATTAATGCGGTGAAATTTTGAGCAACTATTGGGGTGATAACTCACTAGGCATATATTCAAATCAGCCGAGAAAAAAGATTTATAGAAAAACTGTTCACACTGTTCACTTTTTAATTTAATTATTTAAATACAATGCATTAGGTGGTGATGAGTTAGTGACGAGTTTATACAAACTGGTCACTTGCTGTGAACAGTCGGCCATTGAATACAAAAACACCGGCCTAGGCCGGTGTGATTATTTTTGAGGTGCCAAGATATGTGGGACGAATTGGGGATAAAAGAAAGGCCTGCAAGCAGGCCCGAGTACACACTGATACATTGCTCCCCGGTGTTGGATGTATGAGGTTTGTACAACTCAACTATAAGTGTCGTAACTGATAGCGTCCAATGGGTTAGGCAGATCAATAACGCCATATTGATCGGTAGAAACGATCGTGATGTTGTTTATTCAATGTGCTTCACATTTAGGCAACCAATCGGCCTCGCAGTCTTCACTTAATATCAGATTGGTTTGCATCCCCTGATTAGTTTTACGTTTCAATAAGGCTATTTCATATTCACTCAGAGTTTGCGGCACAGCGCGCCCGAATGCGGTCAGGCTCATTGGCCGTTGATGGCCGCGCGCCTCCATAAATGACAGGTAAGCGTGATACAGGTATTTACGCGGGTTAGCTGGGATAATGTTGGCATTCCCCATATACAGGCCATTGGGCGTATTAACCGCCAGCAGATAACCACAAAAATCAACCAGCGGATCAGCACCGCGTTTAATCTCCAGCGCTTCATCCGAGTTCTGCTGTGCTTCGAGTAGCACACGGGCATCATTGGGAGCAGTAAAGCGCTGCATCAGGTGGCGCACCATCACCGCCAGCTCACCGGTAATTTTCGCCAACAACTGCGGATCACGCTCGTTAGCCGGGATGACTTCCGGGAACGGCAGAATAACCCGGCGACGTGATACGCCGCCGCTGCGGTCACTGAACTGCATCGGGTTGTTATTGACAGCCAGAATCACCGCCGGGATATGGGTGGAATAGGCATCACGGTATTTCGGGTCTATGGCAACGGCATCGCCGCCAGTGATGGCTTTAATACCAGCACCGTCACCGCTCCAGCGCTCTTGGTCTGGCAGAATAATCAGAGAGAACCCCACCACGGAGGCACGTTCTCGCGACGACTCAAGCGTATCGATGGTGGCCGAGGTGGTATTGTCTTTACCGGCCAGTAAGCTGGCGATGGAGGCCATCACGCTTTTGCCACTGCCGCCCGGCCCGGTCACTTCAAGGAACAGTTGCCAGTCATAGCGGTTCGCCAACACCATATATAGCGCCGCGAGAATACGCTCCTGTTTCTCGTGCTGTTGCCCGGCGGCCCGCGTTAACCAGCGCCAAAAGTGCGGGGCATGGTCGGACAGATTTTCCCCAGTTTTGGGCGGGGTGTAATCCACACTGTTTACCGTACGCAACCAGTGCGTTTTCTGGTGTGCGCTGAACTGGCCGGTAGTGGTATCAAATACCCCGTTACGAAAACCTATCAAGTGCCGGGCGGGTGTTCCCATTTGTGGCACCATCAGCTTGAGCGTATCGAGTACGCTATTAATCCCTGACGCTGAGAATGGGGCGCGGATTTTCTGGAACAAAGCGGCAATCTCCCGACTCAGTACACGATACGGCAACACCTGCCATGCTCCTTGCTCATAGCGGCACAGGTCTTCACCCACCTGTGGCACGGCCAATAAGTGCTGATAGTGCTCGGCTAAGAGTTCGGCCTTTTCACTGGCGCTCATGGCTTTCAGGTCGGCGTCACTGAGCGTATCAAACGGGCTGGGCTGCTGCGGCTGATTGAATGCTTGTAACTGGGTCAGGG
Source organism: Yersinia similis (assembly GCF_001053095.1). Lineage (GTDB taxonomy): Bacteria > Pseudomonadota > Gammaproteobacteria > Enterobacterales > Enterobacteriaceae > Yersinia > Yersinia similis. The sequence continues at coordinate 72,488 of NZ_CGBP01000020.1, read as the reverse complement.
CGGCCAGTTTACCTTGCTGCTGATAAACGTCGTTCCAGTCACCAACAACCGACGGCAACGCCAGCTTACCGCCGCTCAATTGGGCGGCCTCTGTTGCACGGGTCTGGCCGGTGCCGTTCTCGTCATTATCGGCGGCCAACAATAGCAGTGCATCTGGGTAGTGGGTACGCAACTGTTGCGCCAGTGCGGGCAGATTGTTAGCACTGAGCGCAACACAAACACTTTCCCCGGTCAGGTGATGCACTGTTAGCCCGGTAGCATAGCCTTCTGTCAGCCAGATAACGGCGTTATCCTGTCCGGCCAAAAAATGGCAGGCCGCTTTCACCTGTCCCCCGGCCAGTGTGCGCTTGTCACCGTTGGCGTTAATCAACTGAACGTTAACCACTTCACCGCTACTATCAGTAAGGGGAAATAACAGGTCGCCGGTTTGATAGGTAATACCCCCAACACACAACGGTTTACCGTGTAATGTCAGCGCCTCCAGTTCTGGCCAACCTTTGGCGGTCAGATAAGCATTCCCGGCCTGTGATTGGGCGACGGACAGCAACTGTCTGGCCTGTTCTGCGGCCCGCTGCCGTGCTTGCGCTTTCTCCTGCGTTTCCTGTTCAGCATTGTGTGCCGGTAATGGCGGGTTCGATGGTTCCCCTAACACCTCGGCCACTTTGCAGGCGGCTTCCTTGGTCGTGACCGCCAGCGCCTTTTCAACCAGATTCAGGCCATCGCCGCTGCCGCACTGGTTACAAAACCATGTTCCACGCCCTTGCAGGTTATCAAAGCGGAAACGGTCTTTACCGCCACACATCGGGCAGGGCTGCGCCCGGCCGCCAGCAGTGATATGAATACCAAGAGCAGGGAGCAATACCGGCCACTGGCCGGTGGCTGCACGTGAGGTTTTTGAAACGTTTAATGTCGTCATTGTCTGTTTCTCCTCAGTGCAGGGTAGTTTGAGTGGTTGTGGCTATCTGCGCTTGGCACAGCTCATCCATCATTTTTTGCCCCAATACTGTCAGGCGCGGCGGAGCCAGCAAAATATCCGGCTGAACCATGTCACTGAGCATGGTACAGGCCATATCCATACCGGTTTCTGGCCCGTGCTGGCGCACAAAGTAGCCCTCAATATCCATCGCAATCGCCATTTGCAATTCATCCAGCGAGTAACCAAGTCTCACCCCGTGAGACACGCAGGTATCCAGATAGGCATGGGCTAACGCACGGCGATAAACAGCGGTACGGACTTCAACGGGCAGACAGGATTGATTGAGGGTATTCATACGATAGGTGCCTCCATGCGGGATAAGATTTGTGATTCGCAGGTGTTCATCACCTGTCCGAGCTGGTCAGTCAGTAACGCCACCATTGAGGCGAACGATTCAGGTGATGGAGGGGTAATGCCGTGTAACAGACAGGTTTGTGCTTCCAGCATATCGAGGAACGTCACGCCGACATTGTGCGCATGCTGGAGGCGTAAGAAATCAGCGTGAGGAATGGTGTACTGCGTATCGCTGAGATAACGGGCGGCAAGGGTATTCATGCGACTTCCTCCAGTGGCAGGCGGCCAGCAAACGACAGGATGTAGTCACGGGTTAAACGCAGGCGGGCATTCTTCTCACTGCTGGCGGTGGTACGTAACATGCAGGGACGCGCCGTTAATTCAGTACGGCGAACCGCAGCAAACAGATAGATAAATTGCGGGTGTAACGGGGTGAGGGATGTAGCCATAGTGGCAGCCTCCAATAAGTATTGGTTATTGCTACCACCGAAGTTTCCACGCTTATGGGTGGTAGCCCAGACGGGGGTGGAAATACCGGCCTTATTGGAAACCGGCCAGCCCGAAGGCTGCCCCGCCTGAGCCACCATTGCTTGATAGCGACAGCGGTGTAGAAACCACTGCGCAAAAAACTGGTAGGCCGAGGCCACGACATAAAAAAACACGCCTGGCGCGTGTTGTGTCGCCAATAAGTAACTCGGGTTTCCACGCCCGGCTGTCGATTTTGCGACAGCACGGTGACTATAACGCAAGGCCTGCAAAAGATGCAAGCCAGAGAAAAGCCCTTTTTGCGGGATGAGCGTCATCGATTTAGCAGTCAGTCAGAATATCAGGCTTGGGCTGAGCAGGGGCACGGGCGTAGAAATTGGCCTGTGCTGGCGTACTCGACGCATTGCCTGACATCACTTGCACCACGCCGTTTAGCTGGCTACGGTACTTGGGTAAAGCAAGACCGGGTTGTTGCTGCGCAATCTGGAACGCCTCAGCGATGTACTGCACGTCGCCCTCATTCAGAGTGAAGAATTGCTCGCCGATTTTTAGGGTGATCATGCTGATACCCCCTGACGGTTAGCAATACGCTCTGCCATCCAGCCCTCAATCTCAGAGGCCAGCCATGCAACGTTCTTACCGCCGAGGGAAATCTGTGCGGGGAAGTGGTCACGGCTAATCAGTTCATAAATGGTCGAGCGGGATAATGCGGTGGTGTTAATCACTTCAGGCAAACGCATAAAGCGGTCACGAGGGTAGTGTGTTGCCATGGGTGGTGGCGTATTGGATAGAGCCTGTTGTGTCATTGCAAGCATGAAAAGCTACCTTGTTGTTGTCCGGCCATATACCGCCGGGTTTGCTGGGATTCAGTTGGGTAGCTCCCTATTGTGAGAATATTTTTATCTGATGCAACAAGCCGTTGTTGTGTGATTTCCCACAACAAACACGCGTAAAAATGACGGTATTTGACTCTCTGGGTCTATGTGGGTGTATTCGGGTATATGTGTGGAAGGGGTGTTTTTTTGTACTGAGTAGTTAAAGCTAAAATGAATTAAAAGACATTGATTGATATTAAAATGCTCTAAAAAGAGTGGTGGTGGTTGAGCACAACAGTGAGGATTTTGCCTGCTTTTTAAGCTAGCCAGAGAAAAAGCTCTTTTTAACCAAGTGAACAGTAGTGAACACTTGGTGAATAGTTTTAAATGAACTGTTCACCCTTTTATTTATTGATTATTAATACTTTTTTCCTGAAGTGAAGAGTAGTGAACAGTTTTTATAAAACTATTATTTTTATAGCCCTTTTAGTTTGATTTGAGAGTGTGTTGTATGGGAAATGGCACAACGGGCATTGATTGAGGCGTTGTGTGAGAGCTTGCAAAATGACTCCACATTGACTGACTCGGAGTTATACCCCCATGAACCAGATGACTACACACCCGATTACATCCGCCCTTGAAAGTTTCAAAGCGGCAAAAGCGCAACACCTGAAGAACGTACAGGCATACGATGAAATCATTACTTCTATTGCCCGCAGTCAGAAAAAACAGCGTGAGGCAGAAACTCAAAGCCAGCAGGCGGATGGTAGTTGGCGCAAACTGTTTCGTAGCCTGCGCGGCGAAATAACCGATGAGCTGCAAACCGAACATATCCGCCGGATTTCACAACGGGAGCTGGCACAGGAATTCGGGCATTTGATTGAAGAGCTGGAGCTGGATAAAAGTGAAGCCATATTAAAATTGTGCGTTTCCGCAAAACCCTATGAGACAACACACCGGGCAGCCCTGATGGCTTACGCAGACATGGAAATAGTCGCTGCATTGCGTACCTTGTCGTCCGAACTCATTCGGGCGGTAAAAATCAAAATGGTCGTTAACGATGTCTACGGTAACGAATCACCTGAGCGCGCGCTGGGTATGCTTATTGCTAAAGCAACTGGGGCCGCCGCCCTGTATCCCTTGAATATGGAAAAAGAGACCGTTCTGGCTGAACTGACCTTACAACGGCCCCAACCGGATTATGTAGACTCCATTCTGTACAACAGCCCGCTCAAAAGAGGGCAATTAGGCCAGCGTATTCGAGATAAACGAGCAAAATTGAATCCAACTGGGGAGCAATAATTATGATGCGTTGTCCAGTATGTAAACATGCGTCTCATACGCGTGCCAGCCGCTATTTATCTGAGCAGACCAAAGAGGCCTATTATCAGTGCCAGAATATAGAATGTTCTTGCACCTTTAAATCGATTGAGAGTGTGGATAAAATCATTACCCGCCCTCCCATTAAAGAACCTGAAATAATACCCGCCGTTATTCTACCAGAGCGAAAAGTATTAAATCGCTACGGTTCTAACGCACGAATTCATTAATAATCCCACCCCGCCTGTAACCTCTCAAGGCGGGGGTTTGTCTCCCGTTCTCGCCACTTCACCCTTGCCGTTTAAGGGCCTTTTCTCTGGCTAGCCTGCCAAAAAGAGCACTGCATGCATATAGTGCATGAATTTGCATGCAACGCCTCAGCATCAAAACATCTGAAACACCGCGCCACAAGGGCTTGTAGGCTCTCTATGCCATGCATGAAAAGTGCATGATAAAGTCAGAGCGCGTAGGCGGGGGACCATTGCGCGCGGCTAGGTTGAAAGCCGAATTAAAAATGTCTCCTTAGCGTCACATAATTCGTAGTCCCCTTAAAAATAGTAACCTGTTGAAATTTTTAATTTTATTATTACCTATTTTCTCTTGTTATTGATATATGTACTATAAACTTGATTCAAGACTGTATCTTACTAGCAAAAAACTTTATATACAGTGAGTGTCGCTGCTATCACAGGATTAGTTGTGATTACAGTCAATAAAGTAATTACACCTATTATTATTTCAAGGCGAGTAATTAGGAGCTGTTATGATTGATGATGTGGATGAAGAGTTTGAACAATTTCAAGAATTACTAAATTGCCCAGAACAGAATTGGCTATTAGGTGCTGGCATTAGCTACAATGCGAAAATACCCTTAATGTATCCACTTACGAATAGGGTTGTTGAATTATTAAATGACAGTCCTGACGTATTAAAGTTAGTGAATATTTTAAAGGTACAACTACCTCAAGATGTTCATATAGAACACATACTCAGTCAATTAGGTGACTATTCTGCTATAGCTTCCCGCTCAGTAACAAAAGAAATAAGTATTGGAAATACCATTTTTACTCTTGATCAGATTGAAAGCGCACACAATGAAATATTAAATAATATAGCTGACACCATTAGATATGGATATGTAGAAGGAGAGAAAAGAGAAGTCGGTGACAAGGATAATTTTATAGTAAGAATAGATGATCATTTTAATTTCATAAAAACACTATTCTATAACTTAAGAGCTGGTATAAACGAGCGAAGAAAGCCGGTTAGGCTATTCACAACTAATTATGATACGCTTCTTGAAGATGCATTATCTTTAAATAAAATCCCATACTGGGATGGTTTTAGTGGCGGAGCTGTAGCATATAGAACTTATCGATATGGGCAAAGTGAACCCGTTAGTGAAGCTAAAGCATATGTAGTAAAAATGCATGGTTCAATAGATTGGTACCAAAATGATGATGGATATTTATGGCGAGTAAGAGATAGGGATACATACCCCCCAAAAAACCGTAGGGTTCTTATCTACCCACAGTCTACAAAATATGTAGCGACTCAGAAAGATCCATTCTCATCTCAATTTGATTTATTTAGAAAAGCTATTTCATCACCATCGTATAATGTACTAATAGTTTGCGGGTATAGTTTTGGTGATGAACACATTAATCAAGAAATATCCTTATCAATGTCAAATCCGGATAGCAAGACAGTTCTCTTAGCATTTTGCCAAGAAATTAATGGCAGTATTCCTGACGTTCTAAATACATGGAGAAAGGAGGTTTGGGGAAAAAGAATTTATATAGCCACTCAGGAAGGTTTGTATGTATCTGATAAACCAGTACTGAAAAGAAAAGAAAAATATGATGACTGGTGGACATTCTCAGGTATTACTACCGTAATGAAAGAAGGAGTTATTTAATGGAATTTATACCAATTGAAGAACTAAAGATTGGAAAAATCATCGAGGTTTCTGGAACAAAAATAAAAGTTGAACTATCAAATAATGTAGAGGAATTAACGAGGAGTTATGAGGGAAAAGTTTATCCTATAGGCCAACTTGGCAGTATAGTTAAAATTCATTTTGGACGAAATATAATATTTGGATTTGTAACATTATTAAGAATGAGATCTGATGAAGTAGTGGGAAACTCCTTACCAATCCCACCAGAAGCAGATCAAAGAATAATGGAGGTGGAACTTTTTTCGCATGGACAATGGTCACAATCCGCGCAAACATTAAGTTTCAGTCGAGGAGTGAAAACATATCCTTTACCCTTGCAAGGGGTATATCTACTTACTCACACCGAGTCTTCTGGTTTATTTTCAGCAGCAGAGGGGGCAAGAAATGGGGAATTTAACCCATTAGTTCCATTTGCTAGATACTCGAGTGCTACATCAATACCCTGTAGAGCCAATATAGATAAACTATTCGGCTTACATTGTGCAGTTTTAGGATCAACAGGTTCAGGAAAATCAGGTGCTGTAGCAACTTTACTTCATAGTATTTTAGACCATTCATGTATAAAAGGTAAAATAATTTCTCCCCGAATTATCATGATAGACCCTCATGATGAATATGGTACTGCATTTCTAGATAGAGGTGTAACATATCAAGCGTATAGTGCTTTAGAAAAGAATGAAAATAAAAAAGATATTAAATTACCATATTGGTTAATGTCATCAGATGAATTTAGGACTCTGATTATTGGGAAAACAGAAAAGGAGGCTACTTCTCAGAATAATATCATTTATAAAGCATTGGCACATAGCAGAATGGTTTCTGTTGGTTTAGTCTCATCAGCCCCTAAAAATTATGAGTGGGATGTTCCAAACGATGGCATGTCACCAGATGAACCTCGGCCGAATAATGGTAGAACCATTGAAGAAATAATGTCATTTGATTCAGATAAACCTATCGCTTTCTCACTTTCTGAGTTTGAAAATCATATAAGATATGTTCAAGCTGCAAGAATAGTAAAAGGAAAAATTGAAAAAGAAACTGATTCTAATTTTTCAGAAAAATTCAAATCAATACTTGATAAGCTATCTGTCTTAAGAAGAGATCCAAGAATTTCATTTTTGATGGAAGAATGGGTTAATAATGATGATGCAATAACTTTAGAAGTTGTATTAAATCAGCTTGTAGGTGAAATAAAAGTTGGTGAATTATATAAGGATATAAGGATAATTGATATATCTGGCTTACCTAATGAGGTTGCTGGCCCACTGACAGCAACTTTATCTCGTCTTTTATTTCAATATAAAGTCCATCAAACTTTAGAAGAAAGAATCTCAGACCCATTCTTACTTGTCTGTGAAGAAGCCCATAGATATGTTCCTAATCATGGTGAAGCACAATATGCAGCTGCACAATCAGCTATTCGACGAATTGCTAGGGAGGGGCGGAAATATGGACTTGGCCTAATGTTAGTAAGCCAAAGGCCTGCTGATATAGAAAGTACCGTTATCTCACAATGTGGTTCTTGGATTGTATTAAGATTAACAAACTCAACGGATCAACAACACGTAGCTAAGTTCCTACCAGACGGCTTATCAGGCCTTGTAGCTTCTTTGCCATCACTTGCTCAACAGGAAGCTATTTTTGTTGGTGAAGCTGCTGCTCTTCCAGCAAAAATTAAGATTAATTATCTTCCAGAAAATAAAAGGCCACGTTCTGATAACGTCAGTTTTGCTAAAGGATGGTCGGAACCTAGATTATCAAATGAGAAATTAAAAATAGTTGCCGATAGAATGGTCGGCCAAATTTTGATAAAAAATATGCCTATCGCAAATATAGTAGATGATGAGTTACCATTCTGATAATAAAACTATGCCGAGGTTCATTGTTAATCCTCGGCATAATTTCTTTAACTAATATATTGAATCAGCATACCACTGCAACATCTCTCTACGCTTTTCAAGATACTGCGCATGGTTGTAAGTACCGCGAATACTATTCTTATCAACGTGAGCCAATTGTAGCTCTATCCATGCACTATCATAGCCTTGCTCATGCAAAATCGTTGACATGGTATGTCTAAATCCGTGACCCGTCGCACGGCCTTTATAACCCAGTAATTCAATGACCTGATTTACTGTTTCTTTACTTATAGGTTTTTTACGGTCATTCCGTCCAATGAAAATGTAGGGGTAATGCCCGGTGATGGGTAAAAGCTGTTTAAATAGCGCTATAACTTGCGTAGATAGCGGCACGATATGGGGGCGGCGCATCTTCATTCGTTCTGCTGGAATCTCCCACAAGCCGCTCTCAAGATCGATTTCCTGCCAAGTAGCAAAACGCATTTCCTTAGTTCGTACACCAGTTAATATAAGTATCTTCGCAGCGTTCTTGGTTATGATGCTGCCGGTGTAACCCTCTAGGTCACGAATAAAATATGGCATCTCTTCGGCAGACAGGAACGGGTAATGCTGTTTCTTTGGCGTGCTTAATGCGCTAGCAAGGTCAGGGGCGGGATTATATTCAGCCCGACCGGTAATAATGGCATAACGAAATACTTCCCCGCAGCGCTGACGTACTTTGCGAGTTTTTTCTAAGGCTCCGCGCTTTTCGATACGTTGAAGTACATCAAGTAATTCCAGCGGTGTGATTTCTGCAATTGGCCGTTTACCAATATATGGGAATATATCCGCCTCAAAGGTACTCATGATTTCTTCCCTATAGCCCAATGACCAGCGATCGGCTTTGGCTTTGTGCCACTCACGGCTAATGGCCTCAAAAGAGTTTTCCGATGAAAACCGCTGCGCCAACTTCTCAGCCTTTTTCACCTCTGCGGGATCTGTTCCATCTGCAACCTGTTTACGTGCCACATCTCGCTTAGAGCGAGCTTCAGCAAGGGATATCAAGTCATAAGTCCCTAATGACATTAATCGGGCTTTACCGGCAAAACGATAGCGAAAGCGCCACCCTTTGCTGCCGTTAGGTTCAATTAAGAGTGATAGCCCTTGCCCGTCACTCAGGGTATAGGCTTTTTCTTGTGATTTAGCACGGCGAATCTGGATATCTGAAAGTGGCATGTGTATAGCTCAAAAAGGTATAGGGTAATTCTATACCCTTTACTATACACAATTGTTACGGATTTAGAGAGATAAGCTCGGACACCTACGGACAACAAAACGCTCTATCTATTGGTTTTACTGGGGTTTTTAGGACTTTTGGGGAGTAATACGGAAGAGCTTTGGCGGAAGATCACAGGAGTCGAACCTGCCAGGGACCGCTGGCGGCCCCATCTGGATTTGAAGTCCAGCCGCCCCACCGGGGACGATGATCTTCCATAGATAAGCGTTATCTAAGTCGGCGATTATAGCGCGTTTATTGTATGGCGCTATCCATTAGATTAGCAGGCTAAATAAATCCCCCAATAAAACCATGTCACAGAACATTATCATCCGCTCAGAAAGGGTCAGTAACTTACTTCGCCGTATTTGTCACGGTGCTCTTTCGGTGTGATGGAATAACCTTTTTTGAACACCGAATAGAAGTATTGTAGCGATGGATAACCGCACATCTGCGATATTTCATTGATAGGAAGTGATGTCGCCGCCAGTAAATTGCGCGCCCGATCGAGTTTTTCTTCATGAATCACGCCATGGATGGTTTGGCCGATCTCATCTTTAAAACGCTTTTCCAGATTTGAGCGCGACATCCCTACCGCATCCAATACCTGTTCAACTTTGATCCCCTTGCAAGCGTGGTGACGAATGTAATGCATCGCCTGAATAACTGCTGGGTCACGTAATGAGCGGAAGTCCGTAGAGCGGCGGGCCATGACTTTCACAGGTGGGACTAAAATGCGCTGTAAGGGAGGCGCTGTTTGCTGTTTTTGCCGCAGATTCAGACGTTGATGGAGTAACTTGGCCGCCCGATACCCCATTTGTCGGGTTCCCTGAACCACCGAAGAGAGCGCCACCCGCGATAAATAACGGGTTAACTCTTCATTATCAATACCGATCACACTCAGTTTCTCTGGTACAGCAATATCCAGATGCTCACACACTTGCAATAAATGACGTGCCCGTGCATCAGTTACGGCGATAATCCCCGTCTGATGCGGCAAGGTTTGTACCCAATCTGCCAGCCGGTTTTGTGCGTATTGCCAATTATCCGGAGCCGTTGCCATTCCTTGGTAAACCACGCCTTGATATTGTTCAGCAGACACTAATTGGCGAAATGCGTATTCCCGTTCCTGCGCCCAACGCATACCGCAACTGGCGGGCAACCCATAGAAAGCAAAACGGTTTAATCCCTTTTCCTTCAAATGCATAAATGCCGCATTGACCAATGCTTCGTTGTCAGTCGCGATATAATCTACCAGCGGATAATCTTCCGGCTGATGATAAGAGCCACCGACACCGACAATCGGTACGTTCACATTTGCCAGCAGTTGCTCTATCTGCCGGTCATCAAAATCCGCAATCACACCATCGCCCAACCAATCCTTGATATTGTCGATTCGGCAGCGAAAATCCTCTTCAATGAAGATATCCCAATCACATTGCGAGGCTTGTAAATACTCGCCGACGCCTTCTACCACCTGCCGGTCGTACACTTTGTTAGCGTTAAACAACAAGGTGATCCGGTAGCGTTTTTCAAACATGGGGGTAGCTCCTGAAATGCATGGGATATCAAGGCTGAACAGACAGAAAAATCAGCGCGGTATGCCACTGATTTTTCTATGGGGTAAAGTCACACCCGGCGTTTGGTAGCGGAATCCATCCACACGGCCAGCAGCAAAATTGCACCTTTGACAATGTACTGCCAGAACGTCGGCACATCTAGCATGCTCATCCCATTATCAAGAGAAGCCATAATAAATGCGCCCATTACTGCCCCCGCCACACTGCCAACTCCTCCGGCCAGGCTGGTACCGCCAATAACACACGCCGCAATCGCATCCAGTTCAGCGATATTGCCAGCAGAAGGCGAACCTGCGCCTAAACGTGAACTGAGGATCAAACCAGCCATCGCCACCATCAGTCCGTTAATCGCAAATACTGCCAGTTTAGTGCGCTCTACATTAATACCAGACAGACGCGCCGCATCAATATTGCCGCCAATAGCGTAGATCCGGCGACCAAAAGCGGTGCGAGTGGCCATAAATACCCCCGCCAGCATTAATGCAGTCAGGATTAGTACCGGCGTAGGTACACCGCGATAATCATTCAATAAATATATGGCACCCAGAACGATAACTGCGGTAATAGATTGACGAGTCACATCCCCCTGCGGGGCGGCAACCGGTAGCCCCAACCGGATGCGGTGATTACGCCGACGCCATTGCCAGGCCACAAACAGCATCAGGCCAATAGCCCCTATGCCAAAACCAATGCCACTTGGCAGATAACTCTGACCAATCTGCGACATCGCATTACTGGTCGGCGAAACCGTCGTACCATTGGTGATACCAATTAAAATGCCACGAAAAGCCAACATGCCCGCGAGCGTAACAATAAACGAAGGTACTTTACGATACGCGACCCACCAACCGTTCCATGCCCCTAATACCAGCCCCAGCGCCAACGTAACGACAATGGTCAGCGGCAACGGCCAGCCGAGCCAGACATCAAAAATGGCAGCTATGCCACCCAGCAACCCCATCATCGAGCCAACAGACAAGTCAATTTCGGCTGAGATAATGACAAACACCATACCGACCGCCAGGATGCCGGTGATCGCCGTCTGGCGCAGCAAGTTAGAGATATTTCTGGCGCTCAGGTAGGCCCCTTCTGTCGTGAAGGTGAAAAAAAGCATGATAATGGCAATCGCGGCCAGCATAACAAAAACTTGTAAGTTGACGGATTTTAGCCGAAAAAATGGCTTTTTATCCCCATTCTCTGGTGAGTTAAGTTCAGATTGATTAGCTTGTGACATGGGTTTCACTCCTGAGTGCGGCTTCCATGACCTTTTCTTGAGTCAGGTTATGGTTGATAAGATCGGCTTTGATGCGCCCCTGATGCATGACCAGCACCCGATCACTTAATCCCAAGACCTCTGGCAGTTCAGAGGAAATCACAATGACCGCGATCCCCTGTTGGACCAGTTGATTGATAAGTTTATAGATTTCATATTTTGCACCGATGTCGATGCCGCGTGTCGGTTCATCGAGGATCAAGATTTGTGGATTCAATAATAGGCACTTGGCCAAAATAGCTTTTTGCTGATTCCCCCCACTCAGACGGGCAATAGGCAGCTCTGAAGAAGACGTTTTCACTTTTAGTCGAGCCAAGGACTGTACAATTGTCGATTGTTCTTTCGCGTCATCTAGCAAACTGAAAGCGCCAGTGAAATCATCCAGTGCCGCCAGTGTGATATTAGCGCCGACACCCATCACTGGCACGATACCGTCTTTTTTGCGATCTTCCGGCACCATCGCGATACCTAATTTCATCGCTTGCTGGCACGAACGAATAGTCGTTGCTTGCCCTTTAATAAAGATATCGCCCTGCCAGCGGCCCGGATATACCCCAAACAGGCACTGAACGGTCTCCGTCCGGCCAGACCCTACCAGCCCGGCAATCCCCAAAATCTCACCACGCTTCAAGGAGAAAGAGACATCGTCAACCCGGCGAATATGGCGATTCACCGGATGCCAGGCACAGAGGTTTTCAACCCGTAGAATCTCCTCGCCAATGTGATGGGCTTCATGGGGATAGAGTTCTTTTAGCTCACGGCCTACCATCATGGCGATAATGTCATCCTCGCTCATGGTTGATGCCGGGCGGGTGCCGATATGGCGGCCATCGCGGATCACACAGATATGATCTGATATCTCTTTTACTTCATTCAATTTGTGAGAAATATAGATGCAGGCAATACCGTGGTTACGCAGGTCACGAATAATATCCAGCAAAATGGCGGTTTCACTTTCAGTCAGTGACGCCGTTGGTTCATCCAGTACCAGCAGCCGTACTTGTTTATTTAATGCTTTAGCAATTTCAACCAATTGTTGCTGCCCAAGCCCCAATTCACTGACTGGTGTATGGGGGTCGACTACCAGTTTGACCTGCGCCAACATCCGTTGGCAGCGTAAATACATGGCGTCGTAATCCATAATACCGAAACGGCCCCATTCTGAGCCGAGGAACATATTCTCCAGCACTGACATTTGTTTCACCAGCGCCAGCTCTTGATGAATAATCGCAATGCCCTTTTGTTCTGTTTCGCGGATACTTTTTGCCTGTAAGGCTTCGCCAGAAAATATTATTGACCCCTGATAGGATCCGGTGGGGTAAATACCACATAGCACTTTCATTAAAGTGGATTTTCCAGACCCATTCTCACCGCACAACGATAATACCTGCCCTGCTTCCAGCGTCAGGCTAATATTATCTACGGCTTTGACGACGCCGAACTGCTTGGTAATATCTTTCATTTCTAGCAGGTAGGGCATGTTCCCCTCCTTGTTATACCCTTATTTATTGATGTTATTGCAGTGTTAGTGGCTCTCGCCACCCGTTTACTGCCCATCGGCAACACCAATAAACTCGGGTATAGATAAAATAACGGCCAGATGAGTGATAGTCTATTAATTCAAAATTAACACCTTACAAACACTGGCCATTTATTAAAGCAATAAAACCAATCAGCGACATATTAATTAATAAATATCTGATTTTTTGTGGAACCCGTCAGCGATGATTGTGCTATCAATATTATTTTTATCGACCTGAATAGGTGTTAGCAAATAAGCAGGAACATCTTTCATACCGTTATTTAACGTACTGTTCGCTTTCGGTTGCTCACCATTACCCAATGTCACGGCAATCTCAGCTGCATCATTGGCCAGTTTACTGATAGGCTTGTATACCGTCATGGTTTGCGTACCGGCAACAATACGCTTGATAGCGGCTAAATCCGCATCCTGACCAGAAATAGCCACTTTACCGGCTAGCCCTTGTGCGGCTAAAGCCTGAATGGCACCACCGGCGGTTGCATCATTAGATGCCACCACGGCATCAATATTGTTATTGTTTGCCGTTAAGGCATTTTCCATGATTTTTAACGCATTTTCGGGTAACCAGGCATCAACCCATTGGTCACCTACAATCTTGATTTTACCGTCCTTTATCAATGGATTAAGGACGGTCATCTGCCCCTGACGGAACAATTTAGCATTATTATCCACTGGTGAACCGCCCATCAGGAAATAATTGCCCTGAGGTACCCGTTCAACCAGACTTTTGGCCTGTAATTCACCTACTTTTTCATTATCAAAGGAGATATAGAAATCAATATCAGCATTATTTATCATGCGATCATAAGCTAAAACCTTTATACCTTCCCGTTTTGCTTCGGCGATCACATTACTTAATACTTGCCCGTTGTAGGGAATAATAACCAGGACATCGACACCACGGTTAATCATATTTTCAATCTGCGCCATTTGTGTTTCTTCATTGCCATTAGCGGATTGAACAAAAACTTTAGCACCGAGGGATTCTGCCTTGTTAACAAAGATATCGCGGTCTTTTTGCCAGCGCTCAAGACGTAAATCATCTATCGCCATACCAATTTTAATTTCTTTGCTAAATCCAGGCTGACTAAACATTACCAGTGCAGCGCATGCGGAGAGTAAAATGTTCTTAAATTTCATCTTTTGGTACCTTTCTTATTGTGCAAGCAGGGTAAGAGAAACGGTAAACATCAACTGCAATAGGATTGTTGACGCTTATTAGCACATCGGCAATTACAGATTTTCATCCGCCAATTATGTTTTTTGGTTTAATGTTAATTTTATGATAACGATCATGTTTTCTTTCCCCATAAACGCGGATTTATACCGAAGTTTTCATCTACCTGATGAATATAAAGGGATTTTTATAATTAAGTCGTTATTTATGAGATCTACACCACAATTAATAATTCTCTGAATTTAAGTGTGAAATAACGTAATTGAGAGAATAGCCAACAACTCCGAAGATGTACCCTAAATAATTCGAGTGGCAGGCTAGCGGCAACAACTGAACGAAACCGCTAACGTACAGGCAACTTGAAGTATCACGGGTATAAACGTTCACCAGCCCAGCAAAAGCAGGGCCTGCTTCCAAGGAGTATTGCATGCAATCTTATTTTAATGAATTAGAACAAGTGCGCTACGAAGGTAGCCAGAGCACGAATCCTCTGGCATTTCATCACTACAACCCGGATGAAATGATCCTTGGTAAGCGGATGGCTGACCATCTGCGGTTTGCCGCCTGTTACTGGCATACCTTCTGTTGGGGCGGGGCCGATATGTTCGGTGCCAATGCTTTTGATCGCCCTTGGCAACATTCTGGGGATGCACTGGCTCTGGCTAAACGCAAAGCCGATGTCGCATTTGAATTCTTCCATAAACTGAATGTACCGTATTACTGCTTCCATGATGTGGATGTCTCGCCAGAAGGCGCGTCACTGCAGGAATATCTGAATAACTTCGCCGTAATGACCGATGTACTGGCTGAAAAACAAGAAGCCAGTGGTGTGAAATTATTATGGGGCACGGCTAACTGCTTTACCCATCCTCGCTATGGTGCTGGTGCCGCGACCAATCCTGATCCAGAGGTGTTTAGCTGGGCAGCCACCCAGGTCTTTACGGCCATGAATGCCACCCGCCAACTCGGCGGTGAAAACTATGTGTTATGGGGCGGACGTGAAGGCTACGAAACACTGTTGAATACGGATTTGCGACAAGAGCGTGAACAAATTGGCCGCTTTATGCAAATGGTCGTCGAACATAAACACAAAACGGGTTTCCAGGGGACGCTACTTATTGAGCCAAAACCGCAGGAACCCACTAAACATCAATACGATTATGACGTCGCAACGGTTTACGGCTTCCTTAAGCAGTTCGGATTGGAAAAAGAGATTAAAGTCAATATTGAAGCCAACCATGCCACGCTGGCCGGGCACTCTTTCCATCACGAAATTGCCAGTGCCATCGCATTAGGTATTTTTGGTTCAGTGGATGCTAACCGTGGTGACCCGCAACTGGGCTGGGATACCGATCAATTCCCGAACAGTGTGGAAGAGAATACACTGGTGATGTTCGAGATCCTCAAAGCGGGCGGTTTTACCACCGGGGGCCTGAATTTTGATGCCAAAGTACGCCGCCAGAGTACCGATAAATATGATCTGTTCTACGGCCATATTGGCGCGATGGACACCATGGCACTGGCGCTAAAATTTGCCGCCAAAATGATTGAAGATGGACAATTAGATCAGATCGTTGCCAAACGTTATGCCGGTTGGAATAGCGAGCTGGGCCAACAGATCCTACAAGGTAAACTGTCGCTGGAAGAGCTCGCCCGCTATGCCAGTCAACATAACCTGAACCCGCAGCACCAAAGCGGTCATCAAGAGTTGCTAGAGAATAAGGTTAACCGCTATTTATTTGGTTGATCATTTACTGAGTTGATCGCTTACTGAGTTGATCGCTTACTAAGTTGATAAACTCTAACGGGTCGCCCTTAGAGGCGGCCAAAATGGCGAGTAGAATAGCCGATTAAAATTTGAGGAAAGCATATGTATGTTGGCATCGACCTGGGCACCTCCGGCGTTAAAGCTATTTTACTGGCCGAAAATGGGCAAGTAATTGCCAGCCAAAACGCAGCACTAACGGTTTCTCGCCCACATCCTTTATGGTCTGAACAAAATCCTGCTGATTGGTGGCAAGCAACCAATCAGGTCATGCAAGCGCTGGCCGCAGAACACGATATGCAGCAAGTAAAAGCGCTCGGGCTGACCGGGCAAATGCACGGAGCAACCTTGCTAGATAAACAACATCAGGTGCTGCGCCCAGCCATTTTATGGAATGACGGCCGCAGTTTTTCTCAGTGCCAAACATTGGAGCAAGCGGTACCGGCATCACGCCAGATAACCGGTAATTTGATGATGCCGGGCTTTACCGCTCCCAAATTGCAGTGGCTGGCAGAACATGAGCCAGACATGTTTCAATCTATCGATAAGGTATTATTACCAAAAGATTATCTGCGCTTCCTGATGAGCGGTGATTTCGCCACGGATATGTCTGACGCTGCCGGTACGATGTGGTTGAATGTCGCACAACGTGACTGGAGTGATGAGATGCTGGCTGCCTGTGGTTTATGCCGCCAGCACATGCCGACCTTGTTTGAAGGTAACCAAATAACCGGCCATATCAGTGCCGACATCGCCAAACGTTGGGGTATCAACAGAGTACCGATTGTCGCCGGCGGTGGCGATAATGCGGCCGGGGCGGTAGGGGTTGGGCTGTATAAGACCGGACAGGCGATGTTGTCACTGGGGACATCCGGCGTCTATTTTGCAGTCAGCGAAGGTTTTCTCAGTAATCCAGCCAGTGCGGTTCACAGTTTTTGCCACGCACTGCCTAATACTTGGCATTTGATGTCAGTCATGCTCAGTGCCGCCTCGTGTTTGGATTGGGCCTGCCAACTCACCGGGGCTGGCAGTGTTCCCGCCTTAATTGCTGAGGTAGAAAAAAAACCAATGGCTGCAACACCAGTGTGGTTCCTACCCTATCTTTCCGGCGAACGCACCCCTCATAACAACCCTAATGCTAAAGGGGCGTTTTGGGGCTTCACCCATGAGCATGGGCGGCCAGATCTAGCCCGCGCAGTATTGGAAGGTGTCGGGTTCGCACTTGCAGATGGAATGGATGCTCTCCATGCTAGTGGGCTACAGCCAAAGTCAGTCACATTAATTGGCGGCGGCGCTCGCAGTGCCTACTGGCGACAAATGCTGGCTGATATCAGTGG
The DNA here is from genome assembly GCF_001053095.1 of Yersinia similis. Lineage (GTDB taxonomy): Bacteria > Pseudomonadota > Gammaproteobacteria > Enterobacterales > Enterobacteriaceae > Yersinia > Yersinia similis. The sequence continues at coordinate 54,848 of NZ_CGBP01000020.1, read as the reverse complement.
CCAAACGCTGGAATATCGCACCGGCGGTGACGTTGGCCCAGCGCTGGGCGCGGCCCGGCTAGCTCAAATCGCCATGAACCCAGATGTACCATTGGCTGATTTATTGCCCCCGCTGGCGCTGGAACAAACGCATTTACCGGATCCACAAAAGCATCACTATTACACCCACCGCCGGGTAACCTTTAAAAAACTTTATCAACAATTGCTGCCATTGTGTGAGTAGTCGTCAATAGTGCGAATAAACAACGTGCTGGGTAACTCATTATCACTCAGCACATTTTTATAGGGCCGCGGTTCACACACTAATAATAGTTAATCTTAATGATTGCCGTGGCATCAAACTGGCCCAGCTTTATCGGTTGTCCTTCAATGGCATTTAGGCGGGCAGTATAATTTCTTGTCACCTGAGAGATATTATTCAATTGCGCAAAATCAGCGTAACGGTTGTACACAACCGCCTGATTTTTATCATCATAAATGGTTAGTTTAATGCCGTTTTGCAGATCAATCCCATTGTCCCCCACCAATGGGTTAGCGGTTAAAAACTGTGCCTGAATGGAGAAATTAGCCAAACAACCTTGTTTTATCGCAGTAATAGAAAAAGGTTGGCTAAGATTATTATTGCTGGATAGTAACTGGGCTTTATTAAACGAACCAAAATTCACAATTTGTGACGCCGGAGAAATCACTAAATCCGCACCACAGGCAATAAAGCGTACAATACTTAAACCAGACAAAGTATATCTCAGATTTTTGGCACCCGCAGTCACGTTAATACCACCAGAGCCGTCCAATTGGAATACCGTAAAACTATCCGGGCCGGTATAATTTCCACTGGAAGGAAGATCATTAGTCACTTTAATATACAGACGAAAAGTCACCGTTACCGTTACGTTCTGCCCGCTAGTGATTGGGCTGCTATTGGTGCTTAAACGAGCAGAGCTGGTTTGTAGATCTTGTCCTAAGTAGCTGACACCTAACTGTAATCCCCGACCTAATGATTGCTCAAGCGGATTAAAATAGAACCAGACCTGATCATACACCGAGCCTAAAACATTGTCGCAGTATGCCGTTACCGTAATATCACTCGATTCCCAGATTTTTGTGCCAGGTGCAATGTTAGACGGTATCGCTAATTGGCCTATCGGAATGCCGGGTTTATTGACAACATTAGTGCCTTTCTCTACACAATCAAGTGCATAGGCAGCTTGCGATAACAGCATTACCATGAATAACAGGGCAATACAGCCACCGACTCGACTTATTTTATTTAAAATAGTCTGCATCATTGTTATTCCTTATTCATATGCTGAACAGGGTGCGTGTATCACCTTCTCTTTTCAACTGGCTGAATTTGGCATTCTGCTGATAAACAGTTAAAAATGCGTATCACAATGCCCCCAAAATCATCCATATAACCAACGTTATAACGGCTACCACTATAACCCGGCGTTTTAACAAATTCAGTACTAAAAGGCGCAATCATCACACTGTCAAAACCAGGAAAATTACCCCGCTCATTCTGACTCAAATAAGCCAACGTAATGTAATAAGGTGTTGGATTATCCATTTTAAGCCCCCCTACTTGTTTACTGATCTGTAATTTTTCCTGCCAGATATCACTATAATTCGCTTTGATAGCCACGGGCCGATAAAATAGCTTTACCCGATTTTGAATCGCAATTTGTACTACATTAGTCATTGCACTTTGCGGTGGGATCTCCCTCACATTGAAATAGAATAATGTCTCGCGATCAGTGGGTAACTTATCGGCATCCGGTAGCTTCATAATCCTAACCTGGCTTTTTTGTCCGGCATCAATCCGCTGCATAGGGGGTAACGCCACCAATGGACTCTCTATTTTTTGTCCTTTGGCATTTTCCAACCAAGATTGCGCCAGATAAGGTGATGACAGGCTCTGATTTTGTAAAATAACACTGGCGGACTTATCGGTACTATTAAAGATAATACGTGTCCGATCCAGATTAATTGCAGCCTGGCTGGTGAACGTCGTGAGCCACAACGCTATCCCTAATAGCGTTGAGGTTATTGACAAAGTGCCCGCGACGGAGAGAACAGGCAGATCGTAAAGACGCCGTAAACCCTTCCCTGGGGGCTCGAGCCGCGCCATCCTTGGCGCGGACGTCTTTACTCTTCTGCCTATCCTCACCGTTCAAGATCGCGTCATCGGGGTTTGTCAGCAGTCTGAACGCTATCCCTAATAGCGTTTTATTTGCCCACAAATGTTGTTGTCTCCATATCATGCTATTTATATCTTTCATTTCGCTATTCCACTGTAAAGGGCCTCATTTGGCTGTGAATAACTCGGTGCGATCAACAAACCGTTTTAATGAACATTGTTCCAAAAAATCACTCACTGGCAGGGCAGCAGTACCTTTCCTGAATTCATTCCTTTATCTTTTGGCAATATGAACGTGCACTGTTTTTTTCCCCATTGGACTGTCAGTCTCTCAGCGTCTTGTAATCCCGCCAAATAAGTCAGGCCATCGTCTCCCACAATCCCAACTTCAGCGCCCGTTTTATCAGTGATAACGGATGCCCCCAAGGGAGGAAAGCTGCCATCTTTCAGGCGGATAATCACCATCATTTGCTGACCTTTTACCGCCCTTATCTCACGGTAACCAATTGCTCCTTCGGTCAGCGTTTTTTGGATAACGGTGTTGTAGACCTCAATATCATCCGGTAGATTCTGCACATCCACCCGGATATCAGACTGCTGGTAGCTGGTCGCGCCACTCACAACCGCCACACCAAAACGGTTCGTCACTGCCGAATTATTATTCAGAGACACCCCTGAGACATCCCCGGTATCAACCATTATTCTTGGTTCATTGCCTGCTTTATTCTGGTGGGCAGCAACCCCATAAGCGGTCGCCGTAATTGAGCCATACCAATTGGCATTGATTGAGTTGTACTCATTATTTTTATGGCTGCCATCAAGACCAAATTCACCATAAGGTGAGCTATATTGATAACCACCACGAAATACGCCATTACCTTTTTGCAGTTCTGGGTTGCCACCACCCGCGCTGATACGCCAGATATTTTTCGAATCCTGGTTGTTGAAATAGGAGATATTTTGCGTGTAGTCGGTGTTGCTACCTTGCTGTGCATCATAGCTGGCTTGCTGGCCCATACTGATAGGGACGCTGAGCGATAAGAACATTTGATTCTCACTGCCATACGGATTATTCATTTTATTGGCGGATATCGTCGCCGAAATACCCTTAAAAGTACCAATATCAAAGATCTTGCTCATGGATATACCGTAATTGTTACTGGGGGCCGCATTCCAATAGGTTCTACGCGCCATCGATAAATATATCGTGATATCCGGCCAGGCCAGATACTGGTTAGCCGTCACGGTATAAGCTTGCTTATCATATTGCAGGGCGATATTTCCGTTCAGCCGGTCCAAATACTGGCTCATACTCATAAAGTTCTTCTTCGAGAAACGGTATCCGGCAAAGCTAATCTGGCTGTCAGTCTGCTCAAAACGTTTGGAATAATTAACCCGATAGCTTTCACCGCTCTGTTTTTCTTCATTTGGTAACTGCGCACGTGAGTGGGTGATATCAATAGACAGTGCGCCGAAGTCATATAAATTTTGCCCGACACCCAACGCAGCCGAGGTGTAATCCTGCGAAGTCGTCATCAGTCCACCGTACAATGAAACATTGTTAAATGCGCCCCACGAGAATTCGCCACTAAAGAATGCCGGATTACTGGCTGAATTATTACCCCCCGGCATCGGGCGGCCCAACGCAGTTTTATAGCGCACGGCACCTTTACGGGTTAAAAATGGCACGCTCGCTGCGTTGACTTGAAACACAGTGACACGGCCATCTTCCTCTTCCACGCGGACCTCAATATTCCCTTGTACGGCTTCGCTAATGTCCTGAATAACAAAGGGGCCTGGTGCAACGTTAGTCTGATAAAGCACCCGCCCATTCTGGCTCAGTACTACACGGGCATTGGTGCGGGCAATGCCCATGACCTGTGGTGCATAACCGCGTAGCGTCGGCGGTAACATACGCTCATCACTGGAGAGTGAAACGCCCAGAAAACGGAATGAATCAAAAATACTGGAGTTGAGATAGGTCTGCCCACCGATAAATTTAGCGCCTATTGAGGGGATCGCTCGAAAAGCATACACTTGCGGCCAATTAAAATTATGGTAGTGCTCTCCCGCCGTTTCTGTATTGATATATTGGTAATCCGCACGAATACGCCATGGTCCCATATTAGCCCCGGTAGTGCCGTAACTGCTGAAGTTCGTGGTGCTGCCACCAATATTCGGTGAGTAACGATAACCAAACAAGTTGTAATCCAATAAAATGCCAGCAACACCGTTTCCCCATTGTGAAGGCGGCACCCAATAGGGATCGTTATAAGCCAGCCAAGCTTGGGGAATAGAAATAATTAAGTATTGCTTCTCTTTATCGTACTGAGTTGTGATCTCTTTTCTTTCATCAATAGCAACACATTTACCGTTATTCCATAATGTCATCGACTCACGAATTTCCGTAGATAAACCAAATAGATTAACTAACTCTGGCGTCAAACAGAGTTTCGTTGCTTTTCCGTCATCGATAGCAAGATAAGTCACTAAATAACGTTCAGGTAACAGCCGACCATTAATCAGAATATCAAGTAGATAATCCCCCTGAGGGGTATAATCATCAACCTCAAAACGAGAGAGATCGATATTACTACGGTCTTTTGCATCGATAATATTGGTATTGAACTTTACTACCGCAGTCGATTCAGGCAAAAATAACCATATTGAAACTATTGTTAATGCTTTCACCATTCGAAAGATAGCTGTTTTTCTTTTAGCATTATATGGCATATATAAACCATTGTCTTATGGCGAAATATTAATTCAAGGGGAGTCGCCTCCCCTTAGGTTACTTTAAATATTTGTTATTTATAATTCAGGGCATAAGTTGCCTGAGAGACAACAGTACCGGTAGTTACCGGCGCACTGGTTGCTTCAATACGAGCAGCAAATACAATCTGATTCGGACCTGACGTCAGATTAATATCAGGACTCGTATCACCCACTTTGAGTAGCACGTCATTCGTGCCAATAAGGCGCACACCCACTCCTTTCGCGCTACCGGTGTTAGCCAGCAGGGCTGGAGCCGTCGCGTCAGCAATACCACTGAAGGTGACATTGACTTTAGACATTGCGGGATAAGTGGTACCCCCGCTCTCTTGAGCCGTCAGATTACAATCTTGCAGATTAATGTTATACCGTACGCTCTGAGAATATTTATTACCCGTTGCCAGAACCTTATTCGCTACCTGCCCTAGGTCTACGTTAATATCAATAGAATCTAATGCAATTGAGCATGGTGCATTAATAACCGTTCCAGTGAACTTAATACGCCCATTCCCTGCATCAGCAGCGAAAGCCTGATAAATAACAGATGAAGTTGCTAAAGCAATAATTAAAGTACTTTTCTTAACGTTAGACATATTAAAAACCTTTATGTAGATACTGCATTTAAAGGATATATCTCTGATATACCAACCACATAGTAAAATTATTAATAATGAATACATTCATGGTGAAATCAAAAAATGTTAAAGGGGTCTAATGTAATTAGAACGAAAAGTAAATCATTATATACAGTGAGATTTTACTCTCTAAAATAAAATACCCCAAATAAAATTTCACATCAATATCAAGATATCAACACACTCTTAAAATAAAAAATTATTAAAAATCTTACCAATTTTACTGAGTAAGAAATTATAAATAACAATAACCAACTGAAATGGAAAAGTATTTATATGCCATGCTAGTTTACTGGGGTAAATTCAGGCTTGTCAGTTTTACTAAAAATCGACTTTTCATCTTATAAAACAAACTAAACCATCAATTGCATTACCATTTATAAAAAATAGAGTTTTAATATAAATAATCAAATTTAACAGCAAGCTACAAGTGACAGTAAAAATAACAATCAAACAAATACTTAAATTGTATTTATGATAGAGGCGTGGGTTTTTATTTTAATTTTATTAAAAATAAGAATTTTCAATGAAAATAAAATTAAATCTCCTACAATATAGGTGAATTAATTCTTTAAAATTATAGGAAAAATCTCATTTATCATTTCAATATGTATATTTTTATGAATAAATTTAACAAATTTTAAACCACCTAGAATAAACCCTCTCGGTGGGTTTTACTTATAAACCCAGATAAAAAACAACATTAGTATCGAAGTCAGTGCCGTATATGGGCTCTTTGCACAGCGCTGAATTTGTTAATTATGCCCTAGCGTCGTTAATCATAAAGTGCCACAACGGGGAGTTGCCGTGGTTAACTGACCCACCGCCGCCGATCAATACACTGCAATCCCATTGATAATAATATACTTAGGCCGAGAGTCAGTGCAAAGACATAAAGAATATCCAGCACTGGGTAAGCAGTGAAATCATAATGATGCGTGCGGATAAAGTGAATAATCAGCGCATGAAAACCATAAATTGCCAGTGAATGCCTGGCGAGCCAACTTAGCCAGGTAATGTGCTGATTCAGACAATTTTTAAACCAGACCCACAGCGACACCGCCGCAACGAACACCAGCGGGCTACAATACATATAAAACGTATCAGCAAAACTGCCATTAATTCGCGTCTGTTTTTCCGTTGAGATGGCAATACATATTACACTCACGACAAACAGCAACGCCGCTCCCCAACTGATCCCCCGTCCCTGAGTTTCCAGCATACCCATCGCTCGGCCTAACATGGCATACAGCAAATAATAGAAAGTATCGCCGTAAATATAGAGGTTAGCAGGCAACAAACGGAAATCATCAAGAGAGAACTTGCTGGTTTGCGGGTTGGCGACAACAGCCAGTAACAGGATCAATATTGCCAGATAGCGGCCCGAAACGGGTTTCACATTAATAAGGGGCGAGACCAGATAGACCACGATAATGGCATAGAAGAACCACAGATGATAAAACACTGGTTTTTGCAGGATATTTTTCAACGAGGCCCAACCGTCGATTGGGGTCAACGTTGAAATATAGATCAGTGCGATCACGCTATAAAACAGCAGGCACAGTCCAATACGCATAAAGTGTTTTTTCTGAGCACTTTTTTCGCCAAAGAACAGATAGCCGGAGATCATAAAAAACAAAGGGACACACGCGCGGGAAGCTGAATTCAGCACATTGGCGATATCCCAGCTTAGTTCTCCTACCTGTGCGCCACGGGTCACATAATAAGTGGTGGAATGAATCATCACCACCATAATACACGCCACCGCCCGAAGGTTATCAATCCAGCCAATCTTATTGGTCATGCATGCTCTCTGTTATCTGTATTGTTTGTTGCAATAATGCTTGTTGCAATAATGTTTGTTGCGGTATCGCCTGCTACGCCGTTATCGACTGGAATTTAGCTGACCAAATTGCCTGAATATAAATAGGTACGCTATTATTTTTACAAATGATTATCTTCATAAACGATTTCCTGGCGAATAATAACGTAAGTTTAGGGATATACACAGAGTCATAGGGGGTTTGGGGGGGAGTTTTTGGTGCGGTGATCGGGTGCGGTGATTTGAGTCGGTGATCGGGTTCAGTGATTTGAGTCGGTGATCGGGTTCGGTTGTTATGGCTTTACAGCTCACCTGGCCTCCGATGAACCAACCGCCAATGGGGCCATAAGCGTGGCCCCCTTGGAACCCCGCGCTTTCGCACTATCGCTTGCCCACTGCGTGGGGTCCCTCGATTCATCATTTCGCTGACGGACCGGGCCGATTCGCTTCCTGCTCAAGCGGCCCTCGCTCGGCATCCATGCCTCGCGTCCTACCTTCATTCTTCACTCGGCTGCTCAAATGTGCTTTGAACGTCAACAACCCATTCAAAACCAAAAACGGATTCAAAGTCTAATCAGGTCTGTCTCAGATAACAGGGAGTAGACAGTCTGGCATCACTCGGCTGCTCAAATGTGCTTTGGACATCAACAACCCATTCAAAATCAAAAACGGATTAAAAGTCTAATCAGGTCTGTCTCAGATAACGGAGAGTAGGCAGTCTGGCATCACTCGGCAGCTCAAATGTGCTTTGGACATCAACAGCCACAAATCACTAAACTAAGGGTAATTATTGCTATAACCCGCTATTGACGGCAAAATAACCGCTCTGACACGATCTGACTGTAGGCCCTGCCCAAGCAGTTCCCTTTTACATACTTATTATTAATTAGCTTAATTTATGCAAACTTCATTTTCACCCACGACACGTTTAGGTCGACGGGCGCTTTTATTCCCTCTCTGCTTAGTATTGTTCGAATTTACAGCGTATATCGCCAACGATATGATCCAGCCAGGCATGCTGGCAGTGGTCGCCGAGTTTAATGCTAGCGTCGAATGGGTTCCAACCTCTATGACCGCTTATCTGGCGGGGGGGATGTTCCTGCAATGGTTGCTTGGGCCGTTGTCTGACCGCCGTGGGCGTCGTCCAGTGATGCTAGCTGGGGTCGCCTTCTTTGTCGTGACCTGCCTTGCCATTTTACTGGTTAATAGCATTGAACAGTTCATCGCAATGCGCTTCTTGCAAGGCATTGGCTTGTGCTTTATCGGTGCCGTCGGTTATGCCACTATCCAGGAATCTTTTGAAGAAGCAGTCTGTATTAAAATCACCGCGTTAATGGCCAATGTGGCATTGATTGCTCCGTTGCTTGGCCCATTGGCCGGTGCTGCCCTGATCCATGTGGCTCCTTGGCAAACCATGTTCGTATTGTTTGCGGTGCTGGGGGCAATTTCATTTGCTGGCCTGTGGCGCGCAATGCCAGAAACAGCCTCGCTGAAAGGGGAAAAACTGTCAGTTGCCAACATGTGGCGCGATTATAAGCAGGTACTTGCTAACCGCCGTTTCCTATGTGGTTCTTTAGCATTAGGCTTTGCCAGCCTACCTTTGCTGGCATGGATTGCCCAGTCACCGGTGATTTTGATCAGCGGAGAGCAGCTCTCTACTTTTGAATATGGCATTTTGCAGGTACCGATTTTCGGCGCACTGATTATAGGTAACCTGACACTGGCGCGATTGAGTGGTAAAACCAGTATTCCTCAACTCATCCGCTACGGCGCAGGCCCGATGATTGTTGGCCTGATGATCGCTGCCGGCTCAACACTCTATTCATCCCATGCCTATCTGTGGATGACCGCCGGGTTGAGCCTGTATGCTTTTGGTATCGGTCTGGCGAACGCCGGTCTGGTGCGGTTGACACTATTCGCCAGTGATATCAGTAAAGGAACCGTCTCTGCGGCCATGGGGATGATCAGCATGATGATCTTCACCTTAGGTATCGAGTTGGCCAAAGTGGCTTACCTGTGGGGCGACAGTAGAGGGTTTAATCTGTTTAACCTGATGAGCGGTTTACTGTGGCTAGGCTTGGTGATGGTGTTCATCCGCCGCCAACCCGAGGCGGTTGCTGCCGAGTAAGTTTATTCCATGCTGGAGGAGCATCAGATAGCTTCTCCAGCGGGATAACCTTACCCACGTTATATTTCTCAAGACGGTATTAAAAACACACCGATACGTATTTCCCCCAGATAAAGGGGTTTGAGGTCCAATGGGGTGAAAACCTACGCTAAGCGTCTATATATTCGTTAAAATTTCCAGTCAGAAATAACGCTGGGCGGTTATCGAACAGACTGTTACGGTCGCGGGCTTGCCCTGCAAGGTGACAAAATGGCTGATTTACCAGTACTGGCTGGTTGGCCCGCCTCCCTACTCTGCCATTACCCATTTGTCTTGGCTTTACCCGCAAAAAGCTAAATGTATCAAGAAACATCTGAAAATACTCCATTTTAATAGGGCAATAATCGTAATTTTATATAATGTATAGAGGAATAGGCTCTATCTATAGATATAATACCTTGTTAGATTGCCCCATAAAAAAAGGAGTGAGCAAATGGATATTGGTTTGAGCTTGCAGGAAAGAAATAATAAATATTTTTATGCAATGGCAAAAATAGAGGCTGATAACTTAATCAATCTCTCAAGAAGAGTTTCGTTTAATAATATAAAAGATGTTTTCTTGAGAGTGAAATTTGAGAATGATATCAAAGAGTTTACACAAAAAAATCTTACCTTTATACGGAACGCCAGAACAGACAACGATTGCAAGGAAGGGATAGACAACTTGAAAATGGAATGCTATCACCTTTCCAAGCAAGACAGTATGCTTTCATTAAAACAGGCGAAGGTATACATATCCGCTAAAATTGAAGAGCATGATAAAGTTATCGGCTATGTTATTGATGGAATAGCTGTAATTGTTGGCGGTTTACAGATGGTCGCCGGAGGTGGAATTCTCCTTGGCTCAATAGCTTCAGGAAATATTGTCGGTATCATCGTTGGTGCTCATTTGATATTAAATGGTGCAAGTAGTCTATCAGAAGGGGTTCAGCGGTTAAGAGGCAATAAAAATGCTACCGGTTTTATGCAGGATGCTTATATGGGAACGGCTGAATTCTTTGGATTTGAAAGAAAAACCGGTATGTTGGCCTATTATGCGGCAGATTTAACTACGTCATTCTATGGTGTCATTAAATTGTCATTAAAACCCGATGCGTGGAGATTGTATAAATATATTCCATCCGATTACTACCGAAAAATAAACAGCATGAGTAAGCTAGCACTTACCATACAAGGTGTTAAGGCTACAAATAAAATAAGAGTTATCGGTAGCACCTATCTGGATGATAATTCAGAGTATGAAAGAAAATAGACAGCAAGGAGGATCATTCCTCCTTATTGGAAAGATATCTATATGACTTCCATGCTAGGTTCAGTGGCGTTATATAATAAGTCATATACAAGCCAAAAATCAGGGCGACAAGATAACTGAATATTTCATCCGATGTATAATCATTGAACATCATAAAAATAAGAGGGGTAAATAAAATAGCACAAATCAAACATCCCGCGAAAAAACGCTTCTTTAACTCTATGAGTAAACTGGAATAGGTCTCTTTTTTCTTGTCATCACGCGAAACTATTTTCCTCATATGTGCAATATTCTTGGCAGTAAAGCCGTTATTTAGCAATTTTTTTTCCATTTCTAATTCTGTCACTGCGTTATCTCCTTATTACTGCATTGTAATATTCTATCGTGATAATAGACTGACGTCTAATCAATATTTATCCTGATACACCCTGTTCTACTTTTTCTTTATTACCCGGAGCGCCAAAATGTCAATATATTCGTTTTATCACACTTTCGGCTTTACCCGAAGACAACCCACATTCTGTTTATACTTGGGCTCCGTTTGGGAAACGGAAAATATGGTACGTTAAGGTGATTTTTTGTACTGGGGTTGTACGCCGGAACCGCATGACCCCTGGTTGATTATCAGGCTACCTTGAGCCTGGCACAGCAATGGGGTGGTGGAGAAGTTGCTTCTGCTGACGGTATGCGTTTTGTTACGCCAGTAAAAACGATTAACGCCGGACCCAATCGAAAATACTTTGGCTCCAACCGGGGAATTACTTGGTACAACTTTATTTCCGATCAGTTTTCTGGTTTTCACGGCATTGTTGTACCGGGCACCTTGAGGGACTCAATTTTTGTTCTGGAGGGTTTACTCGAACAGCAAACGGGGTTGAATCCACAGGAAATTATGACTGATACAGCAGGTGCCAGCGATTTGATATTCGGTCTATTCTGGCTGTTGGGATACCCGTTTTCTCCCCGTCTGGCGGACGCCGGAGATGCCGTTTTCTGGCGAGTGGATAAAAATGCGATAATCAATCCTTCAAATATTTATACTTTTGCTGCCAAAGTAGGGCTCAATTTATACAAAACGCTGATCTGGCAACAATATAGCTCTCCTCAAGAACCTATCGCAGAAAACAGGCCGCTATCTCGCAATATATGGCCATTACCCCGGCGGCGAGTGAAACCACTGCGATCAAAAAATTCAAGAATTTGGATCGCCAGTTTACGGCCAATACCGAGTCGATCACGGAAATCTGCGGCACTGACACTCCCCTGGCGGCTATCTAACTCACGGACCAAATCAGCAAGTTGCTCAATACGTTGGCTCAGATAATAACGATCCGTCACAACCGCGGTGATATAACCCAGTTGCGCCGCTTTACGTAATAGGCTGCGCATTTCGCCCTCTTCAGCCTGCAACTCGGCCGCTAAATCACGTACCCACCAAGGGTCATCAACAAAGTAAGGCACCGCTTGTTGCCACCCTATCTGCTCTTGCTCAGTAAACGCTAAACCATGTTCTGGCAGATGTAACCAGCCACGGGTGTTGTGTAATGCTCCCTCCACCAGCAAGTTATCAATTAGACGGAATACCACCCCCTCATCGAGAGTCGGTAAAGCCATACGTCGCAAACGCGCCCGCCCTAACCCCAACTGATCGCCATGCTGTTGGTGATAGAGGGTTAATACATGCAAGAGGGTTTGTTGCGCTTGCTGTGCGTGAGGATGTGATAGCGCAATGTCCCCGGCAACGACAGTATCGGTCGCCGCCAGTAATGCCGCCATCTCATTGTCAGTAAGCTGGCGCGCCCAACTAAACGTGCGCACGGAGACCGGCCCTTGCGCCAAATGTAAATCCAACACCTCCCGATCACTCGTCGCCTGGGCCAGTGCAGTTAACCAAGCCAAATACGCCGGTTGCCGTTTACCACGTGGTGGCACCGCCAGATGAATCACCCGTGCGCCACCCAAGGTTTTCTTCGCACCGATATCACGCAAGATCACCCGGTCGTTTTCCACCAGCCACAGTGGGCTGTCCAGCAGCAACTCTGCCAAAATCTGAGAGGATTGACCGCCTGATGTGGATTGATTATTTATGATTTGTTGATGGCCGATTAACGGTTGTTGGTCGTCAATTAATTGTTGTTGGTCGTCAATTAACTGTTGGTGACCTAGTAGTGAAAAACGGCCCGTAATATGGCGGGCCCCATGATACAGATGTAAGGGCTGCCAGTGTTGTAACGGCGTATCTGCATCAACGGTTACCAACACCCGATCCACCGGCGGCAGCGGCGGCTGCGCCAATAACCAATCACCGCGGTTAATTTGCTGCTTACTGATATCACCACTGATATTCAGGGCAATGCGCTGGCCGGCTTGCGCCTGCTGTGCCGGTTGGTTCTGGGCATGAATACCTCGCACCCGCACGGGGCAATCACCGCCAGCCAGCCACAGGGTATCCCCGACCGCCACCTCGCCCGCCAATGCCGTCCCCGTCACCACCAAACCGGCCCCTTTCACGCTGAAAATCCGGTCAATAGCCAGACGAAAACGCCGCTGTAATCGGCCATTCTGAGCACTTTTCTGATGACATTGCGCCAGATGCTCACGTAACTCACCGATACCCCGATCAGTTACTGCCGCCGTGACAAGTAGGGTAACCTGCTCCACCAGCCAGCCCTGTGCAACCAACTCCTGCAAAATCTGCTGACGAACCTGTGCAATGCGCTCATCATCAACCCGATCCGCTTTGGTCAATGCCACCGTTAGCGCTGGCCGGCCACTCAGCCGCAAAATCGCCAGATGTTCACGGGTCTGCGCCATCACGCCATCATCACAGGCCACCACCAACAGAGCGTGATCAATACCGCCCACCCCCGCCAACATGTTAGCCAAAAACTTCTCATGACCGGGCACGTCAATAAAACCCATGATACGGCCATCAGGAAGTGGCCAGTAGGCATAGCCCAGATCGATGGTCATCCCCCGCTGCTTCTCTTCCGGCAACCGATCCGCATTGACGCCGGTAATGGCCTGTAACAGTGTGGTTTTGCCATGATCGACATGGCCTGCGGTGACAATAATCATGATGCCAATTCCCTGAGCAACGCCGCCTCATCCTCTAGGCAGCGTAAATCCAGCCACAAACGCCCATCAGCCACACGGCCAATGGCTGGCTTCGTCAATGTGCGCCAACGCGCCGTTAAGGCTTCCAATGTACTACCACGCCCATCTTTAGGCGTAAAAGTCAGCGCCCAACTGGGCAAGCGATCAACAGGCAGCGAACCACTGCCAATTTGTGACCAGCATGATTCAACATTCAAAGTGAAATCTGTGCCATAACAGACCCTCAGTGGGGCCAGCAGGCGTTGTGCGCACGCGGCGATCTCTGATACGGGGCGGGTCAGTAGCCGCAGGGATGGCAGTTGTTCAACCAACCGATCTGGCTGCTGATAGAGGCGCAAGGTGGCGTCCAAAGCCGCCAGTGTCATTTTATCAGCCCGCAATGCTCGCTTCAGCGGATGCTGCTGTAACCGCTCAATCCACTGTTTTTTACCGAGAATGATCCCCGCTTGCGGCCCGCCTAGCAGTTTATCGCCGGAGAAGGTCACTAAATCTACGCCTGCCGCAATCAACTGTTGTGGCATTGGCTCTGCCGGCAAACCGTAACGGGTCATATCCACCAGCGAACCACTGCCTAAATCGGTGACGGTCGGGATGGAATACTCTTGCCCCAATACCGCCAGTTGCTGTTCGGATACCGCGGCCGTGAAACCCTCAATACTGTAATTGCTGGTATGAACCTTCATCAGCAGGCCCGTATTTTCATTGATGGCCTGCCGGTAATCCTTCAGATGTGTTCGGTTCGTGGTACCCACTTCGACCAGTTCACATCCTGCCTGACGCATGACATCAGGAATGCGAAACGCACCGCCAATCTCGACCAGTTCACCACGGGAGACCACGACTTGCTTCCCCGCCGCCATGACCGTTAACAACAGGAAGACCGCCGCCGCATTGTTATTGACGATACAGGCATCTTCCGCACCGGTCAGGGTACAGAGTAAATCGGCAACAGCCCGATCACGGTGCCCACGGCCCGCGCCCTCTAAGGAGTATTCCAAGGTGACCGCGCTTCGCATGGCATCGGTCACCGCCGCAATAGCAGATTCTGCCAGCGGCGCACGCCCCAAATTGGTGTGCAGCACCGTGCCGGTAAGATTAAACACAGGTTTTAACGCGGGTTGCCGTTGATTCAATCGTTGACGTAAAGCGGCAGGCCAGTCCGCACACCAATCAGCCAGAGTATGAAATTGACCGATATATTCACGAGCTTCCACCTGTAATTGACGCAGGGTGTCGGCCAAAAGAACAGGGCCATACTCCGCCAATAAGGGGGCCATTTCAGGCTCATTCAGTAAGCGATCAATGGCCGGTAACTGGCGATATAATGGGTGTGGTTCTGCGCTCATAGTCACTCAAACAGATTAATTAAACGATATACCCGCCATACGTCGAGTTACATGTACGTTGACTGCCCTCGCTCCCCCCGGTCACTGATTTGCCATTGACCTAACATCAATAAGCTCTTGGGGATTCACGCTATTGCCGCCTTCCTGCAACTCGACTTATTTAGGGTAAATTGTAGCAAGGTTACGTATTACTCACCTGGGAACAAAAATGGATTAATACTGCTGCGGGCGAATCCTTCACCTTCCATCTTGGCATCAAGGATCAATGAGGCCAAATCATCAGCGACCGCTTCCACCTGCGGATCTTTTTCCTGATAAAGAATTTTTAGGTAAGTACCACAATCACCGCAACTTTCTGCTTTTACTGCGGCCAATTCGCTGTCCAACGACCAATAGTTAAGATCACGGGTTTGCTCACAGTTACTGCATTTAATCCGCACCACATGCCATTCGCTTTCACACAAATTACAGTGCAAATAACGCAAGCCGTTATGGGTGCCGATATGTACAACACTGGAAACCGGAATGCTGCCACACACTGGGCAAAATTGACGGTGTTCACCATATTCAGCCCGCGCTTTGCCGGGGATCTGGCTGGCCATCTGCGCCCAATAGAGCGATAAAGCGGCCCATATAAACGGGGCTTTCTCACTACCGACTTGAGAAAAATCTCGGTTTAGCAAGGCATCAGCGTACAACTCCAGCTCATGAACCGATGCTTTATCGAGATTATCCAACACCGCCAAAATGTGGTCGGGGGCATCGTGACGCAACTCGGCAATCAGCGCAGATAGCAGCTTGCGCCAATGTTCGGTACGCGGAAAAACGCTCACATCCAAGGGTGGCTTGCCACTGGCCGCTGATTGCACCAACTCGGCTTGCATATCCAATACCAACGGATTGTCATGCAGCGCTTTTTGCTGGGCTTCAGTAATTTTAGCCGCAAAATCCAGATAATCAGCCAGCGGATTGTCCAGCGCCAGCTGCTGCAAACGTTCAGTGCGCCGGGTATACAAGCTTTTTAAATTCGCGAAAAGTAACGGCGGGATATTCCCCGCCGTTGTACCTTTTTCGCGTTGTTTACCTAATTGGTCTTTAGGGACAATACGAATACTCATCAGGGTTTCTCTTCCTGTTTCTCTTGCAGCTGACTTTTGGCGCGAGCATCATCTTTACTACGGACTTCACGATACCAACGCGGATGGTGCTTTTTAGCCCATGCCGCAGGTACCCAGCCCTCCACCATCGCAGTAATGGTCCCCTTCACCCACAGGGCCGCATACACATGCACCATAATCACGATAATCAACCCAACCGCCGCCAGCGAATGCACCAGTAGTGCCAGACGGATCAGCGGGATAGGGAAGGATGGCGCAAAGTAAGGCCGCCAAATCACCACGCCACTGACTAGCAGTAGCACCAGACTGATAATAGCTGCCCAGAATACGCATTTTTGGCCAAAATTATAGCGTCCTGTGTCACCCACTTCCTCATTCATGGCGATTTTATGGATATTCTTGGCCCACTCCAAGTCGTCTTTATTGATCAGGTTATGTTTCCAGTAGCGGAAAAACATGATCAAAAAGGCTGCGAACATCACCACCCCGGCAAAGGGGTGAAGAATGCGCGCCATCTGTGGTGTACCAAAAATATTCATCAGCCAGTTAAATGAGGGGAAGAAGAACCCTAATCCACTGATAGCCGCCAATATAAAGAAGAAGGCGACTATCCAGTGGTTAATGCGCTCCGGCGCACTGTAGCGCTGGATTGGTTTTTCTTTTTTCATTTCCGCGTTTCCCCTTCGTCTGGGCGCTCAGAGGTTGTCTGCTCTGGTGCCTTTGCTACCGTCTCGGAAGGTGTAGGAGCTGTTGTATCATCGTCTTCTTCCTCTTCCTCCACCCGGTTCGGGCCTACGCCAACGTAATGGAAGATACTGGCAGCAAAGGTCGCCGCGAAACCTACCGCAGCCAACGGTTTCCAGATGCCTTTCCAGAAAGTTACCGTCGGGCTGATGGTCGGATTATCTGGCAGTCCATGATACAGCTGGGGTTTATCCGCATGATGCAGTACATACATCACATGGGTACCGCCGACGCCCGCAGGGTCATATAACCCTGCGTTATCAAACCCACGGGTTTTTAGCTCTGCAACCCGGCCGGCAGCCACTTCTTTCATCGACTCTTTGGTACCAAAGTGAATAGCCCCAGTCGGGCAGGTTTTCACACAAGCAGGTTCCTGACCAACACCGACACGATCGACGCATAAGGTGCATTTATACACCCGATTGTCATCTTTATTCATGCGAGGGACATCGAACGGACAACCTGCTATACAGTAACCACAACCAATACAATGTTCTGATTGGAAATCAACGATACCGTTGGCGTACTGGATGATCGCCCCTTCCGATGGACATGCCTTCAGGCAGCCCGGATCGGCGCAATGCATACAGCCATCCTTGCGGATCAACCACTCCAGCTTGCCGCTCTCTTCATCTTCAACTTCAGAGAAGCGCATCACTGTCCACGATTTAGCGGTTAAATCGGCGGGGTTGTCATAAACCCCGACGTTATGGCCCACTTCATCACGGATATCGTTCCACTCCGAACACGCCACCTGACAGGCTTTACAACCGATACAGGTGGTGACATCGATAAGTTTAGCCACCGATTCCTGATGATCACGAACCTGAGGTGGCGGCGTAAGGGAATTAGTACCGGAGCGCCGGATAATGTCTTGAGTTTGCAGTGACATAGATTCTCTCCGTTATACCTTTTCCACGTTGACCAGAAACGCCTTGAACTCTGGCGTTTGCGTGTTGGCATCACCGACATACGGCGTCAGGGTATTGGCCAGGAAGCCTTTTTTCGCCACTCCTTCGTATCCCCAGTGGATCGGGATACCAATGGTGTCAACTTCTTGCCCATGCACATTCAGCGTACGAATACGTTTAGTCACCACCGCCTTGGCTTTGATAAAGCCACGGTTAGAGCTGACTTTCACGGTGTCGCCTTGCTTAATCCCTTTCTTCGCAGCCAGTTTTTCGCCAATTTCCACAAACTGTTCCGGTTGAGCAATGGCATTGAGCAACGCATGTTTGGTCCAGTAGTGGAAATGTTCGGTCAGACGATAAGTGGTGCCGACATAAGGGAATTGCTCGTGCGACCCCATCGCGGCCAGATCGTCTTTAAATACACGAGCGGCTGGGTTAGATATCACATTCGGATGCAATGGGTTAGTCCCTAGCGGCGTTTCAAATGGCTCATAATGCTCAGGGAACGGCCCTTCTGCCATCTTATCAGTTGCAAACAAGCGGCCCATCCCTTCAGGCTGCATGATAAACGGCCCAACATCACTGCCCGGTGCAGCAGCACTGTAGTCAGCAACATCAATGCCAGCCCACTTAGCACCATCCCACTCCAGCAACTGGCGTTTCGGATCCCACGGTTTACCCTGCGGGTCAGCAGACGCACGGTTGTAAAGAATGCGGCGGTTAAGCGGCCATGCCCATGCCCAGCCCAACGTATTACCGAGACCGGATGGATCAGCATTATCACGCCGCGCCATTTGGTTACCGGCTGGTGTCCAGCTACCCGCAAAGATCCAGCAACCACTAGAAGTGGTACCGTCATCACGCAGTTGAGCGAAGGTACTGAGCTGTTCGCCTTTTTTGACCAGCACTTTGCCGTCGGCATCAGTGAGATCCGCCAGCGCTCGCCCATTACTTTCCATTGCCACTTCTTCCGGCTCTGGATTTTCTGGTGTCAGGTAGTCCCAAGTCATATTGAGTACCTGTTCAGGCACCGCGCCACCTTCCCGCTGGTACATCTCACGCATACGCATAAAGATGCCCGCCAGAATCGCACCATCGTTCAGTGCTTCTCCCGGTGAATCAGCGCCTTTCCAGTGCCATTGCAGCCAGCGGCTGGAGTTAACGATCGAGCCGTTCTCTTCAGCAAAACAACTGGATGGCAAGCGGAACACCTCAGTTTGAATTTTCGATGGATCGACATCGTTAAATTCACCGTGGTTTTGCCAGAAATTCGCGGTTTCAGTATTGAGCGGATCAATGGTCACCAAGAATTTCAGCTTCGACAGCGCTGCTGTCACTTTGTTTTTATCCGGGAACGAGGCAATCGGGTTAAAGCCTTGGCACAGATAGCCGTTGACCTTGCCCTGCGACATCATTTCGAAATACTGTAATACGTCGTAGCCTTTATCCCACTTCGGCAACCAGTCGTAGCCCCAGCCATTTTCCTTTTGGGCGTTATCACCGTAGAAACTTTTCATCATACTGACGAAGAATTTTGGGTAATTACTCCAGTAGTTAACCTGGCCTGGTAACAGGGCTCTCGGCGTATTGGCTTTTAGGTAGGTATCAATATCCGGCTGTTTTTCTGACGGCAGGTTTAGGTAGCCCGGCAGGCTTTGCGACAATAGGCCAAGGTCAGTCAGCCCTTGGATATTGGAGTGGCCGCGCAAAGCGTTAACACCACCGCCCGCCATCCCCATGTTGCCCAACAGCAACTGTATCATCGCCATAGTCCGGATATTCTGCGCACCCACAGAGTGCTGCGTCCAACCCAAGGCATACAGGAACGTCGCCGTTTTATTGGACACACTGGTTTCGGCGAGATATTCGCAAACCTGTAAGAAATCGTCTTTTGGCGTACCGCAAATATTGGAGACCACTTCCGGCGTATAGCGGCTAACGTGCTCTTTCAGCAGGTTCCACACACAACGCGGGTGTTGCAGCGTGACATCCCGTTTAGCAAAACCGTTTTCATCCAACTGATAGTTCCAGCTGGTTTTATCGTATTTGCGGTTTTCGGCGTCATAGCCACTGAACAGGCCATCATCGAAAGCATAGTCTTCCCGCACCAGCAAGCTGGCGTTGGTATAGGCTTCGACATATTCGCGGTTAATTTTATTGTTGGAAATCAGGTATAACAATACGCCGGACAGAAACGCAATATCAGTACCAGAGCGGATTGGCGTATAGAAATCAGCCACCGATGCCGTACGGGTAAAGCGCGGATCTATCACAAGAAGCTTGGCATTGTTGTGGATCTTGGCTTCCATCGCCCAGCGGAACCCCACCGGATGCGCTTCTGCCGCATTACCGCCCATGACGATAATTAAATCCGCGTTCTTAATATCAACCCAGTGGTTGGTCATCGCACCGCGACCAAATGTTGGAGCAAGACTTGCTACCGTTGGTCCGTGTCAGACACGTGCTTGGTTATCTACGGCAAGCATGCCGAGAGCGCGACTAAATTTTTGGGTCAAATAACCCGTTTCATTGCTCGATGCCGAAGCACACAGCATACCGGTGCTTAACCAACGGTTGACGGTAACACCGGCATCGTTGGTCTTAATGAAGTTAGCGTCCCGGTCTTCTTTCATTAATTTGGCAATGCGAGTAAACGCATCATCCCAAGTGATTCTCTGCCACTTGTCTGAGCCAGGTGCCCGATATTCTGGGTATTTCAGGCGGCTTTCGCTGTGGATAAAATCGACCAACCCAGCCCCTTTCGGGCATAGTGCACCACGGTTAACCGGATGATCCGGATCCCCTTCGATGTGAAAAATACTTTCTTTGGCATTTTTCGCGCCGTCGCCAAGGCTATACATCAAAAGCCCACAACCGACAGAGCAATATGTGCAGGTGTTTCGTGTCTCGCGAGCACGCAGCAATTTATAATTGCGCGTTTCCGCCAACGCCACTGACGGCATGAAGCCGAGTGCCGCGACCGTTGTTCCTGCCATACCGCCAGCGCAGATCTTAAAGAACTGCCTTCTGCTGACCTGCATGGGTATCTCCTTCATTGTCACATTATTTCCAGTTCACGCTTCCCTCAATAAAATGGGAGGCGCTAAAATCGCTCATGCGATATCACGCTTTTTCTGTGTGGAATGAATTTCTATGTTAGATAATACATAGCCACACCATTCTTAATGTGAATGTTACCACATTGTGATTATGGGTTATAACTTTCAGGACAGCACAGTGAGCCAGATCAAACCTTCGAGATTATCCTCTAGCACCGAAATCCGCGGTGCCCGGCAACTTGACGTGCTACAACGGCATAAATTGGCAGTACCACAACAGGATTGGCTGGCAGAAGAGGTGCCCGTTGCGTTGGTATACAACGGCATCTCCCATGTGGTGATGATGGCAACCCCTAAAGATTTGGATGCCTTCGCGCTGGGCTTTTCGTTATCAGAAGGCATCATTAGCAGTCCGCAGGAAATCTATTCTGTTGAGGTCACTCCCGGCTGTAACGGCATAGAGGTCAATATTGAGCTATCCAGTCGCCGTTTTTCTGGCCTGAAAGAGCGCCGCCGCGCCATGGCAGGGCGTACCGGTTGTGGAGTCTGTGGCATTGAACAACTGGACGATATCTTCCGCCCGATTACCCCGCTACCGTTCACCCAGACATTTAATCTGGAGCATTTGGATGCCGCCCTTGCCCAGCTAAAACAGGTACAACCGGTCGGTCAACTCACCGGCTGTACCCATGCTGCAGCATGGATTAATCCTGAAGGTAAGTTATTAGGCGGTTGTGAAGATGTAGGTCGCCATGTTGCACTGGATAAGCTACTGGGGATGCGGGCAAAACAACCGTGGCAACAAGGTGCGGTGCTGGTTTCCAGCCGTGCCAGCTATGAAATGGTGCAAAAAACTGCCATGTGTGGCGCAGAGATTTTATTTGCCGTCTCCGCCGCCACCACGCTTGCCGTTGAAGTCGCCGAGCGCTGCAATTTGACGCTAGTCGGTTTCAGTAAACCGGGGCGGGCAACGGTGTATACCCATCCGCAGCGAATGAAATAACAGAGATCGATTTATCGACAATCCACTCATTGGTGACACCAAAGATATAAAGATAATGGAGAGACTGATGTCAAATTCCCAGTGACCGACGACCACACTCAGACTTGAGCTAGTTGTCAATTTCGCTGATAGTGGATACCTCATTTTGTACCGTGAGGACACTGTCACTGATAAGTTGGTTATTTTAAACGTAAAATATCAAAAAGAAGCGGGTTACACCGTATCATCAGTTAATTTTATAAAAATATTATTGACCACATTTTATTCTTCATCGCCCCCAAGTAACCATACGATAAACATGGATTTGATAATCATTTTCAATATCATTTAATTAACTATAATGATCCCCATGCTTACGCGGTGCTTACTTTTTTTGCGCCGTCCTACACTACGGAGACGATGATTATGAGTTATTCACTGCCATCACTGCCTTATGCTTATGATGCCTTAGAACCACACTTCGATAAGCAGACGATGGAAATCCATCACACCAAACACCATCAGACCTATGTTAACAATGCAAATACGGTGTTGGAGAGCTTCCCGGAGCTGGCGGGCCTGAGCGTTGAAGATCTGATCAAAGACCTGGATAAAGTGCCTGCTGAAAAGCGCACCTTCATGCGTAACAACGCAGGCGGCCACGCTAACCACAGTCTGTTCTGGAAAGGCCTGAAACTGGGCACCACCCTAGCCGGTGACCTGAAAGCCGCTATTGAGCGCGATTTCGGCAGCGTAGACAGCTTCAAAGAAAAATTTGAACAAGCTGCTGCGACCCGTTTCGGTTCTGGCTGGGCTTGGCTGGTACTGAAAGACGACGGCAAACTGGCTGTTGTTTCAACCGCTAACCAAGATAGCCCGCTGATGGGCGAAGCCGTTTCTGGCGTATCAGGTTTCCCGATTGTGGGCCTGGACGTGTGGGAACACGCTTACTACCTGAAATTCCAAAACCGCCGCCCAGACTACATCAAAGCATTCTGGAACGTCGTTAACTGGGACGAAGCCGCAGCGCGTTTCACTCAAGCCAAGTAATTCGCTTAATCCATAAAACGGGCCTTAAACCGCCCGTTGCATAGCCAAAGAATGTGGCGTTGCAGATAAGCTTCAAGTACGAAAACACATGCCAGCAAGACACTCTTGCTGGCATTTTTATTGTTAAAGTTTCATCAATTCCTGCCGATAGATCATACAAGAAGGTTACTGGCATCCATGATAACAATGCATGGATGTAGAAAAAAGACGTTTGGGAAAAGCACTCTTGCCAAGGCTGCCCCGCGTACGCCAGTCCTTTAACTTCTCTAATAATTAGACCTTACCAAACTCACCTACGCTGATTAATTCATATCAGAAACACCGTATAACGGAGAAGAATATGGCGGTATTTAGCAAAATTATTGGCAGCTTTGATAACCTAAAAGTCGGAAAAAAACTGGGCTTAAGCTTTTTCCTGATGTTGCTATTGGTCGGAGTCATTGCGGGCACCACCGCTTATCACTTCTCCGTGATCGAAGAACATGCTTACAAAGTCGAGTTGAGCTACAAAATAAACGACGAAGCGAATCAGGCAAAATATAACCGCGCACTTTATGAACGTACCTATGACCTGAAATACATCACAGAAAACACACAGCACATCAATAAGATAAAAAATTTACTGACCCAAAGTGCCAATCTCCGCTGGTCAGTTGATAACCGAAAAAATATTGCCAACATTACCAATGTCGTTGAGGAGTACCAGCAACAACAGACGAACTTTGTAAATACGGTGGCCAATAAAGATAAAGTGCGTCAAAGCTGGAATATCTCTGAAAGCCTAAATAATATCAATGCACTACAGCAAAGCCTGCTTAATGAAGGGGCCGATACCAATACGCAAATACTGCTAGCAGAAATGAGCCAAAAATTAATGACAGTGCGTTACAACGCGCGCGGTTTATTACTGGATCGTAATAAAGATGCCGAAGCTGCACTGATGACTTCAATTAACATTGCCAACAGTGCAGCAAATGCTTTCATGTCCGTGTTATCTGCCGAGCAGCAGAAACTATTAGCACCGGTTGCCGCTAACCTAGCCCTCTATAAAGACAACGTTCTGGCCTATTTACCGGCTTATCAGCAAGAACTGGATGTTGGTAAAGTGATGGAAGCCAGTGCGAATGAATTGAATACGTTGGCCACCCAACTGTTTACCCAAGAGTTGCAAGGTACGCACAACGAGATTAACAATGCCCAGTACCAACTCGCCATTGCCGCTATTGCGGCCTTGTTCTTGGGGCTGTTGATCGCCTGGCGCATGACTCGTCAAATTACCGTGCCTCTACGTGCCACACTGGATATGGCAGAACGTATTGCCACCGGTGATTTAACCGCAGCAACCACATCATCCCGTACCGACGAACTGGGCATGTTGATGAATGCCGTCGCCCGAATGAATGAAAACCTGCGTGCCATGATTGATGAAATCCGCATTGGTGTCAGCCAGGTATCCCATGCCTCTGGTGAGATTGCCGCTGGCAATACTGATTTATCGTCCCGTACCGAGCAACAAGCCGCCGCCGTAGAAGAAACTGCCGCCAGCATGGAACAATTAAACGCCACAGTAAAACAGAACACGGATAACGCTCATCACGCCAATCAATTGGCCACCGAAGCCTCGCAGACCGCACAACAGGGCGGTAAGCTGGTCAATGATGTAGTGCGCACCATGAATGATATCTCTGGCAGTTCCAAACGTATTTCTGAAATCACCTCGGTGATTAACAGCATCGCTTTCCAGACCAATATTTTGGCGTTGAATGCTGCCGTTGAAGCGGCCAGGGCGGGTGAGCAAGGCCGTGGCTTTGCGGTAGTCGCCAGTGAAGTCAGAAATCTGGCACATCGCAGCGCGCAGGCCGCTAAAGAAATTGAGGGGCTGATTGGCGTGTCAGTTTCTCAGGTCAAAGCCGGGACATCTTTGGTAAAAGATGCCGGTCAAACCATGGAGGAAATTGTCCGTTCAGTGACTCATGTCCGCGATATTATGGCAGAAATTGCTTCAGCATCGGATGAACAAAGCCGCGGTATCACCCAAGTTAGCCAGGCTATCTCTGAAATGGACAATACCACGCAGCAGAATGCCGCCTTGGTGGAAGAATCTGCCGCCGCCGCCGATTCACTGGCTGAACAGGCCATCTTACTGGCTCAGGCAGTAGCGGTATTCCGGCTATCAGAAGGTGAAGGCGCGACAGATGAAGGCAGTGTTGTGACGCCAGTGGCCTATAACGGGCTTCATACGCCAGAAGACCGTCGGACCAAGCAGCAGGATAACTGGGAAACGTTCTAATCCCTCAATATCGGCAGGAATAGCCACTACGGTTATTTCTGCCATTTTTTCAGGCCCAACCAATCGTAGCCTGTACGCAGAAAATCACTATCTATTATCGATACCCCGGAAAAGAACAGATACGATAACTAACCTATTTTTTCTGTAATGATTTTTATTAAATCAGATAATCATCACTTCACTATGTATTTTTACTGCATTGGAATGTAACATATTATCAGTTTTTACACAGATGATTAGAAAATGAATCTCAAATTAATTTTACGGATAGTGATGATAGTATTTTCCTCAATTTTCTTTGCTATATCAGCCTATACAATTATAAGTCTATTGTTTGTCATTAAAGAAATGATTAATGACGGTGGTATATATGGAGTAAACTCCGGCAATCTTGCAGGACATCTGATTATTTTATTCTTTAGCATGGGTTGTTTCTACTTTTCAGCAAAGACAACCCAACGAATAAAAAATGGTAATAGCTTTGGTATAATCAAACACCATGGCGGTTCAAAAGATAAACCCCATTGCTCAACGGACGGTCGATAGTATGAAAAAAATAATATTCTTTATTATGCCATTTTTTATTTTACTGGAGTGTTCTCATGCCTCTGAAAAATATCCGGCAGATATCACGGCCTATTTAAACGTAGCAGATGACTGCCAATATTTCTCTGGCGAGTGGGACTCAACACTGCCTAAAGAACGACAGGTTGAGATAGAGAAAAAAGTGAATGTCACGTGTAGCAAAGCCCGTAGTTTGCAAGAAAAATTAAGCGTTAAATACAAAAAAAGACAGGATATTTTAGACGTTATTAATGGTTATGATTTCTAGCGGATACTGACGGTTTTTGTATCAAAAAAATTCAGTACATGCACAGCCTGTGCTGCCAGATACATACCCTCTTTGCTACCAAAAGCGAGATAGAGTATGGCTGGTTGGCACTTTCGCCAGATCGGAGATGGCGGTAGCCTTGTATCCTTTCCGAGAAAAAACCTGAAACATTGCTTCTATTCATGCTTACTCCGATAGCAAACGGGGACGCCCAGATTCTTTTCTTTCATATGGACACCTTGATTAACAGGTTATAACTTAACTATATAATTATTTTTTATCGATCACGCAAAAAATAGCATTGCATGACCAGATAGCCTGCGCTATATATTTTTAGCGAATACTGCGCGATGCCACAGCCACACTTTATAGGTTCAATTTTATCGCTGCAGGGATGATAGGCACTGCGCTGACTTATGATAAAAATACTGACTGACGGTCTGGGACCAAGGGATTAAACACCCGACCTAAGAGGTTAAGTAAGATTATCCGAGAGTTATTTTATGACAAATCGAATGAAAGCTTTAATGTTAGTAACACATCTTGTCGTATTTGCTGCGGGAACAGGATTGGGGATTTATATCTTGCCAATATTAACCGCAGAAACTAACGCTACAGCACCTGAGATTCAGGTAGTAAAGCAATCTGCAAAATATACCAGTGAGTTTAGCCGCAACCAGAAAGGAAGTGATGCCGTACACTGGGCAGAAGGAAAACTGTATGTATCAGAACACGAAATTGCCTTTGAAGGAGAAATTGCACCAGGACCTGATTACAAAATCTATCTGACGAAAACCCAGGCGGATGATAAAGAATCATTTCTTAAAATTAAGGATGATGCAAAATTAATTGGTGACTTGAAAAATTTTGGTAACTTCAAAAAGACGTTGCCCGCAGACGTCAATCCAGACGATTACACAACGGTACAAATATGGTGCGAAACATTTTCTCAGTTTATTGGCTCTGCCAGCTACAGGTAGTGAACATCAGGTAACTTTTTAATTTCATGAGTTCGCTGCTTTACGGTTGTATTGTATTAACGAAGGCAAAACCGTTATTACACTTAAAGAATTAGGGAGGGAGAATACCCAAAGAGAAAACACACCGGGTGGCGGCCATGCCACCCAGAGGTTACCGCAGGCGATCAAAACGCTTTTTTAGCGTAGCCTGTCACTTCTTTTAGGCCCATTTCACGGCCTAATGCTGTCATTGGGTGCACCACCACAATACCGCGCACCGCTTTCTTCAAGGTGCCCATATCCGCTTGCTCTTTCTTGGTAATAGCACGGCTGAAAGGCAGTTGAGCCAGTTTTTGAGCTTCTTCACTCAGATTTTTTACCCGCACTTCTTTCAGACGCTGAATTTCAGCGGCCAGTTTCTCTTTTTCTTTCATATGCTGGGTAATTAGCTCCACATTACCCTTTTGGATCACCGCCGGGTCTTTGTGATTCAGCGCATCCAGCATATCGCTTAAGCGTTTGATTTCTGCATGTTCTTTCATAATATTGGTCCGTACATGCCTCTGATGGGCACGATATTTCACTAAAGTTAGAGATATAATAACACTGATTGTGTATCAAGACAGAGATGCATTCCACTAAGCCACTGGCTCTTGCACCGGTTGCCACGCCGTTCCGGCAGGTAAGCCGCTAATTTCACAGGCGGCCAGCCCAACCCGCATCAATGCCTCAGTATAGCGGCTATTAAAGGGATAGCAGCAAGAGAGCCGAAACGCATTACGATAGCGGCCATTGGGCGAATAGAGCGTGCCGAGTGCCAGGTTTTGCTGACCGTTGCCAGAGAGGTCTCAAATTCCATCAAGAAGAAAATCTATTGCCGCTTTTACCTGTGTACAATATTGCGCCGCGCCGCAGAACTCTGCCCCCAGAGCGCGAACAGGTATACTTGCCAGTTCGTGAGTCATTACTGCGTATTCTTTGCCGTCTGTCAGCCTAATAAGGGGAATCATTCGATCTGGACGATTGCCGCCCGGATATTTTTCAACAGGTAACAGCGGGATTACAATTCGACGATTTAGTTGTCCGATAATGTCGCTCGTTACATCAAGTAACAGGGGGTAAGCGACGCTTTTTCCGGTATTACAGTAGACAGTGAATTGCATCGTTAAAACGTCCTGTATTCATCGCTGAAGCAACCATGTTCATCATGGAAACGATTTAATGCCTCAAGGGCTTCCGTGTTCTCTTCCTGCCATTTTCTCGTTGCGTGATGACGTAGTTCGGCATCTAGAGCGGCCGCCAGGGTAGCGCTAAGGTTAATACCGGCCTCACGCGCCCTGCTTAGTAAGTCTCGCTCTACAGTCATTGTGACGTTCTGTGTATTGCGTTGTTTGGCTGCCATGGGACGCTCTCCTGTGATGATTATACGTGTAAACTACACAGTACTATGCACGTATAATAACAAACTATAGCGCAGAGGACTCTCCCCATAAGAAAAGAATAATGACATGAGGTTATTGACAAAGTGCCCGCGACGGAGAGAACAGGCAGATCGTAAAGACGCCGTAAATACATCCATGTAGGCTCGAGCCGCGCCATCCTTGGCGCGGACGCTTTACTCCTCTGCCTATCCTCACCGTTCAAGATCAAGTCATCGGGGTTTGTCAGCAGTCTGACATGGGGTTTGGGCAATCATGGGGGATTAACTGCGCCATGCACTACAGGCTAACTGGATGTACTACACAGGTTAACTGGAAATTGCGGTTATTTAATGGCGTGATGGGCGGTTTAATGGCAATCACTGCTGTATGGCTGTTGGTAGAAGAGTGGCTAAACGTAATTTCGTGATTAACCATGACCTAATGGCGAGAGTTTAGAGACCTGTTTGACGCTGATGCGGGAGAGTAGTTCCGTGATAGACAGCACCATGGTGGAGCGTACCATTTGCTGATAACGCTGGCGTTGCATGGCAATCAGCGAAGCATCGGCTTCATCAGGGCGTAAAAAAGTGGGTACTGGCGGCAATTCATCGACACAATGCAATTCACCAAATGGCCCGAGGATTTCGTCATCGGTAAAGCGATACTCGGTGCCATCGTGGTTTAGCTCTTCACGTAGCGCCATTAATAGCTCAGCATCTTCATATTCATGCCGGGTGATCACCCCTAGGGCATAAACCAGCTTCAACCGCACAGAGAGTTCGCCCAATGGCCCGTCACCGACCAGTAACGGCTCCACGGCATACTTCACCGCATAATCATCTTTACGAAAAATCTGCACTACGAGTATATTCAGTGCTTCAGCCAATAAATCGACTGCCGCCATCAAGAAGCTGCGCACGGTCTTTCCAGCGTTCAAATGTTCAAGAACCCGATTCTCAAATGCTTGTGTTTTTTCAATCATTGCTGGTCACTGGGAAGTTGGTGAAGTCCTGTCCGCCTGATTATGACGCCACGGCAAAATAAACACCGCATAAATTTAATCCGGTATTTACCCTCTGCTGCAGCGGATCAATTATCCGTTGGCAAATCCTTTATTGTCGTATCATTGGCCTGCTATCGTTTCCGTTACCAGGCCAATGGGACATAGCTGGCTTATCACTACAATCAGTGCGCCAGCTTCTCCTGCATGGCGTTATACACACTCACCGCCTGTTCGACAACCTCACTATCAGCAGGCAAGCCTGAAATTTGCGCTAACGCAGCTTTCGGCCCTAATTGTGCCAATAACGCCACCAACTCTTGGGCCTGCGGATCTTGCTCACTGCGATAGCTCATGGCGGCGGCAATACCCGTTACCAAAGAATCGTGCGGCAATTGATACTCCAGCGTACCTAGCAGCGGTTTGATCAAACGATCACCGGCGCTCAGTTTACGCAGTGGCTGGCGGCCAACCCGCTCGACATCATCGTGCAGATAAGGATTTTCAAAACGAGAGAGAATTTTGTTGATATAAGCGGCATGTTTCTGTGGGTCGAAAGCATAACGCTTAATCAGTACCGCACCGCTCTCTTCCATCGCACCTTTTACTGTTTGACGCACCGCCGGGTCGAGAATCGCATCGCGGATCGTTTGATGGCCTGCCAGTTGGCCCAGATACGCGGTAATAGCATGCCCGGTATTCAGCGTGAAGAGCTTACGCTCGACAAAAGCCATGAGATTATCGGTCAATTCCATGCCCACGATTTCGGGTGGCTGGCCTTTAAATTGGGTACCGTCGACTATCCATTCGCTAAAAGTTTCTACCGTGACAGCCAGGATATCAGTACTACCTGCTTCAGAGGGGGGGACAATACGATCTACTGCCGAATCCACAAAACCCACATGCTGCTCTACCCATATTTGTTCATCTTCTGGTAAGGCAGCAAACACATGTTGTTTTAATTGGCTAGTGCCACGCACCATATTTTCGCAGGCAATAATATTCAGTGGGCGGGTATTCCCTTGCTGATGGCGGGTTATCAGACCCTGTGCCACTGTCGCGGCAATTCTGGCCAAAATTTGTGGGCCAACAGCGGTGGTGACAATATCGGCCTCAGCAATCAGCGCAACCACTTCTGGGCTACCGCTGTTTACCGCACTGACATTCTTTACCTCTTCAACCCGTGCCTGTTCACCGACCACATTGACCTGATAAC
Source organism: Yersinia similis (assembly GCF_001053095.1). Classification (GTDB taxonomy): domain Bacteria; phylum Pseudomonadota; class Gammaproteobacteria; order Enterobacterales; family Enterobacteriaceae; genus Yersinia; species Yersinia similis. Next base: position 24,015 of record NZ_CGBP01000020.1, on the reverse strand, counting down.
TTTTACGTTTATTCAGCTCATCCAACAATGGTTGATTCACATCGGCGAAAGTCAGTTGCGCACCGGCATCAGCGAGCAGTTTGCCGATGAAGCCACGGCCAATATTCCCTGCGCCAAAATGTAATGCTTTCATATTCGTTACCTTGCTGTAAAAGGGCCATTTTCTTCCAACAGCCCTATCAGTTATGACTTGTTTATACGCTAAATAATTCGCGTTGCAGGCAGGCAAGGCAGCCAACGCTCATGCAGCTTGAAGTATGACGGGTATATCAAGCAGACGTTTTACCGCCCAGTAAATCCAATACTTCCTGCACGTTGGTGGTCTTACTTAAACGCGCAATCACCGAGTCGTCGTCCAGTGCATTTGTCAGGCTGGTAATGACTTGAATGTGCTCGTTGTTACGGGCAGCAATACCAATCACCAGACGGGCGACATCATCTTCTTCATCGCCAAAGCGCACGCCTTCCGGGTATTGACAGAACACCACCCCGGTCTTCAACACACGGTCTTTTGCTTCAATCGTGCCATGTGGCACTGCGATAGACTCACCCAGATACGTTGAGCTCAATTTTTCACGATCCAGCATCGCCTCAACATATTCAGGTTCGACATAGCCACCTTTGACCAACTGTTCACCGGCGAAGCGGATAGCCTGTTCTTTGGCGGTCGCATGCTGATTGAGGAAGATATTCTCCGCCCCCAACTTGAACAAATTATCTTCAAATGCTTCGAAGCTATCGTCCAGTTTTTCAATCACTTTCTGTACTTTAGTATTATCAACCAATTGACTGGCTTGCAGCAGTTCCGCCGTCAGATTGTTGTACAGCTGGCTGTCGAGGAAGTTAGTCAGCGAGATATGCTGTGCCTGCGGTGCATGGCGCATCGCCCGCTCAGTCAAATCACGGTGCGTGATCACCAGATCCACATCTTCCGGTAAGTTGTTGATTGCACAGTTGGTCACCGCAATATGTTTCAGCCCGGCATCTTGTACTTTTTTACGTAGAACACCGGCCCCCATCGCACTGGAACCCATACCGGCATCACAGGCAACGATAATTTTACGCACTGTGCTTAAATCGCCGGCAGCAGCAGCGGCATTGGCCGCCTGAACACCTTTAGACTGCGCTTTCATATCTTGCATACGGCGGGTTGCGCCTTCAAGGCCCTCTTCATCGTCTTTAGCCTTAGAGCTTTTCAGCAAGATGGCAGAGACCACGAAGGACACGGCAAAGGCCGTGGCAACAGCTGCAATATTGGCAAAGTAAGCACCTTTAGGTGTCATTGCCAATATTGCCAGAATAGAACCCGGTGAAGCTGCAGATACCAGCCCGCCGTTCAGCAGAGTCAGGGTGAACACACCTGTCATACCCCCCAGAATCACCGCCAACAGTAAGCGAGGGTTCATCAGCACATAAGGGAAATAAATTTCGTGGATACCACCGAAGAAGTGGATGATAGCGGCACCACCAGCTGACTGCTTAGCATTACCTTTGCCGAAGAACATATACGCCATCAACACACCCAAACCCGGACCTGGGTTTGCTTCGATCAAGAAGAAGATAGACTTACCGGTTTCAGCGGCTTGCTGGACACCCAGTGGTGAGAAGATACCGTGGTTGATGGCGTTATTCAGGAAGAGAATTTTTGCCGGTTCAACGAAGATCGATGCGAGTGGCAACAGATTATTCTGCACCATAACATCCACACCGTAAGCCAGCCCTTTAGACAGGACTTCAACCAACGGACCAATCGCCATAAAGGCCAGGAGAGCCAGCAACATACCAATGATGCCGGATGAGAAGTTGTTCACCAACATCTCAAAGCCGCTTTTTATTTTACCTTCAACCCAGCGGTCAAAATGTTTAATTGCCCAGCCACCCAGCGGGCCGACAATCATCGCACCGAGGAACATTGGCATATCCGCACCAACGATCACCCCCATGGTGGTGATGGCACCGACTACGCCACCTCGATCTCCGCCTACCAAACGGCCACCGGTAAAACCGATCAACAGTGGCAACAGATAGGTAATCATCGGTCCAACCAGTTTGGCTAAGGTTTCATTGGGCAGCCAGCCGGTTGGAATAAACAGTGCGGTGATAATGCCCCAAGCAATAAATGCGCCGATATTGGGCATAACCATATTGCTTAGGAATCGGCCAAAGTTTTGGACCCTGACCTTTGCGTCTGGTGAAAACATAAAACACCCCTATTGGTACGCGCTAACAATAAGAGCGCGATATAATTATTTTAATTGGAGGCAGTTTTGCAAAACCCGCCAGTATTACCTTATGCAAACACGCTGTATGCAAAACAAACTCTAGCATGCTCTTTTAGCCACGCGTAGCTCACGAAAATTTCGTGACGAAAGTCACACAAAACAACCCATCACACCGGTGTATTTGTTGATTAAGATCACAGTTACAGGCTGTAATAAAGTCACAACGTAGAATTTTTGAGCTAAAAAACCAATCAAGTGTGACTTAAGTCACGATTAATGATCGGTTGTTTGTTTTTAAAGTGTGATATTTGTCACAAGTTATTTTTGCTCGTAGGAGGAGAAGCCGACATTCATCCGAAAGATCGCGCTATCGTGGTTTAAGCCAGAGAGGAATATGTAAGAAAATAACAGGGGCCAAAAGGCCCCTGAGCAATACTCAAATTCTATTTAACAAAATCTATTACTGCATTACCTTCATCACGCGCTTTTGCGCTGCCATCATCTCCGGGTACTTGGCGACCAAGTTGCTCATCATCGTGTTGTACTGAGCGGCTTGCTGCGGAGTCTGGAATTGAATGCCACCGTTATTAAAGGTCACTTGCGTACCCTGCTGTTGCAGGAAATCCCCAACCTGAACCAGATCTTGCACAAATGAAGAGACCACCGGCACTGCTGGAATCAACACATTAGCAGGCTGAGTCACAATGTTATCAAAGGCTCTGTTGAACACCACTTTCAAATCATCTGGTAGCTTCAATGCGGCTTGAGCGCTGTCAGCTTGGGCTTTGGCAGTGCGGATCTGTTGTACTAACAGGTTCAGCGCGCCCGCAGACTGCTGTAACGCATCACGCTTACTGAGATAATCCTGTGCCACGCGGATTTGATTGATTTGCTCAATAGCCGGAACCAGACTGGCATCAACTGATTTACTCAGTTGCTGCGAAAAAGTGACTAAAATCGCGTAGTCGCTGACATAAGGGCCAAACTTCTGCTTTTGGTCTTCACTCAGTGTTGGCAGTTTCATCCCACTGCGCATCACGGTGTTTTGCAGATAATCAATAAAAGCCTTACGTTGTTCTGGCTCTTTATCTCCGCAGGCGGTCACCAAGAACATGACCAAGAACGCCAATAAAGGTGCCAACCAGCGTGGGTTCCGGACGGTGTTCAATGCAAAAATCATGTGCAATCACTCCTTAATAAACTATTTACTCTCACAAAATCCCGTTCTTAGCATCCAATCCGTGCGGTACACAATCTATTGGACAAAGTCTCTATTGGATAAAATCTTAATGAGTATATACCCAAAGCACGGGAGGTTGCAGGGAGAGTCCGCGAACGAACCCAGGTTCGTTAACGTAAGCCAAGGCCCGCATCGCTAACCCCATAAAGGCATAACGTAAGGGGAGCGTATAGCTCCCCTGAGGTTATTGACAAAGTGCCCGCGACGGAGAGAACAGGCAGATCGTAAAGACGCCGTAAATACATCCATGTAGGCTCGAGCCGCGCCATCCTTGGCGCGGACTCTTTACTCCTCTGCCTATCCTCACCGTTCAAGATCGCGTCATCGGGCTTTGTCAGCAGTCTGAGGGGAGCGTATAGCTCCCCTTATTGCCCAGCACGATGTTATCGAGCAAATTATTGCAACAGCGAAATATCAGCAACCTGCAAGAACAGCTCGCGGAGTTTGCTCAGCAATGTCAGACGGTTAACCCGTACAGCATCGTCTTCAGCCATCACCATCACGCTCTCGAAGAACTCATCGACAGTTTCCCGTAAGGCAGCTAATTCAACCAGCGCCTCTTTGTACTGACCCGCCGCGAAAACCGGCTCCAGTTGATCGCGTAATACCACCAAATGAGTCGCCAGTTTTAGCTCTGCCGGTTCTTTTAAGATCGAAGCATGAACGTGATCATTCAGGGTATCTGTGGATTTCGCCAGAATATTTGATACACGTTTGTTGGCGGCAGCCAATGCGGCAGCAGCATCCAGTGTGCGGAAATAGGTCACCGCTTTCACTCGCGCATCAAAATCAGCCGGTTTGGTCGGACGACGTGCCAATACCGCCTGAATGGTATCGACGCTATGACCTTCATCCTGATACCAGGCACGGAAACGGCCCAGCATGAATTCAATCACTTCATCGACCACTTTCGCATTGGTCAGCTTACTGCCGTACAGGCGCACCGCCTCTTCAGTCAGTGTTTGCAGATCCAGTGACAAATTCTTTTCGACGATAATACGCAGTACACCCAACGCTGCACGGCGCAGAGCAAACGGATCTTTATCGCCTTTCGGATGTTGACCGATACCGAAGATACCCGCCAGCGTGTCCATCTTATCGGCAATGGCCAGCGCACAGGCGACCGGGTTAGATGGCAAGTCATCACCGGCAAAACGTGGCTGATATTGTTCATTTAATGCAACGGCAACGTCTTCAGCTTCACCATCGTGGCGGGCGTAGTGCATCCCCATCACACCTTGAGTATCGGTGAATTCGAATACCATGTTGGTCATCAGGTCACACTTGGACAGCAGACCCGCACGGGTGGCGTGATTAACATCAGCGCCAATTTGTGCAGCAACCCAACCCGCCAACGCCTGAATACGATCTGTTTTATCACGCAGGGTACCCAGTTGCTGTTGGAACAGCACGGTTTCCAGACGCGGTAAATTATCTTCCAGCCGTTTTTTGCGGTCAGTCTTAAAGAAGAACTCAGCATCAGCCAAACGTGGGCGAACCACCTTCTCATTGCCAGAAATGATTTGTTGAGGGTCTTTAGACTCAATGTTGGCGACAAAAATGAAGTGTGGCATCAAGTGACCGGCGGTATCGTAAACCGGAAAATACTTCTGATCCCCCTTCATGGTGTACACCAGCGCTTCCGCAGGGACAGCCAGGAATTTCTCTTCAAACTTGGCGGTGAGCACCACCGGCCATTCCACCAATGACGCCACTTCCTCTAGCAGGCTTTCACTCAGATCAGCAACGCCGCCAATCTGTTGTGCTGCCTGTTCTGCATCACGCTTAATGATTGATTTACGCAATTCATAATCAGCAATGACCTTGCCACGCTCCAGCAGAATCTGTGGGTATTGGTCAGCACTGTCGATTGTGAATTCCGCTTCACCCATAAAGCGATGACCACGGATCACCCGATCTGAATTGATACCCAGCACGGTGCCAGGAATAACGTCAGTCCCCAATAGCAGGGTCACGGTATGCACCGGACGGACGAATTGAGTTTCTTTATCACCCCAACGCATCAGTTTTGGAATTGGCAACTTACTCAGCGCGGTATTAACCATGCCTGCCAGCAATAACTGGGCAGGTTGCCCTTTGACATGGGCGCGGTACAGCAGCCACTCGCCTTTATCCGTCACCAGACGCTCCGCCTGATCGACAGTAATACCGCAGCCACGCGCCCAACCTTCAGCGGCTTTGCTAGGTTTACCCTCAGCATCAAACGCTTGCGCAATGGCCGGGCCGCGCTTTTCGACTTCACGATCAGCCTGAGCCGCACTTAAATTGGCCACTTTTACTGCCAGACGGCGCGGTGCGGCGTACCAACTCACCTCACCATGAGACAAATTAGCGTTATCCAGTTCAGCCGTAAAATTAGCGGCAAAAGATTCGGCCAGAGAACGAAGAGCCTTCGGCGGCAGCTCTTCCGTGCCGATTTCCACCAGGAAAGTCTGTTGAGTCATGACAGCCTCTTAGTTCTGATTCTTTTTGCACATAGGGAAGCCCAATGCCTCGCGGGAGGCATAATAAGCCTCGGCGACAGCTTTGGTCAGCGTACGGATGCGCAGAATATAGCGTTGACGCTCGGTAACCGAGATAGCTTTACGGGCGTCCAGCAAGTTAAACGTATGACCCGCTTTCAGAATACGTTCGTAAGCAGGCAGCGGCAGTGGAGTTTCCAGCGCCAGTAGGGACTGCGCTTCTTTCTCGTACTGCTCAAAGCAGGAGAACAGGAAATCTACATCGGCGTATTCGAAATTATAGGTGGATTGCTCCACTTCATTCTGATGATAAATATCGCCGTAAGTGGTGGTACCCAGCGGACCGTCGCACCATATCAGGTCATAAACGCTGTCTACGCCCTGAATGTACATCGCCAAACGCTCCAGACCATAAGTGATCTCGCCGGTGACCGGTTTGCATTCCAAGCCACCCACTTGCTGGAAGTAAGTAAACTGCGTGACTTCCATGCCATTTAGCCACACTTCCCAACCCAGACCCCAGGCCCCCAGTGTTGGGTTCTCCCAGTTATCTTCAACGAAACGAATATCGTGGATGGTCGGGTCCAGACCTAGCTCTTTCAGCGAGCCTAAATACAGCTCCTGAATGTTGTCTGGCGAAGGTTTAATGATCACCTGGAACTGATAATAGTGTTGTAGGCGATTCGGGTTCTCACCGTAGCGACCGTCGGTCGGGCGGCGTGAAGGTTGTACATAAGCAGCAGCGATTGGCTCTGGGCCAATTGCGCGCAGGCAGGTCATTGGATGGGAGGTACCCGCGCCGACTTCCATGTCCAGTGGTTGAACAATGGTACAGCCTTGGCGCGCCCAATAGTCCTGTAACGTCAGGATCAGGCCCTGAAAGGTCTTGGTATCAAACTTTTGCATGTTGGATTCGCACGCGATACAAGTGGATTAAAATGGAATGGGTCAGTATACCCGTTGACCGTAAGATATACAGCCAGAATCCGGTAAGATGCTGCAATCAGGTTTAATTTATGGCCCGACGAAGGGATAAAGTGGTTTAAATTTCACCATTTCTAACCACACCAGCCCCCTATTAAGGTCACCACAGAATAGAAATGAGCGGGTTGCTTATCTGTACCTGAACAGCGATCATCCTCCGCTATAACAAGCTACACAGATGCTATAACAAGCTACAAACGCTATAACAAACAACAAAAAAGGTAAATAAATATGAGCTTGCAACGCTGTGGTTGGGTTACCTCTGATCCCCTTTACCTGGCCTACCACGACACCGAATGGGGTGTGCCACTCAAAGATAGCCGGGCATTGTTTGAAATGATCTGTCTGGAAGGGCAACAAGCGGGGCTTTCATGGATAACCGTGCTGAAAAAACGGGAGCATTATCGCAAATGCTTCCATCATTTTGATCCGGTGCGGGTGGCTAAAATGGGGCCTGAAGAGGTAGAAAAACTGGTACAGGACAGCGGAATTATCCGCCATCGCGGTAAAATCCAAGCCATTATTACCAACGCACAGGCTTATTTAGCAATGGAAGCCAACGGCGAAGACTTCTCACGCTTTATCTGGCGTTTTGTTGATGATGAGCCAAAGATTAACCATTGGTGGTGTCTGGCAGAAGCCCCGGCCACCACCGTAGTATCTGATGCCATGTCTAAGGCTTTGAAAAAACGTGGGTTTAAATTCATTGGTTCGACGATTTGTTATGCTTTTATGCAAGCCAGCGGCTTGGTGAACGATCACATGGCGAATTGTTTCTGCCACCCAGATAACGCAGTGAAATGATTCGAATCTACCAACCCGACGATCTCAATGCCCTGATGCAACTGTGGCTAACCAGTACCATTGATGCACACCCTTTTGTTGCCGAGCAATACTGGCATGAGAGCGCTCCCTTAATCAGAGAGACTTATCTTCCGGTAGCACGTACCTGGGTATATCAGCAACCGGGGGCGGCCGGTGAGAAAAACGCGATTATCGGGTTTATCAGTATCCTGGAAGAACAACTTGTCGGGGCGTTATTTGTTGCTCAAGCCTTTCACGGCCACGGTGTCGCCAAGGCCTTGATGGACCATGTTCAGCAACACTACCCAGCGCTGAGTCTGGAGGTGTATCAGCAAAACCAGCGCGCCTACCGCTTCTATCGTAAACAGGGTTTTACGGTCATCGGGCGGGCTTATCACGCAGAAACTCAGGGCACAATCCTCACGATGCATTGGCAACAATCCACACATTAACCCGTCTTTTATCGCTTTCTTTATTCATATCGCAAGGCACTGTTCATACCGCAGAAAAACAAGATGCAATGATGGCAAGACTTGTGTGGGAGCCGTAATAACCGCGCTTTTGGGCGTACTAACGACTTTTTCATTGCCATAGCGCGCTCTTATGAGAAATTTGTCGAGAAAACCAGCACTTCCGCCAATCTGGCAGCATTATAAGAGTTTTCTCAATGGTATTCGCTGACCTTTTACCGGATAACGATGGCACATCAATGCCAGCCAATGTAGTTAATGCTGGTTAATAAATTTTTTATCCGCTATTTGGCGATGTTGTCATCTCTTCGCCGAAATAGAGTGTCAATTAAGGTAATTTCATGAAAAAGCGTATTCTGGCTCCTGTCGTCATCGTCTCCGTCGCACTGATCCTCTCAGCCTGTACCACGAATCCTTATACCGGTGAGTCGCAAGCCGGTAAATCGGGTTATGGGGCCGGTATCGGGGCCGCGCTGGGGGCAGGAATTGGTATGTTGTCATCGTCTAAACATGATCGTGGTAAAGGTGCATTAATTGGTGCAGCGGCGGGCGCGGCATTAGGTGGCGGGGCCGGGTACTACATGGATGTGCAGGAAGCCAAATTACGTGAAAAAATGAGCGGTACCGGTGTAAGCGTCACTCGTCAGGGCGAGAACATTGTCTTGAATATGCCGAATAACGTTACCTTTGATACCAATAGCAGTAACCTGAAACCTGCCGGAGCCAATACCCTGACAGGCGTCGCCATGGTATTGAAAGAGTATGATAAAACTGCGGTCAATGTGACTGGTTATACCGACAGTACGGGTACACGCGCCCATAATATCGTGCTCTCGCAACAGCGGGCGGATAATGTGGCTAGCGCACTGATCGTACAGGGCGTCGCTGCCAGCCGTATCCGCTCTTATGGCGCTGGCCCCGATAGCCCAGTCGCGACTAACAGTACTGCCGCCGGTAAGGCGCAAAACCGCCGGGTTGAAATCACCTTAAGCCCACTGTAAACAACGGCAATATGCATCAATGCGATAAATATCAATAGTAAACATCGTGATAAAACATGCGGATAACGCCCCAAGGCTTATCCGCACTGCTCCCCATCTTTTCCTGGCGACAATCTCCCGGTCATCATAATTATTCGGGTCGGATGCGGTAAGTACAGCGGCGAGCACCAGATAAAATATGTTCAACCCGCTCAACCGGTACGCCCAATGCTTGCCGGAATACCGCCAGTTCAGCACGACAAAAAACCTGGCAACTGGTCGCTGCCGCACAAATTGGGCAATGGTTTTCAATCAACAAGATAGTGCCATCGGCCTCGACCTGCGATTGTGCCATATATCCTTCACGGGTGCGGATAGCCACCAGCCGCTCGACACGTTCAGCCACATTACTGGCTCCTACCATCGCCTGACAATATTGATCGCGAGTTTCCTGTTCACGGCTATCGATCAGTAACTCCAGTGCGTTATCGCCCAATTGGGTGCGAATTAAGCGCAATAGTTGCACTGTCAACTCACCATGGGCATCAGGAAAATGTGTATTACCGCTCTCGGTTAATTGCCATAACTGAATTGGCCGTCCCACACCGCGGGTTTGTGCTTCGGCTACCACTAGCCCTTCTTTGGCCAGTTTAACAAACTGCTGACGCGCCGCTTCACCGGTGGTGCCCAGAATGTTCCCCGCCTCGCTCGCTTGTAGTGGGCCGCGAGTTTTGAGCAGCAACAGCAGCCGTTCACCGACTGACTGTGGCTGGCTGGTCCCATGATCAATATTCATCTCTTCCCCGGTATCATTGAAACATTTTTTATTTTTGGCTCATGCATTGTTTATCTAATATGTATTGTTTATCTAACATGCATTATTTATCTAACATATATTCTTTATCTAAAAAGTCGCTGGCTCATTTATTCCAAGACCTTACTTGTTTAACTTTGCCATCGCAACAAAATCAACGTAATAGCGACACGCCTCGCAGGAGGTGAAAAAGCCTGATACCTCCGCCCGTACATAGCATACCCATCGGTAAATCGATGGGTATTTTCATCAATCATCACATTTTAGTGATGATTAGCGCTTGATCCCAAGGCCATGATCACTGTTATGCTGGCTTGAGTTCTTATCTAATAATTTGGGTTCTTACTGCTGTATTCTAAATAATTCGCTATGACCTAAATCATTCGAGTTACAGCAAGGTGGCAATTAAGCGCCCCCAAAAACTGACATTAACTCACTGATAGGGATGAGAGTGTGCAGGTAATTTGAAATATGACGAGTATTACTGGCTGGAGTGTGTGATGAAACCTTCTATTGTGTTGTACAAAAGTATTCCCACCGATCTGCATCAGCGTTTAGCACAACATTTTACTGTAAATAGTTTTGATGGCTTAACGCCGGATAATCAGCCAGAGCTATTGGCTGCCCTAGAACAAGCGGAAGGATTGATTGGTTCTGGCGGTAAAATTGATCAGAACTTTTTACAATTAGCGCCAAATTTACGGGCTGCCTCTACCATTTCTGTTGGTTATGACAATTTCGATGTTGATGCCCTGAATCAACGAGGCATTGCACTGATGCACACGCCAACCGTGCTGACAGAGACCGTGGCCGATACCATGATGGCGCTAATGTTGTCTACGGCGCGTCGGGTGGTTGAACTGGCGGAGCGGGTGAAAGCCGGTGAATGGCAAGAGAGCATTGGTGATGACTGGTTCGGTGTTGACGTTCACCATAAAACCATTGGTATTCTGGGCATGGGTCGTATTGGCATGGCGTTAGCCCAACGGGCACATTTTGGTTTCAATATGCCCGTGCTGTACACCAGCCGCCGCCCCCACGAAGCAGCAGAACAGCGTTTTGGTGCCCGCCACTGTTCACTGGATACCCTGCTGGCTGAGGCCGATTTCCTGTGTATTACCTTGCCGATGACGGAACAGACCTACCATATGATTGGTCGTGAGCAACTGGCAAAAATGAAATCCAGTGCAATCCTGATTAATGCGGGCCGTGGACCTGTGGTAGATGAACAGGCACTGATTGCAGCCTTAAAAAATGGCACGATCCACGCCGCGGGGCTGGATGTCTTTGAGCAAGAGCCGCTGCCTGTGGATTCGCCACTCCTGACGCTACGTAATGTGGTTGCTGTACCACACATTGGTTCTGCCACCCATGAAACCCGCTACAACATGGCGGCTTGTGCGGTTGATAACCTCATCAATGCCCTCACCGGCACGGTAAAAGAGAACTGTGTAAACCCACAGGTGCTAACAACTCACTAAATTAACATCCGCCCGTCAATTCTATTGGCCCTCCCTGTTTAGCGGGTCAATAGATGTTTATCAGGCCAATAGATATTTGGCTGGTAAATAGATATTTGGCTGGTCAATAACGTTTTGCCGAACCGTGATAACGGCCCTTTTTTTGGGGGTGTTGCCGCCTCAAATCCTTATCCTCCGCCCCCCTCCTCCCTACAAAAACTGCTCAGGGATGAGGCTATTTCTTCGCCAAGCGGCACACTGAATCTGCCTCAAACTTTATACGCTTCTCGAACCCAATATTAGGAAGACGCGCCATGAAACGTCTCACACTCCCCTTGCTACTGGTTCTTTCACCGGCCGCGATGGCGAACTGGTCCCTACAGCATTTCCCGGCTTTTATTGAACAGGACAGCGGTATTTTTCTCAGTAGCAGCGCACTGACCAAAGGCGAATACCCTCTAAAATTTTATCAGGGCAAACAGTGCTGGCAGCCAACCGGGCCGGTAAAGCTAAACCAAATGCTCTCGTTGCAGCCTTGCCAGGATAATATCGCGATACCGTGGCGGTTGTTCCGTGATGGCCAGTATCAAGCGCGAATCGATACCCGTAGCGGCACCCCGACGCTGACCTTGAGTGTCACCGCACCCGTAGCGAAGGCAGTCCAGGTCGTCACCCACAGTTGCCAACGCTGGGATGGCAATCCTGTGACCGTGGACGTCAGTAAAACCTTTGCCGAAGGTGAAATTGTACGGGATTTCTATTCCGGCCAAACAGCAACCGTTTCCCTCGGCAAAATTACGCTACGACCCGCCCCAGAGAGTGGTGGTTTACTGCTGTTGGAATCGGCCCAAACACAGCAAGCCGCGCCTTTTAGCTGGCAAAACGCTACGGTCTATTTTGCCCTGACCGACAGATTTAATAACGGCAACCCAGCGAACGACCATAGCTATGGCCGTCATGGCGATGGTATGCAGGAGATAGGAACGTTTCACGGTGGCGATTTGGCGGGGCTTACCGAGAAGCTGGATTATCTGCAACAGCTTGGGGTCAACGCACTGTGGATCAGTTCTCCACTGGAACAAATTCACGGCTGGGTCGGCGGGGGGACCAAAGGCGACTTCCCACATTATGCCTATCATGGCTACTACGGGCTGGACTGGACCCGTCTGGATGCCAATATGGGTACCGAACAGGATTTACGCACACTGGTTGAACAGGCGCATAAACGCGGCATTCGCATCCTATTTGATGTGGTGATGAATCATGTGGGTTATGCAACGCTGGCGGATATGCAGAACGACCAATTCGGGGCGCTCTACCTGCAAGGCGATCAGCAGGAAAAAACCTTGGGTAAGCGTTGGAGCGACTGGACCCCTGGCAGCGGGCAGACCTGGCACAGCTTTAATGATTACATCAACTTCAGTGATAAGAGCGCTTGGGATAATTGGTGGGGTAAAAAGTGGATCCGCACCGATATTGGTGATTACGACACCCCCGGTTATGACGATCTGACGATGTCGCTGGCCTTCCTACCCGATATCAAAACAGAATCGACGCAGCCCAGCGGTTTGCCCGTGTTTTACCGTAACAAACCGGACACCGCAGCCCAAGAAATCGCCGGTGCGACACCCCGTGATTATATGACGCATTGGTTAAGCCAATGGGTACGCGATTACGGCATTGACGGTTTTCGGGTTGATACTGCCAAGCATGTAGAGAAACCCGCCTGGCAACAATTAAAGCAGCAGAGCATCGCGGCACTGGCCGAATGGAAAGCCGCACATCCAGAACAGGCGCTGGATAATCTACCATTTTGGATGACCGGAGAGGCCTGGGGCCACGGTGTCATGAAAAGTGATTACTACCAAAATGGCTTTGATGCCATGATTAATTTTGATTTTCAGGATCAGGCAAATCAGGCGCTGGCATGCTTCTCATCTATCGATAATACCTACAACCAAATGGCGGAGAAACTGCAAAACTTCAATGTGTTGAGCTACCTCTCTTCTCACGATACCCGGTTATTCTTTAAAGACGATGCACAACAGTCACTGGCAAAACAGCAGCGAGCAGGCTCTTTACTGTTGTTGGCTCCGGGGGCAGTACAAATCTTCTACGGTGATGAAAGCGGGCGGAAGTTTGGCCCAACTGGCTCCGATCCGTTGCAGGGTACCCGTTCGGATATGAACTGGAGTGAGCTATCGGGGGGAAAAGGCGCACTGTTGGCCCATTGGCAAAAAGTCAGTCAATTCCGCGCCCGTCATCCCGCGATAGGCGCTGGTGTACAACAATCGCAACAAACCGCCAATTACTATGCCTTTAGCCGCCAACATCAGGGCGATAAGGTTCTGGTCGTTTGGGTCGGTGATAGGAACTAATATCTGGAGCTAACCGTGCGGGCGCGTATGGTTAGCATAATGAGGCAGTCAAATTCCGCAGCTACCCCCTGCGACGTCAAGGACGAAGGGGATCCCCGATCGCTAAATAACGTTCGGTCACCAGTCACATGCAATTCCGGGCATAAAAATACAAACTCAACGTCTGTTTCTGCCGTCAATTGATCTGTAGCATTAGGATAAATACAAAATACGGAACCTTTACCACATTTATCTACACGCTTATCTTTAAACAAGAAATATCTTATTTATATTATTTTTACTGGTCATTTACATAATCAACTATATACTTAGAAACTTAATTTATTTCTTTTTATAAAGAATGATAAAATGACAATAACTAAACACTATTTTTCTATATTATCCAATTTAAATGCAGAAGGCGTTGATCTTCTAATGAAAAATAGAATCGCATTTCTAATAGGGTCTTTTATTATTGCACTATTTATTGGTTTTAATTTATATTACCACATGATATATTTTTTATATGGTAGTAAAGCCATACTGGCTTATGATATTTTTACCTTGATGACATCAAATGCAATTAATGCATTACTTCTTTCAATCAGCGTCACAATTTCCTATTTACCCTTACTTTTCATTAAAGAGGGTGCCATTCAAAATAAAATGGTCTTTCCCTTCTTATCGTTATCTTTTTACTTTATTCTTTTATTAACGTTAACCCTTAGTCACTTTATGGTCAGAACATCTCCTTATGCTAACCATAATGTAATTCATGGATATGATTTAATTATTGCCTGTAACATTATACTTAGCTCAATTATAAATCTCTTCCTTATAAGGAAAGTGATAAATGTATTTTCTAAAACTGATAATTAGGGCATACAAACTTTCTTTTGACTCGTACGGGGAAGAAAGCAAACTTGAATATGCATTATTCCTAATATTTCAGTTATGTTGGTACTCATTATATTTTTTTGTTCTCTCAAAAGAATCATTTTCTATCTTGTTAACACTGCTATTTATAGTGCCTTTGATTTCTAGTAGCATTAGGTGTCTAAACTATCTTGGAAGAAGTAAATCCATTGCTCTCCTTTGGCTTTTTATGCCTTATTTCATGATAATAATCCCCTTACTCCTTAGAAAAAAAGGTTAATGCTTTCCTCTTGCCATTTCATGGTTTTTTACTTTTTTAGCCAGATTAGTTTATTATCCCGCTCTGAATATGTATGGCGATATTTTCACGCAGTCAGAAGAAATTCTTCCGCATTGCGTCCGCTTTTATCTGCGAGTATGGTACTTGTTCACTTACAGATAACAATACATTTTCATTTATGAAGTTTTCACTTTTCGGCGACAAATTTACCCGTTATGCGGGCATTACCAGATTGATGGATGACCTCAACGATGGCCTGAGAACACCGGGTTCTATCATGCTTGGTGGCGGAAATCCGGCACATATCCCTGAGATGGATACCTACTTCCAACAACTGTGTCAGGAGATGCTAACAGAAGGCAAGTTAACCGAGGCATTGTGTAATTACGACGGGCCGCAAGGTAAAGACTTGCTGCTAAAAGCACTGGCAAAAATGCTGCGCGATGAGCTAGGTTGGCAGATAGAGCCACAGAATATTGCACTGACGAATGGCAGTCAGAGTGCATTTTTCTACTTATTTAATTTGTTCGCTGGCCGTTATGCCGATGGTAGCCGCCGTCGGGTGCTGTTCCCACTGGCGCCAGAGTATCTGGGCTATGCTGATGCAGGTCTGGATGAGGACTTATTTGTCTCCGCCAAACCGAATATTGAGCTGTTACCCGAGGGCCAGTTCAAATATCACGTGGATTTTGAACACCTCAATATTACTGATGATATTGGCTTAATATGTGTATCAAGGCCCACAAATCCCACAGGTAATGTCATTACTGACGAAGAGTTAATCCGCCTTGATGCTATCGCGCAGCAACGTAATATTCCGTTATTGATTGATAACGCTTATGGCGTCCCCTTCCCTGGTATTATTTTTACCGACGCCACACCGCTGTGGAACCCGAACGTCATCTTGTGCATGAGCCTGTCAAAACTGGGCCTACCAGGTTCACGATGCGGGATTGTTATTGCCGATGAAAAAGTGATTTCGGCCATCACCAATATGAACGGTATTATCAGCCTGTCACCAGGCGGTATGGGGCCAGCGATCGCCGCCGAAATGATTGAGCGTGGTGATTTATTGCGCTTATCCAACGAGGTGATCCGCCCGTTTTACTTTGAGCGAGTACAGCAGACCATCGCTATCTTACGCCAATACCTGCCCGCTGAACGCTGCCTGATCCACAAACCCGAAGGCGCTATCTTCCTCTGGCTGTGGTTTAAAGATTTGCCAATTAGCACCGAACTACTCTATCAGCGCCTGAAAAAACGTGGCGTTTTGATGGTACCGGGCCACTACTTCTTCCCCGGTCTGGGCTATGACTGGCCACATACTCACCAATGTATGCGAATGAATTATGTGCCAGCTCCGGAAAAGATTGAAAAAGGTGTGGCGATCTTGGCAGAAGAGATTGAACGGGCGTTTCAGGAAGCGAAATAACTTACTGATTAATCTCTATACGGTTAACCCTCCGACAGGGTGAATCACCGTTACCCCCTTCACCAATACGCACAGGGCAGCCAATTACGCTGCCCTGAAGTTTAATAGCCCGCGAATTAACGCTCTACAACGTCCAGAACAATACCGCCAATATCTGTGGTGACATGATTCGTAGAAACATCGCCAGCGGGTACACTGTCGCATAAGACAACGCCGCCGCACCGCTGGTCGGGTGCAGACCATTGGCAAAGGCCAGCGCGGGTGGATCCGTCATCGAACCCGCTAACATGCCACATAGGGTCAGATAGTTCATCTTGACCAACATGCGTGCCAAAATGCCTACCGTTAGCAACGGTATCCCGGTGATCATCGCACCATAACCAATCCATGCCAGCCCATCACCATTGACCAAAGTATTAATAAAATCACCGCCGGATTTCAACCCGACCACTGACAGAAACAGCACTATCCCCAATTCACGCAAGGCCAGGTTAGCACTCGGTGGCATAAACCAATACAGCTTACCAATGCTACCAATCCGTCCGAGGATCAACGCCACCACTAGCGGACCACCCGCTAGCCCTAAACGTAATGCCGCCGGAAACCCTGGAACAAACAGCGGTATCGACCCCAGTAAAACCCCGAGACCGACACCGATAAATACTGGTAACATCTGCACCTGTTGCAATTTTTGCTGCGCGTTCCCCACAACCGCGGACACCGCTTCGATAGCTTCAGGACGGCCCACCAAATTGAGGATATCGCCGAATTGCAGGCTGGCACTGTTACTGGCGACCAGCTCGATACCCGCGCGATTAAGACGAGTAATCACCACGTCATACTTCTGTTTCAGATTAAGATCGCGGATTTTTTTACCTAGTACCGCCTCGTTGGTCACCACCACTCGAGCCGTTTGCAACGCCGTTCCTGCCGTGGATAACGTAACATCAACCTCTTCACCCACAACTAACAGCACTTTCTCCAGCGCATCCCGTTGCCCAACCAAATGCAGATAATCCCCAATTTCAATCACCGTGGCTGGCATGGGCACCATCAGTAAATCGCCACGCTTCAATCGTGAACAGACCACCTCATCGCTGTTCAGCAATGGCACATCTTGTACCGATAAACCATGTAGATTGGGGTTACGCACCGCAACGTTCATGGTTTGCAGCAACTCGCGGTTTTGCCCGTAGCTGCTGTCGAACGCTTTCGCTTCACGATCGATATTGATTTTAAAGAATAAACGAATCAGCCACATCACCAGTAAAATGCCACAAATACCAAATGGATACGCCATGGCGTAACCCATCCCCATTTGGCTAACCAGTTGTGGCGGCGAACCTAAATCGGTAAGAATTTGCTGAGCCGCGCCAAGTGCCGGAGTATTGGTTACCGCACCCGAAAATACACCCAGAATAATCGGCAGCGGCACGGCAAACAGCTTATGAATAATCGCTGTCACTAACCCGCCTACAACCACCATCAGGATGGCGAAGCAGTTAAGCCGCAACCCCGATACCCGTAGTGAAGAGAAGAACCCCGGCCCGACTTGAATACCGATGGTATACACAAACAGAATCAGGCCGAACTCTTGAATAAAATGCAGCATATCTCCGTTAAGGACGATCTGATAAGTTTGTGCAAAATGGCCCACAATAATGCCGCCAAATAACACCCCACCGATACCTAACCCCACACCATAGATTTTCCAATTACCGATCCATAACCCCAATACGGCGACCAGCGCCAACATACTGACGGTAAGGGCGATAGCACTCATAAATCACTTCCTTGCCTAAGTTTAAAAATAGGTTGGCCACTTCTACTCCCACAGGGATTCTCTATTCTCACCAGCATCATGATTGCCTCAGATGCTATGCATGGCCTTAAATTCTTACAATTAGTAGGGATTCTGTCAGAAGGGGGGGAGGTTAAATGTGGGATACGCCACAAAATGCACCGGAGAGCGGGGAATCTCTCCGGTGTAAAGACAAACAGGGGGAAAAAGCATAATGCTAAAAACACACAACAGAGGGTCGTGCAATAAGAGGTAACCACCGGTACCCCGGGCAGAGGGTACCGGTCATCATAACGACACGTTAAAACACTAACTTTTAAACCAACTTATCAAAACCACAAGGTCACTTAACAACCATTACTGCTGGTCAGGTGCTGCCGGGCTTTCTAATACCTGGCGCTCCTGAGGTGCGGCACTGCCGATGGCAATACGCTGTGGTTGCAGTGCTTCCGGCACCTGACGCAGTAAATCAATATGCAGCAGGCCATTTTCAAACTGGGCATTATCAACGTTCAGATGCTCAGCCAAGGTAAAGGTCAACGAGAACTCTTTACGAACCAGCCCTTGATGCAGGTATTCAACCTGTTTCTCTACTGGTGTTGGCTTACCACGTACTGTCAGGCGTGGGCCTTCGACTTCAATATCTAATTCGCTCTGTTTAAAACCGGCTAACGCCAGTGAGATGCGATAGTGGTTATCGTCAGTTTTTTCAATGTTATAAGGAGGGAAGCCTTGTGGCTCCTGACCGCCCTGCATTGTACTGGCCAGTTTATCAAAGCCAATCCACTGACGAAGTAAAGGTGACAAATCATAATTACGCATATACGTTAACTCCTTCTTTGAAGCGAGATAATAGGCAGCCACGGATTAACGTTATATAAACAGTCCGTGACCGGTCAGCCCCCGATTACGGCAGGCCAAACGCTGTTATTAAATATACCTGTCGTCTTTCAAGATGCAGGGGTTAGCTGCCTTACTCACCCCAGTCACTTAGTTATCTAAGCTCCTGAGGATTTACTCGGTTGCCGCCTACCGGCCTCTTGAATTAACTTGGGTATATGTAACTAATTCACACTATTAAAAAATCTATATAAGGACTGATTACTTAATTTCAATACGGCGTGGTTTCAAACTTTCTGGCACCAGCCGCTCAAGATCGATATACAACAAGCCATTCACTAAATTGGCACCTTTAATTTTAATGTGTTCAGCCAACTGGAATTTCCGTTCAAAGTTTCGCTCGGCGATACCTTGGTATAAATATGTGCGTTGTGCAGGCTCATTGGCATGAGAACCTCGAACAATCAACAAATTGTCCTGAGTAGTAATCTCCAGCTCCTGCTCTGCGAAGCCTGCCACCGCAATGGCAATACGGTAGTTATTTTCGTCAACTAATTCGACGTTATAAGGAGGGTAACCGCCATTACTTTGGTTCTGGCCGGATTCTAATAAATTAAACAACCGGTCGAAACCGATAGCGGAACGATACAATGGAGCAAGATCGGAATTACGCATACAAACTGCCTCCTAAATAGATTAGCAAGGGTGTTATCACACTTTATAATTAAGCCTTCCACTCTAGACAGGCCTATGGTCTGAATACCCTATCGGCGTATTCTCTTCGACCTGATAATAAAGTGGGTGCACTCTTCTTTTTTTCAAGCGAAAAATCAAAAAAATTTCGCAAAAAAATCTCATTGGAAAATACAGGCGGTAAATATTCGATGAAATGGCCTCTATCACTTATACTTAAGCAAAAATAAGTCCAGAAGATTGAATTTTTGACTATAGGAAGTGTCTGTAAGAGAGTGTGACAATGAAAGACAAAACCTGACACTGACGTCGTGGGTTAATCACTTGGTGATGAGAGCCGAATAACATAATGAGAAATATCGTTATCCCTTTTGCTACTGGTTGTTCGCTGCTGCTGACCAGCGGTTGTTCCAGTATTTTGACCCACACCAGCAGTAGCCAAGGCTATTACTCTGGCACCGAAGCCAATATCGCCATGCTCAAAGATGACGATACCGGCTGGGCACTACGCCCCTTACTGGCAGTAGACCTGCCTTTCTCCGCCGTGATGGATACCCTATTCCTGCCCTACGATTATCTGCGTTCAGACAGTGAGGACAAAGTGGCCAGTTCACCGCGTGAACGTGTCCGGCAATCCGAGATACAGAACCAGCAAACCAATCAGACAGGTGATACGCCAAAACAATAGATCCTCTCAACCCTCTCCAGCCAATAGATCTTGTCGCTGCTAATCAGCATGCACAGTAAAGATTTGTGCCCATCCATCGATCTCACGCATGAACGCGATCTTTTTGCCATTTGGTGAAAACACCACAGCGTCAGCCAACGGGGCCACCACGCTGCGAGCCGTCAGCCGCCGTAAATGTCCGGTTAGGCTATCGCACAACATCACGCTGTTATCGCAAATAAAGGCCAAATGCCCTCCCTGTGGACTCCAACTAAATGCAGATTGAATCCCCCATTGACTCGCTGTCAGTTGACGCAGTTCACCGCCATTAGGAGAGATCAACCATAACTGCACCACACCGTTATCATCTTTCATCAGGCAAGCAATGGCACGGCCATCCGGCGATGAGCGCAACCAGTGGCGTGGACAGGTTGCCAGCCCAGGGAAACGTCGTTCAGTGGTGTAGGTTAGCCGCCGCTGGATCTCGCCCGCAGGCGGCGCGGGTAGCGTGTTTTCCGTTCCCTCAAGTGGGTGCGTACCGGCACGTGCATAATCTCGATCATACTCAGGCAAATCAGCAATAAAAATTTCAGGAACCTTCTCACCCTGTGCGGAAAAGGTATCGCCGATAAATGCCAGTGCCCAACGCTGGCGAGTACCATCAGCCCTTACGTAACCCCGTTCCCCTATCCAACCTTCCTCATAAGCACGATTAATCTGGTCGCTACCGGCTTGCGGCGTAGGCGTAGTGCAACTGATCAAGACACAAAAGTGGCTGCCATCGTGCTCACGAGGGTGGTGTTTCGGAGGATTCACACCACGTAACGGCAGGGCAACACCAACGTTGCGGCAATCCAACGCTGGATCCCGTTCATGCAGTACATGGTCGTTATACGTAAAGCTGAGGCGGCTACCATCAGGGCTAAAAACATGCACATGACTGCCTCCCCGTAACGCACCGGGGGTATATGGTGCCGTGATATCCATGGCATCTAAGGTCACCGCCAGTTCTCTATCCGGCTCGGACACAATCACCCCACGCCGATGATGGAAATCGTAGTGCCAGTGGCTATCCGGGTGTTCCGGCCCGTGGATAAACACATAGCGTGCGGGCATATCAGGACTCACGGTCACCACCCCGACATGAGCACCCTGTTGAGCACGATAAATCACCTCAATTTCACCGGTAATACAATTTACTCGCTCAATCGTTAAGCCGTTAAAAGTCCCACCGTTAGGGCGCACATCATAAGCCAACCACTGGCTATCCGGGGTCCAGATATTGATATTGGTGAGCTGATGGCCTCTGGGATCAAAGGTAAGCTGCTGTTCCGGTAAGAAATGGTGTTTTTGCGCATTCATATTTTCAACTCTTTTATGCTTTTAATTCTTTTATGATAAGTTGCAAATGACATTTTTTGCTAAATATGTGTGCCATTATGGCATACAGAACGCCCCGTCATATTTTGACGTATATACCCTAAATAATTCGAGTTGCAGGAAGCAGCTAGCGCGCAGACAACTTGCTGTACCACGGATATATTGAAAATAAAATTTAAAGGAATCGAGATGAATACGTTGTTTGATGCCATCAAAGAGGCCCACCAGATATTACGCCCACAAGTGAGAGTCACGCCGTTGGAGCATAGCCCGCTACTATCTCAACACAGCGGTTGTGAGATCTATCTTAAATGTGAGCACCTGCAGCACACCGGTTCTTTTAAATTTCGTGGGGCCAGTAACAAGTTACGTTTACTCAATGATGCACAACGCCAGCAAGGTGTGATCACCGCCTCCACCGGTAACCATGGGCAAGGTGTGGCGCTGGCCGCAAAACTGGCGGGGATTAAATCCACTATTTACGCCCCAGAACAGGCGGCAGCCATCAAGCTGGATGTTATCCGTGCACTGGGTGGTCAAATTGAATTAGTCCCCGGTGATGCCTTAAATGCTGAACTGGCCGCCGGTATCGCCGCTGAGCAACAAGGTAAAGTGTATATCTCACCGTATAACGACCCGCAGGTCATTGCCGGGCAAGGCACCTGTGGCATGGAGATGATCGAACAGCAGCCAGATCTTGATGCGGTGTTTGTTGCCGTTGGTGGTGGTGGCCTGATTTCAGGTATTGCGACCGTATTGAAAACATTATCGGATAAAACACAGGTGATTGGTTGCTGGCCGGTCAATGCCACCAGCCTATATACCTGTCTGGAAAAGGGACAAATTCAGGAGGTGGCAGAGCAAGAAACGCTGTCTGACGGAACCGCCGGTGGTATCGAACCGGGGGCTATCACCTTCGCACTGTGCCAGCAGTTAATCGATCAGAAGGTGCTGGTGAGTGAGCAAGAAATCAAAGAGGCCATGGGTCTGATTGCCCGTACTGACCGCTGGATGATTGAAGGTGCCGCCGGTGTGGCACTGGCTGCGGCACTGAAATTGGCTCCGCAATGGCAAGGTAAGAAAGTGGCGGTGGTGTTGTGCGGTAAGAATATTGTGCTGGAGAAATATCTGGGAGCTGTCAGCGGATGCTAATTCTAAATAAACAACAGATTCTCGACAAATTCGATGCTGATCGCATCACATTACTGCTCAAAGAGGGATTTATTGCTTTTAGCCAGCAACGAGTCCAGATGCCTCCAGTGCAGCATTTACTGTTTGATCATGCCAATGGTGATTGCTGTATTAAAAGTGGTTACTTACAGGGCGATGACCAGTTTGTAGTGAAAGTCTCCGGTGGATTTTATGATAATCCCGCTCAAGGCTTAGCCAGCAATCAAGGATTGATGATGGTGTTTTCGGCACAAACCGGTGAACCACAAGCGATCTTACTGGATGAAGGCTGGCTAACGGCGCTACGCACAGCACTGGCCGGGCGAATTGTCGCCGAGCTTTGTGCGCCACAGCACATCAGCGCCGTTGGTATCGTGGGAACAGGAATACAGGCGCGGCTGCATCTGATGTACCTGAAAAATGTGATAACTTGCCGCCAGCTATGGGTCTGGGGCCGCAGTGAAACTGCATTAGAGGAGTATCGCCAATATGCGCAGGCAGAGGGCTTTGAAGTCAACACTACGTTGAATGCCGCAGAGCTGGCCCATCACAGCCAATTTATTGTCACAACCACACCCAGCAAGGAGCCAATTTTACAGGCTGAGGATATCCAGCCGGGGACACATATTACGGCGGTTGGGGCAGATAACGCGGGTAAGCACGAGCTCTCCACCGAGTTGGTAGCGAGAGCCGATAAAATTCTGGTGGATTCAATTGTGCAATGTACCGATTTTGGCGAAGTTTCGTTGGCATTTAAGCAAGGGCTATTGGCCCATCACAGCTTAACTGAGATCGGTTTAGCTTTAGTGCAAGGCATCCCTTTTCGAGATAATGAACAACAGATTACCTTGGCGGATTTAACCGGATTGGGGATTCAGGATGTGCAGATAGTGAAGGGGATTTTGGGAGATAAAAAGGGGGTGTTGTGAATCCCGGAGATCTCAGTTGGTGATCGGGTTTCGGTTGATGGTGGTTTGGTGGTTTGGTGGTTTGGTGGTTTGGTGGTTTGGTGGTTTGGTTCTGGTGATCGGGTTCGGTTGTTATGGCTTTACAGCTCACCTG
>NZ_CGBP01000019.1 GCF_001053095.1 Yersinia similis | reverse complement strand
AGGCGCATTATAGGGAGTTCCTGACAGCCTGCAACCCCTAATTTCAAAAAACTTTTCAACCGCTGAATCTTTAGACGAATTGCGCTTAAATTGGTAGTTTTTGCAGCTTCGGGAAACCATAGCTCTGTAAAACGGGTAATAAAGCGTCAGTATCCTCGTCTAAAGCCATGCAGTAAGCGATGTTTTCATCTTGAGAAGAAACAACATTCTCTTGAGAAGAGATCAGCCAAGCCGTTCGGCGAGCAATTGCGGCTCCTGAATCGACCATACGGGTGCCTTCCGGTAGTATTTGCGCTAACTCTTCTGTTAATAGAGGAAAATGGGTGCAACCCAATACTATAGTATCCGGCGGCTCACGCATGCTTAACCATGGGTGGAGAATTTTCTTTAATACCTCGAGCGGTACAACCCCACCGTGCAACTTGGTTTCTGCTACTTCCACCAGCTCAGATGAACCCAGCAACTCTATTTTGCAATCAGTGGCAAAACGCGCAATTAAATCCAAGGTATAAGAAGCGTGAACGGTTGCACGAGTGGCAAGTAAACCCACAACGCTATTACGTGTTAACCTTACTGCCGGTTTAATCGCTGGGACCACGCCGACAACAGGGAAGGCGAAGCGTTCACGTAACGCAGGCAGAGAGACAGTGCTAGCCGTGTTACACGCGATGACAACAATGGCCAAAGGATGGCGCTGCTGTACAGCGCTCACAATTTCCAGCACACGCTCGACAATAAATTCGCCGGACTTTTCCCCATAAGGGAAAGCGACGTTATCAAAAGCATATATATAGTGGAGATCCGGTAACAGTTGCCGAATCTCTTGATAGACAGACAGCCCGCCAACACCCGAATCAAAAATCAGTGCTGTCGGGCGAGGAGGAGAGTCAGCCTTAGAAGTTATAGCTTCCCGTGAAGTAGTATTCGCGTCCTGGGGTTTGGTAGCCATAAACCATCTCATAATCTTTATCAAACAGGTTGGCGATTCTACCACGAACCGTGAGATGAGATGTGACCGGATACGAAACAGCGAGATCCCAAAGGCTCACACCACCGAGTTCAACCGTTTCTTCTGGATAAGCGCTGTAGTCTTTGTCATAACGCTGACCAAGATATTGGTAGGTAACAGACCAATCCAAATCAGCCATCTGCCAATCCAACTGATATTTAACTTGTTGTTTAGCTCGGCGCGCCAGAATTTCGTGGGTATCTGCATTACGTGGGTCCAGATATTCCAGCGTCACTTGATGTGATAACGGCCCAGTCTCAAACGAACCAGTCCATTCAACACCTTTAATCGTGGCCTTATTGATATTGAAATAACCGTTGGTCAGATTGGTGTAATCTATAAGCTGATCAATATCGTTACGATAAGCAGATAGACGCCAAGTCACCGGCCCCGTTAATCCTTCGACGCCACCTTCCCATTGCTTACTTTCTTCCGGTTTCAGATTGGCATTACCACCGTAAGCGCTATAAAGCTGCATCAGATTAGGTGCCTTATAGGCTGTGCCGTAAGAACCAATCAAGCGGTAGCCAGCAATAAATTCCCAACCGGCGCTGGTCTGCCAAGTGGAGTGCCACCCAAACTGCGAGTTATCGTCACTGCGTACGGCCCCCTCTAATGTAACGTCGCTGATTTGCTGTTGGCCTGTCAAATAGATGCCCGTGTTGTGCTGCGTAAAATCGGCCGTAGTATTCTGGTTACTGCTTTTACGTTCGGTTCTTTGCTCTTGCCAATCCGCACCCGCACTGATCATGCCATTCGTTAACTGGAAGGTGTTACCCCATTGCAAGTTATATTGCTCAGCTTCATCTAACGAGGCCGTAATATCATGCTGGCCGAAAAGTGGGCTGTAATTATAATCTTTAGTTCGGTTATAACTGGCAATAAATTGGGAAGCATAGATGCCATTCTTGTAGCGTAGTCCCATGTCATAGGTACGGCTGGAGAGTTTACGGGTATCGATTAACGCCAATGGATTGCTATAGTTGGTATACCCGTCGTAATCACTGCGGTTATCGAAACCATATACTCGGGCAAAGCCATTAAACTGCTCGTTAAACTGATGTTCTAAGCCCGCCCACAGCATTTTCCCCATGAAACCATCCCGGTCAGGCTGACGTGGCCCACCGGCTCCCGGCATACCAGCAACCACATCATACCCTTTGCTATAAGTGTAATTCCCCGCCAATGTCACCGTCGTGTCTTCACCCAGTTTCTGTTGAGTGGAACCATCATAGGTTTGATAACCGTTTGAACCCAACCCAGCAGAAAGTGTGGTTCCTGGTTTATCCCGCCCAGTCAGGATATTAATCACCCCCCCAATAGCATCAGAACCATACACAGCTGAACGTGGACCACGAATGTATTCGATGCGCTGTACCAATGAAATAGGGATTTGACTGAGATCTGATGCACCGGTAATTCCCGCCTGATTGAGGCGGACGCCATCGATCAGAACCAAGACATGGCTAGAATTAGTACCCCGAATAAATAAAGAACTGCGCTGGCCCATACCGCCATCCTGAGCAATATCGACACCTGGAAGGCGGCGCAGAACATCATTAATGCTTTTTGCCTGCCAGCGATCAATATCAGCACGAGTAACTACATCGACAGGCGCTAATACACTGCTTTTCGGTTGTGGAAAACGGTTGGCTGTTACAACCATTTCATCATTACTATACGTGGTGTTATTACCCTGCACCCAGCCAGAAAATGCCGTCACAGAAAGGGCTGTGAGCAGCGTATATTTTTTAATTGTCATGAAAAAGCATCCAAACTCAATTGGCGGATGCCGCAGTGCCATAGCCGGTAGTACGCGACGGCCACGAATATTGCGACGTAATACCGGCAGGTCTTCGGGCTTAGGATCTCTGATATCAGGCCATGGTTATGACAGTAAAAACACTGTGATAAATAAATGGCACGAAATAGAGCAGGCGATGACTTCCCATCCTTACGGACAGTGTCTGTTAGAAACCTATCGCCGTGACTTCCCCTTACCGCTGCGCGTCAGCTCCGGATTTACACCGGATTCCCTTTTAACTCTTAGGTGTTTAAATAACAGCATGAGGCCGGACCACAATGCTACGATCAAGTAAAATAGATGTCTAGACTTCCATTAACCTAAGCCAGAATAAACGCGACAAAACTGGACATCAGGGCAACTTTCCCTACAATCCGCAAGGATCATCCCCCTTTTATACTGACCCAACGAGAAAAACATGACTCCCAACATCCTGCCGATTGAAAGCTACGACCACCAACTGGCAGAAAAGTCTGCCCGTCTTAAGGCGATGATGTTGCCATTTCAGGCACCCAAGCCAGAAATATTTCGTTCTCCGGCAGACCATTACCGTATGAGAGCCGAGTTTCGCGTTTGGCATGATGAAGATGACTTGTACCACATCATGTTTGACCAACAGACCAAGCAACGTATCCGGGTTGAACAATTCCCGGTGGCCAGTCGGTTAATCAATCGCTTAATGGATGCTCTGATGACCGCCATCAGGGCGGAGCCGCTATTACGGCGCAAACTGTTCCAAATAGATTATTTATCTACCCTCAGCGGTAAGCTGATCGCCTCGTTGCTGTATCACCGCCAATTAGATGAAGAGTGGCAGCAAAAAGCGCTGGAACTGCGAGATCAGTTACGTGCACAAGGTTTTGATCTACAGCTAATTGGTCGAGCCGCTAAAACTAAAATCATGCTGGATCACGATTATATCGATGAGGTCTTGCCAGTCGCCGGACGCGAGATGATCTATCGGCAGGTTGAAAATAGTTTTACCCAACCTAATGCGACGGTGAATATTCACATGTTGGAATGGGCGCTTGATGTTACCCAAGGTGCCACTGGCAATTTACTGGAGTTGTATTGTGGTAACGGTAATTTCTCATTAGCACTGGCGCGAAATTTTGAACGGGTGCTGGCAACAGAAATTGCCAAACCTTCCGTCGCAGCGGCTCAATACAATATCGCAGCAAATAATATCGATAACGTGCAAATTATCCGGATGTCAGCGGAAGAGTTTACTCAGGCGATGCAGGGCGTTCGTGAGTTTAACCGCCTGAAGGGTATTGATTTGGGCAGTTATAATTGCGATACCATCTTTGTCGACCCGCCACGCAGTGGGCTGGATAACGAGACGGTTAAGCTGGTACAGGCTTACCCGTGTATTCTTTATATCTCCTGTAATCCAGAGACGCTGTGCGCCAATTTGGAACAATTACAGCACACACATAAAATTAGCCGACTAGCACTGTTCGATCAATTCCCTTATACCCACCATATGGAATGTGGGGTACTGCTGGAAAAACGTAACTGACGAATAATTCACACCTCATACCGCAGACAAACGAAAGGGCGACGACATGTTGCCCCTCGTTGGCAAGATGGTATCTAGGTGCAATAACCCCCTTCGATCACCACCCTATAAAACAAGTTGATAAGGCTGAACACCCGTGGGCTATTGCTGCGGTTGATCCGAATTATTGATATCAATATCCGCATCTGTATGTTTTTGTATCGATTTACGTGTTCTTAATTTAAATAAGATCCAGAACACCAACACCACACTGAGCACCGCAGGAACGAAGTTAGACCCAATTGCGGGGTATTCCACCCGCACAATCGCGCTGTACAACAAGATCCCAAGCAGGAAACATGCTGAAGCCAGCACCGGTATCCCTTGCGGCATAGCAAAATTGAGATAACGCTGATGTAGGCAATACACCGCCAGTATGAGCGTCAATAGCGGAAAAACCGAAAAAGGCACCAGCGCACTGAATAACGCAGTACATACACCATTTATCGCCAGGCCAGTAATTAATGCCAGTAGTAGGGTGCCGGTTTCACGGCGAGAAGATTGTTCCATATTTTCTTTACCTTATTCTACACGGGACGCAGCAAGCTTTTCTTGTTCGCGGCGATACCAATAGTAAGCACCTTTGGAGATCATCCGTAACTGTAAGACCAAGCGTTCTTCTAACTGTCGCCGCTGTTCAATATCCACGTCCAGTACTTCTGCACCTGCACTGAAGACAATTGTGACCATGGCCTCAGCTTGAGCCTCAGTGAAGCTACGTGGCATGTGATTTTCTAACTCGAGGTAATCTGCCAGTTCAGCAATAAAGTGCTGAATTTCACGCGCAACCGCAGCACGAAAAGCGGCGGAAGTCCCGGAACGTTCCCTGAGCAGCAAACGAAACGCATTAGGGTTGTTGCCAATAAACTCCATAAAGGTGGACACCGATGTACGGATAACGCTGCCGCCCTTGGCAATCCGTTGCCGTGCCTGACGCATTAATTGGCGTAACATCAGGCCGCTTTCATCGACCATGGTTAGCCCGAGCTCGTCGACATCACGGAAATGCCGGTAAAAAGAAGTTGGTGCGATACCCGCTTCACGGGAGACTTCCCGTAAGCTCAAGCTGGCAAAGCTCCGCTCAGCACTCAGTTGACTGAACGCCGCTTCGATAAGGGAACGACGAGTCCGCTCTTTTTGTTGTGCTCTGACGCCCATAATCGTACCCAAGGGATATCCAATTTCTCAATCTAAGACATATAGTCAGCAATATACCAAACTTTGCGGTAACAACCGTTATACAAACGTATCTTCTCAATACTGAACTGCGACTTTACAACACACATTATGGTGATTCCCCTATCGTTGATTGGGTTCTGCCTAAGATGATGTTAATGTATCGTTGTAATTTTGTATAAAAACAGGTCTCTCCTACATGCAACAGCACTTCCATTTTGATGCCATTGTGATTGGCTCGGGCCCTGGCGGTGAAGGTGCCGCGATGGGGCTGGTCAAGCAAGGGGCACGCGTTGCCGTGATTGAACGGTATAATAATGTGGGTGGCGGATGTACCCATTGGGGCACCATTCCCTCTAAAGCCTTGCGCCACGCCGTTAGCCGTATTATCGAGTTCAACCAAAATCCCCTCTACAGCGACAATGCCAGAACCATAAAATCCTCTTTCGCTGATATTTTAAACCATGCAGATCGTGTTATTAATCAGCAAACCCGTATGCGGCAAGGCTTTTACGATCGCAACCATTGCCACATGTTCTCTGGTGATGCCAGTTTCATTGATGCCAACACAGTTAATGTACGTTACGCCGACGGTACCAGTGATACCTTGCAGGCCGATAACATTGTCATTGCAACTGGCTCGCGCCCTTATCGCCCAGTAAATGTTGATTTTAACCATGAACGCATTTATGACAGTGATACTATTTTGCAGCTCAGCCATGAACCACAGCACGTTATTATTTATGGTGCAGGGGTGATTGGTTGCGAATATGCGTCTATCTTCCGTGGGTTGAGTGTCAAAGTCGATTTGATCAATACCCGCGACCGCCTACTGGCTTTTCTTGATCAGGAAATGTCAGATGCGCTCTCTTATCACTTCTGGAATAACGGCGTGGTTATCCGCCATAACGAAGAATTTGAGCAGATTGAAGGGACAACGGACGGCGTGATTGTCCATTTGAAATCAGGCAAAAAGGTCAAAGCGGACTGCTTGTTGTATGCCAATGGACGAACAGGTAATACCAGCGGTTTAGGCTTGGAAAATATTGGCCTGGAAGCCGATAGCCGTGGCTTGCTGAAAGTGAACAGCATGTACCAGACTGCGCTGTCTCATGTCTATGCTGTCGGTGATGTGATTGGTTACCCAAGTCTGGCGTCTGCGGCTTATGATCAGGGGCGTATTGCTGCACAAGCGATGATCAAGGGCGAAGCCAACGTTCACCTGATTGAAGATATCCCGACGGGCATTTACACCATTCCTGAAATCAGTTCTGTCGGAAAAACCGAACAGGAACTGACGGCGATGAAAGTACCCTACGAAGTGGGCCGAGCGCAATTTAAACATCTGGCGCGGGCGCAAATCGTTGGAATGGATACCGGTAGTTTGAAAATCCTGTTCCATCGGGAAACGAAGCAAATTCTGGGTATTCATTGCTTTGGCGAACGTGCCGCTGAAATTATCCACATCGGACAAGCTATAATGGAACAGAAAGGTGAAGGCAATACGCTCGAGTATTTCGTTAATACTACCTTCAACTACCCAACCATGGCAGAAGCCTACCGTGTGGCAGCGCTCAATGGTTTAAATCGCCTGTTCTAATGATGGAGCCATGCGCTCTTGCATGTGCTCACGTATTGCCTCGGCAAGTTGTTCATAGCGGCCACGCAATGGAGAACCGGGGCGATACACCAACGCAATGGTGCGTTTAGGTACAGGTTTATAGCACTCCAGATAACATACACCATCGCGTTGTCTCTCATTCGGCACAGCCAGTGCTGGCAACAGCGTAATACCACTACCCGCCGCGACCATGTTACGCAAGGTTTCCAAGCTAGTCGCCCGGAAGTGAGTATCTTCGTCCGCTCCAGCCTGGAAGCAAAAACCCATCGCCTGATCACGTAAGCAATGACCATCTTCCAGCATCAATAACTTCTCTCCCGCCAATTCATGCATCTCCACTCTTTCGCGGTTCGCCCACGGATGATCGGCATAAATGGCTAGGTTCATCGGTTCGTCAAACAACGGAATTTCGATAAAAGCTTCGGTCTCTTTGACCAGAGCTAAAATGGCACAATCCAATTTACCACTATCCAACTGGGCTAAGAGATTTTGGGTCTGGGCTTCATGCAGATACATTTCCAATTTGGGGAATTTTTTATGCAGCATAGGAATAATTTGTGGTAACAGATAAGGCCCAACGGTAGGAATAAGCCCAATATGCAACGGCCCAGACATACTTTCACCCTGTAAACTGGCCATCTCTTTCAATACTTTCACTTCCCGTAATACCGTCTTGGCCTGCTCCACCAATAGTAAACCAGCTTGTGTAAACAGCACCTTACGGCTAGTTCGCTCCAACAACATGATACCCAGCTCATCTTCCAGTTTACGAATCTGACCGCTTAATGTGGGTTGGCTAACATGACAGGAGTCGGCGGCACGCCGGAAATGCCTAAATTCAGCCAACGCCACTAAGTACTCTAGATCACGAATATTCATCTATGCCCCACCTTATGATAGCTACTGACGATAGATAAGATAGCAATCAGTGATTAGAACTATCAAGAGATAAAATTAATAATATGACCCAACGAAGAGATACCCAGAAAAATTTAAATTTTCTATTTTTAATTAAGGAGTTACAGATGTTTACTAGCCAAGAAGGTAAAAAAATCCCACAGGTAACTTTCCATACCCGTCAAGGCGACCAGTGGATTGACGTAACAACCGACGATTTATTCAGTAATAAAACCGTGATTGTGTTTTCACTACCGGGTGCCTTTACCCCAACCTGTTCTTCCAGTCACCTGCCACGTTATAACGAATTAGCGGGTGTATTTAAACAACATGGTGTTGATAGCATTCTGTGTGTGTCAGTCAATGATACCTTCGTGATGAACGCTTGGAAATCAGATCAACACGCTGAAAATATTACTTTTGTTCCAGATGGTAACGGCGAGTTTACCAAAGGGATGAATATGTTGGTTGAGAAAGCGGATCTAGGCTTCGGTCCACGTTCATGGCGTTACTCCATGCTGGTGCGTAATGGCGTGGTCGAAAAAATGTTTGTCGAGCCAAACAAACCGGGCGACCCATTTGAAGTATCTGATGCCGACACCATGCTGAAATATCTGGCGCCTGATTTTAAAGTGCAGGAATCCGTGGCTGTCTTTACCAAACCGGGCTGCCCATTCTGTGCCAAAGCGAAACAAATGCTGCAAGATCATGGCCTTCAGTATGAAGAAATTGTATTGGGTAACGATGCAACAACTGTCAGCTTACGTGCCGTAAGTGGCCGCTCCACGGTACCACAGGTCTTTATCGGGGGTCGCCATATTGGTGGCAGCGACGATCTGGAAAAGTACCTGTCAGCCTAATCATATTGATTAATAAGTATATTAATAAAAATGAAAGCAATATGAAGTAACTTGGTAGGCTCCGGCCTACCGAGGTTATTGACAAAGTGCCCGCGACGGAGAGAACAGGCAGATCGTAAAGACGCCGGCTTCCCTGTATAAAAATAGCCTTCCCTGGGGGCTCGAGCCGCGCCATCCTTGGCGCGGACTCTTTACTCTTCTGCCTATCCTCACCGTTCAAGAGTGAATCATCGGGGTTTGTCAGCAGTCTGTAGTAGGCTCCGGCCTACCTTTTTTTTCTGTTAGGGGAGTAGACATGAAAACCTTAAACGTTGATGTCGCTGTTATTGGCGGCGGAACGGCCGGACTGGGCGCTTATCGCGCGGCCAAATTGTTGACCCCCAACGTAGTGATGATTGAAGGTGGTGAATATGGTACCACCTGCGCACGCGTCGGTTGCATGCCATCCAAACTATTGATTGCCGCGGCTGAAGCCGTCCACCAGATAGAAAAAGCGCCTGGGTTTGGTATTCACCCACAAGGTAAGCCCCTGATTAATGGCCGTGAAGTCATGGACCGCGTTAAGCGTGAACGTGACCGTTTTGTGAGCTTCGTATTGGAAAGCGTAGAAACCATTCCTGCGGCCGATAAAATTCAAGGTTATGCCCGTTTTATTGATGATAACACCCTGCAAGTTGATGATCACACGCAGTTTACTTCACAAAAAATCATTGCGCAGCGGATCGTGATTGCGACAGGTTCCCGCCCAGGCTGGCCCGCCTCTTGGAATGAGCTAGGTGACCGATTGATTATTAACGATGACGTCTTTAATTGGGACGATCTGCCAGAATCTGTGGCAGTTTTTGGCCCAGGCGTTATTGGCTTGGAACTTGGTCAGGCACTGCACCGGTTAGGTGTCCAGGTAAAAATGTTTGGTGTTGGTGGTGCCGTCGGCCCGCTGACCGACAGTATCGTGCGTGACTACGCAGCAAAAACTTTGGGTGATGAGTTCTACCTTGATCCCAATGTAAAAGTTGAGCTGATGCAACGTGAGGGAAATAAAGTCTTTATCCGTTATCTGGATAAAGGCGGTAGGCCACAAGAGATTATGGTGGACTACGTATTAGCCGCCACGGGCCGCCGCCCTAATGTAGATAAACTGGGGCTGGAGAATACGTCACTCATTCTAGATGAAGGCGGAGTGCCGCAGGCAGACCGCCTGACGATGCAAACCAACGTGCCGCATATTTTTATTGCAGGTGATGCCAGCAATCAGTTGCCATTACTGCATGAAGCCAGCGATCAGGCTCGTATTGCCGGTGTAAATGCGGGGGGATTCCCTGAGGTTGTACCCGGTTTACGCCGTAGCCCAATTTCAGTCGTGTTCTCTGACCCACAAATCGCCATGGTGGGCGCAACCTTCCGTGAGCTAGCGCAAAAATTCAGCGCTTGCGGCTGCTTTGAGATTGGCGAAGTCTCCTTTGAGAATCAAGGTCGCTCGCGGGTGATGCTAAAAAACAAAGGCATTTTACGCATTTATGGCGAACAGGGTACTGGCCGCTTCTTGGGGGCAGAGATGATGGGGCCAGGTGCAGAGCATATCGCACACTTGCTGGCATGGGCGCATCAGCAACAAATGACCATCGACCAGATGCTCGATATGCCCTTCTATCATCCAGTCATTGAAGAAGGCCTGCGTACAGCATTGCGTGATTTGCAATCTAAGTTAAAGCTGGGTGCTGATGAAGCTGAGCGCTGCCTACGCTGCCCCGGCGAATAAGGCTTCAGGCTGTTCAAACCGGACACGACGCCCGGTTTTTAATCCCCCCGTTCTCATCCCTTATTTTGCGCTCTGCTACTACAAATTTACTCAAGTCAAACCGTTAATCAGGTCAAAAAGCTATTACTGCATTGGCTCAATTCGAATCGGATAATGACCGCTCTAATCAGTTATGTTATCCACTGCGATTGCCCGTATTATTTCCTTTTTAGATTAAAATCAACGGGCAGAGATAATGTTATCTGCCCCTGCGATAACAACTCAGCAGGCGGTTTTGGTAATGGCTGAGCACGCTTGATAATCGCTAACGCCTCGCGATCTAAAGTGGATGTACCACTACTGTTACTCAGTTGCACCGATGACACATAACCATTTTTATCGACTACAAATCGAACCATGGCGGTCCCTTGCTGTTGCTGTTTTCTGGCACTGGATGGGTAACGCTTAAACCCCATTAAATGCCCCTGTAAACGACTTTTCCAACTCACTTGAGCTTGCTGACGGTGGGATGAGTCACTGTTTACCGCTGCGGCAACTCGTTGGCTCGTCCCTGAAAGCATTGCGCTGGCTGCAGCAGCTGGTGAGGACTGTTTACTGTCACTTTCTTGTGTTTCTTGTGTTTCTTTATTAACCGGTTTACGCGATGTCGCTCTATTTTCAGGTGGCCGTTTGACCTTTATTGGCTCTTTTCTCGTAATCTCCCGTTGCCCCTGTGGTTGTTCAGGCAGCGTAGGTAAATCGACAATGTCATCCGGCTGGTTAACCCGTTGCTCAACCGCA
Source organism: Yersinia similis (assembly GCF_001053095.1). Lineage (GTDB taxonomy): Bacteria > Pseudomonadota > Gammaproteobacteria > Enterobacterales > Enterobacteriaceae > Yersinia > Yersinia similis. The sequence continues at coordinate 80,353 of NZ_CGBP01000019.1, read as the reverse complement.
GGCTCGATAATATTCTGCGTTATGCCCACCACTGAGTTTTGTGGCAAGTTTTGCATAAACTCCGGTTCGGCTGAAAGCTCCATCATTATTGCGGTGGGGTAGCTGGTGGGTATTGCTGGTATAGATGCTGCACTCAGCCACCAAAGTACATAAATATGGATACCACACGCTAATAAGGCCCCAACTAGCCAAAATATAAGTTTGTCACTGCTCTGCTGTAATCTATTCATGATAATAAATCATTATATTCCTTTATTTTTAATGTGTTACTTCCAATCGCTTAGCCAAGATATTTTATTCCTCGGCTAACGCGAAGTGCAGACGATCAGTGAATGGCTTAAATAAATAGCTGAGTAATGACCTTTCGCCGGTACGTATAAAAACATCAACGGCCATACCTGGACGGATTGCCAGTTCCGTCGGGTCAATATCAATAGCGACGGTTAAAGGGTAATAAGGCGGTGAAGTAGGTGGCGGTTGTATACGATCGGCTCCGATGCGCCATACAGAGCCTTGTAGCCGGGGGGTATTACTTTGATTAAAAGCAGAAAAATTGAGATCTACAGGTAGTCCGACCGTAACCTTATCAATTAGCTCTACTGGCAACTGAGCTTCAACAAATAACGGCTGCCCACTGGGGACAATTTCCATTAATGCCTGCCCTGAACTCACTACGCCACCCACAGTGTGTTGAGCCAACGCGATAACGGAACCACTGACTGGCGAAAAAATACGGGTATTACTCAATTCATATTCTGCGATATTTAAACGTTGGGCCAGCTCTTGGGTATTTTGCTGTGCCTTGGCTAATTGCTCGCTATTCTCACTTTGATATTGTTCGCGCCGTTGTAAAACATGTTGTTCTGTTTCATTGATAAGTTTATGTGCCTCTGCAATATCGCTGGTACCTTGTTCTACACGTGCTCGGAGCGAGGTTGACTGGCTTTCCATCTCTAACAATTTATTTTTGGCAATATGACCGTCCTTCGCCAATAACTGCACACCATCTAATTGTTGCTGGAATAAATTGGATTGACGCTGATGATTGCTCCGCATAGCTTGCAACCCATCTAGCCGATCCTGATGGCGAGTGAGCTGTGTCGTTAACCGGGAGATTTCACTCAAGTGCGCCTGCCGGCGGTGATGTAAAAGTTGTTGCTGCAAAATAATATTACGCTCAACCGCTGGTTGTGTTGTGTGCTCAAGCAGCGCCTGCGGGAAAGTGATCACATCCAGATCGTTTTGCTCAGCAGTTAAACGTGCTTCCTGAGCAAGGGCGCTTAGATACTGATGCTGTAAATTATCCCGCTGGCTGCGTATCGCCGTGTCATCCAGAGTGATCAATAATTGCCCAGAAGCTATTTCGTCGCCTTCAGTGACATGCAGTTGCTGAATACGCCCCCCTTGCAGCGGCTGGATCACTTTGCGGTTTTCTGCCACTACAAGCAGCCCGGTCACGGCAACGCCTTTATCTAACGGCGCTAACCCCGCCCAAAGTAAAAAGCCGATGAAGCCGATAAAAACCAGCCCCCCACCGATATTGAGATAGCGCCCACTGTTTATCTGGAGTAGTGGTTGGCGATTGGCATTCGCAACCGAATAACAGGCTGATTCAGGTAACATCGGTGATATCTCCATCCCTGGTTTTTATGGTCACAGTTTTTGTGATGAGGTTTTTTGTGATCATGGCTTCTGTGATGATGCAGTACGAGCTGGCCCAATGCCATATGACACACCATTGCTCCAACCGTTTCGGCTATTCAGTATTTTCGCTTCAGATTGTACTGCAGGCTTATCCTTACCCTGAACGTTCTGTAATACCGCCTGAGTACGATCAAATAGATCCATTTGCCCATTTTTTAAAAACAGCAAATAGTCACTGCCAGATAACAACTCTGGTTTATGGGTGATCATCACGATGGTGCAGCCTTGTTGCTTTAGCTGGATAATGCTGGCTAATAAGGCTTGCTCCCCTTCTTTATCCAAACTGGCATTGGGTTCATCTAATACGATAAGCCGAGGTATTCCGTACATTGCCCGAGCTAAGGCGATACGTTGGCGTTGACCACCGGATAACCCCTCGCCGTCGTCACCTAACGGGGTGTCATACCCTTGCGATAAATGCAGAATTAAATCGTGTACATCTGCCAACTGTGCAGCTGCGACCACTTTTGCGGTATCAATAGCGCCAAAACGTGCAATATTTTCAGCAACAGTGCCACGGAATAGCTGAATATTTTGTGGCAGGTAACCGATGAATTCCCCTAACTGCGTTTTATCCCAGCGAGAAAGGTCTGCGCTATCTAAACGCACTGTTCCGCTGAATGTGGGCTGGCTGGCGACCAAGAGTTTTGCCAGCGTGGATTTACCACTGCCTGATGGCCCCAAAATACCTAACACATCACCGGGTTGCAGTTCAAAACTGATGGAATGTAATACTGGAATGTGCGTGCCCGGCTTGCAGGCCATAAGTTGCGTAACGTTTAGTTTCCCCTGTGGGGCAGGCAAAACCATGCCGGTTGGTGATGATGGGTGCTGCGCCAGTAACTGGGAGAGACGTTGATAAGCCAGCCGGGCGTGGCTCCATTGTTTCCAGACCGCAATAAGTTGATCGATAGGCCCCAGCACCCGCCCGATTAAAATTGACCCGGCAATCATCACGCCAGCCGTGATTTCATTATAAATCACCAGTAACGCTCCCAAGCCTAACATCATCGATTGCAATGCCTGGCGGCTTGATTTAGCGACCGCCGTCACCCGGCTACTTTTATCGCTGGCAAGATTTTGTTGGTAGAGAAAATGCGCGTGCTGTATTAACCAGCGTTCACGTAATGCTTTTAGCATCCCCATCGCTTCAATGGCATCCGCATTGCGTAAATTAGCATTGGCTTGTTGTGTCGCTTGTGAGGTGATAATTGAGGCATCGTGTAATGGTTTTTTACAGATCCACTGATTGAGCCAGGCGAGAAAAACCAATATACCTGCGCCTGCGGCGGCCAGCATCCCCAGCCACGGATGAAGCAAAAAAATTACCAGCAAATAAAGCGGGAACCAAGGTGCATCAAAAAAGGCAAATAACGCATTACCGGTGGCAAACTGGCGTAACACTGTCAGGTCATTTAGCGCTTGCGCGGCTGGCTTGTTATGGCCCTTAAGATTGGCGACAAAGGCCGCGTTAAAGACCGGCTGATTGAGTTGCATATCAATCTGAGTCCCCAAGCGAATCACTACTGCACTGCGAACCCATTCTAATAAACCAATAAAAACAAATACGCCCAACACCAGAACAGTGAGCATCAATAATGTCATGGTATTCGCTGAGGCGAGGACGCGATCATACACTTGCAGCATATAAATGGCCGGTGCCAACATCAGCAAGTTTATTACGGCAGTAAATAGCCCGATGCCCCAGAGGATTTTTTTATTACCCGCCAGAACAGACAGAATTGTCGGCGGTACCGATGAAGCTCCGGGCGTTTTGCAAGATTCCATGGCGTCCATTTCCACAAGAGAGGGCTGTTGCCGTAAGAGGTAGCGTTATTGACTTTGATTTCTTAGGACAACTACAATCTACACCACCGCTACAGCAAACCGGCCAGTAAGCCCTAGCGGTGGCATCAATCACTCAGCCAGAAAGTTATTTTCTGGCTGTTTTCCCTAAGCGGCTAGCAGCATATCGTAGCAATCCACTACACCAACGGTATCCACCATTGGCGCATCAGACATATAACCACTGTCAGGATATTGGCTGGCAATAGACAGGTCTTTAAAGGCAGTATCAACATCAAAGCCTTTGGCTTTCATCACTTCCAGCATTGGATCTGGGTTACCTTTCATCAAACCACGTACGGATTTATGCATATCGCCTTGGTGGTTTTCTGTCATTGATTTGCCAGAATCAAATTCACCGCTAAGACCCAGTTCGTTAAAGGTTATATCAATTTTTTCAAGATGTTTACCTGCACTAGGGCCACCCGCATTAGTAGCTAAAATCTTACCAAACTGCAGGGTGTCTATTTGCCCATGGAAAGTATGCTGAGGCATAAAGGAGTATTTCAAATCACCCTCAGCAATCATTCCCTCTGGATTACTATGCGAGCTACCAATCGCATATTGAGTACCGCTAAATAAGGTTGAAGAACCAGAGAAACTCCCGCGATCTTTCGTTGTAGCTTGATCAATATCACCAAAGCTCTCTGCCCATTCCCGAAGATAAGAGGAAATGCTGTAATCGGCATAATTACTGTTATATTGAATAGTTGTACTCATGATAATGTCCTTTTAATTAATAATTGTTACGGTGAACATGGCTTATTATTAAGCCATGCGGTTCTATAGGTGAAATATATTATTCTCTTTATACTTCAAGCTGCATGTGTGTTAGCTGTGTTCTCTCACCCGCATCATTGACTACCGTCAATGATGCGGAATTTATTCACTTGCTGCCTTTCTGCAACTCGAATTATTTAGAGTATATTAACCTAAAGACTTTAGAATTTATATTCAAAACCACCCTGAATAGTCCTACCGCGGCTAGGGGCAAATGAAAGCGTATCGCCATAATTAACTAAATATGCACGGTTAGTTATATTTTCTATTGAACTACGCAATATTAAATCATTCGTTACCTTATAACTGGCATAAAGATCATATACGATATATTTCGGCCAATCGGCAACATAAGCCGTCAGTGGATTACCATTTTCATCTTGCGCTGAACGGTCCTGATACCCTTTGTTATAACGGATAACAGTACCAAAATCTAGCTTTCTATCAAATATTCTACTACCCAAAGTTAAACTGCCGCGATCACCCGGCAAATAAGCCGATGAGCCAAATAACACATTGGCATTCATACAGGTTACATAATTATTGGCCACCTTATTTTCAACGGCATAAATTTGTTCTACCTTTCCAGCGTACTTATATTTTACTGACTGTAAGCCGCCTAACCAAGCATATGGTGAACAAACATTATTTACACCAATCATTCTGGTGTAATTAATATTGGTATAAAATTTTCCTGCATCATAACTTAATTGATATTCTAAGCCGCGGAAACGGGTTTTGAGTAAATTATTGACATAGGCTACATCAGTAAAAGAATCCCCCCCAAACTTGGGTTTGGCCTTACCTAATTCAAGGTTAATATAGTTGGCAATACGGGTATCAAAATAAGCGACCTTCGCGGCAAAGTGATCGTCTTCGATAAATAAATTGGACTGCTGAATATTAAAACCCGCCTCCCACGTTCTGGCACGTTCGGCGGCCACAAAAGGATTAGGTAAGACCCAACTGTAGCCGTGGGCGGTGCCGGTTGCTAACACTTCTGTCATTGCCGGTGGCCGCCAGGATTTACCGTAGCTGCCAAAAAACTCCAGCCATTCGAGGCCAGGCTTGACCCCCATCGCCAACGTTGGCGAGAGTTGCTGTTCACGGCGGTCAACATCCCATGTCATTGTTGCGCCTCTCATAGGTGAACACCGCGATCTAGGCTTTTCAGACTGCTCATGTATCCTTCGGTCACAGGGGTTTTCAAAAGTATAGGGCTGCAGGAAAGAGCGGGTCCGGAGCCAGGTATTGCCTTTCAAACGGAATTGATCATAACGCAGCCCTCCTTCCAACCGCAGCCAATCATCATATTCGTAGTTAAGTTGGGCAAAGGTACTGGTGATAGCGCGCTTGCCGGGGGGGGTTGTCCCTTCAATAAGTTTGCGTGTTGAGTACCCCTCAGATTTATCGCTAAACCATTCCAAACCATATTTCAACCGTATTTGATGTGCATCCGATGGGGTAAAGGTATTGGTGTTTTGCAATTGTAAGCCACGGGTTTTCAGGCGTGTTTGAGTCCAGAAATATTCCTTGAAAAGGGAATTAGCATTATCAGTTTCATCATTGGTATCAACGTAATAGATCTTTGCCGTTGCATCCAGCCAACTAATATGCTCAGGATTCAGGCGGTAATCTAACGCAATATTACGGTTTTCCACATTAGTAAAACTTGTGTTCCTCCAGCCAATCTTTGTTATCTCTTTCCCTGATGGCGACAATGCCAGAACTTCTGACAGCATACTGGCATTGGGGCTGGCGATTTGTGTTTGTAAATAGCTGAACTCCAAACGCTGGCCAGCCTCAAAATTCCAACCGACTTTAGCGAGCTGCGAACGCATTTTATAGCCTGTAAACAATGTCTTGGTATTCTTTAAGTCATCGCCGACGTTTCTGGTAGGGCTATAGAGACGCAACCCGGCCAAAACACCTTTATTCCCCGGCCAATAATCCTTCAGGTTACGTTCACTAACAGCAAGTAATATATCGCCATTTGGGTTGCCCAGCGCCAACGCACCGCTGCCAATAAAGCGGGTGCCGTTATCCCCGGTCATCGCCCGGATATGCCCACCAAACTCTTTCCCAGGAGCCAGAAAATCACTGGCATTGATGGTATTAAAGGTAGCGATGCCGCCAATGGCTCCCGAGCCACCAATACCATTGAAAATACCCCGTTCAATCACCACATTATTTAAAATTTCCGGGTCAATATATATCGAGCCATTGCGCTGACCATGGCCGCTTTTCATAAAGTTCTGACGCATACCATCAATATTCATATTCACGCGGCCATAATCTTGTATGCCGCGAATATTTATTGAAAGCCCAGGGTCTTGTTGGCTAACGCTGGAATAGACACCAGGGGTTTGTTCTAAAATATCTGCCGCATGGCGAGCAGGCCGGTTATCAAGTTGTTCCCGCGTAATTTCACTGACTGAGCGAGGCTCATCATATACCCAATCGCTGTCATGGGTATTCTCCTTACCTTCGACGTTTAATTTATCCAGCGCCATATCATTATTATTAGTGGAGATTACCGCTGTATTTGCCACTAGCTGCCCTGAATAGCCTTGTGTTACCAGTGCAAATAATATGCAAGTTGTGATTTTATTCACTGAAATTATTGTTTTTTTATCTCTAATTATATTATCCATTTATTAAACTTTATCCTTAACAATATAAAAGCAATACGACTGTTAATTATTAACAAAGCAATGTATTAATCATGCCCGACAAACATCACTAATATCGACAGGTAAAAGAAACAGGGAAACAATAAACAGTCATTTTTTGTATAGAGGTGTGTTACGTTTTTAGTTAATAAATAACTTAATTTAAATTCATTCCACGATAATTTTGTTTCTTTATTAGACGATACGTTAACGATTTTTCATTACTAATAAAAAGGTCATTTACTTTTCATTAAATATATTTAAATTTTTAATTTTTACAGGAACCTCATCACAACATCATTATTGATAATGATTATCATAATCATTGGTGAGTGTAAACTCAACAGTCTATTAAGTTTAAAAGATCATAAGATTGAAAATATTGAAATTTTAAGAAAAGTAAAGGCGAAAAAGCTGCGATGAGAAAAATAGAGATAATGAGGATAAGGTTATTAAGGGCAGCCGTTTTTAAGGGCAATAGCTGTTAAGAGTAATAGCTGTTAATGCAAAACGGGCAGCTACAATTAGCTGCCCGCTCCGTTCTCAAGATTAAAACCCAGCAAATTAAAACAGCCGAGCTTTAGCCTCAGTAATAGCCAATGCGACCTGCTGCGGCGAAACTCCGCCTTTGGCTACCCGCTTATCTAAGCAAGACTGCAATGCCAGAATCGGGTACACGTCATCACCAATTGCGGTACTGAACTGCTGCAAATCACTCAGCGCTAAAGCCTCCAGAGCTTTGCCCTGACGAATTGCCTCCACTACCGCTTCACCTACAATATGGTGCGCTTCACGGAACGGTATGCCTTTAGCGACCAAATAATCAGCCAGTTCAGTCGCGTTAGCATAGCCCTGTTCAGCCGCTTCTTTACAACGCGAGCGTTTTACTTGAATCCCATCCAGTACCAATGCCGCCATGTGCAGACAGTCAAGCCAAGTATCCAGTGCATCAAACAGCCCTTCTTTGTCTTCCTGCATATCTTTGTTATAAGCCAAAGGCAGGCCTTTGAGCGTCATCATCATCCCGGTTAATGCGCCTTGCACACGGCCACATTTACCACGGATGAGCTCCAGCGCATCTGGATTTTTCTTCTGTGGCATTAGGGAGGAACCCGATGTCACGCGATCCGATAAATCGACAAAAGCCGCTTCGCCACTGTTGAAGAAAATTAAATCTTCAGCAAAACGGGACAAATGCACCATACCGATGCTGGCATCAGATAATAGCTCCAGCACATGGTCACGGTCAGAAACGCTATCCAGACTGTTACGAGTAGCAGAAGCAAAGCCCAACCAGCTCGCCAGTTGTTCACGATCGATAGCATACGCCGTACCGGCCAATGCACCGCAACCTAATGGGCTAACATCCAGACGTTTCAGGGTATCTTGTAAACGGCTTTCATCACGTGACAGCATTTCTACATAGGCCAAACACCAATGTGCAAACGTCACGGGTTGAGCACGCTGTAAGTGAGTATAACCAGGCATGACCGCATCCTGATTGGCTTCAGCGGTCATGACCAACGCCTGTTGCAGTTGTTGTACGGCAGTCTGTAATTCGGTTATCTGGAACTTACACCACAATTTCAGATCAGTCGCCACCTGATCATTACGGCTGCGCCCAGTGTGCAATTTCTTGCCTAAATCACCCACTTTATCGATCAGTTTGGTTTCGACCCAACTGTGGATATCTTCAGCATCACTGGCCAAAATAGCTTGTGGGTTGGCCTGCACCTCTTCCAGTAAAACTGACAGCGCCTGTTCAAGTTGTTGTTGTTCATCAGCGCTCAATACACCAACGGTGACCAGCGCTTTCGACCAGGCAACAGAACCGATAATATCCTGCTCTGCCAGCCGGTAATCAAACCGCAGTGAATCATTGAATTGCTTAAAACGCTGATCTGCTGCCTGACTAAACCGTCCGCCCCACAATGCCATAATCTTGATTCCCTAAGTTCTGAATAGAAATTTATAATATACGGTAAAAAGCATTAAGCTAAGATACGCGTACCAATCGGTACACCGTTGAACAGCGCGGGTAGCTGCTCGGAATGACGCCAACTGGCAATATCAACCGGGCGGCCTAATGAACGCGCGGCATCCAGTGCCGCATTCACTTTGACGACCATACCATCGGTGATGATGCCCTGAGCAATTAATTGCTCTGCTTTTTGTGCTGTCATTTCAGCAATCCGCTGCCCTTTACCATCCAGAATGCCACTGACATCGGACAATAAGATTAAATCAGCACCGAGCGTTGCCGCTAATGCCGTTGCCGCTTGATCGGCATTTACATTCATCAATTGCCCTTCAACAGTAATACCGATTGAGCTAATGATTGGCATATAATCGGCTGCCAACAAAGTTTGTACCAGAGCCGCAGAACCCGGTTGCGCTTTACCCACGTGGCCCAATTCAGCATCTAGCGGGGTAACCGCCACGGTATTACCATCGCCCAGGCACAAGCCAACAGCATTGATCTGATGTTTCACCGCCCAAGCCAATAGCGTTTTGTTCGCGGTACCCGCCAGTGCACCAGTAATAATATCAATCTGATCAGCGGGGGTGACGCGCAGGCCGTTCTTCTTCACTACTGGCAAGGCGAGTCTTTTCATTAATTCGTCCACCAGACAGCCACCACCGTGCATAATCACAAGCGGGCGCTCATGTTTCTCACGATAGGTCACCAATGCAGTAAACAGACGTTCCAGCGCTTCTTCGCTGTCCAGCAATACGCCACCTAATTTAATGACCAACGGGTTCATCATGCTTTTGCCTCAATATAATCGGATAAAATATAATCAGATAAAATATGCGTATCTGCCGGTTCTGTTGCTCACAATTTATGGCTCACAATCTGTTTATTACAATCTATTGCTTGCAACCGAACGCTACAACAGGGACTGCGTTTCCGGGAAGCCAAAACGGATATTCATACATTGTACGGCCTGAGCCGCAGCACCTTTCAGCAGGTTATCTTCGGTGGCAACAATAATTAAATGCTCGCCTTGTACCGAGAAACCAATATCACAGAAAGGCAGGCCGACCACGGCTTTCAGCGCCGGGACACCTTGTTGATACAACCGTACCAGTGGCTTATTCTGATAAGCATGATGATAGGTATCGGCGATGTTTTGCGCCGTGACCCCCGCTTTTAGACGGCAGGTAATCGTCGCTAAGATCCCACGGGCAAAATTCCCCAAATGCGGTGTAAAAATGACGGGGGTGCCAAGATGGGCGACAATTTCTGGCTGGTGACGGTGGGTAAACAGGCCATACGGCTGCAAGCTAACTTCACAGAAGCTGTTGCCCATGCTGGCTTTACGCCCTGCACCGCTGACACCACTGACAGCATTGATGACCGGCCACTGAGCGTCATTCAGTAATTGCCCATCAACCAACGGTTTAAGCGCCAGTTGTGATGCGGTTGGATAACAACCAGGGACAGCAATCAATTGAGCTTGCTTAATGTCTTCTGATTGCCATTCTGCCAGGCCATAAACCGCCTTATCGAGCCAATCGGTATGCTGGTGTTCAAAACCGTAATATTGGCTGTAAAACGCCGCATCACGCACACGGAATGCACCGGAAAGATCAAATACCACACAGCCAGCGGCTAAAAATTGTGGTGCCAAATCATGGCTGACCTCATGAGCGGTAGCGAGGAAAACCACATCAATACCTTTAGCCGCCAGAGGCACATCTACCAAGGGCTGTAACGGGAGATCAAGGATGCCTTTTAACTGCGGATGCAGATCGGAAAGTAATTTTCCTGCATCTGTACTTTGCGCTGAAACCGCTAAACCGGTTATGTTCATATGTGGGTGACGATTAAGGTAAGCCGTAAGCTCCGCGCCGGCATAGCCACTGGCACCAACAATCAACGTATTTAACATGGGTTCAGTTCACCTTCTGAGTATTTTTATTTATGTCAATAAAAGCCTATGCATATAAAAACATAAATAGTCAAAACTGGTATTCGGGTTCTCAGCAAGGTTTACTGTTCCCCCACATGATTGAGCGTTGACATTTCCGTGAATTTAAGGGTCAGTTTAGGTTCCCTTTCGCTCAAGCTTACTGTATTTTTATTCATAATTACTGCATGAATATTGATACTATCCTAACCAAAGGCTGTCAACAGTGAAGATGAAATTACCTCCATTTATTGAGCTGTACCGGGCGTTAATTGCAACGCCTTCGATCAGCGCCGCTGATAGTGCCCTCGACCAAAGTAATGAGGCATTAATCAATTTGTTAGCCGGATGGTTTGCAGACCTGGGTTTTCGCGTCGAGATCCAGCCGGTGCCTGATACTCGCCACAAATTTAACCTGTTAGCCAGCATTGGCGAAAATGAAAACGGGGAAGGTCATGGCGGGTTATTGCTGGCGGGTCATACCGATACTGTCCCTTACGATGAAGGGCGCTGGACCCGCGATCCCTTCACCTTGACCGAGCATGACCATAAACTCTATGGCTTGGGTACCGCAGATATGAAAGGCTTTTTTGCTTTTATTCTGGATGCGGTGCGCGATATTGATGCCAGCAAGTTGACCAAACCGCTCTATATTTTGGCAACTGCCGATGAAGAGACCACCATGGCAGGTGCGCGTTATTTTGCCGCGAATACCCAATTACGCCCTGACTTCGCGATTATCGGCGAGCCAACCTCACTGCAACCCGTACGGGCGCACAAAGGCCATATTTCCAACGCCATCCGCATTACTGGCCAGTCTGGGCACTCCAGTGATCCGGCCCGGGGTGTTAATGCCATTGATCTGATGCATGAATCTATTACGCAATTGATGGCGCTGCGTACCACGCTGCAAGAGCGCTATCACAATCCGGCATTTACCATTCCTTATCCCACCATGAATTTTGGTCATATTAATGGCGGTGATGCAGCAAACCGTATCTGTGCGTGTTGTGAATTACATATGGATATCCGGCCGTTGCCAGGCCTGACATTAAGTGATTTGAATGAGTTAATGACCGAAGCGCTGGAACCCGTGAGTCAACGCTGGCCGGGCCGCCTGAACATTGATGAATTGCACCCTCCGATCCCTGGCTATGAGTGCCCAACAGACCATCATATGGTCGGCGTGATCGAGAAACTGCTCGGTGAGCGCACTGCGGTGGTGAACTATTGCACCGAAGCCCCTTTTATTCAGCAAGTCTGTCCGACATTGGTGCTGGGGCCAGGTTCGATTAATCAGGCACATCAGCCAGATGAATTTATTGATATGGCCTTTATCGAACCAACACGTGAGCTTATTGGTCAGCTAGTTGACCACTTCTGCCAGCGGAAGTAACTATAATGGGGTAGGTGATCAATATTGCCGATAAGCCAGACTGATAATCTAACCTCAGTAATTAAATTTCAGAAATATCCCTAAAATTGATGTTTTTTTACTGAAAATAGTGTCAATTGGGGTATGGAATTGAACGTGGCGAGTGGAGTTGTCCATCTCTGCCTTTTAGGTGAAACTAATTTACAAAAAGAAATCGTATATTCAACGTAGTTGGCGTTGTAGGTAGACAGCAAGTGAATGAATCCCGATGTGTTTATTTAAGTAAGATCAACGACAGGTAATTCGGGTGAGTGAACATAGCTAGCAATCCTGCGGCTTCAAACACGAAGGATAAATAGGTCAGGGGTCATATGAACGAACAATATTCCGCAATGCGAAGTAACGTCAGTATGCTCGGCACACTACTCGGAGACACCATCAAGGAAGCGTTGGGAGAGCACATTCTTGATAGAGTAGAAACCATCCGGAAATTATCCAAATCTTCGCGTGCGGGTAATGAAGCAAGCCGTCAAGAATTACTGACCACACTGCAAAATCTTTCCAACGATGAGCTACTGCCGGTCGCCCGTGCCTTTAGCCAATTCCTTAATCTGACGAATACGGCAGAGCAATACCATAGTATTTCACCACATGGTGAAGCCGCGAGTAATCCGGAAGCTCTGGCTCAACTATTTACCCGCTTAAAAGATAAGAAGCTGAGCGATCAAGATATGCGCAGCGCGGTTGACGATTTGTCGATTGAGTTGGTTTTGACTGCCCACCCAACCGAAATTACCCGTCGCACGTTGATCCATAAACTGGTTGAAGTGAATACCTGCCTAAGTCAGTTGGATCACAATGATTTAGCCGATTACGAACGCAACAAAATCATGCGTCGTTTACGGCAGTTAGTTGCACAATCGTGGCATACCGACGAAATTCGCAAACTGCGCCCATCGCCTGTTGATGAAGCCAAATGGGGCTTTGCCGTCGTGGAGAACAGCCTGTGGGAAGGTGTCCCTGCATTTTTGCGTGAGTTTAACGAGCAGTTAGAGAACTCCCTTGATTACCGTCTACCGGTGGAAGCGGTACCTATTCGCTTTACCTCATGGATGGGCGGTGACCGCGATGGTAACCCGAATGTAACGGCTGAAATTACTCGCCATGTGCTGCTACTCAGCCGTTGGAAAGCCACCGATTTATTCCTGCGTGATATTCAGGTACTGGTGTCTGAACTTTCTATGTCGGAATGTACCCCGGAGTTACGTGAGTTAGCCGGTGGTGAAGAGGTACTCGAACCTTATCGCCAACTGATGAAGAACGTTCGTACCCAATTGACCAATACCCAGACTTATCTGGAAGCGCGCCTGAAGGGCGAGCGCGTATTACCACCACACGATTTACTGGTCAGTAATGACCAACTGTGGGAACCGCTTTATGCCTGTTATCAGTCGCTGAAAGCCTGTGGCATGGAAATCATCGCCAACGGCCAGTTGTTGGATACCCTGCGCCGCGTGCGTTGTTTTGGTGTGCCATTGGTGCGCATTGATGTGCGTCAGGAAAGTACCCGTCATACTGATGCTATCGCGGAGCTGACCCGTTATCTGGGTCTTGGCGATTATGAGAGTTGGTCTGAATCGGACAAGCAAGCTTTCCTGGTACGCGAGCTGAACTCCAAGCGCCCACTGGTTCCTCTAAAATGGGAGCCTAGCGCCGAGACACAAGAAGTGCTGGAAACCTGTCGGGTGATTGCTGAAGCACCGCAAGGTTCTATCGCTGCTTATGTTATCTCCATGGCGAAAGTGCCGTCAGACGTGCTGGCTGTACATTTGTTACTGAAAGAAGCGGGTTGCCCATTCACTCTACCTGTCGCCCCGCTATTCGAGACCCTCGATGACCTGAACAACGCTGACGATGTCATGACCCAGTTACTGGGTATCGATTGGTATCGTGGCCTGATCCAAGGCAAGCAGATGGTGATGATTGGCTATTCTGACTCGGCAAAAGACGCCGGTGTTATGGCGGCCTCGTGGGCACAATACCGGGCGCAGGATGCACTGATTAAAACCTGTGAGAAAGCCGGTATTATGCTGACATTGTTCCATGGCCGTGGGGGGTCTATCGGTCGTGGCGGTGCGCCAGCCCATGCGGCATTGCTCTCTCAGCCTCCAGGCAGTCTGAAAGGCGGCTTACGGGTTACCGAACAAGGCGAGATGATTCGCTTTAAGTTTGGGCTACCGGAAGTCACTATCAGCAGCCTGGCGCTGTACGCAGGTGCGATTCTGGAAGCCAATCTGCTACCGCCGCCAGAGCCGAAGAAAGAGTGGATTGAAGTGATGGATCTGCTGTCAGACGCCTCTTGCGACATGTATCGCGGCTACGTTCGTGAAAACCCAGAGTTCGTCCGTTACTTCCGTTCTGCGACGCCGGAATTGGAATTAGGCAAGCTGCCATTGGGTTCTCGCCCAGCCAAACGCCGCCCGAACGGTGGAGTAGAAAGTCTGCGGGCGATCCCATGGATTTTCGCCTGGACACAAAACCGTCTGATGCTCCCTGCCTGGTTAGGTGCCGGTGCGGGTTTGCAGAAAGCGATCGATGCAGGTAAGCGAGATGTACTCGCTACCATGTGCCGTGACTGGCCGTTCTTCTCGACCCGCATTGGTATGCTGGAGATGGTCTTCGCCAAAGCCGATTTGTGGCTGGCAGAATATTATGATCAGCGTTTAGTGGATAAATCGCTGTGGCCATTAGGTCAGCAACTACGTGACCAACTGGCAGCTGATATTAAAGTGGTGTTGGCTATCGCCAACGATGACCATTTGATGGCTGACTTGCCATGGATTGCCGAGTCCATCGCGTTGCGTAACGTGTACACCGATCCATTAAACGTACTGCAAGCCGAGCTGTTGCACCGTTCACGCCAGCAAGAGCACCCTGATGCCTGTGTTGAACAGGCGTTGATGGTAACCATTGCCGGTGTGGCCGCGGGGATGCGGAATACCGGTTAGGATTTAGGGGGGAAGAGATTCCCCCAGTTATCTTTTGGTATTTTTGGGGTGAGGGTGAGGAGATTAAAAACATTCCCCTTCCCCCCTTTAAAAAACTAAGGCCTCACCCCTAGAGTATGACAAATCGCATAACTCAACTCAGCCCGATTCAAAGTATAAAAATGGAAATCCTTCACCCCTTCGCGGCTGAGGATCTTCACCATATCCATCGCGACCGATGCTCCAACCATTTTGCGCGTTTCAGGATCATCATCCAATCCATCAAAAATGCTCGTCATCCAGTTTGGGACCCGTACATTGGTCATAGTGGCAAAACGCTGTAACTGCTTAAAATTAGACACCGGCAAAATACCCGGTACGATCTCAACGTCAATCCCGGTGGCAACACAGCGGTCACGAAAACGCAGGTAACTCTCAACGTCAAAGAAAAACTGGGTGATGGCCCGGTTAGCACCTGCATCAATCTTACGCTTCAGATTGATCAAATCAGCTTGGGCGCTTTTCGCTTCTGGATGAACTTCTGGGTACGCCGCCACGGAGATATCAAAATCACCCACATCTTTCAGCAACCCCACCAAATCGCAGGCATACATTTCGGGTTTTCCACTGTTAGGCGGCAAATCCCCCCGTAAGGCAACGATATGCCGGATACCGCTATTCCAGTAGTCAGTCGCGATATCACGCAACTGAGTCGGAGAAGCATCAATACAGGTCAGATGCGGCGCAGCTTCCAGGCCTGTACGCTCCTTAATCCCTTTGATGATGCTGTGAGTACGGTCACGCTCACCCGAGTTCGCCCCATAGGTCACTGAAACAAATTTAGGTTTCAACGTGCTAAGACGATCAATCGAGCTCCACAGGGTATCCTCCATCTCGCTGGTACGCGGCGGGAAGAACTCAAAAGAAACATTAATCTGACCTTGTAGCTCAGACAGACTCTGGTTCAGCGCTTCTCGCTGGTTTGCGTGAAAAAAACTCATACCCTGTTACTCCATTGCCGTTATGACGACTTATGTTATTTGTCATTACTTATGAGCGTCTATACGTTTAGACGTCTAAATAGAAAATGACGGAAGTTGGCTAAAGTGTCAATGTTTAAATGGATTTAGGGTGATGATTAATATTCACACGCAATACGTGAAAAATTCATATTGGTGATTAGCAGGGGATTGCGCCTCTCCTGCGCAGAGTAGAAGAGGCGAATAGCAGCAGATTACAACAGTTGTGATAGGCGATTTAAATCAGATTGAATCGCCCCAGCGGTCACATCACGGCCAGCGCCTGGGCCGCGAATCACCAATGGATTATCACGATACCAGCGGCTCTCAATAGCAAAAACGTTATCGCACGGTAGCAAAGACGCCAACGGATGGTCGGTACGTACCGCTTCAACGCCCACCCGCGCCTTACCATTAGCATCAAAGCGTGCCACGTAGCGTAATACCAAACCCATCTCCTTTGCAGCTTCTAAGCGCTGAATCATTTGCTGATTTAATGCCTCACCGTTTTCAAAGAATTGATCAACCGACCCACTCTCTGCACCAGCAGGCACCAATGATTCCACTCGAACCTGATTCGGTTCGATGTCGTAACCCGCTTCACGGGCTAAAATCACCAACTTACGCATTACATCCTGACCAGAGAGATCGACCCGTGGGTCAGGTTCTGTCAGACCTTGCTGCCAGGCTTGATCCACCAGCTCGGTAAAAGGTACTGAACCATCAAATTGCAGGAATAACCAAGAGAGCGTGCCAGAGAAAATGCCGCTTATCGCTAAGATACTGTCGCCACTGTCACGCAGATCACGCACCGTATGGTTAACCGGTAACCCCGCGCCTACCGTGGCGTTATACAACCAGTGCCGGCCAGTTTTCGCAAACGCATCGCGGATTTGGCGGTAATTATTGCTGCTTGAAGCCCCCGCTAGTTTGTTCGCGCTGATAACGTGGAAACCATAACTGGCAAAATCCAGATATTGATCTGCGAGCGATTGACTGGCGGTCACATCCAGCACCACCAAGTCGTCAAACGGATGGGCACGCATCCACAAGAATAGGGATTCTTCATCCTGTTCTTTGGCTTCATCGTTGTAAAATGCCAGTGTCCGGCTGGCATCCAAGCCATCGTAACTCAGCAAACTACGGCGGCTATCGACCACTCCGGCTAGCACAAATTCAAAGCCACTGCGGGCCGAAATACTCTTCTGCTCACGGGAAAATAGCTCCAGCCAGCGGGCACCAATGTTGCCTTTGCCAAATAGCATCAGACCGATACGTTTTTCCGCCCGGAACAACGACTGGTGCAACCCCTGAATCAGGTGTTCAGTCGGCCCAAGGCGCAGAACGGCCACCATACTGATACCGTCTTCGGCCTGCCAGATAAACTCAACCGGCTGATCTTTCAACTGCTGATAGAAACGGTGACTGTGCAGTGGGTTCTTGCTCACACCCGCCCCCACCAGTGCGACCAATGCTAGCCCTTCGCGCAGAGAGAGTTTCCCCGGCAGAGCGGCATCTTCTAACACCCGTAGGGCGCTGTTAACCACCTCTGAGGTATAGCAAAGTTGCAACAGGTTACGATCAGGGTGAATACCGGTAGCCAGTGGCTTTATTTGTGCACGTTTGAGCAGTAGATCGATCTCTTTCTGCGCCGACGAGAAATCATGGTGACTGGCAATCTGCAATTCAATGAGGCAGACATCATCGTGGCTGGTCACAATCTTGGCACCCGATCCCGAGGCCAGCACACGTTCAATACGGGTTGACCCCTGCTCCGGCTGATAACTGCAACGTAATTGCAGATCGATGTCACTACCAGAAACCGGTTGTAATGTGCGGGTATGTAACACCGGTGCTGCCAGGCGGGCCAGCTCACTGGCTTCATCCAACCGCAATAACGGTAGCAGGCAAGCGTCCTTCACTTTACGTGGATCGGCGCTGTACACCCCAGCAACATCACTCCAGATGGTGACACGTTCGGCTCCGGCCAGTGCCCCGACCTGCGTCGCCGAATAGTCACTGCCATTACGACCAAGCAAAACCGTGTCGCCCGCCTCATTACGCGAGATAAACCCAGTTACCACCAAACGCTGGTGAGGGTGTTGGGCCATTAATTGTTGCAGTAGCGGGTAAGAGCGGCTTTCATCAATTTGTGGTTGCGCTGCACGCTCTGCACGCAGGAAACGGCGGGCGTCAAGCCAGACGGCGTCCATATCCAGCTTATTCAGTAGTGCGGACATCAAGCGGGCTGACCAAATTTCACCATGACCAACCACTTCGGCATAAATCACATCATCAATTTTATTATCCAGCAAACCCGCCAGGCGCTCTAAATCATGGATAAACTCACTGATTAATGGCTCTGCCATTTCTGGAGGCAATAAGCCATTAATCAGATCGTGTTGATAACGACGCAGACTTTGCTGTACCTGATGAGCAGAAAGACGGTCGTTTTGACTGAGTTTCAACCAACTGATCAACTGATTCGTCGTGCTCCCGGCAGCAGACACTACCATGAGATCGCCGGGGTGGCTGTAGTTGGCCATAATATTAGCCACCCGTAGATAACACTTCACATCTGCAAGGCTACTGCCACCAAATTTATGCAGTTGACGGCCCGTTGCCGCCGCTGCTACCGCTGTTGCATTCATGCTTACCTCGTTACTGCCAATTGGAACGCATTGTCTAAATCAGCAATCAAATCTTCACTGTCTTCAATACCCACGGAAATACGCAACAAACTATCAGTAATGCCTGCGGCAATACGCGCTTCTACCGCCATACCCGCGTGGGTCATGGTCGCTGCATGGGAAATCAGGCTTTCTACACCCCCCAAAGACTCTGCCAAGGTAAATAGCTCAAGGGCAGAAAGGAAACGGCGCATGACCTGCTCATCACCATCCAGCTCAAAACTGAGCATTGCACCAAAACCTGATTGCTGACGGCAGGCTATTTCGTGGCCGGGATGTTGTGGCAGGGAAGGATGATACAGCTTTTTTACTAAAGGCTGTTGCTGTAAATAACGAACAATGTCATCCGCATTACGCTGCTGTTGAGCCATACGTGGTGATAACGTGCGTAAACCGCGAAGGAGTAGATAGCTGTCAAACGCAGCACCAGTTACACCGATATTATTTGCCCACCATGCCAGCTCGACGGCCAGTTCTGGATCTTTCGCAATAACAGCGCCAGCCACCACATCAGAGTGACCATTTAGATATTTGGTACAGGAGTGCACCACTAAGTCGGCCCCGAGAGAGAGAGGCTGCTGTAAGGCTGGGCTGAGGAAGGTGTTATCACAAACCGTCAGTGCACCAGCAGCACGTGCGGCTTGGCAGATGGCGGCAATATCAACAACCCGTAGCAATGGATTACTCGGTGTTTCAATCAAGACCAACTTCGGTTTCTCCGCCAATGCGCGGTCCAGTGCTGCTTCATCGCCCTGATCAACAAACAGCACCCGATACGCACCACGCTTGCTCAAGCTGTCAAATAAACGGTAACTGCCACCGTAGCAGTCATGTGGGGCGACGAGTAGGTCACCCGGCTGCAAGAATGTGGTGCAAACCAAATGAATCGCCGACATCCCGCTGCTAGTCATGACGGCACCAGCCCCCCCTTCCAATTCAGCCAGCGCCCGCTGGACAACATCACGCGTTGGATTACCACGACGTGAATAGTCATGCGTGCGCGGCTGATTAAAATCGATGAAATTGTAAGTACTGGAAAGGTGAATCGGGGGGACAACGCAGCCGTATTGCTCGTCATCATTCAACCCGCTACGGACTGCTATTGTTGCCTGTTTACGCGTCATATTGATTTCCACCAGCCGGGATCGAGAAAATGTTACGCCAGAGTAGACGCACAAATTACGGACGTCAATACATCTGGACATCTAAACTTCTTTGCGTATAGATTGAGCAATGGAATAATAACCGCTAAAATTATAGAGGTTTTATATGCAACGTGATTTTTATATCCAAAGTTATTAGCGTTGTGGCACAACAACGAGTGAATTGGCTCAAGTCAGTGATTCGGACGAGCTAAGAGCAGCGACAACGGCAAGTACGAAGGGTATTTCGGTGATATTGATCCAGTAAAATCGACATTTATTTAGTGAGAACAGTGAAAATCGGGCATAATTAGCCAGTTTTCAGAATATTGTGTTTTTCCGACAAATTTAAGGTATCCCATGGCTGAGTGGAACGGCGAGTATGTCAGCCCTTACGCTGAACACGGCAAGAAAAGCGAGCAGGTCAAAAAAATCACGGTATCCATTCCGTTGAAAGTGTTAAAAATCCTCACCGATGAGCGGACCCGCCGTCAGGTGAATAACCTGCGCCATGCCACCAACAGTGAATTGTTGTGTGAGGCCTTTTTGCATGCATTTACTGGTCAGCCGCTACCGAATGATGAAGACCTGCGTAAAGAACGCAGTGATGAGATCCCGGAAGCCGCGAAAATTTTAATGCGTGAATTGGGTGTTGACCCTGACACCTGGGAATATTGATTTCCAGCTATCACCTGGGTTCATAAATCACCATGAATCCAGGTGGCAGAATATATCAAGGTGCTCTAAGCGCCTTAGTTTAGATAAAAATGTATTATCTGTGGTAGTTACCTGTATTTCCCTTCTTTATATTCAATCATAAATCAAGAATAGTCTTAGCCACATTGGCATGTTATATAAGAACATTCTTATTCAATATCCCTCCGCGTATATCTCGATAAAAAAGCATATTATCAATTATTATTTTACTGCTACGAATTATTGGGATATAACCACTTTTTAAATGGTTAGATATCACTAACTTTCCATTAAAAAATTTGATGTCTAATTTAATGAATGGATTTAAATATGAACCCAATTTATGCGAAACCCTCCGCCGCCTTTACCGCAGCCTCTTGGTTGGCGCTATTAGGTGGTTTTGTTATTTTTCTGATTGGTCTGTGGAATGCAGATATGCAATTGAATGAACGAGGCTATTATTTTGCAGTATTGATACTCGGCCTGTTCTCCGCCGTTTCTTTGCAAAAAACCGTCCGTGATAAGTTGGAAGGCATGACAATCACTTCAATTTATTACGGTTTATGTTGGGTCGCGTTTATAGTAGCCGTTCTGTTACTGTGTGTCGGCCTATGGAATGCTACTTTAGCTCTGAGTGAAAAAGGCTTTTATGGGGTGACGTTCTTTATGACCCTATTTGGTGCTATTGCCGTACAAAAAAATACCCGCGACAGCACAATGTCTTCAGATACTGAATCTGCCTCATTGTTCAAAAAAGTAAAAGATCAATTGAAAGCTGAAGATTAGTCTTTTCGCTAAATTAACGTTTCTACTACAATTAACATTTCTACTACACACAACAAACAATGGCTAACTATGACAATCATGCTTAGCCATTTTTTCTTCACGTGCAAAAGAATCATCAGAGTATGCGTCGTAAAATTTAATTATAATAATCAGACGTCGCCAACCTATTATCTATCATGCCAGACTCACAAAGTGGCCCACATTATTAACTTGTTAGATTTATTTATTATTTAGCCAGTTAATAATGACTTATTTTATCTCTTCTTACCCATCCCTTTCCTCAGATTGGGAAAATATTACAATAGCCAATAGGTTTATACTCAATCATATTGTTAGCTCAGGCAGAAGGTGATGGCGGTACTGGTGCCTTGATAGCACGTATACCAAATAGGGTGTTGAGTGATGGGGTATATGAGACCGGATGCTATCACGGCCGCCATAAAACGATCACTACCTCCATAGGAGGTGGTTTAACGCTGGCAAAAAAAAAAAAACAAAAAGGCGCCCAAGGCGCCTTTTTATCTGACGGGCGATAATTACTTCTTCGCACCCGGCACGCTGAAACGTTTGTTAAAGCGGTCAACACGGCCACCAGAAGCAACATCACGCTGCTTGCCAGTGTAGAACGGGTGGCATTCGCCGCACACGTCCAGGTTCAGATCATGACCAACAGTAGAGTTGATCTTGATAACGTTACCGCAAGAGCAAGAAGCAGTAACTTGTTCGTATTTAGGGTGGATACCTTGTTTCATGGAAACCTCTATATTAGGCCGTGTCGCTATCCAGCCCTGTTCCGCTAGACACCACACGATTGACAAATAACAATCGCTGATAAAATAAGCAACGCTTGTTAACAGGATTTGATATCAAATTATATCAAAGGCGGCGAATCATACAGAATTTGACTAAACCGCGCAATCGAATCCGCACATTGTGAAGCATGCGGTGTAAACTGTTCAATCTTTTTTTATTCAGGCCAATCTCTTTATTTAGGATGACATCACATGTCAGTTGTTCAAGTGGCATTACCCGTACCACTGGCCCGTACCTTCGATTACCGCTTAGACAGTGCCATGGCCTGCCCTGTCGTAGGGGCCCGCGTCAGTGTGCCATTTGGTAAACGCAAAGCTATTGGTATCGTCGTGGGTATCAGTGATACCAGCACCTTTCCGCTTGAACAACTCAAAACCATTGATGCCATTTTAGATAATCACAGCTTATTTCCCCCTAGCCTGTGGCGTATTCTCTGCTGGGCAACCGAGTATTACCATTATCCGATAGGCGAAGTGCTGTTTCATGCACTACCAATTTTGTTACGTCAGGGGAGATCCGCCCAGTCAGCACCGTTATGGCAATGGTTTGTCACCGAGCAAGGCCGCGCTACACCGCCAGAAAGCTTAAAACGCGCGCCCAAGCAGCAGCAAGCGCTTGCTGCATTGTTGCAGAAACCAGTTTATCGCCATCAGATTAATGAAATGGCATTAACTGAAAGTGCATTACAGGCATTACGCAGTAAAGGGTTGATTGATCTGTGTGCGCAGGAAGCCGCAACCACCGACTGGCGTCACGGCTTTTCAGTTCTGGGGGAACGCCTACGGCTTAATACTGAACAGGCAACCGCCGTCGGGGCTATTCGTAGCGAAGATAACCAATTTGCCGCTTGGTTGCTGGCGGGTGTTACGGGTTCAGGTAAAACCGAAGTTTACCTGAGCGTACTGGAAAATATTCTGGCACAGGGCCGTCAGGCCCTAATTCTGGTGCCTGAAATTGGCCTGACCCCACAGACCATCGCCCGTTTTCGTGAACGGTTTAATGCACCGGTTGAGGTTCTCCATTCAGGCTTGAACGACAGTGAGCGCTTATCCGTCTGGTTGCGAGCACGTAGTGGTGAGACGGCGATTGTGATTGGGACCCGCTCGGCCTTATTTACGCCGTTTTCACGCCTTGGCGTCATCATTATTGATGAAGAACATGACAGCTCTTATAAACAGCAGGAAGGTTGGCGTTATCATGCCAGGGATTTAGCAGTATTTCGCGCCCGCGAAGAGAGTATTCCGATCGTCATGGGCACGGCAACTCCCGCGCTTGAGACTCTGCATAACGTACAAGTGGGTAAATACCGCCAGCTAACCCTGACCAAACGCGCAGGGAGTGCCAAACCTGCGGCACAACATTTGCTGGATCTAAAAGGCCTGCCATTGAAAGTCGGCCTCTCTCAACCACTGCTGAAACGGATAAAAACGCACCTGCAAGCGGGTAATCAGGTGATTTTATTCCTCAACCGCCGTGGCTATGCACCTGCCCTGTTGTGTCACGAATGTGGCTGGATTGCCGAATGTCAGCGCTGCGACCACTATTACACACTGCATCAAAACCACCGTCAGTTACGCTGCCACCACTGTGACAGCCAACGGCCTGTGCCTCAGCAATGTCCAAAATGCGGCTCTACCCATCTGGTCTCCGTTGGCGTAGGGACAGAACAGTTGGAAAATGAACTGGCACCGCTATTTCCAGAAACACCAATAACCCGCATTGACCGCGATACAACCAGCCGTAAAGGCTCGCTGGAGCAACATCTGGCGGATGTTCACCAAGGTGGCGCACGCATTTTGATTGGTACACAAATGTTAGCCAAAGGGCACCACTTCCCCGATGTCACCTTGGTGGCGCTACTGGATGTTGATGGCGCTCTGTTTTCAGCGGATTTCCGCTCAGCCGAGCGCTTTGCCCAGCTTTATACGCAGGTCTCAGGCCGGGCGGGCCGGGCGGGTAAACAAGGGGAAGTGATTTTACAAACTCACCACCCCGAGCATCCCCTGCTGCAAATTCTGTTACAGCAGGGCTACGATGCGTTTGCCAAGCAAGCGCTAGAAGAGCGTAAAAGCGTATTTTTACCGCCTTATACCAGCCATATTATCGTGCGCAGTGAAGACCACGATAACCAACAATCAACCCTCTTCCTGCAACAATTACGTAATTTGCTGGAGGCCAGCCCCCTCAAAGATGATGCGTTATGGATTATGGGGCCAGTTCCGGCGTTACAAGCCAAACGGGGAGGACGCTTCCGCTGGCAGTTATTGCTACAACATCCCTCACGGCAATTGCTGCAACGGCTGATTAAAACCTCTCAGCCATTAATCAGTACCCTACCTCAGGCGCGCAAAGTGAAATGGACAATAGATGTCGACCCTATCGATAGTTGATATTTATACCCAAAATCATTAAACGCGGTAGATGAACAGCGAATAAATCCCGATGAACTGACGCGAAAGTGATTCAGGTGAGGGGATATGGCGAATCCCTTGCAGCTTCAAGAAAAAGGGGATAGTCAGATCTTTTATTGTCTGATCGGCCCCTCGAAGCAATCGTTTACCCTGCTTTCTGCGAGCCAGTTCGAAAAAACCTACTTACGTCACATTTTTTATGCAAATTAGGTAACAAATTACCCCCACTATCTGTATAGAATGACGGCAAGTCAGCATTTAACCGAAACAACACGGCCATAAAAGTCTATGAGCGCGCTTACTGGCTCGGAGCTAGAGTAAGGAGAAGGGCGTTGGAAAATAAGAAAGAATTCACGATGACCACGATGAAAGATGTTGCTGAAATGGCAGGTGTATCAACAGCAACCGTGTCACGCGCTTTGATGAACCCTGAAAAGGTTTCAACCGTGACCCGACAAAAAGTGGAACAGGCCGTTTTGGCTGTTGGTTATTCTCCTCATGCTTTGTCCCGTAATATTAAGCGTAATGAATCACGTACGATTCTGGTGATCGTACCCGATATCAGTGACCCATTTTTTGCCGACGTCATTCAGGGCATTGAGTACGCAGCCGCTCAACAAGGCTATCTGATATTAATTGGTGATTGCGCACAACAAACCCAGCAAGAGCGCACATTTGTTAATCTGATTATCACCAAACAGATCGATGGCATGCTGCTGTTAGGCTCTAATCTGCCGTTTGATGCCAGTAAAGAAGAGCAACGAAATTTACCCCCGATGGTCATGGCGAATGAATTTGCTCCTGAGTTGGAGTTACCGACCGTACATATCGATAACCTGACCGCCGCTTATGAAGCCGTTAACTATTTGCATGAGTTGGGCCATAAACGCATTGCGTGTATCGCCGGACCAGAAAGCCTGCCGCTGAGCCATTATCGGTTACAAGGTTATATTCAGGCACTGCGTCGTAATGGTATTGCTGTCGATAATGACTATATTATACGCGGGGATTTCAGCTACGAAGCGGGTGCCCAAACCTTTGCGGCCCTTATGGCGCTGCCCCATCCCCCCACTGCGATATTTTCTCACAATGATGTCATGGCCGTAGGGGCTATCTGGCAGGCGAAGCAATTAGGGTTACGCATCCCGCAGGATGTCTCGCTGGTTGGCTTTGACGATCTGAAACTGTCACAGTTTTGTGACCCCCCGTTGACTACCGTCGCACAACCCCGTTACCAGATTGGCCAACAAGCCATGTTACTATTACTGGAGCAACTGCAAGGGCATTCAGTACAAAGTGGCTCCCGCTTGTTAGATACCGAATTAATCATCAGGGAAAGTACTGCTGCGCCTAAACACTAGGCAAATATTCAAGGGTTCAGTAACATGACGGACTTACTCCATCATTACGACGCAGCGAAACGATTGTGGCACAAAGAGATTATGTAAGCCGAGGGCGCTCAGGAGCGCGGCGCAAAAGCACCAGCCGGAAAAAACGCAGTGCTCCAATAGTATCTAAAACCGTGATGGCACTGGCTGTCGCGCTATTAGTGGTGTTTGTTGGTGGCCTCTATTTTATCACTCATAACAAACCGGGTGAGCTTCCGCTATTACCAAATCATGACCCGCGTACCGGGAATGGGCTACCACCAAAACCGGAAGAACGCTGGCGTTATATTAAAGAATTGGAAAATCGTCAGATTGGCGTACCCATGCCAACAGAGCCTTCTGCTGGTGGTGACGTGAATTCCAAAACACAGCTGACCAATGAGCAACGTCAGTTACTGGAGCAGATGCAGGCAGATATGCGTCAACAACCGACGCAACTTTCAGAGGTTCCCTATAACCAAGGTATGCAGCAGGTTCCACGCTCAGCGGTAACCATCAAACCACCGGCCACCAATGTGCAACCGCAACCGGTAACACCGCCGCGTCAAACCACTGCCCCTGCACAACCTCAAGTACCAGCCCCCGTGCGTACACAACCTGCCGCGCCGGTGACTCAGGCCGTTACACCGCCTAAAGTGGAAAAAGAGAAAGAAAAAGCACAACGCTGGATGGTGCAATGTGGCTCATTCAAAGCCGCTGATCAGGCAGAATCTATCCGCGCCCAATTGGCATTTGAGGGTATCGAAAGCCGTATTACCTCGGGCGGTGGCTGGAATCGCGTGGTGCTTGGCCCTTACAATAGTAAGGCTGCCGCAGATAAAGCCTTACAGCGTTTGCAAGGTGCAGGTCAATCAGGATGCATTCCCCTCTCTGTTGGGGGTTGAAAAGCCTTAATCCTCCCCCATTTATAATCTCAATATACCCCGTACTGTTTTTTAACAGGCAGTACGGGGACTCATTCAGTCTGCAACGAGGGTCCGCTCGTGACAACAATTGTAAGTGTACGCCGTGATGGTCATGTCGTTATTGGTGGCGATGGCCAAGTCACTTTGGGCAATACCGTGATGAAAGGTAATGCCAAAAAAGTCCGCCGTCTTTATAACAACAAGGTTATTGCTGGTTTTGCGGGTGGTACTGCTGATGCCTTTACTCTGTTCGAGTTATTTGAGCGCAAGCTGGAAATGCATCAAGGGCACCTGACGAAAGCCGCTGTTGAGCTAGCCAAAGACTGGCGTACCGACCGCATGCTGCGCAAGCTTGAAGCGTTACTGGCTGTTGCCGATGAAACCGCTTCGCTGATCATTACTGGTAACGGTGATGTGGTTCAACCTGAAGATGATCTGATTGCCATTGGCTCCGGTGGGCCTTATGCCCAATCAGCAGCACGTGCGTTGTTAGAAAATACTGAATTAGGTGCGCGAGATATCGTTGAGAAATCACTGAGCATTGCGGGGGATATTTGTATCTATACCAACCGCTTCCAAACCATTGAAGAATTAACGTACTAAACGTACTACATGATTAATGTACAGTGCATAATTAACGTACAGAGCGTAAGGATAGAATGATATGTCTGAAATGACCCCACGCGAAATAGTTAGCGAACTTGATAGCCACATCATCGGCCAAGATAAAGCCAAGCGTGCGGTGGCTATCGCCCTGCGTAACCGCTGGCGCCGTATGCAGCTTAACGAAGAGCTGCGCCACGAAGTGACACCTAAAAATATTCTGATGATCGGGCCAACCGGTGTGGGTAAAACTGAAATTGCCCGCCGTCTGGCTAAATTGGCTAATGCACCGTTCATCAAAGTTGAAGCCACTAAATTCACCGAAGTGGGTTATGTTGGTAAAGAAGTAGACTCTATCATCCGCGATCTAACCGATGCGGCTGTAAAAATGGTTCGCCATCAGTCTATCGAGAAGATGCGCTATCGGGCGGAAGAATTGGCCGAAGAACGCATTTTGGATGTGCTCATCCCACCCGCCAAAAATAACTGGGGCGTACCGGATGAATCACAGGAGCCTTCTGCCACCCGTCAAACTTTCCGTAAGAAGCTGCGTGAAGGCCAATTGGATGATAAAGAGATTGAAATAGATCTGGCTGCGGCCCCGATGGGGGTTGAAATCATGGCACCTCCTGGCATGGAAGAGATGACGAATCAGTTACAATCCATGTTCCAGAATATCGCTGGCCAGAAACAGAAACCGCGCAAAATCAAAATCAAAGAAGCACTCAAGCTACTGATTGAAGAAGAAGCGGCAAAACTGGTTAATCCAGAAGAGCTGAAACAGCAAGCGATTGATGCGGTTGAACAACACGGTATCGTGTTTATTGATGAGATCGATAAAATCTGTAAACGTGGCCAGACTTCCGGCCCAGATGTTTCCCGTGAAGGGGTGCAGCGTGACTTACTGCCGCTGGTTGAAGGTTGTACCGTCTCAACCAAGCACGGCATGGTGAAGACTGACCATATTCTGTTTATTGCATCCGGCGCGTTCCAGGTTTCCAGTCCATCAGACTTGATCCCGGAATTGCAAGGCCGTTTGCCAATCCGCGTAGAGTTACAAGCGCTGACAACAGATGATTTTGAACGCATCTTGACCGAGCCAAGTGCTTCATTAACCGAACAGTATAAAGCGCTGATGGCGACCGAAGGCGTGACCATCGAGTTTACTCGCGAAGGTATCCGTAAAATTGCTGAAGCGGCATGGCAGGTGAACGAACGTACCGAAAATATTGGTGCCCGTCGTTTACACACGGTGTTAGAGCGTCTGATGGAAGATATTTCCTATGACGCCAGCGAAAGCAGCGGTCAATCTATCACTATTGACGCGGAATACGTCGGTAAGCACTTAGATGAGCTGGTTGCGGATGAAGATCTGAGTCGTTTTATCCTATAATTCGCTTTATCAGCCTAGGCTGGATAAAATCATCCATATGGAATATCCCGAGTGGGAGGCATCGCCTCCCACTCTTGTTTTTATCGTATTATGATTCTGATCGCATTATGATTTTGATAACGTCATAATTTTTTGACATGATGATTTTACTAACATTATTTCCATTTGGCATGATCCCGTTTTCTTACACGCCGATATTAAGGCGGACCAGACCCCTATTGAATGAAGCGAAAAATGAGCCTATCAATCAACACCAGCCAAACCCAGGCTTGGCTGGAAAGCCTACGACCACGCACCCTACCATTGGCGTTCGCCTCTATCGTTACCGGTTCAGCCTTGGCTGTCTGGCTCGATAGTTTTAAACCGGCCGTGGCACTATTAGCCCTATTAACTGCCGGCCTGCTGCAAATCCTGTCCAATCTGGCTAACGACTATGGCGATGCTGCGAAAGGCAGCGATACCGAAGAACGTATTGGGCCATTACGCGGTATGCAAAAAGGGATGATTAGCCACCAGCAAATGAAAGTGGCGCTAATTATCACCGTGATCTTAACAATCATTTCAGGTATCGCCCTCATTGCCGTCGCCTGTGAAAAGCCCAGCGATATTCTTGGGTTTTTACTGCTTGGTTTGATGGCGATTGTTGCCGCCATTACTTACACCGTGGGGAGCAAACCCTATGGTTATATGGGATTGGGTGATATTTCGGTATTGGTATTCTTCGGTTGGCTAAGCGTCGCTGGGACCTATTATCTTCAAGCTGGCCACTTTGATAGCATCGTCATGCTGCCCGCCACGGCCTGTGGCTTACTGGCCACGGCGGTATTAAATATTAATAACTTACGCGATATCGAAAATGATAAAGCGAATGGCAAAAATACGCTGGCAGTCCGTCTAGGGCCTGCCGTAGCACGCTATTATCATGCGCTGTTAATCGGTGTCGCCATCTTCTGCCTGGCACTCTTCAGCATTCTGCATCTGCACAGTTGGCATGGTTGGATCTTTTTGTTGGCGATCCCATTACTGAGAAAACATGCGCTGCTTGTTTTGCGGGACCCTACCGCAACGGGTATGCGTCCCATGCTTGAGCAGATGGTGAAAGCTGCCTTACTGACCAATATCCTATTTGCTGTGGGCCTGGTATTCAGTTAATACGGCTCGTTTATCTAAAAAGGTCTCCAAGCCATTAGCGGCTCAAGGTAACTTGAATAAATTTAACAATTGATGATTTTGCCAACAGCAGCCAGAAAAGGATATACTCAATCTCCCAGCCGCAACCAGACGTTAATCCTATGAAATATGATACTTCCGATCTCTGTGACATCTATCATGAAGAGGTAAATGTGGTAGAACCACTGTTCTCCAATTTTGGTGGACGCACTTCATTTGGTGGCAAGATTACTACCGTAAAATGTTTCGAAGATAACGGCTTGTTGTTTGACCTGCTTGAAGAGAATGGTCTTGGTCGTGTCTTGGTCATTGATGGCGGTGGTTCAGTGCGCCGTGCACTAATCAATGCTGAGCTAGCCGAATTAGCATTGAAAAACGAGTGGGAAGGCATTGTTGTTTACGGTGCCGTGCGTCAGGTCGATGACTTGGCGGAGTTAGACATTGGCATTCAGGCAATGGCCGCGATACCCGTTGGGGCTGCTGATGAGGGTGTAGGTGAGAGCGATATCCGTGTTAATTTTGGCGGTGTAACGTTCTTCTCAGGTGACCATCTTTATGCCGATAACACCGGTATTATCTTATCGGAAGATCCCTTGGATATTGAATAACATACCCTAAATAATATCCATCTGACGGGGATAAGTGTACAGATAGGAGAAGGTTCCCCTCCTTCTCCTATCCACTGTGATTGCGATCCTGGCGTAATATTGTCCCCCCACACCGCAATACACACACGTAAGTTTACCCAAATTATTTAGCAGTCCCGAAAATTTTAGCGGTGTATTTCTTCTCCTGTTTTTCCTTCGTGCGAGGGAAATAACGATCGGTATAACACTGTTTTGCATGAGAATCACAATATACACCGTTGCTCAATGTATATTCCCAGAGATGAATATCGCCACTTCCTCCGGTCTCTTTAGACAATTTCTCTTCTGCATCGCTACCAAGATATTCTTTCGTCCATCCCATGGATATACCTTGATTATCTACGCAAAAATTTGATTTCTTATCACACACCACACCTTCCGACGGTTCAAATATCGTTGCAGCAAATGTTGATGTTGACACACCCAATAATGCGGTTAAAAAAAGTACTTTTTTCATTATGTTATCCTCATGAGTAAAATTTTTATCTCTCTGGAGTTACCCCCCTGTCACTCATTGCACCTCATTGGTTACTGGGCCTACTGGAGCCTGACTGAAGAATTCAGTGTCACCAGATGCCGCACACATCTGTCGGCCGAAAGGTAAACGCAATGTCCCCCCTAGCAAGGTCACCACCACTTTCTCAGGTGTTACACAGTTATTCCCATCGAACACGTCACCGGCCACCCAACGCAATTGCACCGCGACTTCAGCTCCCGCCGCGACCGTGACAGGTGAGAGTATCGGCTCCTGCCGCATCCCACGCGGTACTCTGCGAAAGACGGCCAACTGCTGGCCACCTGCGCCTTCGAAACTAACCACTGGCATCGCATTAACCTGACAGGATCGAGCGCTAATGTTACGTAATATCAGCAAAGTACCGCTTTGTGATGCTCCTTCGAATAGCCCCTCTTTATCATCAAAACGGGCATTAAGGTGGGCTACATGACAGACAATATCATTGTCCGGCACAGTCCGTGCTGACGTTACCTGTTCTGAGATCGCCCACGCCGATGCCGATAGCGTCATGGCAACGCTCAGCGCCACTCCAGCGGTAGTTGTACTACGGAGAAAACAGCAGCCTCTCTGCATCAAAAAACCTCATCAAGATGTGAATGAATTAAGTTAAGAAATAGATAATCATTGTGGGTATCGGGCCGTGAAAATAATAAATCCACGATAATGCGTTCATACCCGCCACCACCGTGCCATTACCCATTTAACGCGCTTTTCGGGGTTGTTTGCTAACCCATAAAGGAAGATGTTCACCTGAAATTTTTCATGATTTTAAATCACCTAATCCTCGTACTTTATTTATATAGATACCAGCACTAAAAAATAAAAGAAGGGAGAAAATTGAGGGTTCTAAGTAGGACACTGATTTTTTTTAAACTAAAGTCATCGACGATAGAAAATAAATTTCTAATCACAAAAAAATCATGTTGGTAGTGGAAAGATAATGTGACAACTTCTAACTCAGAAAACTTACTGTAGTAACACAGCATATATCCATATTATGGTGAAGCGTATTAAAAGAGAATCAGTCTTTATCGATTTAAATAGGATAAGTCTGTATTTTAATCTTCGCCTTGTTACTTCCCCCATCATCTAAAATAGGAAAAATCTGTTTTTTTTATTTTTGCTTTTTCTTTTAAACCCCCCTACAAACATTACTACTTAATAGTGCGTACTTTCTATATCCATTTCAATTAATATGCCAGCGCTTTCGCGCTGGCATATTTACTTATTACTGCTGTGGTGCTGACAAACCAAAGAACTGTTTAACTCCGGAAATACCTGCATCAAAAGCAGAACCAATGCTTTCGCCGATTTTACCGATTGTTGCGCTAGCATTTGGCTTAATACCAAAGATAGATGCACCAGCGTCAATCAGAGCACCAAAGCCAGAACCCAGCACTTTACCTGCATCAGAAACAATACCCGCGCCCGAAACTTCCATCACTTCCGTTTGTGTAAGTTCTTTCACAGAAAGACTCCTATATAGATAAAATTAAGTTAGTTCTTCATGGTGAGCATAAAAGCGCTCAACGAAAATGTAATAGCAAAATAATAAAAAATCAAACTGCAATTCGTAAATAATTAAATATACCAAAATAGAGTTACGTGAAAATGATTCAATTAAACATTCTATTTTTTGTGATATGTTGATTTGAAATGATGGGTATAACGGAGCGAGGAATGAGCAGTAATCAGATATTCCGCCGGGACGCGGTAGAGTATATTAGAACAAAATGGCTGGGGAAGGCGCTGTTAACTTCGGGTTATTCCACAACGTTCATAGCTGCTTTATGTACTATTTTTTTGGTGTTATTAATTACTCTTATCATTTATGGAACATACACCCGTAGAATAAACGTTAATGGTGAGGTTATTTCTCAACCACATCCCATAAACATTTTTTCTCCCCAACAAGGATTCATTACCAAAAAATGGGTAGAAGTGGGTGATATTGTCCGTAAAGGTCAGCACTTATATCAAATTGATGTCAGTCGAACGACGTTTTCAGGTAATGTTAGCCTTAACTCTTTAGAGGCGATAAATAACCAAATTTCTCAAATTGATAGCATCATCAATAATACACAGAAAAATAAAGAACTTACGCTACTTAATTTAAGTCAGCAACTCGCACAATATCAAAAGGCACATAAAAAATCCCAAGAGCTGGTCGATAACGCTGGCAAAGGAATGGATGATATGCGGCGTACAATGGCCAGTTATGGTACTTACCAACGTCAGGGACTGATTACTAAAGATCAATTAACCAATCAGCGTTCCCTCTTTTATCAACAACAAAATGCCTTTCAAAGCCTGAATACACAGCTGATACAAGAAAGTTTACAGATAGCGAAACTTGAAAGTGAAATCTCTACGCGAGCATCAGATTTCGATAATGATATCTCTCAGTATTTATTTCAAAAAAGTGATTTAAAGCGTCAATTGGCTGAAGTTGATGCAAGTGGCATGTTACTCATTAATTCACCAAGCGATGGCAAGATTGAAAATATGAGTGTGACCCAAGGGCAGATGGTTAATGCAAATGACAGTTTGGTTCAACTGACACCTTCCGATAACCCCTATTATTGTCTTGTACTTTGGGTGCCAAACAATAGCGTACCTTATATAAATACGGGAGACAGAGTCAATATACGCTATGACGCTTTCCCCTTTGAAAAGTTTGGCCAATTTCCTGGACGTATAATCTCTATCTCTAATGTCCCCGTTTCACAACAAGAAATAGCCTCATACAACATTGCACCGCGGCTCCCAAACGGTGGACTCATTGAGCCTTACTATAAAGTCATCGTGGCACTAGACGATATTCATTTTCGTTATCAGTCTAAACCTTTAATGCTATCCAATGGCCTTAAAGCTAATGTCACGTTATTCCTTGAAAAAAGGCCTCTTTATCAATGGATGCTATCTCCATTTTATGACATCAAGAAAAGTGTAACGGGGCCTGTAAATGAATGATACGCATTTTAACGAGATAAAAAATCGCCTGAATTTTAGCTTTCGTCGTAAAGTCCCACAGGTGCTTCAAACCGAATCAGCAGAATGTGGACTTGCCTGTCTGGTAATGGCATGCCGCTACCATGGGATGGATATAGACTTATTTAATTTACGCCAACGTTTTGGTATTTCTTCTCATGGCGCAACATTAGCTCTGTTAATAAATATATCAGCACAACTTAAGTTTAAAACCCGCGCTTTATCACTGGATTTAGATGAGTTACGCCAATTAAAAACGCCCTGTATATTGCATTGGGATATGAGCCATTTTGTTGTCCTTGTTGCAGTGAAGGGCACCCGGTTTATTATTCACGACCCGGCATTTGGCCGGCGTACCGTCAGTCTAAGTGAGATGTCACAGCATTTTACCGGTGTCGCACTGGAATTATGGCCTGACAGTGAATTTACCCGCCAAAAAAGCCGTACCCGTTTGAGCCTATTATCACTGATGCGTAATATCAGTGGTTTACCTGGCTTTCTGACAAAAATATTTTGCTTATCGTTAATGGTCGAGGCCATTAACCTACTGCTACCGGTAGGAACTCAGTTGGTAATGGACCATGTGATCATTGCCGAGGACCATGACCTATTGGCATTGATTTGTATCGGCCTGCTTTTCTTTATTCTATTCCGCACGTTTTTAAGTATGTTGCGATCTTGGACATCGCTGGTCATGGGGTCTTTAGTTGATGTGCAATGGAAGGCGGGTTTATTTGACCATCTACTCAAATTACCTTTAGCCTATTTTGAAAAACGTAAACTGGGTGATATTCAGTCACGGTTCGGCTCCCTAGATATCATACGTTCAACATTAACCAACAATGTGGTCAACGGCATCATTGACGGTCTAATGTCTATTGGCGTGTTTATCATGATGTTTTTGTATGGTGGCTGGCTGGTTTGGGTGGTACTTGGTTTTACCGCAATGTACATGATCCTGCGCCTCGCCACTTATAATCAATACCGCCAGGCTTCCGAAGAGCAAATCGTAAAAAATGCCAAAGCTAGCTCTCATTTTATGGAAACACTTTATGGCATCAGTACGCTTAAGGCCCTGGGGCTGGCATCAACGCGCTCACAATTTTGGCTCAATCTAAACATAGACACAACCAATGCCAATATTCGACTGACTAAGTTAGACATGTTTTTTGGCGGCGTAAACACACTGATCGGCACCATCGATCAAGTTGTCATCCTATGGCTAGGCGCGTCAATGGTGATTGATGGGCAAATGACATTAGGTATGTTTGTTGCCTTTAATGCTTATCGGGGACAATTTTCTGATCGTGCAACCAACCTAATTAATATGGTGCTGCAACTCCGTATGCTTGCTTTGCACAGTGAGCGTATTGCCGACATCGTTTTCACCGAAACCGAAAAAGAACAGGCCCCCAGACAACTACTTTCACCCAATCAACCTGCGGTCTTTGAGGCCCGAAACATTGCTTTTCAATATGACAATCTGTCAAAACCTATTTTTTCAGATTTGAACATTCACGTTGAAGCGGGAGAGAGTGTGGCCATTACTGGCCCATCGGGCATAGGAAAAACCACGTTGATGAAAGTGATAGCAGGGCTGTTGACACCTTCACAGGGGCATATTCTGATTGATGGGCTGGATATAACAATGGTCGGCCTGAATAATTATCGTGATTGCATTGCCTGCGTGCTCCAGGATGACAAGCTGTTCGCGGGTTCTATCGCTGATAACATTGCCAGCTTTGATGTCAACAAAGATGAGCAGCGTATTCTTTCCTGTGCTAATCATTGCAATATACATAAAGAAATTATGCATATGCCGATGGGTTATGAAACGTTGATTAGTGAGCTCGGGGGCAGTTTATCGGGCGGGCAGAAGCAACGTTTATTAATTGCCAGAGCGTTGTATCGTCAACCTAGTTTACTGTTTCTGGACGAGGCAACAAGTCATCTGGACTTAGCAAACGAAGCACATATCAATAATGCGATAGCTTCACTGAAGATCACCCGTATTTTTATCGCCCATCGTCCTTCAACGATAGCCAGTGCTCAACGTATTATTAATCTGGAAAAATAAACGTACCGTGAGGTTATTGATAAAGTGTCCGCGACGGAGATAACAAGCAGAGGAATTATTTAGGCGTGACGGGATTTTCAGCGTTGCACGACTGAGTGGGACACGAATAGGAAAAGATTGCCCCCAGCTCCACAAGCACCGGCGCACCACAGAAAAGGGCGATACTGATATCGCCTGAGGTTATTGACAAAGTGCCCGCGACGGAGAGAACTGAACCGCCCCGGGAATCTTGGAGACTAAACTCTTAGTGAAAGGAGATCCAAGATGACATCAAAATCAGCAAACCGTTATCCAGCCGAACTGCGTGAGCGCGCAGTAAGAATGCTTCTGGAGCAGCGTGGCCAATATAAATCTGAACACGCAGCTTTCAACTCCATCGCCCCTAAAATTGGGTGTAATCCCGACACACTAAAGGCCTGGGTCCGTCAGCATGAACGTGACTCCGGCTCCAAAGTCAGTGAGAACAGCCTGACAACCCCTGAACGCCAACGATTGAAAGAGTTGGAACGTGAGAACAGGGAATTGCGACGCAGCAACGATATTCTGCGTCAGGCGTCAGCCTATTTTGCGCAGGCGGAGCTCGACCGCTACTGGAAAAGATAATGCCGTTAATAGACAGCCTGAGTAACCAGCACGGGGTAGAGTCGGTATGCCAGGAGTTGGCTATCGCCCCGTCGACATTTTACTGGCACAAGCAGCGAAGCAAACATCCAGAAACGCGATGTGATCGTGATAAACGGGACAATGAGCTCTGTGTAGAAATACAGCGTGTTTACGAGGAGAACAAGCAGGTCTACGGCGTGCGGAAGGTCTGGCGCCAGTTAACACGAGAGAGTATCAAGGTGGCAAGGTGCACCGTAGAACGTCTCATGAAAACGTTAGGCTTAGAAGGGGTTACCCGTGGAAAAGGCGTGAAAACAACCCGTAGCGGCAAAGTGCGGTGCACAACAGACGTTCTGGTGAACCGTCAGTTCGTTGCAGAGCGGCCAAACCAGCTGTGGGTGGCCGATTTTACCTATGCCAGCACCTGGCAGGGCTTCGCTTATGTCGCGTTCATTATTGATGTGTTCGCGGGCGTTATTGTGGGGTGGCGGGTGTCATCAACAATGGAAACCTCGCTGGTTCTGGATGCACTGGAACAAGCGCTGTGGGCCAGAAGACCGGGCAGCGGCGTCATCCATCATAGTGATCGCGGATCTCAGTATGTGTCACTAGCCTACACGCAACGGCTGAAAGATGCGGAGGTAATGGCATCAGTGGGTAGCGTAGGCGACTCGTACGATAACGCGTTGGCAGAAAGTATCAACGGGTTATACAAAGCAGAGGTGATCCACCGTCAAAGCTGGAAGAACAGGCAGGATGTGGAGTTGGCCACCCTGGACTGGGTAGACTGGTTCAACAACCGCCGATTACTGGAGCGCATCGGCTATGTGCCTCCGGTTGAAGCAGAGCAAGCGTACTATGCTTCCCTGGTGAACAAGGATCTGGCGGCCTGAGTTCCCGGACTTAAAACTCTCCAAGAAAACCGGGGCGGTTCAGGCAGATCGTAAAGACGCCGTAAATACATCCATGTAGGCTCGAGCCGCGCCATCCTTGGCGCGGACTCTTTACTCCTCTGCCTATCCTCACCGTTCAAGATCAAGTCATCGGGGTTTGTCAGCAGTCTGGGCGATACTGATATCGCCCTTTACTTTATTTCCGCTGACTTAAGGTTATTTCCGCAGACTTAAGGCTAGCCTCGCTATGCTCAGCAACCCATCAAGTTCAACAAACAACCTTGCCAAAAGCGCGCTAGCGATTTCTAGTGGCAACGGAAGTCAATCGGAACTTAGACTTCTTCCATCTTACCCAACAGCGCTCGCAAACGATCCTGCCAGACATGTTGTTCTTGTTTCAGTTGCTCATTTTCGCGCACTAATGCCTCACGGCTACCAGCAGCATCCTGAACTTCCTGGGTCAGTGTGTTATTTTTTTCTTTCAGCTCTTCAATTTCCATCTGCAATAACGTGATGGTATCAATCGCCTGCTGAACTTTAACTTCCAATTTCTCAAATACTTCAAATGACATTCTTTGGTCCTCTTATGGTAGCAAGGCGTACATCTCTTGGGCGCAGTCATCATTACTTGCCAAAAACTCATCGTAACCACTGGCGGATGAAACTGCTGCGAATACTTACTGCGCTATACACTCATCTAACAACTACTCATCGAACAACGATGATAAGCGCGGTGTCCTAATACGCACCTTTACAAAGGTGATACTGCTTGATGAAAACGATAACTTGATAAAAACAATACGTTATAAAAATGGTTCTTTATAAAAACAGTGCTCGGTAAAAACAGTGCCCTGTAAAAACGGTACCCTATGAAACCGATTGTATGTAGCCAATCCCGCCCTGTCTAGCTCCATACCGGTGCAAACCACACTCTGTAGCAATTTCCTGCATGTGACTATCAGCAAAGACTGAAAAATATCTACGAGCGCCCCTTTAGCACGATACACGTTTTTAACATTTCCATAAAAAACCACTGGTCCGATCACACTTTCAAAGTCCCTTAACGCTCTAAAATTACGCGAAAACGCTCATTTCATGACGAATAACACATATTTTGATTTCGCTACTTCTCGTTTTCGCTCGTTAACGATAAATTCACATTACCCCCTTCACTGCTCGAAGGGCAAAAACAAGAAATACCCTATAAATCTCTGTCTGTAGGACATTATTATGAGCCAAACCGCTAGTTCTACCTTAAAAGGCCAATGTATTGCGGAGTTTCTCGGTACTGGGCTATTGATATTTTTTGGTGTAGGTTGTGTTGCTGCTTTGAAGTTGGCAGGGGCCAGTTTTGGGCAGTGGGAAATCAGTATCATTTGGGGCCTGGGTGTTGCTATGGCCATTTATTTGACGGCAGCCATTTCAGGCGCGCATCTTAATCCGGCCGTCACCATCGCATTGTGGCTATTTGCCTGTTTCGATCGCCGTAAAGTTCTGCCTTACATCGTGGCACAGGTTGCCGGCGCATTTTGTGCCGCGGCGTTAGTATACGGCCTGTATTACAACCTGTTCGTCGATTTTGAACAAACTCACCAGATGGTGCGTGGCAGCACCGAGAGCCTCCAACTGGCGGGTATCTTCTCTACTTACCCAAATCCACATATTTCTGTCGTTCAAGCTTTCTTGGTTGAAACAGTCATTACCGCCATTCTGATGTGTCTGATTCTGGCACTGACTGATGATGGTAACGGCATTCCACGCGGCCCGCTGGCCCCCCTACTGATCGGTATTCTGATCGCAGTTATTGGTGCTTCAATGGGGCCACTGACCGGGTTCGCATTGAACCCAGCACGTGATCTTGGTCCAAAAGCATTCTCTTATCTGGCAGGCTGGGGTGACATTGCCTTCACTGGTGGACGCGATATTCCTTATTTCCTGGTGCCGATCTTCGGGCCTATCGTAGGTGCTTTGTTGGGTGCATTTGGTTATCGGGCCTTGATTGGCCGCCACCTACCCTGTGATGTGTGTACCCCTGAGGATGAAGAATCCACAACGATAGCCACAGAACGTAAAGCATAAAAATAGATACTAAAATATACACAAGTCATTGGAGTCGCATATAGGCAGCAAACGCACAACAAATGGGTTATAAACCGTTTTGAACGTGGCTTGCAGATGCCAAGCAATCAGAGTAACTGTCCCCCTGCGGCTTCAAGTACGAAGGGTATAAATGGCAACTTAAAAGTAGGCTTATTATGACAACTGAAAATACTACTCAAAAAAAATACATTGTCGCACTTGATCAGGGAACAACCAGCTCCAGGGCGGTAGTACTGGATCACAATGCAAATATCGTGAGTGTTTCTCAGCGTGAATTCACTCAGATTTATCCAAAAGCTGGCTGGGTTGAGCATGACCCAATGGAGATCTGGGCGACCCAAAGCTCTACATTGATTGAAGTCCTAGCCAAAGCCGGTATCAACTCTGATGAAATCGCGGGTATCGGCATTACCAATCAGCGCGAAACCACCATTGTTTGGGATAAAGTAACCGGTAAGCCGGTGTATAACGCCATTGTCTGGCAATGCCGCCGTACTGCGGATATTTGCGAAAAATTAAAAAAAGAAGGGCTGGAAGAGTATATCCGCCACAACACCGGTTTGGTGGTAGACCCCTACTTCTCTGGCACAAAGGTAAAATGGATCCTCGATAACGTCGAGGGCGCACGCGAGCGCGCTGAACGCGGTGAGTTACTGTTT
Source organism: Yersinia similis (assembly GCF_001053095.1). GTDB lineage: Bacteria > Pseudomonadota > Gammaproteobacteria > Enterobacterales > Enterobacteriaceae > Yersinia > Yersinia similis. The sequence continues at coordinate 39,573 of NZ_CGBP01000019.1, read as the reverse complement.
GGTACCGTAGATACCTGGCTGGTGTGGAATATGACGCAAGGCCGTGTGCACGTCACCGACTATACCAACGCATCACGGACCATGATGTTTAACATCCGTACCAAGGAGTGGGACGAACGCATGTTGAAAGCGCTGAATATTCCACGCGCCATGCTACCGGAAGTTCGCCCATCCTCCGAAATCTACGGCAAAACCAATATCGGTGGTAAAGGTGGTACTCGTATTCCAATCGCCGGGATTGCCGGTGACCAGCAAGCCGCTCTGTTTGGTCAACTTTGTGTACAGCCGGGTATGGCAAAAAATACCTACGGTACAGGTTGCTTCCTGTTGATGAACACCGGTGAAGAAGCGGTTCAGTCCACTCATGGCCTGCTAACCACCATTGCCTGTGGCCCACGTGGTGAAGTGAATTATGCACTGGAAGGAGCTGTATTTATTGGTGGTGCTTCCATTCAATGGCTACGTGATGAATTAAAGTTGATAGGCGATGCCACCGATTCTGAGTATTTCGCGACCAAAGTGAAAGACAGTAATGGCGTATATGTAGTACCTGCCTTCACCGGTCTGGGCGCCCCTTACTGGGACCCGTATGCCCGTGGTGCGATTTTCGGCCTGACCCGTGGTGTTAACAGCAACCACATTATCCGCGCAACACTCGAATCCATTGCTTATCAGACCCGTGATGTATTGGATGCAATGCAAGCTGACTCCGGCGCACGGCTGAAATCACTGCGCGTTGATGGCGGTGCAGTAGCCAATAACTTCCTGATGCAGTTCCAGGCCGATATTCTGGGTACCCGTGTTGAGCGCCCTGCTATTCGTGAAAGTACAGCATTGGGCGCTGCATTCTTGGCAGGTCTGGCGACCGGCTTCTGGAATGACCTCGATGAGGTGAAGAGTAAAGCAAGTATTGAACGCGAATTCCGTCCAGGGATTGAAACCACAGAGCGTGATATCCGTTACAAGGGCTGGAAAAAAGCAGTGGCCCGCGCCCGGGATTGGGAAGAGCACGACGAGTAAATAGCCCGCCGGTTTTAGCCAGTCTGTTTTAAACAGAACCGGTTTTAAACTGAGCCTGTTTAAACCACCCAACGCGCCATCGTCCCCCGATGGCGCGTTTTTAGTTGTGAAGAAATATGACCGACAGTCATGCGGGTAAAACGAGCACAGCTAACACCCTTGCGGCTTCAAGTTAGAAAGGTGATAGAATTCTTACCTATATTCAGTTCTTCTATTCCGCAATCAACAGGTCTAACCATGAAACGTGAATTAGCCATCGAGTTTTCCCGAGTGACTGAAGCTGCCGCATTGGCAGGTTATAAGTGGCTGGGTCGGGGCGATAAAAATGCGGCCGACGGTGCTGCGGTGCAGGCAATGCGCATTATGCTCAATCAAGTCAATATTGATGGGCGGATTGTTATTGGTGAAGGCGAGATCGACGAAGCCCCGATGCTGTTTATTGGCGAGCATGTCGGTACTGGCCAGGGTGATGCGGTAGATATCGCGGTTGACCCGATTGAAGGGACCCGAATGACGGCTATGGGCCAAGCCAATGCGCTGGCAGTACTGGCTGTCGGAGACCAAGGCACATTCTTACATGCACCTGATATGTATATGGAAAAACTGGTGGTTGGTCCGGCAGCAAAGGGGGCTATCAACCTTAATCTACCTTTGGAGCAGAACCTGTGCAATATCGCCACCGCACTCAATAAACCGCTGGCTGATTTGACCGTTATCACCTTAGCTAAACCGCGCCATGACGGCATCATCGCTGAAATGCAGCAACTGGGTGTAAAAGTGTTTGCTATTCCAGACGGTGACGTTGCTGCGTCAATTTTGACTTGCATGCCAGAAAGCGAAGTGGACGTGATGTACTGCATTGGCGGCGCACCTGAAGGGGTGATTTCTGCTGCGGTGATCCGCGCGCTAGATGGCGATATGCAAGGCCGCTTGTTACCGCGCCATCAAGTGAAGGGCGATAGCGAAGATAACCGCCGTATCGGTGAGCAAGAGCTATTACGTTGTAAATCAATGGGTATTGAAGCTGGAAACGTGCTGCAACTCGGTGATATGGCCCGTAATGATAATGTCATCTTCTCTGCCACTGGCATTACTAAAGGTGACCTGCTAGAAGGTATCTATCGCAAAGGGAATATGGCGACCACTGAAACACTGCTGATCCGGGGTAAATCACGTACTATCCGCCGCATTCGCTCGACCCATTTCCTGGATCGCAAAGACCCGGCATTGCACGAATTCTTACTATAAACCGGCTAGCAATCATTTTTATCCTGCACGGCGCTCGTAAAAGCGCCGTAAAGTTTACATCAGTTAGATGATTCGGATATAACTTCAAACAAGCATGTACATAAAACAAGTATGTAAATAACGGGAACCATAATTATGGCTGAATGGGTTAGTGGCAAAATTACTCACATCAAGCACTGGACTGACGCGCTGTTTAGTATCCAGGTCAATGCACCCGTGGATCCGTTTACCGCCGGTCAGTTTGCCAAACTGGCGTTGGATATTAATGGTGAGCGTGTACAGCGTGCCTACTCTTACGTGAATGCACCGAGTGACCATAATCTGGAGTTTTATCTGGTCACGGTACCGGAAGGAAAACTCAGCCCACGCCTGGATCAACTACCAGTGGGAGGGGAAGTGATGATCACCAAGCAAGCCGCAGGTTTTTTCGTACTGGAAGAAATTCCCGACTGCGATACCTTGTGGATGCTGGCAACTGGTACCGCCATTGGCCCTTATTTGTCGATTTTACAGGAAGGGCAAGATTTGGATCGTTTCAAACATTTGGTACTGGTACATGCCGCACGCTTTGCCCACGACCTCAGCTATTTGCCTCTGATGCAACAGCTTGAGCAACGCTATGACGGCAAGCTGCGTATCCAGACCGTCGTGAGCCGCGAAGAATCACCCGGCTCCTTAACTGGGCGGGTACCAGCACTGATTGCAAATGGTGCTTTGGAAGCGGCAGTTGGCCTAAAAATTGATGCAAAAGATAGCCATGTCATGTTGTGTGGTAACCCACAAATGGTACGTGATACCCAGCAATTACTGAAAGAACAGCGCGAAATGCGTAAACATCTGCGCCGTAAACCAGGGCATATGACCAGCGAGCAGTATTGGTGACAGACAGTATTGGTGGTGGGCGGTAGTACTAGCAGCGGACGATAAATTGCAGTAACAAACTGTTTTTAAACAGAAAAAACGTCACCGCGTGCTCAAACGCCTGGCCCTCGATGACACAATATCGAGCAGTGAGGAGCGGCAGAAGCGTAAAGCACCCGCGCCACAGTAGCGCGGTTCAAGCCGATAGGGGTGCTTATTTTACAATTACGCACTGCCTGCTCTCTGCCACGACGCCACGACTATTTGGTCATTAACCTCAATTGGGTTATTAGCTTCAATTTAGTTATTAACTTCAATTTAGTTATTAACCTAAAAATGTTACTTCGCTTTATCAGCGAAAAATTTCACTGGTACGGCTTCCGGGCCGAAACGGTTCTCACCTTCCGTCCCGAGAAAAGCACCGCAGTCGATAAACATCATGACAAAAATAAGAGTAGGGATAAATCGCCCAACCCCCCATTGCCAAACAGGTGTCAGCATCTGCCAATTGCCAGCCATCAGCATCCAGGCCAGCACCGCCAACAATGCCCACCAACCTGCTTTATTACGATCATGCAGCCGCTTGACGACGACGGCAGCCGTTGGCCACAGCAAGAAAACAAGCGCAAACGAGGCTGACTGAATCGGTAACCACTCCTTCCCCGCCAACGTAAAAATAATCAACATTGCCAGTAGCCACAGACCCATCCAGATCCAAAAATCTCGCCGTCCGATGCGGCCTTTAAATGAGAAACACCACTGCTGTATTGTCATTGATGAACAGATCCATTTACCCAACATAATTTCGGCAAAGTGTAACTCAAGGTCGCAACTAACCAATAATTTTTGCGGTGAATTTTGACAATGACTACTGATTACCGCTTTAATCTTCTCTATACACTTCTAACGGCGGCCTAAGTCATGAGAAAAGAAATCGCTTCAATGCGAATAATATTGTTGCTGCTCGCATTGTTATTAATAACATTTATGTTTATAACAACGATCAACCACGCTCATGCCGATCCTGCCAATGACAGTAACCAGCCAACGGTAGAGGCTCCGCCAATTGCGCCCTACCTGCTTTTCAACGCTCCAACGTTTGATTTGACCTTGGTTAAATTCCGCGAAAGCTATAATCGTGCCAATCCGACGCTACCAATCAACGAATTTCATGCCATCACGGTAAAAGAAGATTCACCGCCACTGACGCGAGCTGCCAGTAAAATTAATGAGAACCTTTATGCCTCAACGGCACTGGAGAAAGGTACTGGTAAGATTAAAACCTTACAAATTACCTATTTACCGATAAAAGGTAATGAAGAGAAAACCGCTAAACTGCTGGCAGTCAATTACATGGCCGCCCTGATGCGTCAATTTGAGCCGACATTGTCAGTAGAGCAAAGCCTCACCAACGTGCAAAAGCTGCTGGCAGCAGGCAAAGGCTCGCCTTTCTATGCCCATCCAATCGGCGCAATCCGCTATGTGGTGGCAGATAACGGAGAAAAAGGGCTTACCTTCGCAGTTGAACCGATTAAGCTGTCGCTATCTGAAGCATAATCCCACCGCAATTAATGACGAAAAGCAAAGCCATGACGACTAATCATCTCTATACTGTTGGACAGGTAAACTGCCTGTCAGGCAGTCATTATTATTGACCCTCGCGTTCCCTAGTTGGAGGAAGAAACATGCGACATCCATTAGTTATGGGTAACTGGAAGCTGAACGGTAGTACTCATATGGTTAACGAGCTTATCGCTGGCCTGCGTAAAGAATTGAGCACCGTTGATGGCTGTGGCGTTGCCATTGCCCCACCGGCAATCTATCTAAATCAGGCAAAACATGAGCTTGCTGGTAGCCGTATTGCTCTGGGTGCTCAAAACGTCGATGTGAACCTCTCTGGCGCATTTACCGGTGAAACATCTGCTGAAATGCTGAAAGATATCGGTGCGCAATACATTATTATCGGTCACTCTGAGCGCCGTACTTATCACAACGAAAGTGATGAATTTATCGCGAAGAAATTTGGCGTACTGAAAGAGATCGGTTTGATCCCAGTATTGTGTATCGGTGAGTCCGAAGCAGAAAATGAAGCGGGTCAAACTGAAGCAGTATGCGCCAAACAACTGGACGCAGTGCTGAATACCCTAGGCGTTAAAGCGTTCGAAGGTGCGGTTATCGCTTATGAGCCAATCTGGGCTATCGGTACCGGTAAATCAGCAACTCCAGCGCAGGCTCAGGCCGTTCACAAATTTATCCGTGACCATATCGCCAAGCAAGACGCCACGGTTGCAGCACAAGTGATCATTCAGTACGGCGGTTCTGTTAACGATAAAAACGCAGCAGAATTGTTCACTCAGCCAGATATTGATGGCGCACTGGTTGGCGGTGCATCACTGAAAGCAGACGCTTTCGCAGTTATCGTGAAAGCAGCCGCTAAAGCTAAAAAAGCGTAATCCACGCTTTAAGCTAATTCTGGGTACAACACAAAAACCGGCGTAAATAAAAGCGCCGGTTTTTCTATATACCCTAGATAATTCCGGTAATCCCAGTATTTGCTGCAACCACTTGCTTGACCAATCCAACCTCAGGCAACCGGGATGATGTTCGCAGGCATGGGCACAGAATTAGCGGCAACGGTCAGAACGCTAATTTAGCGTTTACTTATCTCATCAAACACCCCGCCGGTGGCGAAATGTATCTTCTGAGCTTGAGTCCAACCACCAAAAATCTCATCAATAGTAAACAGTTTCAGTTGCGGGAATTCATTGGCAAATTTAGCAGCAACTGCAGGGTCACGTGGACGATAGTAATTTTTAGCTGCAATAGTCTGGCCTTCCGGTGAATACAGGTACTTTAGATAAGCATCGGCAACATCACGGGTACTGCGTTTATCGACCACTTTATCAACCACAGATACCGTCGGTTCCGCCAAAATAGACACACTTGGCGTCACAATATCAAATTGACCATTACCCACTTCATTCACTGCCAACAACGCTTCGTTTTCCCAGGCAATCAACACATCACCAATTCCACGTTCAACAAAGGTATTGGTCGCACCGCGAGCGCCGGAGTCCAATACTTCCACATTCTTATACAGAGCATTCACGAACTCCCGCGCCTTGGCCTGATCGTTATTATTATGCTCTAGTGCGTACCCCCAGGCCGCCAAATAGTTCCAACGCGCACCACCGGAGGTTTTAGGATTGGGGGTGATAACAGACGTGCCTGGTTTTACTAAATCAGACCAGTCATGGATCTGCTTCGGATTACCTTTACGCACCAGAAAAACGATCGTTGAAGTATAAGGTGCCGAGTTATCTGGCAGGCGCTTAATCCAGTTTTTATCAATTCGACCTCGCTCAGCAATAGCATCGATATCATAAGCCAGTGCTAATGTCACAACATCAGCTTCAATACCATTAATCACCGAGGTCGCCTGCTTGCCAGAGCCGCCATGGGATTGACGTACTGTCACCTTGTCCCCGGTTTGCTGTTGCCAATACTTACTGAATGCCTGGTTATATTCCTGATAAAATTCTCGCGTCGGATCATAAGACACATTCAATAATTGAATATCTTTTGCCATGGCACCTGATGCCAGCAATAGTAATGACAGACCTACACCCCATTTACGCATCGACCCACCCCTCAAAAATTATTGTAATCAACCTAATTGGTTGGCTTGATACAGAGCGTGCCAGAAACTTTCCATCCTATTAAAGAATAAAAAATTTTTGATTATATCAATACGAAATATATGAGGACTAAAAGTAAAAAGCCCTCGCAATGTAAACTGCCCAACTTTTTGGGATCAGTTCAATTTCGAGGGCTTGATGAACGGTCGAGTTGCCGTTTTAGAACAGTTTCTTCGCCGTATCGTACCAATCTTCTTTAAATTTACTTTTCTTATTCTCTGGTGCGATACACACAGAGATTAATTCATGCACCATCTTCTCATTCTGTACACCGACGCAGAAACCACCTTTTTTGTAATCGTGGTCCTGTAACAGCAGATCGACAGCATAGGCCCCCATACGGGAAGCAAGAATACGGTCATAAGCCACCGGAGCACCACCACGTTGGATATGGCCTAACACGGTGCCACGAGTTTCACGGCCCGTCTCTTTCTCAATGTACTTAGCCAATGAATCGATATCATCCAGCTTTTCAGTAATAGCAACAATCGCGTGCTTTTTACCTTTCGCGATGCCTGCTTTGATCTCAGCAACCAGATCATCACGTTTAAATTCAACTTCAGGGATCGCGATAAACTCACAACCACCGGCAATCGCGGCTGCCAACGTTAAATCACCGCAATAGCGGCCCATCACTTCCACGATAGAGATACGTTGGTGGGAAGAAGAGGTATCACGTAAGCGGTCAATAGCTTCAACCACCGTTTCCAGTGCAGTGAAAAAGCCGATGGTGTAGTCAGTACCCGCCACATCGTTATCGATAGTGCCCGGTAAACCAACACAGTGAATACCCCCTTCTTTCGTCAGCAGGTCTGCACCAGCATAAGAACCGTCACCACCGATAACAACCAAGCCATCAATACCACGCTCATGCATATTCTTGAGGGCAACTTTACGCACTTCTGGATCACGGAATTCTGGGAAACGAGCAGATCCGAGGAAAGTACCTCCACGGTTAATCATATCTGACACGCTATAGCGATCCAGCTTCTTCATGCGATTTTCATATAAGCCAAGATAGCCATCTTCAATACCGAAAACTTCTAACCCTGCTGACAAAGCGGCACGAACAACCCCACGAATAGCAGCATTCATACCGGGTGCATCACCACCACTTGTTAGGACACCAATTTTCTTAACCATGACTACCTCTGAACTTGTAAATGCGATTTTGTAGAATTCTTTATCTACCGATTATCTTTGCACGGAGAGACCGTACAGAAAATCAGCTTTATGGGATTAATATCGGATATTATAGCAAAAACGCCAAGCTGAATTGATTCAAGTCATGCCATTTGGCGGTATTTTTTCACTGCCCTACCATAAACGTCACCACAATATATCGGCTATTGATGAAGCAATTATAACTCCCAGTGTGCATGACGCTCTTTAGGTACAACAGAACATGGGTCTTGATGAATAAGCACATCTGCCCCTGGGAAACGGTACAGTAAAGCGCGTTCAACTTGTTCAGCTAACACATGCGCTTCCATCAACGGCATCATATCGTCCATCTCTAGGTGTAGCTGAATAAAACGTGTTGGCCCTGACCGGCGGGTACGTAAGTCATGCGCCCCGATCACACCCGGCCATGACGTCACAATATCGATAATCTGCCGCCGCTCATCATCAGGCAGCGCACGGTCCAGCAAGGACTGCACCGCTTCATAGCCCATACGTAACGCGCTATAAAGAATATAAACACCGATACCCAACGCAAACAGTGCATCCGCCCGACGAAAACCATACCAACTCAATGCCAACGCAATAAGAATAGCACCATTCATCAAGACGTCAGATTGATAGTGCAACATATCGGCACGAATCGCCTGACTATGTGTTTTTCGTACTACCCAACGCTGAAATGTGACTAATATCAGTGTACTGAACAATGCGACTAACGTTACCCCGATACCTATACCAGGATCTTGCAATGGCTCCGGTGAGGCCAAATGCCGAAAACCGGTCAGGAAAAGAAATAAAGCGGAGCCGGAAATAAACATACTTTGGGCCAGCGCCGCCAATGACTCCGCCTTACCATGACCAAAAGTATGTTCTTCATCAGCAGGTTGCAGAGAGTAACGTACAACAAATAAGTTTGTCAGAGAGGCAGCCAGATCCACCAAAGAGTCAACTAACGCAGCCAACAAACTCACCGATCCTGTATGCCACCAGGCAAAAATTTTAATGATCAGTAAGATTGATGCTAATACGGTAGCACTGAGCGCGGCGGCTTTAACCCAACGCGCGTATTGTGGATCCATAACTCATCCCAAATTATATTTAAGGGCTATCAGTATAACGGAAATGGAATAAAAAAAGTCCTCCATCATGGATGGGCGAGACTGCTGACAAACCCCGATGACTCGATCTGAAACGGTGAGGATAGGTAGGGGAGTAAAGCGTCCGCGCCAGGGATAATAAAATGAATACTCCAACTTTTACGGCACCAAAGTGCCTAAATGTGAGTGTCAAAACTCAGAAGTAAGAGCTACTACAATTTTGTTCTAATTCGAATTATTCTCCTAACCAGTTGTCGACAATGAGTCCAGGCACACGATCAAATTCTTTGCGGTTATTCGTCACTAATATTAATCCAGTGCTTCTGGCATGACCTGCGATATGTAAATCATTAACACCAATGGGTGTCCCTTTTTGCTCCAGACTTGCACGTATAGAACCATAGTGAATTGCAGCTTTATCGTCATAATTCAGTACAGTAAGGCGTGAAATAAAGTCCTCTACAACATTCAAATTGCGTTCAGGTGCCGTACTTTTCTCTACACCATGCAACAACTCAGCAAGTGTGATGGAAGAAATAACCATTCTGCCAGTATTAGCGTTAAACCGGCCTAACACTTCTATAGGCCGGCATTTAATGACATATATAACGATATTCGTATCGAGCATGTACTTATGCATTAAAATAACTCACGCTCTGATTGATGCTGTTCTGCACGTTCTGTCAGAAAATCGTCTGAAACACGCGGACTACTGAAGAAAAAACTATCCCAAGAGTTTTCAACGGGTGACAAAATACGCTCATTCCCTACAGCTCTGACAGTCACTGATTTAACATTCTCCGGAAAGCGCATATCCACCGGTAAACGTACATTTTGAGTACGATTGTTTGTAAAAATGGTGCCCTGTGACATGTTGAGCCTCCTCTATATTAATTATGATTAAATTATACACAACGCCCAGCTATAGAGCAATGCTATATGGCATGTTTGTAAGCAAAAAAATGTAATTTAAGAGGGCGTATTGATATATAAATTGTGAGATTTTTATTGATTCACTTTAGCTATTTAAGTCTCTCTAAGAAAGACACTAGCGCTCCGTTAAGTCATGCTAGTTTAGTTTTTCACCCAGTTGTCTAACAGAATTGTACAATGAGCGATATTTTCAAACGATAGAGAGTCGTCATTTGTAGCTCCAGAGACACAATAATTCAGTTTATGGCGATAACTAAGGACTGGAGCCGCAGAAAGAAACACCACATCACATCATTGCATTGCATTGCATTGCATTGCATTGCATTGCAGCAAATTTTAGGTCATGCCAGCATACAACAGGCCATGGCTTATGCTCACTTGGTACCTGATTATCTGCAACATGCAATAACGTTAAATCTGTTGGGGGGAGGAGTAGCAATTTGACTACACGTTGACTACGCTGATAATCCTTCCCCCCTTGTAGCCGCTTCTGGCGGCTACAAGGGGGGAAGGATTTAAAAGAATTTTCTAATTTACTGATAAAAAAAGCCCTCCATCATGGAGGGCGAAAGACAGGGATGGTGTCTATGGCAAGGAAAACAGGGTGTTACTAGTACTACTTACTTCTGGGCAGAAGAAGGTTGTGCTGCTGGTGTTTGCTGCAATTTCTCAATACGTTCCTGATGCTTTTTGTTCAATGCTTCCTTTTGCTCTGGTGTGAGCAAGTTATACATTTGGTTACGAACTTTGGCCATTTCGACATGGCGCTCAATCTGGTTCTGAGACATTTTCTCAGCCTGAGCTCTTACAGCAGCTTCGTCGAATTTATCGGCAGTAATCAATTTGTGCATTGCCTCGCGATCTTCAAGATCAAGGCGCGGCTGACTTTGGTGAGACTGACGCATCAAATCACGCATTTGCTGACGCTGCTGTTCAGTGAGGTTGATGCCATCAAACATGTTATGGTGACCGCGGTCGCCTTTCTTGTTCATCATCTTACCGTCACCGTGGTAATCCTCAGTGGCCTTAGTATTGTCGGCAGCAAAGGCGGCTGAAGAACCAAGAACGAACATTGACGCCATAACTAATGTTATAACTTTACGCATCGTTAACTCCCAGAGTTCAATATGCTATGTGATTCAATGGGAGGCATTCTATCGGCCTACCTGCAAACAAGCGTCAGTGGATGTAAAACTGGGGTCAGGGCATGTAAAGCTGAGTAAAGTCATGGAATACCGGCAGTTGATAACGTATTTTGCGTCAGAGAGGAGAAATAACCATGCATAAAATCCTATTAGTTGATGATGACCGTGAACTGACGTCTCTGTTGAAAGAATTACTGGAAATGGAGGGTTTCAATGTTGTGGTTGCCTATGATGGCGAACAAGCATTAAGCCAGCTGGATAGCTCTATCGATTTGTTATTGCTTGATATTATGATGCCGCGTAAAAACGGTATCGAAACCTTGAAAGAATTACGCCAACACCATCAGACCCCGGTGATTATGCTGACTGCCCGTGGTAGTGAGTTGGATCGGGTGCTTGGCTTGGAATTGGGGGCCGATGATTATCTGGCAAAACCGTTTAATGACCGTGAGCTGGTTGCTCGTATCCGCGCTATTTTACGCCGCTCCAATTGGAGTGAACAGCAACAAAATGCCGAGCAAGGCGCACCTACACTGGAAGTTGATTACCTGCAATTGAATCCGGGTCGTCAGGAAGCCAGCTTTGAAGGCCAACCACTGGAACTAACCGGTACTGAGTTCACCCTACTCTATCTGTTGGCTCAACACCTTGGTCAAGTGGTGTCGCGGGAGCACCTTAGCCAAGAGGTTCTGGGGAAACGATTGACCCCCTTTGACCGCGCTATTGATATGCACATCTCGAACTTACGCCGTAAGTTACCGGACCGCAAAGATGGGCTACCGTGGTTTAAAACATTGCGTGGCCGCGGCTACTTGATGGTATCAGAAACATGATAAACAGTTTAACGACGCGAATTTTTGCCATTTTCTGGTTTACCTTAGCGTTGGTACTCATGCTGGTACTCATGGTGCCAAAGCTTGATTCGCGTCAACTGACTATTTTACTCGACAGCGAACAGCGTCAAGGAACGATGCTGGAGCAACATATTGAAGCTGAACTGGCCAGCGATCCTGCCAATGACCTCATGTGGTGGCGTAGGCTATACCGCGCCATTGAAAAATGGGCGCCGCCTGGGCAACATTTGGTTTTGGTAACCTCAGAAGGCCGTGTCATTGGCGCGCAGCGCCAAGAAATGCAAATTGTGCGTAATTTTATCGGTCAGTCGGATAACGCCGATCAGCCGAAAAAGAAAAAATATGGCCGGGTAGAAATGGTCGGCCCCTTTTCCATCAGGGACGGTGAAGATAACTATCAGCTTTATCTAATACGCCCCGCCAATAGCCCTCAATCTGATTTTATTAATCTGATGTTTGACCGCCCGCTGCTGCTCTTGATTGCGACCATGTTGATCAGTGCACCGCTGCTGCTTTGGTTGGCATGGAGTCTGGCGAAACCCGCCCGCAAGCTGAAAAATGCGGCTGATGATGTGGCCCGAGGCAACCTGAAACAGCATCCTGAACTGGAATCCGGTCCACAGGAATTTTTAGCCACAGGTGCCAGTTTCAACCAGATGATCAGTGCGTTAGACAGAATGGTCGTCGCACAGCAACGGCTGATTTCAGATATTTCCCATGAGTTGCGCACACCACTGACCCGGCTGCAACTGGCCACCGCGTTAATGCGCCGCCGTCATGGTGAAGGGAAAGAGTTAGAGCGTATCGAAATGGAAGCACAGCGCTTAGATAGCATGATTAATGACCTGCTGGTGTTATCACGTAGCCAGCATAAAAATGAATTACACCGCGAACCCATTAAGGCCGATGAGCTTTGGTCCGATGTGCTGGAGAATGCACAGTTCGAAGCTGACCAGATGGGTAAAACGCTGGCAGTAACGGCACCACCGGGGCCATGGACCTTATTTTGCAATCCTGCGGCCCTTGACAGTGCGCTGGAAAATATCGTGCGTAATGCACTGCGTTACTCCCATCATCACATTGAGGTGGCATTCAGCTCAGATAATCAGGGCGTCACTATCATTGTTGATGATGATGGTCCAGGCGTTAGCCCAGAAGACCGTGAGCAGATATTCCGGCCATTTTATCGTACTGATGAAGCCCGAGATCGGGCGTCGGGAGGAACTGGATTGGGCCTGGCAATTGTTGAAACCGCGGTGAGTCAGCATCGAGGGTGGGTAAAGGCCGAAGATAGCCCATTAGGTGGCTTACGTCTGACAGTTTGGCTACCACTGCATCCGCTTAAATCTTAATCTGTCATCTATCTGCCCGATCTCGTTTATCTGCCTGATCAATGTGGATCGGGTAGATAAACGATAATCAATGGTCATCCGCCTCTTTTTCCTCTCTTTCCAGCAAAAGCCTCTTGCGCTCTACGCCCCAACGGTAACCCGATAACGCCCCATCCTGACGAATGACTCGATGACAGGGGATAGCAACTGCCAATATGTTGGCAGCACAAGCGCCTGCGACAGCACGTACCGCAGTAGGTGAACCGATTCTGCTCGCGATATCTGCATAACTGGCGGTTTCACCTATCGGTATCTCCCGCAAAGCCTGCCATACCCGCTGCTGGAATGCAGTGCCACGGATATCCAACGGTAGGTCCAATCCAAGTTTGGGTGCCTCAACGAACCCCACAACCTGCGCCACCCATTGCTCAAACTCGGTATCACCGCCGACTAAATTTGCCTGTGGAAATTTATCCTGTAACTGCTGCACTAACCGCGCTGGATCATCACCCAGCAAAATAGCACAGACGCCCAACTCACTTTTCGCCACTAAAATCGCGCCCAGAGAACTCTCCCCAACGGCAAAATGCAGCCTGACATCACAACCCCCTTTGCGGTAACGGGTTGGTGTCATACCCAGCAATTGCCGTGATTGCGCATAGAATCGGCTACTTGAGTTATAACCGGCCTCAAAGATAGCGTCAGTGACCGAGCCACGGCCGCCATGAGGCAGTTGTGCTCGAATACGCTCACTGCGGGTCGCGCTGGCATATCCTTTGGGAGTCAGACCAGTGATAGCTTTAAACAGCCGGTGAAAATGAAAAGCACTGAGGCCCAGTTGTGTTGCTAATTCATTCAGCTTAGGGGGTGTTTCGGCCTGTTCAATCAATCGACATGCCTGACTGATTTTTTCTACATGTTGTTGCGCCCGCGATAATTGAGTTGGCTGACAACGCTTACAAGGCCGATAACCCACTTGCTCTGCTGCCGTATTATTGATAAAAAATTCAATGTGTTCTGCTTTGGCTCGACGGGATGGGCAAGAGGGGCGGCAATATATACCCGTCGTTTTTACCGCGTACACAAACTGGCCATCGGCGGTTTTATCCCGGTTGATAATCGCGGCCCAGCGAGGGTCTTTTACGTTATTCATGAATACCCCACTGATGTCATGATAAATACCCCATTACTATTGGCTGTGGCAACCAGCATATAAAAGATGCAACTGTTCATACACTCCGCTTCTTGCTTTTAAATTTTTGTTTTACACCACCGTTATGGGCAACCGCTGCACTGAACGGGTGTTTCTGGTATCCTGCGCCCCTCATTATTGGGGGACATATGCTTAACATTGTTTTATTTGAACCCGAAATTCCGCCAAATACCGGCAATATTATCCGGTTATGTGCGAATACCGGCTGTCAGCTTCATCTGATTAAACCTTTGGGTTTCACTTGGGACGATAAACGCTTACGCCGTGCGGGCCTCGATTACCATGAGTTTGCCGACATCAAACATCATCATGATTATCAAGCCTTCCTGGACAGTGAAAAACTCGATGGCACACAACCGGCCCGCTTATTTGCGCTGACGACTAAGGGGACTCCTGCTCATAGTGCAGTGAATTATCAGGCGAATGATTACCTGTTATTTGGCCCAGAAACCCGCGGCTTACCGGCTTATATTCTGGACGCGTTACCCGCTCAGCAGAAAATTAGAATCCCCATGCAAGCCGATAGCCGGAGCATGAATCTGTCAAATGCCGTTTCAGTCGTAGTGTATGAGGCCTGGCGTCAATTGGGCTATCCAGGTGCATTACTGAAAGAGTGATTTTTCTTACGCAGAGAGAAAGTGTCAGCCGTAGCTGGAGTTGCTAATCAGCCCCATATTAGGGGCATCTCCAGTGCAATTGGCGTTACAGCAAAACAGGAAGGATATACGGTTAAATACCATCGCCGTATTCAAAGCCCTGAATGATGCCATTAAAATGCTGATCCATATCCAAAGAGGGTTTATCACTCTCTGGTTTACCGACAATACGGGCAGGCACACCCGCCGCCGTCGTGTGAGCAGGTACCGATTGTAGTACAACTGAACCGGCACCAATCTTCGCGCCACGGCCCACCTCAATATTGCCGAGAATTTTCGCTCCTGCGCCAATCATGACACCTTCACGGATCTTTGGATGGCGGTCGCCACTGGTTTTGCCCGTCCCCCCAAGCGTGACAGATTGCAGAATAGACACGTCATTCTCAACCACAGCCGTTTCACCGATAACGATACCGGTAGCGTGGTCCAGCATGATGCCACAACCAATGGTTGCCGCAGGGTGGATATCCACACCAAACGCGACAGAGACTTGATTTTGCAGATAAATCGCCAGCGCTTTACGATCCTGTGCCCACAACCAATGGCCGATACGATAAGCCTGCAAAGCGTGAAAACCTTTGAGATACAGTAGCGGTGTGGAGTATTTATCAACGGCCGGGTCGCGTAACCGTACGGCCAGAATATCGCGGGCAGCGGAAACAATCATATGTGCATCCGAACGATAAGCATCTTCAACCACTTCGCGGATGGCTATCGCTGGCATGATAGGATTAGCTAACTTATTAGCGAGAATATAACTCAGCGCACTGCCCAAATTTTCATGCTTCAATAATGTTGCATGAAAAAAGCTAGCCAGCATCGGTTCACATTCAGCCAGTGCCCTTGCTTCTGATTTAATGTTGCTCCAGACCTGTTCTAACTCTTCTGACGACATCATGTACCCCTGCCCATAAACAAGTCACTCCGGGGAACGACCGAAGTGTCTATGCCCTTATTCCTTCAAGCTGTAGCACTGTTACGATTAATTATAGTTACTCTTGATTTGGTTATAATTAACGTTAGCGGCTCCCGCTCACCCGAATCACTGACTTAGATCAGTTCATCGGGTTCGGCTCGTTTGCTGCCTTGCTGCAACTCCAATGACGTTGGGCACGTAGCAATTATTTTATTTCAGCCAGCTAACCTACTCTTCTAATCTATCAAATGCCGATTTTTTCATCTTTTTTGGTCCGCCCCAACAACGTCAGAGCCGCCTCACGAGCATTTTTATGACAATACAACACCTGATAAATTTGTTCAGTTATTGGCATTTCGACGCCATGACGCTGTGCTAATGCCAGAACTTCCTTGGTATTACGGTAACCTTCAACCACCTGACCAATGTTGTCCTGCGCCTCCTGCACCCCCAACCCCTGACCCAGCATAATGCCAAATCGGCGGTTACGGGATTGGTTATCTGTGCAGGTTAGCACCAAATCGCCTAATCCTGCCATGCCCATAAAAGTGGAAGGATCAGCACCTAACGCAGTACCTAAGCGCGTCATCTCCGCTAACCCGCGGGTTATTAGAGCAGTACGGGCATTCGCACCAAAACCAATGCCATCAGACATACCGGCACCGATAGCAATCACGTTCTTCACTGCGCCACCAAGCTGTACCCCGATAAAATCAGGATTACTGTAAACTCGGAAGCTTTTTCCACAGTGCAATAACTGTTGCAGATCTTCGCTAAATTGCATATCGATCGATGCCAACGCAATCGCCGTAGGCAAGCCCGCGGCCAATTCTTTGGCAAACGTTGGACCAGAAATCACGGCAAGCGGAATGGCCTCGCCCAAGACTTCGCGGGCCACATCCTGTAGCAGACGGCCGGTTTCAGCTTCCAACCCTTTGGTTGCCCAGACGATACGTGCATCTTTACGCAGAAGAGGCTTCAACTGATGTAAAACAGCACCAAAGACATGGCTAGGCACGACGACCAACACATCGCGGCTGGCAGCTAACGCACATGCTAAGTCAGTTTCCAATCGCAATGTATCTGGGAAAGAAGCATCAGGCAGGAAAGCATGGTTACAGCGGTCTTGTTGCAACTGTTGAATATGTTTAGGGTCATGGCCCCATAACACGACTTGATGGCCATTACGCGCCAGTGTGATAGCTAATGCGGTGCCGTAAGATCCGGCACCGATAACAGCCATTGAAGCATGGTTGGTGTTCATCAGGCATCCTGACGTTGTTCAACACCTTCAACTTCACCTTCAGCCTGCTGTTGCAGATAATTCATGAACAGAGCATCAAAGTTAACAGGTGCCAAATTCAGCTGTGGGAAAGTACCGCGGGAGACCAAGCTGGTGATACATTCGCGAGCATACGGGAACAAAATATTCGGACAATATGCCCCTAAACAATGCGCCAGTTGAGTGCCTTCGATGCCTGCAACGGAGAAGATGCCACCCTGCTGAACTTCACATAGGAAGGCCGTTTCTTCACCCAAAGAAGCTGTTACAGTCACACGCAGTACCACTTCATATACATCTTCTGCCAGTTGGCTGGAAGCCGTATCTAGATCAAGTTTAACTTCTGGCTGCCAATCCTGCTGGAAAACCTGCGGAGCATTAGGTGCTTCGAAGGAGATGTCTTTGGTGTAGATACGTTGGATCTGAAAAGCCATCTCGGTGTTGTTTTGTTCTGACATGTGTATAAATACCCTTAGTTAGACGTCCTTATTAAACAGCTCTTCCGTCGTGGACTTTTCCCACCATTGATGTCATGGGGCCCACTGACGAGTTAAAGCAGTGGATCTAGCCCACCGCGCGCATCCAGGGCATGTAAATCATCACAGCCACCGATATGCTGCCCATCAATAAATATCTGAGGCACCGTCGTCCGCCCGCTACGAGCAATCATCTCTTCACGTTTGACCAGGTCATTATCTATTGCGATTTCATGGAAAGCAGCACCTTTGGCGTTCAGCAGTGCTTTAGCACGATGACAGAACGGGCATGTTGCTTTGGTATACATCTCAATCTTCGCCATGGATACACCTCAGTTAAATTTACAATCTATTGATATAGCGAATTTTTATAACAAACATTTATACAACTGAATACCGATATACTGAATATCGATATAGCAGACGCACAAGCTTTTATGTTTATTTACCACGCGCCAGTGGTAAGTTCTCACCACTCCAGCCGGAAATACCCTCTTTCAAGGTGAATACCCGCTCAAAACCGGCTTTACTCAGTATATCTGCCGAGGCACGGGACGTTGTTCCCATCGCACAAACCACAATAATAGGCTGTGTTTTGTGCTTTTCCAACTCGCCCAAATTACCATTTTTAATGTCACTCGGGATCAGGTTAATTGAGCTGGCGATATGGCCCTTGCGATAATCTTCACGTGTGCGGATATCAACCACAACCGCATCTTCTTTATTAATCAGGCGCGTCGCTTCACCACGGGTGACCTCTTTAACTTTAGAGAAAGAACTTTTGAAGCTGGTGAAAATTACAGCACCGAACAACAACACCCAAGCCAGACTCAAAACTAGATTCTGGCTAATGAATTGCATAATTTCTTGCAACATGGGGGTAAAAACTCCCGTTAGTTAGGGGATAATATTCAAGGTCACAGAGTATACCTGCGCGTTGCGGCAAATACAGCCAATAAGCAAACGCTATTGCAGAAACTGCGAACAATCTCGGGAAGTTTTGTTGGTTAAATGATGACAATTGCACAAAACCCCACATCAATGTTGATCTCTCTGGGCTATTTTTAACCCGTTTTGTAGTAAATTACCGCCTCGGTACACATCCCTAAAGTCATTGGTATCCCAGCAATGTTGTCATGCCAAGTACAAAGGGGATACCGAGTGTACATAGCCGCGCATATCATTCTCCTTCCTTTACAGGGTGATGTTCGCTGCTATTTAACACTTGGACTTATAAGAAAGAGGTTATGCAATGTCGAGCACTAAAAAACCACTGGTTCTGACGATTCTTGATGGTTACGGTCACCGTGAAGAACAGCAGGATAATGCTATTTTGAATGCCAAAACCCCGGTAATAGACGTGTTATGGCAGCAACAGCCTCACACGTTGATCGCCGCTTCTGGTCTGGATGTAGGCCTGCCTGATGGGCAAATGGGTAACTCTGAAGTCGGTCACGTCAATCTGGGCGCTGGGCGCATTGTTTATCAGGATCTGACCCGCCTCGACAAAGAGATCGAAGACGGTGACTTCTTCACGAATCCAACCCTGACTGCTGCAGTTGATAAAGCCGTTAAAGCAGGTAAAGCTGTTCATATTATGGGGTTATTATCTGCCGGTGGCGTACACAGTCATGAAGACCACATTATGGCAATGGTTGAGTTGGCCGCTAAACGCGGTGCAGCTGCCATTTATCTGCACGCCTTCCTCGATGGACGTGATACCCCACCACGCAGTGCCGAGTCATCACTGGAACGATTCACAGCCAAGTTTGCTGAACTGGGTCATGGCCGTATCGCGTCGATTATTGGCCGTTACTATGCCATGGACCGTGATAACCGTTGGGATCGCGTGCAACTGGCATACGATTTACTGACCCAAGCGAAAGGCGAATTTACTGCAGATAACGCGGTTGCGGGCCTGCAAGCGGCCTATGCCCGTGGTGAAAATGATGAATTTGTTAAACCAACCGTGATTCAAGCAACTGGCGAAACCGATGCTGCCATGAACGATGGTGATGCATTAATCTTTATGAATTTCCGTGCTGACCGCGCCCGCCAAATTACGCGCACCTTTGTTAATGCTGACTTTGATGGTTTCAAGCGAGATAAAGTGGTTAACTTCGGCGATTTCATCATGCTAACCGAATATGCTGCGGATATTAAAGTCGCCTGTGCTTATCCATCCGCATCACTAACAAATACATTCGGTGAATGGTTGATGAAGCATGACAAAACCCAGTTACGCATTTCCGAAACTGAAAAATATGCTCACGTTACCTTCTTCTATAACGGCGGCGTTGAAGAACCATTTAAAGGCGAAGACCGTATTCTGATCAACTCACCGAAAGTAGCCACCTATGACCTGCAACCCGAGATGAGTTCAGCAGAACTGACGGAAAAACTGGTCAGCGCCATCGGTAGCGGTAAATATGATGTGATCATTTGTAACTATCCGAATGGCGACATGGTCGGCCATACCGGTGATTACGATGCGGCAGTGAAAGCGGTTGAAACACTGGATAAATGCATCGAACAAGTGGTTGCAGCAGTGAAAGCAGCCGATGGTCAATTGTTGATCACCGCTGACCACGGCAACGCCGAGCAAATGCGTGACCCGGAAACTGGCCAGGCGCACACCGCCCATACCAGCCTGCCTGTACCCCTGATTTACGTAGGTAACAAAGCCGTTAAAGCTGTTGAAGGTGGTAAGCTTTCTGATATCGCACCAACCATGTTGTCACTGATGGAAATGGAAATCCCACAAGAGATGACTGGTAAGCCGCTGTTCATCGTGGAATAATCCTTCGCTATGAAGGATAGAGAGTTATTGGCAAAATCAATAACTACGAAAGATGCCGTCTCTGACAGTAGAGAGTCTCCCTCTCTGCTGTCAGATAAGTTGGGCCGTCTGCCGTGGTCAACACTCTATGCCAGCGCTTTTTGTGCTGGCGTACTGTTATTGCCATTTTCTGGTCTGGCTGCCGAAACACCTGTCGCGGCCAAAGCATCAGATAATAAAAACCAACTCAAAACCCTTCAGCAGGATATCGCTGAAAAAGAAAAAAGTGTTCAGCAGCAAAAACAGCAACGCAATTCATTGTTGGATCAACTAAAACAGCAAGAAAATACAATTGCTCAGACCAGCCGCAGCCTGCACGAGACCCAGGCTACCCTGGCTGAACTGAGTAAAGATGTTTCCAGTCTCACTACCTCGATTGAAAAACTGCAAAATCAGCAGTCGCAACAGCAAAATATTCTTTCTAAACAACTTGCAGCGGCGTTTAAACAAGGTCAGCACAGTAGCTTACAACTTATTTTAAGTGGCGAAGAGAGTCAGCGCAG
Source organism: Yersinia similis (assembly GCF_001053095.1). GTDB lineage: Bacteria > Pseudomonadota > Gammaproteobacteria > Enterobacterales > Enterobacteriaceae > Yersinia > Yersinia similis. The sequence continues at coordinate 18,316 of NZ_CGBP01000019.1, read as the reverse complement.
TGAGCGTATTCTGGCTTATTTCAGTTACCTGAATGAAGCCAGGCAAAAAGCCATTGAAGAGTTGAAGCAGACACGTACCACGCTGTCCGCGGAGAAAAAAACACTGGAGCAAAAACAGAATCAACACAAGGCATTGCTGGATGAACAAAAAGCGCAGCAACAGAAGCTGGAACAAGCGCGTATTGCCCGCCAAAAAACCCTGACATCGCTGGAAGCTTCGCTGGAGAAAGATCAGCAGAGTCTGGCGGAGTTAAAATTGAACGAAAGCCGTTTACGCGACCAAATCGCCAAAGCGGAACGGGAAGCCAAAGCTCGGGCGGAACGGGAGGCCAAAGAAGCGGCCCGTGTGCGTGAAAAGATAAAAGTAAAAGAGCAGCAAGCGAAGAAGACCGGTACCAGTTATAAACCTAGTGAAAGTGAGCGCTCATTGATGGCGCGCACCGGTGGCTTGGGCCGTCCTGGTGGTCAGGCCCTATGGCCCGTTCGTGGTAACGTGTCCCACCGTTTCGGCGACCCCTTACAAGGCGAACTACGCTGGAAAGGGATGGTTATCACCGCACCAGAAGGCAGCGAAGTAAAAGCCATCGCAGATGGCCGTGTTTTACTGGCTGACTGGTTACAAGGTTATGGCTTGGTGGTGGTTATTGAGCATGGGAAAGGGGATATGAGTTTGTATGGCTACAACCAAAGTGCCTTAGTCAATGTTGGCGCTCAGGTTAAAGCGGGCCAGCCTATCGCACTCGTTGGTACCAGCGGTGGGCAGGGCGAGCCATCGCTCTATTTCGAAATCCGCCGTCAGGGACAAGCCGTTAACCCACAACCCTGGTTAGGAAGATAGGGAACAACGTTAGGGAACACGTATTGCGCTACGTCAACACACGCCAATTTATCATCGTAAGCACTCTATTCATCGCCAGCGCAGCACAGGCCGGCAAACTCTCTATTGTTATTGACGATTTTGGTTATCGCCCCCAAAACGAAAATAAGATTTTACAGATGCCCCTGCCCATTTCAGTGGCTATTCTGCCTAATGCTCCTTATGCCAGAGAGATGGCAACCAAAGCCCATAATCAGGGGCGTGAAATCCTGATCCATTTGCCGATGGCCCCGCAGAGTAAACAGCCACTGGAGCGTGATACCTTGCAGCCTTCAATGAGCAGCGAGGAAATTCAGCGCATCATCCGCCAGGCAGTGAATAACGTCCCTTATGCGAAAGGCATGAATAACCATATGGGCAGTGCGATGACCTCAAGTTTACCGGGTATGCAGAAAGTGATGCAGGCGTTGGAAAGTTACCAGTTCTATTTCCTCGACAGTGTGACTATTAGTAATAGCCAGGCGAGTAAAGCCGCCGAAGGCACCGGTGTCAAAGTGATCAAGCGAAAAATTTTTTTAGATGACTCACAAAATGAAGCGGCGATCCGTCAACAATTTAACCGGGCGGTAGAATTGGCACGCCGTAATGGCTCAGCGATTGCTATCGGGCACCCCCACCCAGCGACCATTAAAGTATTGCAACAAATGTTGCCTCAGTTACCTGCCGATATCGTCTTAGTCAGACCCAGTGCGCTGCTGAATGAATCGGTGCAAAATAACAGTGGCGTCGTCTCTTCGGGCAAAACAAAACCACGTGAGCCAGCGGAAGGTCAACGTCTGCAAGCCATCAAGCTATGTAAAGCGAAAGCCAGCTATGTGCCTGAGAAAGTCTACGCTGATAAGCTGTTTATCTTATTGGGCGAAAGCCTGATGCAAAACCCGGCGGTCATATTTATTCAGCAACATTGGCAACAATATTTTACGCCAGCGCAACCGGCAGCACCTGTTGATGAACCGAAAGCGATTAAAAATACGGAAAAAGTGCCACCCACTAAGGCAGCACAATAATCGGTAGCTCGCTTTATTTTAATCACTGATATAAATATCAAGTGGCGGGAAGGCGTACGGCGCACAAAAAACTTAATCATGACAAGGACTTGATGTCATATCTGGCAATTTTGCCACGCCAAGTCCACCTTTAACGCCAAGTCCGAAGGGTATAACTAATCCCAGCTTAATACCACTTTGCCCGATTTACCCGAACGCATGGCGTCAAACCCTTGCTGGAATTCATCAATAGGAAAACGGTGGGTAATAATTGGGGTTAGGTCCAAACCAGACTGAATCAGCGCGGCCATTTTGTACCAGGTTTCGAACATCTCACGGCCATAAATCCCCTTGATAAACAGCCCTTTAAAGATAACCTGATTCCAGTCTATCGACATATCGGACGGCGGTATTCCCAGCATCGCTATACGACCGCCATGATTCATTGAATTAAGTAATGAACGGAAAGCTGGGGGAGCACCTGACATCTCCAAGCCCACATCAAACCCTTCGGTCATGCCCAATTCCGTCATAACGTCATTCAGATTCTCTTTGCTGACGTTAACGGCACGGGTCACGCCCATTTTACGGGCCAGATCAAGGCGATATTCATTCACATCGGTGATGACAACATGGCGAGCGCCCACATGCTTACAGACTGCGGCGGCCATGATACCAATTGGGCCAGCGCCGGAGACCAACACATCTTCGCCGACTAAATCAAAAGATAACGCGGTATGAACCGCATTGCCGAAGGGGTCAAAAATAGCCGCAAGCTCATCAGAAATATTGTCTGGGATCTTGAACGCGTTAAAAGCAGGGATCACCAAATACTCGGCAAACGAACCAGGGCGATTCACGCCAACACCCACCGTATTACGACAAAGGTGGGTACGACCACCACGGCAGTTACGGCAGTGACCGCATGTAATATGGCCTTCACCAGACACCCGGTCACCAATATTAAAACCTTTAACTTCCTGCCCAATGGCCACAACTTCACCGACATATTCATGACCAACGACCATTGGAACGGGGATGGTTTTTTGTGACCATTCATCCCAGTTATAGATATGTACGTCAGTACCACAGATAGCCGTTTTGCGAATTTTGATCATGATATCGTTGTGACCCAGCTCTGGCTGTGGCACATCGGTCATCCAAATGCCTTCTTCTGCTTTCAGTTTAGAAAGTGCTTTCATGAAAATCCCTTACGCAATAACATTAAGTTGCTTACCAATACGCACAAATGCCTCGATAGCACGTTCAACTTGCTCAGTGGTATGGCCCGCAGACATCTGGGTACGAATACGGGCCTGCCCCTTCGGCACGACCGGAAAGAAGAAACCGGTGACATAAATGCCTTCTTTCAGCAAGGCATTGGCAAAATCCTGCGCCAGTTTAGCCTCACCCAACATGACAGGAATAATGGCATGATCAGCACCTGCCAAAGTGAAACCAGCAGCACTCATCTTCTCACGGAATAAGCGCGCATTAGCCCATAGACGATCACGCAATGCGCCTCCCTCTTCCAGCAGTAACAAGACTTCAATGGACGCGGCTACAATCGCTGGAGCCAGTGAGTTTGAAAATAGATAAGGCCGTGAACGCTGGCGCAGCCACTCAACCAACTCTTTGCGCCCGGCAGTATAACCGCCGGATGCACCGCCGAGTGCTTTGCCCAAGGTACCAGTGATAATATCAACGCGATCCATCACTTCGCAGTATTCATGAGTCCCCCGCCCATTCGCACCAATCACCCCCACAGCATGTGAATCATCGACCATAACCAGCGCCTGATATTCATCAGCAAGGTCACACACCCTTTTTAAGTTAGCAATCACACCATCCATGGAGAACACACCATCGGTGGCAATCATGATATGGCGGGCCCCTTCCGCTTTCGCTTGTTTTAGCTGCGCTTCCAGCTCTGTCATATCATTGTTGGCATAACGATAACGCTTGGCTTTACATAGCCGTACGCCATCAATGATTGAGGCATGATTCAACGCATCGGAAATAATGGCATCTTCAGGCCCTAACAGGGTTTCAAATAGCCCGCCGTTAGCATCAAAGCAAGAGGAGTACAGGATAGCGTCTTCCATCCCAAGGAAATTGGCGAGCTTATGCTCCAGCTCTTTATGTATGTCTTGGGTACCACAGATAAAACGGACTGAAGCCATGCCAAACCCATGGGTATCCATGCCGGCTTTAGCGGCTGCAATAAGTTTTGGATGGTTTGCCAGCCCCAGATAGTTATTAGCGCAAAAGTTAATCACCCAGCTGCCATCAGCAACAGCGATATTAGCTTGCTGTGCAGAAGTAATAATGCGTTCGTTTTTATACAACCCTTCAGCACGAGTCGTTTCGAGTTGTTGTTCTAATTGCTGATAAAAGGGGTGCTTGTTACAAGGTAGGGACATTTCGGTTATCTCCAAGATTGGCAATTGCACACAATATTTTACTGCTTGGTGGGCAAACTGACGAGAAACCTTATCTTATATTGTCAAAAATGTAGCATATATCACGGCAAACTATCCTAAAGTGGCTAGAAAACAGCGAGATTAGCCCCCTTCCCGCTGTGCGCTATCCTATGAAATGTTATGATAGTGCCAAATAGAGTGTGGGGTATTGTGCCCAACCAAGAAAATTAGCAAGGGTGAATACGATGATTATCGTCACAGGCGGCGCAGGTTTTATTGGCAGCAATATAGTTAAGTCTCTGAATAATATTGGCTACAAAGATATTCTGGTAGTTGATAACCTCAAAGACGGCACTAAATTCGTCAATCTGGTTGATCTGGATATCGCGGATTACATGGATAAAGAAGATTTTGTCGCCAGTATTGTTGCTGGTGATGACATGGGCGATATCGATGCTATTTTCCACGAAGGCGCTTGTTCTTCCACCACTGAGTGGGATGGCAAGTACATGATGGATAACAACTATCAGTATTCTAAAGATATCCTTCACTTCTGTCTGGACCGTGGTATTCCTTTCTTATATGCCTCTTCTGCCGCCACTTACGGTGGGCGCACTGACAACTTTATTGAAGACCGTCAGTACGAACAGCCACTTAACGTTTATGGCTATTCCAAATTCTTGTTTGATCAGTATGTGCGTGAAATTCTGCCACAAGCAGACTCACAGATTTGTGGATTCCGTTATTTTAATGTTTATGGTCCACGTGAAGGCCATAAGGGCAGCATGGCCAGTGTCGCTTTCCATCTAAATAACCAGATTAATGCGGGAGAAAGGCCTAAGTTATTCGCGGGCAGCGAAAACTTTAAACGTGATTTCATCTATGTGGGTGATGTTGCTGACGTTAATCTGTGGTTCTGGCAAAACGGCGTATCGGGTATTTTCAACTGCGGTACTGGCCGGGCGGAATCCTTCCAGGCTGTCGCTGATGCAGTGGTGGATTATCACCAAAGTGGGCCAGTAGAATACATCGAGTTTCCTGAAAAACTGAAAGGCCGCTATCAGGCATACACGCAAGCCGATCTCACTAAATTACGGGCTGCCGGTTATGGTAAGCCGTTTAAAACGGTCGCTGAAGGCGTCAAAGAATATCTGGTCTGGCTCAATCGCTCAGTCTAAATCACTTGCTGCAAGGAATTGATAAACGGTATGAAAATACTGGTCATCGGCCCTTCATGGGTTGGCGATATGATGATGTCGCAAAGTCTTTACCGTACCCTGAAGGCCGAATATCCGGCAGCAGACATTGATGTGATGGCACCCGCATGGTGCCGCCCGCTTCTGACCAGAATGCCAGAAGTCCGTCACGCAATCCCAATGCCATTAGGCCATGGGACATTTGCCTTTGAGGAGCGTCGCCGTTTGGGTCTGGCCTTACGTGAAACCGAGTATGATCGTGCTTACGTGTTGCCCAACTCATTTAAATCTGCGCTGATCCCTTACTTTTCAGGGATCAAACGACGTATTGGCTGGCGCGGCGAAATGCGTTACTTCCTGCTCAATGACCTCCGTATTCTGGATAAGCAAGCCTTCCCGATGATGGTCCAGCGCTACGTCGCATTGGCCTATGATAAAGAACGTATTCGTTCAGCGGCAGATTTACCACAACCGTTGTTGTGGCCGCAATTGCAAGTACGCGACGAAGAAATTGCAGAGACGACTGCCTCATTCAACCTGACGGATAACCGGCCCATTATTGGATTCTGCCCCGGTGCAGAATTTGGGCCAGCGAAACGTTGGCCACATTATCACTACGCCACGCTGGCGCAAAAATTGATTGATGATGGCTATCAGGTCGTCTTATTTGGCTCTGCGAAAGACAATGAAGCTGGTGAAGATATACGTCTGGCATTGAGCGATACAGATCGCGAATATTGCCTCAATCTGGCGGGGCAAACCTCACTGGAACAAGCTGTCGTTCTCATCGCCGCCTGTAGTGCTGTTGTGAGTAACGATTCTGGTTTAATGCATGTCGCGGCAGCACTCAACAAACCATTAGTGGCATTGTACGGCCCGAGCAGCCCAGACTTCACGCCACCACTATCAGAGAAAGCCACGGTAATCCGCCTGATTACCGGCTATCACAAAGTCCGCAAGGGCGATTCTGCACAGGGCTATCATCAAAGTTTGATTGATATCCAACCCGAACAAGTGATGGCCGCTCTTGAGAAGCAATTAGTCACGCAAAAATGCTCAGCCAAAGGGGGCGATTAATGCACGTATTGATCGTTAAAACCTCTTCAATGGGCGATGTTTTACATACCTTACCCGCGCTGACTGATGCCATGAATGCCATACCCGGTATTCGCTTCGATTGGGTGGTAGAAGAAGGGTTCAGCCAAATCCCCAGTTGGCATCCGGCGGTGGATAAAGTGATCCCGGTGGCCATCCGCCGTTGGCGTAAAAACTGGTTTGGTAGTGATACCCGGCAGGAACGCTGTGATTTTAAACGTGTGGTACAACAACGCAGTTATGATCTGGTCATTGATGCCCAAGGGCTGATTAAAAGCGCTGCGCTGATAACCCGGATGGCGAAAGGCACGAAGCACGGGCCGGATTGTAAAAGTGCCCGTGAGCCGTTTGCCAGCTGGTTTTATAACTGCCGTCATGAAATTGATACCAAACAACATGCTGTAGAACGTATACGCCAACTGTTCGCTAAAAGCCTCGGCTATGACAAACCGGAAAGTGAAGGCGACTATGCCATCGCACAACGCTTTTTAAAAAAGTTACCGGCTGATGCCGGTCAGTACTTGGTTTTCCTTCATGCGACGACCCGTGACAACAAGCACTGGCCCGAAAGTCATTGGGTACAATTGATTGAGTTAGTGCAACCCACAGGTTTAAAAATCAAACTGCCATGGGGCGCAGAACATGAGCATCAGCGCGCTTTACGATTAGCTGAACATTTTCCATACGTAGAGGTTCTGCCTAAGCTCAGTCTTCAACAGGTCGCCGAGGTTCTGGCGGGGGCAAAAGCGGTAGTCTCTGTCGATACTGGCCTCAGCCATCTGACCGCCGCACTGGATCGCCCGAACATCACACTGTTTGGCCCCACTGACCCCGGTTTAATTGGCGGCTATGGGAAAAACCAAATTGCCATGATTTCCGAGCAAAAAAGAATGGATACCCTCTCTGCGGCCACTATTATGGCGCGATTAGAAACACTCATTTCATAAGGTACCATTATTTATTTGCGGTGCTTTATTGTTGCTGAAAGAGTGAGTTAATAAACATCCGATATAAAACTTTCATCGACTCTGATAATTATCAGAGTCGATGAAATTAAGAGATATTATTCCAATAAATAGCACCACCGCAGCTCTAAAGATAAGATTTCAGAGAAAATTTACTTATCAATTTAACACAGCACAATTAACTATTTTAATCCCATACCCGGCCAATTTTTTAGCCAAATCAACAGGAAATGAAAATGATTCTCATTTTTAATGAGAAAATTCAATAAATAGCCTCTCTTTTATCACTCAGAACAAGATATTATATTCTTCCGATGAATAACCACGGCCCAATGTGGTGATCCTCCCTCCTAGCTGGAAAGAGCCTTTCTTGCTCAGATATGGTATTATTCTTAATAATCCATATAAATGAAATTGATAGAATGCTGCTGCGTTTATACCAGGTACTCCTCTACCTTATTCAACCCCTGATTTGGCTACGTTTACTGTTACGTAGCCGTAAAGCCCCCGCTTATCGCAAGCGTTGGGGGGAACGCTATGGTTTTTGTGCCGGTAAAGTCGTCGCTGGCGGCATCATGCTGCATTCCGTTTCAGTCGGAGAAACACTGGCTGCAATCCCATTGGTCAGAGCATTACGCCACCGTTACCCGTCGTTGCCTATCACGGTGACCACAATGACGCCTACTGGCTCAGAGCGCGTCCAGTCTGCATTTGGTAAAGACGTTCATCACGTTTATTTACCTTATGATCTCCCCGGTTCTGTGAACCGTTTCCTTGACCAGGTCAATCCCAAACTGGTTATCATCATGGAAACTGAACTTTGGCCTAATCTGATCAACACACTGCATCGCCGTAAGATCCCACTGGTTATTGCCAACGCACGGCTTTCTGCCCGCTCTGCGGCAGGTTACAAGAAGATTGGCAGTTTTATCCGCAATATGCTGCAACGTATCACGTTGATTGCGGCACAGAATCAAGAGGATGGCGATCGCTTCATCGAACTGGGACTTAAACGTTCCCAGCTCACCGTGACTGGTAGTCTGAAGTTTGATATTTCTGTCACACCGGAGTTGGCAGCCAGAGCTGTGACACTACGCCGCCAATGGGCACCGCATCGCCCCGTTTGGATTGCGACTAGTACTCATGACGGTGAAGAAACTATCTTGTTGGAAGCCCATCGGCAGTTACTACAACAATTCCCAACCTTGTTACTGATTCTGGTACCTCGCCATCCTGAACGATTCGGAAAGGCTGTTGAATTAACACAGAAGATAGGCTTGAGTTATACATTACGTAGTAAAGGTGAAGTACCCTCGAGTAGCACCCAAGTCGTCATTGGCGACACTATGGGCGAGCTGATGCTGCTGTACGGTATTGCCGATCTGGCCTTTGTTGGCGGTAGTTTGGTTGAACGTGGTGGTCATAACCCGCTGGAAGCTGCGGCTCATGCTATTCCCGTGTTGATGGGCCCACATACCTTTAATTTTAAAGATATTTGCGCCAAGCTGGAGCAAGCTGAAGGGTTAATTACCGTGACAGATACTCTGTCGCTGGTAAAAGAAATCACGATGTTACTGACTGATGAAGATTGCCGCCTCTACTATGGCCGCCACGCGGTTGATGTCTTACATGAAAATCAGGGTGCACTGCAACGGTTATTACATTTGTTGGAGCCTTATCTGCCACAACGGAGCCACTAAATGGGTACAAAAAAACGTCTGTCGGTGGTAATGATAACCAAGAATGAAGCCTCTCTGCTGACGGACTGTTTGGCATCCGTGGCCTGGGCGGATGAAATAATCGTGTTAGATTCTGGCAGTGAAGATGAAACACTGACATTAGCTCAGCAATACGGGGCTAAAATTTACAGCAACGTCGACTGGCCCGGTTATGGTAAACAGCGGCAACTCGCTCAACAATATGCCAGCGGCGACTATATTTTGATGTTAGATGCTGATGAGCGGGTGACCCCAGAGCTTAAAACTGCGATTGAATCTGTCCTGCTAGCACCAGAAGAGGGTGCCGTTTATAGCTGTTCGCGCCGGAATCTCTTTTTAGGGCGCTTTATGCGCCACAGTGGCTGGTATCCAGATAGGGTGACTCGGTTATATCCTCATCACCAATATCGCTACAACGATAATTTAGTCCATGAATCACTCGATAGCGGCTCCGCAAAAGTCATCCCACTGGATGGTGATTTATTACATCTGACTTGCCGCGATTTTTTTGCCTTTCAACGTAAACAGCTCCGTTATGCCGAGGCGTGGGCCATCCAACGCCATCAGCAAGGCAAAAGTTGCAGTTATTTTTCCATTATCAGCCATACTCTTGGGGCATTCAGTAAAACGTGGTTACTACGTGCTGGCTTCCTTGATGGTAAGCAAGGACTATTACTGGCAGTAGTCAACGCGCAATATACCTTTAATAAATATGCAGCGCTGTGGGCATTGAGCCACCAATATCAGAAAAGCGAGAACTCATGAGCACCAAAGCCATCTATCCGGGGACATTTGATCCCATCACTAATGGGCATTTGGATTTAGTGACGCGCGCATCAGCGATGTTCAGTCATGTGATCTTGGCCATTGCGGACAGTTCCAGCAAAAAGCCAATGTTTACTTTGGATGAGCGTGTAGCACTCGCTAAAAAGGTGACTGCACCGCTAAAGAATGTTGAGGTTCTGGGATTCAGTGAACTGATGGCTGAGTTTGCCAAAAAGCACAATGCGAATATTTTGGTACGGGGTTTGCGTTCAGTATCAGATTTTGAATATGAATGGCAACTGGCCAATATGAACCGCCACTTAATGCCAAAATTGGAAAGCGTATTTCTGATGCCATCAGAGAAATGGTCGTTTATCTCTTCCTCATTGGTGAAAGAAGTGGCGCGCCACGGTGGGGATATCACGCCATTCCTGCCAAAACCGGTTACCAAGGCATTATTAGCCAAATTGGCCTAAACCTCTCAATGCTGGCAGTGGCGGCAAAAGAACGTACTGCGCTGCCCGTGTTTCGCTATTTCAATGGGATGCCCACACTGCCGACATGGTTCACCCGCCCGCCCATATACCTGCAACTCTTGCGCAAAGTACCCTGGCTTACCATCCGACTGCAGAAAATCACGTAATGTGGTGCCGCCCTGCTCAATAGAATGCAATAACACGGCTTTTATCGTTGCTACCAGCAATGCGATTTCAGCGTCAGCCAATGAACCCGCAGCGCGGTCTGGCAAAATCCCAGCAGCAAACAGTGATTCGCTCGCGTAAATGTTACCCACTCCGACAACCACTTTGTTATCCATCAACCACGGTTTAATCAATGTGCGCTTATTACGCGATCTATCGAACAGATATTGCGCAGTAAATTCATTACTTAGTGGTTCTGGCCCTAAATGGGCTAATACGTTACTAGTTTCAAGGTCTTTTGCCCACAACCAGGCACCAAAACGTCGTGGATCGGTATAACGTAATATTTTGCCGTTATTGACCACCAAATCGACATGATCGTGTTTTGCAGCCACAGTTTCTTCAGATAATACGCGCAGGCTACCTGACATGCCCAAATGTATGATGATCCAACCTTTAGGCAGCTCTAACAGTAAATACTTTGCTCGGCGTTGAACACTCAGTACTGGTTGATCGCTAAGTGTTAGAATTTCATCGGATACCGGCCAGCGTAAACGGGCATTTCTGACCACGGCATAAAGGATTGTCTGGCCGACAAGATAAGGTTCGATCCCGCGGCGGCTGGTTTCAACTTCTGGCAATTCAGGCATTTCACCTCCTCTCAACGTATCTCACTGTACTTTATATAATAAAAAACCCGGCCGAGGCCGGGTTTTCTTAGTCAGCTAAAATTACTTAATTTTAGCTTCTTTATAGAGTACGTGTTGACGGACAACTGGATCAAATTTCTTCAATTCCAATTTTTCCGGCTTAGTACGCTTGTTCTTCGTAGTGGTATAGAAGTGACCAGTACCAGCAGAAGAAACCAGCTTAATCTTCTCGCGAACACCTTTAGCCATGATTCAGTTCCTTAATACTTCTCACCGCGGGCACGAATTTCGGCCAAGACCGTTTCAATACCCTTTTTATCAATAACACGCATACCTTTAGCAGATACACGCAGAGTTACAAAGCGCTTCTCGCCCTCAACCCAAAAACGGTGAGAGTGCAGGTTCGGCAGAAAACGGCGTTTGGTCGCGTTCATTGCGTGAGAACGGTTGTTACCGCTCATCGGGCGCTTGCCAGTAACTTGGCAGACTCGGGACATGTCTATTCTCCAAAAATCAAATCAGCTCGAGCTTCGTATAGGGTATGGCCGCCTCGTCAGGCTTTAGAGCCCATCTCAGCAAATTCACTGAGAAGACTCACTGTCATCAGGTCAGAAACCCCTGTCACCAGGCTAGAAACCTGCTGAGATAGGCTCTTCACGCCAAACCCAAGATTCTCAAAGGTGGCGTAGTATACGCTCTGAAGCGTAAGTGCTCAAGTCCCGAACAGCTAAAGATCCCGAAAAGGATCAATAAATATTGCTCTAAAGCCATCCTCGTTCAGCAAATGAGACACATTCACCCCGGCCAACTACTAAATGATCGAGCACCCGAATATCTAATAATGAACAGGCTTTTATCACCTGTGTCGTTATTAAACGGTCAGCTTGGCTCGGTTCAGCCTTACCAGAGGGATGATTATGCGCCAGAATCAGCGCGGCGGCATTAACCTTCAGCGCTTCACGCACAATTTCTCTCGGATGGACCTCAACGCTGCTGATGGTACCAGTAAACATCTCCTCATGGCGAATAACACGATGCTGGTTATCCAAAAATACTACTAAAAAGACCTCTCGTTCACGGTGAGACAGTATATTTTGCAGAAACTTTTGTGTGATACCGGGGTTAAGCAGGACACTTTCCCGCATCAGGTGAGATGAAAAACAACGACAGGCCAGCTCACCAATGGCCTGAATCTGACTATATTTGGATACACCAATCCCTTTATGGGTACATAACGTTTGATAATCTGCAGATATCAACCCATGCAGTGAGCCAAATGTCTCAATTAAGTGCTCTGCCATCTTCATTACATGCATCCCAGGCATACCCGTACGCAAAAAAATAGCGAGTAGCTCAGCATCTGTCAGTACCGCAGCACCATATTTCAGTAATTTCTCCCTTGGGGCCACCTGCCCATACCACTCATCCATTCCTTAGCTCCTGTTATCCCTGAACTAGGCAAGTAGCATGACATAGGGTTTCACACACCACGATCTCGCGCTTGACGGCATGCGTGAGGTCTCGCAAATTTTACGATTGGTCGCTTCAGAGAGTGCCCTGATAGCTAATCTGTTCAACGGTTATGCTAAAATATCGCTTCTTACAGCTTTCATTCGGACAATCATGATGACGGGACTTTCCGGCAAGCATATTGTGCTCGGGATAAGCGGGGGTATTGCCGCGTATAAATCTCCTGAGTTAGTACGCCGTTTGCGCGACAAAGGTGCAGATGTGCGAGTAGTGATGACCCACGCAGCTAAAGCGTTCATTACGCCACTCACGCTACAGGCAGTCTCGAGTTACCCTGTTTCTGATGATTTGCTCGATCCCGCGGCAGAAGCTGCTATGGGGCATATTGAACTGGGTAAATGGGCTGACTTAGTCATTATTGCCCCCGCTACGGCGGATTTACTGGCCAGAATGGCAGTTGGAATGGCCAACGATCTGCTGACAACCGTTTGTCTGGCAACCGCTGCACCTATTGCAGCAGTACCGGCAATGAATCAGCAAATGTACCGTGCACCAGCCACGCAGGAGAACTTACAAATCTTGTCCCAACGGGGTGTATTACTGTGGGGGCCAGACAACGGTAGCCAGGCTTGTGGCGATATCGGTCCGGGTAGAATGTTAGATCCACAAGAAATCGTGGCCTTAGTGCACAATCATTTCTCTGCAAAGCAAGATCTGCAACATTTGAGTGTCATGATTACCGCCGGGCCAACACGCGAACCACTTGATCCTGTACGCTTTATCAGCAATCAAAGTTCGGGCAAGATGGGCTTCGCGATTGCCCAGGCATTGGCTGCAAGAGGGGCTAACGTCACGCTGATAGCTGGTCCTGTGAATTTATCAACACCTGAAGGTGTAAAACGCATTGATGTGATTACTGCTCTTGAGATGCAACATGCTGTTCAAAAAATAGCACAGCAGCAGAATATTTTTATTTCTTGTGCCGCAGTAGCGGATTACCGTGCTGAACATGTTTCTGACGAGAAAATAAAAAAACAAGGAGACGAAATCACACTTAAGTTGGTGAAAAATAAAGATATTGTTGCAGGCGTGGCCTCAATGACTAAAAATCGCCCATTTGTTGTTGGATTTGCGGCTGAAACCCAGAATGTGGAAGAATACGCACGACAAAAGCTAGCGCGAAAAAATTTAGATCTGATTTGCGCTAATGATGTATCACTCGCAGAGCATGGTTTTAACAGTGATACCAATGCCTTGCACCTTTTTTGGTCGACTGGAGAGAAACATTTACCACTCAGTGATAAATATCTTCTCAGTCAGCATTTAATAGACGAGATTGTCAGCCGTTATGATGAAAAAAATCGACATTAAAATTCTGGACCCACGTGTTGGCAACGAATTTCCATTACCCACGTATGCCACAGAAGGTTCTGCCGGGCTGGATTTACGTGCCTGTTTGGATCACGCAGTAGAGCTACAGCCTGGGCAAACAACATTGTTGCCAACCGGTTTGGCTATCCACATTGGTGATAGTGCACTTGCCGCGGTTATTTTACCTCGTTCAGGTCTGGGGCATAAACACGGGATCGTATTAGGTAATTTAGTGGGCCTTATAGATTCCGACTATCAGGGGCAATTGATGGTATCCGTATGGAACCGTGGCCAGCAGCCTTTCACCATCGAACCCGGTGAGCGTATCGCTCAGATGGTATTTGTTCCTGTGGTACAAGCAGAGTTCAACCTGGTTGAAGACTTTACCGACAGTGTACGTGGTACCGGTGGTTTTGGTCATTCTGGACGCCAATAACCAACCCTAGACCCCAATACCGTAAAAAAGCTATCACATAAGTCGCCTGGGCATTGTTCCCAGAGCGGCCGGTGTTTGGGTTTTTGTTATTAAGTCATTTTTAGCAAGGGTCTACTCGGACATGGCAGAAAAAGAAAATACGAAAAGGAACAGGCGCGAGGAAATATTGCAGGCTTTAGCACAAATGCTGGAATCCAGCGATGGCAGCCAACGCATTACTACCGCGAAACTCGCCGCTAATGTGGGGGTTTCTGAAGCAGCGCTTTATCGGCATTTCCCCAGTAAAACGCGGATGTTTGATAGCCTGATCGAGTTTATTGAAGATAGTCTAATGTCCCGCATTAATTTGATTCTGCAAGATGAAAAAGAGACATTTAATCGCCTCCGCTTGATCCTGCTGTTGGTATTAGGGTTTGCAGAGCGTAACCCTGGACTGACCCGAATCATGACCGGGCATGCGCTCATGTTTGAGCAGGATCGCTTACAAGGGCGGATTAACCAGCTATTTGAACGAATTGAAATGCAGTTGCGCCAAGTCCTGCGTGAGAAAAAGCTGCGTGATGGACAAGGCTTTATCCATGATGAAGCGCTACTGGCCACCCAATTGTTGGCATTTTGCGAAGGGATGCTTTCACGTTTCGTTCGTTCTGAATTCCGTTACTGTCCAACACAAGAGTTTGATTCCCGCTGGCCGTTGATTGTCGCCCAGTTGCAATAAAACGCAGGATCACAACGCTCTCTTTCCTCTTTTCCGTAAGACATAGAGAGAATAGCGAATCAAGCTACGCCAAAAGGGCAAACCGCCCTCTTGGCGTATTTTTATTCGAGATTATCCAATGTCATTAGCGGCGTTACAGCTAAAGGGTAACCCCATATTGCTCGCGATACTGCCGCACCGCTACCAAATGCTCAGCCATCTCTGGCTTATCTTCCAGATAGCGAATCACATCATTCAGCGTCACGATAGCAACGACCTTACAGTGATAATCATGTTCAACTTCCTGAATCGCTGAAATCTCACCACGCCCACGTTCCTGGCGATCCAGTGAAATCATCACACCTGCGAGGATCGCACCCTGCGCATTAATAATCTCCATTGATTCACGAATAGCGGTACCGGCGGTTATCACATCATCCACTAGCATCACCCGCCCTTGTAATGGGCTACCGACAAGATTGCCACCTTCACCGTGAGTTTTCGCTTCTTTACGGTTAAAACAGTAAGGCACGTCACGCTCATGATGCTCCGCCAATGCTACGGCGGCCGTTGTCGCAATAGGAATACCTTTGTATGCTGGCCCGAACAGCAGATCGAACTCGACGCCACAATCCATTAAAGCGGCAGCATAAAAACGCCCCAGTTTTGCCAGATCCAGCCCGGTGTTAAACAACCCGGCATTGAAGAAGTAAGGGCTAATACGCCCAGACTTCAGGGTAAATTCACCAAATTTCAACACCTGCTTGTTAAGCGCAAACTCGATAAACTCGCGCTGATAGGCTTTCATTGGTACCTCTCCTCTCCAGATTGTGACTACTTTCGTTAATAACGTTATGTGTAAATTTGGTTTATTACCCAATGGCTAACGTGATTCATCACTGAAATAAATGCGCGAATGCTTGACATTCCAGGTTAGCGGGTAAAAAAAAGGCGACTATCCGTCGCCTAATAAATTTATGATTCCAATGCCACCTTCTGCGCCTGGAAGATGGTTTCTATCCCCCCCCGGGCCAGGTCCAGCAACGCCAATAACTCTTCGTGACTGAACGGCTCACCTTCAGCGGTGCCTTGCACCTCAATCATCCGGCCATCTTCCATCATCACCACATTCATATCTGTTTCTGCCGCAGAGTCTTCCACGTATTCCAGATCGCAAAGAGCCTCACCTTTAACTATCCCGACAGATACTGCAGCAACCAGACCTTTCATTGGGTTAGCTTTCAATTTACCATTAGCAACCAGTTTGTTCAGCGCGTCAGCCAATGCCACACAAGCACCACTGATTGAGGCGGTACGGGTACCACCATCCGCTTGCAATACATCGCAGTCTAAGGTGATGGTAAATTCACCTAACTTCTTCAAATCAACCGCAGCACGTAAAGAACGGGCAATCAGACGTTGGATTTCAAGAGTACGCCCACCTTGTTTACCTTTTGCGGCTTCGCGCGCATTACGGCTATGGGTCGAACGGGGCAACATGCCATATTCTGCCGTTATCCACCCTTGGCCCTGGCCTTTCAGAAAGCGTGGAACACCCTCTTCAACCGTGGCGGTACACAATACTTTGGTATCGCCGAATTCAACCAACACTGAACCTTCAGCGTGTTTCGTATAATTACGGGTCAAAGTCAGTGGGCGGACTTGTTGAGCTGCTCGGTCTGCTGGACGCATGGGCTTTCTCCGGCTTGAAATCTATATTGGTCGCGCATTATACGGCCTTCGTGATGTAATGCCTATCCTGCCCGCACCTGCGAAGCTATAATCCCCCCATCTTTTCTTTAAAACGAGTACGCAACGATGATCCGCAGCATGACCGCCTACGCTCGACGTGATATTAAGGGTGAATGGGGCAACGCAGCCTGGGAGCTGCGCTCCGTTAACCAACGCTATTTAGAGACGTACATTCGCTTACCAGAACAATTCCGGAGTCTGGAACCGGTGATCCGCGAACGTATTCGCAGCCGTCTGACACGCGGAAAAATTGAATGTCATTTACGTTTTGAGCTGGATGCCAACGCACAAAGCTCTTTGATCCTCAATGAAAAACTGGCGAAGCAGTTAGTTGAAGCCGGTAACTGGGTCAAGATGCAAAGTGATGAAGGCGAAATCAACCCAGTAGATATCCTGCGCTGGCCAGGGGTAATGTCTGCTGAAGAACAAGATTTGGATGCGATCAGCACCGAGTTAATGCAGTCGCTGGATGCCGTACTAGACGATTTTATTGTTTCCCGGGAAACCGAAGGTGCAGCACTAAAAACGCTTATCGAGCAGCGTTTAGAGGGTGTCAGCGCTGAAGTGGTTAAAGTCCGCGCTCATATGCCAAATATCTTGCAGTGGCAACGTGAGCGCTTACTGAACAAACTGGAAGAAGCGCAAGTTCAGTTGGAAAATACCCGCTTGGAGCAGGAGTTGGTGTTAATGGCACAGCGTGTCGATGTGGCCGAAGAGCTAGATCGTTTGGAAGCGCACGTCAAAGAAACATACAACATTCTGAAGAAGAAAGAAGCCGTTGGCCGCCGCCTTGATTTTATGATGCAAGAATTCAACCGCGAGTCGAATACGCTGGCATCAAAATCCATCAATGCCGAGGTCACTAACTCCGCCATTGAGTTGAAAGTGTTGATTGAGCAGATGCGGGAACAGATTCAAAATATCGAGTAAGGTTTCACAAGCTATCACTAGAACGCAAAAAACCAGCAAAGCCCGCATATAGACGGGCTTTTTTATTATCATGAGCTATCATAAAGACGCATTAAAGCGCATGATTACCGTGTACACAAAGGTGTACCCAATGCGTTTTGTGTACATCATTTTGGGTACACCCTTCTATTCAATGTTCAGGTAGTCGTTATGGCAAAACTCACAGACATGTAGATTCGGGCTTGGATAAAGGCCGGAGAACGATTTGAAAGCCGGGCAGATGGCAATGGGCTGTATCTGCGACACAGGGAAGGGTTTCTGAACGCTTACGGCCTGAGTCGGTTCGCGCCCCTGCCTTATGACCC
>NZ_CGBP01000018.1 GCF_001053095.1 Yersinia similis | reverse complement strand
TGGATATCAGTGTGAGCAATCACTCACAACCACTTTAGGACAAACTGGACATTAACCTCTAATACCATAGATACCAACTAGCTACATGCCGTAGCAGACCATGTTTGCGAATATACCATGTGGCATTTCTCCCAGTTAACGCAGGACTCGCAACTTGGCATTGTGACACCAGCCCACCCCGTCTGAAGTGTACAATAATTGCCATAATTACTCCCACCCGCTTGTGTCCAGTAGCGTGCCACCGGGATTTTATTCGCAGGACAAACCGGGTTATTACCGTTGATGACATCAACTTTACCGTGGGTTCCCCACACGCCAGATTGACAGGAAAGCAAAGCTCCAGAGACATCGCGGCTGACCAGACCATTTGAACCGCACTCGCTGCCAGCGCTATTTACCTGATCCAGTTGTAAAACTTCACCGACAGAGAGACGCCCATCTGAGCGTATATTTCCGCCTTTAATCTGGCCTCCGGTAACAATACCTTTATTATTGACTGACCTAACCCAGTCATTGTCCGACATATAAAATCCACCACCGTAGCTCTCGTTGAGCCAGCCCTTATCGCCGCGTGATATCAACCAGCCTTGTTGGCTGCGGATATTGCCTTCGGCGGTGACATCAACAGCATTAATATTACCGCTGAAACGCCCCTCAATGGCGTTTACCGTGCCGGTGTTATTCAGGTTATTTCCTCCCATATCAATACTCGTGTGCATGCGGTTAAAGTCTGGTTTACCCGTAACGGCAAAGCGATAAAGTCGGTCACTTTCATTGCGTGCGTCACTCAGTTCGTCAGTGGTTAATAACGCAGCCACATGCCCAGTTGAGGTACTGAGACCAAAGCTGTTTAGCGGTACGCTCCAACTCCCCATTGCACCCGTAACATAGGCATCATTCCACACATACCCGCCCAGCCCCTCAATATCTGCGGAAATAATCCGTAGTGCTTTGTAAGGTAAACGGCTTCCGCCTTGTGTAACTATCAGCGCTTGCAATTGCTCGGTTCGCATCGCGTTGCGTACTATCGCAGCCTGAAAACGTTGTCCGGTTGTCGTGGTATCACTGAAGCCGCCTGGCAAGAAACCGGTGTTCTTTAACATCGCTGTCGTCACCATAACAGGCTGATTGGTGCCAGCAGAGGCTAATAGCTTGTCATAGTGACGGCCCACGTATCCTTTAAGGGCAAATTTGAAGCGCGATAACTGCACGGCCGTAACCTGATATTCCTTTTGCTTTATATAGTCACCGTAAATGGACGTTGCCCAAATCACTACGATGACCAAAATGAGCAAGGCAATCCCGGTGCTCATCATCGCCCAGCCACGATGCAATGCTCTGGTTTTAAACGTCATGAATTACCACATCAGCAAAGGATCATAGACCTTGACGCTCATCGCCAGCAGTGCGGCATGACCCAGCCAGGGCCCGAGTGGCCCGCCGGTTTTCACATCACCTGACATCAAGTGCCATAGTATGAATCCGCAAAGCCCAACACAGAGTACCAACAGCGCTAAAGGCCAAGCCAGCCAAGCTCCAATAGCAGTAGCAAACCAGACATCGCCTAGCCCCAGCACCTCAGATTGTGCGTAATACCCGAAGACTATCCGAACCGATCCGCAAAACAGGAGTAACGCGATGGCTGTCATACTGTGTGAAAGAAGCTCATCGTTGCCAGCCGCAGCAAGCAGTCCTGCGGCCAGGAAACTCCAGGTAAATTCCTGCGGTAACCAGCCGGAAAGCCGATCAATGAGACTAAGCCGGTATACAAAAGGAACAAACAGCATTGAGGTCATATTGCTGAACACCCGTCCCTCGAATGGAGCCACCGCAATCACCGTCATTGCTACTGCATGGAGCCAGTGATAACGCAATCGAGTGGCTGATTGTTGCTTGAAGGCGGATAAAGAATGATGGCGTTTGAGGAACAGACTGACTTGTCGGGTGATTGGATCAAGTAACCGCAACGCCAGCAAAAATAACAGCGGCACAAATAACCAGGGGAGTGCCAACGTGATGATGGTCAACCGTTAACCGTGAAGGTAAGTGTATTCATCCCGATTCTGCCAGTGTCCTTCACGCAGGCTGTGCCCGCATTTTCGGCAGTGATATTTCCATCACTATAAACGGTGCTATTGATGGTAATACCAGAAATACTGCCGCCAGCACTGAGGCGTGTGGTTATGGCAATACACACATTCTGCGGAACTTTCTGATAGGTCAGGGTAAAACCGTGATTGAAACCGTTCGCAGTTACAGGAGCAACAATAACCTGCCCACCCCATGTATTCCATAGCGTTGCGGTGCTGGCGGTAACATTACCTTTCGTCATCATGTTCTTAGGTACGCCACCGACCTGAATAAGTATGCCAGTCATTGTTGTCCCACTGGCAAAACTGTAGCCATTACGCCCTTTTAGCAGCCCTTGCGTGGACGTTATGATGCTCTGCACATTGGCAGACTCCAAGGCGATATCCTTTCGGTTCCACAGCGTATAAATACCGCCCGGTACAACCGCAATCACGACGATGACTACAAGCGCTACGCCACCGCTCTCAAGGATACCCCAGCCACTATGAGGTTGTTTTCTGGATGCTACTGGTAATGACATTATCGGATCCCTTATTACATTGAGTCACTGGTCATATCCTGAATTTGCATCACCATAGACAAGATGAGTAAGAAGAAACTGAAAATCAGTAACAGAGAGAAAAACATGACGCCAATAACCCGCTTGTTGACTCGCTCAAGCGTTTGTTCCAACCAGCGATCACCGTAACGAGCAATAATATCTGGTGCGCCATCACCTTCGGTCAGCAAGGAGAGATAGTTAGCCGCTTCTTTACTGGGGAATGCGTAGCCGCTATTACGCAAAGCCTTCCCCAGATGGTCGCCCTGTTCGATACAGGCGATAATGGCGTCAAGCCGTTCTTGCAGCCAGGGAGAAGAAAACGGCAGTAAGATCTGCAACGCCTCTAACGTCTGCACATTCGCTCTCAGCAGCGCAGCCATATTCATCAGGAACACCGCCCCTTGAATATCTTTGTAGACCGACCAGGGCATTATGTTGTCAGCAAAGCGGCGTAACCGGCCACGCCAACGGGGAATAGACCACAGCACCAGCCCAACCAAGATGGCAATCACCCCCACCACAACGGTACTCTGCTTGTCCGTAACGTTGGCCACTGCATGCATAAAACCTAATGCACCGCGCCAGTTTTCTGGATCAGAGAGCTTACGCAGCGTGGGGATCAGATACATGCCATTGATGCCCAACATGCCACTGCCCAGACTAAGCAACAGCAGTGGATAAAGGGACATTTTGCCAACCAGTGTCAGAATACGGCGGCGGGCTTCGACCAACTTGCCCGCTTGTCGCAGTGCTTCTGGCAATTTTCCACTACGCATACCTGCGCTGATTAAAGCGGCCTCTTCCAATGGCCCCCAAGCGGCAAGCACGTCCTCAAGCATACGTCCCGTACCGTTATCCGATAACGACTCCAGACAGTCATCCACCAAATCGCCATAAGGATGCCAAAGCTTCCCAAAATCGGTATGAACCTCCGCAATCATTCGCAAAGCAGCCCCTAAGGGGTGGCCGTTTCCCAGTAAAAAATGCAATGCGTCATAAAACTCCAGGCGGTAATGAGCACTAAAAGTATGGCGCACCAACTCATACCGTAGGCGTTTCGCCAAAGACATATTTCGGGCAGGACGAAAAATCATCTCAGACATCAGGCACCTCACAGGTCAAGAGGTGATCTTCATCTAGTGGACAGATCAAATCTGCATCAAGGGGATCAACCAGACCCGCAGCCAATTGATGTAACAGATGAGTCACACGCGTTATGCCTCTTAGCGATTTAACCCAGTATTGTCTGGCCACTGCCGGGCCGTAAGTCAGATACAGCAACATAAATCGCGCATCAGGGCGAATCACCTCCGCCACCACACTGCGCCCGGTCACACCGCGGCTGACGATACGATCACTGATAGAAAGCCGTTGCTGGCAATGCACACATCCTTTTTCACTACGAAACCACAGTTGTTCAGGACGACAAACGCCCTCCACACAACAATAACGTTCGAGGCGCATACGGATTTCAGGCGTGAGTCGCGGGGACTTGGCTTTCCAGGGAATGCGACAATGCGTACACAGCGTTTGAATAAGGCGCTGGCTGATAAGCCCCACGATAAGCTGGGCATCCGCGATAAGTGCCTCCGAAACACCCAAAACGACCATGCGTTTGAGAATGCCAACAGCACTGTTGGCGTGAAGCGTTGTCAGAAGCAAATGGCCCGTTTGAGCCGCATAAACGGCAGCTACGATAGAGATGAGGTCACGCATTTCGCCGTTAAGAATGGCATCAGGATCGAGGCGTAAAGCAGAAGCATTGGCGCTATTCCAGGCTTGCTGAACAACATCGGTACGGCTTTTATCGGCAATGATGGGCGTCTGTATCGCGCCTTTGATTCTCCCTTCCGGCGGGTCTTCAATCGTCAGCAACCGACGCCGTTCACCGGTGCGATCCAAATACATCTGGCTGAAGCTACGTAAAGTGGTACTTTTCCCCGCCCCTGTAGGGCCAGAGAGGATCACCATCCCCTCCGGGATACGTAGAATTTTCTCTACCAGCGTGCGCTGTTCTGGCATAAATCCTAACGTATTCAACGTCGGTACTGCATCACCGTCATCATCGATAATCCGCATGACGACATAAAGGCCGTCGGCCGTTGGGCGATGCTCATAACGCGCACCAAAAACACCGACTTTGCGAGCAAAGTCAGATTTTACGCGCCCACCCTGTTCTCGCCCAGGATAAAACTGTGTCTCAGCCACATCGCACATCGAGAGAATGATGGTTGAAGCCAGCGCCATCCCCTCCCCCCTTGGCAGAGAATCCACCTCTTCCAGATCACCATGTAAACGCATTTCTACCCGAGCCAATTGGCTGTCGATGATGAGATGGATATCTGAAGCCCTAAGCTCGCGCGACAATTCAAAATAATGCAGCACTTTTTTCTGCCGCTCGCTGATGTTAGTCAGGTCTTTCAAGCAAATACTATATTGCGAACTATCAGCTATACGGGCGCGGCGGTTATTCAATTCACTGAGGGGCATAAACTCGTTTTTAGCGCCGGTGTGAATACGCGCCATTTCCACCACCCAGCGCTGTACCCGTGGGTCAGTGCGTCGATTGTTATCAATAACCAGCACGACTTGCCCACAGGGCAGATGATCAACAAAGACAAACTCCCTGATATCCTTATCAATAATCATTTTTTCGCCTCAGAATGACATCACAGTGCCGTCACTCAGTTTCACCACCGACGCTGTAATCGCCGTTATCTTGAGAGAACTGCCAGGCAAAATATCACCTTGAGTGACCTCAACGACACCTCCTGTGACCAGACGGAAACGTGCCCGTAATGGGTGACCTCGGCCATAAATTTCTTCAAGTTGTAGTGTCGCCTTTTTGGAACCCGAGGCCACTGGACCCGTTTCGGGCATATTTTCCAACCCCGTAGTGAAAGGCATCGTTGATGTAAGGTTTCCATCAGTGGGAAGAATGATCTGTTCATTTTCACGCAGTTGGCGCTTAAGTCGAGCGGTCTGAACCTGAGCCTCCAGCAACATATTACGTTGCTGGATAGATTCCAGCTGGCTCACCGTTATGCTTGATATATCAGTCGTTTTAGCTGATGGCTGATCGCCCGCCGCGCTGACTGAACCGGCCCAAAGAACCAAAGGCAACAATAGACAGATGGGGTTAATTTTGTGCATACAGGCTCCCCTTGATGGTGTATTCAAATTGACTCTGCGGGTTGAGCGTAAACGCGATGCTTGTCAGACGCAGACCGATATCATCTATGCTGGCTAACACCCCTTCTGGTGATGATTTTGTCGTGAAAGTAAAGGTAAACTCTCGCCAGCCTTGCGAAGGGATCGTATTTTCCTGCCCCGGAACCACCGGAGGTGGTTTGACTTCATTGAGAAGCACACTGATATTTCGTCGCTGAAAATGTGAAATGAACTGCATCAACTGTACGGCTGACGGAGGGATCTTTTCATCTCGCCATAACGATGGAGAATCGGTGGTAACAAAAGGGATCAACACATCACCATTTTGGCCCCCTTCCTCCAGGTTAAAATACGCATCTTGCCCGAGCAATTCCCGAGCCCGATGGGAGAAATCTGCGATGGTACTGGCAGCCGTTGCCACATAACGCAGGCGCATCCCCTCACTCACACACTCGCCGTAAGCAAGCCGCCAGCCAGTGAGGGTTACGGGCAGTCGCTGGCGAACAACAAGGCACTGACTGAGAAAATAAGGTGTTGGCCAGATGCTCGCCCAAGGGTGCGGCAGGTTCTCTTCTTTGGTCGATTCGGTGACGTTCTGGCTTTGCAATTCAAGTAACGCCTTAGCCTGAGCGACTTTGCCTACCATTTCAGCCTTATCAAGCTGATTTCCCCAGTACCAGAAAGCCGTTGAACCAAGCAAGACGGGTAGAGCAAAACACGCGATGGTGCGGCCAGAAAGGAGACGGCCCAGGGTTGTTGCACGAATTGCCTGACGAGACAGTCCTGTCGTCAACGTCTGCCAACAAACAGGTGTCTCAGATGTCGCCGTACAATTCAATGCAGTAGATGTCAGTGAAAGAGATGTCAGTGAAGTAGATGATTCAGGTGCATTAAAATCTAAAAACCGCTGTTGAGCGCTCAATACCTCATTCAAGGTTCCGATGATATCGCCCATGACAGACGGCAAACCGCCAGTCGTTGCCA
Organism: Yersinia similis; assembly: GCF_001053095.1. Taxonomy (GTDB): domain Bacteria; phylum Pseudomonadota; class Gammaproteobacteria; order Enterobacterales; family Enterobacteriaceae; genus Yersinia; species Yersinia similis. The sequence goes on along the minus strand of NZ_CGBP01000018.1, from coordinate 85,662 downwards.
GAAAAAGCCACTTATCATTTTTTGCATCGAGTTGATAAATGCCGTAATGACTCCCGCCCTCGCGAGCCAGATAGGCCGCAGCAAGCGAACAAAGCCGGAGCCCTGGTTGAACACCAAGAGGGCGCGCCTGACCGCTAATGTGTTGCGATTTAACCGACAATTTCAGCCGATGAGTGGCTCCACCAGCACGACTAAAAACCCGCTTTTTTTGGGCGACAAGATCGTGCATCTGCCAGTTCATACCCGCCACCCATCCCAAGCGACCCATTTTCATTACCTGTTGGGCTGGCATGATAGGGCGAGCAGCAATATTCTTGTTCATGATTACCTCAGCAGAACCGGTGTAATAAGAATAACCAGCGTGGTACGGGTTTCCAGACCGTTATGACCGCCGCCCCACCAGAAGTTACTGGGGGTAAATGCCCCTTGTTTATTGGCTACGGTGTCAAGTTGATCGGCCCCGGTCAGCACCAATGTCTGGCCCGCGCGCAGATTGACTGTTTGGGTAAGTGAACGAAGTTTGAACGCAGGGGTGTCATTGCGCGTATTACCATCACGAGAAAAGAAAGGCTGAATGATGGGTTTGTCCGAAAGAGTGAAAGCAAACTGGAGCTATACATCGCCATTTTCCTGAATGTAAGGCAACATCGACATAAACAGGCCCGTGGTTATAATGCCGGTCTGCATTGACGATGTAGTACCCGCGTTGGCGGTTACCGTCGTGCTTGAGCTTTGTATGTATCCCGTTTGATCGGAGATCTGGAACGGTACCGGTGTCAGGTTGATTGTCGCCCTGTTGAGTTCCGTGACCAAACTGACGTTACCCTGCTGAGAAAGCGCTTTGATCAGCAGCTCCGATCCAGAAAACTTCTCTGCGGGCCCCGTCGCAGTGCCCAGAATAGACAGACCACCGGAGAGGGTATTATTTGCCGCGTTAATCAGGTTTCCCGTCACGCTGGCACCGATATTGTTTAACGATTGATACACCAGTTTCCAGTCCAGACCAAACTGCTCCTTGCGCGACTGGGTAACACTCAAAACCTGAACATTAAGCTGAACCTGGCGGTTGAGAAGCTCATTCTGATGGTCGATATAACGCCCTATCCGCTCCAGGGTTTCAGGCGTGTCCGTCACCGTCAAGGTACCACTGGCAGAAGAGAGCCAAAAGCGCCCTTTAGACGGTGTCAGCATATTCTCAATCGTCTTTTTAATGTCCTCGTAGAGATTACTGTTCAGATCAACCGAGGTTTTCTGTACGGAACTCGAATCGCCAGACACACCACTATTGGCTCCGCCGCTTGAGCCCATCGAGCTGGAGGATCCTGACGTTACACTGGCGGAGCTGCTAATTTTGGTATTAAGGATGACGAGTTGGAAAGTTCGAGTATCCAATTGATAAAAAACAATATTACCTTTATCAGCACGCCATGACAGCCCCAAACGACTGCCGATGGTGTCCAACAAACCCGGCAAATCACCTTGCCATTTCAGTGCATTAATATGCTTGCCGGACGGCATCATTGCGAAACTGGCGTTAGCAGACGATAAAGCCAAAAAGGCATCTGGTGTGATGGTCACGCGGGCACCACACAAGCGGGTAATACGCTGCCCCAGTTCAGGTAGACTCATGCCTTCAGGGCGGTTGATAGTTATCTGACAAGGAAGCAGCATTTTCTCTTCCGGGCTTGCGGCAGCAGGTGTGAGCGGTTTCAAATTCACCCACGGCTTATCGGCCCAAGTCACTGAAGGCTGAGTTTTAGCGCCATTGCTATCCGTAATACGCCGAGCGGTTTCGCCGCTATCTTTTGCCAGGCTTTCTATCCGGTCAATTTCACTAAGTGAACAGCCAATCAAAAATTTTAGACTGAGCACCACACCAATGAGGCGCGAGGTTCGGGCTACGGAATACCAATGCATCCAGCTTTTTCCCTTAATTAAGATAAACAATACTCCCTTCAGCCACTCCGGCGGGAAGAGAGAGATTCATGTCAGTTCCATCAACCATTCGCAGCCGCCCACCAGCAACGGTACCCACCAGAGCGGAACTTGCTGATTGGCGATTAAGGCTGTCAACTAACTGCTGCTGTTCAGGTATCCACACCCACAAACGGCCGCGTCGTATAGCTGCGCTGATACGGCTGTCCGGTAAGGGAACGAGGCCAAACTGGCGAGTATTTAGTCCCCCTTCATCCAGAGTGCGGTGGTAGCGCCAATCATTTACAACACTGGCCAATCGCAGCATGTCAGCAGCCAAACGATCTGTGGTTCGATTCACAACCCGCGACTGATAGCCAGTGGATTCCCGCAGTTGAACGTGGCCGACGATGAGCACGAAAACCATCGTCATCACTGCAATGGCATAGCCCACCTCAGAGCCCCCCAGGGATGTCGCTAACCACGACCAGACATTGCGGGCGGCTGGCTTGCGCAAACAAGGGTTTGTCTGCTTGACGATAAAGCTCAAAAATCTGAACGAGTACAGATTCAAAATTGCCGTGGAAAGCCAATGGCGCATCAATGCGGTAATCCAATAAAACCGGCCAGATGACTACCCAATGGCCACCGTTCACACATTTGTTCTGGCCTGCCCAACGATTCAGCGTTTCTTTGAGTGTTGAGCCTACCTCGGCCCGCCAAAGCTGGCCTGAAGGGGCAACAGCGATCGGCGTCCCTGGGCCAGATACCGTTTTACCTGGCGCTTCAGTTGAGAAAACCGCAGTAGCCGGTGCTAACACCTTGCTGGCTTCCGTCAATACGGGTGAGGGGATGGAGATACTTTCAGGCTTTATAGTCGGTTTAAGCGGTACTAAAAGTGTGGGAACAACAGGTGTTAGCGCGCTGGCAGAGGAGCCAGAAAAAGGGTTTCCAGATTGCTGTGCTAGATTTTTAGTAGGGATAATGACATTGGCTGGCACTACCGGTTTGGCTGACACAAGGTTCTGATAGGCATCACGTAATGTAAAACAGACTTCGCGGTTAACATCATCAACGAGCAAACGCCAGGCGGGTCCCGCAAGGATCTGCAAAGCGTCACTAAGGCGTAACGGGCCCATTGAACGTTGAACCCCAGGTAACGGCTTGTTTAGCAGTTCGGCAAAAACCGGTGATGATATTGGACACAATGAGTACCCCGATTCCAGCAATACATATCGAAAGCCATCGCCAACAGAGCGAACCATTTCGGCGGGCATGCTGATGTCCATTATTTGGTTTAGCGGATCACGCTGCGCATCAACAGGTTTGCTGCTAATCAGAGTATAGCGGTCATAGCGCACAACCTCTGGAGCACGATTGGGGTAAATATCATTGACTCGGGGAATGGGCGGAACGGGTGAAAGCGGTTTGTACTGGGCGGTAGTGTTATGGGTGCAGCCAGCGGTTAGCAGTAACAGCGTGAGCCATACCAACTTATATCTGGGCCGCAGATTTGGTTGTGCCATCCGTGTTCACCGTCAAAATAATCCCAATCAGATAGGGGTATTTTGACGGCGGCGAACGGGTGGACAACGCTTTAATCGGTATGCGCGGGGAAATAAAAAAACGCCGGAATAACCGGCGATTAGTTAAAACTTTAGAATCAAGTTCTGGCGTTCATCAAGCGGATACCATAAGGACTGAAAGCCGTATCTGCCGAAACCAAAATCAGCCCTTCCATTTGCGACTGTGCTATTAGCATTCTGTCGAACGGATCGCCATGGTGTCTTGGCAAATTTCCAGCCTGCTCTGCGTGGGCGTGCGATATTGAAAGTGCATAGAAATTGTTTCTCTCCATTGCTTCATCAACATCAGCATCAAACTCCAGCTTACCAATAGAGCGCTTGATTGAAATTTCCCATGGAGTAACGGCACTCACATAGACAATATTGCTGCCCTTGGAAATCACACTGCGGGTTAAAGAGCCAAGTGAAGGATCATTTGTCAACCACCAGATAAATACATGGGTATCAATCAGGAGGCGTTTCATTCACCGGCCTCAAACATCCGTTGGATTTCTGTATCTGCTTCACTGAAGCGCTGGTCCATGATGATTCTGTTCTCATATCCACCTGGTACCCGATCTCTTTGCATTATGGGAACCAATTGGACATAGGGCTTACCTGCCTTGGCGATAATGACTGTTTCGCCATCTGCGGCTTTGTCAGCAAGCTGACTCAAGCGAGATTTTGCTTCATGCATGTTTGCCTGGACTGTCATAAAACACCTCCTTAGCTAATTTAGCTAACCAAGTATATTGTAAAAAAAAGCACCCGTCAAAAAATGAACTAACACCCAGTAAATAATATCGTTGTCATAGTTGCGCGGCGACTGACAAGCGCAGGGAGTAAATCGAAAGATTGCGGTAAGAGAAGAACACCACATCAATACTATTCAGGATAGAAATCACTATCCATGATTTGAGCGAATGTCCACGGGCAGGATTTAGGGAATACCTTTTCATCCATTCCGGTTTCTCTGGCTGCCGATAAAATGGCATCTCCATAAGCATCCGTTGTCATTTTATCAAGCTCTCGCTCAAGACTTGGGCTTTTCGAGAGCCGACGAGCAGCTTTACGTCGCTGTTCAGCGATGATGAGTTGCCAACTACGACCACGGTGCGAAGGTTGAAATGCCCACTTCAGGAGGTGGCGGAACAATACCTCAAGAAGGGATTCCCACTCGCTTTGCTGGCTATGCCCTATGCTCTCGATTTCCTTCAGGAGATTTGCGGTATCTAACTGATCCAAAAGACCATAACGTAGCAAATCAGCCTGCTCCTGAGTCCAACCATAGAAATCCGTATCATAACGATTAGTCATAGTGTTCTCCGCTAACATTGCACCTACCTTAATAAAGTGAGCCTGTCAGAGAAAAGAACGCCAGTCAAAACTGGCAGGTTAATTTGCCGTAATTAAAGAAGAGCACCCGCAATACCAGCGATGATAGTTAAGCTATCGCATAGAACACAGCACGGCAGACACCCTACCCGAACCCGCTGGGCAGGTGTATATCCATATCGGCTTAGAATGAATTTTCAGCGTAACTTTGATGCTGAGGTTCATTTTGCGCTGGCGGCATTGAAGTTGGTTTTTCTGACTTATAAACCAGTTGGCCACTAATCTTGACCCACTCAACCGCAATCAATCTGGCTTTAAGCGCAGGTCGGCTTTCACCGGCATGATCACCCTTAGTCAGAGTAAACACATCAGCAACCAGCCCACTGAGTACAAAACCAATGAGCACCTGTTTCTCTTCATCCACCGCCTTTTGGCAGCGGTTGATAAGAGAAGCACTTTCTTTGCCCGCAACGGTGATATCAAAACGCGTGTAAGACGCATTATCGGTCGGCCCAGTAAGTGCATTGATTACGGCACAGGTGAACTCACCATTATTACCTGAGACCTTACGAATATTATTGAGGTAGCCGATACCGGTGACATTCAGATTGAAATATTCAGCCCGAGACTGAGGAGGAGAATTGGGCGCTTTATTTGTAGGAACATTGTTTGTAGAAATATTGTTTGTAGGAATATTATTAGTTGCAACCGCGCTAGTTGAAGTCATGGTGTTTTCTCCAGAGTGAAAATAAGCAGTGCGGAGAAACAATCATCCCTTACGGGGAAAGTTTCCCGCAGGGAAGTCAGTAACTTAGCCACTGACTGGGCTGTATTGGTGATCAATTACAGTGAAGTCTGCCTTAACCCGAAGGTCTCTGTTTGCAAAGGTTAACAGATTTAGGTGTACCGCCCGAAAGCGCCATCTCACAGGTCATGATGGCATTGGCATGTGATTACCCGAAGGCGTTCCTCTCAATTCACTGGAACATTGGCAGTTGTCATCGACAACAAGTAGCCTATTCAGTTTTCAACCGGATGAGGGAGAAGTCAATATATCGGGTAAGGAAGAACTGATATCACGAATACGTAAAAAATTGACACTGGATTCATTAATGGGCGGAGAAAAAATAGAGCGGCGAGTGCCTAACAATACTGCCGCATTGGGTTCCCCGAGTTCACTAATAGCCTGCTGCCAAACAGTATTGTTTTCAATAGCATCCAGACGAGAAACCGCAACTGAGCGATAACTCATCACACTACCGTATATCTCACGAACCAGACGACTACCGTCACTCAACCTGTCATAGCGTTGCTGATGAGAAATCAGCCCATAATGAGCCGCTTGCAGAACCAGCCTGGCAAACTGGTCGAAACCTAACAGCAGGAAGACGCAACGGTATCCCAGCGGGGTATTACTGTAGACGTGAATATCCAAAGGTTCAGACGATATGACTTCAGATAACGTCGCCCCCTTTGGCAGCCACTGCATATTCTTATCCAGTTGCTCGATCAAGTCCGCCATTTTACTACCCGCCGCAATAAGTTGATCGTCCATTTTCAACATAGCGGCATCAGCCCAGGGATTGTCCCTTAGTGAATCCTGATTAATCAGAGAAGCCTTATTAAGAAATTGCGGCATTCCTATAATGCCAGATTTCACCACTGTACCGTCCTCACCTGTTTCGACGCGCCGTCCTTGCCACAGACCAATGGCATAGTGGCTGTGAAGCTCAATTCTTAGTTCAGAATATAGGGAGCCAGTACGTTTTTTGGAATGTTCTGCCACCGTCGTCACCTGCTAATCAATTAAGAAAAGCCAAATAATCGTGAAGCTTCAGGATGCTAACAATGTGAAACCCATCATCCAATCTGCAATAATTTTCCGCTGCTCTTTTTTTATACAGTGCTGCCGCCCGCAGCAACGCTTATTTTTTGAACATGTTTTTCACTTGCCGCCAAACAATTTATTTCTTATGTCCGCAATAACACTGGATACCCGCTCTGCTGAGGCGAGTTCCACTGGTAGTGAAGAGTGGCTAATAATAGGAGCCGATGTCGAAATTTGCCGTTGCGGTGACGCAGCGGACGCTATCTCCCGCACAATCATCTGACCATCGCGGGCGCGCTTGAGCATACTCAGCAGCCACCCCATCGGATTGTTTAATTGCCCACGACGCAATTGTGCCTTTAGCATCGTCAATAGCGCCGATGACTGAACTTCAGGCAATCCCTCTAGTTGCGCCATCAGCATATCTGCATCTGCCGCAGATATTATGCTCAACAGAGCATCTGGCAATACCAGCACTGGCAAGCCCTTACCACCCTTTTCATTGGATACGTACGTTTTTTTATTCACACTCTGTGTGAAATTACGTACGTTACAGTTCGATTTTCGAACTTCGGGGTAACGGGTTGATTTATGACTGAGTTCGGTATCCGAACTCCGTGTTTTATCCTCATTCTCTGTGTTCTTTTTACTGAGTTCGGAATTCAAACTCGGCACAGACTCTCGGCGCAACGCTGCCATTTGTACCGGCGTGGCAACGGCTCCCAACCGATTTTCAATCATATCCAAACGGGAATGGCGATGGCGCATCGTCGGGTCATGACGAATTTCACTCAATACCGCCCGTGCGGTCAGACGAACCGCTTTATTCTTATGCCCACAGCTTGATGCCACAAGATCCAACCAACCTGGATCAAAAGTTTCGGCATCCCGGCAGCTAAGAGGCTCATCGTGCTGGGCGTAGATATTTCCCCTGACGCGTCCATGGGTATCACGGACACGTTTACACAGACTCAACCAACCGGTAATTCGTAACATTAATAACGCACGACTGATGGTTTCACGTGACGCTTTTTCCGCATGTGGCGAGGCCAATTGAAGTTGCAGCTCATCATACGTTGGGAAGATGGCCCCCTCATGCTGCTGCGCATAGAGACGGATCATCACCCAGGCGGTTTTATCCAAAGGGGAGAGCCGCGTATCCATAAATAACCGGCGGGGAAACGCATCATGTACGTTTCCAAGAAAAAGCAAGCCACTGCGCTCGCGGGTCACCTCATTCTCTGAGGTACGTTTCGCGAGATTTGTTTGCATTCTTAACAGCGTGAATTCAACGATGCTGTCTGGCGGTAATCCCATCGCCGGTCGCCTCTTCTGAATCTGACAATGACAGCACTACGGGGCCTGAATGGCCCCCTATGCGGAAATACCGGTGTACACCCGTCGCCCTTCAAGATGCAGGGGTGTTAGCTGCCCTTGCTCACCCCAGTCACTTACTTATCTAAGCTCCTGGGGATTTACTCGGTTGCTGCCTACCTGCATCTTGAAGTAACTTGGGTATACAATTTTCTCCGGTGAGAATCTGTGTGGGAAGCTATTTCCTGATTTCACGGTTATAAGTCTGGTGATTCATCAATATCCAGCATTGGCCGCCATCTTTGCTGAGCATGCGCCAAAAAGGCCCCACGTTTATCTTGAGGTATCCGTTTTCCTGCAAGCGCTTACAGACTTTCTTCCCATGCTTGAGGGCAGCTATCAGACTGTCAGCTTTTCGCCGAATAGAAGGAGTCACCCCCTGGCGAGGGCTGTAATACGAAATATTCATCAGCCGTCTTCCCTCTTATTGGTCTTACGACTGGCTTCACGACACCAGTTGCTAACCCGTGACCAAACAGCCGTCAGCGAGACATCATGTTGTTCAGCGGCAAGCATCATAACGTCTAGCGCCTCGTGAGAATCGGCGGCACTCAAGCCTGAATCTCTCCACTGAGTCCAGATATCAGCATCTTCTTGTTCGTTGAGCGCCTGAGTTCTGCCCTGACGAGTATCAATATCATTGAGCCGACGCCGGGCGCTGACTTCTGCCGTGGTCAGGCCGAAATAGGTTTGCATCAGTTCGATAGATCCCCCCAATTCCAGAGCGCGATCAATACGTTGCATGCGCTGCTGCTCAATACGAGCCTGCTGCACAATGATCCAAAAATTAGTATGATTAATGCTCAGATTCAGTACCGACACACTGCTCTGCATCAGGTAGTGCAGGTCGTCAATGGTCAGTTGGCTCAATTGACGAACCTCTTCAATCGTCATTCCCAGTGACTCACAACGGCGAATGTTGCCAGATTTCAGATCCATCAATAGGTGTGCCAATATGGCATTCGTTGCCTGCGATAAACTCTGGTTCACAGTAAACCTCCGTTAATGGCTACATTCGCATCACGCTGTAACTGGCGCAGGCGGCGCAATACGCGCATAAGACGCATTATTTTGACCAGATGGATATCGTCGAGTACCGGGGGATCGGATTGGTCGGCTGAACCTAAAAAGGTTTGGCAAAAAATGGACAGGCTTATGCTTTCTTGGCCCGAATGCCCCGTCAGACCCAGCAGGAAAGTTACGAATCTATTGGTATTACCTTTCTGAGTACTATCCGCCAGAGTGCTATAACCAGCTGAATCACGCTGTTTATATTCAGCAATACTGTCAGCACAGCCCATGGCCTCCGACAGTTCAAAAGCCAATCGGTAAGCCATATCTTGCAAGTGTTCAACATCATCCATCAACGCAGGGATGTGCCAGATATCATCGACTGGCTCCAGGCCTGTCGCTGCAAAAGCAACCGAAGACGCTGGAGGTTGATCCTTGCCTGCCGACTCATCCACCACCGTAGAAAGCAGATTCGCTCCAGCGAGATTCGCATTACCGCTGATAATAACGGGGCCACCACAGAGATTCGGCGGGGTTTTAATATTGGCAAGATGCTCCTGAGGGCGATTAACCGAGGTATCACCACGATTATCAGGCGCGGATTCAGGCTTCGTTAAAGGCCCAGTGAGTGTCCCTGAACGCAGTCCGACCTCAGGAACGGCTCCGTTAGGTTGTGGCGGCAATTTGGTGAGTGGAGCGCCAGAAATTCCTACTGAATTAGCATCTGGAGTCAACGCTGAAGGGGGAGGTAATGGGTCACCATAAAGCTCCCGGCGCTGCTGTTCTTTAGGATCAAGCTCAATCAGCCAGCGGTCGTAGTTCAACAACGGATGGGGTAACGCTTTAAGGAGTTCACCTATCAACTCATCACGGAACATATCCAAAGAGTACAAATCAGGGCAGTTAAATGATGTACAAACCGCGCTAAAAACCGCCTCAAATGTCTTGCTGCAATCCGTCGCAACAACATGCCGAGACCACATTTTTTCTGCGGCTGATCGTAATGTGATTAACGGGATGACTTGCGATCGGCTCAACCCAGCATCGAGTAAATCAGGCAGACACGGATACAGATATTTCAGCGTATCTTCCATGCGGCTGATACTGGAGTTATGAATGGGATAGCCCTGCTGATTCAGAAATTCGGATAATTCACGGAGTGAGACACCTCTTCCCTGCTGTTCTTCCCACAGGATACGAGCCTTGTGAATACCTAGCGCCTTCTCGATGTATGTGAGATCGCCCCGGATTTCATTTTCTGCCAGATGACCAATAACACACTGCAATCGCCCCGGCCATGGTTTGAAAATCGAGTGAATGTGATAAAAGCGATCATCTCCAGTTTCCTGCCATAATTCGCACAAAATCTGGTAGCGGGTATTACCGCCATCACTGAAGATATAGGCATCCTCACCATCGGGATCCCGTGTCACCTTGGGAATTGAATCCAAGCCACGAGAACGTATTGACGCCTTAATATCCTCAAATTTTGGATTACGTGTAGCCCGTGGGTTATCTGGATTTGGCCGTAGTTGATCCAACGTCAGCACCATGGCCATTTCGCTAACCGGTAGAGCCGTTGGGTGCCCGACTGAGTGGGGCAGTCTACCGCGTTGCAGCATCGCCTCTGACAGATTTAACCCATTGATTTTACTCATCAGCAGGCCCCCAACTCTTGATATCGTCGAAACGGGTGTAACGGCTGTCAAACCTCACTCTGACCGTACCAATCGGCCCCTGGCGCTGCTTGCCGATAATGATTTCAGCGATCCCCTGATCTTCAGTACTGACGTTATAGACCTCATCGCGATAGACAAACATAATGACGTCAGCATCTTGTTCCAGTGCGCCAGAGTCACGAAGATCACCATTATTAGGGCGCTTATCAGCACGCTGTTCCAGAGAACGATTAAGTTGAGAGAGCGCCAGTACAGGGCATTTCATTTCTTTTGCCAGCGCTTTTAGAGAGCGGGAAATCTCAGCAATCTCCTGCGTACGGTTCTCCTGTCTTGGGCAACGCATCAGTTGTAAATAATCCAACATAATCAACGCGGGCGGGCCATTCTTGCGCGCATTACGACGAGCGCGTATTCGCAGCATGGCGGGCGTCAGGCTGCCGGTATCATCAATAATTAATCTGTCTCGCCATTCTCCAACCATAATGCTGGAAGCATGACTTATGCGAGCCCAATCCTCATCATCCAGCAAACCACTCTTAAGGCGCTGAAGCTCAATACGTCCAAGAGAAGAAATCATGCGCATCAATAACTGTTCGGTGGGCTGCTCAAGGCTATACACCTGCACCACACTGCCTTCTCGTCCCTGAAGCGCGCCAACAACCATCGACATGGCTAATGCCGTTTTACCCATTGATGGGCGGCCAGCCAGCAAAATCAAATCACTGTTTTGAAGGCCACAGGTGCTGGCATCAAGCTCAACAAACCCAGTAGGGGTACCGGTTATACCGTTGCCCGACTGATTTCGCAGTTCAAGCTGCGTAATTAATCTTTCCATCCCCTCAATAAGAGATACGGCCTTTTCAGGCTCAGATTTTTCGGCAATATCGATAATCCTTTTTTCAGCTTTTTCCATAATTTCAGCAATATCCGCACGGGGTGCGGTGGCCTCACGAGTGATATCACTGCCTAAGGTCACAAGTTGACGGGCACGGCTGAAACGGGCAACAATTTCACTGTAAGCCACAATATTGGCGGCACTGGGGGTGTTCTTACTGAGTTCTGCGGCATAGGCGAAACCACCAACCAACTCCAGTTGCTCCTGCTGCTTCAAAAAATCAGTTAGCGTCAGTAAATCAATAGGTTTCCCAGCGTCAATGAGGCGTTTCATCTCACGAAAGTAGATTTGGTGGGCTTTACTGAAGAAATCCTCAACACTGAGAATGAGGGCAATATCATCCCAGCGATCGTTATCAAGCATGAGACCGCCCAATACACTTTGTTCTGCTTCAACTGAAACAAGCCCACGGAGCAGCTCGCCCTTTGAGTCACTCATGATCAACCCCTTTTGCAGGGGACTGTAACCTGTCGAAATTGTTTCGCCACTCAGGGAAAAGCTCGCTGGCAAGGCTATGCATAGTCACGAATGCGGAGTCACTGACTCGTCCGGTTTTTTTCTCAAGACGATGAGCCGGTTGCCCAACGGCATGGCCTTCAACATAGATTTCAAGGTCGTAGATAAAGGTATTTAACAGAGAAACGTGGATTTTTTGACTATGGGCGCTGTATCTACCGTCATTGATAATTTTCTCAAGCTGCTGATATGTTTCCCGTGCCAATCGGGTGTATTTCATGCAGTTGATTAGAATATGGATTTCTGGAAGTTTCACTCCCAGTGCAGAGAAAGGAAGAAGGTTTTCTATCATATTGATAGTGCCGCGAATGAATTCCCTGACATCCGGCAGAACCGGCTTTACCACTCCCACCGCGGTTTGGGTGGCGGCAAGGACGATAAGCTCCAACATAATGGAACGAGCGCCTTGGGAGTCGATGATGATCGCATCGTATCGTTGAAAGAGAGAATGTTGCAGCACATTACGCAAACGCAGGCGGCCATCAGGCGCATGAAGCATTGCCGTCGGCAATTGCGCATTCGGATCATTTGAAACAACCACGTCCAAATTAGTGATTGTACTATTAGAAATTATGCGAGAAGGATCATTAAGATCGGCCGTTTGCATAAGCAATTCAAACAGACCACAGGGGGCTTCGTAGGCTAATGCAAAAATGCTGCTTGCCGTAGGCTGAGCATAATCGCCGTCAATAAGGAGGACTTTGAGACCAGCGTCGGCAAGAAAACCGGCCAGATTGGCAGCTTGGGTAGATTTACCCTCTCCACCTTTAGTGGAAATTATTGGAATGACATGCATTTAAACACCTGAGTTAGTTATTCAGGTGAGCAATTGCAATTTAATATTAATTACCTAATTTGATCACTTTTAAACACAGGGATTGAAAATCCCCGTGTCCTTGGTTCGATTCCGAGTCCGGGCACCATATTTAAGCTTGTTTGTTAAAGTGACTAAACGTCTAACCTAACAAGCAGGTGAATGAATCAGAATACGAAACACGCTGTGATTTCGTTACTCAGATTGTTGTAATAATTAGCAATCAAATAGCTCACTTGTTAAATTAAGTGGGCTTTGTTACGTGTTATGGTTACACAGATTTTCCTTTAGTGTCAAATAAGCAAGGGGCGTTGATCCCTTGCTGAAAGCTGTTACATCAACTCTTGCTCCAAAATATCCCGCAAATTGTCTACACTCTCATCGATATACTCAAGTGTCGATTGGATACTGACATGCCCCAGTAGCTTTTTGACAGCCTGTAAGTTCCTGTCTGGGGATTTCATCATATGTGTGGCAATAGTGTGTCTGAAACGGTGTGGGCTCACGGTAAAACGGCATTCTTTAGATAAACGTCGGAAAAATGCCCTTAACGGATTTTGATCCATTTCTATCGGATACTTATCCCGGCGACGTAAATCAAACCGCCCAACATTAAATAGTTGATCTTGTGGTTCTGCACCGGCATCTAATGCCCTGTTAATCAGTAGTTCCAACTGTGGGAATAGCGCGGAGACTATTGGTACACAGTGTTCTTTATGGTTCTTGGCACCTGCAATTCTCAGATCAATACTACGTTCACCTAAATTGATATCACAGAGTCTTAGGTGCAGCAGTTGGTTTTGCCGCACACCGGTATAGCGTAAAACATCCAGCACCGTAAGCCAAAACCATGAAGGGTAAAATGCGTGGTTACGAATATTAAAGCAATGTGATTCGGGCAAATCCCTTTCTCTCTCACAATGTTGCCTCATCAATAAATAGAGAGTATTCATTTGCCCTAAAGTCAGAATTTTCTTTTTCTTAATTCCCGCTCTTACTACAGATCCATTGAATGGGTTTTCTTCCTGTTTTAATAATTTTTTCTTCATACCAAAATTAAATAATTCGCGGAGATGAGCCACCTTATTATTCCAAGTTCGTGGTTCCAGTCTCAAATCACTCAATACATGCCGACGCCACTCCAACACAATTTGATTATTAATTTCATGTGGAAGTTTGGCTGTATATCGTTCAAATGAGTTGACTACTTTCTGATAACTCCATTCTGTAGTAGGTCGTAGCGATTTACTGAAAAAATATTTTTCCAGAAGTGATTCAAAAGTTATATGAGTCATATTTAACGTCCTTGTTCAATCAATATTAATGAGTTACCTCTAACTATCATAACGTTAAATAGCAACGTCTGGATAGAGATAGGATACCCATTAATAAATTGAAACTTACAAACCTAATATATCCATCATGCATATATTATTACTTTTATTTGGATTATTATCCGCATCTAACATTTCTGTTAATTGATGCTGTTTTTCAATAAGAGTAAATAAAAGAAGCTCTCTAACGTCGCGATGGTCAATGTGATAGGCCGCATAAGCCAAGGCCCTACACTGGCATTCAACATCGATAGTCGTTGGAGGTTTTTGCGTGATAAACTCATATTGTTCCATGGTTCCCCCTATATGCTGGTAGCCGACCGGCAAAACATAAAACATAATCAGAAACAAAGCGTTGACGGGCTGATTTTTCATCTATTGCCGTTACGCGTAACATAATAGGGGTTGTTTTCGTCTGAATACGGTTGATCGCTACAAAGATATAAGTACACTTTGATGCAGCCATAGCGTTAGTCCTTTTAACGTGATGGTTAGAGGCCCGGCTAGTGTTCGCGCACTTCTGGGCTTCGCTAATAGTAAACCTTTGACTCAGTCAAGGTGGGGTCCACTATAAAATCAAGGTGGGCCACACGTCAATGACTTTATAACCTTTGTCAGTTAGATAAGATTTTTTAGGAACTAAGCTATGGCTACTGGAAATATAAATGCGAAATCAAAAGCCTTAAAAGCTCGAGTTCCTCACAATGTAGTAGAAGCAATGGAGTCAGTTAAGAATGCTGATGAGAGTACAGCTCAATTTATAGTTACATCAATGCAAACAGAAATTGAACGCAGACTTAAGGATAAAACTGAAGAATAATCATATTATTGCGGTTAGCTTTATAACTAAAAAATAATTGTCTTGGGACAGTTGCATCACAGTTAAAGAGCCTATTTTCAGCAAAGGCCTGTCCTGAATATTCCCTCCATTAATGGAGATTTCTAATCCTATTATATAGTAAAACCCATTACTATCCGCTAATTTCAATACATCCAAAAATCTCATTACAACAGTCAATGGATTTAAGAGATAACAGCTAGAAGTAATTATATACGAGAAAAGCCACCTATATTAGGTGGCTTTTCCGGTACTAACTCTGGCGCTCAGGTCCGAAGAAATCTGAGCCTTAATGATTAGTAATTTACTATGCTTTGACGGGGGCGTCAACTAAGATAATATTATGTAAAAGGGAGAACTTGATGAATCTGGAAGATTACATTTCAGCTGAACGCCTACAAATATATGTATCAATTAGAATGAATGAACCTATTTTTCATATTATAATCTTTAATAAACTGTCTACCGGAGGTGAAACGACACCATAGATTTTCGCAGCAGGGATCAAATAGCCATTCACAGATTCCCCCCCTTCTTTTTCTTCACAACAATACATATTCGCCCCATCTGCTTGGCGTTTATGAAGTTTAAGTTTCTCAAACTGTTTTTGTACCTTCCGCCAGTCACATGATCGCTCACCTAAAGCTGATTTATTTTTTGACATGAATTGATAAAAAATCTCTGGCGACTTTATAAACACATAACCTGCAATAATAAATACTGAAGAATCAATTTCATTGACTACCATTGATTGTTCTAAAATACTGTTCTTCATCCACTCATAAAAAATGACTCCCAGATTCATGCTCTCACTTTGGGTTGTGGGTATCGTGTTTTGTTTTATTTCAGGGCCGTCATTTACCGTAATTGTTAACTTTTCATTAGTTGTATTCATAGGAACAAGTTCTATCGGTAATACAGATGGTGACCCCGCAGAAACCCGAATAGCATCCAACACAATAGTATTAACTATCCCTGATTCATGACGAAAACCCGTTAAGTACAGCGACAATGTTTTCAACACATCCGGCCAAGTACTCAGCCAGAGCAACGCCTCATTAGGGATAATCTTCCATGCCAACATCGCACTTAGACTTCGAATCTGTCTCGAATCAGCAATCGGAGTAAAGCGAAAACGGTAAGGCTCACTAGGGGGAGAATTAAGTGGTATCCAGCATTGTCCGCTTTCCAGCTCCACCTCTATCTGGCACAGCATGTCGAGTGATTGCAGCATAGCTGCGTAAACAATTACCGAGCTCCATGCAGATCCCTGAGAAGCCTGATCTTCAGGTTGTGCACCTATCGGTAGCAGATAGTTTTTTGATAATCGGGCAGCATAGGCCACCGTTTCAAGCATATGATCCACCAAGCCTCCAAGATAGGCATGATGTCCACTCTCCGTAGCAGGGAGCTGTTGCATCAGGGAAACACTGTGCTCAAGTGGCTGCTGGTAATACTGCTGATACAGATCTTTTGGCAGTGACGAATAATCCCACAGTATTTGCAACCATTGACGGCGTCGGGGAGTTGTTAACTGTTGATGGGGCGATATCGGCGTATGGTATCCATCTGGTACTTGAACTGATAGAGATTGCGCCGTAACAAGGTTTTCACCGTTGCCGACTTTGGCTGACGGAACAGACAGATACTTCAGGAAAGACTTCAACATAAGTCGTAACCTCCCCGATTGATCCATCCAGCCTGTCTGTAAATGATGTGATGAATAACCTGCGGATCGAGTCCCAAAAGGGGTTGCATAGTGTGATCCTGCTTTCATAAAAGTTTGTATCCCTACTCTATGAAGACGGAATACGGCAGCAACAAATAACCCTATATGAGAATTTAGAACTTGATGCCATAAGAGAGACATGAGGAAAATAACTCCCCAACATCAGCATGTTTTTGTACAACTCAGTACTATAGAGGGAACTAACCAAAGGGGCTGGCCAAGCTGACGAGTGTGATTCCCCAAGGATATTTCCTTGGGGAATAGTGGGTTACTGGGTAACTCTGAGTAAAAAGTTAGCGCTGTGTTGGTCTGTCATCCGTCTCATTGATGCAGATGAGCTGTACTTTCTCTGGTACCATTTCCAATACGGCAACCAGAAAGTGGTTCTGATTGAGTAATGAACTCTGAGGTGACCAAGCATTCTGGTCAATCCGATCCAGGTGGTACTTTTCTACCAACTGGTTTATCGCTTCAAAAGCTGGAATATTAAGCTCGATCAGCCCCAGCACAACTGCGTCATCATGCAGGTTGGTATCATTCAACGTCAGCCCGAAGTGATTATTCAGCAAAAACGCCGCTATCATCTGGTATTCACTAATTTCATTGGTGTCCATCGTCTATTCCTCCAATTTAGCTCAAGCAGCCGCAAAGGCTTGTTCACGTAAAATAAGATATTCAAAGGCTTCACGGGCATAACGACTTGCCTGAAAGATGGCTCTCTTATCTTCTTTCAACGCTTTCAGCCACGACGCAATATAGCTTTCATGCTGAACATCACCCTCAATGCCCACTTCGGCGCACAAGAATGCCGAGCCTATTTCTGCTACAAGTTCCTCAAAGGCATAAACTGGATCGCCAAAACGACGTGAAGATGACGTTATCCCTTCTCGCGCCAGCCGAGAGACATGACCAGTAGAATGCACCAACTCATGCAGCAACGTACTGTAGTAATCTGCCGGGCGATTGAACTGCACCGCCTCCGGCAGGGTGATTCGGTCAGCGCAGGAGCTATAGAACGCCCGATTCTGATGCCGATGTATCACTCGCACACCACTACAGGCGACCACCTGTTCTGCTCGCTGAATACGCGCAATATCGTGTTGTTCTGGCGTCTCTGTTGCATCACCGGCCATACTCACCGGCATCAGCAGATGCTCAGGTAAATTCTCACACTGCTCGATATTGAACAGATGAAAACTGGTCATGAAACTCAGCCGGGAGACCACCGCATTACCCTGCTCGTCAAAAAGAGGTGTGCCTTGCTCGTCAGTCTCTTTTTTCTCGAAGGGTTTAAACAGGGTCACCAGCGTCGATTTCTCGCCTTTACGCACGTTGCCACCCGCATCCAATGCCTGTTTGAACGTCAGCCAGCGATGTGAAGTAAAACCTTTGTCCGCAGCATCAATCCATAGCAGTAACACATTGATACCACTGTAGGCTCTGCCAGTAATGGCATTGGCCGGTAAGCCCCCCATACGGACAGAACGGCCACCGGCGACGTTACGCCACGGTTTGCGCCAGGGAGGCGTCCCCTTTTCCAGTGCCGCAACGATTTTATCCGTCACTACCTGGAATAAATCCGGTTTATCCTGGCGGCGTGATGCTGCCTTATTCTTAGTGTGTTTCGTTGTCATGGTAAGTCCTTTAAGATTAAAAAGGGACTTACCCCCACCAGGGAAGTCAGTCCCTGTGGGTGAGTGAAATCAAAATATCGGGTTAGCTACCTTGAGGTTGCCCCTCTGGTACCGCTTCTGTGTTAATCAATAAATCTTACGGGCCATCAGTCAATCGCTCCACCAATAGCGGCCCATTCAGGATGCTGCACCGCAAAATCACGTAGACGGTAGTAGCTCTCGATAAAAAACTCATGGCCTGATTCTGCCAAGATACAGAGTGCATACAGCGATACCGTTATTCCCAGCGCCTGCGCACTCATCTCGCCACGGTAGTAGTTCGAGCAAACCTCAATACGATAGGTTTTCTTCACCTGTGGGCAGATGAAAAAGCCGCCATCAGATTGTGTATACCAGCACCAGAAATCCCCGTTATAGTCCTGACTGAACCTACGGGCGTGGCCATAGCACAGGTGAGTAAACGTTAGTGTGTAAGCTGACGCTTCATCTAAAGGAAAACCTTGAGCGATTATGGTCGTAATCAGACCGCCAAACCCTGTTTCCCAATGTTTATTCACCGCTGTAATCATTGATGTCTCCTTATATAAAAAATAAGGGAACACCTATCCCTCAGCAGGGAAGCATGTTCCCTTGAGGGTGAGTCAATCAGATAGGATGCCAATTAAGGCATGTTAGAAAAGTGTACCTTTATCGCAGTGAACTACGATCCCCGCTTTCAAAGGTTCAGGGGGGTTACCGCTCTAAAAGCGTTGCATTTCAGGTCTAGGCAACTTGGGTTTGACCACTGTATAGCGCTACCTTACAGGTCATGGCAGCATCGGGTGTTGTCTATGACAACGGTTCAACATATAAGATCGTACATAAATCAAACGCACTCAACAAGCCTGACTTTGCAAAATTAGTATGCATTCAGACAATTAAGACTATTCACTTACTCTATTATACACTCTGGCAATATAATGCCCGCGACCATCCCCATGCCCTAAATCCATTGAGACCATAGCTTCAGCTTCTTTGCGGCTCAATCCTTTATTCATATGATATTCCGTCGCCTCTCTGGAATAGGCATAGCGCAGACTATGCGGGGACTCTTTTCCCGTTAACCCTGCCCCCTTGAGAATATTTCTATACCTATCAATAGCAGAGTGTAAATTAGGTTTATCTATTAATCGTCCATTGCACCCATCAGCATATTTTATCGCTTCATTGACTGCATGAATAACCATATTTCGATCGACAATCGTTGTATCTCTTGGGCGTCCACCCTTAGTTCCAAATACCACCCGGATGCGTTCATCACCTCGCTGTAATGCCCGCAGCCAGGTTTTTAATGATTTGGCTGATTGAACTGTTTCTTCCGTTCTTAACCCTAAATGTCGGGCTAACTGCATTGCAGCAGCAACTCCGGCATCTTTATCACGGACATGTGCCAGCGCAGTGTGATAGCGCTCGTCCGAAATAGCAACTTTAGAACCATCACGGCTGGCACCTGATAACCCGAGAGCTGAATTACTTAGTCGTTCATGATGCGCATCGGCGAGTTTCACTCTCCCAGCGGTGGCAAATATCGACCGGATAGCAGCCATTTCATTTTGCATTGTACGTTTTGAGATATTGCTTAACTGGCGACTCTTTATATACAGTTCGATATGGTTTGTTTTTATATTATTCACATCGCGGATCTGAATATTCAACTTCAACATAGTTGCTGCTAATCGGGATGCTATTCTGGCACGATCAGCAACGGTTTTAAAACTCCCGCCCGATTTACGTGCCAATGTAATTAATTGTTTGCTTAACTGCTTATTGGCTCTCGACATCGCCCTCCCCTTTTCATCCATAAAAAACGTTCAGTACAGCGGTGTACATCTTGGCCCCGACGTCACGGTTTAATTTGCGCTTCCTGCGACTCGACTGATAACTGTACATCGGGGTGGCAACATGTTGAGTTCTTGTGAGGTATCCACAGCTCGCTGAGCTGCTTGCGGTTTGCACCGGATCCTGACGACTGTCAGGTCACCTCCATCCGCCAGTTTTCACTGACGCTGCCATCGTTAGCGAGTCGATTTTTCTCCTTTATTTATTAGATATGCGTCTTTCTGTGATCATCCCGTTTTACGACGCGGTTGTTTAAGTCATGCCTACTGACAGCTCTGAATGTTACGCAGCCCAAGGTTCGGCCAAGGCACCACATGCTGATCAGAGCGTAGCAGACGTCGTTAATGCCCGAATTAGGTGGGTTTGTTCGTTATGCGCTGCGCGCGTCACTTGGTATTCGTTTCACTTCACGCAAGTGACGCGCTGCACATATCCCGCGCCAAATGCTGCTCTAGCAAATGCCAAATGTTCCAATTGGCATAGCAGAGAGCCGCAAATGTTGCCGGGATTGTTGGACGTAAACCCAAAAAACACAGTGCTGATATGGCGGTTCTACTCATTAGCAGAAGCCATTTATTGAGGGATAAAGATACCTTCACCGCAGAAATCCCGCGATCCCCGCTCTCAAAGGTTCAGGGGGGTTACCGCTCTAAAAGCGTTGCATTTCAGGTCTGGGCAACTCGGGTTTGCTCGCTTTACAGCGCATCCTTACAGAGCATGGATACATCGGGTGTTGTCAATGACAACGGGATAACATCGAATATAATAATCACCATCGTTATATTCGGCAAACACAGACAGATATATATTTCCCGCCACAATTGAATATATTAAATAAAAATTAATAAGTTTAAATCATGGACTGCAATTATATTACATTCACATCCTTGCCTGTAACTGTATGGTGCTTATTTCTGACAACTCGCTATTGCCACTGCTTCTATTAATACTACGCATATTAATTCATTTCTAAGTCAATAAATTCGGTGAGATGGATCATTTATTTTGTATCCCTGAGGCTACCAATGACAATTCTCTGTGATATTGCAGATATGATTAAGCTAGTACATAGCGAAATTATCACAAGCCAAGTTGGCCGATAGGGCTGGTGTTTTGGGTACTACATCTATTGAGGTGAAATAAGAAACGATCGTGAATGACACATCAGAAAGAGATTAGGGGCTAAGAACAGGTAAGCAGGCGACATTTAACATTACATCGCCTGTTAAAACTGTGATGTTTGCCAGTAAATTAATGGCAAATTTGAGCCAGTTCTTCTTCGTTCAGACCGGTCATTTTCACTACCGTAGCACGGTCAATACCATTGGCTAGCATAGTTCGGGCAATTTTCAGTGCTGTTTCTTGCGCCCCTTCCATACGACCTTCCATTCGACCTTCTTGGCGCCCTTTTTGGTGGCCTTTTTGTTCCAGTTTTTGTGCAATCGTCATCAGTGACTCCTCGTGCTGTGGTAAGCGGTGAGCCAGGCTGCGGATGAACACTTCCGGTTCGGCTGTTTCGCCAACCTGTATAATGTAATTTATCGCAGATTTTAGCTGTTCTTCCGTAGTGTAACCGCTTGCTATCAGGATGACCAGTTGATCCAATAACTCAGACAAATCACGCTGGCGAATATGTTTTTGCAACAGTTCCAGCAGGGCTATGCGCTTGTGGGTCATAATTTCATCATCGGGGATAACGGTCACATCGACCAGTGGGAAATCACCACTGTACAACTGCCCGGCGAGTTCAGGCTGGTGAAAGGCATTCAACCAGCTCATCGGATGCGGGTACGGCGTAACCATTCCGTGATAGAAGAGGATGGGGATCACCAGCGGCAGCTTATCATGCCCTGCCTCCAGATGGCTCTGCATGGCCGCAATGGCGTAGCGCATCAGGCGAAAAGCCATATGTTTATCAGGGGAACTTTGATGTTCAATGAGGGCATAGACATAACCGTCTCCCGCCGTCGTTTTTAGCGAGTAGAGCACGTCTGAGTAGCAAGCACGCAGGTTGTTTTCAATGAAACTACCGGATTCCAGCCGCAGGGAACTCAAGTCACAAAGTTGCCGTAATTCAGGCGGCAAATGAAACTGCAGCAGGTCACAAGCCGTTGCTGGCTGGGTCATAAAATTCTTAAATAGAGCATCGTGAGGTGTAGGGGTCGTTTTCATCGGGCGATGATAATCATGAGCATCATACCGAGCAATGACTCAGCCCTACTTTAGGACAAACATTTTTTCTGTAAGAATAGATAGTTATCGAAAGAGAAAATTACACATGGGATAACTTTCTGTTGGATGCGCACGAAGTGGAATGCACCTACAAGCTGACGATAGCTATCTTAAACGTAAAGAGTGGAGGCCAAATGAGCGGTGATATCGAACATTCTGGCGGACAATCTTCATCTAATGGCGTGGTCGTTGATAACCATAACCACGGCGGCATCTTGCGCGGTAGTGATTATACTGAGGGGCTAAATGACAATTTCGTAAATGTGCATTTGCCCCAATCGAAATGGCATGTTAATTTATACCTAAATGGGTATAAATTAACGCACGGATTAGCGGATGAAGCCACTTTATTGGGTTGGTAGCAGTAAAAAGGATCTTCAGTCTCTACCTGAAGATGTACAAGATATTTTCGGCTACGGCCTGCATTTGGCACAGATGGGCAGTAAACATTCCCAAGCGAAGCCCTTGAAAGGGTTTGGTGGCGCAGGTGTACTGGAAGTTGTTGAGGATTACATCGGTGACACCTACCGAGCGGTTTATACCGTCAAATTTGGTGATGCGGTGTATGTTTTACATGCATTTCAGAAAAAATCCTCATCGGGAATAGCTACGCCAAAACCAGATATGGATAAGATCCGCGAACGGTTGAAAACCGCAGAAAGCCATGCTAAAGGAGCATAAGATGAGCCATGATATCGAAATCAGCAGCGGCAATGTTTATGCCGATCTTGGCAAAGATAATGCTGAAGAAATGCAGGTAAAAGCGCAACTCGCTACCACCATTGGCAACATTATTAAAAGCCGTCGCCTCACACAAGAACAGGCCGCTAAACTGCTCGGAATGACTCAGCCTAAGCTGTCTAATATGTTACGTGGGCAGTTCAGGGGGATCAGCGAGGCCAAAATGTTGGAATGCCTGACTCGTTTGGGGCGTGATGTGCAAATTGTCGTTGGGAAACCACGTCGCACACCTGGTAGCCTGAAAGTTGTATTTGCCTGATCATTCATAACAGCCCGATTCATCGGGCTGTATTTATTTGTATTAGTCGCGACGAGAGCGACCAGATTCAATTATCCTTTCGGTTCAATATCTCGCGACTGAAGTTCCTTACGCAAAACTCGTTTTATCCATGTTGCAAGAGATGTATCCCCATCTTTGCGAGCCTGTTCTTCAAGCTGTTTTCTAAACTCATGAGCCAGACGGAGTTGGTATTGATCTGTTTTGATTTTTTCGCTTGACATTGTAATTACAAAATCCTTAGAATAATATGATTGTAATTACATCGCAATTACGTGATGTTTTGCAACTATTAAATGAACGAAGCCCACAGGTGCTACAACACCTATGAGCCTCTAACCACATCATTATATGAGGTAATGCTATGGCTAACGCTAATAGTAACATACGTGCATATTCAAAGCTCTACACCTTCCTTAATGCCCGCTCCAACACGTTGTTATCTGAGTTACATCCCTTGCGTCTCATCTCAGTATTGGCGACCACTGAAAGTGAAGCGCGTCGTCTGCTGGCCGGTTTCTCACTGGTATTTGTTTCCTGTAAACCATTGGAGAACGGCCATGCTATTTGATACCGATACTTTTGATCCCAGCATGGCCGACGTCATGGCTAAGTTGAGTTTTTCCAGCATGAATACCGATGATCGCCTGCAACTGGCAGATTATTGCGACGAAGCGCGTACTGGGCTATGCCATTGTTTGGACTATTTGGGCGATTCCTTGATCACCTTTTCTGGTCATAATATATTGGAATTTACGCCAACCAGCCTTTATCAGTTGGGGCACAGCCTGAACACCATTAGTTCATTGATCCCCACGTTGAATCAATTAGAGCAACATATCAGGGCCGATATTTATGCCATAGAGCCTCAGGCCACTGATATTTGTATGTGATTTTTAATGGGCGATGTTGAGCTAAACATCGCCTTTCCTCATGTTTTTTATACCATCGTCTTATCTAAATAGCTAAAAGGTGACGAGAAATATATTCTCCACCCTACTTTAAAAGATAAAATCCAAATCAATAAGCTTAAGAAATAGATTACAGTTATATTTAATCGGCACTACTTAATTTAAATTATTTATTAGCATGCTATGAACTTATAATAAGATTGCCGATGAGGATTAATTCTCAAAAAAAATAATAAACAATCGCTATTAATAAATGTTACCCACAACTCCACAATCGGTGTTCCAGGACTTGTTCCGTCCTGGAACCGCTCCCACTCGCCAGCCCCTTTGGTGGGGGCTGGCTCACTGGTTTCACCTCATGATGGATTTGATGGATAACGTGCTAAATTTAATCACCCATAAATATTTAATCATTGAACCGCTTTATTGCGCTGCATTCCAGATTTCATTTTTATCCGCCACATCGGCGATGCCTGTCTTGACTAAAAACACTATTTGTTGTTTCAATGGCATGACTTCCTTTTTCTTGGCATATCGACATTCCAAAATATTTTAAATTAAAGCCCTTGCATGCTAAAAGCTAATAACTCCAGATGCACGATACAATTTAATGTATTTATTGTTGATATTTTAAATCTGATAATTAATTAACTTTATTTACTTATATAGGCTAATAACTTAAACAGAATATTTATAAGGATAAACAATGAAAAATAAGGATATTGATAATCAAGAAAACACCTCTCGGTTAACCATAACCAATAGCCTGATTGCTACAATAAATGCATTTTGTTCTATTCTTATTTTCGTGATAGATGTCAGTAAAAGAGACCTTACTCAATCAGAAAATGTAGATGATGGATGGCGTGATGGGCACAGTGGCTATGGATTTTACGTTGGGAATATCAGAAGTGATGATGAGTAAGAGATTGATATGAATAATAATATCAATCCCTATAAATCTCATTTTCTTTTTCCTCTGCTAAGCGCTGTCTTCGCTGCATTTGTTGCCATTTGTCCTCCAGCAGCACCGGCTTGTTGCGCCGCTTGAATACCACCATTAATTGATTGGGATATTACCTGCCCTATGTGCACCCCACTCCAACCCACAGCAGCAAACCAAAATGCGGGTAGCACCACAAACATCGCCCCTAAAACCAAATTCATGATCCAACCTTCAGCCCCGACACTGCTAAACCAGCCGTAATACCCGCGAGCACCGGTGTACACAATTTCAATCAGTCGATCATCCAGCCAACTGCCCAGTTCCCACCAAAATGTCACGAAAATCATCGCAAACAGGGCAAACGTCAGCGTCACCACCACTTTGGGATCATAGGCACCAAACAGCATCACCAGCGGAATACAAATAACCATCGCCATCATCAAGATGCCATGTACCATCGGCAATGCCTGACGCAAGGCATCAAACGCCGGTAACTGGGTCGATTGCGCTGAGAGTGCGCCCAGGCCGCTCACAAGTTGTTTGAAACCGGTATCAATATTTCCACTCGTACCACGCTGATTTCCAGATAGGTAGCTCTCTCCTCCGGCAGACATCAAGATATTCTGGGGGCTGACCAACCAGCGCAGTAAATTCTCTTCCCAGTTGGCCGGATCTCGAGATTTCATCCTATTCACCGTCCGAGTCTCGTAGGCCGCAAACAACCGTGCTTTCAGTCCTATTCCCGTGGCACTCCACCAGTTCTTGCAACTTGGATATCCCCCGCGACCCACATCAGGATAACCACTGTCTCGACGCTCACTGTACGGCCACGGTGAACGCGGTGAGGTTGAGGTGTAATAATCATAATAACCTGCGGTATTCAGGAAATAGCTTGAACCTATCCAGCCAACGGAATTAATGGTGGCATCAGTGAGTCGTGGGTTATGGGTGGATTTCAGCTTGAAATACGCTTTGGAGTAGCATTGATTAGCGAACTCCTGCACTTCCTGACGGTTCACCGGATCAACAAGCTGGGTATGTTGCACCTCAAAACGCAGTTGCCTTAGTTGTGTGCCACAAGGGATGGACGCAATAGCGGCATGTGTGACGCCTTTTGACAGGCTATGAACCAGATACCACCACATCGGGACTTTAGCCGTCTGCCCATTAAAATCAGTCAGCAGCTCCCCATACCCCGATTCATCGGGTTGAGGAACATTGACTCCACAGGCTGTTGAGCGAGATCGGTCAAACTTCATGGTGGAGATATCCACATCCTTGAAGGGCATCGCACAGAATAGAATGACGACAAATGCCACATACAGCACCTGTTCTATTCGGGGTAATGCCAGCGTCCCTTTGTTACCCTCGTCATCACCTTCAGTACGCACTTTTAGCCAGACACTCACGACCTTCAGTACCAATGGCAAAACAAATAACCCCGTGGAGGTGATGACTGCCCACAGGGCGTTACTGATCAACCAGCCAAGGAAAACGAGGAAAAACTCAAGATAACTGTCCGCTGTCATCACATCCCCCAACGATAACAGGTGAACTCAATCAGTAACATCAAGCTGACTATCATGGCCTCCAGACGATAAACCGCGCCTGATGAAGATGCTTGCCGCAACAAGGCTGCCCGAACCCGGTGAAACCACAGGCCGGTAACGATGACATAGAGAGCCAACCGCCAGAAAAATAACGGTAATTTCGCCTGCTGTAGCCAGGAAGATAGCGCCACCGGATCCCCCGCCAGAGAGATGCTCAGTGCTGTTATCCCACCGCCCAGAAGCAGTATCCCTGTCCACCACGCTATTTTTACCCCGCGACTCACCGTTAACCACGGGCGCGAAGCGGGCTTATCCGATGTCTTCTGCATGCCTATTCCTCCGCAGGCTTGCTAAGATCATGAACCGCCTGGTCATTTTGCTGAGAATTCTGGTGTAGGCCGTTATCAATTTCACGCGCTTCCTGCCGCCTGATGGCCGTCAAAATAGCGTTATTACTGATGCTGTTACGTATCTCCATTTCATTCTTGAGTGCCGTAATTTCTCTGTCGAGAAACGCCAGACGGCGATCTGACTCGTCCATTGCCAATTTTTGCCCTGCGGCATAGGGTTCTGATTGACCGACAACCAACATCCGGCGCATGGCTAATGCAGTAGATACGGTATCGGCCATCGCCAGTTCACCGGCTAAACGCCGTACCAACGCGCCATTATCAGGGTCATCTTTCAGTGCCTGAATAACGCCGCGAGTGACCGTCAAATCTCCCGTTTTCAATGTCATCAAGTGGGTGCTATTCGGTGCCAAACTCCCATTTACCAGTTTGATGAGGATGCCCATATTCTCAGCAGTGGTCTCTTCCAACATAGGGGAAAATCCTCTCCCCGGCGTTGATGTTCCTGACTCATTATCAAGGCCGCCACTTCCACACTCCGGCCCTTGGGCACAAGTCCGAATGGCGCGATCTCCTAGGATCTGCACTACGGCCTCCGCTGCCTCTGTGCTGGTTTTATATTTTTGGCATAAAGAGCCATGACAAGATGAGTCGCTGATCGAGGCATTACTGGTTACGGGCTGTTTATTCAACATGTTATAGCCCGCTTTAGCCAAATCGTAGGTTGGCTTAATGGCTGGCTGGCCACTGCCTCCTTTTTTCTGGCCACCAATCCATTTCACCCCCTCTTTACCTGTGGCCTGCTTTTGTTTGTTATCCGCCATGACCGCATCGGAAGTCCCGGAAACGATGTTCTGATACTCCTCACCCACCGCAACCTGCGTCCATTGATTACCCAGCCAATAATCGCCCATCTTTTTCGACATCGACTGGCAGTTAAGCTGCGCCTTATCGAAGGCAACATTGGCTTGAAGTACACCGTTCGTGAGTAGCTCGTATAACCCAGGATTCGCGCGTTGGATGATCATGGCAGGCAAGCTGGCAACCATACCGGTAGCACCGTTTATCACGTCTCCCATCATATTTTTAAAGCCATCTGTCACGCCATTAAGCTGATTTTTCACCGTGGTACTCAAATTAAAGTTGCCGCACATCAGGTCATTATTCCAACTAATCCCTAAGCCGATCTTTTTCATATTATTGCTGCTCGGAGGCTGTGATATCACCGTCCCACCGCCAATGCTGTAGAAAAGGTTGTCACTGACTGCGCCTTTTATCGCTTTGCCATAACCCGCATCACCGACTTCAGCTTTCAAGCCAAAGGCGGCATGTGCCGGAACAGCCAAACACCAAAAGACATAACTGGCTATCAAACCCATGTTAAAAAATTGGTTCTGTTTCATTGTATCGACACGTCCTTATGAATTTAAAAGCGAGTGCTAAAGAGGAAGCGCTGCCCACGCTTCTTACAGCAGGAATAGGGTTGCCATAGCGCCCAGGCGTAAGCGCCGTCTGCCGCTATCGGGTTATTGTGGTGCGGGAAAACGGCACAGGAGGAAGAAACTGTGGGAACCAGTTGCTGCCATTGGTGATTTTTGGTTCCGGTGTTTTCAGTGACGGGCTCCGGTGGCCAATAACCGTCTCTTTTGTTGACCGTCATCGGGTTATAGACATGTATCTGGCCGGTACGGGTGATGATGTCAGCCGTGCGCTGTGCAATCACAGCCGCGGCTTTATAATCATTAACTTGAGTCACAAATCCGCTCCGGGGATAAATATTTCCCCATAGATCACCCATCACTGTGGAGCCAATTTCCCTAATACCGGGGATAAGCGCTTCGGGATAGAGTGATTCCGGTAAGCCACTGCGCCAGACCAGTCCATCCAACGTACTGATGAAATACGGCACAAATGCGCGGGCTGAACCGGCGCAGGAATACCCCATTGAGCCGAGAAAGTGGTTAAACATCGGGGTCGCCAATGCGGGATGCCCGATGGCATCAGTATTTTTGAACCGTAGATTATTTTTGCGTGATCCACGCTTTTGCTCGTTATTACCACCGCCTTGTGCCACACCTGAAATGCCGGTTCCCAATACGGAGACTTCAGACCACGGATTAGCCCCCGTTTGGGCGTAGCTGGAGATCACGGCATTAGGTACATAATGAGAAACCCTGACCGACGTCCTTATTTTGCAACCCCAGACAGAGCAAAATAGCCAATAACAGATGCCCGAGACTCGATACTCAAGGCAGGATGGAGAGAGGGATCCAGCAATAATCTGCGCAGAATTTATTCCACTGGCGGTCAACGGCTGCGCTGCGCTACAGACCAATAACGCAGTTGTCAGACGATGATGCCGTAAAGGGCCGCGCTTCATTGCCTTCCCTTATATTCAGCCAGTTTGGCCTCAGCCAAAGCAACATCTGCCGTCCCGTACACCACATAACGGTCGTCAAATATCACAGCGGGGTATTTTTCCAGTTTGAGGCGATATGCCTGAAGAACCCCCTGATACGCCCGAATAATTTGCTGTTCTCGGCGCTTCCAGTCAGGCGAGTGGATCACCGCCAACGCTGCCCGTTCAGCCTGATGAGGATCTGCCGGTAACTCGCCAAACGCCTGCTGTTGCAGGGTTTCTGGCGCATCCAGATAAACCGCCTGGCTGTCGGATGTTAGTAATGGAGGGTGCTGGCTAGCGGTGTTATCTGCATATAGCTTCCTTAAAATTTATGAATAAGTGCCGGACGGAGCTTGACGAAAAGAAGGGATGGGGTCAGCAAACAACCAAAAAGGGGATTTTAAAAATTAATGTACAGGCTCATTTGCAGCAAGAAGCTTGTGCTCCCCGCTCTTTAAATCCAGATGAGACCCGCGTAGGCACCTTGACTGAGGTCGGTCTGTAAAAGACGAGTCATCCGTTGATTAGGCAGCGGCTAATCCTTCAACATGATATTAGTGTGTAGTGGATCACAAAATCAGGACACCTTCGTAGCCTTTTTCCACTGATCTTCGTATTCACAGGGCGGTAATCCACCATTGTGCCGATGGGGGCGTACTGTGTTGTAATAACTTTGTATCCATTCACCGATATCTCGTACCGCATGATGGACATCCATATAGTCCCCTACAGGCAGCCATTCACTTTTCAGGCTTCGGAACACTCTTTCCATTGGTGAGTTATCCAGGCAGTTACCCCTGCGGCTCATACTCTGCATCACTCCGTTCCTCCACAGTAACTTCCTGTATTTCTTACTCCTGTACTGCCCTCCCTGATCCGAATGAAACAGCAGCCTCTTTTCCCTTGGTCGCGTCTCCAGTGCATTACGCAAGGCTCGGCACACCAGCTCGGCATCCGGGGATGACGATATGGCACTGCCCACTATCCGACGGGAGTAAAGGTCAATCACCAGTGCCAGGTAGCACCAGCCACCATTGACTTTGATATAGCTGATATCTCCACTCCACACACGATTGGGCTCCGACGGCTTAAACTGCCTTTTCAGTAAGTCTGGCGATGCCAGTGACACCTCCCGTTCGCCACGGTAACGAGGTTTTCCGGGTTGGCGACTCGCCAGACCACATTCCCGCATCAGCCTGCGGGCCAGCCAGCGCCCCACGTTATAACCCGACTGACGCATCAGCAGACTCAGTGCTCTGCTGCCGGCTGCTCCCCGGCTCTGTTGATGCAATTCCCGCACCTGAGCACGCAGTTGCAGACGTTTTACATCAACCCGCAAATTCAGCGAAGCATAGTAAACACTGCGCGTTATTTTGAGCAGGCGGCACAATTCGACCACTGACCATTTTGTTTTCAGCCGTGTGATTAACGCAAAGATTTGATGGGGAGCTCGCTCATCAACACGGCTGCCTGCTTTAGTATTTCTTTTTCCATTTCCAGCCGTTTAATCTGCGCTCTGAGCGACTGGATTTCACGTTGCTCTGGTGTCAGTGCAGGATTGTCCGGCGTCACCCCGCTGACTTCTTCTTTGTACTGGCGTATCCATTTACGCAATTGGCTGGGATCCAGCTCCAGAGCGCGTGCAACCTCGATGGTTGACCGCTGATACTTAACGACCTGCTCAATAGCTTCCAGTTTGAATTCAGGAGAAAAACGGCGTTTGGTCTGTTTAGGTTGAGTCATTATCAATTACCTCAATTGGCTGTCATTAAATTAACAGGCTATTGAGGTGTCCGGTATTACTGATCCACTACAGAAATATCTTCAAAACTGGCGGTGGACGGCTCTACTTCCTGCTCTGCGCAATGGCGAAGATAATGGTGCAGTGCTCTTCGATACGCTTCGATGGTGGCACTGGCGCGTCCAATGTCGGAAAGAAGGCCTAGCCATTTTTCAACCAGAAGTATGCAAGGCAAGCTCTGTGGATTGTCAGCCATAACATATACCTCACTGAATTAACCTATATAGTTTAGGTCATGTGATGTTGCATTCCACTTAACTTACTATATGTATCTTATTGAGTACTGTACATGCTGTGCTAAACATAAATCGCGCCTTAAGCTGCAATAAAGAGTCACGTTCGACCCGCACAATCGTATGAACCAATGATAAAGTGGTCAATTCATAGCTAAAAACTGACAGGAGTGACGATAAATGGCGACCCCTCTCCCAATTAAGGCTGCAATTTTTGATATGGACGGCTTGTTGATTGACTCTGAGCCTTTATGGCTACAGGCCGAACTTGATATTTTCACCGCCTTGGGCTTGGATACATCTTCACGAGATTCACTGCCAGATACCCTTGGCCTGCGTATCGATTTAGTGGTTAAACTTTGGTATCGAACAATGCCTTGGCAGGGGCCAAGCCAAGAGGAAGTTTGCAATCGTATTATTGCCAGAGCAATTGATTTGGTCGAAGACACTCGGCCTGTTTTACCCGGTGTTGAATATGCATTAGCGCTTTGCCGCCAACAAGGGCTGAAAATTGGTCTGGCGTCAGCCTCCCCACGGCATATGCAGGAGCGGGTGCTCGCAATGTTAGGCGTTGAGAAGTACTTCGATTGTTTGGTTTCTGCTGAATACCTACCCTACAGTAAACCGCATCCGGAAGTTTATCTGAATGCGGCAGCTCAGCTTGATGTTGATCCATTACAATGCGTCACGCTGGAAGATTCAGTGAACGGTATGATTGCGACCAAAGCGGCGCGTATGCGCTCTATTGTTATCCCATCAGTTGAGTACCGTGCAGACCCACGCTGGGCATTAGCAGATATTCAATTGGAATCATTAGAGCAATTACGCAAAGACGACATATCGTAGTGTACGTATATGATATGAAAATAAGAGTTTTTAGTGGCGAATGCGGATTTTTAGTAAAAAATAGTCGTTATAGCGATACGTAGTGGAAAGGATATTGCTATCACCAGTGGTATAAAGGGCGGCCAGAGTCAGTGACTCAGCCGCCCGAATATGTTTTAGAGAAAATCATCCCGTTTAGGCGTAAAAGTATCAATCAAGATGCTGTTGTCTTCCAAAGATACTGCACCGTGCATTTCATTTTTCACTGCACGATACGCATCCCCTGCTTTCAAAATACGCTTTTGCCCTTCAATCTCCACTTCGAAGCTGCCCGCTGCAACATAAGCAATCTGGTCATGGATATCGTGTTTATGAGCGACACCAATGGCCCCTTTTTCAAAGTGGACGCAGACCATCATAAGCTCATCGCTCCAGGTCATTACTTTACGTTTAATGCCATTGCCTAACTCTTCCCAAGGAGTTTCATCATTGATAAAGAACATTTTCATTATCTTGCCTCTCATTTTACAGAATAAGTTTCTGGTGTAGCGTAGTCACAGTTTTACGCTGAATCGAGTGCATTCTACGGGCAAAATCCGTAGGTTGACCATAATTAATCCAAAAATCATGACATGCCTCAAAAAATAATAAAACATGATTTCATTTTTATTGAATTAACTTCCCGCAAACACTATCATCTCTGCATCACAAGAAACACTCGGTTAAAAATCAGACTCGTGCAAATGTCAGCGAACACCATGGCCCCATACGCACTTTCTGATCCTATCGTTGGTTTCTGGCCTGAGTTGTTCCCACCAAGATACTGTTCTAAAAGAGAGGCACTGACATGCAAGTTCGTCAAAGTATTCATAGCGATCACGCTAAGCAACTCGACACCGCTGGCCTGCGCCGTGAATTTCTGATTGAAAAGATTTTCGCGGCAGATGACTACACCATGACCTATAGCCACATTGACCGTATTATCGTCGGTGGCATTTTACCGGTCAGCAAAGCCGTTAGCATCGGTAATGAAGTGGGTAAGCAACTGGGTGTCAGTTACTTCCTGGAACGCCGTGAATTAGGTGCAATCAATATTGGTGGGCCAGGTCTGATAGTGGTTGATGGTCAGACTTATGAAATTGGTAATGAAGAAGCATTGTATGTAGGTAAAGGTGCGAAAGAAGTACAATTTAGCAGCATCGACAGTGCTAAACCTGCCAAGTTCTACTACAACAGTGCCCCAGCCCACACCACTTATCCAAATAAAAAAATTACCCTAGCAGAGGCAGCACCACAGACCTTAGGTGATGATGCCACCAGTAACCGCCGCACTATCAACAAATATATTGTGCCTGACGTGTTACCCACCTGCCAATTGAGTATGGGCCTGACCAAACTGGCTCCAGGTAGTCTGTGGAATACCATGCCGTGTCATACCCATGAACGCCGTATGGAAGTCTATTTTTACTTTGATATGGACGAAGAGACTGCCGTCTTCCATATGATGGGACAGCCTCAGGAAACACGTCATTTGCTCGTTCATAACGAACAGGCTGTAATTTCACCAAGTTGGTCTATCCATTCTGGCGTAGGCACCAAACGTTATACCTTCATCTGGGGCATGGTCGGTGAAAACCAAGTCTTTGGTGATATGGACCATATAGCTGTTAGCGAATTGCGTTAAGTATCACCTATCAAAGCCACCTTTTTGGCGGCTTTCCCCCCAATAATGAAATCGCGGCCATCATTGACCGCCTTGAGAGAGATTTTAGCTATGATTTTAGATTCCTTTGAATTGAAAGGTAAAGTTGCGCTGGTGACTGGTTGCGATACTGGCTTAGGCCAAGGCATGGCGATCGGTTTAGCAGAAGCGGGTTGTGATATCATCGGCGTGAATATTGTCGAGCCACGTGAAACTATCGAACAAGTTACTGCACTGGGCCGTCGTTTTTTCAGCCTGACGGCTGATCTGAGCAATATTGATTGCATCCCTTCCCTGTTAGAGCGTGCTGTCGCTGAATTTGGCCATATTGATATTCTGGTCAATAACGCGGGGATCATCCGCCGTGAAGATGCTATTAATTTCAGTGAAAAAGACTGGGACGATGTGATGAACGTTAACATCAAGTCTGTGTTCTTTATGTCCCAAGCGATTGCTAAACAGTTTATTAAACAAGGTAATGGCGGCAAAATCATTAACGTTGCCTCGATGCTGTCTTATCAAGGGGGGATTCGTGTCCCTTCTTATACCGCCTCGAAAAGTGCAGTCATGGGCGTGACCCGTCTGTTAGCTAACGAATGGGCAAAGCACGGCATCAATGTCAACGCTGTCGCACCAGGTTATATGGCAACAAATAACACCCAGCAGTTGCGCAAAGATGAAGAGCGTAGCAAAGAGATCCTTGACCGTATCCCGGCTGGCCGTTGGGGCTTACCTGATGATCTGAAAGGCCCAGTGGTTTTCCTGGCCTCTAAAGCATCCGATTATATCAGCGGTTATACTATCGCCGTTGATGGCGGTTGGTTAGCACGATAAACCGTTATAGCGACTAATTTGAGTTAACACGACTTATCTATCTTATTGTGATATTCAACTCAAAAACGCATCAGGCACAACTTTAGTTGTGCCTTTTTTTATTATTTATTTATCAAATAGTTAACAAATAAAATTTCTATTTTTTTCTTATAAAACCACCAAAATAAAAAATCAAAACAACGTTCCGACTCCGATCACACTTTTGTTATTCATCCAATGACTCGCCAGTAAATACAAATATAATAGATTGAAACGATGTTTCTATTTATAAGGAACCAAAAACCGGTTCCGTCCTGACGTTTCGAAGGTGGGGTGACTACGATGGGTCTTACAGGCAACATTAAAGGCAGTGACACAATGATGATTAACTGGCTCAGCGCTATCCGCGGCTATGTTGATTTAGTCCAGTCTGTAGGCCACAGTCAGCTTAATCCATCCCCATTGCTGGCCGATGGTTTTGATGTACTGACCCATCAACCTGTCGTTTGGGAATTCCCAGACGGCCACCATACTCCGATATCTAACTTCGCCAGTCAACAAAACTGGTTACGAACATTGGATGCCCTCAGCCTGGTGACTCAGGATCCGCAATATCACCAGCAAGCCCGGGTGCAAAGCGGCTATTTTATGCAACATGGTGTCCATAACGAAAGTGGGCTTTTTTACTGGGGTGGGCATCGTTTCCTCAATTTGGATACCCTAAAAACTGAAGGGCCAGCATCAAAAGACCAGGTACATGAGCTGAAACATCATCTGCCCTATTACGACCTACTGGTAACCATTGATCGGGAAAAAACCCTTAATTTCTTACAGGGGTTTTGGCACGCTCACGTAGAAGATTGGCAAACCCTGGATCTGGGCCGCCATGGTAACTACAGCAAACAGCGTGACCCACAGGTTTTTGCCCATCCTCGATATGATGTGGTTAACCCAGCAGAGTTACCAAAACTGCCTGAAACCAAAGGCCTAACC
Organism: Yersinia similis; assembly: GCF_001053095.1. Taxonomy (GTDB): domain Bacteria; phylum Pseudomonadota; class Gammaproteobacteria; order Enterobacterales; family Enterobacteriaceae; genus Yersinia; species Yersinia similis. The sequence goes on along the minus strand of NZ_CGBP01000018.1, from coordinate 49,543 downwards.
TTTGTTAACGCTGGAACTGACTTAATTTACGCAGCCTATAAATATGCTGAATATACCGGTGATGCTGCAGCGGCGGCATGGGGAAAACATCTGTATCGCCAATATGTTTTAGCGCGTAACCCTGAAACAGGTTTACCGGTATATCAGTTCAGTTCACCACAGCAACGCCAGCCAATACCGGCTGACGATAACCAGACTCAATCTTGGTATGGCGACCGTGCCAAGCGCCAGTTCGGCCCAGAGTTTGGTGAAGTTGCTCGTGAAGCAAATGTTTTGTTCCGCGATATGCGCCCATTATTGATAGATAACCCATTAGCCATGCTGGATATCTTGCGCCAGCAGCATGATGCTGAGGTCTTGCAGTGGGTGATTGATGGACTCAAGAATTACTATCGCTTTGCTTATGATATAGAGAGCAATACATTGCGCCCATTATGGAACGATGGCCAAGATATGAGTGGCTACGTCTTACCGCGTGATGGCTATTATGGCACCAAAGGCACAGTTATCTCACCATTCCCATTAGACGTCGATTATTTGTTACCGCTGGTACGTGCCTGGCGGTTAAGTGAAGATGAAGAGTTACTGGATTTAATTGGCGTTTTATTACTCCGCTGGCAGTTAGCTGAACTGAATAAAACACAGCGACGCGCCACGCTAATGGCCGCCCAACGCCCTATTGCTTCTCCTTATCTGCTACTGGCTTTAGTCGAACTGGCTGAGCATTGTCAATGCCCTACATTGTTTGCATTGGCATGGCAAATAGGTGATGACCTATTTAAACAACATTACCACCGCGGACTGTTTGTGGAATCGTCTCAGCACCGCTACTTCCGTATCGACAATCCGATTGCATTAGCATTATTAACCTTGATTGCCGCTAAACAAGATAAATCAGCAGCAATACCTCAATTTATTACTAACGGTGGTTATATCCATGGAGATTATCGGGTAAATGGGGAAAGCCGAACTCTGTATGACATCGATTTTATTTATCCGACACTTTTGAATCAGTAGTTTTTTATCTTTCATTTTATTAAAAATAGGTAGCATTATGAATGAAAACAGAATGCTGGGGTTAGCCTATATATCACCTTATATAATAGGGTTGATAATATTCACGGCTTTCCCCTTTGTATCATCTTTCTTTCTCAGTTTTACTGAGTATGACTTAATGAGCCCTCCCGTATATAACGGGATCGAGAATTATCGTTATATGCTGACGGAAGATGATTTATTCTGGAAATCCATGGGCGTGACTTTCGCTTATGTGTTTCTGACTATTCCATTAAAATTGGCTTTTGCTCTGGGGATCGCTTTTGTACTGAACTTTAAATTACGGGGCATCGGTTTCTTCCGTACCGCATTCTATATTCCGTCTATCCTTGGTAGCAGCGTAGCGATTGCCGTATTATGGCGTGCGCTATTCGCGATTGATGGTTTGCTTAATAGTTTTATTGGTGTCTTTGGGTTTGATGCCATCAACTGGCTGGGAGAGCCATCACTAGCACTGACATCCGTCACGTTACTGCGTGTATGGCAGTTCGGTTCTGCCATGGTTATCTTCTTGGCCGCGTTGCAAAACGTACCACAGTCACAATATGAAGCAGCCATGATTGATGGCGCCTCTAAATGGCAAATGTTTATGAAAGTCACCGTGCCACTGATTACGCCGGTTATTTTCTTTAACTTTATTATGCAAACTACGCAGGCATTCCAAGAATTTACCGCACCTTATGTCATTACCGGTGGTGGACCAACCCATTACACCTATTTATTCTCACTCTATATCTACGATACAGCGTTTAAATATTTTGATATGGGATACGGTGCTGCACTGGCCTGGGTGTTATTCCTGGTAGTCGCCCTCTTTGCCTCAATTGCATTTAAATCATCTAAATATTGGGTCTTCTACTCCGCCGATAAAGGAGGAAAAAATGACTGACGTACAACAAACTTCCAACCAGAAAAAATCAGATCTGGCTCAGGATATTGCTGATGCGGAAATTAGCCGTACATTACGCAAAGCTAAAGTCAGTGCGGCTTTCCGCTATATCGTTTTGATTATTGTTGGTCTGTTAATGCTTTATCCGTTGTTGTGGATGTTCTCGGCAGCATTTAAGCCTAATAATGAAATTTTCACCACTTTAGGATTATGGCCAGAGCACCCAACAAGTGATGGTTTCGTTAACGGCTGGAAAACCGGTACTGAATATAATTTCGGTCATTACATGCTGAACACCTTTAAGTATGTTATTCCGAAAGTGATCCTGACCATTATCTCTTCCACCATTGTCGCCTATGGCTTTGCGCGCTTTGAGATCCCTTGGAAGAAATTCTGGTTTACCACATTGATCACCACCATGTTGCTGCCAAGTACCGTGTTATTGATCCCGCAATACATCATGTTCCGTGAAATGGGCATGCTGAATAGCTACTTACCGCTCTATCTGCCACTGGCCTTCGCCACACAAGGGTTCTTCGTTTTCATGCTGATCCAGTTCTTACGCGGTGTCCCGCGTGATATGGAAGAAGCAGCACAAATCGACGGCTGTAACTCTTTCCAGGTGTTGTGGTATGTGGTAGTGCCAATTTTAAAACCGGCCATTATCTCTGTCGCCCTGTTCCAGTTCATGTGGTCAATGAACGACTTTATCGGCCCACTGATTTATGTCTATAGCGTAGATAAGTACCCGATAGCGTTGGCTTTGAAGATGTCAATTGACGTTACCGAAGGCGCACCGTGGAACGAAATTCTGGCAATGGCAAGCATCTCCATTCTGCCGTCCATCATTGTTTTCTTCCTGGCTCAACGCTACTTCGTGCAAGGCGTAACCAGCAGCGGAATTAAAGGTTAATAGAGGATTTATCATGGCTGAAGTCATTTTCAATAAATTAGGTAAAGTTTACTCCAACGGTTTCCGCGCAGTACATGGCATTGACCTGAAGATCAATGATGGCGAATTCATGGTCATCGTCGGCCCATCTGGCTGTGCTAAATCCACGACCCTGCGTATGTTAGCCGGTCTTGAAACGATCAGTGATGGCGAAGTCCGTATTGGTGATCGGGTGGTCAATAATTTGGCACCAAAATCACGTGGTATTGCCATGGTGTTCCAGAACTATGCGTTATATCCGCATATGACAGTAAAAGAGAATCTGGCCTTTGGGTTGAAGTTGAGCAAATTACCAAAAGATCAAATCGAGGCCCAAGTTGCTGAAGCCGCCAAGATTCTGGAATTAGAAGATCTTCTGGACCGCTTACCACGCCAGTTGTCCGGTGGTCAGGCACAGCGTGTTGCTGTGGGGCGTGCGATTGTAAAAAAACCAGATGTATTTTTGTTCGATGAACCGCTATCCAACCTGGATGCCAAACTGCGCGCCTCCATGCGTATCCGCATCTCTGATTTGCATAAGCAATTGAAAAAAAGCGGTAAAGCAGCAACCACCGTTTACGTAACCCATGACCAGACCGAAGCCATGACCATGGGCGACCGTATCTGTGTGATGAAGCTGGGCCACATTATGCAAGTGGACACCCCGGACAATCTCTATCACTACCCTACCAATATGTTTGTTGCCGGTTTTATCGGCGCGCCGGAAATGAATATCAAACCGAGCACGCTGGTAGAAAAAGAGGGGCAAATTGGCCTGACGGTTGGTCAATACACCTTGGTATTGAATGAAAGACAGCAGGCCAAAGTTGCCACCCACGCCGGAGAAAAAGTGTTCTTTGGCGTACGTCCTGAATTTATTAGCATGTCTCTGCAACCGTTTGTCGGTAATCACTCACAAGGTGAATTGGTTCGGGTGGAAAACATGGGCCATGAATTCTTTATGTATATCAAGGTTGAAAACTTTGAATTGACCTGCCGTCTGCCGTCTGATGAAGCACGGCCGATTATTGAAAACGGCCTGCATCGCACCGTGTACTTCCAGTTTGATATGGATAAATGCCATATCTTTGATGCAAAAACAGAAAAAAATATCTCTCTTTAACAGGAGCAGTACCAATGAAAAAAGCGATCCTACATACGCTGATAGCATCCACTCTGGCTCTATTGTCACATCAAGCTTTTGCAGCACAAGACGACGTCAATTTACGGATGTCATGGTGGGGAGGTAACGGCCGCCACCAGGTAACATTGAAAGCTCTGGAAGAATTCCATAAACAACATCCGAACATTAATGTTAAAGCGGAATATACCGGTTGGGATGGTCATTTATCTCGTTTGACTACACAGATTGCAGGCGGTACTGAACCTGATGTCATGCAGACTAACTGGAACTGGCTACCTATTTTCTCTAAAGACGGAACGGGCTTCTTCAATTTAAATAACGTAAAAGAACAACTGGATTTGGCGCAATTCGATCCAATCGAACTGCAACAAACCACCGTTAATGGCAAGCTGAATGGTATTCCGATCTCTGTTACTGCACGTATATTCTATTTCAATGATGCAACTTGGGCTAAAGCGGGCTTAGAATATCCAAAAACATGGGATGAGTTACTCAACGCAGGCCAAGTGTTTAAAGAAAAATTGGGTGACCAATATTACCCTGTTGTATTAGAGCATCAAGATACCTTAGCATTAATCCGTTCTTATATGACTCAGAAATACAACATTCCTACCGTTGATGAAGCAAATAAGAAATTTGCCTACACGCCAGAACAGTGGGTTGAGTTCTTTACCATGTACAAAAAAATGGTAGATAACCATGTTATGCCATCTTCCAAATACTATGCTTCATTCGGTAAGAGTAATATGTACGAAATGAAGCCGTGGATTAATGGTGAGTGGGCAGGGACTTATATGTGGAACTCAACCATTACTAAATACTCTGATAACCTGACCAAACCTGCAAAATTAGATCTTGGCCCATATCCAATGTTGCCTGATGCAAAAGATGCTGGCTTATTCTTTAAACCGGCACAAATGCTTTCAATTGGTAAATCGACTAAGCATCCTAAAGAAAGTGCGATGCTAATTAACTTCCTGCTAAACAGCAAAGAAGGTGTTGATGCATTAGGTCTTGAACGTGGAGTGCCGCTGAGCGCCGCGGCTGTGACCCAACTACGTGCCAATGGTGTAATTAAAGATGAAGATCCTTCTGTTGCCGGTTTGAATATGGCATTGGAATTACCACATGAAATGAAAACTTCACCGTACTTCGATGATCCACAAATTGTTTCACTGTTCGGTGATGCAATTCAATATATCGACTATGGTCAAAAAAGCGTAGAAGAAACGGCAGAATACTTTAATAAGCAAGGTGACCGCATTCTTAAACGTGCAATGCGTTAATTAATTAAATTATTTAACTTAAGTCACAAAAAACCCCGCCATGTATTTGGTGGGGTTATTTTATTTGCTAAAATTAAATAAAAAACAGTCAACCAGATCAGCATCACAAATTAATAGTGAAGTTATAAATTAGTCACTAAGAAAGATCTTGATCACACAATTAATTATAAATACAAATAGAATGTACAACATCACTAAATGAAACGCAGTTTCTTTTATTGTGGTTATATGTTTTGTCTGTGTGTTGATTTTATAATGTTGTCGTTTTGAATAACCATAACTCTGGGATTATATAAAAATGAAATTAAAAATAATTACTCTGGCAGTGGCAGCAACAGTCTCCGTTATCAGTTTTAGCTCCGTTGCAACAACGATTGACTATCGACATGAAATGAAAGATACCAGTAAATCCGATCACAAAGACCGTTTACTGATTTCAAACCGTTTTGCTAATGGTTTTGGTCTGTCTTTGGAAGGTAAGTGGGGCCAGCATAGCTCTGATACCACGCCAAATAAGCCATTCAATGAGCAGGTCAGTAACGGTACCGAAATGGTGGCCAGTTATGTTTATAAATTCAATAACACCTTCCAGATCGAACCAGGCTTCTCATTAGACTCTACTTCAGATTCCAACAACTACCGTCCATATATTCGTGGTAAAGTGGCTCTCACTGATGATTTCTCAACGTCACTGCGCTACCGTCCATATTACAAACGTAACCAACCTGCTCAGACCAAATCAACTGAGAAAGGCCATGAGTTCACAATGTTGTTTGCTTATAACTTCTTGAAAGACTATTCAGCTGAATACGAATTAAACTACAAGAAGTCTGAAGATGAAATTCTGGCTAATAAAGAAAAATACGAATGGGCACATGATGTAAAAATCGCCTACAAATGGGATAAAAACTGGAAACCATATATGGCTATTGGTAATGTCCCAGGCAGTAAAGTGACTGACGAACGCCAAACGCGTTACCGCGTAGGTATCCAATACAGTTTCTAAATATCATATCGTTATGAGTACCCTCATTATTATTTGCTAAATTATGCTCATTCTTTGCATTATTTTGGGGAAAAGTTGACTCCCAGTCACTTTTCCCTTTTTTAGCTTAGCGATTTATGTCCCCCTCTCGTCAGCCGTTATACATTTATAGTCGTTATATATTTACAGTCGGAATACATTGGTCGTCGGTATAGCTCTACGTCTTATCCCCCTATGTGATATTGCAGCCACCGGCCATTAGAGCAGAGAATACCTCGGTATTTAGCCAATTACCCCTAATCTGCCCCATCCTGTAGGGTTCCATCCTGAACGCTTAAAGGTTAACCATCTTTTATCTCTGTCTATCTCTATCAGGTAAAAATAAGATATTTAGTTACAACGTAACGACTATTCACGCCAAGAAAAATCTCATATACTGGATAAATCAACAGCTACAAATTCGGAATTTAAGTATGACAGGGGAAGGACACCTTATTTTTTCTGTCGCCTGCGTTATTTTAGCCAAAAAAGTCGGTCTCACACCGGAATTGGCACATGGCGATTGGTGGCATATTATTCCTGGCGCCCTACTGACCTCCCTGCTGCCAGATATTGATCACCCAAAGTCGATCCTCGGCCAGCGGCTAAAGTGGGTTTCTGTACCTATTGCCCGCGCATTTGGTCACCGCGGATTTACCCATAGCTTATTGGCGGTAATTGCTGGCATTGCACTATTTCAGGTAGATGCACCATTGAATGGGGTGTTCCCCCCAGATGTATTTCATGCCATGATAATAGGTTATTTCAGCCATCTCTTGGCCGATATGATCACGCCAGCCGGTGTACCGCTGTTGTGGCCCTGCCGCTGGCGTTTCAGCATTCCGCTATTACGTCCACAAAAAGGCAATCAATTAGAACGCGTATTATGTGTTCTATTGGTTTGTTTTTCCGTCTACTGGCAAACTGACACCACCATCCCGCTGCTCTACTATATGGAACAATTGAAAAGTTTTAGGTTATGAATACATCAAGCCGTATGAATAACATTCAAACTGATTTTATTTAATACAAATCAATACTAAAACTTATATAGAATTCTTTTTGGATATAAGTGAGCTAACACAGTAGCTGCTACCATAAACGGCTAGCGACACCACCGTCGTGCATCGTACTTGGCTGTATAAAATAAAATGCGTCAATATAATAATATCTTGGAGATTTGGGGATGAACTTACCACTCGTGGTTAACGTGCTGGTGTTTGCAGTACTGCTATTGCTCTTGGCACAAACTCGGCATAAACAGTGGAGCTTGGCTAAAAAAGTATTGGTCGGCTTAGCACTGGGTGTGCTGTTTGGTTTAGGGCTGCAATGGGTCTATGGCGCAGATAATCTAATACTGAAAGAGTCTATCACTTGGTTTAATATTATTGGCAATGGTTATGTGCAACTCTTGCAAATGATTGTTATGCCTTTGGTATTCGCCTCAATTTTGAGTGCGGTAGCTAAACTGCACAATGCGTCATCTCTGGGTAAAATCAGTTTTTTGACCATTGGTACGTTGCTCTTTACTACATTAATTGCCGCCTTGGTCGGTGTATTAGTGACCAACTTGTTTGGTCTGACGGCCGAGGGGTTGGTACAAGGTACTCAGGAAACAGCTCGCCTAAGCGCAATTGAGAGTAATTATCTGGGCAAAGTAGCCGACCTCACTGTGCCACAACTGATCTTGTCATTTATTCCCAAAAATCCGTTTGCCGATTTAACGGGTGCCAGCCCAACATCAATCATCAGTATTGTAATATTCGCAACCTTCCTCGGTATCGCGGCACTACAACTGTTAAAAGATGATGTCACGAAGGGCCAACGTGTACTGGCGGCAATTGATACGTTGCAAGCTTGGGTGATGAAGTTAGTACGATTAGTGATGAAATTAACCCCATACGGCGTATTGGCACTGATGACCAAAGTGGTTGCCGGTTCTAATATTCAGGACATTATTAAACTAGGCAGCTTTGTTGTGGCATCGTATATGGGCCTGGCCATCATGTTTGTTGTCCATGCGGTGTTGCTGTCGCTCACGGGTATCAATCCGCTGAAATTCTTTAAAAAAGTGTGGCCGGTACTGACTTTTGCGTTTACCAGCCGCTCCAGTGCCGCCAGTATTCCATTAAATGTTGAAGCGCAAACCCGCCGTCTGGGTGTACCAGAATCTATCGCCAGCTTCTCAGCGTCTTTTGGAGCAACTATTGGACAAAATGGCTGTGCTGGCCTTTATCCAGCGATGCTGGCGGTCATGGTGGCACCAACGGTTGGTATTAACCCGTTGGATCCGGTATGGATTGCCACTCTGGTCGGCATTGTTACCATCAGCTCTGCGGGTGTTGCCGGTGTGGGTGGCGGTGCAACCTTCGCCGCCCTAATTGTACTGCCAGCATTGGGCTTACCTGTGACATTGGTTGCGTTACTTATCTCCGTTGAGCCATTGATTGATATGGGCCGTACGGCATTGAACGTCAATGGCTCAATGACGGCCGGGACGATCACCAGCCAATTAATGAAGCAAACAGATAAAAACATTTTGAATAATGAAGATGACGACATTCTGACTCACCAGTAAATAATACTAATACTTTCATTATTATAGTAATCAGCTAAAGCCAGCCAGTTTTTAGCCCCCCAACCGTGGGATACCCATGAGTAAGGGGTTTCATTTCTGACTGGCTTTTTTGTTTCTGTAAACGACTATGCACTGCGCTTTGTTCGCTAGAGGCAAGCTGAACGACAAATGGGTTCCCGATCCATTTGAATAGCATTTATGCTACCCGCAGGGTGAGCCTCAGGAATGAGGCTCATTAATCCCGATGCGCTTATTTATTTTAAAGTCAACGACCAGTAAGTGACTCGTATGAGTGAACACAGCTAACAACCCGGCAGCCTTAAGTACTAAGGGGATGATATTTTTCAACTAATGCTAATGCAATGGCTTCAGTTTCAACATCAGGCACACCACTGAAATCCTGAGGCCGGAAATGCATCTGGAACGCCTTGATCACTTGGCGAGTTTCAGCATCCAACTGGCCATTCTGGGGAATTTTGTAGCCATAAGCCGCTAATGCCCGCTGAATGACGGCCACTGAAGCAGTCCCCTTCTTATCTCTTCCACCAATATATTTTGCCACTGTCGCATCATCTGGCCAGGCACCTACGCCCTTCTCGGCCAAACGTTTCCATGGGAATAATGGGCCGGGATCAGATTTCCTCAGTGGAGCAATATCACTGTGAGCCACAACATCAGTCGGAGAAATATTGTAACGCTGCACAATGTCTTTGGTGAGCTGCTCTATCAATTCAATCTGTGATTCGTTGTAGGGATACCAGGTTCTACCTAGCATCTTTTCCGTGAAGCCTAGGTTGACGATTTCGATACCAATCGAGGTGTCGTTGAGGTTATTACGCCCCTGCCAAGTGCTGACACCTGCATGCCAGGCTCTCTGTTCTTCTGGCACTAATTGCAAAGCAATGGCTTTTCCATCGGCTTTCTTGGGGTGGGTAGGGATTAAATAATGGGCACTCACCTCACCCTGGGTGAGCAATTTTAGTGATTCGGCATCATCAGTTGCTGTGTAATGGAGGACTAAAAACCGTACCCGCTCATTTTTTGCAACAGAGGGATAGCGGGTATCAATTTTATATGCGCCACGGTCGATCAACTCATTCGCGCTGCGATGATCTGAACTACTGCAACCGGCCAGCAACAATAATAGCCCCCCACTCAATAGCTTCCTCATTATTTATCTCCCTATAATTTAATTAACCGCGGTTATAATGACCTGAATGAATTAAACAAATCATAAACAATATTTATCAATAATCAGTGGCAAGGCCAAATAAGGCTTATTACCTATAATAATGTTAAGCCGATAACCATACGCACAGTAATTATTAAGGGGAATGGTAATTATTAAGAAGTATAATAACCACGCAAATAGTATGATTATTCATGTAATAAAAAACGGCCCCCACCAGAGGAGCCGTTTTTTTATAAAGAGGGATAAATAGTTATAATTAACAGCTAACTAAAGTTATCCAATAACGATAGGGTACTTACCCTATTTATCGACATTTTTATCAGAAAGGATAATCGCGGTAGCCCATTTGCTCAGAAATATTGCGGGCTGCGCAATGTAACGATTTAACATAATCACTCTTTCTGTCTTCAGCGAAACGTAGTGTCGGGAAAGAAATACTTAATCCGGCAATCACCACACCAAAACGGTCAAAGACAGGAACTGCGATACAACGTAAACCTTCTTCCTGCTCTTCAATATCCTCACCAAACCCTTGCTCACGTACCTTATCTAAAACCGGTAACAGTGCAGCAGTGCTATCCAACGTATATTTGGTGCTGCGGGTAAATTCGATATGAGACAGAATTTCTTCTACTTCACCACGATCACGCCAGGCTAATAGCACCTTCCCAATGGCAGTACTGTGTAATGGGTTGCGGCGGCCAATGCGGGAATGCATTCGCAGGTTATACATCGAGTCAATTTTATGAATATACACAATGCTATCTTCATCCAATGCACCCAAGTGAATAGTTTCACGAGTTTCATTAGATAATTCACGCATCTGAATATCAGCACTGCGAATCAAATCGACATTTTGCAGCGCTTTCGCACCCAATTCAAATAGCTTCAGGGTGAGGGAATATTTCTCCGATTCGCCTTCCTGTGCCACATAACCCAAGGACTTCATGGTTTGGAGAAAACGATAAACTGTACTCTTAGGCATCATGACTCGCTGAGAAAGCTCGGTAATACCTATTTCCCGTTCTTCACCCAACGCTTGTAATATGCCAAAAACCTTCAGCACCGACGAGACAGAGTCGGGCTGTTTATCTAGATCTGCAATAGCCATTTTTTAGTTACCCTACTCAGTTTTCTTTGATTCATAAAACAATATGTTTTAGAAAAAATAGAACAATGGTTTTATTATAAAGGGAAGTTGCGAGACTGTGCAATAAACCAATGTGAATAATCGGATAAAAGCCTTGCAGACAGCAAATTAGCCTCTTTCTAAGAGAGAGGCTAATGGAAAACTCGGCTATTGCCAAACAGACTCAGGCAATGTCACCATATATAATGCGGGCTTGCCGTGGACGTCTGACGTAAACAGGACCTGCTTATCATCAGGCGTAAAAGAAGGATGAGGATGCGTAACCTGGCGATCACCTTCAAATACCTGCCATGATGTATCATGTCGAGCAATACGATGCTGTGTCCCATTCTTTATATTGAAGACATACAAGAAAGGATCATTTTCGATCTTATAACCGCTGTTATCTTGCACATCAACCGGTGCGTCAGACCCATCACCTACCATCAGTGTGCCATCATAATTACTCATTAAATGTGAGCAGGCAGGCATAGAAGTCAATTGACGATTTTTCAATGTCACTGGATCAGCACTATAAATAAAACGATCGGAGCTGCCTTTCAAATAAGAGACATAAACCAATGCTGAACCATCTGGAACCCAGAATTCATGCGTACAGCTCTCACCTTCTGCATGGGTTTTCACTTTACGCATATTGCTGCCATCTTCATTGATGAGCCACATACGTGCATCAACCAGATCGTGTGGCCCTTCATGGCAGAACGCCACGGTGCTATCGTCATAAGGGCGATAAATAGGGTGACCAAGCCACTGATTTTCTTGCAGGATAACCGCTGATTCGCCAGTTTTCAAATCAACGCGCATCAGGCGGCAACACGGTTTGGTGAAATAAAATTCGTGGAATTTCTTCCAATCTGTCAACGGTTGCCAGTCTTCCCGCTTAATCTCAATACCGACCAATTTAGTACAATCAGAATTTGCTACCCACGTTCCATAACCGACCCACTCTTCTGGCACCTGATAAACCACGTTCTCTTCTAATGTGGCGAGATCAACACGCATCAAATTACGGCCATCCTTCACGTAGAACAGCGCATCATCTTCTGGTGAGAGGAAACCCCCAAAGGTATTATCACCGCGCCCTTCAGTCAGTTGTGTTGCGACCCGGCTGTTAAGATCCAGTAAATAGTAATTCCATGGGCCATCAAAAGCACCACCGAACAACAGTTTACTACCATCACGGGTGAAACATTTCTGATAGAAATAGTTACGGTGACAAGTGACATCAGGGGGCGTCAGTCGGGTCACTTGTGCGCCGGTAGAGGCATCCTGATAAGTGTGATATGTCAGGGGGATTTGTTTACCTTTTGCCATCCGGAAAATCCTTAAAATCGTCAGAGAATTAAAATTTACTCGCAGGAGAACCTGTCGACTAATACTATCTCACATTATAGAAACAATGTTTCATTTTTCCGTGATCGCGGTTCTACTTTTTCTTTTTATCGTAAATTACTCTTTTTATCGGGCGGTTAATCTGGTGCAAGATGTGCAATTAACCATTACACTTATGATTAACTCAATGAACTTATGATTAACTCAATGAACCTATGATTAACGCCATGAACCTACGATTAATCCTATATACTTACAATTAATCTGATGTGTAAGGATGCAATCAGGGGCAATAATCGTTAGCATATCAATACTCACCTATTTTATTACTTTTACAGATACGCACCTATGAACCCATCAACAAGTGATGGCTTACCTGTACCTCAACGCTATGCCGCGATACTGGTTATTGCTTTAGGTATTATGATGGCGGTATTGGACGGCACTATTGCCAACGTGGCATTACCGACTATCGCACGTGACCTCAATACCAGCCCAGCGACATCTATCTGGGTTGTCAATGCTTATCAGCTCGCCATCACCATCTCACTGCTTTCCATGGCGTCATTGGGCGATATCATTGGTTACCGGCGGGTTTATCAAGCTGGCTTACTGATATTCAGCGTGACCTCACTGTTTTGTGCTCTGTCCGATTCGTTATGGACCCTGACGTTTGCCCGTGTGCTACAAGGGTTTGGCGCGGCGGCATTGATGAGCGTCAATACCGCCCTGATTCGTATCATTTATCCTCGAGCCCAACTTGGTCGAGGTATTGGTATCAATACCTTGATTGTTGCTGTGTCTTCAGCCGCGGGGCCCAGTATTGCCGCTGCCGTGTTGTCTGTCGCCTCTTGGCAATGGCTGTTCGCCCTCAACGTGCCAATTGGGTTATTAGCGTGGTGTTTAGGCATAAAATTCCTACCCGCCAATAATACGAAAAGCAACGGCAATCGCTTTGATATCACCAGTTGTGTTCTGAATGCGCTGACATTTGGCTTATTGATCACCGCAATCAGTGGTTTTTCCCAAGGGCAAAGCCCGGCAGTGATTGCTGCTCAAGTGGTTGCCCTATTACTGATTGGTTTCTTCTTTGTGCGTCGTCAACTCACGCAATCCTTCCCACTGCTCCCCGTGGATTTACTGCGTATTCCTATTTTCGCGTTGTCGATTGGCACTTCAATTTTTTCTTTTGCCGCTCAAATGCTGGCAATGGTGTCGCTTCCCTTCTTTTTACAGACCGTATTGGGCCGCGACGAAGTGGCAACCGGGCTACTGTTGACTCCATGGCCGTTGGCCACCATGGTCATTGCTCCGATCGCGGGGCGTTTGGTTGAGCGCTATCATGCAGGTTTATTAGGTGGGATTGGTCTGGCTGTTTTTGCCAGTGGTCTATTCTTGCTGGCGGTGTTACCCGCCAACCCCAGCGACGTGGATATTATCTGGCGGATGATATTGTGTGGCGCAGGTTTTGGGCTGTTCCAGACCCCGAACAATCATACGATTATTTCTGCCGCTCCACAGCATCGTAGCGGTGGAGCCAGTGGCATGTTGGGGACCGCCCGCTTGCTAGGACAAACCTCAGGTGCTGCATTGGTTGCACTAATGTTCAATATGTTCTCAACCAACGGCACCCACGCCTCCTTGATACTGGCTGGCTGTTTTGCCAGTATCGCGGCACTGGTCAGTATCTTACGTGTAACACAAAAACGTTATTAGGCTATTGGGGGAAGCCTGAGTGTTGGTTTCCCCCAGCAAGACGATCACTGACTTATTGTAGCGGCTGCTGGCCTTCAATGGGTGAGCCAAAATCATCAATAATTGAGAAAAACACACTCATATTCTTCACCAGCGCGTTGTTGCCCACAGGGGCACTATCCACGCTGCTTTTTGGCCCCACCATATCATCAGCGCCCAGTTTGATAGTGATGCCCGGTGCGGTATTACTTTGGCCGATAGCCAATGTCTGGAATGTGACATTGAATGGCGTCGGATTGGTCACGCGTAACACACTGCCATCCCCTTTAGGTACCAGAGTGAAAGATAACTTAGTTGCTACGCCTTCTGAACTGATCGGTATTTCTGCCGGGCGGTAAAATAATTTAATACGTGAGCGAAAAGCGATTTGTACCGCATTTTGTGATGATTGGGATGAAGACGCTTTGGGCGGCACTTCCAACACATTAAGCCAAAACATGGATTCGCGGTCAGACGGCAACTGATTAGCGCTTCCGGTATAGTAAATACGGATAGATTTATTGGTCTTGCCGTTAAGGCGGAATAGCGGGTTATCAACCACAAACGGGACGTTTATCTGCTCAATGGGCTTATCCATTTCAGCGATATTATTATCCACCCAGAGTTGCAACAACGCTGGGTGAAGGCCGTCATTGAGGATCTGCACACTGCCGGATTTATCAGCACCGGTCACTATCACCCGTGTCAGGCCAATCGCAATACTGGCTTGAACAGTGGCACTCAGCACCAAGCTGCTTAAAATAGCCGTCATCAGTAAAGTACGCAGATTATTCACCTTGCGGGCACGCGATATGAGGATTAGCCATAACATTTTCATTTATAGATCAACGTAAATGTGAACCCACCTTTTACTGAACCGGGTGTCACGGTGTTTTCTGTTTGGTAAATTCCCGCCTGCATGGGTACCGTGTAACTTTGTGTGCTACTGGTGTTATAACCACTCATCGTGTATTCCTTATCCAATTCAATCGCCGCATCTGATTGGCTGCGCAGTAATACCCCCACCCCCTCAGCAGTCGAGCTGGTATCCAACGCAACGACACCATTAGCCGAATTCAGAATATTCGTCGTCGCACCAAATTTATAATTAATACCGTCTAGCCCACCAGGGCAATTATTAAAATTCAGATTAAAAGCCTTAAGTGCTGTCACTGAACCAATGCCAGTAAACTGCCGCAAATTGACATCAGGCAGATTCACAATCACATTAGGCGTGGTACAGGTTTGCGTCATTATCTGAATATTAATACTATTTGCCCGGACCTGAACAATCCTGTAGCGAGCACCACTATTATCCGGCACACCATCAATGGAGCGCCTATGGTAAAGATAAGCAAAATCAAAGATCCCTACGCCACCCGACCTTAGCTGTTCACTCGCCTTCACATAGTGAATTTGCATTTCCATTCCCAAGGGGAATTTAGCACCATTATTATAAGGAACCGGTCCTATTAATGGGGCACTCACCGTGCCTTCTGCAAGCCCAAAACCATCTAGTTGGGTCCAATCGCTGCTAAAACCGGCCCCTATAGCACGAAAACGTACGGCAATTCCCAAGCCAGGATTAATATCGCCAGTGCGGAAAATTTTGTAATTACTACCATCAATATTGGTCGTAAGTAATGGATTATAAGGTGAAAACACCAGAATCCCAGCCCGCACATCCCGGGACTGGTAAGCGGCTAATAGCGAGCATGACCAAACTTCAGGTGCGCTGATGGACATCCAAGAACCAATAGGATCACCTATAGCCGCATTAGGTTTAACATAAATAACGCCGTCAGGGGGATAGATGTAAATACCACCAGTATAGTCACAATTTATCCCAAGACCTTCAGCCCGCACTTTACTGCTTGCCCCCCCGCCCACGACGACCAGTATCAGTAGCGTAGCAACAGATCGGACATTAACATGAACACGCAGGTGCATGCTGATATGCAGAATCGCTGTTTTCACCCTATAGAAATAAGAATTCATTCGCATACCACCTCTAACCGCCGATAGTCACCTTTTACCAGGTTACCTTCCGGCAATTTATAGTCAAAACTGCAACTCTCACCGATGCCATCACCCCATATCACTCGCAGATTACCGGCTTGTTGATTCACTCGAACCATCGCCTGACCGCCCTGAGCAATAAAACCGACGCTGGTACCACTGTCATCTTTTACTTCCGCCCCAAACGGCAAGGGGGTGTTGTCTGCCAGATGCCCCATTAATAAAACCGAATAACCGGTTGAGGTATCGAATGTTACCAATGCAACAGCACCCGCGGTTGGCACAACTTTTTGGCTAGTACTTTTAAACTCAACATCTGCAGATAGCCCTTTCGGATCCAATTCAACATCATTCTGCCGATACGGACTTAAATAAGGCAATATCGCACGCCCACGGCGATCAAGATACATACTGGAGTAGCTGCCGACACGCGCTCCCGCAGCATCTGGAGCTTCAATAATACCAACGGTATCACCCAGTGCCGGGGCCAATATCACCCCTCCACGATAAGCTACTACCCCCCCTGATAAGCTGGCACTGGCTTGATCGTAGCTGTCACTTTTCGAATAACTGCCACCCACAGTGGCGTAAGGTGCCAGCCAACTGCCATTCGCGCCCAGGGTGTTATAACTGCCATTTTCATCGCTACGGTTATTCGCCGCAGATACACCATAGCTAAATTGATTATCTTCACCCGCAGAGCCAGAAACCCCGGTTTGTATTGCACTGCTACCACGAGTATTGGAATAGCTGGAACTCAAACGTGGTGCACCCGCATGGGTCCCCAGAGGAATAGAAAGGGAAACACTTAATTGGTTGTCCCAATCTCCGCTAGGTATATCACGCAAGCGGTTAAGCGCCACGTTATAACTCAGCGATTTATAGCTATTCGTGTAGCCGAATTGAAAATTCATATCGCGGTTACGTCCATCCCAGTAATCCTGCACATTGGCATTCGCGTAGAACGAGCCATAGCCATCAGGTAAGCCCTGAGCGATACTCACTTGCGCCTGATTGCGGCGACGATACTTAAAACTATCATCATAGCGATCACTGCCATTCGGCCAACTTGAATCAATCTGCGTATTATTGATTTCACCATGCTGTAAATAATCACGCATGCGCATGGCTTCTGCCGGTGTATAAAAACCGTTACTGGAATAGTGATAACTGGCGATGGTCAAGTTGGTATTGGTTTCCGGCAAGGATTTGGCATAGGTCACACCAATACTTTGCCCACTTTGATTATCTTTATTAGGCAGACGGGTTTGTGCTTGCGTCACATTAAATGCCACTGCACCAACCTGTGTGTTAAATGCCAGCCCGGCAGAGGCCGATAAATAGCCTTCAGCCGCAACCACCCCACCGTTACCGGTGAGTAAATTGGATAAACCATGACGCACCGTTCCCATAAATAGGACCGGTTTATCTACCATCGAATTGTCACGATACTCACCTGCCATCAATGAGTAACGCGTGGTTCCCGGTCGCAGCAACTCAGCTATCGAGGCAAAAGGAACGATAAATGTCTGTTCACTGCCATCCGCTTCGG
Source organism: Yersinia similis (assembly GCF_001053095.1). Taxonomy (GTDB): domain Bacteria; phylum Pseudomonadota; class Gammaproteobacteria; order Enterobacterales; family Enterobacteriaceae; genus Yersinia; species Yersinia similis. Next base: position 31,656 of record NZ_CGBP01000018.1, on the reverse strand, counting down.
TAATGGTGACATTGAGATTGCCACCCTGACCGGTCGGGTAGAGGTCGTCAATGACAAAAGGCCCTGGTGGTACCGTCGTTTCATAAATAGGCCTTCCCTGTTGACGCACCACGACACGGGCGTTAGTTCGAGCAACACCCCGTACCACTGGCGCATAACCCCGCTGAGAATCCGCATACATCCGGTCATCTGAGGTCAACTCAATGCCGCGATAGCTAATGCTGTCGAACACCTGACCATCCGTGTTTGAATCACCAATAGTCATCTTGCTGTATAGAGAGGGAACGGCCCGTTCAACATAAGTGGCCAGGTTCTGATAATCAAAGCCTTGGCTATCACTTCGGTTCAATGCACTACGGTAATATAGACGCCAGCTTTGCCAGTTAAGTCCCCCCAATAGCCCCAGATATTGATAGGTCTGGCTACCGATATCATGCTGATTACTGCGGTAACCGGTATAGTCATATTTCAAGGTGGCCGCTGTCACGCCATCATCCCAATATTTAGGATGCACATAACCGCGAGCCTGACGGAACAGATAAGCTTGAGGAACCTGAATATCCAAGCGTTGCTGATTGTCGTCGAAAATAGCACTTGCACCTTCCAGCAAACGACTCAACGGAGAGCATGCCACGCTACTTTCGAGCAATTTCAAGGTATCGACAGATAACTTATCCGTATCAACCCCCAACTCATCAAAGAGTTTTACGTCAAAACAGGGGGTGGCAACTTTAGATTCTGGCGACGGTAATGCAAAACGCATTTTCTGGCGACCAATCCATTGATCATTTAAATAGATATCAATATGACGCTCACCCGGGGAAACAGGATTACCCTCACTGTAGCGGGTGGCATCAACGGGAAAACGGAGGAAAGCGTCACTAAACTCAACGTATTCAGAATTTTCAGCGGCAGATGATGGAGTATATAACATGCCACCAATACCACAAATAGCAAAAGAGAATGCCGGTAAATATTTTAGGCACTCGTTTTTTTGATAACATATGAAAGCACTAAGCATTATATCGAGGCCATTAAATTAAATGCAGCATATAAAATCGCAAAAATACAAATTACCCTTAATTTGTATTTTTTATAGTTTTATTGGGTCAGTTTTTGCGTACCCTGAGTTTCGCCGCCCTGATCATTAATAACAGAATAAAAAACTTGCGCCGAGTTATTGATCGATTTTTTTGCATTAGCGGGTAAACTTAGTTCACTAAAAGGGGCAACCATTTTATTATTTATTTTAGTAAGATTAGCCAACACCGGTCCTTTCTCTGACGTACGTAATTCTAATTTTCTCAAGGTAATGTAATACGGTGATGCATTTTTTATGACGACCTGATTGCCTTTCATCGAAAAGGCGAGGTTCTTGGCCGCTTGCGTAGGTAATACTGTTAACCCTTCAGGGCGGTAAAACATTTTAATTCTGGTACGGAAAGCCAATTGCATTTTGTTCTCACCACCAGTCGCACTTTGGATTGGTTTTGGCGGGACCTCTAATAAGTTAAACCAAAATAACGTTTCACGATCAGCCGCTAATCCACCATCAGTGCGAAAAAGACGAATAGTTTGGTCCCTCTTAGGGTCTAAACGTACTACCGGGGGGGTTACACTAAAAGGCACCTTGATAGTATCTGGGCGTGCGTTCGCATCACCTTTATCTATCCAGGCCTGAAGCAGGACTGGCATATCGCCAGTATTGGAAACCTTTACCACACCCTCACGTTGTTTCTCTTCATAAATAACACGTGTACCACTGATCATCACTTCAGCACGGGCAACGGTCACCACAATTGGTAATGTTAAGAGTGTCAGTGTCGTTAAAAATGACAATGTCTTTAAAAATGACACAGCCTTTAAGAGTGACAATGTAGTGAGGAGCGTTCTGCGCATATGGGTTCCAATGATGTCGAACTTATAAAGCTGGGAGCATTAAGCTCCCATTTTATGCCGGATTGGATTTGCTATCCGCGTTAGTTAATCATGAACAAACATTAATCATAAACAATAGTATAGTCGACATTCGTTGTGACCAAACCTGCTTCGACATTCGCTTCATTTGCATAATATTGTGCATAATAGCTTAATGTTGCGTCATCACCAGAAATATCTTCTACTACACTACCTTGGTTGCTAGAACCCACCACGATAGCAGCACTATTTTTGTCTAATAGACGAACCTGTACGCCGGTTGCACCATTGATATCACTGTTATTTAAACGGCCAGTAGCCGTTTCTACGTTAGTACCCTGCTCAAAATGAGCATAGGCATTACCCATTGTCGCCCCAGTACAACCTGTTAATACGATATTGAAAGGTGTGGTACCCGCTACAGAGTTAATACCGTCCAGTGCACTTGCAGAAACCGTTGGCAATGTGACTGTGCCATCTTTAGTGCCGTTATTGACAGAGATACCACACGTCGTATCAGTAATTTTACCGTTAATAGTAATAGTACCATCGACTGCAAATGCTGATTGGGTAATAAATATGCCAGCGATAGCTGCAATTAATATATTGATTGATTTGATTTTCATGTTTATTTCCTATGTTTAATATTAAGATTTAATATTAATAGAGTTGATGAGAATAATATCATTAATTAGTGTGGTTCGATTTCGATAGGGCTATTATTACAGCATTTGAATAATTGTCAATTTAGCTACAACTGCATAAATACAAATATCTCTTCAGATATTAAGAATAACTTAAAAGACAATAAAGAAAACAGGAACAAGATTGTATGAATCGTCCTTTATTGCGTATGAAATATCCTACAACTTATTTTCATTTAAAAAACCAACCACATAAAGAACTATTCGAGTAAAAAAACAATTAGTGAATAAAAAACAGGAAAAACAGTCATATAGGATTTTTCTTATGCCAGCATTAGGATAAAAAAACAAAAAATGTCGTTTTTCAGTGAGGTAAGTCACAGATTTTTTAATGACGCCCACGCTAGAAACATTTTTACACATTATTTACTTTACTAAGGTGAAAAAAAATTATTATTTAGGAAAATTACTATGATTCATGCTATCCACCTACCAAATCTAGGCATTTTGCATTATAAGCCCATCAAAAAAAACACCCTGTCAGCTTATCGCTCACAGGGTGGGAAGACCATATTATCGCTTCGCGAATCGAAGCCGCTTATTTCGCCCGATTTATTCCTATTACTTCAGATACTGATATTACTTCAGATACTGACCAGAACGTAATGCCTCGATACGTTTATCCAAAGGCGGGTGTGACATAAACAATTCACTAAACGTTTTAGATTTACCATTAATACAGAAAGCCATCATGCTACCCGCTTCCTGCGGTTCATAGCTGGTTTTCAGCCGTTGTAATGCAGCAATCATTTTTTCACACCCAACCAATTTTGCAGAACCGGCATCTGCATGGAACTCACGATGACGTGAGAACCACATGGTAATAATGCTGGCAAGAATACCGAACACCAACTCTAGTATCATTGATACCGCAAAATAGACCATTGGATTACCGGCGCTGTTACTTTCACCGTCGCGGTCACCAGACAAGAAACCAGCGGCAATTTGTGCAATCAGTCGTGAAACAAAGATCACGAACGTATTCACGATCCCTTGAATCAAGGTCATGGTGACCATATCACCATTAGCCACATGACTGATTTCATGGGCAATCACCGCTTCAGCCTCATCACGGCTCATGTTTTGCAATAAACCGGTACTAACCGCCACTAGCGAGGCATCTCGACGTGCACCAGTCGCAAAGGCATTAATATCCGGTGCCTGATAAATAGCCACTTGTGGCATAGCTATCCCCGCCTGCAGAGACTGGAGACGTACGGTTTCCAACAACCAGCGTTCTGTTTCATTACGTGGCCGTTCAATAACCTCCCCGCCCACTGAACGTAGAGCCATCCATTTGGACATCAGTAACGAAACAAATGCGCCACCGAAACCAAACAAACCCGCCATAATCATCAGCCCCTGCACACTGCTTGACTGAATTCCCGTCAGACTTAACACCAACCCGAACACCAGCATCACCGCCAGGTTAGTGAGAAGGAACAGAGCGATACGCATCATAAGAATTTTTCCTTATTGTGTTGAGTCAAATTAATTGTGTTGAGTCAAATTAATCGTGTTGAGCCAAATTGATTACGTTGAAACAAGTTGATTATGTTGAAACAAGCTGTGTTAAACCAAATTTATATTGAGTCAGATTTGCGTTAAGCAAAAAAAGATTCTTGAATAAATTACTGTGAGATACGTTAATCGTATGGGCATCTGATAAATTTTCAAGGCTTGTTAAGTTCTAACAAAAAGAATCAACACAACTTTACAAAACTGGATGTTTTTTATTACATATTTTATTATTTCTTCGCCATATGATATTTCCCTGACAAGGCAACGCGCATAACCAATGTTTTCTCATTATTATTTTGTAGATCTACACCCAAGTTACTTCGCGATGCAGGTAGACAATCCTCAGGAGTTTAGATAACTAAGTGACTGGAGTGAGTTAGGGCAGCTAACCCCTGTATCTTGAAGGACGACGGGTATATTAAGAATGAGCAGGCCATAATTGGCCTAATGCCCCAAGCAATACGCCGTGACATCTGATTGTAACAAGGGTTAAGCAGCCTATTCCTCCGTCATGCACCTGAAAAAAGCAAAAAAAAACCGGGCCCAATAAGACCCGGATTCCTCACATCATTCGCAGATTTATTTTACTGTTGCCGCAGCGGTAGCAGCTGCGGCAGGGCGAGACGCAATCTGTGGTTGAGCTTTTTCTTGGTGCGCTAAATCCAAAGCAATATTCACCGTTTCATCCAGATAAGGATCCGGCTCCTGATAATCTTTTGGTAAATCATCCAACGATTTCAGAGGCTTTTTGCCTTCACGGATGAACCGTTCATTTAAACGAGTCAAGCGCGTCATATCATCATCACGGTTCTCTTTTTCACGCTGTGCGTAGTTAAGAGAGACAATGTTACGTTTATCTTTTAATGCTTTATAACGCTCAATATCTTTCTGAATATACTGGAATTCAGGATTAGCGGCGATACGCTCAGCATGATTCTTCAGTAACTCAGGCTCCCATGGTTTCAAATCACCGGTCTTGGTATAACTGGCAGCATTGATACTGTCCCATGGCAAAGCATTATCTTCGAAGTTTTCACCCGTTTCCGCCGGATCAACCCCTGTAGGCATCACGATATCTGGAGTCACACCTTTGCGCTGCGTACTACCGCCATCCACCCGATAAAATTTCTGAATGGTATATTGCAGTGAACCTAACGCTGGCCACTCAGGGCGTAACATTTGATCGTATATACGATTAAGCGAGCGATATTGCTGAACAGTACCTTTACCGAAGGTTGGCTCACCGACAACTAATGCACGGCCATAATCCTGCATGGCAGCGGCAAAAATCTCAGACGCCGACGCACTGTAGCGATCAACCAACACCACTAGCGGACCTTTGTAATACACCACACCGTCAGTATCGCTGTCTTCACGCACTTTGCCATTGTTATCCCGCACCTGAACCACCGGCCCACTCGGAATGAACAAACCAGAAAGCGAAACAGCTTCGGTTAATGCCCCACCACCATTACTGCGTAGATCAATGATGATGCTGCTGACATTCTGTTTCTCAAGCTTCTGTAATTGCACCTTAACGTCTTCGGTCAGGCCAACATAGAAACCTGGAATATCCAACACACCTACGCGCTCTTTACCGATGGTTTTCACCGACATTTTCACCGCGCGATCTTCCAGACGAATGCGTTCGCGAGTCAAGGTTACAGTACGAGGTTTAGTCCCTTTACCCGCAGGTAAAATCTCTAACCGTACTTTACTGCCCTTCGGCCCTTTGATCAGAGCAACCACATCGTCAAGACGCCAGCCGATAACATCAACCATTGGCTTACCCGCCTGCCCCACACCGATAACCCGATCACCTACTGCAATCGTTTTACTCTTCGCCGCCGGACCGCCAGGGACCATAGAATTGATTAGTGTATAATCATCATCCATTTGCAATACCGCGCCAATACCTTCCAGAGACAAACTCATCTCGGTATTGAACTGTTCAGTATTACGTGGAGAAAGGTAGCTGGTATGCGGGTCAATCTCGCGAGCAAAGGCATTCATGATCAGTTGGAAAACATCTTCGCTGTTACTTTGCGTCAAACGTTTAATGGCTGATTGATAACGTTTTGTCAGCGTCTCTTTAATTTCTTTATCCGTTTTACCGGCTAACTTCAAATTAAGCTGGTCGTATTTTACTTTTGCATCCCAAAGCGCATTCAGCTCAGCTTCACTGTTTGGCCACGGCGCTTTTGCCCGATCAATATCAATCGTATCGTTACCAGTAAAGACCATTGGCCGGTCCAGTACTGACAAAGCATATTGATAGCGTTCAAAACGGCGTTTCTGCGCCAAATTGAATAAGGCAAAAGGTGTGTCTAATTGACCTGATTTTAACTCTTTGTCCAGCGAATACTTTTTATCCGCGAACTGTGCCACATCTGATGCCAACAATACATTATGGCTGTAATCCAGCATATTGAGGTAGCGATCAAATATTTTGGCGGAAAACTGCTCGTCCAATGCAAATTGGCGATAGTGAGAGCGAGTGAAGCGCGATGTTACGCGCTCACTCACGGTTGCATGCTCAGGTTCCTGATGCAGTTGAGGGAGTTGATCAATTCGATACGTTGTATCGGTTGCGTAACTCGCCCCAGCCAGTAACAAGCCTGCGATTGCTGCTAGTCTGACAAATTTGTTCATGCCTAGGTTGGCCTCCGTATCAGAACTGCAAGTGTTCTGCGCGCACAATCATCGCCAGACCGGAAGATAGCTGCACCCGTACGCCATCTTTAGCGATTTCCAATACGGTTGCATCCATTGCACTCTTGCCTGCTCTGACTTTGATTTCTTGACCAATTTGCAGTTTAGAGATATCTGTGACCGGCACAGGGCGTGGCTGGTTTTCCTCAACCTGTGGACGAGGTGGCCGAACCTGTTGCGGGCGAGGTGACTGACGAGGCTTGCGGTTTTCCGGAGCCGCACCCGCTTCACGACGCGGCGCAGGTTTTTTACCTGCCGGACGTGGGCGACGTGGCTCTGGCGTTTCACCCGCAGCAATGGCAGCTTCGCGCTTTTTAGCCTGTTGTTCAGCGCGTTGTGCCTGAACACGGGCTTTCGCTTCTTCCAGCTGTTTGCGGGCATGTTCTACATGTTGCTCTTCCAGCACACCACAAGGGTTGCCATCCAAATCAACACGCTCAGCACCGACTTTGACCCCATAAAGATAACGCCAGCTTGAGGTGTAGAGACGCAGCGCAGAACGCAATTGCGTTTTGCTTAAATTCTCTTCCCCCTGAACACGTTCTACTAGATCTTGAAAAATACCGATCTTAAGTGGGCGTGCTTCGCCTTCGGCGGTGAAACAAAGCGGGAACCGCTCGGCCAAAAAGGCTATGACTTCTTTGCTACTGTTCAACTTAGGTTGATTTTCCATGAAATTTCCTGATTACAACGGGTTTGCCAACCAGCGCAGGCATGAACAGGCGTCATTATAATGACGCCATCAGCAATTGCCACGTTATCCGTATATCAACTTGCAGTCTCTGTGACATATTTGGCACTGTCACAACACTCAAGATGCTCGCAAAGCCCCGCCACAACTGAGATTAAACCCAATTCGTCGTCTTCATCAAAGCGATCATAAACAATGCTATCAATATCCAAAACGCCGATAACTTTCCCCTTTACAGTGATTGGCAACACAATTTCAGCGTTACTTGCTGCATCACAGGCAATATGACCGGGGAAAACATGCACATTACCTACCCGCTGAACGCGGTTCTCTGCTACCGCGGTTCCACACACCCCTTTTCCTACCGGAATACGCACACATGCAATCTTTCCCTGAAAAGGCCCGAGTACAAGTTGTTTGCCATCTATCAAGTAGAAACCAGCCCAATTCAAGCCATCAAGGCGTTCATAAAGCAAGGCACTGGCATTGGCCAGTGTGGCAATAAAATTCGTTTCACCTGCAACTAAGGCACATAAGTCACGTTTTAATTCCGCGTAGAATTCTGCTTTTTTCATGTGATGACCGTTAGAATCCAAAGAATAGCCAAGGGCAATGAATGCTTGGCTTATATAAAATAATCATTAAATACCCTTGGCGACAAGGGTATTCCTCTGTAATGTTGCAAAAGAGTTACCTATGTTATGAATTCATCCGTTTTATCACCTGTTTCGCCCGATTACATCATTATAAACCGCGCTATTTTTTACAAAACGATACAATATACTGATGGCATCCTATGTAGAGCGATCCTCTATCTAATGAAAATACATGCAATTCAACGCCCATTATCCACCGCGCGAGTTCAACGATGCTGCGAGTGCGATGCCCTATTCACCTTGCCACCACTGGGGAGCAACCAAACAGCCTATTGCCCACGCTGCAACGCCAAAATAACCAGTGGGCGTGACTGGTCGCTGACCCGGTTGACCGCCATGGCTTTCGCCATGTTGCTGTTAATACCGTTCGCCTTCACTGAACCCCTGATCAGTATTCGCTTACTCGGCACACGTATTGATGCCAGTCTGTTAGCGGGGATTTGGCAAATGAGCCGCCAAGGCGACCCCATAACGGCCAGTATGGTGGCATTTTGTGTACTCGCTGCGCCTGTAACCTTAACCCTCTCTATTCTGTATCTGCGTATTGGTAGCCGGATTGGTATAAATCTGCGCCCAATACTGCTTATATTGGAACGGCTGAAAGAGTGGGTCATGCTAGATATCTATTTAATCGGCATGGCAGTCGCCTGTATTAAAGTCAAAGAGTACGCTGACATCATGCCGGGTACAGGTCTGATAGCCTATCTGACCCTGACATTACTCAGTATTCTGACCTTAGTTCATCTGAATCTGGAACAGCTTTGGGAACGGTTTTATCCGCAAGAGCAGACGCCTGGCCCGCAGGAAACACTGCGCGTTTGTTTATCGTGCCACTACGCTGGGCACCCCGATAGCCATGGCCGTTGTTCGCGTTGCCATACTCCTCTTCGCCATCGCCGGCGTCATAGTATACAGAAAACCTGGGCCGCATTAATTGCCGCTATCGTTTTGTTATTGCCCGCAAACCTACTTCCAATATCAATCGTTTATGCCAATGGAGTACAGATGGAAGATACCATTTTCTCCGGTGTGGTTTCTTTGGCGTCATCAGGTAATCTTCCCATTGCTGCCGTGGTATTTATCGCCAGTGTGTTGGTGCCGTTTACTAAAGTGATTGTGTTAATCACGTTGTTGCTCAGTATTCACCTAAAGACACAACACAGCCTGAAAACCCGTATGCGTTTGCTGCGGTTGATCACCTGGATTGGTCGCTGGTCAATGCTGGATCTCTTTGTTATCGCATTAATGATGTCGTTGATTAATCGCGATCAGCTCTTTTCCTTCACTATGGGGCCAGCAGCCTTCTATTTTGGGTCTGCGGTTATTTTGACTATTCTTGCTGTTGAGTGGCTAGATAGCCGATTGATTTGGGATGCATATGCAACAGGAAATACCGAGTACACCGACTGAAGCTCATGTAAAACATAAACGCCGGATCTCACCCTTCTGGCTACTGCCTTTTATTGCGCTACTGATCACGGGCTGGCTGATTTATAACAATTGGCAAGAACGTGGGACGGAAATCACTATTGATTTTCAGTCAGCTGCTGGAATTGTTGCTGGCCGCACGCCTATCCGCTATCAAGGCGTGGATGTAGGTTTGGTTCAATCCATCAGCTTGGATGATAACCTGCGTAACATTAAAGTGACCGCCAGTATCAAGAATGATATGGAGGACTCGCTACGTGAAGGCACCCAGTTCTGGCTAGTGACCCCCAAAGCCTCTCTGGCCGGTGTTTCTGGATTGGATGCGCTGGTGGGCGGTAATTATATCGGCATGATGCCTGGTGAGGGTAAGCCGCAAAACCATTTCACTGCATTGGATACTCAGCCTAAGTTCCGCCTGAATACAGGCGAATTAATGATTCATCTCTCTGCCCCTGACCTCGGTTCACTCAATAACGGCTCGTTGGTTTACTATCGCAAAATTCCGGTTGGTAAAGTGTATGACTACACGATCGCCCCTGATAATGACGGAGTTATTATTGATGTTCTGATTGATAGGCGATTTGCCAATTTGGTGAAAAAAGACTCTCGATTCTGGAATGTTTCTGGTTTTAAAGGTGATTTCAGCCTAAGCGGTGCCTCAGTGCAAATGGAGAGTCTGGCGGCGCTGATCAATGGCGCAATTGCTTTTGATTCCCCACAAAATAGCCAAGATGCCGCGCCAGATCAGCCTTTCCAACTTTATTCTGATTTAGCTCACAGTCAGCGCGGGGTTGCCATCACCCTAGATTTACCAGGGGGCAGTCACTTGAGCGAGGGCCGTACCCCTCTGATTTATCAGGGGTTGCAAGTCGGCACCTTGACTAAAATGACTCTCCAACCAGACCAAAAAGTGACGGGAGAGCTAACCATTGATCCCTCCGTAGTGAGTTTGATGCGTAGTGGCACGCGCATTGAAATGAATAGCCCGCGGATCAGCCTCAGTAATACCAATTTAAGTGAGCTGCTAACGGGTAATACATTAGAGCTGATCCCAGGCGATGGTGAGCCACAACAACATTTTACCGTACTGCCCAGCAGTAAAAGTCTGTTACAACAACCCAATGTCCTTGAATTGCAACTAACCGCGCCACAAAGCTATGGCATTGATGTCGGCCAGCCTATTTCACTACGTGGTATCAAGATTGGTCAGGTGTTAACCCGCGAGCTGTCAGCCGATGGCGTCACCTTCACGGCAGCTATAGAAGCGAAATATCGCCATCTGGTACATAAGGACAGCAAATTTGTGGCGAACAGCCGCCTTGATGTTAACGTGGGGATTGATGGAATTAACGTGCAAGGAGCCAGCGCACAAGAATGGATTGATGGCGGTATTCTGCTTCTATCTGGTAGCAAAGGCGAGGCACTGAACCAATACCCCCTTTACAGTAGCGTGGCAAAAGCAGTTGATGGGATTTTAGGCAGTTCACCGGCAACTACCCTAACACTAACTGCCAGCAGTTTACCCGATATACAGGCCGGTTCTGTGGTGTTGTATCGTAAGTTTCAGGTGGGTGAAATTACTCACGTACGCCCTAAAGCCAACGCCTTCGAAGTGGATGTTTACATTCAACCAGAGTATCGCAACCTACTAACCGAAAAGAGTATTTTTTGGTCAGAAGGGGGGGCGAAAGTACAACTGAGTGGGAGTGGCCTTACTGTACAAGCATCACCGCTTAACCGTGCCTTAAAAGGGGCCATCAGCTTCGACAATTTAGAAGGTGTTACTCTGGATAAAGGGGCCAAACGGACGTTGTATAGTAATGAAACGGCCGCTCGGGCCGTGGGTAGCCAGATTATATTACGTACATTTGATGCCAGTAAACTGTCGGCGGGTATGCCAATCCGCTATTTGGGGATCGATATTGGCCAAGTTGAGTCACTGAAGCTGGCACCAGAACGTAATGAGGTCTTAGCCAAAGCCGTGCTTTACCCAGAATATGTGCAAAACTTTACCCGCGTTGGTACCCGTTTCTCCATCGTCTCACCGGAGATCTCGGCTGCAGGGGTCAATAATCTGGAGACCTTGTTCCAGCCCTACATTAATGTTGAACCCGGTAAAGGGGGGCCTTTGCGCAATTTTGAGTTACAGACCGCCACTATTACTGACTCCCGTTATCTTGATGGCCTGAGCATCATCCTGGATACCGCTGAAGCTGGCTCGTTGCAAGTAGGGACGCCAGTCCTGTTCCGTGGGCTTGAAGTCGGCACTGTAACCGGCTTTAATCTGGGTGCAATGTCCGATCGAGTGCAGGTATCACTGCGGATAAGCCAAAAGTTTCAGCACCTGGTGAGACAAAACACGGTCTTTTGGCTAGCATCAGGTTATAACCTCGAGTTCGGTCTGATAGGTGGTGTGGTGAAAAGCGGGACCTTCCAACAGTTTATCCGTGGGGGCATCGCTTTCGCTACTCCACCAACCATACCACTGGCACCGAGAGCCAGTATCAATCAGCACTTTTTGCTCGCGCCCGAGGAACCTAAAGATTGGCGAAAATGGGGAACCGCCATTCCACGTTCTTAAATAATTCATCAGGGTGGCTCGCCATAAGCTGCCCTGATGATTTCCCGCTCTCATGCCTTCCACCGCAAGTTTCACTCTCATAAACCATTTTTCTAAATTCCTATAGCATTCACCGCTGTTTTCTTTTTTATCTCTAAATCCGTCTCTTTATTTTTTCCTCATATATACTTCTCATCACCTATTTATTAAATAGCAAATCTAATCAATTCATGCATCCATTAATAATAAAGTCATCATAGAGTTACTCAGCTGAATGGATTCAAATTAAATATTTAAAAAAAAATAAAAACAATGTTGAACCTAAAATAAATCAATATTAGGATAATGATATTAATTATTTATTTAAATTTATTATCATTAATTAATCATGCATACTTCTAATGTTTAGCAATGAAAATATTTGTTGCTTTACGTTATTGGCTCAACAACTCCGCTCTGGTTACTTGGCGATTAACTATATATGAATAAAGGGTAGGGTAATGAGGAAAAACTTATTTAGTTTAAGTGTAATAGCCATATTACAGACAGTGCTACCAATAGCCAATGCAGGTACTACCACAGGTACACTGGCGTCAACACTGACCATCCTCTCCGGCTGTTATATCAACGATGGGACTGGGTCTGGAAGCCTGAGTAATCTGGGAACAATAAACTTTGGTAGTGTAGTGGTGCTATCCTCAGTAATTAACGTCGCATTCAGTGGCACACAGAGCGGGTCTCTCAATTTGTATTGCAGTACTAATACTGCGTATACCATCGCTATTGATAATGGGCTGTACAGTAGTACTTCAGGACAGCGTCGACTCCGAGGAGGGGCCTCGGCACCAACCCCCTTTGAGTATGTTAATTATAATCTGTTCAAAGACAGTAATTACAGTCAGCCATGGAGCGCGACCCCGACGACGGGTGTCCAAAGTGGTACCGGCACCGGGATTGCCACTCCTATTCCTTTAACTATCTATGCCCAAGTCCCGATACAAACAACGCCCAGTGTCAGTACTTATATTGATACTGTTATCGTTACTGTTACTTGGTAATAACAGTGAAAAATCACAATCTTGTTGTATTCAGTTTAAAGCTAGTATGCGGCTTATTGCTATTCCAAGCTTATCCCGCACAGACAGTATCAAAAACAGCCAATATAACGGTAACGGCCACGCTACTGCCCACCTGCCTTGCGAGTTTTCTTGTCAGTGGCAGCACAAGTTTCGGCACCTTGGATTTTGGATCAACTGTCGCGTTAACCCAACCAATCTCGGTGGTGGGTCAAACAAATAGTGGCGCTATCACCGTGCAATGCAGCAACGGCAGCAGTTTTAACGTATTACTGAGCGGTGGACAGAGTGGTAATACCAATAACCGTTATCTGTCCGGGGGACCAGCAACCCAGCAGGTCAGCTACAACCTGTATACCGACGCGACCTATAGTGTCATCTGGGATGATGTGGTGGGTGTATCGCAGGTTGCTACCGGACAAGTCGTCACCATACCGGTTTATGGCAAGGTTCCTGTACAATCGACGCCTGCGGTAGGTACCTATACTGATACCGTTCAGGTCACGGTGAATTGGTAAGCATAGAGGGAGGGCTAACAATGATAAGTCTTTTTCCTCCGTATAACCTCAGTGCCGCTTTGCTTATCTCAACGCTGTTTATCATACCTGTTAACGCGGCACCATCACCCGTATCTAGCCCTTTCACCGTCAACGCTACCGTGCTAACTGGATGTGTTCTGGGAGGAGGTGCAACTGACAGCTCCAATTTTGGTTCCATAAATTTTGGCAATATTACTTCTCTGGCAACCGCCACTAATGCAACTTCTGAGCTGAATGCAGGAACCATTACCATTCAATGTAATGGTAATCCTAGCGTAACACTTGCGCTCAATTCAGGGGCCAACATGACGGGTAATATCTCCGCGGGTAGGCGCCTACTTAACAGCAGTACCGGTGAATACTTGCTGTATCAAATTTATCAAAATAACCCCCGAACCCTTATCTGGGGGGATGGTTCAAATGGGGGAACAACACAAGTCATTTCTACCGATGGTACGCTACAGCAAGTTATTTTATATGCACAACTGTTTGCCAGTAATACACAACCTACTGCGGGAGTTTATACAGATACGTTATTGGTTACTGTCAGTTACTGATCAATAACAATATAGCGGAGAAAAATTTACGATGATGATATATCACCTATTATCCAGATTGACATTGCTCTTTATTCTGCTACCCTGCGTCCCACTATATGCTGCTGTTTCCGTATTAGTTTGGCCCATTGATCCAGTCATTAACGATAATGAAAATGCCACGGTATTGTGGCTGGAAAATAAAGATAGCCAACCGACGTATATGCAAATACGAGTACTGAGTTGGCGACAGGTTAATGGTCTTGACGATTACAATTCTCAATCAGCCATTATTGCCAGCCCCCCGGTTGCCAATATTCAGCCAGGCAAGCGACAACTGATTCGCTTAGTTAAAAATACACAAGTTCCTGCGGGGAAAGAGTTGGCCTACCGAATATTAATCGATGAGATCCCCCGGCAGGAGCCCAATAAAAAAAACAACCCATCATTGGGACTGAGATTTCAAATGCGCTATTCCGTGCCCCTATTTGTTTATGGGAGTGGTATGCGGATAGCACCCGAGGCGACACAACCAACTGATATTGTACAGCCTGTGCTCAGCTATATATTGAATCGGCAACAGGGGAAGCAATGGCTGACGATCCGCAATAAAAGTGAAATACATGCACGTATTTCTCAGGTCACACTCAACGGCCAGACGGTTAATAACGGTTTATTGGGCTATGTATTAGCGGGTTCACAGATGAGTTTTCCCATTGACTTAACTGCCAGAAAAGGTGAGTTGGTGGCCATCATCAATAACAATACTAAACCAGTAACTATTCCATATCAGTAACTATCCCATACCAATAATTGAGATACATAAAAACAAATGGGACTTTACTCACAATGAACTGAGGATCGAGGATGATTATCAGATTCCGACTACCGTCATTATCGGTGCTGATATATGGCTCAATAGTGTTAGCGTCACTAATACCCTCTCCTATTTTAGGAGGGAGCCTCCCCCCGCCCTCGACAACAACAACGATGCCTGATACCACGTTATATCTTGAACTCGTGGTAAATGACCGTAACTTTGGGAGTGCTGTACCTGTTAGCTATCGCAACAACCGTTATTATCTTTCTCAATCACAGCTAAGGACTATTGGGCTTCCTATATCAGACCCACTAGCACTCGAGATTGCCGTTGATAATATGGCGGGCGTGAACGTTAAATATGATGGAGAGAACCAACGCCTATTAATCAATGTCCCCAGTGAGTGGCTACCAAAGCAACAAATCGATGTGACTGAACAAGATGATTTCAATCTTGCGCAAAGTAGTTTGGGGGCTTTATTCAATTACGATATTTATGCCACACAAGGTTACCTGTACTCATCTTTAACTCATTTTTCAGCATGGACAGAACAACGCATTTTTGATCGTTTTGGCTTGCTCAGTAATACCGGCGTTTATCGCACCCACTTTCCAAGTAATAACAACACAGATGACGCTAAAGGCTATATTCGTTTTGATACCCAGTGGCAGAAGAATGACGAAGAACATCTGCTGCGTTATAGCGCAGGTGACCTCATTACCGGTGCTTTGCCATGGAGCAGTGCGATACGCCTTGGTGGTATTCAGATAGCACGACATTTTGCTATCCGGCCCGATCTCATAACCTACCCATTACCACAATTTTCTGGTCAAGCAGCAGTACCCAGCACCGTTGATCTCTACATTGATAACTTCAGGACACAATCTGCCAATATCAACCCAGGCCCTTTTGTCATCAATAATGCACCGCGAATAAATGGTGCTGGCCAAGCTACTATCGTCACAACCGATGCCCTTGGCAGGCAAATCAGCACATCGGTGCCCTTTTACGTTGCCAGTAGACTGTTAAAACCCGGAATGTGGGATTTCAGTCTCTCGGGGGGGATCCTACGTCGTAATTATGCGATTCGCTCAGCAGACTACGGTGAAATGGCTGCCAGTGGCGTCGTTCGTTACGGCACCACACCTTGGTTGACACTGGAGGGCCGGGGAGAAATCGCCAAAGAAATGAATGTCATTGGGGGGGGCGTCAATCTACGCATGGGATTATTGGGTGTCCTAAATAGCGCATACAGTATAAGCAACACATCGAACGGCACTTTTAACGAGGTGGCTGAACCGCGAAATACCAATAACGCCACATCGAGTAGGTTACCGAACCCTGTAACTTCACGTAATGGTCGTGGCAACCAGCGTTCATTAGGTTATAGCTACAGTAACGCATTCTTTAATTTAAATGCTCAACATATTATCTGTAGTGATGAATATGCTGATCTTGCTAATTATAAAAGTCCTTCGCGCTTAAGCCGACGTATGACTCAACTCACGGGGAGTATCAGCCTAGATAGTTACGGTAACTTAGGATCTGGTTACTTTGATGTCAGAGATACTCTCGGCGAACAAACCCGGCTTATCAATGTCAGCTACAGTACTTCACTGTTACGCAATAGCAACTTTTATAGCGCACTAAACCGTGAGCTGGGCCGTAAAGGTTACAATATACAACTGGTCTGGAGCATTCCGTTAGGTCAGCGAGGATCAAGCAGCATCAGTGCAACACGCACAAGTGATAACCAATGGACTCAACGGCTAAATTATAGTCGTGCTGCGCCCCCGAATGGTGGATGGGGCTGGAACATCGCTTATGCCAACAGCGCAAGTAACCGTAATCAATACCAACAGGCAGACATCATTTGGCGTACGTCAATGATGGAAAGTCGCGTGGGCCTATATGGTAACAGTAATAACTACAACTATTGGGGGGGATTAACCGGTTCATTAGTGATGATGAATAGAAATCT
The DNA here is from genome assembly GCF_001053095.1 of Yersinia similis. Lineage (GTDB taxonomy): Bacteria > Pseudomonadota > Gammaproteobacteria > Enterobacterales > Enterobacteriaceae > Yersinia > Yersinia similis. The sequence continues at coordinate 14,515 of NZ_CGBP01000018.1, read as the reverse complement.
CTATGCCAGTAATATGATTAACGATGCTTTTGCCTTGGTATCAACCAATGGTTTTAGCAATATTCCGGTTAGCTACGAAAATCAACTTATTGGCACAACTAATGCAAAGGGTTATTTGCTTATCCCGACAGTCTCCTCATTCTATCAGGCAAAATTCCAGATTGACCCAATGAATTTACCGGCAGATGTCTTGCTACCCAATGTTGAACGAAGGTTAGCTATTAGTGAACGCAGCGGCTATTTAATTGATTTCCCAATTGAGCGAATTTCCGCAGTGAATATTAGAATTACAGACACATCAGGCCAAGACTTACCGAAAGGCAGTGCAATATATACCACCGGTAACGTCCCGATAAGTTATGTCGGTTGGGACGGCATGGTATATATCGAACATGTGACACCATTAAATAAATTGAGAAAATTAAATAAAATTAGGATTATACGCGCCGATAATGGCACACAGTGCTACAGCCAGTTCAGACTAAAGACGACGGAAGGTATACAGGATGCTGGCACCACCGTATGCCGATAGTCGCTATAAGATGCTATCAATATACTCAAAATAATTCAAGTTGCAGGAAAGCGTCAACTGAGTACGTCTCCAGGAGCTTGCACCAGTCAGTAACCGGGGTAAACGAAGAAAGCCAACGCGCATGCAGCTTGGAGTATGACGGGTATAGACTTCATATGAGGAACGACGAATGTTATCCACCGCCAGAGAGATCTCCACCATAACGAACACTCCCAGGTATTGGCTTAGCTGGCGAGCATTACCTGTATTATGGTTATTTTATGCAGGGAATACATTAGCCTGTACCTTTAGCTCCCCCACCGTTACGCTCCCACCCAATTCGTCATTTAACGTCAATACCCTAACAGAAAGTGCCAGCGGTACCACTGCAATGCTCTGTACTGGGACAGGTGTGAGCCTATTGGCTTCTCCTATATTAAATGCAACTGTAGCCAGTACAACTAATACCTTGAGGCTAAAAAATTCAGCGGGTGACTTTATTCCTTATACAATTTATTCTGACGCAGGTTATAACAATCCCGTTGCTATAGGCAACATGATAAATTATGCCAGCAATAGCAGTTTACTCACTGTAACATTTTTCCAAATTAGTGCTAACCTCCCTATTTATATTCGAACTGGTAGCAATAACGCTATTAATGTTAACGTCAGTGCCGGAACATATACCGATGTAATTAATTTAAACTGGAATTATAATTTATGTGCTACCTCTATCATTAGTCTCTGCCTTGGCGGCCCCTTCAGTGGAACGGCAACCTCCACCGTTACAGTCACATTAACAGTCAGTAACGACTGCGTCATTAACAGTGCCCCAAACGTTAATTTCGGCAGTTATGCATTAATTGCCCAGTTTGTTCCTGTTAATCAAAACATCTCAGCCACCTGTACAAAAAATGCCACTTTCACGACTTACATAACCAATGGAAGTAATTTCGTCGCACCATGGCCTCGAATGAAATTAACCTCTGGAACTGACTATTTACAGTATCAACTGTATCAAGGGGCTGGAATAATACCGTGGAATGTGACGAACAAAAGAACGAGTACCGCGACAGGCACTCAGCAGTTGATCCCTTATAATGCCGTAATCAATGCGCAGCAAGCACAGAAAACGGTGGGAACTTATCAAGATAATGTGAGTGTTGTATTGGAATATTGAATTGAACATCCGTGCATACCTACATATATCCAGTGTTATTTGTTTTCCAAGAGCTATTTTACTTCCAAGAGATTTTTTAGAAAGTATCTCTGGCGATTTTCTTCAGCTCAGCTATTCTCAATAAGGTGATCAATCTGGTCATACCTCCTGCCACACCATTAGTAAGGAGCCTTTATGGGGAAAAGCATTGTAAAAATCAGGCAGTTTGAAGTTGATGATGCAGAATTATCATCACAGACAAAAGGTGAGCATACGCTTAGTATTCCGTGTAAATCAGACCCTGATTTATGTATGCAGTTAGATGGATGGGATGAAAACATCAGTATTCCTGCTATCTTAGATGGCAAGGATACGCTGTTATACAAGCAGCATTACGACCGACATCGAGATGCATGGGTTATGAAAATAACCTGAACATGGCGATAAGAAGATCCGTCAACCCATAGTTCATGCTTATGAGTGACGGTTTCTTCTCTTGGAACGTGACAGAGCTAACTGATTAAAACAGTTGCCTGGTGCAGCAATCAGAAGGTTTCCAGCACTTTAAACTTCATACAGATCAGCATCATATCTGGGGAAAACATATCATATTCCTCGAAAAAACGCTGTTGAGTTTTACGCCAGTAAGCCAGTGTACTATCACCCTCACCTTCCGCCAGTGCATGCGCCTCATCAACTTGATCAAACGTTTTCAGTTCTACCTCGGTTAACTCTACCGCACATGCTGGCTGATTCCGGCCATTGACCACGACAAATATGTCACCCGCCTGAGGAACACCCTCTTCATCCAATGCTGCACAGGTCGCCGTTTTTGTGCCATTCAGTACCAATGCCAATAAGTCATCCGCGACCTGCTCAGTATCACCAAATGCCCAACGTTCAGCGTCTTCATATTTCTGTGGGAGTGTAGCCATAATCTCATTATTCCTATTCGTAATATTATTGATGCAACGCATATTACACTTTATATTAATCAGTACGAACTGACTAACTCTCGCATCAGCATAAATTTCCGCTACTATACCCGATACATCAAATCATTGGTGTTGCAGCTAGCATTGTGGGGAAGATCATTGATTCCGGTGAGTTGCCCCTAATCAGTGATTCGGGTGAATCAAAACCACTCACGTCTGGTGCAGCAATTCACCAGACTATAATACTCAAATCGTTTTAAGGACCCTATGGTGACCAAACGCGTACCTAAAAGGCATTGGAAAATGTTTTTGGTGTTACTGTGCATCTGTGCTGCATTGATGCTATTACGATGGGCATCAATGATCTTTGGCTGATTTGATCATGGCTGAGGTGCGTCTTGCGGCAAGAATAAACAGCCACACTTCGGGCAGATCAAGGCGATATTTTTTTGCACTTTCTCCGCACTCTGCACAGAATTCGCCCCACATTCTGGGCACTTAATCTGTCCCCGCACACCGCTCACCAGTTTTTTAAGATTATCAAGAAATGACATATCCTCACCTCTCTATTGTATGACTGACTCAGCTTACGTTAATCGCCAATCATAAGCCGTGGGATGGCCAACATTTACTCACGTTATTAGACCCAAAACAGAACTTTTGTTGCCTGAGATAGCCGATTTTATGTGCTACAGAGGAAGAGATAAGTAGAAATAGAAATAGAAAGGATAGATAGGGTAAAAACATTCACCACGCGGCATGGCTGGCATGCTTGGCGTAGTGAAATGGTAGGCAGGTTATTGGAAATGGTTGAGCCGGGATCAGTGATTCCATAATTCTTGGATCAATCCCCTGACCCGAACCTTGGATGCACCAGCAACCAGGCTAATGATACGGTTAGCGCTCAATGTTGAAACGTCGGTATTCCATTCATCGAAAGAGTGTTCCGCGTAGCTATCGCTGAACACTTTTTTTATCGAGGATTCAGCTTCAGACATCTCACTGAAATTCTTAGCGTTTATTAAGCACTGAGCAATGATCGAGATTTTTTTCATGTTTTATCCTTGATTATCGGTCGCATAGTGTAGCACAATTACACCCCCTCTGCTTATATGCTGCTTAAATTGTTTTCAATTGGCGCTAACAGTTTGATAAAGCAGCAGATTAACTATTTCCTGTTAATCAATCCGGTCTTCTATCTATCAAATTTAATCCGCTGGCATTTGATTAGTATGTCTTGTAGCAGCTTCCTTTAATAGCACCTCCATTTCAATAGAACCCGGTGGCCGCAGCGACCATTCAGGCCCACGCAATCCTTCGGCATAACCCGCCTGATACAGGCGCTCCATCTTGACTGGATCAAAGATTTCCGCACCATTTATATCGACATCAGGTGGGATAGTTATCCAATGGAATCCCGATTGCTCAGCTAAAGAGAAAGCATAAATACGGTATAAGTCGCCTACTAACGCAGCTTTACTGGTTGAGTCCAAGGTGCGCAAAGCAATATTACGGACCAAACGCGGGGTTGGTTCCGGTTGAGGGCCAAGTTGACCGTTATGAATAATGTAAATATCTTCTTTACTGTCAGCTAAACCTGCTCTGGCGCGTACCACTTTCGAGCTGTATACCCCGCCATTATAGAAAACCCTCGCGGCAACACCACCATCTACGTGCATCTCATCATAGTGTTTACCATTAGCCACGACATCGAAGAAGACCGGTGAAAATGCGACGGGCACAGAAGAGGATGCCAACATCACCTTACGAAATAGCATCAAGGCTTCTGGCGTGCCTTTAGACGCGATCAACCCCATGTTCCACACAATAAAGCGTTGTGAATCAAGATCAACTGTCCCCATATACAACCGACGCCCGCCTTTATGGGCCTTAGCAATTTCACTCAGCAACTGCGGGGTAATATGACCATCAATCAACTGAGACAGTGGGCTGGTATCTGCCAATGATTCACGGAAAAATAGGCGAAACAACAGGTTATTTAGGTGAAAAATATCTCGAGTCGTTGTGGTGGTATAAAAATCATGCAGGGCTTTATCGTGGTCACTACCCAAGAAAGCAAAAGGCGCGATCAAGGCCCCCGTTGAAACCCCACTAACAACTTTGAAAACCGGACGTTTACCTGTTTCTGTCCAACCATTTAGAAAACCAGCACCAAACGCGCCATTTGGCCCGCCACCAGACAAAGCCAAATGCGGGTACACCCGTGTTCCGTCAGCCTGACGAAACATCTCTTTCGATTCATCTTTATATGATTGCAGCAAGTCCGCTTCAAATACGGCGCTAATGTGCCCTGCCCCAGCGCGAATATTTGGCATTCCAGGGATCTCGGCTGCGGGCATTAACTCCACAGGCACTGGATTTCTTGGGAGTTGACTACAGGCCGCCAAAAAAGAGATTCCGAGCAGTAAAGCTATGGAGCGAATTAATTGCCAACGAGTTATCATTATATTTCCTAGCCAATACTGCAGAATATCTGCCCGTTAAATATATACTATTCTTGTGCTTGCTTCACAAACCCAATACTACCTATTCAGCCATTGTTGATGTGATATGTGATACCAGCAATGTTGGCTTAACGGACTGTTCGCGCTGACGCCAGGATGAAGGAAAGTATGGGATGCCCGCTCCATACCAATACGCGCCATCACTGCTTGTGAGCGTAGATTTATGAGTGCGGTAAATGAAACGATCTCAACCAGTTTTAACTGTTCAAAACCCACTTTTAAGGCGTTCAACGCGCCTTCTGTTGCTAAGCCTTTTCCCCAAAAGGGGTATGCAAAGCGCCAACCAATTTCCACACAGGGTGAAAACGGCAATTTAACAGTAGGAATATGCAACCCCAGCGCCCCCACAAATTGGCCACTGTTCTTTACTTCAACAGCCCAGAATCCCCAACCACGCTGCTCAATCAATAATTGACAGCGATCCGCCATTGCATCACTTTCCGCCCGAGTTAAGGGCGCAGGGAAATAGGCCATAACCCGTTTATCCGCATTTAATTGAGCGAATGGCTCCCGGTCTGAAGGACGCCATTGCCGCAGCAATAAACGCTCAGTCTCACATTCAATTAACGTCTTCATACCATTAACTCTTTCACATCAGCAATTTTTATACAATCAATTACTTAATGTAATTTATTCATTGATGTAATGGATTCTTTTAAAGAAAATTCTAAGCCCATTTTTATACTTAGGCCACTCAATAGAATGGCCCTTTATTGTGGATACTGTGTCTAACTGGCTAAAATCAAAACGATTAATCTACTGGCGATTGTTCATCCAGAATCGTCAATAGGGTATCAGCATCTGGCGTCGTGATATATTTCCCCTCAAGGAAACCCGCTAATTTAGACTCAACACCATGTTCGTACACTTCATAACCGTCGATTCGATAGCCAGGGGTCCCATCCTGGTTACGGATATATTCATCGCCATCGATATAGTACTCAACGCTACCGTAAACATCTTCAATCTCGTAACGTTTATCAAAAGGAAACTGTTTCATCGTCTATCCTAAAAACCAATGTCATCATTATATGATGCCAATTTACCGCTATTTTAGGAAGCAGTAACTCTGTAATACCCCTCGCTTATTCTCTCCCCTAGTTGCACTCCACTTTAGCTCAAAAAAACGGCTATGATATCCCGTTAACCTCTTTATTATTGACTCCTTCATTGGCACCCAAAGATCACAATATAAACATGATCCTCGGTGGAAATTGATACCTATTGGAAGTAATATTACGTAAAATCAGCGTGCTGTTCGCTATGGTCATTTCCATTGGGATGCTAAAAGAAAAACCCAGTGGCTTGCGTCTTGCAGCCAGTTTTATGATCATGGCGGGTGTTGTTGTGACTAAATTTGGCTAACTCACATTCGAGTAGCCCCCCTGCTAACGTTTTATTGCCTATAAAGCGAGGGTAACGGTTATTCATAACAACAAATACTGATAACAACAAAGCCCCCAACGAAACACGCTATACTCATATAAATCCTATAACAAGGAGGCTATATGCTCATAGGGTTTGTTTTACTGGTTAGTACCTGCGGCATGGATGCTTGTGAGGCGCTTCCGGTGACAGAAGATATTTATTCAACACGTCATGAATGCATGGATGTGGCTCTTCGCCTGCATGAAAGAAGACCCGATGTGGTATTGCTTTGTGGGGAAGTGTATCGGCAGCCTGACGATGAAAGGTATCCTTAAAACATTCTGGAGGCAGAGGCCCATCAGCACAAAATACCCGCGCCTTCTTACTGTACTTTACAGCTAACAGAGCCTCTCCTCCCTTCTTCTCTTCTTTTTCTCTTACATCTCATGTTACAGCACGCAAATAATGTTAATCACATTGAGATTAACTGCGATTAGCCTGTTTAAACTTAGCGCCATATAGCGCTCACGCGAATAAAAACAGGTGAATATATTGTTTAATCTTTTTTTAAACCCATTACAACTGTAGTTTTAATGGAGCATATCAGACAACAGTTTGTTAGATGTAATATGCCCCCGAACACAACTCATCACAAAAAGATATTCTTAATAAAAATCTTATTAAAATCACTTCATTGTTTTAATTATAGAAACTAATGGAAAATTTATTCAGGAGATTTCATGCACGTTCGTTTTCGTCATTTATTCTTATTATCATTAATAACTTTGGTCGCTTGTAGCCAACCCGTACCAAAAAACCATCTTAGCCTGACCTCTATACCTGCCAATGCCCAGCAACCTGTAGTGAATAATGCGTGGCTTGAAATTTCTCAAGGTGCGCTGGATTTCAATACTAAAAAGATGCTTACACTGCTGGATAATAAATCCACACTTTGTGCAATATTAAAAGGTGATGCCTATGGACATGACCTGATCTTAGTCACACCGGTGATGCTAAAAAACAATGTGCAATGTATTGGGGTTGCCAGCAATCAGGAACTAAAAACGGTACGTGACCTAGGATTTACTGGTCAGTTGATGCGGGTCAGAAGTGCAACATTAAAAGAAATGCAACAAGCCATGGCTTACGATGCTGAAGAACTTATTGGCGATAAAACCGTCGCTGAGCAGTTAAATAATATTGCAAAACTGAATGGAAAAGTTCTCCGTATCCATCTGGCACTTAACTCTGGAGGGATGTCACGTAATGGGCTGGAGGTCAGTAAGACCCGCGGTTTAAATGACGCAAAGACGATTGCAGGTTTAAACAATCTAACAATCGTTGGCATCATGTCGCACTACCCGGTGGAAGATGCTAGCGAAATCAAAGCAGACTTGGCTCGATTCCAGCAACAAGCCAAAGATGTTATCGCGGCCACGGGGCTGAAACGTGAAAAGATTAAGCTCCACGTCGCCAATACATTCGCTACCTTAGCGGTGCCTGATTCATGGTTGGATATGGTCCGTGTGGGAGGGGTGTTTTATGGTGACACCATCGCCAGCACAGAATATAAGCGGGCTATGACCTTCAAATCTAATATCGCATCACTGAACAACTACCCTAAGGGCGGCACTGTTGGCTATGACCGGACCTATACATTGAAACGTGATTCCCTGCTGGCTAATATCCCTGTGGGTTATGCCGATGGATATCGCCGAGTATTCAGTAATGCGGGGCATGTGATTATTCAAGGTCAGCGCCTGCCCGTATTAGGCAAAACATCAATGAATACGGTTATGGTAGACGTCACCGATCTAAAAAAAGTGAGTTTAGGTAATGAAGTAGTCTTATTCGGAAAGCAGGGCAATGCAGAAATCCAGGCAGAAGAAATTGAAGATCTCAGTGGGGCACTATTTACCGAAATGTCAATTCTATGGGGTGCAACCAATAAGCGTATTCTGGTAGATTAAGTCATTTCACCGTCTGTTTTCATTAACACTGTCGTGAAAACAGACGGTCAGTATATCGCGTATAACTCCCTCCCTATCCCGATTATTTTCACAGAGTGAACCGTTTTCACAGGACGAGTTGTCTGCACGAGATAATTTGCACTTATTAGCCCATAACGGAATACAGGAAAAGGCAGAGAGAAAGAAGCAACGACCAATTAAAACCATTTAGTCTCTCGCTGCCAACCATTTTTTCCCATGCAGTCCGAAAAATTCGCATTGCGACTCTGTTTATTCACATCCATAGGATAGCTTTCTAAAACTGATTTATTCTCATATTTGTATCCTCCATTTTTTGAGCACTCTTCTCCAGTTTTACATTTTATTGTAACCGTCTGTTGAATTGTCCTTTGCGCTACTTCATTTTTAATGGGGAAGCGGATAAGTGACTCACTATTGCACAGACTTTTAGTTGCCTCTAACGTTAAGGGCGCTTGGCCTATTGGTTCCCATGATGATGAACACCCCGAGATAATAAAAGAAATCAAGAAAACGCTAGAAAATAAAATAATCTTCATAGTTAATTAAATATCCACAAAAAAACGATATATTAACAATCCGTAAAAAACACGCCAAAACCACTAAATCAGAGTATTAATTTTGATGTAAATAACCTGTCAGAAATAGAAATTCCGGCGCATTATATGAATATGATGCTATTATTTATCGACTATTTGCACTTATCGGTTACTTTCACAATGGCGGCACGATACACACTGTCATCTTCGGCAGAAAATACGGCAACCCCCTCCACCATAGCCTGTGGCTTGAGTTTCCCCTGAATCAGGGTCTCATCCACGGTATCCAGTTTGAAGGTTTTTCCATCAGGAGAATGCACCGCCAGACATAACGAAGATAAATCAATCTCATTGTCCGAGAGATTAGCAATGAAAACCTTGAAATCTTTTGTGTAATAAGATTTATCACCTATAGAAATTGACCCCTTATTTTGCTGTGTGGCATAGACAGTAACACTATTAGTAATAGTAGCTGCCAGGCCGGTAAAGCTGACAAGACAAAGAGTGGCCACACTTAATATATACTTTGCTTTCATATATAACCCTTTCCTTTCATTAATTTCCCAGCCCTCAGTATAGTGATAGAGTCCAAACGCCAGCTTAACGAACGGCTATAAAATTTTTTGAAAAAAATAATAAAGCCGTGGTCAACAAAAGTCAGTCACGGCTTTACTGTATATAAACATCATCCGCGTACGATAAAATCCATCCCCCCTCTAAAACTACTGACAAACCCTAATGACTCGATTTTAAACGGTGAAAATAGACACTGGAATACAACATCCGTTTCAGGGTGGGCGTGAATTTATCCCCCAATATTTTTACGGTCTGCCTATTATCTCCGCCATGGGGACGTTGTTATCAACCTCAGGGGGAAACCTCCTTTTATTTATGGGAAGGTGCTTCACCGTTTATACGCTTTGCCAAGACCGGTTCACTGTACGAAGTAGGAAGAAAATAATCTTTCCCCAGTAACTTTTCACCCTCATACCATGGAATTTTATTGAAGTATAAGCTTAAACCATCGTATCCATACTCAAACAAATAACCATCACTACTAATGAACTTAAAATACTCATCAGAGTAAATAATTAACTTATAGTTAGTCCCGCCACCCGCGGCATGAAGCGCTTTAACACGCTGCAGATAGACCAGTGCATATTCACTAAATATTTTCTTAGCTTGCGTAGTATATTGATCAGCAGTCAGTCCTGATTTCTTTTGCAACTCTACTGCAATAATTGCAAAAGCATCGGCATCAGCCCTTGCGACAGACAATTGAACCCGAAGATATTGAGCTAATTTTTTAGCATCAATACTCAGTGTCTTTTCTTTCGTTACTGCTTCATTTTTTTTCCCTAACGAGACACCCGATGGTTTATAAGTACTCGTCATAAACTCAGTCGGCTTAGGTACCGCCATAACAGAATTGGCAACATACGCTGCGCAACCGATTATACGGCTGGATTTATCGGTATCCACCAATAACGAGAGAGGATGTCCCTGCTGGGGAATATTACTGATATCAATACCGAATTTCACTAATGTTTGCGCTACCTGCTCCTGAGAACGCTCACCTCTGGCCAATGCACACACCTGACTCATGATCAGCTCTTTGTGCTGACCATCTACTGCGGGCACCAAACCTGCGACGGCTTGTTGAATAAGCGGCAATGTGGGCAGTTCGACCCACTGAGGCTCTATTTTCGGGGTATTATTGATAGTATGTCGATAGGTTGCATCGTACTTGGTAAGTAACAATAAACCAGTTAGTAGCAGTAAGGAAAAAAACAATAATAATGACGATATGATCAATCCAGTGGTTTTGAGTGATAGCATGGGTGCTGCCTTTTAATCCCTAAGAATAAGAATCGGGCTGTGCAAAAAATCGCACAACCCATTAATAATATTAAACAATATTTAGTATTGGCCCTTCGCTACCATTGATAACCTACACCGATACCGATCCCCATATCCCCTTGTGTATTGGAGGAGGCTTGCAGTTTACTGATCCACCGCCCGCTGTCAGAAATACTCGACACCCCCACCGACAGTGCCGATTGACCCCGGTAGCTGGCTGCACCAATGGTCGCCATGCTGGCACCCGGTGTATAGGGCTGGGTCAGGCTCGCCATCGCCATGGCACCGGCGATCCCCGCACTTAACGTACTATCCTGTTTTTTCAGGTCTTCTTTAAGTGCAGCATAGCGCCGGTCTGTATAAGCATTGGCGTCGTTAGTGGTACTCGACATGCTATGGTTGAGTTGATCCAGATTCACCGCATCAGTGCCCTGAGTCCCTGCGGCAACATTGATGAGCTGCCGTTCATTGCCAACCGACCCCACCGAGACACTGTTTTCACGATCCGCCACGGAGTTGGCCCCCAACGCGGTGCTGTTTGCCGCCGTCGCCTTGCTGCCCGTACCCATCGCGGTACTGTTGCTGCCCGACGCCACGGAACCCGCACCACCCGCCATCGCATCAGTTCCGGTGGCCGAAGGCTTGGCCTGGCCGCTGTTGTTGTTCACCTGGAACATCCCGTCAGTGCCGTTTTGCAACCCTGAAACGGTGTCACCCACCGCGGCCATTGCACCATCAAGTTGCCGAAGATTGACCGCATCCATCGCCTCTCGCCCGTCGGCAATGTTGCTGACCGTCCGGGTCTCCCCGGTTGCCGCATTGCCCACCGACACCGTACCTACGGTAGCGTTATCCGCAATAGAGTACTTACCGGTGTAGCTCTCCATGCCGCGCCCGTTATCAGCGGAACCCTGCCCCAGGGCAACACTGCCATCTGCGCTGACGCTTGCAGCATCACCTATCGCCACCGCCCCGCGACCAGAGGCCAACGTGCCCTTGCCGGAAGCCACCGACGCGGTGCCGGACGCCTGCGCCTGCGGCCCGATCGCCACCGAATCACTGCCGCTGGCCACCGAGTCAGGCTCGGTGGAGTGGGTGTGGAAGTATTTCACGCCGCCCCCGTTGGCGATGGTGGCCATCCCCGCCTCAACATTGGTGACCCGGCCCCCCAAACTGGTGATGTTAACGGTATTCTGTTCCACCTTATCCCCAACCGCGGTCAATTGCGCGACATTGACCGCATCATAATCAGCCGAACCGGCTGCCACACCGGTGATCTTGCGATTCCCCTGCGCGGTTCCTATTCCCACTTCACCCACCGACGTCTGCGGGGCCGTCAACCCGTACGCACTGTAGTGGCTCTCAGCACCGACGGTGGTGACCGACGAGGCCCCTAATGCGATACTGTTTGCCTGGCTGGCAGCCGCTCCCGCCCCCAATGCCAACGACTGTGCTCCCTGCGCTTGCGACCCGGCCCCCATGGCTATCGACGTGGTACCGGATGCCTGCGCATTCGGGCCGATAGCCACCGAATCGCTACCACTGGCCACCGAGTCAGGTTGGGTGGAGTGGGTGTGGAAGTACTTCACACCGCCCCCGTTGGTGATGCTGGTCATCCCCCCCTCAACGTTGCTAACCCGGCTGCCTAAACTGGTAATGTCAGCGGTATTCTTCCCGACTTTATTACCAACAGCAGTCAACTGGGCAACGTTGACCGCATCATAGTCAGCCGAGCCTGCCGCCACACCGGTGATCTTGCGATTACCCTGCGCGGTCCCTATACCCACTTCACCCACCGATGCCTGTGCGGTCGGCAGACCATACGCACTGTAGCTGCTCTGAGCGCCCACCGTGGTGACCGACGACGCCCCTAACGCAATACTGTTTGCCTGGCTGGTAACCGCCCCGGCCCCAAGAGCCAAAGACTGTGCCCCCTGCGCCTGCGCTCCGGCACCAAGGGCCGTGCTCGCGGTACCGGTCGCCTGAGTATTGGGGCCAATTGCAATGCCCCCGACAGCGTTTACCCCAACAACCGCACTGTTACCGATACCAACACCGTTATTACCGTTGACCACCGTCGCCGGCCCGACAGCAATAGCATCCTGACCCGCAGGCACGGAGTCTTGCGGGTTGGCTGAGTTGGCGTGGAAATAGCGGGTTCCAGTCTGGTTCAACGTATAAAGCTGGCTACCAACCACCGCATCGGTGGAGGCCGATGAAATCGTTGCGGGGGCAAGATTGGTGGCTTTTTTGCCATTCAAGAATAACCCCCCTTGCACGTAAGTATCACCGTTGATAAATGCCCCATTGCTTTGAACGACAAAACCGTATGCCGTTCCGGTATTACTGGTGCCAACTGCCGTCGTGAATGTCCCTGTCCAGGGAGTGGCAGCATATCCAGGGAGCCCGCCTTGTCCGCCAACAAATAGCTGCCCCCCATTGGTATTCAGATTACTCAAAGACAACGTATTACAACTTGAACTAGTCGTCATACCAGAGGGCTTAATTCCAGATAATTCAGGTACATCTAGAACGGCATAACAAGAAGTATCATTGGCATTGTTCACATAGATTTGAGAAAATGCAGTACCTGGCGCAAGTACCATCATCATAAAAATAGCGGGCAGACCACGAAGATAACTCTCGCTTATAATAAATTTCAAAACTGTATATCTGTAAATATAATTACAATCATATCTTCTGATATTCGTCATATCATCCCCATCTTATTCTTGCTCACCTTTTGTCATTGGTGGCTAATTATTAGGCAAAGACGCTCGAACCTGCTTCTGCATAACATTGAGTCAAAAAAACTGACTAATTTACCTCTACCTCACCGATAGTCGGTGTCGCATCACAATAAAAATTTACTATTGGTTACACTAGGGTGAGATTTATCCTAATGATGTTCTCCCCCTTAAAATATCAACCATAAAGGGAGCTAATTAGTACGATCTATTCAAAAATGGTTGCTCAATTTATTTATTTTCTAAACGCGGAATTATTTAACCATTAAGATACAAATCAACCAGTGACCCACAAAAAAGTAAATTTTTTCAATAGATTGTGATTTTTTAGTACTTAAAAAAATAAGAGACCTTAATCAGTCCTGTTGGCAGACTTACCTGATCTGCTGAACGAAAGGCAACAGTGCATTATTTCTGGCTAAAGGATTAGCGCTCTGTGTATAGAGAAAAAATATGAGAATAATCTATTGTTGAGTTTTAAACAGTTTATGTCAACGCAAGAGCGGTGATTGGTAAAACAGGTGCGATATTAGATGATGAGTCGTATATGTTGCAGTATATCCAGTGAGTAAAAATAAACCGGTTAATAATAGTAAAGAAAAAAGTACTGACAATGAAAAGAATAATAAAAATGGCAATCCTATAGTTTGGAGAAATAATATAGATTCAGCTAAAAAATAAAAATCGGGCTGTGCAAAAAAATCGCACAACCCAGTAATAATATTAAACAATAGTCAGTATTGGCCCTTCGCTACCATTGATAACCTACGCCGACACCAGCCCCCATATCCCCTTGTGTATTGGAGGAAGCCTGCAGTTTACTGACCCACCGCCCGCTGTCAGAAATACTCGACACCCCCACCGACAGTGCCGATTGACCCCG
>NZ_CGBP01000017.1 GCF_001053095.1 Yersinia similis | reverse complement strand
CTGCCTGTTCTCTCCGTCGCGGGCACTTTGTCAATAACCTCAGACGGGCTTGGCCCGTTTTATGTTGTGCCCGTGTTTTATATTGTGCCAGTAGAGTTAACGAGCCGTTCCCATTGAATATGCGGGCGGCAAGCCTCTATAATCGGCTTTATTTTTTGCACTAAAACTATAGAGAACAGACGTGGCAAAGAACATTCAAGCCATCCGTGGTATGAACGATTATCTGCCAGCCGATACGGCAATATGGCAGCGGATCGAAGGCATCTTGAAGCAAGTGCTAAGCGGTTACGGTTACAGTGAAATCCGTATGCCGATTGTAGAGCAGACCCCGTTATTCAAACGCGCTATCGGTGAAGTGACCGATGTAGTTGAAAAAGAGATGTACACCTTTGACGATCGCAATGGCGAAAGCCTGACACTGCGCCCGGAAGGGACTGCAGGCTGTGTACGCGCTGGTATTGAACATGGTCTGCTGTACAATCAGGAACAGCGTCTGTGGTACATCGGTCCGATGTTCCGCTATGAACGTCCGCAAAAAGGTCGTTATCGTCAGTTCCATCAATTGGGGGCCGAAGTCTTTGGTCTACAAGGGCCAGATATCGATGCCGAACTGATTTTACTGACAGCCCGCTGGTGGCGCGCATTAGGTATCTTTGAACATGTGAAGCTGGAGCTGAACTCTATCGGTTCATTGGCTGCCCGTGCTGATTATCGAGAAGCTCTGGTGGCGTTTCTGGAGCAACACGTTGACGTACTGGACGAAGATTGTAAGCGCCGTATGTACAGCAATCCGTTGCGGGTGTTAGATTCCAAAAACCCTGATGTTCAGCAGTTACTTGATGATGCACCAAAACTGTCTGATTATCTGGATGAAGAGTCAAAACAACATTTTACCGGTTTGTGTGAACTTTTAGATAAGGCCAGCATCCCATATACCGTTAATGAACGTTTAGTTCGTGGTTTGGATTATTACAACCGTACGGTATTTGAGTGGGTAACTAACAGTCTGGGCGCACAGGGCACAGTATGTGCTGGTGGGCGTTATGATGGTTTGGTAGAGCAACTCGGGGGGCGTGCAACCCCTGCCGTAGGTTTTGCGATGGGCCTTGAGCGCTTGGTTCTGCTGGTGCAGGCTGTTAATGCTGATTTCCAGGTGCCAGCGACAGTAGATGCCTATGTTATCTCCTCTGGTGAGGGGGCGCAAAGTGCTGCGATGCTACTTGCTGAGAGCCTACGTGATGCCTTACCAACGCTAAAAATAATGACCAATTACGGTGGCGGTAATGTTAAGAAACAATTTACACGCGCTGATAAGTGGGGGGCTCGTTTCGCTTTAATGCTTGGTGAAAGCGAAGTGGCCGCGCAGCAAGTCGTTGTAAAAGATTTGCGAAATGGTGAACAAGAAACGCTGGCGCAAGCGGATGTTGCTGCGCGTCTGGCTTTGATGTTGGGTTAAGGAGAGAGACACCGTGGAAGTCTATACCACTGACAATGACCAGGTTGATGCAGTGCGCCGTTTCTTTAGTGAAAATGGTAAAGCGCTCGCCGTGGGTGTGGTGCTCGGGATTGGTGCATTAGTGGGCTGGCGTTATTGGCAGGGTAATCAGAATACTGCCATGACGGAAGCCTCCTCTGCCTATCAGAAAGTCAGTACTGCTTTGTCAACCAACAGTGCTGGTAATGTTAGTGCTGATAGCATTGCCCTTGCTGAAAAGTTTATTCAGGGCAATAAAAATAACTACGGCGTACTCGTCGGGTTAGAACTGGCTCATGATTTTGTTGAACAAAATGCATTTGATAAAGCGGCACAGCAACTCAGTCAAGCCTTGGGCCAGACGAAAGATGAAAATCTGTTGTCGCTGATTAATCTGCGCCTCGCACGTGTACAACTGCAACTGAAAAAACCAGATGAAGCACTGAAAACGCTGGATGCAGTACAAGGTGATGGCTGGACAGCGATGGCTCAAGATGTTCGTGGCGATGCGTTATTAAGCAAAGGTGATACCGCAGGTGCGCGCGCTGCTTATAGTAAGGCTATCGAATCTAATGCTTCTCAGGCGCTGCAAGCATTGTTGCGCATGAAACTGAATAACTTGTCCAGCTAAGGGGTATTCCCATGCAATTGCGTAAAACACTCTTAGTAGGACTGGTATCTGTTGCCCTATTGAGTGGTTGCTCACTGTTTAACAGTGAAGAAGATGTGGTTACTATGTCGCCACTGCCAAAGGTTGAAAATCAATTCTCACCAACCAAGGTGTGGAGCACGTCTGTTGGTAGCGGTGTTGGTGATTATTACTCTCATCTGCGCCCTGCATGGCAGGGGACTTCGGTATTTGCTGCTGATCGCAAAGGTTTAGTGAAAGCCATGGATGCAGACACCGGTAAGCAAATCTGGCAAACCGATCTGTCTGAAAAAACGAATTTTCTCTCCAGCAACCGTTCTGCGATGTTATCTGGTGGCGTAACAGCTTCAGGCTCGCATGTTTATGTTGGCAGCGAAAAAGCGGTGGTTTACGCGCTTAATGCCGATGATGGTCAGGTTGCATGGCAGAGCGTCGTTGCGGGTGAGGCGTTGTCCCGTCCTGTGGTGAGCGATGGCGTAGTACTGATCCACACATCGAATGGTATGCTGCAAGCGCTGAATGAGTCTGACGGTGCGATCAAGTGGACACTAAATCTGGATACTCCTGCGCTGTCTCTGCGTGGTGAATCAGCCCCTGCGGTTGCATTTGGTGCAGCGATTGTCGGTGGTGACAATGGCCGGGTCAGTGCAGTGATGATGGAACAGGGTCAGTTGATCTGGCAACAACGTATCTCACAAGTGACCGGTGCTACTGAAATTGACCGCCTGAATGATATCGATATCACGCCTGTTGTGGTTGATGGTGTGGTTTATGCGCTGGCTTATAACGGTAATCTAACCGCCTTGGATTTGCGTTCCGGCCAGATCCTGTGGAAGCGTGAGATAGGTTCCGTGAATGACTTTATTGTTGACGCTGGGCGCATTTATCTCGTTGATCAAAATGACCGTATAATCGCGCTGAAGTCTGATGGTGGCGTAACGCTTTGGAGTCAAAGCGATTTATTGCATCGTAACTTGACCGCTCCAGTGATGTATAATGGCTATCTGGTCGTAGGTGATGCCGAAGGTTATCTGCATTGGGTGAATACCGATGATGGCCGTTTTGTTGCTCAACAGAGCGTGGACAGCTCAGGTTTCCTGAGTGCGCCAGTGGTTGCCAGCGATAAGCTGTTGATTCAGGCAAGAAGCGGTACGGTATACGCGTTCACCCGTTAATACTGATTTAGCGCCTGTTGTTTGACAGGCCAGTACCTCAAAAACGGCTCCTGGGACTCAGGGGCCGTTTGTATTCTAAAAACTGTGCTGTTGAAGGTTTGATGCAGCGCTGTAACGCTTTGAAAATTAAGTAATGAGGCTTCAACAATGATACCTGTCATCGCGCTGGTCGGGCGCCCGAATGTGGGTAAATCCACTTTATTTAACCGCTTAACGCATACCCGTGATGCATTAGTTGCGGATTTTCCCGGGCTAACGCGTGATCGTAAATATGGTCGTGCCGAGGTCGAGGGGCATGAGTTTATTGTTGTCGATACCGGAGGTATTGATGGCACAGAAGATGGTGTAGAAACCAAGATGGCAGGTCAATCGTTATTGGCGATTGAAGAGGCGGATATTGTCCTGTTTATGGTCGATGCACGTGCTGGCTTGATGCCTGCGGATCAGGGGATTGCTCAGCATCTGCGCAGCCGTGAAAAAGCCACTTTCCTGGTCGCTAACAAAACCGATGGCATTGATCCTGATACTGCTACAGCAGATTTCTACTCTTTAGGTTTAGGCGAAGTTCACGCTATTGCTGCCTCCCATGGGCGTGGCGTTACTCAACTGATTGAAGATGTCATGGCACCTTATATGGATGCCGAGGAACCTGAAGTTGAGTTGACCGAAGAAGAGGCAAATGCGGCCTATTGGGCTGAGCAGGAAGGTCAAGGTGACGATGTTCCGCCTGAAGATCCGGAAGATGATTTTGACCCACGGACTTTGCCAATCAAATTGGCGATAGTGGGGCGTCCTAACGTAGGCAAGTCCACACTAACTAACCGTATCCTCGGTGAAGATCGCGTAGTGGTTTATGACCTGCCGGGTACGACGCGCGATAGCATTTATATCCCGATGACGCGTGATGACCGTGAATATATTTTGATTGATACGGCGGGTGTACGTAAGCGCGGTAAAATCACTGAAACGGTTGAAAAATTCTCCGTAATCAAGACGTTGCAGGCGATTGAAGACTCTAACGTTGTCCTGTTGGTTATTGATGCCCGTGATGGAATTTCAGATCAGGACCTGTCCCTATTAGGCTTTATTCTCAATAGTGGGCGCTCACTTGTTATTGCAGTTAACAAATGGGATGGCATGACTGAAGAAGCCCGTGCGCAAGTGAAAGATATGCTGGACCTGCGTCTTGGTTTTGTTGATTTTGCCCGCATTCACTTTATTTCAGCCTTGCATGGCAGTGGCGTGGGTAACCTGTTTGAATCGGTACAGGAAGCTTATGATTGCTCTACCAAGCGAGTGGGTACTTCCTTACTGACCCGTATTATGCAAATGGCAGAGGAAGACCATCAACCTCCGTTAGTTCGTGGTCGCCGGGTGAAACTGAAGTATGCCCATGCCGGTGGCTATAACCCGCCAATTGTTGTGATTCACGGTAATCAGGTTACTGACTTGTCAGATTCTTACAAACGCTACCTGATGAACTATTTCCGTCGTTCACTGAAAGTTATGGGTACGCCAATCCGCATTCAGTTTAAAGAGGGTGAGAACCCGTTTGCCGGTAAGCGCAACCCGCTGACACCGAATCAGATGCGTAAACGTAAACGTTTGATGTCTCATCTGAAAAAAGGTAAGTAATTCAATAGCGCGCGGATATCCCGCGTTGAGGTTATTGACAACGTGCCCACGACGGAGAGAACGGGCAACAAGTAAAGACGCCGGTTTTCCTGTATAAAAATAGCTTCCTTGGGGGCTTGAGCCGCGCCATCTCTGGCGCGGACACTTTACTCTTCTGCCTATCCTCACCGTTCAAGAGTGAGTCATCGGGGTTTGTCAGTAGCCTGGTTTTTTTCTATATATAACCTGGTTTTTTATATATAACCTGGTTTTTTATATATAAATAGTTATATACCTAAATATAAATAGTTATATACCCAAGTTACTCCAAGTTGCAGATGTGTTGGCCGCTGGCCGTTTAAAGAAAAGAGAGTTGAGAGCCAGCCATGTCTTGGGAAACCTGGAGTTTCGCATTCAGTGTAACGGTACCTAACTTACTGATGATGTTGCTCGGCGTGTTATTACGGCGCTGTCGCTTAATCGATGATAATTTCTGCGATGGTGCGACTCGGCTGGTCTTCAATTTAGCGCTGCCGTGTCTGCTGTTTTTCAGTGTCGCCACTAATCACGTAAGTTTACTGGATAACCTGCCGTTAGCTATCTACGGTGCGGTGGGGACCTTGCTAACCTTTTTACTGCTCGAAGTAGCAGCCAAATGGTTGGTAAAAGACCCAAGAGAGCGTGGTGTGTTCGTTCAGGGCGGTTTTAGGGCCAATACTGCCATTGTTGGTTTAGCTTTTGCCATGACAGCCTATGGTACCGAAGGGGTTGCGATCGGTTCTATGTATCTGACGGTGACGGTGATTTTATTTAATACGCTGTCGGTGATAACACTGACCCGTAGCCTGCAAGCTGTGCAGGGTGGCAAAGTCAGCAAATTATCGCTATTACGCGGTATCGTTACGAATCCGCTGATTATCGGCTTAGTCTGTGGCCTACTCTTTGCCCAAACCACCTTATCGCTTCCGCATGTCATTGTGCAAACGGGTAGCTATATTTCTGCTCTGGCATTGCCCTTGGCGTTACTCTGTACCGGAGCCAGCCTTGATTGGCATGCAATGTTTCGTTCTTCCAATGTGGCAGCGCTATCCTCGGTGGCAAAATTATTTTTAGTCCCAATATTGATGACGTTGGGTGGCTTACTGATGGGGTTTCGTGGTGCTACGCTGGGGGTGATCTTTCTGTTTTCTGCCACCCCAACCGCTGCCGGTAGCTATGTTATGACGCGAGCAATGGGAGGCAATGCGACCTTGGCGGCCAATATTATCGCCATGACGACGGTTGGCTCATTTTTCACCACGGCGTTAGGGATCTACTTTTTACGTTCGCTGGGTGTGATGTAGGTTTCAACTGAGATATGTGGGTTTCAACTGAGATATAGGAGAGAAAAAGTGGATGCATTATGTCCGGTTTGCCAGAAGGCGATGACTGAGGTGAGTGGCCACTTTCATTGCGAGACCTGCCATGGTAACTATCAACAACAAGCAGAGTGCCCTGATTGTGCGCAACCTCTGCAAGTCCTGAAAGCCTGTGGTGCCGTTGATTATTTTTGCCAACACGGACATGGATTAATCTCAAAACGGCGTGTCCTCTTCAATTACTTACCGGTAAGCTGACGGCTTATCAGGTGGGGAAATGATCAACGAAAGAGTGTTAGAGGCTGATGGTTTTACTGGCAGCCCCATCCTTGCCGCTATAATCACTACGTCACTACGTCACTACGTCACTACGTCACTACTTTTTTCTGACGGCTTTTCTTCGCTACGGTGACTTGGGTAATCTCACTTTCCACCCAACCGTCTTGCAACCGGGTAGTCAGCTTATCACCGGCCTGTACTTGCTTGGTGGTCTTCAATAACGCCCCTGCTGGCGTCTGTGTCACGCTGTAGCCACGGGCCAGTGTTGCCAGTGGGCTCACGGCCTCTAGCTGGGAGCAGGCGATACCAAAGCGTTGGCGATAGCCATTGAGCTGGCGCTCTACAGCCTGACGTAAACGATATTCTTGCTGTTGTACCCGCTGGTTATACCGGTGAATTTGCCCCTGAGGCTGCACTTGCTGCAAACGCTGTTGCAGCCGCTCGGTACGTTTACTTAATAAGCGGATCTGTGTTTGTGCGCTCTCTTCCAGCCTACGTTGTAATTTCAGCAATAATGTTTGCTGACGGGCTAAACGTAAATGCGGATGCTGTTGCTGCAAACGGTGTTCAAGGCGGGTGAATTGCTGGTTGCGTTGCGCCAGATAGTAATCCATCGCCATTTCCATTCGTTGCTGTTGCCCTTGAATCTGACGAACGAGCTCAATCTGATTGCGACTGACTAGCTCGGCGGCAGCCGAAGGGGTTGGGGCGCGTAAATCAGCAACAAAATCGGCAATAGTGACATCGGTTTCATGGCCGACAGCACTGACGATAGGGATATGGCTGTTAAAGATAGCGCGGGCAACCCGTTCGTCGTTGAAACTCCACAAATCTTCTAGCGATCCGCCACCGCGGCCAACAATCAATACATCGCATTCAGCACGTAAGTTCGCCAACTGGATCGCACGGACTATCTGCAATGGCGCATCAACGCCCTGTACTGATGTGGGATAAATAATTACTGGAAGCGATGGATCACGGCGCTGTAACACATGCAGCACATCATGCAGCGCAGCCCCACTGGCAGACGTTATTACGCCCACTTGTTTGGCGGGGTGAGGGAGTGGCTGTTTGTGGCTTTGATCAAACAGCCCTTCGGCCGCTAATTGTTGCTTAAGCTGTTCAAATTGTTGTTGCAGCAACCCATCACCGGCAGGCTGCATACTTTCCGCAATTAACTGATAATCACCACGGGGTTCATACAGGGTAATTGATGCCCTGACCAAAACTTGTTGGCCATTCTGCGGACGGAAAGTGGTGCGGCGGTTGCTGTTACGAAACATGGCACAGCGCACTTGCGCCCGATCATCTTTCAGCGTGAAATACCAGTGCCCAGAAGCGGGCTGAGAGAAATTAGAAATCTCGGCAGTGAGCCAAATCTGGCCCATTTCCCTTTCCAATAGTTCTCGTACCGTCTGATTCAGGCGGCTGACAGTAAAAATTGAGGAGGCGGAAGATTGCGACATGTGACCTGGATCAAATTTTAAAACAAGGACTTAATTAACCGATATTACCTGCCTCAAACTGGTTGGCAAGAAATATTATGAGAAAGTGCTGGAGGCAATCGATTACGCTCTGTATAATGCCACGGCAATATTTTATCTTTTTCACATTCACCTTGGTGAGATATTGCCCATGCTACGTATCGCGAAAGAAGCACTAACATTTGATGACGTTCTCCTGGTTCCAGCCCACTCCACAGTCTTGCCTAACACGGCAGAACTTGGCACTCAACTGACCGCAACTATCCGCCTGAATATTCCTATGCTGTCCGCAGCCATGGATACCGTTACCGAATCTCGTCTGGCCATTGCGCTAGCACAAGAAGGCGGTTTGGGTTTCATTCACAAAAATATGTCCATTGAGCGCCAGGCTGAAGAAGTCAGCCGCGTGAAAAAACATGAAAGTGGTGTTGTTACTGAGCCACAGACTGTTACCCCAACAACGACCCTCCGTCAGGTTAAAGAATTGACCGCCCGTAACGGTTTTGCCGGGTATCCGGTGGTGACCGAAGATTACGAATTGGTTGGGATCATCACTGGCCGTGATGTTCGTTTTGTGACTGATTTGGATCAACCAGTGACCGCGGTGATGACACCGAAAGAGCGCTTGGTGACGGTCAAAGAAGGCGAAACCCGCGAAGTTGTGCTGCAAAAAATGCACGAAAAACGTGTAGAGAAAGTGTTGGTCGTTGATGACAGCTTTCATTTGCGCGGCATGATAACCGTAAAAGATTTCCAAAAAGCAGAACGTAAGCCAAATGCCTGTAAAGACGAGCATGGCCGTTTGCGTGTTGGTGCCGCTGTTGGTGCCGGTGCTGGCAATGAAGAGCGTATCGACGCGCTGGTCGCCGCTGGTGTTGATGTATTACTGATAGACTCCTCTCATGGTCATTCTGAAGGTGTTCTGCAACGTATCCGTGAAACTCGCGCTAAATATCCTAACTTGCAAATTGTGGGCGGTAACGTCGCAACCGGTGCTGGGGCGAAAGCGTTGGCAGATGCTGGTGTGAGTGCGGTTAAGGTGGGTATCGGCCCAGGTTCAATCTGTACGACGCGCATTGTTACCGGTGTTGGTGTTCCACAGATTACCGCGATTGCCGATGCTGTTGAAGCACTGGAAGGTACCGGTATTCCGGTTATCGCTGATGGTGGTATCCGTTTCTCCGGCGATATTGCCAAAGCGATTGCTGCAGGGGCTTCTTGCGTCATGGTTGGTTCTATGTTGGCTGGTACTGAAGAGTCTCCGGGCGAAATCGAACTGTATCAAGGTCGCTCCTTCAAATCTTACCGTGGCATGGGGTCGTTGGGCGCGATGTCCAAAGGCTCTTCCGACCGTTACTTCCAAACCGATAATGCGGCCGATAAATTGGTTCCAGAAGGTATCGAAGGGCGCGTAGCCTACAAAGGCCTGCTGAAAGAGATCGTGCACCAACAAATGGGCGGCCTGCGTTCTTGCATGGGGCTGACAGGTTGCGGCACTATCAATGAATTGCGCACTAAAGCGGAGTTTGTCCGCATCAGTGGTGCCGGCATTCAAGAAAGCCATGTGCATGATGTGACGATTACTAAAGAGTCACCTAATTATCGTATGATGTAACAATTAGTTAAATAATCATCTGGTGCTGGTCATCAGATGGTTATTTTTTATTTTAAAATCAATACCCAAAGTCATTGGCGTTGCAGTAAGGCAGCAAATAAACGGGTCTCGAAGTCAGTGATTCGTGCTCGCACCACGGTAATGTCAAGTAAGCAGGGTATTTTTGGAATACGCCACACATGACAAAAAATATCCATAAGCATCGCATCCTTATTCTCGATTTCGGCTCGCAGTACACCCAATTGTTGGCGCGTCGTGTGCGTGAGATTGGTGTCTATTGTGAACTATGGGCATGGGATGTAACCGAAGCCCAAATCCGTGAGTTTAATCCAAGCGGTATCATCCTCTCTGGTAGCCCTGAAAGTACGATAGAAAATGGTAGCCCGCGTGCGCCAGACTATGTGTTTACTGCTGGTGTACCGGTGTTGGGGGTGTGCTATGGCATGCAGACCATGGCGATACAACTGGGCGGCAAAGTTGAGAGTTCAAATCAGCGTGAATTTGGTTATGCGCAAGTTGAAATTAAAGCTGACAGCGCGCTGATCCGTGATATCAAAGATGCCATCAATCCGGCAGGCGAAGCCGTATTGGATGTTTGGATGAGTCACGGTGACAAAGTTGCGGAGATCCCTGCTGATTTTGTCACGGTTGCCAGCACGGATACCTGTCCGTTTGCCATTATGGCTAACGAAAAAAAACGTTTTTATGGTGTCCAGTTCCATCCTGAAGTGACGCACACTAAGCAAGGCCAGCGCCTGTTGGAGCGTTTCGTGCTGGGTATCTGTGGCTGTGAAGCGCTATGGACATCTGCCACCATTATCGAAGATGCCATTGTCCGTTTACGTGAGCAAATCGGCGACGATCATGTGATCTTGGGGTTAAGTGGCGGTGTCGACTCTTCAGTGACGGCCATGTTGTTGCACCGCGCTATCGGTAAACGCCTGACCTGTGTATTCGTGGATAACGGCCTATTACGCTTAAATGAAGCGGATCAGGTCTTGGAAATGTTTGGCGATAAATTTGGCCTGAATATTGTCCATGTGGCGGCAGAAGATCGCTTCCTTTCGGCACTGGCGGGTGTGGACGAACCAGAAGCGAAACGTAAAATCATTGGCCGTGTCTTTGTCGAACTCTTCGACGAAGAAGCCTGTAAACAAGAGCAGGTGAAATGGTTGGCACAGGGTACGATTTACCCTGATGTGATCGAATCGGCTGCATCAGCTACCGGTAAAGCGCATGTGATTAAATCTCACCACAATGTGGGCGGTTTGCCAAAAGAGATGAAGCTGGGCCTGGTTGAGCCGCTGAAAGAGCTGTTTAAAGATGAAGTGCGCAAGATTGGTCTGGAGCTTGGCCTGCCATACGACATGCTGTACCGCCATCCTTTCCCTGGGCCGGGCTTAGGTGTGCGCGTATTGGGCGAAGTGAAGAAAGAGTATTGCGATTTACTGCGCCGTGCTGACGCTATCTTTATTGAAGAGCTGCATAAAGCTGATTTGTACAATAAAGTTAGCCAGGCTTTCACTGTCTTCCTGCCAGTACGTTCAGTCGGTGTGATGGGTGATGGCCGTAAATATGATTGGGTTGTCTCTCTACGTGCGGTAGAGACAGTTGATTTCATGACTGCACATTGGGCACATCTGCCATACGACTTCCTTGGCCGCGTTTCAAACCGCATCATTAATGAAGTCAATGGTATCTCGCGCGTAGTTTATGATATCAGCGGCAAGCCACCTGCAACAATCGAGTGGGAATGATTTTATCGTTTTTAACCATGGTTGATAACGATTGAAAATAGCAAAAACCGCCTTGAATATTAGGCGGTTTGAGGTTATTGACAAAGTGCCCGCGACGGAGAGAACAGGCAGATCGTAAAGACGCCGTAAATACATCCATGTAGGCTCGAGCCGCGCCATCCTTGGCGCGGACTCTTTACTCCTCTGCCTATCCTCACCGTTCAAGATCGCGTCATCGGGGTTTGCCAGCAGTCTGAAACCGCCTTAAATATTAGGCGGTTTTTTTGTTTTTATGGTTTTTAACGATATAGGGTATATGCCTATAGCCGTCACTTAAAAATCAATAAACTCTTTCATCCCATATGCTATAACCAGATGTCCCAGAAATATTGTGCTCCCAATCAATGCTTTTGTACGAAATTGATATGATTTCATAGGG
Organism: Yersinia similis; assembly: GCF_001053095.1. GTDB lineage: Bacteria > Pseudomonadota > Gammaproteobacteria > Enterobacterales > Enterobacteriaceae > Yersinia > Yersinia similis. Next base: position 82,014 of record NZ_CGBP01000017.1, on the reverse strand, counting down.
CTGAATATCATTATGTGTCAGCGCATTTGGGCAATGTTGAGAAATATTTGAGATATAAGCATCTTTCAGCTTTATTGTATAAAATACCTCTAAGGAACCCGATGAATTTACCCTGTACATATATAATACTATTTGTAGTTTTTCATTATTCGATATAGACATCCCTAGCAAAGGCGATGATTTGTCAATGGGTTTGGTTATTATGATTGGCTGATGCGCGACATTTTGTGCTCTGGCTATATTATGATCAAACCCATAGACATATATTTGATCCTCATGCCCCAACTGACATCGATTACCAATAGAGTCAAGCGTTGAGCAGCCAGACGATATCAACCCTTGTTTTTCGCCATCAATACTTGCATAAATTAAGTTAGCCATACAATTCCTTATATTTAAAGTTGTTATTTACACAGTGATAAATCTTTTACATAAGTGTTAGGGGACATCCATGAAATTCTGTCACATACCACATAACCATTACTTTTTAATTTGTAATCAACATATAAAGAAATAGGAAAGCTCATGATGAATGATGCTATTGCTAGCATGGTTAAGTATTTAATAACTATTTTTCTAGATTTAGGTAGTCTATTAAATATAAACTCACAAGTAGAGCCCGCGAGAGCATAAAAAACGAGAGGAGATGAAAGTAAAGATATGAAAATAGAACTAGAGAATGTTATTTCGTCTTCCATTCGCATTAGTGAAATAACGTAACTTCCTACTAATAACATCATGGGGGTGATAATTAATAATAATATAACCCCAAGTAGTGCATTGAAAAGTCTATTTTTCATCTCAATTTCCCGGTTACAATTTACTATATTTAATATTATCTTTTTCTGTTAAATATTTTATACTTATTTACAAAGTGATAAGTCTTTTACATAAGTATTCGGCGACATCCATGAAATTCTGTCACATACCACATAACCATTACTTTTTAATTTGTAATCAACATAAAAAGACACGGGGAGACTAACGATAAATGATGCAATCATTAGCATAGCCAAGTATTTAATAATTATTTCTTTAAATTTAGGCATTCTATTGAAGATAAAGACATAAATGGACCCCGCGAGAGCATAAAAAACAAGAGGAGATGAAATGAAAGATATAAAAATAGAAGCAGAAAATGTTATTTCATCTTCCATTTTTATTAATTCAATAATGTAAATATTCACTAAGCACATCATTGGCGTGAGTATTAATAATACTATTATTGCACCTAATGTTTTAAGTAATCTATTTTTCATCTCAATCATCCTGATCCACTTCACTGTATTTAAAATTATTTTCTTGTTAAATATTTTATATTTATCTACAAAGTGATAAATCTCTTACATAAAAATTCGGCGACATCCATGAAATTCTGTCACACACCACATAGCCATTATTTTTTAATTTATTATCAACATAAAAAGATACAGGAAAACTAATGATGAATGATGCTATTGCTAGCATAGTTAAGTATTTTACAATCATTTTGTTAAATTTAGGTTTTTTATTAAATACAAAAATATAAACAGACCCTGCGGTAGCATAAAATAATAGAGGAGACGAAATTAAACATATAACAATAGAACTTGAAAATGTTATTTTATCTTCCATTCTAATTAATGAAATTATACATAAAAAAACCAAATGCATCATAAATAAAACTATTGAAAATATTATCATTCCAAATAGAATGTTGAAAGGTCTATTTTTCATCTTAATTACTCGGTTCCAGTTTACTGTATTTATAATTATCTTTTTCTGTTGAATATTTTATATTTATCTACAAAGTGATAAGTCTTTTACATAAGTATTCGGCGACATCCATGAAATTCTGTCACATACCACATAACCATTACTTTTTAATTTGTAATCAACATATAAAGAAATAGGGAAGCTGACGATAAATGATAAAAACATTGGTATGGATAAATACTTAATAATAAATTTATTAAATTTAGGTAACTTATTAAAGATAAAAAACCAAACAGATCCTACGAGAGAGTAAAGTAGTATAGGGGATGATAGGAAAGCTATGAAAATAGGTCCGGAGAATTTTATTATGTCTTCCATTTTTATTAATGAAATGATGTAAGTGCTCACTAAATATATCATTGGCGTAAATATTAATAATGCTATGATTGCACCTAATGTTTTAAATAATCTATTATTCATTTAAGTCGCCCTAATCCATTAAGAATAGACTGAAAGTTTGCTTCTTGTGTTCTTGGTTTTTTTCTCATTTCTTTGGTTAATAATGCGATTAATTTTTCACTTATACCATACTTTTCATCGAAATGATCTAGGATAGCGGTAGCTACAAAGCCAACGGCAAAAACTACCCCAGCAACGACAATAATACTGCCACCTGCAAGAACTGTCGCAGTGAAGAGTACACCTACAATAAAAGAAACTGCCGCGACAATGGCTGTTTTAGCCATATCCATCGTTATATTGCCGATAAATTCCGCTAAGGTATATTCATCTTTAAAGATACCTTCAATCGTTCGATAGCCAATAGAAAAGAGAATACAGAACTTTAGACCTTTAACAATATTGGAACTGAGACCTTGCTGGCCGATTCCCATTGATAGCATTTGTGGGTGGCTGGCACCATAACGGGTTCCAGTGATAATACGCCTAAGGCCGGCATAGCCAGAAATGTGAATATACTTACGCCCATTCTCGCCCACATACTCTGTCGCGGTGATGCTGAATCGCTTAAATTCTCGGATAACATCATAGACTCCCCGTGAGTCGTAGATATTTCCGGCATAAGCAGAAATAGGATCGGTAACGGAAAACACCCGCGCCACAGGATTAGTAACCTTATTTCCTATCTCAAATCCTCGTGCCAGTGCTTCTCCGTTACTTGGGCTTTGTGTCCGAGGAGGGTTAATATCTTCAATAATACTTTTGGCTTCTGCTAATGTGAGAACTGCATGGTATTGTGTATTCTCACTTAATACCTTTCCTAGCCCTATAGCATCAAAATACTCATGTTGAGGTTTTAGCTGGTTAATGCCAACATTACCGTTTAAAACATCCCCCATGTAGCCTTCCCAACTGGAGTTATACTTTTTATATGTCACTCAGATCCCTCTTTAGTCTATTTTATATCAGTGTATATTATAATATATGATCAATAAACCTTAATATTCAGCTGGCTGGAAGTAAATGCTAGTTTTTAGGGATGAAAAATCCGTTTTTGGGGAGCATGCTATGAGGTAACTATGAATATTGCATTAAAAAATGTCGTATGTTTATAAATATCGATTTTTTTGGTCGAGATTTGATGTAGTTAAAGGTTTATCAACTAATCTTGTTCTGGTGCGGAGATATGAATATTTTTAGTGTAATATTAAATAAAAAATAAGTTCTTCCCTCTGATTTTGTTCTTTTAATTAAAATATCAGTGTGTAAAGATCAATGTCGTCAATAATGACGATTTTTTATTTGTATAATATACCCTTTATCATTTTATGCTTGCCTGTAACTAAAATTGTTTAGAGGGTGAATGCTTTAATTAATAAAGTAACGGAGGGGGCATGTATATTAATTATCAGACCAGATACCTATTTTCATGTTTGACATTTTTTTCATTTTCATCATTTGCTAATATTAATATGGATAATGCTTGTTTTTATTTAAATGATAACTACCTTGAAAAAGAGGAGAGTGATAAGGTTTGTTTGTCGTATTACACAGAAGATGATTGGCTAGACAGTAAATGGAATAAAAATATTTCATCTATTAGAGTTCCTTTAAGTATGCGGGTCGATATTTTTAGTGGTTACTCTTTTACCGGTGAATATATATCGCTTTATCAAGACACTAACTTGGCTGATTTAGAACAGTATGGTTTTAAAAATAACATAAGTTCTTACCGTGTATTACCAAAAAATTTATATCCCGAGAATAAAAGAGTTGTTCTTAGCTATAATTCTGAGGTTTTTTCTGAAAGATATATTGGTTATAATTATTATTCTACTCAGGGTCATAATATTCTGTTGAAAAAATATCATCAACATATTGATGCTGATGGGCAAAGTGCTTCTATATTTTATAGCCATGCGGGGCAGATAATGACTGCTTTCATTGGGCAGGGATTTGACCGTAATATCTACTGTTTATCCCCAACGAATAGACGAAGTAATAGCCTGAGTCTTGATGTGGCATTCACCTATTGTGATTTTAATAATTCGGGGCAGAATTGGTTTCCCAGAAAAATAGCAGATAAAGTTGTACTCATTAATCGGGGTTCCGGGGCGGCATTATCTTTAGATGATGTCGGTTTCTATGTTGCTTTACATCAAAATAATGAGGGTACACTGGCAATCAATGAAAATACACTCTGGTTTGATGATGAGAAAATTGAAGAATTGAAAGCGCATGCCGTCAGGCCTTTTCTGCAATATAAAGAGTCACTCGAAGCGATGAATGAAGAGAGCCAGCGAAAGGTAATTGTGCATCATCTGGATAAACCTGATGATATGTATATTTATTTAGATGATAGGGATAATGGCAGGTATTATTATTACAATGTTGAAACGAAAATAATAATTGCTTATAACAAGATTTATTCTGGCAATGAAAAAATTAGTTCAGCATGTCTTTCATTATTAAATGATAGTACTAGTCAACATTCACCGGTCAGTTTTACTTATCACCAGAGTAACTATAGCAATAATACATTTGAATACGGTTGTGATAATGGTGTAGCCTATGACTTTTATACGAAAAAGTGGCATTTTATGCCAGACTGGGAATATTATTATTTAGTCAATGGCGATGAAAATAAAGTACTACATTTCTATGTTAATGATAAACCGCAATATAGCAACTTTCGGGGTACATTAACCGGGCCTAAACCAAGTACTCATATTGGCGTTGCGGTGGGATTTAGTGAGCGTAGGCCACAAGATGCTGTATTTATCAGCAACCCGGCATTAGGTTATGTATTTGACGTTGAAAAGGCGGTTTGTCAACTGAGTGGATCTGTTGATGACGAGGGGTTGCATTGCCCAGAGTTTAAGGCCAGTTGGCTTTCAACTGATGATAAAATTCAGAGCGCTAACCTGAGTCACTATTATATTCCATGGCTACTGACTAAAATATCGAAGAAGTTATCAGTTAGTACCACAGGTGATGTTTTAAATCTGTTCGCGCAAAAAATTCATGCACTGAAAATTTCTGTTGACCGTGATAACCGTCAACAGATGAGTCGCTCAATACTTGAACAAACCAAAGCGTTGTTGGTGGAGTTCCTACATAGCTATAACTCAGTTGATTATGAGGATATTTGGCATCAGGCAGCCTATGTCCTTAACCGAGTCGAAATTTTAATCGATAAAAATATGAATGCGCAGCTGCAATAAAGAGAGATATCTGTGTAGGCTGGTCAGATCGGTAACCCATGTGCCCAGCCTATACATATCAGCCCTTTAGTGGTTAATGTGGTGGGCTAAATCTTCAACTGCACTGATGAAAATGTGCAGGGTAGAAATGGTGGAAAAATGCGATGTGCTGCAAGCGCATACTGTGGCGATCTGGATCATCTATGAAACAAATCGCCATGGCACCGCGCGGTAATATGTAAACACTGATAAAAATAAGGCTACTCTCTTACCTTAATCACCTTATTATTCTCTTGAAGTAAGTATTTACCATTGTCAACAATAAAAAATACTCTATTGTCAGGTGTGTTTCTTACTGTAAGAAATGAATTTTTATCTATACAATTCTCAGCGGTTTTCATATCATCGAAGCACAATCTGTCATATTTACCTTCCTCTTGATAGCCATCACCGAAATCCCAGAAAGTAATAGTAAAAAAACCATCGGATGCGGGTTTTGGTATTTTATACTTGTCTGACAGCATGTTTTTATTTTTCATCCACCAAGCTATTTTTCCGTTATCAGTAATAGGGAAATTATTTACTAAAACATCGCTAAAATTATCTTGCTGGTGAATTGCAATGATTTTAACCGGTTTGAATTCCATCCATAAAAAATAAATCAGTGAAGATATGATCAGCAATGATAGCAACGAGAGAAATGAAAATTTTTTATTTCTAATTATCATTACGGCCACCGTCAATCTCAATGGTTACTTCCATATTAGTCATAAAGGGTTTATATCCAAACTGATTATATCGTTGGAGCACAAACCAGAGACGGAAAAAACGGTAATTACGAAATTTAATAATATCTTTGTCATCCAACCCAAAGTGATCCTGAATATTGTAGTGAACAATAGCACGATAACGCTGCTTATCAATCTGTAGCGATTTTATGGTGATATGCGTTGCATAGGTATCATGCACCGTGATACCTAATCCATTAAAATTATCTTGCAATCTATCGAATTTTGGTAATTTCCCTCTTGATATACCTATTTTTAGCCTGTTTTCCTTTTCTACGGGATATAACTTATTTTTCCAGTCAATGTTTTCATTCAAGGTATCTTTGATAAGCTGTAGTGAACTATTTTTGGTGCTATCACTCAGAATTTGCTCTTTCAATGCTGCATCTAAAGACATATCCCGAAACGGTGAGCCGTTGCCGTTCTGCATATGGTTGATCATTTTTCCGATCAGGTGCTTATATGGGCCGTAAAGAGAGAATGACGGGGATAGAGTGCGGAATTCCTCAAAAAGGATCTTGGCACATTCCTGTCGCGTTACCTTCTCAATTTTTTCATCCATCCCATTTCGTTGATTGAATGGGGCTATTTTCGTCAAAGTGTACGGATTAGCCTTGGTTGATACATCTCCTAGCTTAAAATTTGTTTTTAACTGTGTTTCACTTAAATCACCGCACCGCATATCATCGGCAGCGTAATCATTCATACGTCTTTGGGTTCTAAATACAGTGCAGGGAAATTTTAATGCCTGCAAGGCTGGCTTAGTGGCTTCTGCCATAATAAATTCCTTTTATGCTGTTAACCGCTTCCAATCCCCCCTTACCAGGCCGAGAGTTTATTTTAAACCGATCTGAGGGAATAACTATAAATGAGCATTTTTACCAGTCAAATAGTCTTCTATGTATACAGATTCAATACAAGGGTATTTACTTCATTTATAGAATATTCAAAATTTTCCTACAGGCTTGTAGTCCCATTGTCGCCAATTGTGTCAAACCTGTGGCGTTATTTGGCCCCAATACCATTTGGGTGAGAACTGTTCAATCGCCTCTTTTCCTGAAGGGGGCTCTCTCTAATATCCGTGGTGAATCATAGTTGTGATTAATACATCATTGATCTTCTGCTGCCCGCCCGTGATAATGACCATTCTGACTCGGGGTGCCTGCCACAATGCGGTGGTAAGGCTGAGAGATGACCCGTATTACCTGATCTGGATTATGCCAGCGTAGGGAAGTCTCGGCACCGTAGGGTTCCGCCTTCTTGACCGCCGGTTAGGAGGGAATATGTACGTTCTACCTGCCGTTCTCTTTTCAGCCACTGCGGCTGAATTTACGCCATTAGCCCCCTCAATGATGAGTACGGAGACGTATTCATGAAGCGTATTAATACACTGACGATTGCCGGTACTGACCCGAGTGGTGGGGCGGGTATTCAGGCTGATCTGAAAACATTCTCTGCTTTACGGGCCTATGGTACCAGTGTCATTACCGCGCTGGTGGCACAAAACACCCGTGGTGTGCAGTCGGTTTATCCTATCGATCCTCATTTTGTTGCCGCTCAGTTGGATTCCGTTCTCAGTGACGTGCGTATCGACAGCGCCAAAATTGGTATGCTGGCGAATACTGCGGTGGTCGAAATGGTCGCCGAGCAGTTGCGCCGTTATCCTATTCCGTTCGTGGTTTTGGATACGGTGATGGTGGCCAAAAGTGGAGATCCGCTATTGGCACCTGACGCCGTGGAGGCCGTTCGTCAGTGGCTGTTGCCGCAAGTCGCATTAATTACGCCGAATTTGCCAGAGGCCGCCGCGTTACTGGGGTGTCCACCGGCCTGCAATGAACAACAAATGCGTGAGCAGGGACGGGCGCTATTAGCCTTAGGCTGTCAGGGGGTGTTAATGAAAGGCGGGCACTTAACCGGCGAGGATAGCCCAGACTGGTTGTTTACCGCAGAGGGGGAGCAGCGTTTTGTGGCTCAACGCGTGGCTACCCGGAATACTCATGGTACGGGGTGTACGCTATCGGCGGCATTGGCAGCACTGCGCCCGCGATACGGCCATTGGGGGGAAACGGTGGCGGTAGCTAAACACTATTTGCAATGTGCGCTGGAACAGGCCGATACCCTGGAGGTGGGGCAGGGCGTTGGGCCTGTTCATCATTTTCATCAATGGTGGTAATGAAAATGATGAAAATTGAGGGTGGGTTTATTGCTTGGCACGCTCTGGCGTTGCCGTGCTGTCGCCAGCGGCTGGCCCCGACAAATACTGCTGTGCCAGAGTAAACATGGCTATCGCACGTTGCAGATGGTGGGCATCAAAACGGTTAAGCAGGTAGCTGTTTGCACCTTTGCGCGGACGAATACACAGCGAGAGCCTTGATTCGCCCGATTCACCATCAATGAGATCGAACTGATAGCTGCCGATATCTTTATCATTTTCCCGCCAGGAAATTTGCACTGCGGGTAATGGATTCTTGGCGGCTTGCTTAGTGCCCGGTTGCCTGACGGCAAAGAAGTACTCCCCGGCCCAGAAGCCTGAATATTCACCATCGGCCTGCAAATGTTTGGTACGGAAAATAGGGGCGGTGGCTAACTGACGAATAGCATCAGGGGTAATTTGTTGATGGAGTTGTTGCCACAGAGGGGTGCCGTTCTCCAGTTGCCAGCAGGCTGCGCCCAGATAGTCATTCAGTTCGAGCCAATCTTGATCTAACGGCCCAAGTAACTCTTCATCAAGAATATTGCGATATTGCTGCATACCGCTTGGTTTTTCGCCCAGTTCTTCGTAGGTGATCAATTCCATGGTTCGTGGTTTGCGGCGAAAACTCATCCACAACACCATTTTGGGGATGCGAAATTCAATAGACTGAATGCTCAGCCGGTAGCGATCCCCTTTATTAATAACAAAACCGTTCGCGGTACCGCGTTTGTTTTGATAATTACGCACCACCACGATGCTATTTAGCCCCATCCAACCCGTGACATAATGCTCACTATCAGAATTGGCAACGTCTAAATCAATCACCATCTGGCGGATTTTATCCGTCTCAAGTTTGGCCAATGGGTGGGCCTCCCCTGCGGAGTAATACAGTTTTTCAGGCTCTTCGGGTAACTCAGTGGGTAACATGGTATGGCCTTCTGAACATTATCTGGTTCATAGCTTAACTCAAGTTGTCATACCGATTGAGGGGTAACTAAAATTGAAATGAGAAATTCGTGCAATGGATCAACTTTTATCGCAATTGATGGTCATATAAGGCGACGCGACATCGCATGGCGCATTCAAGTCCGCTGAACAGAGTAACCCTTTATCACTATCTGACGTGTTGACTAATCATATAAAAAAGGAATTCGATAATGAAAGGCCAAAAAAACCTCCATTGTCTTTTAGCGGGAATATTATTGAGTATCAGCTCTGGCTCCTTTGCACAGCCAGCAGCAGTGGTCTCATCCCCTGCGGTTACCGTGCCTGAGCCGGTAGCCTCAACGCCCTCCATGGCCGAACTTCTCCAACAACCTGTCTATAAAGCCCGTTGGCAAAAAATGGTAAAAGGGCAGAAAAATTTGCCGGCATGGGCACGTAAAGGGGCGGGAACGTCAGGGCCTTATGAAAACATCACATGGGGCGCACAGCAATATAAAGTGGGGAGTCTCTGTAAGCCTCACGATTGCAGTAATAACTTTATGTGGGTGGCGTTTAGCCATGATAATAAACAAGTGTGGGGCCTGCGTGTTGCCGTGGCCGACAAGCCCGAGGCATTGGATAACCCAAGCAAATTTGCGACTTATCAGTGGCTGGGTCGCCCCAGTGAGAGTATCCAGGCCATGTTGACCGCGCAGCTAGAGAAAGATCCTAACTGGCGTTGAGTTTTGCACGTCATTACTCCCTGAGTGATGATTTATTGTCAATTAATGTCTCAAGTAGCTAATGGCGGAGCAAGCCAAGGGGGGTTCTCGCTGTGCTCCGCTTTTTATCTACTCTGTTTCATTTTCATCTACCGCATTTCACACGTTTTATCATTCATCTATCGTGTTCCACACCCTTCGTCCGCCGTGCTCCAGATGGCACTGAGTGTGTTGGGTTAAGTGGCGTTTAGCCTAACAACGGGCAATTCGGTGGTAGCCGGCACTGAATCGCATGGGGTAAGATTTCAATGTGGAAATGTCTGCCGGACAGTGGCTCACCATCCAGATTGAAGGTGATATCGTTCGGCGCAGTGATATCAAGCCAAGGTAACGTGGCGTCGATAACATTCTTATTTTTCTCACCACTGAGCAGGGTGCTTAGCACGGCGGGAAGCAACTCCTCTGCTGTCAGTAGGCGTAATTGCATCAGGCCATCATTAATCAGTGCATCGGGGCAAAGAGGTTGTCCGCCCCCGGCCTGTTTACCGTTACCGATGCCAATGACCAGCGCATCCCCAGACCAATGAAAGTCAGGGCCACGGATTTCGCAGCTATCTGCTTTTAAGGCATCAAGGCGCATCAACCCATGGATAAAGTAAGAGGCTCCGCCCAATGCCGCTTTGAGTTTATCGGGTGTTTCGGTGGTAATTCGGGTACCAAAACCCCCGGTTGCCATATTGATAAAGTAATGCTCACCGTTGACTTGAGCCAGATCGATTGCCACCGCCCGGCCTTTGACCGCCAGTTGCAGTGCATTTTCTATTTGCAAAGGGATATTACAGCCGGTAGCAAAATCATTGGCGGTTCCCAGCGGTAGGATCCCCAAGCAAGGGCGTTTATCCGCAGGTAAGCTCATCAGCGCTGTTGCCACTTCATTAATGGTGCCATCGCCGCCGCCTGCGATAACGGTACTGACAGCAAGGGTGGCCGCTTCTTCAACATAACGTTTTGCATCACCGTGCTCCCAGGTGACACGGACATGAAGCGTTAAGCCTTCATCGCGTACGTTTTTGACCGCCTCGCGGACCTCAGGGTTGCCTGATTCTTTGCCGTTGAGGATCAAAAGAGTGTGTGGCATATATGCTCCAATTCATTGATATAATTGCCTATTAATTCTTGGCGCTGCGGCAGTACTTGTATCGAGGAGGTTTTTCTTGGTGAAAAATTAGCTGCGCTTGTTACTTGGCTCATTCATGGACCTTGCCTTTGCTTACTGCCTTACCTCTACTTACTGCCTTACGACAACACCCATAATTTTAGGTACAGTCGTTACAGTAAAGCATATCTGCTTAATTCTTCTATCGGATTATTCAGGGAATAACAGGGAATTATTGCCAATAGGGAGCACAATAAAATAGGTATTCATCTGTAATGTGATATTTGCTCTGTTGGGATAATTATTATTTTAGGAATAAATTATTCATTAAAACAGATTTTTCTTAATATTAGAGAATCGTCTAACAGGAATAGCTAATATTACGAGAAAGGATAAAGATGATATGTATCAGTTAGATGTGAGGAGGGAAAAGAAAAGGCCAACCCAAGGGAGATTGGGCTGGCCAAGGAGGTGGTTCCTAGTATTACTTTAACACTTTTTTAGTTATTGATTGTACTCGGACTATACTATCCGACTGCCATTATAATTGATGTGATCTATTTCTAATATTTACTAAAAAATGCCACTTTATCTGTGGCATTCATTTTATTGATTCCTGTTACATTTTTTCATGGGGATTGCGACTATTTGTCCCGTTTAAGTTACGTATCAGTAAGCCATATTCCACATCAATCTCCTCGGGAATTGGCAAATACATGATATGCCCATTACCCGGTGCAATATCTGCGGGTTGGCCTTTTTTATCCTGCATACTCTCTAGGGTGAATTGGATATTCCCCTTAGGGGTCATCAACTCTACGCTATCACCCCGTGAGAATTTATTTTTAACCAGCACTTCAGCTAGACCCTCGCGGCGTATACCAGTGAATTCACCGACAAATTGCTGACGCTCAGAAACAGAATAACCGTATTCGTAAGTTTGTTGCTCTTCATGTACGTGGCGGCGTAGAAAACCCTCGGTATAGCCCCGATGGGCTAATCCTTCCAGAGTGGTCAGCAAACTTGGGTCAAAAGGCTTACCGGCAACGGCATCGTCGATAGCACGGCGATACACCTGTGCGGTACGGGCACAGTAGTAGAACGATTTTGTCCGGCCCTCAATTTTTAGCGAATGGACACCCAATTGGGTTAGGCGTTCCACATGCTGGATAGCGCGCAGGTCTTTTGAGTTCATGATGTAAGTGCCGTGCTCATCTTCTGAGGCAGTCATGTACTCGCCAGGACGTTGTGCTTCTTCGATCATAAAGACTTTGTCAGTCGGTGCACCGATACCCAGCGTCGGTTCAACATTTCTCACTGCAATGGGCTGGTGGATGTGCACGATATTACCGACATCATCTTCTTTCCCTTCTTGAACGTTATATTCCCAACGGCAGGCATTGGTACAGGTGCCTTGGTTTGGATCGCGTTTATTAATATAGCCAGAGAGCAGGCAACGACCGGAATAGGCCATACACAATGCACCATGAACAAAGACTTCCAGCTCCATTTCTGGTACTTGAGCACGTATCTCAGCAATTTCTTCCAGTGATAATTCTCGGGAGAGTATCACGCGGGTTAGCCCCATTTGCTGCCAGAATTTGACGGTTGCCCAGTTGACGGCATTGGCTTGCACTGACAGGTGAATATCCATCTGTGGGAAAGCGTCGCGCACCATCATGATCAACCCAGGATCGGACATAATCAGCGCATCCGGCCCCATTTCAATCACCGGTTTTAAATCGCGCAGAAAGGTTTTCAGTTTGGAATTATGCGGGGCAATATTCACGACGACGTAAAAACGCTTGCCGAGCGCATGGGCTTCCTGAATACCTAACGCCAGGTTTTCATGATTGAATTCATTATTACGGACCCGCAAGCTATAGCGTGGCTGGCCGGCATAGACTGCATCAGCGCCATAAGCAAAAGCATATCGCATATTTTTTAGGGTACCGGCGGGGGATAACAATTCCGGTGTAAAAGGTCTTTCCGTTGTAAATAATGATGAGGACATATTAGTGGCTCTCAGTCTGAGTTCAAGTCAGAACCACGCCCGCAGGGGTGGCTAAAAGCTGAGGATTGTAACCTCGCCAAGAGTGAAAAACAGCCCTCGCACAATTTTTGTAAGGTTTAAATGATCCAGATCAATTCAAACGATTATTGTGGAGTCACAGTCACTCATTAGTCTAGTTATGCAAAAATGAAATGCGCGGTTAATGGCCCCGCGCAGGGAGAAGTAGTAGTCACTCTATCTAATCAGTAAATATTACGGCACCTAATCAATAAATATTACAGCGTCAAATCTTTGATAACCGTAGACAGGCCATTTTTCATAACGGAGGCAATACCATTCTTGGCGGCGGTTGGGGAACTGTAGGATTCACTGACGCCAATAATTTGATGGTTTTTCGCTTTCAGAACGAAATAAGGCTCATTTTTTGTGTTGTGTTTAAGCTCGTACTGGCTTTTTTGCGGGGAGTTACTTTGTACTGATGCGATGCCATTTTCAGCTGAGGCTTTACTGGCGTACATCTCACTGGAGAGAATAATTTCGCCATTGCTGGCCTTCAGATTGAAATGATATTGCCCATTCTTTGCTTTCTTAATCTCATAGTGACCCAAGGCCATAGTGTTTCTCCTGTTGCATGTGATACCTCTAATGAGTGTAGTCAAGGTTGACCGGAAGTCAGGTCATGTGCTCCGTGCATCGCAAACATAACGAGCTAACACAGCCAACATAGCGCATCCATGGCAAAAACAGAATTACAACAAACGGCACATCTCTGCTTCCCAGCGATATCCCATGCCATATACCGCGCGGATAAACGGTTTTTCACCATCGAGTAATTCCAGTTTCCGCCGCAGATTTTTGATATGGCTATCAATGGTGCGATCAGTCACTACCCGGTAATCGTCGTAAAGGTTGTTCAGCAGTTGTTCCCGGCTGAAAACATGTCCCGGTTGGGACGCTAATATTTTCAGTAAACGGAATTCTGCCGGGGTTAATTCCAGCATATGCCCTTGGTAACTTGCTTGAAAACGGGATTCATTGATCAGCAGTGGTGCGTCATCGGTAGGTCGATGATGTTGCTGAGAGCAGCGGCGTAGAATGGTTTTGACTCGAGCGACCACTTCCCGTGGGCTATAGGGCTTGCAGATATAGTCATCAGCGCCAATCTCCAGCCCCAATAGCCGATCAATCTCTTCCGTTTTTGCCGTCACCATGACAATAGGAATATCAGAGAAGCGGCGGATTTCACGGCATAGAGTGATGCCATCACTGCCGGGCAGCATGAGATCCAGCAAGATGATGGCGGGTGGCGTCTGGCGAACCGTCGCCACAACCTCGGCCCCGTTGGTCAGCCACTGGGTGTGGTAACCCGCGGCTTGCAGGTAATCGACGAGTAGCTGGCCAAGTTTGGGTTCATCTTCAACGATCAATACGGAGCCAGACTGGCTGGCCGACAGAAGCGGCTCGTGCATTACAATGGATTACCCTATGGAATGAAATAGGGGGAATACTACCGTAATCCGCAGGCCACCCAAAGGTGAATGTTTAGCGCTGATTTTTCCACTATGCGCATCAACAATATTGTGGCAAATCGCCAACCCCAACCCAGAGCCGCCACTGGCGCGATTGCGTGAACTTTCCGTACGATAAAAACGTTCAAAAAGGCGCTCGAGCTGTTCATCGCTGACCCCCGGTTTACTGTCTTGCCAGTGCAGTGTGAGTGTCTCTTCTTGGATCAACGCGATAATTTCTAATGTCCCCCCCTCGTTGGTATAACGCAGGCTATTTTCCAGTAAATTGTGAAATAGCTGATTGAGCCGGTCAGGGTCGCCAAAGATGACAGCGTGTTCAGGCAGATGGGCGGTGATGGTCATATTTTTGTTCTGGAAGCGGCCATGGAAGCTGGCAATCGCCACTTGCAATAGCCGGACCACATCCAGTTGGGTTTTACGGTAAGCCAGCGCCCCGCGATCAGACTGTGATAACTGGTGCAGATCATTGACCAGTTTCGTCAAAATCGCCACCTCGGCTTGGAGTGAACTTAATGACTCGGGGGTGGGTTGGCGCAGGCCGTCTTGTAAGGCTTCCAGTTCTCCGCGTAACACCGCCAGGGGCGTGCGGAGTTCATGGGACACATCGGCCATAAAATCACGGCGCATTTGTTCATTTTTTTCCAGTGAACTGGCTAACTGGTTAAAATCTTGTGCCAGGTGGCCCAGTTCATCGCGGCTACTGACGGCAACACGGGTGCTAAAATCCCCCGCGGCCAGCCGATGCGTGCCTTCAACCAGCCGTTTTACTGGGGCTAACATGCCGCGTGATAGCACCCATGTGACGGCCGCCGCCAGTAGTGTCGAGAGGCCAACAATAAACCAACTGGTGCGGCGCTGTTGTTGATCAAAGGTGATATCTGCATTACGGGTCAGTTTTTCCGATGGGGTCGAAATCACCCAGCCGACGACCTGATCATTGACTTTTATGGCACTGCGGCTAGCTTCTGTGGGGACATGCCCGGTGTGCCCGACCAGCAGATTATTGTCTTGATCAACCACCCAAAATTGGGCACGCCAGCCACGGGGCGGCATACTGGGTCTGTTCTCACTGTTTTGGTTTTGCTCAAAGGATCGCATGATCTGGTAAATCACTTGGTCATTATTACGCAGAAAATCCCAGTTACCGTAGTGCTGATATTCGGCTTCAAGCGCATGACTCAGCATGGCGATCCGCTGTTCATTACTTTGCTTGATGTAGTCAATAAAACCGCGTTCAAAACTGGTCCTGACGCCCCAGTGCATGGTTATCAATACCAACATGCAAGTGGCGAAAATAGCCATAAACAGTTTTCCGGTAATGCCGATCCTTATCATAATTTCACCTGTCTTTATCAGTCGGCCAATCTAACGGGCCAAATGACGATTGGCTCCTGTATCCGGGGGGACGCGGTTAAATATCAGGGCGGGTAGGGCAATAATGATTGCCATACATAAGTAACTGTATAAGAACGCGCTGTGAGTGGCAGGCGTGTTGGTGGCTACCTGATGATGAGCAAAGGTACCCAATAATATTCCGGCAGTACTGACCCCGATACTCATGGACAGTTGCATCGCCATCGACAATAGGCTGTTACCGCTGCTGGCCAGACGATCTGGTAACGTTTTTAGGGTTAAGGTATTCATGGTGGAAAAGCGTAATGCGTTGAGCATTCCTTGGAAGAATAACACTACTGGCATCAGCAGTGTCCAACCCATGATTGCCACGAGCGGTAAACTCAGGCTGACGACGGCCAGTAATAATGTGGCGTTGACCAGTACTCGCCGGTAACCAAAGCGGTTGACGACCTGTACGATAATCCGCTTCATGCCCATGCTGCCGATAATCATCGGGATCATCATCAGCCCCGCGTGGAATGGGCTAAACCCCAGGCCGATTTGCAGAAAGATAGGCGTCATAAATGGCAACATGCCGCTGCCGATACGGGCGGACATACTCCCGACCAAACCAAGGGTATAGATTTTATTCTTGAACAGGTGCAGTGAGAACAGTGCGAAATGGTTGCCCTGCGCATGCCACCAATAACTGCCCAGCGCTATCACGCCACACAGTATCAACCCCGCGATGGCCAGCGGCGATAACCCCAGTCCAGTGTGGCCGTCCAGTGCTAGCGTTAAGGCCGCCATACCGATTGCCAGCATGATAAAGCCGCTGATATCAAAGCGCCGGGTAGACATTTTGTGATTAGGCATGAGCACCAAGGTTGCCAATGCGCCGATCACACCAACAGGCAGGTTGATCAGGAAAATCCAGTGCCAACTGGCAAACTCCACTAAAAAACCGCCCAGCGCCGGGCCAACTAATGGCCCAATCTGGCCGGGCAGTGTGACAAACGCCATTGCCGCCATATATTGCTCGCGTGGCACGATTTTCATCACCGTCAGGCGGCCTACTGGCACCATCATTGCGCCGCCTACCCCCTGAAGCACACGGGAGAGGATCAGTTCATTCAGTGTTGCTGATTGCGCGCACATCAGCGATCCGAAGGTGAACAGAATAATCGCTGAGAAGAATACCCACTTGACGCCGATCCGGTCCGCCAGCCAACCACTGGCGGGCAACATCACCGCGACGGTCAGGACATACGAGACAATCACCGATTGCATACGTAACGGATTTTCGCCCAGACTGGCCGCGATGGAGGGCAGGGCGGTATTGACGATGGTGGTATCCAGCGTCTGCATAAAAAATCCGAAAGCGACAATCCACAATTGCCATCGCACAGATGTTGCTTGCGTTACCATGGCGTCCCACTCCTACTCCCACTCTGTTGCATACTATTCCAATTTCATCAGCGGTTGCTTGCTAAAGCGGTTACGCAACCGGTCAAAGTAGAGATAAATCACCGGTGTGGTGTACAACGTCAGTAATTGGCTTACTACCAGCCCACCGACAATGGTAATACCCAGCGGTTGACGTAACTCTGCGCCATCACCACTGCTAAGCACCAAGGGGAGCGCCCCAAACAGTGCGGCTAAGGTGGTCATGATGATTGGCCGGAAACGCAGTAAACTGGCCTGGAAAATAGCATCGCGGGCGCTGATATTGCCATTACGTTGCGCATCCAGGGCGAAGTCAACCATCATGATGGCGTTCTTTTTCACAATACCAATCAACAACATAATGCCGATTAAGGCGATCAGGCTGAACGGTGCATCGAATAACTCCAGCGCCAGCAACGCCCCGACCCCTGCAGACGGTAAAGTCGAGAGGATGGTCAGCGGGTGAACATAACTTTCGTATAAAATCCCCAGCACGATATACACCGTGGCGATGGCCGCCATAATCAGCCATAGCTGAGATTTCAGCGTTTCCTGGAATACCTGAGCGGTACCTGCAAACGCCCCACGCACGGTGGAGGGCACCCCCAATTCTGTCATAGCTCGTTCGACAGCCGCCGTGGCCTCAGACAAGCTGCCGCCATCTGGCAGGTTAAATGAGATGGTTGACGCGGCGGATAAGCCTTGGTGATTGACCGCCAGCGGGGCGTTGGCGGGTTGCCATTTAGCGAAATAGGACAGCGGAATGGACTGACCATTGCTGTTAATCACAAACATTTTATCCAGCGAACTCACATCCTGCGTATATTCAGGAGCCACTTCCATCACCACTTTGTATTGGTTCAGCGGTTGATAAATCGTGGATATTTGCCGTTGGCCGAAGGCATTATTCAGCAGAGCATTCGCTTCAGAGACATCGATACCCAGCCGCGCCATGGTTTCGCGATCATAAGTCAATGCCATCTCCGCGCCCTTATCTTGTTGATCCGAGTTTACATCCGCCAATTGTGGCAATTTGGCTAGCGCCGCCCGGACTTTGGGTTCCCATTCGCGCAGTGCTGCCAGATCATCCGCCAACAGGGTAAATTGGTAGGCGGCGTTGGAGTGACGGCCACCGACTCGGATATCTTGCACGGAAGACAAGAACAGGTTGGCTCCCGGCTCTTTTGCCAGTTTGCCGCGTAAGCGAGTAATCACCTGCTGAGCGGTTTCCTTACGCTCGCTGAGCGGCTTCAGTGAAATAAACATCGATCCGCTGTTAGTGCGCGAGCCGCCTGTAAAACCGGTGACGCTGTCCACTGCCGGATCAGCCCCGACGATCTGCATAAAATCTTTCAGCTTTTGCTGCATCGATTGGAACGAAATACTCTGATCGGCCTGAATAAAGCCCATCATCCGGCCTGTGTCCTGCTCGGGGAAAAAGGTTTTGGGGATACTGATATACAGCCAGACATTCAGGGCAATGGTGGAAAGCAGCACAACCATCACCCAGCGAGTATGACTTAAGGCCCAATTCAGTGAACGACCATAGCCTTGCTGAATAGCCAGTAGCACTTTACCAAAACCGCGAATACGTTGTTGCTGACCTTTTGGGTGTGAACGCAGCAACCAGGCGCACATCATTGGCGTTAGGGTAAGGGATATCACCAGTGAAATGCCAATCGCCACCGACAGTGTGACAGCAAATTCACGGAATAAACGCCCCGGTAGCCCCTCCATCAATAGCAGAGGAATAAATACCGCCACCAGTGAAATACTCATTGATAGCACGGTAAAACCCACTTCACGGACCCCACGTAGGGCGGCCACCATCGGTTTCATGCCCGCTTCCAAGTGGCGGGAAATATTTTCCAGCACCACGATGGCATCATCGACCACAAAACCGGTAGCAATGGTCAATGCCATCAGTGACAGGTTATTCAGACTAAAACCGCACAGATACATCGCAGCAAAAGTACCGATCAACGAGACGGGTACCGCGACGGCGGGGATCAACGTGGCTCGACCCGAACGTAGGAAGATAAAGACCACCAGAATGACCAGAGCTACCGCAATGACCGATGAACGTTCGACCTCATCCAGTGATGCGCGAATGGTGGGTGAGCGATCTTGAGCAATATTTAGCTGAATTGAGGCCGGGATTGAGGCGCGTAAGGCAGGTAACTCGGCGCGTATCCGGTCTACGGTGGCAATAATATTGGCCCCCGGTTCACGGCTGATCACTAACAGGACGGCCGGTTGGCCTGCGGACATCCCCGCATTGCGAACATCCTGAACTGAGTCGATAACATTGGCGACATCCTGTAGCCGTACCGGAGAACCATTATTGTAGTGGACTATCAGCGGACGGTAGCCCTCGGCGGTTTTGATCTCATCGTTGGCTTGTACCTGCCAATGTGTCTCTGCGGCATCCACTGAACCTTGTGGGCGGCGCACGTTGGCGGCACTGATGGCCTGACGCACAGCATCCAGTGATACGCCCTGATTAAATAAGGCGCTGGGATTTAATTCGACCCGCACTGCAGGCAAGGAACTGCCGCCTACCGTGACATCACTGACCCCCTCGGTCTGGGCGATTTTTTGCGCCAGTTTGGTGGAGGCATAATCATAGAGTTGCCCCTGTGAGAAGGTATCTGACGTCAGCGTCATGATCATAATCGGCGCATCAGACGGGTTCATTTTACGATAGGTTGGGCGGCTGGGCATCCCTGACGGCAGCAAGCTCTGGGCGGCATTGAGCGCCGCCTGCACATCACGGGCCGCGCCGTTGATATCGCGGTTAAGATCGAATTGCAGAATGATCCGCGTGCTACCCAGCGAACTGGTCGAGGTCATTTCATTCACCCCGGCAATTCTTCCCAAGGCACGCTCCAGCGGTGTCGCAACCGATGAGGCCATGGTTTCTGGATCAGCACCGGGCATTGAGGCGCTGACCATAATGACCGGGTAGTCAACCTGCGGCAGTGGCGATACCGGCAGTAGGCTAAAGCCAATTATGCCACTGAGAGTGATCGCCAGCGTCAACAGTGTGGTGGCGACCGGGCGCTGGATAAACAGAGCGAAGAATTTCACTGTGGCTCCTGTCCGTTCAGCAACTCAGACGAGTCAATATCCTCATCACGATGGCGATTTTTCCCCCGAGTATTCCGCGCCAATTTATCAAATAGCAGGTAAATAACGGGCGTGGTAAACAGCGTCAGCACCTGACTGACAATCAGCCCACCGACCATACACACCCCTAGTGGCTGACGCAGTTCGGCACCGACACCGGTACTCAACATCAAGGGCAAGGCACCGAACAGCGCGGCCAGCGTGGTCATCAGGATCGGGCGAAAACGCAGTAGACAGGCTTGATAGATAGCGTCATACGGCGTCATCCCCTGATCGCGCTCGGCGGCCAGGGCAAAGTCGATCATCATGATGGCGTTCTTTTTCACGATGCCTATCAACAAAATAATCCCGATGATGGCAATCACATCCAGCTCATTGCCGGTTAACATCAACGCTAACAAGGCCCCGACGCCAGCGGTCGGTAAGGTGGACAAAATAGTAATTGGATGAATAAAACTTTCATATAACACGCCGAGCACAATATACATCGCCACAATGGCGGCAATAATCAGCCAAAGCGTACTGCCCAACGCGGCCTGGAAGGCCAAAGTCGAGCCTTGGAAACGCGTGGTGATATCCGCAGGCAGTTGGATCTCTTTTTCGGCCAAGGTCACTGCGGCCACCGCCTCTCCGAGGGAATAGCCCTGCGCCAGATTGAACGATACCGTTGCTGACGGGAATTGATTCAAATGGTTGATAGACAGTGGCCCAAAGCGCTCTTCAATGGTGGCAATGCTGTTCAGTGGGACCCCTTTGCCATCACTACCGGTCAGACGAATATCATTGAATGCCGCCAGCCCTGGCGTGGCTTGCACATCATGCTCTAACACCACTCGGTATTGATTGGCCTGTGTATAAATGGTGGAAATCAGCCGTTGACCAAAGGCGTTATATAAGGCGCTGTCGATGGCTGCCATGGTAATGCCCAAACGGCTGGCGCTGTCGCGATCCACATTAACAAACGCCACCAGCCCCTGATCCTGCCAGTCACTGGTTACATCCTGAAATGGCGCTTTTTGCTGCAATTCATTGACCAGTTTGGGTACCCAGGTACTGAGTTCTTCCAGCGAAGTGGCTTGCAGCGTGAACTGGTATTGTGTCCGGCTGAGTTGAGTATCAATGGTCAAATCTTGTACTGGCTGCAAATACAGTTTGATGCCAGGCACCCCACTGACACTCTTCTGTAAACGGATAATAATCTGTGGAATGCGATCATCCCGTTCACTCAACGGCTTAAGGTTTATCTGCAAACGGCCATTGTTGAGGGTGGCATTGGTGCCATCAACGCCGACAAACGAGGTCAGGCTTTCTACGGCCGGATCTTTGAGGATAATGGCGGCTACCTGCTGCTGCCGTTCGGCCATATTACTGAACGAAACAGATTGCGGCGCTTCCAGTGTCCCTTGAATCAGCCCGTTGTCTTGCAACGGGAAAAAGCCTTTTGGGATCAGCAAGTAAAGTATCACTGTCAGTACCAGAGTACTGAACGCGACACTTAGGGTCAGCCACGGATGATTGAGGACTTTTTTCAGGCCGACAGCATAATGGGCGATCACCCAGTCAAAGAATTTCTCACTGGCACGGGACAGGCGGTTTTGTTTACGCAGTGACTCATAGCTGAGCATTCGTGCGCACATCATCGGTGTCAGGGTCAGGGAGACCACCGCCGAGATCAGGATAGCGACCGCCAGCGTTACGGCAAATTCGCGGAACAACCGGCCAACGATATCCCCCATAAACAGCAGAGGAATTAACACGGCAATCAATGAGAAGGTCAGTGAAATAATGGTAAAACCGATCTCACCGGCTCCCTTCAACGCGGCATCGAGCGGCTTCTCTCCCTTTTCGATATAACGGGAGATATTTTCAATCACCACGATAGCGTCATCCACCACAAAACCGGTGGCGATGGTGAGGGCCATCAATGTCAGGTTATTGATCGAAAAGCCCAGAAAATACATGGCGGCGAAGGTACCGACCAGCGATAACGGCACTGCGATACTGGGAATAATGGTTGCGGCGGCATTACGCAGAAATAGATAAATCACCATCACGACCAGTACAATGGCCAGCAGTAACTCGAATTGCACATCATTGACCGAGGCCCGGATGGTGCTGGTGCGGTCGGTCAGCACCTTGACATCAACCGATTTGGGCAGGCTTTTAATCAGCTCAGGCAGCATTTCGCGAATACTGTCAGCGGTGGCGATCACATTGACCCCAGGTTGACGTTGGATATTCAGCACAATCGCTGATTGAGTATTGGCCCAGGCGGCCAGTTTGTTATTTTCCGCCCCTTGTTCAATGGTGGCGACATCTTGTAAGCGGATGGGCGCACCGTTTTGGTAGGCGATGATTAGGTCACGGTAATCTTCGGCGGACTTCATCTGATCATTGGCTGACAGGGTCACCGAACGGGTTGGCCCATCCAAACTGCCTTTGGCGGAATTGACGTTGGCATTACTGATGGCGGTGCGAATAGTCTCGCTGTCCAGCCCCAGTGCCGCCACGGCAGGCGCATTTAATTTCACCCGTACCGCCGGGCGTTGACCACCGGATAAGGTGACTAAACCGACACCCGTGACCTGTGAAATTTTCTGCGCAATGCGGGTTTCCACCATGTCTTCCACTTGCGTCATGGGGATGGCGGTCGCGGTTACGGCCAGCGTTAGGATGGGTGGATCCGCGGGATTCACTTTATTGTAAATCGGTGGATAGGGCAGGTCGGAAGGCAGCAGGTTGGTCGCCGCATTAATGGCGGCCTGCACTTCTTGTTCTGCCACATCCAGCGGCAGTGTGAGCTGGAATTGCAAGGTAATGACTGATGCGCCACCCGAGCTTTGGGAGGCCATCTGTTTTAGGCCGGACATTTGGCCGAACTGGCGTTCCAGCGGGGCGGTAATCGACGATGTCACGACATCCGGGCTAGCCCCAGGGTAGAGCGTCACCACCTGAATGGTTGGGTAATCGACCTCTGGCAGGGCCGAGACCGGCAAGGCGCGGTAACCGATAATCCCGGCCAGTAAAATCGCGATCATAAATAATGTGGTGGCGACCGGGCGCAGAATAAACAGCCGTGACGGCCCGCCACCGGGTGTTGGAGGCATCACTTGCATCAGGATTTCTCCGCAGCCGTGGTGCTACGTGCGGGCGCATTGGCCGGACGCCCTCGGCCTTGATGCGGGGTGCTGCCTTCTGCTTCTGCAGCCGCTTTCTCCGTACTGGCTGGATTGACGTCAGTATTGGCGCTGCGTGGTGTTACCACTTCAACCTGTACCCCCTCGGTCAGGCGGTCAATACCATCGGTGACCACGCGTTGCCCAGCGTTCAGGCCTGCGTTGATAACCACTTGTTGGCTATCCTGAATCCCGGTGGTGATCAGATGTTTGCTGACGTTATTGGCATCATCTAACGTCCAGACAAAGTTACCTTCGCTGCCCATTTGTACGGCTGCGGTGGGCACCACGACAGCATTTTGCAGCAAATCGACTTTGATACGGGCGTTAACAAACTGGTTAGGGAACAGCACATCATCTTCATTATTAAAGCGGGCTTTCAGTTTAATGGTGCCTGTCGTGGTATCAATCTGGTTATCAATACTGAGCAAGTAACCCTGTGCCAGCATCTGTTTATTAGTCCGATCCCAGGCTTCAACGGGTACGATGGCATTAGTCTTCTCCGCATTTTTCTGTGCTTGTATAATGGCGGGAATATCGCTTTCTGGCAGGGTAAAGACCACATCAACGGGATGTGTCTGGGTGATCACCACAATTGGTGTGGCCGTGCCGCTGGTAATATAATTGCCGACATCCACTTGTTTCAGGCCAACTCTGCCGGAGATAGGCGCGGTAATACGGCTATACGTCAGTTGCAACTTGGCGCTGTCGATAGCGCCCTGATCGGCTTTCACACTGCCCTCGCTCTGGCGTACCAGCGAAGATTGCGTATCCAGTTCCTGTTGCGAAATCAAGCCAGTTTTGGACAATTTCTGATAACGGGCCAGATCACGACGGGCGTTATCCAGCGTGGCCTGATCTTTTGCCAACTGCCCCTGAGCCTGCGTCAGTTGGACTTCGTAAGGGCGGGGGTCGATCTCTGCCAGTAAGTCGCCAGCCTTGACCTGCTGCCCTTCGGTGAAATGAAGGGCCATCAATTCACCATCAACTCGGCTGGTTACCGTGACAGTATTGGCGGCAATGACCGTCCCTAAGCCAGTGAGATAACGTGGTACTTCCTGCTCGGTTGCGGTTGCGGCTTGCACCGGTGCCAGCGGCATATTACGGCGGCTACCATGGCTAGTGTCCTGACCGCGGGCACTCTGCTGAGCGCCTGAGGTGCTATCAGAAGTGGTACTGAAGTAGTGCCAACCAAGCACCGCAACAATGATCGCCACCACTACCCCCACGAATACGAATAATCGGGAAGTGCGTTTGGATTGAGATTTCATGATGGCGAAGCGTCCTTTTTTATCGTGACTATCTGCACCACATGGGCGCAGTATCTGAGTTTTCGGATATGTTACTAGTTTAACGGGCAATTACCGGATAAAAATGGAGGAAATATGAAAGTAGTGTCAGGGTTTGTCTGACCCGCTTTACAAACGGCATGAAGGGAGAAGATAACGATAAGTCTATACCAATTTTTGGCTATTTCTCGGCAAAGACCTGAATATTATTTGTGCTGGATGAAGAGCGGAGAATGTACTGAAAATTTGCCCGCCGCTAGTCTTTGAAACGCAACATGCGGATATTTTCCTCAGTACCCTAGATCAAGTTCTGAGTGAGTTAACTGTGCACTAACGTTATTTTTTAATTAACAACTGATTGGAGGGATGTTCGGGGAGGAAACACCTCTCAGTGCGAGATAACTCACTGAGAGGTGAACAGAAGGGGGCGATTTATCGGTACAGGGTTTGGGCCCAACGGGCCAATCCGGCGGTTACCGAGCCGAAATCGTTCCCACCCACCAACGGGATCCCAGGCAATTGTTGCTGTAGCGCGGCACGCAGTAACGGAGAGCGGGCGCTACCGCCAGTCAGGTAAATAACATCGGGTTTGACATGGCTGGTGGCCAGTGCCAGGCTGACTTGCTCTTGAATGCGTTGTAGCGGTGGACTAATCGCTTCGGCCAGTTGCTGCTGGCTGATGATTTGGCCCAATTCGGCTTCAACAAAATCCAATGTTGTAGCAACCTGCTCTTGCTCAGACAGCGCAATTTTGCTCTCTTCTGCGGCACGAACCAAGCGGTAGCTCAGGCGCTGTTGATATACTTTCAGCAGCCGTTCAACTTGCTGTGGGTTAGCGGCATCACGGATAAGGTCACGCAGGAAACGGCCATTAACTGTGCTGTAGAAGTCGCTTTGTGCCGGGACATCATTGGTGGCAACCGCATTCCAATAAGGTAGGGACGGCATGGCGATCCCTTTCTCGGTTTCGCCGCCCATCCCAAACAGTGGCATCAATTGTTTGAAGGCCAGCATGATGTCGAGATCGTTACCCCCAACACGGCAGCCGCTATGCCCCAACAGGCTCTGTTGGCGATCAGCCAGACCTTGCCACTTTGGCCCCATCAATAATACTGAACAGTCGGTGGTACCCCCGCCGATATCCACGACCAGTACGGTTTTTTCTTCCGTTAATGTCGCTTCGAAATCCAGACCCGCAGCAACCGGTTCAAACTGGAAGGCGATATCACGGAAACCGGCACGTTGTGCGGCACGTAATAAAATCCCTTCCGCCTGCCGGTTAGCCTCTTCACCACCGGAACCCTGAAAGTTTACCGGGCGGCCAATGACCGTTTGACTGATTTCTGATGCCAGAACGGATTCTGCCTGACGCTTGATGTGAAACATCATGGCGCAGACTAAATCTTCAAACAGTGCCAGTTGCTGAGGTCTCAGGCCATTAGCGCCTAAAAAGGATTTTGGCGACTTTACAAAGTAAACCTCTTCGGGGTCTTCGATGTATTGAGCAAGGGCCGAGAGGCCGAACATCAGGCTATCGGCAGTGACCGGAATATCTTCTTCGCGATTGAACGCGATGGCCCGACGTAATAGTTGTTGGTTTTCGCCGCTACCCGTTGGTACTTGCCAGTGACGATGTAGACACTCACTCACGGCTTCGCGTGTTGGTGCACACAACATAGAAGGTAAATAGACGTCGTTATTTTCCAACGCCAGCAACTTGGGAGCATCATCCCGCATCACGGCAACTGAGCAGTTTGCTGTGCCGTAGTCAAATCCAATGAACATCAATTGCTCCCCAGGCCAAATAAAGGGGGGCGACTTTACCCCAGAGTGAACACGGGAGCAAGCGGATCGCTATCCAAATCAGGGCAGCGACCAGCCTACGGATTAAGGGGACTCCGATCATGGTGTAGGCAGAGAATGTCACTAGACTAAAAATAGGGTGGCGAGACCTAAAAAGATGAAGAATCCACCGGTATCAGTGATGGCGGTGATCATGACACTGGAACCAATCGCCGGGTCACGGCCTAAACGGGCCATGGTCATAGGGATGATTACGCCCATTACCGCCGCCATTAATAGATTGAGCATCATGGCTAACGTCATCACTGCCCCCATTGCTGGGTCGCCATACAGCAGGTAGGTGACAAGGCCCATAATCCCTCCCCAGACCAGGCCATTAATCAATGCCACCCCTAATTCTCTTAACATCAGGAAGGAGACACTACCTTGTTGAATATGGTGTAAAGCCAATGCGCGAACAATCATGGTAATGGTCTGATTGCCGGTATTACCGCCGATACCGGCGACAATCGGCATTAACGCCGCCAGCGCCACTAATTGTGAAATTGTATCTTCAAATAAGCCGATGACCCTGGAGGCCACAAATGCAGTACAAAGATTAATCGCCAGCCATGACCAGCGGGTGCGTACAGCGCGGCCTACCGGGGAGAACACATCCTCTTCCGGGCTTAACCCCCCCATGCGCCGTAGCGTGGTATCACTTTCTTCATTAACCACGTCAACAATCTCTTCGATGGTCAGGCGACCCATCAGCTTACCTTTAGCATCAATAACGGCGGCGCTGATTAAGTCATAACGTTCAAAGGCACCCGCAGCATCTTCGGCTTTCTGCTCTGGTTGGAACGTAGTCGGATTTTGATCCATCACCTCAGAAACCAAGGTGTTCGGTGCATTGAGCAGAATTGATGTCAGGGGTAATTCGCCGAGTAACGTATTTTTGCGATCAATAACAAACAGTTTATCTGTGGCGTCAGGGATACGTTTCCGATAGCGCAAATAGCGTTGCACGGTCGCCAGCGTAATATCCTTGCGGACGGTGACCAGCTCAAAATCCATCATTTGGCCGACACTGTCACGGCCATACTGAATCACTTCACGAACTCTGGCCCGTTGATCCGGATCCAATGAGGTCAGCAAGCGACCCATCAGGTTACGCGGTAAATATTCGGCCAGATAAGCCTGTTCATCCACATGCAAGGTGCGCATGGCTTTTAACAGATCTTTATCGCTCATCTCTTTGATCAGGGTATCCCACACGGTCTCAGAGACTTCAACCAGCGTTTGGCCGCGCTTCTCATTTTTAACCAAGCGCCAGAGCGCCAAACGTTCGTCGTTGGGCAATGCTTCCAGTAAATCGGCGAGATCCGCTGCATGTAGGTCATCGAGCAAGGTTTTTATTTCTGCGGTTTGGTCCAGCAGTTGTTCATCACTGAGATTTTCCCGCTCTTCCTGACGGCCCAAAATACCGTCAACCAATGCTCGATTATTTAATAAGAGGGAGAGTATTCTTTCGCGTATTTCGGCCAGTTTTTTAGTGTTGATTTTGGCATTCTTTTTGGCAGCGGCAGAAAGCGACACTGGAATAATAGGCACGGGCATAATGTGTCCTTGGATCTAAACATTCTAAGGGCGTAGGGGGGGCACCAAATCTACGGGCTAAGGTCTGTTTGATGCGGGCCAGGAGGCTCGCCCTCCACCGACAGCTCGACTTGTTGAGGCTGACGTTCTTGGTGATGGGAAATCGACGCGATTGCCGCATACAATAGGCGGCCAAACAGAATGAGAAAACTCACCAGCAAGATAATTTTCGTCAATTGAGTTGAAGGTCTTCTTCGCATAGTCTTTGTTTTATCGCTTAGCAATGATCGTTTAACTGCTGATCGTTTTAACGACGAATGATTTAACCGCTCATGCTGTCAATTGACGTACCGGGTGATGACAACCGCCCGGTGCGCGATTTGATAAGAGTCGAATCACTCTTTAGGGGCCACTTCCGCAGCTTCATCCGGCTCTTCTTCAATAATCAGCTTCCACCCCACAACATCATCCCAGTAGGCCTGTTCACGTTCGAAATCCAGTTGTACCAGGCTATTTTGCGTCAAATAACCCTGTGGAAAACGCAATGTCCAGTGACTGTCGTCGGTTATCAACCGCAGGCTTTCTGGTGTGGTGGTGGATTGGCGTTGATTATTCAGCAATGTGCTCAGACGTAATAATTGAATTAATGGCAAATAGTATTTCTTCTTGAATAAATTCAGGCGTGGCAATTCATCCAATTTGATAGCTTTACGGTGCATTCGGACCAACGTTGCCAACAGGGTTTGCTGCTCCTGATTGAAGCCCGGTAAATTCGTATTTTGCAAAATATAGGCCGAATGACGATGCATGCCGCTGTGATTAATGCTCAGGCCAACTTCATGCAGCATCGCCGCCCATTTCAATAATGCTTCCAGTTGGGGCTGCACCAGCTTGGTATTTTGTGCCAACCACTGGGTATACAGTTGCTCCGTGGTTTCCAGCACCCGACGGGCTTGTTCACGATCAATATTGTAGTGGTCTGCCAAACTCTTGGCGGTACGTTGACGGATATCCTGATGGCGGAAGCGGCCTTCCATTTCATACAGCACACCTTCACGTAGCGCACCGTCAGATAAACGTAATGTTTTGATGGCTAATGCGTCGAATACGCCACAGAGAATAGCCAGCCCCGGAACAAATACAGATTGGCGATCCTCCGAAAGCCCCGGCAGGCTCAGGGCTGAAAATTGCTTGAATTGCAGGACATTTTCAACCAGCATTTCCAGCCGTTCAGGCGTGATCAAACCGTCTTTTTCACCCATTTCAACCAAGACTTCATAGGTGGCTTTAATGGTGCCAGACGCACCCAGCGCATATTGCCAGCCTTGGATCCGGTATTGCCATGCCAGATTTTCCAACTTTTGTGCGGCGGCCAGACGCGCACGCCTGAAATTATTCTTGCTGATTTCACCACCAGGGAAAAACTGTTGAGCAAAACTGACGCAGCCCATACGGCGGCTCTCTACCAGCAATGGCTCAAAGTCTTCGCCAATCACCATTTCTGTCGACCCGCCACCGATGTCGATAACCAGCTTGCGGCCCTTCTCCGGTTGGGTGTGTTCAACGCCCATAAAAATCAGGCGCGCCTCTTCCTGGCCCGAGATAATTTCAATGGGATAAGGGATAACCTCAGCGGCACGTTTGAGGAATGTCTCTGCGTTGGCCGCTTGCCGCAGGGAGTGAGTCCCGACGATACACACGTTATCTGGGGAGAACCCCTGTAAACGTTCAGCAAACAGGGCCAGACAGGCCAGACCACGTTCGATAGCCTCTTCACTGAGCATATTATTGCTATCCAGGCCATCGGCCAGATGCACGCGTTGTTTCAGACGTCCTAAAACTTGCAAAGCGCCGTTGACGATACGGGCAATGACCATATGGAAACTGTTAGAGCCAAGATCGATGGCGGCAATTTCCTGCGGTTTGGTAGTCGAATTATTGGTTAGCGGCATAGTGTTAGGTCTACTGCTCCGGTTGTTCCAGTGCTTTTAAATAATCATAGATAGCAATCTGTGCACGTACCTTGCGCCGGTTTCCACGCGGTACATAACGATTACTCAGCTCTTTATCAATATAACGGGCTTTGACGGTGTCGTTGAATAATATCTCTAAGATATCCAGCACCCGCTGCTTCAATTTTGGATCCAACAACGAAACGGCTACTTCAATTCGGTAGTCAATATTACGGGTCATCCAGTCCGCAGAGGAGAGATAAACCAGCTTGTCGCCTTTATTCTCAAAAACGTACACACGATCATGCTCTAAAAAGCGATCAACAATACTGGTGACCTGAATATTATCGCTGATACCCGGCATATTCGGGATTAATGAACACATGCCGCGCACCAATAGACGTATTTTGACGCCAGCACTGGAGGCGCTATATAACCTATCTACCAGACCTTTATCCACTAAATTATTTATTTTTAGGGTAATACCCGCACTTTCACCGGCCTGTGCGTGGATAATTTCCTGATCAATCAACTGATATAACATTAAGCGCGAATTCTGTGGTGAAACCATCAGATTATCGAACTTAACCGGGCGATAGGGATTTTCAATAAAGTTAAATACCCGGCGCACTTCATTGGTAATCCGGGAATCTGCCGTTAGCAACGAATAGTCGGTATAAATTCTGGCGGTCTTCTCGTTAAAATTGCCGGTGCCAATATGGGCATAACGCACGATTTCATCATTCTCAAGGCGAGAAATCAGGAAAAGCTTGGCATGAATTTTGAGGCCTGGCGCAGAGAAAATAACGTGTACTCCGGCCGCTGTCAGACTTTTAGCCCAATGAATATTGGCCTCTTCATCAAAGCGAGCCTGCAACTCCACGACTACCGTTACCTTTTTGCCGTTATGAGCGGCATGGATCATCGATTCGATAATGCGCGAATCTTTGGCAACCCGATAAATATTGATTTTAATCGCCAATACGCTTGGGTCGAACGAGGCTTGCCGTAATAACTCCAGCACATGTTCAAAGGTATGATACGGGTAGTACAGCAGCACATCCTGTTCGCGGATGGCATCAAAACCGTTACGGAATTTATCAAACCAGACATGGCGCAGGCGTGGCATTGGCCGGTTAACCAGATTACTTTTACCTACATTGGGGAAGTTGATAAAGTCTTTAAAATTATGGTAACGACCACCGGCGATCACGGAATCATCGTTAGATATACCCAATTTATTACGCAGGAGTTCGACCATTTCATCGGGCATATCCCGCTGGTAAACAAAACGCACGGGTTCGGCTGTCAGACGTTGTTTTAGGCTGGATGACATCAATTCCAAGAGGCTTGATTCCATCTCGGTCACCAAATCATATTCGGCATCCCGCGTCATTTTCATTGAATACGCATTCAGCGCATCATAATCAAAGAAGCCTTTAAATATTTCATCCAGACAGAAGCGCAATATATTATCAAGTAATATCATTGGCTTGCGACGGCGAGGTGCTTCAGGCGGTAAATTAACAAAGCGCGGTACTTTATCTGATGGAATTTCCAGCAGGGCATAGGCAATATCCTGTCCGCGAATAATTTCTACCGCCAGATAGGTATAATCATCTTTTAAAAACTGAACCAGATTGGTGTCATGGTTAATCAGGATCGGTGTAATGTGTTGACGCAGATGCTGTTTAAAATATTGCTTCAGCCAAATTTGCTGATTCTCGGAAATTTGCCGCTCATTCACCAAAAAGATTTGATTACGGGCCATTTCCAGTAACAGGTCATTATAAAGCCCATCAAATTCTTGATCGGCTTTCACCACTTTGCTCTGAATTTTTTTCAGCAAATGGCGGGACGTCACGGCAGAGCCTTGCTCTTCGTTAATAAGAATACGCCGTTTCAGATCGGCGAAACGGACTTTATAAAACTCGTCCAGATTATTGGAGTAAATGCCAAGAAATCGCATCCGCTCAATAAGCGGGTTGCTCTTATCCGCCGCTTCCTGCAATACCCGCTCATTAAAAGATAACCAACTGAGTTCTTTTTCGGTATAGAGCTTTTCCTGACCCATTGCAACTCCATTAAGATTATTGTGGGAGTATTTAGTGTCCGTAAACATTATTGCGAAAAATTGACAAAAAAGTCCAACAGATATCATTAGTTAACATTGTCATGCAAACGCCACAAAACTGACATAAGATGCTCGGTCATTTGAACAGCTTATTTGAACAACTTATTTGAACAGATAGCTTGAAACGGTAGCATGTAAATGCCTGACAGATTAATCACGGGCAGTAACCATTGACGGAATATGGTGTAAGGCATGAGGCAATTAAACATTATGCGGCGAACAAGCATAGCGGCACCATCAGGGAGAGATAAGCGTCGGGCTTTTATTGATCGTTGGGTGCGCATGATAGTCACCAGTGGTGGTTTGCTGGTATTACTGACACTGATGCTGATATTTGTCTACTTATTGTATGCCGTATTGCCATTATTTAAACCTGTTTCTATCAGTTTGGATAATCAATTCGTGGTGAAGCGCAATGCGCCGGCGCTAGCACTGGGAATGGATATTCAAGGAAAAATAGCTTATCGCATTGATAATCAAGGTAAAGGTTCGTTTATCCTCCTTGGTGGACAAGGGAATGCGCCTGCTGGCAGTGTCATCAATGAACAGGCATTATCCGCGCCGCCAGTCTCATGGAGCCGTGCCATCGGCGGGCGGCCTTTATATGGTGCGGGTCTGAGTAATGGCCGCTTCATTTTGCTACAACCCGATTTTTCTGCCACCCCGCCTGGCTGGCAATTTCCATTGGACGATCAACCACGTGCGCTCGATATACAAGGCAAGCGCTTGCTGCATCTGGCGCTGGCAGAGCCGCAACCACAGCAGTTTTCCGTTGCTGCCATTACCGATGATAGCCGCTTGTTGGTGGGGCAATTCACCACGCAGGGGCAGCAGATAACCACTCTTGGCGCGGTGCCCGCCACTGTCGATCAACTGTTGCTAGCGCCAGATGGCCGCTTACTCTATGTGCTATCGGGCAATCAAGTACATATTTACCAACGGGTTAATGCGCAATTAGAGAGTGAAAAACTCGCGAGTGACCCACCAGATTCCGGCTGGCAGTTACGCGAAGTGGTTTCTCTGGTGGGTGAAAAGGAAGCGCTCAGTGGGCCTTTAACGCTCTCCTTATTGGCTGGAGGGAAATCGCTGTTGGTGCAATCACCTGATGGTGTGGTGACACAATGGTTTGATGTGCGAAAGGGGCAAAGCTCACAGTTCCATTTGACGCGGATCCACAGTTTTACACCAGCAAGTCAGGGGGTCCTCACCGCTGAGAACACCCGCCGGGTCTTTGCTTTGCTCTCGCCACAAGGTGAGTTATCACTTTTCACCAGCATCCAGTCACCGCCGTTACTGCAATCTACGTTGGTCGAAGGTATTAGCCATGCAGATTTTTCGCCGTGGGGCGATAGCCTGTTAGTGGAGAATTCCGCCGGGTGGTCGGTTTATCGGCTGGATAATCGTTACCCAGATATCACCTGGCGTGGCCTGTGGCAGCAATTGTGGTATGAAAACTACCCAGAACCAGCCTATGTATGGCAATCCAGTTCTGCCGAAGAGAGCTATCAGGCCAAATTTAGCCTGATACCGATTGTCTTCGGTACCTTAAAGGCAGCCGTTTATGCCATGTTATTCGCGGTGCCGTTGGCACTGGCGGGGGCCATTTACACGGCATATTTTATGTCTGCGGGTTTGCGGCGAGTGGTTAAACCGACCATTGAGATGATGGGAGCATTCCCCACGGTGGTTATCGGTTTAATTGCGGGGATCTGGCTGGCGCCGGTGATTGAACGTTATCTGGCGGGGATTTTGTTATTGCCGTTGCTACTGGCGCTGGCGATTTTATTGTGTGGTTGGGGCAGCGCTCGCCTGTCGGCTAAGACACAATGGCCATTGCCTGCAGGCTGGGATGTGATTGTATTGCTGCCGGTGATCTTACTGACCGGATGGCTGGCCCTGTGGTTGGGGCCATCATTGGCGGTGTGGACGCTGGGCCAACCGTTGCATGAGTGGCTGGGGGATGATTACGATCAGCGCAATGCGCTGGTGGTGGGCGTGGCAATGGGGTTCGCTTTGATCCCTATAATTTTCTCTTTGGCAGAGGATGCGCTGTTCAGTGTGCCCCCGTCATTAAGTCAAGGTTCGTTGGCATTGGGGGCAACCCCCTGGCAAACATTGCTTCACGTGGTATTGCCTTCAGCCTACGCCGGTATTTTCTCTGCGGTGATGATAGGTTTTGGCCGTGCGGTGGGTGAGACCATGATTGTGCTGATGGCAACCGGCAACTCGCCAATTATTGATGGCAGCATTTTCCAAGGGTTACGGGCGATGGCGGCCAACATAGCCATTGAGATGCCGGAAGCGGTGGTCGGCAGTGGGCACTACCGGGTGCTATTCCTGACGGCATTGGTCTTGTTCTGCTTTACGTTTTTGGTGAACACGCTGGCAGAAACGGTTCGCCTGCGGCTGCGTGAACGCTATCAAATGGAGCGGACAGCGTGATGAAAATAGGGTCTATAAAAACAAGTTATAAATATAGGTTTTATAAGCAAATGGGTTTTATAAACAAATGAGTTTTATAGACAAATGGGTTAAATCTGGCTCGCCGTGGATCTGGCTAACTGCGGCGTCAGTCAGTATTAGCTTGCTGGCGCTGATTGGCGTCATTTTGTTGCTGGCAGGGCAGGGGATGCGTTATTTCTGGCCCAGTCCGGTCTACCAATTTGAGTTGAAACAAGCCGCTGCCGGCCCGGTAAGACTGGTGGGGGAAATTTATCGGCAACAATCTCTACCGCGGCAGCAATTAGAACAGGCCGGGATT
This sequence comes from Yersinia similis, assembly GCF_001053095.1. GTDB lineage: Bacteria > Pseudomonadota > Gammaproteobacteria > Enterobacterales > Enterobacteriaceae > Yersinia > Yersinia similis. Next base: position 46,727 of record NZ_CGBP01000017.1, on the reverse strand, counting down.
ACCCTACCGCTAAATACGGGTGATTCAGTCACTCGCTTACTGATCAAGGCAGGTAACCGTGAGGTTCAGGGGCAGGATTTTTATACCTTGTTGGAGAGTGATATTCAACAGCGCAGCCTGCCTAAGGGGCTATTGGCTCTGGACCGCCATAACAATGGCATGGCGTACGGTTTACTCGCCGGTATGTTGGATAACGGGCAGCCATTAGTTGGCGATAACCTAAGACAAGAGCTGCAAAAACGCATTCCTATCGTGCAGGCGCTGGTTAGGCAAGCTAATGATATTCAGTTCCGTCAAATGAGTATGCTCAATCAACAATTTGAAGCATTGCGGTTACAAAAGAAGCGGCTGCAAATCGCCGGAGATTTAGACAGCAAATCGCAGGATCGTATTGCCGCAGAGCTGGGGGAATTACAACGTCGTCACCAGACTCTTATCGATAAACTGCGGAGCTTACAAACGGAAAAACACCGCTATACACTCTTGTGGCAAGATATGAATGAGCAAATACACTCACTGCCACTGAGTGAAATTAACCAGGCCTGGTATCCCAACGACATGAGTTTCGGGCAGAAGTTGCGGCACTGGGCGGCACAAACTAAGAAATTTTTGACCGAGAATCCGTACAATGCGAGTTCGGAAGGCGGTGTTTTTCCCGCTATTTTCGGTACGGTACTGATGGTTATTTTAATGTCTATCGTGGTGATGCCATTAGGGGTGATCGCAGCGGTTTATCTGCATGAATACGCTGGGAAAAACTGGTTGACTCGCCTGATCCGTATCTCCGTGGTGAACCTGGCTGGGGTACCCTCCATTGTGTATGGGGTATTTGGTCTGGGGTTCTTTGTTTATCTGATAGGTGGTTCGCTGGATAAGCTCTTTTATGCCGAGTCATTGCCTAATCCAACATTTGGTACACCGGGTGTGCTGTGGGCGGCGTTAACGCTGGCTTTATTGACGTTACCGGTGGTGATTGTTGCTACCGAAGAAGGGCTGGCTCGCATTCCAACCAGTTTGCGGCAAGGGTCACAGGCTTTGGGGGCCAGCAAGGCTGAGACACTGTGGCACATCGTGCTACCGATGGCGGCACCTGCGATGCTCACTGGGCTGATTTTAGCCGTCGCCCGGGCCGCGGGGGAGACTGCACCTCTGATGTTAGTGGGGGTGGTTAAATCCGCCCCGGTATTACCGGTCGATGGTATTTTCCCCTTCCTACATTTGGAGCGTAAATTCATGCATCTAAGCTTCCAGATCTATGATATGGCGTTCCAAAGCCCGAATGTGGAAGCGGCCCGCCCATTGGTTTTTGCCACCGCGCTGCTACTGGTGATCATTGTCGTTGGCCTTAATTTAGCCGCGATGGGGATTCGTCACCATCTGCGTGAGAAGTACCGTGGCTTAATGTTGTAATTGGATTCTTAACCTGCAGGACATGATATGGGACTTTTGACGCCGAATTCTTTGCCGCTACTTGATGTACAGCATTTGACTGATGAGCAAACTGCACTGGCGGTCGAGAGGCTCAATTTATTTTATGGCGATAAGCAGGTACTGCATGACATCTCATTCTGTGTCCCCAAGCATCGGGTCACGGCGTTGATTGGCCCTTCAGGTTGTGGTAAATCCACGTTGTTACGCTGCTTTAACCGGATGAATGACCTGCTGGATAACTGCCATTCTGAAGGAGAGATCCGGCTGGGTGATGAAATTATCACCGATAAAACCACCGATGTCGCCACATTACGTCGCCGAGTTGGTATGGTCTTTCAACGGCCTAACCCATTTCCTAAATCCATTTATGAGAATGTGGTATACGGTTTACGCCTACAAGGGGTCCGTGACCGGCGGGTCCTTGACGATGCGGTTGAGCGTTCGCTACGGGCGGCGGCGTTATGGCATGAAGTGAAGGATAGGTTGCGGGAAAATGCGTTTCGCCTCTCCAGCGGCCAGCAGCAACGGTTAGTCATCGCCAGAGCGATTGCCATTGAACCAGAAGTATTATTGCTGGATGAACCGACTTCCGCTTTAGACCCGATATCGACGCTAACCATTGAAGAGCTGATTACGACCTTGAAGCAGCAATACACGGTGGTATTAGTGACCCACAATATGCAACAGGCCGCGCGAGTTTCAGATTACACGGCGTTTATTCATCAGGGGCGTTTGGTGGAATATAACAATACCGATGCGTTATTCACCTCGCCACATCAGCGTCAGACGGAAGATTATATTACCGGCCGCTATGGTTAATAGAGTGCTGAATGAGGTTGGTTGTTCTGACGTGAGTTGTCCTGACGCTGGCTGTTACAAAACCAGTCATTACAAAATAAGGTATTTACTCAGACTGCTGACAAACCCCGATGACTCAATCTTGAACGGTGAGGATAGGCAGAGGAGTAAAGCGTCCGCGCCAAGGATGGCGCGGCTCGAGCCTACATGGATGTATTTACGGCGTCTTTACGATCTGCCTGTTCTCTCCGTCGCGGGCACTTTGTCAATAACCTCGTATTTACTGGATTTATCTTTCACGATTTAAGTTTCCATTTTTTATGTCGTTTGTTATGAGTGACTATTGAATGGAAACGTTAAGTGAAAGAACTACTGATAACCCAACCCGATTTTATGGAGACGTTTAGCTGTGTTGGTGCGGCTTGCCGTGAACACTGCTGCAAAGGCGTGAGTATTACGCTCGATAAAAACCGTTATCAGAGATACATCAAAAGCCCCTACTCCGATATTAAGCGTATCGCCATAAGCCATATTTCTGTTACTCAAGACAGCCTGGCATCCTGGGCTAATATCAACCCAGATAATCAGGGGAATTGCCCTTTTCTTGATGAGCAGCGTTTATGCCAAATTTATAAGCACACCGGTATTAATGCGTTGAGTACCTCTTGTGCCACGTATCCTCGCGTTGAGCATATTTATAAAAATCAAAAAATTAAAAGTATGTCGCTCTCCTGCCCAGAAGTGACTCGACAGGTATTATTTTCAGCAGATGCGTTAACACTGCGTTTTTCTATTATCAATCAATATGATTATTTTAAGGCGTCTGAGATTGTGACGGAGGAGCGGTTGGCTAATCGTGCCTGTGCGGCGCTAGCAATGAATCAACAGGACAATATTGAAGAAAATCTTTGGGCAATAAATCAATTTTTGCAGAGCTATCAGGCTTTCAATGGCATTAATAAAATTAAAATGGCTGAAATCGATAGCCTGCGTGACGAATTAATCAATGCCATGGTGGCAGGTGTTGCAGCGAACGAGTTACAGGCGGTTGTTCCTGATGCTGGCCCCGTTAAGGAATTATTGGCTTGCCTACGGCATTTTATGATGCAATTGCCTGATATCCGCGGTAAAAAAATGCTCGCTAATTATGCACATCCGGCACTGGCCTGTTTCACCGATGCGTATGCTGAACCGCAATGGAAAAATGCCTGGTCTCAACATGCATTGCCTTTTTTCTTACAGCACACGTCGGTATTGCGTAATTACATTCTCTATCGTATTCATCATGACCAATTGGCGATGGGTAACGAACTACCGGTGACCGCTGCATTTAATTTAGTAGCAATTGATTATTTTTATCTGAAAGTACTCATCAGTACTTACGCCACTAAAAACGGGCAACTGACGGAGGATGACGTCATTGATATTATTTATTCTTACCATGCCTGCCGTGAGTCAACAGATAGCTCGAGCCAACAGTTTAAACAGGAACTGACGGCTTTAGCGATGAGAGATGATTTTCCGTTGTTGTCTTTGCTGGCACTCAGTAAGTGATTCGGGTAATTGAACATAGCCAATGCATATATAGCTTGATGTATGACGGGTATAACGGGGAGAAAACAATTGGGGCCATATGACCCCAACGTATTAAGCATTTTTTATCGATGGTGTTTTATATTTAGCCAAATATTGTGGTTGGAAAATACACATACGGATAACAGTACGGTATTCACCATTGATAAAGAACTCTTGCTTCAATTCGCCTTCGATTTCAAAGCCTAATTTGCTGTAGATATGAATGGCTTTCTCATTTTCTTTATCCACAATCAGATAAAGTTTGTACAAATTCAGTACCGAAAAACCATACTCCATCGCTAATTTAGCCGCGGCACCGGCGTAGCCTCTACCTTGATGGGTTGGATCGATAATGATCTGAAATTCAGCGCGGCGGTGAATATGATTAATCTCAACTAATTCGACCAGGCCAATTTTTGTTCCCTGACTTTCAATAATAAAGCGGCGCTCACTTTGGTCATGGATATGTTTATCATACAGATCACACAACTCAACAAAGGCTTCATAAGGTTCTTCAAACCAATAGCGCATAATGCTGGCATTATTATCTAACTGATGAACAAACGGCAGATCTTCCCGTTCCAGTGGGCGCAATCTGACGCTGCTAGTGGTAGACATGTTGACTCCTCAGTGGCGGCAGCAATCGCTGTCGCCAGAATTATAACCTCAGCGCCAGTTTTGGGCGATTATATACAGGCAAAAACGCGAATATTAGATCGACATCACTTTTAATTAATGAGCATCCCCAACGTTATTGGAGAGTTGTAGGCAGCTGGTCACTGAGAGACAAATTAGTCGGGAAGCCGTTTGAACAGTATTTATGCTGCTTCAAGTACGAAGGGAAGGTTATTCGGCAGCATAACCCTGCAACGGCAAACGCTCCCCATCCAGCCAGGCCGCGTTGTCGTGCATTGCCAGGCGGCCATCGGTAAACCAACTGACAACCAATGGGTAAATGCTGTGCTCTTGGGTTTGCACCCGCTCCACCACATCTTCTTCGCTGTCATCGCTGAAAATCGGCACTTTGGCTTGCAGGATCACCGGGCCGCCATCCAACTCTTCGGTAACAAAATGCACAGAAGTACCATGCTCTTGATCACCGTTTTCGAGTGCCTGGCGGTGGGTATGCAGCCCTGGATATTTGGGCAACAGTGAGGGGTGAATATTCAACATTCGGCCAGCGTAGTGTTTAACAAACTCTGGACTGAGAATGCGCATATAACCTGCGAGGACCAATAAATCAGGTTGATATTGGTCGATGGCCTGTGCCAAAGCCAGATCAAAACTGGCGCGGTCAGTAAAGGCCTTGGCATCCAGTGCATGATGAGGGATCCCCGCGGATTCAGCACGTTTCAAACCATAAGCTGCAGGATTATTGCTGAATACAGCGCAGATCTTGCCAGAGATACGCCCTTGCTGCTGGGCATCGATGAGTGCTTGTAAATTACTTCCCTGGCCTGAAACTAATACGACAATTTTTTTCATATACCCTTCGTACTTGAAGCTGCAGGGGTGTTAGCTACGTTCACTTACCCGAATTACTTACCCGGATCATCGATAAGCCTCGCAGAGGCGAGGCCCACTTGCCGAACAACCCGATTAATCAGCAATATTACGGATTAATGATAACCTGCTCAGCACCCTCAGTTGCCGCAGCAATCACACCTATTTTCCAGGCTTTTTCGCCTGAGGCTGTCAACAGCTCAACCGCTTTATCGGCCAGTTCTGCAGGCAACACAACAACCATACCGACGCCACAGTTAAAGGTGCGATACATCTCGTGGCGGCTGACATTGCCAGCTTGTTGCAGCCAACTGAATACTGCTGGCCACTGCCAACTGGCTTCGTCGATAACGGCTTGCATGCCTTGCGGTAACACGCGCGGGATATTTTCCCAGAAGCCACCACCGGTCAGATGAGCAATGGCGTGGATATCTAATTGTTCAATCAGGCTGAGGATTGATTTCACATAGATTTTGGTCGGTTCTAGCAAATGATCGGCCAGAGATTTGCCTTCCAACGAGGTCTGTTCTGGATTGGTGTTACTGACTTCCAGAATTTTGCGGACTAATGAATAACCGTTGGAGTGTGGGCCGCTAGCGCCTAAGGCGACCAATACATCACCGGGTGTCACTTTACTGCCATCGATGATTTCAGATTTCTCTACGACACCCACACAGAAGCCAGCAACGTCATAATCATCGCCGTGGTACATGCCCGGCATTTCTGCGGTTTCACCGCCAACCAACGCACAACCCGATTGTTTACAGCCTTCGGCAATCCCGGTAATCACACTGGCTGCAGTATCCACATCCAGCTTACCGGTTGCAAAGTAGTCGAGGAAGAACAGCGGCTCTGCGCCCTGGACCACCAGATCGTTGACACACATCGCGACTAAATCGATACCGATAGTATCGTGACGTTTCAGGTCCATCGCCAGACGCAACTTGGTACCGACGCCATCCGTACCCGAAACCAGAATAGGTTCACGGTATTTTTGCGGCAACGCGCACAGGGCACCGAACCCTCCTAATCCGCCCATGACTTCTGGTCGACGGGTTTGTTTAACCACACCTTTTATGCGATCAACAAGGTCATTGCCGGCATCAATATCTACACCTGCGTCTTTATAACTGAGAGAGGTTTTGTTGGTCACTGCGAGGTCCCCACGGCGGTTGTCTGTTTGAGCTTATACCCGTAATACGTCAAGCTACATGTGCATTGGCTATGTGTAATCACCCGAATCACTTACTGGTTGTTGATCTTAAAATAAGTTGTTGACCTTAAAATAAGTCGTTGACCTTAAAATAAATAGACTCATCGGGATTATATTGCTTGCCGCCTTCCCGCAACTCGAATTATTTAGGGTGCAGGAAGAAAACGCGACAATTCTAACAGCGCAGGCAAACGTTTGCGAGTGGCTTGTGATATCACCCTGATTTTTAGCATTCTTGGCGTACAATTGATTCTCTATTGATCTGAATCAGGCTATTCATTATGGCGTTCAAAAAGAAAGGCGGTATAATCTCGCGATTTTTTTGGCCGTCGACCGCCTAACCAGGAGAAAAATAATGAAGATCGTTGAGGTGAAGCACCCGCTAGTAAAACATAAACTTGGTTTGATGCGTGAGAATGATATCAGCACAAAACGTTTTCGCGAATTGGCTTCCGAGGTGGGGAGTTTGCTGACTTACGTAGCAACCGCAGATCTGGAAACTGAAACAGTGACCATCGAAGGTTGGAATGGGCCGGTTGAAATAGAACAGATTAAAGGTAAGAAAATTACAGTGGTGCCAATTCTGCGTGCTGGTCTGGGGATGATGGAAGGGGTGCTGGAAAATGTACCCAGTGCGCGTATCAGCGTGGTAGGGGTGTATCGCGATGAAGAGACGCTGAAACCGGTACCGTATTTCCAGAAGTTAGTTTCCAATATCAACGAACGCATGGCATTAGTGGTTGACCCAATGTTGGCCACCGGTGGCTCTATGATTGCCACTATCGATTTGCTAAAGAAAGCAGGCTGCCAGAGCATCAAGGTATTGGTGTTGGTTGCGGCACCAGAAGGTATCAAGGCGCTGGAAGAAGCGCATCCGGACGTTGAATTGTACACCGCCTCCATCGATCAGGGTCTGAATGAACACGGTTATATTATCCCTGGCTTGGGTGATGCCGGGGATAAGATTTTCGGAACTAAATAACGATGATAGCCGACGCGAAAGTCGGCTTTTTTTTGAATTTTTTGTATGACCATTTTTATACCCCAAAGTCGTTGGCATCACTGTGGCTAATATTGCGGCAACGCCAAGCCCATAGGGTACATAACGCTAAACAAGACAACGCTAAACAAGACAGCGCTAAACAAGACAACACAATATAACCATGATTAAGAGGATCGAAATAATGAGCCGTCGCACCATTGGTGTTAGCGAGCGCCCACCGCTGCTTCAGACAATTCCCCTGAGTTTTCAACATTTATTCGCTATGTTTGGTGCCACAGTTTTAGTTCCTATTCTGTTTAAAATTAATCCGGCGACTGTGCTGTTGTTCAATGGCATTGGTACTTTGCTCTATTTATTTATCTGTAAGGGCAAAATTCCAGCGTATTTGGGTTCCAGTTTTGCTTTTATCTCACCGGTATTGCTGTTGTTGCCGCTGGGGTATGAAGTTGCGTTAGGCGGTTTTATCATGTGTGGCCTGCTGTTCTGTCTGGTGGCGCTGATTGTAAAAAAAGCGGGGACCGGGTGGTTGGATGTCATCTTCCCACCGGCAGCTATGGGGGCGATTGTCGCGGTTATCGGCCTGGAGTTGGCTGGGGTTGCTGCGGGTATGGCGGGGCTGCTGCCTGCTGAGGGCGTAACGGCAGATTCAACGACCATCACCATTTCACTGGTGACCTTAGGGGTAACCATTCTGGGCTCGGTGCTGTTCCGCGGCTTCTTCGCGATTATCCCTATTTTGATTGGTGTGTTGGTGGGCTATACCTTGTCATTCGTTATGGGGGTGGTTGATCTAACACCGATTCGTGATGCACATTGGTTCGCGTTGCCCACTTTCTATACTCCACGTTTTGAGTGGTTTGCCATTTTAACCATTTTACCTGCGGCGTTAGTGGTGATTGCCGAACATGTTGGGCATTTAGTGGTAACGGCCAATATCGTGAAAAAAGATCTGATCCGCGATCCGGGCCTGCACCGCTCCATGTTTGCCAACGGGATTTCTACGGTGATTTCGGGTTTCTTCGGTTCCACACCCAATACCACTTACGGTGAGAATATCGGTGTTATGGCGATCACCAAGGTTTACAGTACTTGGGTGATTGGCGGCGCTGCTATTCTGGCGATTATGCTGTCCTGTGTGGGTAAACTGGCGGCGGCGATCCAAGCCGTACCGGTACCCGTCATGGGCGGTGTTTCTCTACTGTTGTATGGTGTCATTGGGGCGTCGGGTATTCGTGTACTGATCGAGTCAAAAGTTGACTATAACAAAGCACAAAACCTGATTTTAACCTCGGTTATTCTGATCATCGGGGTGAGCGGTGCGAAAGTGAATATCGGCGCAACAGAATTGAAAGGCATGGCGTTAGCGACCGTGGTCGGTATCGGTCTTAGCCTGTTGTTCAAAGTGATCAGCTTGATTCGCACGGAAGAAGAAATTATTGATGCGCAGGACGAAAAGCCCACGCACTGATTTAAGTCTGTGTTGGCACGATCCCAGTTGTATCAATAATATGCTTGTTGCATAAATAATATCTAGCCGTATAAAAACCAGATAGGGCTGAACTGCGATCGCCAGTTCAGCCCATTTCTCACCAAATTCAGGTTTTTATGTTGTTATAAATTTTTGTGGTAAACTCATCACGTTTTCCCGCCCGTTTTGTTGGTTGAGGTGCTTCTGAATACGCCGGCACAGCTTTCACTGCCACTTTATCTTCCCGATGATGAAACTTTTGCCAGTTTTTATCCAGGGGAGAACCCATCCCTGTTAGCAGCGATCCAATCCGCCGTTCATCAGCCTCATGGCAGTTATATCTATTTCTGGTCGCGAGAAGGCGGTGGACGTAGCCATTTGTTACATGCCGCTTGTGCTGAGCTATCGCAGCAAGGTGAGGCGGTGGGGTATGTTCCGCTGGATAAACGCGCTTACTTCATACCTGAAGTGTTAGAGGGGATGGAGCAATTGGCACTGGTCTGCATTGATAATATTGAGTGTATTGCAGGTGACGAGCAGTGGGAAATGGCGATGTTCAATCTCTATAACCGCATTGTAGAAACGGGCCGTACCCGTTTATTAATCACCGGCGATCGCCCACCGCGTCAACTCAATCTTGGCTTGCCGGATCTGGCCTCGCGTCTGGATTGGGGGCAGATTTATAAATTGCAGCCGCTGTCAGACGATGAAAAATTGCAGGCTTTGCAGTTACGCGCCAAATTACGTGGTTTTGAATTACCAGAAGATGTTGGCCGCTTTTTACTTAAGCGGTTAGACCGAGAAATGCGCACTTTATTTATGACGTTGGATCAACTTGATCGGGCCTCAATTACTGCACAACGTAAACTTACCATCCCATTTGTTAAAGAAATTCTTAGTCTTTAACTATGCCCTTGGTCATTGGTGCTACCGCCCTGTTTGTATCCATTAATACTTGACCCATTAATGTTCGCTACTCGGCCCATATATGGCCTCGCCACTGCGAGGCCACTGCCAGCCGCGTTTAAATCTGCTCCCGGTAATTTTTGCCATTCGTTTGCTACTTAACTGTAACACCAATGACTTTGGGTATAGGTCGCGATCACTTCAATATCTCAAGCACTTGCTCTGGTGGGCGGCCAATGCGGGCTTTTCCCTGAGCAACCACGATAGGGCGTTCAATAAGCTTTGGATTATCCTCCATGGCTTGTAATAACTGATTTTGCGTCAGCCCACTGGCATCCAAGTTCAGTGTCTTGTAGAGATCTTCTTTGGTACGCATTAACTGGCGTGCGTCACTGAAGCCCAGTTGCTGCAGCAATTCCTTTAACTTTTCCACTGAGGGCGGGGTATCTAAATACAGCACGACCTGCGGTGTAATACCTTGCTGCTCTACCAATGCGAGTGTTTCCCGGCTCTTGGAGCAGCGTGGATTGTGATAAATAGTGACATCTTTCATGATAACTTTCCTTGCTGTGATCCTCTTAGCTAGCCTGCTGTTTATCAACAGGCTAGGTGCTATTTGCCAATAGACCGCTTGCCAAGCAATATTGCCCCGATCAGGACTTCTGATATTTACGAAAACGCTCGTTTAACTGCCGTAACTGGTCAATACGAGCATCATAACGGGCTTGTTCCAGGCTGCCTAACTTCACCCGCGCACTGGCATCGCTGAGTAAGCCAATGGCCTGTGTCAACTTGCCGCTCAACGCCAGACTCTCCGCCCGCGCCGCCAGTTCTTGATCGCGTAAACCTTGTGTGGCCGTTGCTTGTGCTAATAGATCCCAGCCATTCGGGTCATTCGGATAGGCAAAAGTATAACGATGTAGCAGTTTGATGGCTGCTGCCGGTTGCCCCCCCTGAACATAGGCGTTAGCCAGATTCAGTTGCAGTACCGGCTCATCATTCTGTTTTACCATCGCATTTTGTAAACGTGCGATGGCGGCAGCTGATTTATTCTGCCCCAGATCGATATCCGTCATGAGATCGAGGAACCAAATATTGCCGGGTTGCTGCGTCAGTAGAGGTTGTAGCAAGTTACGGGCTTCATCATATTTTTTTGCCTGATAAAGCTGGACTGCCTGACCGTATTTTGCCGCCAGTTGCTCACGTACCGTGCCTTTACTTAACTTATCCAGCAACTCAGGGGTCAGGCTATTTTCATCCGCGCCGTACATACCCAAAATACGCATTTTGGCAAAGAGATAATCTTGCGATGAGGCGATAGGGTGCGGTTTCATCTGATTTGCGCGGTTACGGGCATCAGATAAACGGCTGTCTGGTAAGGGGTGAGTCAATAACATTTCGGGTGGTTTAGAGACATATCGTGACTGATCGGCTAGTTTTTGCAGAAAATTAGGCATGGCTTGCGGATCAAACCCAGAACGTTGTAATACCTGAATACCAATTCGGTCAGCTTCTTGCTCATTGCCTTGAGTAAAACTGATAATGCCCTGCTGAGCGCCAGCCAATGTTCCACTTAACCCTGCCATGCCTGCTTGTGGGCTGGCCATTGTCAGCAGAATTGATCCTAACACTCCCACCCAGGTTAGTGGGGCGAGCCGTTGTTGTTCTTCCATCGCTCTGGCTAAATGGCGCTGAGTGACGTGAGAAATCTCATGGGCTAATACGGATGCCAACTCGCTTTCGTTATCGGTATAACGGAATAGCGCAGAGTGAAGCACCACGTTACCGCCAAAAAAGGCGAAGGCATTAATCTGATCGTTATTCACCAGATAGAAATGGAATGGGGTGCGCACTGAGTTAGCGTTGGCAACCAACCTGTTACCCAGTGTATTGATGTACTGTGTCAATAGGGGGTCATAAATCAACGGTGCGCTGGCACGCATTTGGCGGACATAAAAGTCCCCCATTGCCATTTCCTGATCAATACTGAGAGTGGCACCTGCCGAGGTACCTATATCGGGTAGTAGGTCTTGGGTTTCAGCTCCAGCAGATATTGGCCCGGTGAGCAGCAAGCTACTGAGTAGTGTGGTGATCACTGTCTTACTTAACCGACTTGTCATAAACGAGACTGCCCCTGCTATTGTAATGACAATTAGACTCCGTAATGTGTAAGAGTTCTTCTTCCTTGCGCAGCTCTCCAGTACAATCATCACGAAAGCGAGTTAGATCACAAAAATATGTTCAAATACGTCAAAGGCTAAGCTCATCATCCGTTGTTGAGGCTCACCACTATCTTAGCCAGCCTTTAGTTATAAAGAAATAATTATAAAGGAATGGTGATTAAGGGCGCTGATGGTAACACCTTACCTTCGGGTTCTGCCCCTGCTTGCCGGGGGGTTAAAGGGATCCGCCAATTTGTGGATTTCTCATCGTATTTAAGGAGCCATTTCGGATGCTAGAGCTGTTGTTACAATGGTATCGCCGTCGTTTTACTGATCCGCAGGTCATTACGTTACTGGTTATCTTACTGGCGGGTTTCTGTATTCTCTACTTCTTCAGCGGTATTTTAGCGCCTTTGCTAGCTGCTATTGTTCTGGCTTATTTATTAGAGTGGCCAACTGCCCGCTTGCAGCGTATTGGTTGTTCACGATCCTGGGCGGCCAGTATCGTCTTTGTGATATTTGTTAGTATCATGCTGTTAGCGGTATTTGTCGTGGCACCAACGGCTTGGCAGCAAGGGATTAATCTGGCGTCAGATATGCCAAAGATGATCAATAAATTCAATGATTTTGCTCATACATTACCGGCTCGTTATCCGGCACTGGTCGATGCTGGTATTGTCGATATGATGGCAGAAAATCTACGCAGTAAAATGTCGGGTCTCGGCGACTCCGTGGTTAAATTTTCCCTGGCCTCTTTGATTGGCTTGCTGACATTGGCTATTTATCTGATTTTGGTCCCATTGATGCTGTTCTTCTTACTAAAAGATAAAGAACAGATGCTCAATGCGGTGCGCCGTGTTTTGCCGCGTAACCGTGGTTTGGCCGGGCAGGTATGGGTGGAGATGAACCAACAGATTACTAACTATATTCGTGGCAAAGTGCTGGAAATGGTGATTGTGGGCATTGCCACTTATCTAGTGTTCTTTATCATGGGGATGAATTACGCCCTACTATTGGCGGTACTGGTGGGGTTCTCGGTGCTGATTCCTTATATTGGTGCAGTGATTGTCACCATCCCTGTGGTGTTGGTCGCATTGTTCCAATGGGGTATAGGGGCTGATTTTTGGACGCTTTTTGTTGCCTATTTAGTGGTGCAAGGGCTGGATGGCAACTTGTTGGTCCCCGTGCTGTTCTCTGAAGCCGTTAATCTGCATCCGCTAGTGATTATTCTGTCAGTGATCATTTTTGGCGGTATGTGGGGTTTCTGGGGCGTATTTTTTGCTATTCCGCTGGCAACGTTGGTCAAAGCGGTTATCCATGCCTGGCCAGAAGAATTCATTCCTGACGCGGATTAGTAAATACGTTGATAACAAAGTCCTGGCTTCTTGGTCGGGACTTTGAACTCATAGAAACAGGCTAAAAAAAATCTGCTCTGCAACAATATCAACTCTGCAACAATATCAACTCGAAATGGTCACCCTTGAAGAGCTGTCGCCGTAACATCATCTGGTTCACAAGGTCGATGCTGCCATCTATTTCGAGGTTATCCGCGATGAAGTCGCCCACCTTTACTGGCCAATGAACATCCAACGTTAGTGGTACACCGCAAACCGTCATTAATCCACAATATTTGGAGCCAGATGGCGGGAACCGACGAATAAATACTGAGTTGACCGGTATGTCAGTATTTAAGCGACTGATTGTGAGCGCCGGTACCGAAGAGATTACCTTGCTCTTCAGGGATAATTCATGGCATCTGGTGGTGTTTAATTTTTGAGAAGCAGATGGCTTTAATACTCAAAGAACGCAGAGGGAAATAAGTCACTAAAACGTAGACTTGTATTGAACGGGCCGTAAATTTGGGTTAAGTCGGAATTACTGTATGATACCTGTCAACACATAACTACCGATCACTATCATAGGGCATATTTTTAAGCAAAAAGGGATATCAGGGATGAGTAAACGTGAAGATATTTTAGATACATCCAGATTTGGTTCAGAAAACGGTATCCGAAAAGGACTTATTTATTCAGAAATTTTGGGCTGGATTGATATGGGGCATGCACGTGGTGATGATATTCGTGCGCTTATGACCCGGTTTTCCATTGGTGAATCAAGTGGTAAAGCCTATTACCAGGTGCGTTATGAACAAACGATGGGGTTAAGCCGGTTTGCTACCGGACGTTTTAACGTCTGGCAGGTAAAGAAAGGCAGAACACTCACTGAAAGACGGGGTATAGCTTTGGCTATGATGATGAGCACTGCTGTTGCATTTGAAAACTGGCAATCAATGTCTTTTTTCAGTTGGTATACTGACAGTGGGTTCAGTGGTGAAGATCTTATCTCTGATTTATTTGGCTTCTACAGGGCTAATTTTCCCCGAACATATTGGGGGGAGCTAAAGATTGTTAGTAAGGCGTCAGCGCTCCGCCGATGGGATCACTATGGATCTATTGGGCGTTATAAGAATACTGGTTTTTTACCTCTTTTATTTCCTGATCCTGCGGAGAAATTCATCTGTCCCAAACCCTATAAAGGACAACTTCCCCGATTTATGATGCAGGTTACACCCTATAAATGTCATCCAAATGATGACACTGTTATTCGCACCAGTAAGAAAGCTGGAATCATCACTCAATTGAGTAATTAGATAATGAAGATTTTGAAAAGACTCATTTTTATTTGTCTGGTCATTATTATTATTTTTTTTCTTATCGATTGCAGTATGCAAAAGGTGGCAGAGGGGAGAGACGGGTATACAAGGTCAAATATCTGGGCATATTATCTGTATACAGACAAAGATATTAGGTCTGCCCCAAGGGCAGCTGAATCTTATTATTTTATATTTACAGCTCAGGACGGGAGTCAGCCAAGAGAAAGTAGTATTGTCTATAGGGATGATGTTCGTTTATCTGACGTTAAAAATCATCTCACTACCTTAGGATACAGGGTATCAGATCATGATGGGCTATCTGAAAAGTGGATTAAAAAAGATGAAGTTATTCCTTATTTCTATATATCAATCGATAAGTACACACATACCGTGACTCTAAGTAAAGTCAGTTTGAGGTGATTTTTACAGAGTCAGATTTTTCATATCAGCTGATTGATAAATAATATAATGCTGTCATCGATATGATGAACAGTAATAAAATTTCATTTTGACCGCTGTATGGTGCTGCTACATATCTCAGAAGAAAACGCGGATAAAATAATTTCAGCGCTGAATTTGTCCTTCCCTGATAATGAATCTGAGTTTAGTCGATAAAATAATTAATTTTTAATTTCTGCCACTGGCACTTTGTCAATAACCTCAAGAGCGCCAGAGCGCTCTTGAGGTTAATTTTTTGACCAATAAATAGCCAGGAAACCTTAGGCATTTTGGCGTAAGTAGTCCATCACGATATCGTGATGATTATTAGTCTTAAAATTATCAAACACATGTTCCACTTTACCGTTAGCATCAATTAAGAAGCTGATACGGTGGATGCCATCATAGGTTTTACCCATAAAGCTCTTTTCGCCCCAAACGCCAAATTGTTCCGCAACTTCATGATGTTCATCAGATAGAAGCGTGAAATTTAAGAGTTCTTTTTCAGCGAAACGAGACAGTTTTTCGGGTTTATCGGTGCTGATACCCAGCACTTCCACTCCCGCGCTTTTCAGTTCATCCATATTATCGCGCAAACCACAGGCCTGAACGGTACAACCAGGTGTCATGGCTTTGGGATAAAAATAAACCAATACACGCTGTCCCTGGAAGTCGGCCAAACTAATTTGCTCGCCATCTTGATCGGGTAAACTAAATTTCGGCGCTATATCACCGGCTTTCAATGGGCTCATCACTAACTCTCCATTCGGTCATCATGCTGTGGATAGCTCACTACGCTAATACTGCCCTGCGCATTGAGTTCTGTACAGAGTTGATAAAAATCATGTTCAATTACCGAGCTGTTTTGGCTGGCGGGACTGTGTGCACTCATCTGTATATGCAGCAATGGCGGTGTCTCGCCGTCAGCCGGCTGAGTTTTGGAGACTAACTCCGCGATATTCATATTGTGGCAATGGAACAGGTTGGTAAACCGTTCAATAATGTGGGGGGAGTCATTCACTTCAACTTTTACCCAGACAGTGGTTGGCATGGCTTTCTGCCCCTGAGCATTGGTTCGCTTCATGACAATCAGCAAATCAAGCTCTGCGCCTTTTTGCGGCAGGGTCGATTCCAGTAGGGTAATGGCGTTCCAACTGCCTGACAGCAGCATAATAAATGTGAACTCCTCACCGAACATAGCCAGCCGGCTATCTTCAATATTACAACCGCAGCTACTGACATGGCGGGTGATGGTATTGACGATCCCTGGGCGGTCAGCACCGAGTGCGGTAATGACCAGATAATGTTCATCAAGCTGCGGCAAAATCACTCTTCCTGTCATGCTCTTTGGGGTTACCATGGTAAACATAAAAAAAACCTGCTGCCAAGCGCTTACAACACAGTTGTTTACTTGCTTTTGGATAGAGGTCAAAAGTACCATGAGGAACTTGTTTGAGGAGGTGATAGCCAATGTTTACGGGAAGCCCAATGTTTACAGGCAGCATAGTTGCGCTAATAACGCCAATGGACGACAACGGTGATGTTGATCGTGCAAGCCTGAAGAGTCTGATTGATTACCACGTGGCCAGTGGTACTGCGGCGATTGTCTCTGTGGGGACGACGGGTGAGTCAGCAACATTGAATCATGATGAGCATGTCGATGTGGTCATGCAGACACTCGAACTGGCTGATGGTCGGATCCCAGTGATTGCCGGAACGGGGGCCAATTCCACCTCCGAAGCAATTTCTCTCACTCAGCGGTTTAACGATACCGGTGTTGTGGGCTGCTTAACGGTGACGCCATATTATAACCGGCCAATGCAGGAAGGGTTATATCAACATTTTAAAGCGATCGCTGAAAGTACCGATTTGCCACAAATTCTTTATAATGTGCCTTCGCGTACGGGTTGCGATATGTTGCCGCCAACCATTGCTCGCTTAGCGAAAATTAAAAATATTGTTGCTGTTAAAGAAGCAACAGGGAACTTAAGTCGGGTTAGTCAGATCCAAGTGCTGGTTGATGATGAAGATTTCATCCTGCTCAGTGGTGATGATGCGAGTGGACTGGACTTTATGCAACTGGGTGGTAAAGGTGTTATTTCTGTGACGGCAAATATCGCCGCCCGTGAAATGGTTGAACTGTGCGCATTAGCGGCACAGGGCAATTTCGCCGAAGGTCGCCGTTTGAATCAGCGCTTGATGCCGTTGCATCAGCATTTATTTGTAGAAGCAAACCCAATTCCGGTTAAATGGGCCGCGAAGAGGCTGGGATTAATGGCGAATGATACTATGCGCCTGCCAATGACCCCACTGACTGATCCGGCCAAACGGATTGTGGAAGACGCGTTGAAAAGCGCAGGTTTGCTGTAACTTCTTAGGGAAATTTGATGGCAATATCATTGCAAAAATCGACGGTGGTAAAAGTTGTAGGTGTTTCGCTGGTAATGTTACTGGCCGCCTGCTCGACTGACCAACGCTACAAACGCCAGGTGAGTGGTGACGAGTCTTATCTTACAGCGCCAGGGCTAAAACCACTCAATGCTCCATCAGGTATGATCCTGCCGGTGCAAAATGGTGAGTTTGATGTCCGTACCGTCAATTCGCAAGGCGCTGTGGGCAAACAGTTGGATATTCGTCCACCGGTACAACCACTGACATTGTTAAGTGGCTCCCGCGCCGAAAATGCGACCGATACCAGCAAGCTATTGTTAGAGAATAGCCCGCAAAACCGCGATCTGTGGGTCCAGATTACTCGTGTTCTGCAAGATCATAACTGGCCGATAGCCAGCCGTCAGGATGCCAGCCAAACGCTGACTACTGATTGGATCAAATGGAATCGGGCAGATGAAGATGTACAGTTCGAAGGCCGTTACCAGATAAGTGTGCAGGAACAAGGCTATCAGTTGGCGTTAGTGGTGAAATCCCTTGAGTTACAACAAGGGGGGAAAACCGTCACTCAGTATAGCGAGATCCAGCGCTATAACAGCGCAATGCTGAATGCTATTATCGAAGGTTTGGATAAAGTGCGTACTGATAGCGAGAGTAGTCAGGCCTCCCGTAAAGTCGGTACGCTGGATGTACAAAGCGGCAGTGACGATACTGGCTTGCCTCTGCTGATTGTCCGTGCCCCTTATGCGGTTGTCTGGGAACGTCTGCCTGCTGCGCTTGAGAAAGTTGGCATGAAAGTGACTGACCGCAGCCGTCCGCAAGGTACTGTCAGCGTTACCAGTAAATCAATGAGTAGCAGTAGCTGGGACGCGCTGGGTGCCAAAGATCCTGAATTGCCAGAAGGCGATTATAAGCTACAAGTCGGTGACCTTGATAACCGCAGTAGCTTACAGTTCCTCGGTCCGAAAGGGCGTACCTTAACCCAGGCGCAGAATGATGCGTTGGTGGCGGTATTCCAGGCGGCGTTTAGCCAGACTAGCGCAACCGCGATAAAATAAAACTAAAGGGGCTTCGGCCCCTTTAGTTATTTCATGACGACTAAAATGGTCACATCACTGGAGTAATAAGATGCAAAAGCTAGCTGAGTTGTATCGTGGGAAGGCGAAAACCGTCTATACCACCGAAAATCCTGACCTACTGGTATTGGAGTTCCGTAACGATACGTCAGCACTGGATGGTCAGCGCATTGAGCAGTTCGATCGTAAAGGCATGGTCAATAATAGATTTAACCATTTCATTATGGCGAAATTGGAAGAGGCGGGTATTCCTACCCAAATGGAACGCCTACTGTCAGATACCGAAGTGCTGGTGAAAAAACTGGAGATGATCCCGGTTGAGTGCGTTATTCGTAACCGTGCTGCAGGTTCTTTAGTCAAGCGCCTGGGGATTGAAGAAGGTTTGTCACTGAATCCACCGTTGTTTGACCTCTTTTTGAAAAATGACGCAATGCATGACCCGATGGTTAATGAGTCCTACTGTAAAACCTTTGGTTGGGCGACAGAAGCGCAATTGGCTCGAATGAAAGAACTGAGCTATTTGGCGAATGATGTGTTGAGCAAGTTGTTTGATGATGCCGGTTTAATTTTGGTGGATTTCAAACTTGAGTTCGGTCTGTTTAACGGTGAAGTGGTATTAGGGGATGAGTTCTCTCCTGATGGTAGCCGTCTGTGGGACAAGAAAACCCTGAACAAGATGGATAAAGACCGTTATCGTCAGAGCCTGGGCGGCTTGATTGAAGCCTACGAAGAAGTTGCGCACCGTATCGGCGTAAAATTAGACTAACTGCGCAATCGATTACGCTCCTCTGTCGTGAGCGTTATCGGGGGAGGTGGCCTCTATCTCCCCCCAACTCTTTATCCTTTGACTCTGCAGTGTCACCTGTATTCAGTCTATATTTGAATGAAATCCCACCAGTTATATCAATCACCGCTATTTTTAATGGTATTCGATCTATCGATTTCCTACGATACGCGTAGAAAATCTGTCTGGGAGTCGTGCTATGCGTTGGCAAGGTCGTCGTGAAAGTAACAATGTGGAAGATCGTCGCGGGAATGCTTCCGGCGGTGGCGGTGGGTTCCGGCCTCCAATAAGGGGCAAGGGAGGGATCGCTATTCTGATTATTGTATTGGTCGCGGGCTACTACGGCGTTGATCTGACGCCGTTATTGAATGGCAGTGATTCGATGTCACAAACCCAGACGCAGCCCCGTTCTCCTAAAGCTTTCAGTATGCAAGATGACCAATATGCTAAATTCACCTCGGTCATCCTGGCCGATACTGAAGATACCTGGAAACCTATCTTCCAGAAGATGGGTCGGACTTATCAGGATCCAAAACTGGTCATGTACCGTGGTGCAACCCGGACCGGTTGTGGCACAGGTCAGTCAGTAATGGGGCCGTTTTATTGCCCGGCAGATGGCACCATCTATATCGATCTCTCTTTCTATGAAGATATGAAGAATAAGTTAGGTGCGGGCGGTGATTTTGCTCAGGCGTATGTTATTGCTCATGAAGTCGGCCATCACGTACAACATCTAATGGGCATTGATGCTAAGGTTCGTCAGCAACAGCAGGGCGTTTCTCAGGCGGAAGGTAATCGCTTATCGGTAAAAATGGAGCTGCAAGCCGACTGTTTTGCCGGGGTTTGGGGCAAAGCGATGGAAGAGCAACAGGTGTTGGAAGTGGGGGATTTACAAGAAGCGCTCAACGCGGCACAGGCCATTGGCGATGACCGGCTGCAACAGCAAAGCCAAGGGCGTGTCGTACCGGATAGCTTTACCCACGGTACCTCTCAGCAACGTTATACTTGGTTTAAACGTGGGTTTGACAGTGGTGATCCTAATAGCTGTAATACGTTTGCCAGCCGTTAGGCTAGATTGATCCGTTAATCGATAATCATAAGACCTATTCTTCTCTGATTGGCACGCTTGTGCCGACATTGATTGCAATACAGGGATAAAGTAATGGCCGCTCTTGATCCAACGTTATTGATCCTTTTGGCGCTGGCCGCGCTTGGGATCATCAGCCATAACATGACAGTGACATTGGCAATTCTAATATTGATCGCTATTCGTATTACGCCACTGAACTCATTTTTCCCGTGGGTGGAAAAATATGGGTTAACCATCGGTGTCTTGATTTTAACTATCGGCGTAATGGCACCAATTGCCAGTGGCAAAATCAGCGCCAGCGAGGTATTGCACTCATTTGTTCAGTGGAAATCTATCTTAGCCATTGTTGTGGGGGTGGCGGTATCGTGGCTCGGCGGACGAGGTGTCTTATTGATGACACACCAACCGTCGGTGGTTGCGGGGCTGCTGGTCGGGACGGTGTTAGGGGTTGCCTTGTTCAAAGGCGTCCCTGTTGGGCCATTGATTGCCGCCGGTTTGCTCTCACTGGTCATAGGCAAGTCGTAATATGACCAACCCCATCGTTGCCAGTCAACCGCAGATGGCGCAGCAGGGGATCCGGCGTTTGCTGATCCTCAGTGGTCAGGCCGATTGGTCACGGCAGCAGGCGGTAATGTTACGCCAGCATCTGGCAGGCGATTGGCTATGGTTGAGCGAGCACCCTCCCGAAGGTGTCAATAGTATCAGCCCAATAGCGGCAAGAACTCTGTTGGGGCAGGAAAACTTACACGGCGTATTTGATGCAACCGATGGGTTAAATATAGAGGCACTGGCTATATTGGCAGGGACCTTGCGTGCGGGGAGTTGGCTGCTATTGCTGGTGCCGGAATGGGGGAGCTGGCCGCAGTGGCCAGATAAAGACAGTTTGCGCTGGAGTGAGCAGCCCGCTCCGATTGTCACTGAGAACTTTATCCGCCACTTACAGCGCCAGTTTTTGGCTGATCCCGATGTAGTTTTGTGGCAGCAAGATCGGCCACTCATATTGCCAGCGATGGGTTCTCGCCCATGTTGGCGTCTGCCAGATGGTTCACCAACCGCACAACAACAGCATATTCTTCAGCGTCTGATGCAGGCAGATAGCGGCATTTGGGTACTGACAGCCGCTCGTGGGCGCGGTAAATCGACACTTGCCGGGATGTTAGTCGCCCACTGGCAAGGGGGGTGTTGGGTGACTGGGCCGGGTAAGGCGGCTACGCAAGTGCTTAATCAACAAGCAGGGGAGCGGGCCAGATTTTGGGCACCAGACGCACTGTTGGATTATTGCCAGCGGCATGATGTTAGTGATATCGACTGGTTGTTGATTGATGAAGCGGCGGCGATCCCGACACCGCTGTTATCGGCACTATTGGCGTATTTCCCCCGGGCATTATTGACCACCACGGTGCAGGGATATGAGGGCTCGGGGCGTGGCTTTTTACTGAAATTCTGCGCGACACTGGGCGATTGGCATCATTTGACGTTGACGGACCCTATCCGCTGGGCCGCGGATGATCCCTTGGAGCGAGTGATAGATAATGCCATGTTGTTCCATGATGAATTATCCAGCGATACGTTGTTTAATAATAAATTGTCCAATAATGAATTATTTAATAATAAATCGCTTAACAATGAATTACTCGGCAATCAGTCCCTACTAAAACGGCCACCTGTGGCGCAGATCGAAATCACCCTTTATGAACAACGCGATTGGCGAGATAACCCGGAGTTACTGCGGCGTTTTTATGGCTTACTCACTACAGCTCATTACCGCACTACACCGTTGGATTTACGCCGTCTAATGGATGCACCGGGTATGCATTTCTCTGCCGCCAGAGTGGCCGATGCCGTGATTGGTGCATTGTGGCTGGTGGATGAAGGGGGATTGAGCGATGCACTGGCCCTTGATGTCTGGGCGGGTCGGCGGCGGCCCAGAGGGAATCTGGTGGCACAATCACTGGCCGCTCATAGCGGGCAGTGGCAGGCTCCAACGCTGTTATCGCGGCGTATCAGCCGGGTTGCTGTCATGGCAGCATGGCGGCAGCAAGGGATTGCCCGCCGGATGATTGCCGCAGAACAGGCCCACGCCCGCCAGCAGCAGTGTGATTTTCTTTCGGTCAGTTTTGGCTATACTGCCGAGTTGGCTCATTTTTGGCACCGCTGTGGTTTTCGTTTGGTACGTATTGGTAGCCATAAGGAGGCCAGCAGCGGTTGTTATACCACAATGGCGTTGTTACCTCTTAGCCCTGCGGGGGAAGCACTCTGTCAGTCGGCGGAGCAGCAGTTAAAACGTGATTGGTATTGGTTACAGCCATGGATTGACATACCAACCCCGCTGTTTTTACGGCTGCCTGAACCGCCGGAGGTCACGTTAACTGACGACGATTGGCGGGAACTGGCAGGATTTGCTTTTGCTTTTCGCCCATTAGAGGCCAGTTTACCGGCACTACAGCGGTTGTTATTACACACCGAGTTGCCCCTTTCGGCGTTACGACACTATTTGCAGTTACGTACTCCTCAGGCTGAGATTATCAACACCCTTGGTTTGACAGGGCGTAAGGCATTGGTGGCGCTTTGGCGTCAGGAAGCCGCTGAGGGGATGGCAATGATTGATGTGGATAAAATGATCATGTCTGCCAAACCATAGGCGCTGTGTAGCACTGTCCGGTTACCCGGTAGAAAAAACCTTACAATATGCCAATGCCAGCGGTGCGTTAGCGGTTTCGCACAAAGGCCCAATGGAAGGTTTATCCAGTCTTACGCAAATCGAGCAGTTCATCCTCGCGCAATCCCACGCAGGTTCTCTTTCTTGAACACCGGTTCTTTTCTTGAAAACAGGTTCTCTTCTTGAACAAGAGCGCGGGATTGCCACGGTTACACATTTCGCCATGTTCAGTTGGCGAATAAGGTGGTAGCGCTGTATGGGATATTATTTGCGGCTTGCTTACTTTTTCTTATTTTGATCCGGCCAGTCATCTTCATCATCCCACTGGGCATTATTGTCACGGTGGGGCGGTAGCTCCGGTTTATTGTCCAAAAAACGCTTATGATCAAGACGGCGTAACTCTTTAATGCCGTTTAATATCATCCCTACTAACAAGATGAGAATGATCCACCAGTAATCTGCTAACCATTGCATGGTTAAGTTCCTTTGGTTGTGGCAATACCCGTCATACTGCAAGTTGTCTGCGCGTTAGACGCTTTCCGGCAACTCGCCTTATTTAAGGCATATAAATCGTGAAAAAATCATCGGTAAATGACTTGCCAGCCATTCACTGCCTGCCACATCTTGTGATTGCCAGGCCGCCAGTAGAATCTCGGGGGTCAGCAAATGTTCCGCCTGTTCTGCCAAAGGGCGGTAACTCAAATGCCAGGGTTCTACCGCGACCCCGCCATTATCTTTAGCGAATGGTCGGTAAAAACCAAATTCTGCCATATGGGCACTTAACCATTGGGTGAGCGGATAGAAGTAGCCACCCGCGTCGTACTCCCATGGCTCTAACTGTAATTTCTCACCGGCTGGCAGCAGCGATGGATCGTAAATATCCAGGTCACTACCCCAATGATGGCGGCTGGTTCCCGGCAGGGCAGACCAGCGCAATATCGCCTCACAACGGGCAGCGGTATCTAACGAGAAAATATCTATCGGTTGACTATCTTTATCTAATACTGGCCGCTCACCGCGAAATTTGCCATTCCAAATAGCCAATTGGCGGCCAAAATCGCGAAAAGTACTGGCCGGTTGTAAATCGAACCCCGCAACTTTAGCGGCTTGTTGCATCGCGTGAAAAGCCGCTACCGCCTGTGGCTGTAGGTGATGATTGCCACTTAACACCACCAAATGATCCGTCGAAAGGCCAGTAAGCATCTGCGGCGTTAATATATTATCGGTCATGCGATCAGTTGTTCCATGATTCTCTGGTACATACGGCTGAGCAGTTGTAAATCAGCCGCGCTAACACATTCATTAACTTTATGAATGGTGGCATTGACTGGCCCCAACTCAACCACTTGTGCTCCCATTAACGCGATAAAGCGGCCATCTGACGTCCCCCCGGTGGTTAACAGTTGCGGTGTGATTTCAGTGTAATGCTTAACGGCATTAACCACGGCATCCACCAACGCCCCTTTGGCGGTCAGGAAAGGTTGACCAGACAATACCCATTCCAGGGTGTAATCAAGCTGATGTCGATCCAGCAATGCGGCTACCCGTTGCTTGATCAGGCTGTCAGTCAGTTCAGTACTGAAACGGAAGTTAAACTGCACATAAAATTCACCGGGAATAACATTATTGCTGCCCGTACCGGCCTGTAAATTGGCGATTTGCATACTGGTGGCAGGGAAAAATGCATTGCCTTCATCCCACTGGGTGGCGACCAATTCATTCAGCGCTGGCATAGCACGATGAACTGGATTATCCGCCAGATGAGGATACGCCACGTGCCCTTGCACTCCATGAATACGCAAGTTAGCGGTGATGGAGCCACGGCGGCCATTTTTCACGATATCGCCAACCCGGTCAGTACTGGATGGTTCGCCCACCAGACAATAATCCAGCCGCTCGTGGCGTGCCATCAGGGCTTCAACCACTTTTACTGTACCGTTGGTGGCTTTGGCTTCTTCATCGGAGGTTATCATAAAGGCCAGGCGGCCTTTATGGTCCGGGTGCGCGGCGACAAAACGCTCTGCTGCTACGATCATTGCCGCCAGTGAGCCTTTCATGTCTGCGGCACCTCGGCCATACAACATGCCGTCACGAATGGTGGGTTCAAACGGTGGGCTGTTCCAGTGGCTCTCGTCACCGGTAGGCACTACATCCGTGTGACCAGCAAATGCCAGCGTTTCTCCTTCGCCACGCCATGCCCAAAAATTAAGCGTATCACCAAAATTCATGGGTTCGATGGTAAAGCCGATGGCGGCTAGGCGCTGGATCATGATCTCTTGGCAACCCGCATCTGAAGGGCTGAGCGATGGGCGTTTAATTAACTGCTGGGCCAGTTCGATTACCGGACAGATCATGTTATTGCACCTCAGTAGCGGGTTGGTTATGAATAAATTGTTGATAGCTTTCAATTTTGAAGCCTAGCAGCATCTCACCATTCGGGCCTTCCAGCAGTGGCCGCTTGATTATGGCAGGCTGCGCTAGCATCAGGGCCTTGGCTCTTTGGGCATCGGTTATTGCATCGCGTTGCTCAGGGGGCAGCTTACGCCAGGTGGTTCCACGGGTATTCAGCAACGGCTCCCAACCCAGTGTATCGATAAAGCCCTGTAGGCATTCGTCACTGAGGCCATCAGCCCGGTAATCGTGGAACTGATAGGCAATGCCTTGTTCTTCCAACCAGCGGCGGACCTTTTTTATGGTGTCACAATTTTTGATGCCATAAAGGCGCAATGCGGGCGTTACAGGGCGGTCTGACATGGAAAAATAGTACCTCGGTTAAAATAGAGAATCAGGCCAGCCACTCATGCGAAGGCCAGCCCCAAGGGAGCGATTAGCCCATAATGCGGGAAAAGCGTGTTTGAATCCAGATGACAGTGGGCGGTTTAGCACAGAGATAAATAGAGGCGGCCTGAGGATTTAGTCAATGCGATCGAGATCGGCGGCATATTGCCGGATAGCTTTCTGATAGAGGCTGGTGTCCTGATGATGTGATGTGTCAGCCAGTAATGTCAATAACGTACTGACGGCCTCTTTGGTTTCGCTGAGGTTGTACAGCGTCATGACTCGGAACAACGTTATCTCTTTTGCTTGCGGGAAACGGGCCAGAGCGCGGTCAAATGTCTCTAACGCTGCCTGATACAACCCAAGTGTGCGGTAGGTGCTGCCTAGCCCCAAATAGGCAGCCTGTAATTCTTTACCCACCAGATTATGTTCGATAGCGGCGCGATAAAAGGGAATTGCCTGCAACTCCAACCCTTGCACATCATAAAGTGAGGCAATTTTATAGAGCAAGCTGGCGTTATCTGGCGAACGGCTGAGTAAATCTTGTGCCATTACCAGCGCATCGCCATAGCGGCCAAGCTCTTTTAGCGAGTTGATGGAGTGTTTCATGCATTTCACACCGTGGCTTATCAGCAAACTGTTTGCTGCTTTAGATAAGGAGCACGCTACTCCGGAAATGTTTCACTGGCAAGTTGAGCTGGGGGGATAGTTTACAAATAGTGTCGTTTTACACCATAAGCTAACCTTTCCAGAGGATTTTAATGAGGGGGAACCAGGATAGAAAAGTTTAAATAACGAGCGACATCACAAAACAAGAAGACAAAGAATTAACTTCGTTGCGTAGGAACTGATATTAACTATATGTTAATTTTTCGTTTCATAAATGAAGCAAGAGGTTAACAGTATGTTAAGGAAAATTAAAGTATTTATGTTCGCGATGGCAGCATTAACCACTCTTCCTGCATTCGCTCAACTCCCAAGCTATTACCCTGCCGATTATCAGAAGATTGTAGATGGTGCAAAAAAAGAGGGCAAAGTGGTGGTGTATTCTGCAACGGATATTAAGGCGGCAGCCCCGTTGATTAAGGGGTTTGAGTCGGCTTATCCGGGTATTAAAGTTGAATACAACGACATGAACAGCACGGAGTTATACAACCGCTACATCAGTGAACAGGCATCGGGGAGCACCAGTGGTGACGTTGTATGGAGTTCCTCCATGGATACCGCACTCAAATTGGCTACCGACTATGCGCTGGAATACCTCTCTCCTGAGCAGGGGGCGTTGCCAAAATGGGCAATATGGAAAGACAAAGCCTACGGCTCTACTTACGAACCTGTGGTCTTTATTTATAACAAACGCCTGATACTCCCGACCGAGGTTCCTGATACCCACACCGCACTGGCAAAACTCATCGTTAGCCAGCCTGATAAATTCAAAAGGAAAGTTACAACCTATGATATTGAAAAATCAGGCTTAGGGTTCATGTTGTCGGTACAGGACTTCAAGGCTGATCCCAATTATTTTGCGACATTGGCTGATATCGCGAAAGGTGGCCTGACCGTGCAATCCTCCACCGGTACGATGATGGAACGGGTGTCATCCGGTGAAAATCTGATTGGTTTTAACATCCTCGGTTCTTATGCTGAAACCCGTGCCAAAACGGACCCTTCTCTTGGAATAGCCTACCCGAAGGACTACACACTGGTGCTATCACGGGTGACCTTTATCAGCCAAAAGGCTCCCCACCCAAATGCAGCCAAGCTGTGGGTTGACTATCTTCTATCAGAAAAAGGCCAAAACATTCTGGCCAATCAATCAGATATTCCTTCCATCCGCAACGATATTGACGGTAGCAACGATATTGATGGTCTGACCAAAAAACTGGGCGGCGCGCTGAGACCCATCCCGGTTGATGAGAGCCTACTGGAATATATGGAACAGGCTAAACGTCTGGACTACATCAAACAATGGCGTACTGCAGCAGCAAAATAGTGGCTTTATCTGGGGGCGCTTGCCTTATGGGCACGCGCAATCCTTGGTTTTATCGGCTTGATCATACATGGATCTTTAACCAACAGGGCTCACTATGAAAGCATTGCGCAGAAAATGGCAGAGCTTGCCGCGCGGCTTAGTTGTGTTGATAACCGCATTGGTTATTTACATACCGATATCATTTATTATCATTCAAAGCTTCCTGTCTGCTCCTTTTTTCTCCCCTTCAAAGGTATTCAGCCTTGATGCCTTCAGATTTATTTTTGCTGATCCCGATTTTTACAAGGCGCTGAAAAGTGGTTTTATTTTGGCGACAGGGCTGGTGGTGATCGCGATTCCGCTTGGGGGGATCCTGGCCTTTCTGATGATAAGGACTGACTTACCTGGCCGGCGGATAATCGAACCGTTGATTCTGGTGCCTATCTTTGTCTCGCCCATGGTCTTGGGCTTTGGTTATGTGGTGGCGGCAGGGCCAGTAGGCTTCTTCTCTTTGTGGGCAGAATCCTTACTGGGCTTTGTACCTTGGAATATTTACGCCATGTCTAGCATCGTGGTGATTGCGGGCCTGACCCATGTTCCTCATGCCTATCTCTATATTTCATCGGCACTACGCAGTGTCGGCTCTGATGTTGAAGAGGCTGCACGTACGGCAGGGGCTTCGCCTTTACAGGTGATGAGTGCGGTCAGTTTGCCAATGGTGCGTCCGTCGATCCTCTATGCCACCGTGTTGCTGTTCTTCCTTGGTCTGGAAGTATTTGGGTTAATGTTGGTACTGGGTGATCCAGAAGGGAACCTGGTGCTGGCGACCTATCTCTACCAATTGACCAATAAGCTGGGTACGCCGTCTTATCATTTGATGGCTGCGGTTGCTGTGGTGCTCATCTGCATCACTATTCCGCTTGTGATGTTGCAACGCTTACTGATGCGAACTGCCCACCGTTTCGTTACGGTCAAAGGCAAAGCCTCACAGGCACGGGCCTTGCCACTGGGTAAATGGCGTTGGGTTGCCGGTGCGGTGGTGGCATTTTGGTTGACGGTGACGATTGGCGTACCGCTGGTGGGTGTCGTGCTGCGCGCCTTTGTATCTAACTGGGGGGTTGGGGTGTCCCTTTGGGATGAACTGTCCCTCAGTACGTTCTATACCATTTGGCAACAGCCGAATCTACTGCGGGCTATCGTCAACTCGATGGCTATTGGGGTGTTCGGCGGAGCGTTGGCTGTTATCTGTTATCTGTTTATCGGTATCGCGATGCACCGCAAGCCCGATGGTGTGACTCGCTTCCTCGACTACAGCGTATTGGTACCGCGTGCCGTACCGGGTTTGCTCGCGGGGCTGGCGTTTCTTTGGGTCTTCCTGTTCTTGCCTATGTGGTTGGATAACTCCCTGAAAGAGGGCTGGCTAGCGGCATTACCCATGACCGAATGGTTACAGGATAATCTGGTGGTATGGCTACGCTCTTTGCGCAGCACCATCTTCAGTGTCTGGCTGGCGTATACCGTGGTGTGGATGGCGTACGGGTTGCGGTTGATTTCCTCGACCCTGTTGCAGGTTGGGCCTGAACTGGAAGAAGCCGCGCGTAGTACTGGTGCCAGCCGTGGTCAGGTTACCCGTCATGTCACCATTCCGTTATCCCGCTATGGCCTGATTGGTTCATGGTTGCTGATGTTCTTGATTTTTGAGCGTGAATATTCCACCGGTGTTTATCTCCTTTCACCGGGTACGGAAACCATAGGTTCGATGCTGGTCTCGCTGTGGGCGGCGGGTGCCATTGATATCGTCGCCGCACTCTCCTTTATCAATATCCTTCTGGTGGTGTTAGGCCTCGGTATCGCACTACGTTTTGGAGTCAAATTACATGATTGAATTATCGGTAGATAACCTGCATTTAACCTATGGTGACAATCCCGTATTGAAAGGGGTATCCATGGAATTAAAACGGGGCGAAGTGGTCTCGCTGCTCGGGCCATCGGGGAGCGGTAAAACCACCTTACTGCGCGCGGTTGCCGGGTTGGAGAAACCAAGCCAGGGCCGCATTATTATTGGTGAAAAGACGGTTTATGATGGCTCATCCCGTAGTGAAATACCCGCCGAAGAGCGCAATCTTGGCTTAGTATTTCAGTCTTATGCTTTGTGGCCACATAAAACGGTATCTGAGAACGTTGCCTATCCACTGAAATTACGCAAAATCTCAACGTCGGAAATCAGCCAGCGCGTACAAGCAGTGCTCGATCAGCTTGGTCTGGGGGCGCTTGGCAATCGCCACCCCCATCAACTTTCGGGAGGGCAGCAACAACGGGTCGCTATTGGCCGTGCGTTGGTCTATAACCCGCCGGTTATTCTCTTGGATGAACCTTTATCGAATCTGGACGCCAAATTACGCGAAGAAGCGCGGGTATTTCTACGCGAACTGATCATGAAACTCGGTTTGTCAGCGCTGATGGTAACCCACGATCAAAACGAAGCTATGGCAATCTCCGACCGTATCTTATTGCTGAATAACGGTAAAATTGAACAGCAGGGGACGCCGCAGGAAATGTACGGCTCGCCATCAACGTTGTTCACCGCCGAGTTTATGGGCAGTAACAACCGCTTACATGGCAAGATTATCGACGTCCGTGATGGTAAGGCGCGTATAGAAGGTAAAGATTGGGGGTTGTGGGGATGGGCGGGGGAGGGCGTTACCGCGGGTCAAGAAGGAACGGCGGTTATCCGTGTGGAGCGTGTTCGTTTAGGGGATAACCTGGATGGCAATCAGCTTGAATTACCTCTGCTGACCAGTATGTATCTGGGGGACCGCTGGGAGTATCTGTTCCGTACCGTCGCTGACGATTTTGTGATCCGTGCTTATGGTCCTGAGGTTCGTGGTAAAGAGTCCTGTCATCTCTCTTTACCGACTGAACATCTGTGGATTTTTCCTAAGCTATAAAAACCTCAGGCATAGAATATGCCTGAGGTTATTGACAAAGTGCCCGCGACGGAGAGAACAGGCAGATCGTAAAGACGCCGTAAATACATCCATGTAGGCTCGAGCCGCGCCATCCTTGGCGCGGACTCTTTACTCTTCTGCCTATCCTCACCGTTCAAGAGTGAGTCATCGGGGTTTGTCAGCAGTCTGAGGCATAGAATATGCCTGAGGTTATTGGCCGATCTGTTTTATCGTACAGGGGAAGAATTTATCGCATCTGGATACCGTTTGCCAACGCTCTGGCAAGCGGTATACCCGTTACAAATGACTGACTCAATTTCTATACACCATAAGCTAGCTGCCACCGTTTTTCATTGTTGCCCCTTTCTGGCGCACTCATCTTGCTTATTCTCACCGTTTAATATCGCATCATTGTGTTTTTTCAGTGGCTTTAATAATTCTTTAAGAGAATTATCTTCCTGATTTGGTTTTTTTTGTTCCGGTAATTGTAGCGATTTAATTTATATCTATATTTAGTTCCTGAAATCTATATTTAACGATATTTAAAGTTGTATTCTTTGCAATATTCATATCTTTTTAATCCACCAGGCCGATCACATTAATCCTTATTTTTAGCCGTAAAATATCAATTTGACGATAACCAGTAGAGAACTAAAAATGATGAATTTAAAGGTTAACAGGAGCATTATTAGTGCTTCGATAGCGGTCATCTTAGCTGCGGGCGTCATGGGTGGCCCCGCATATGCTGATGATGTCAAACTCAAAGCAACAAACACCAATGTTGCTTTCGCTGATTTTACGCCAAAAGAATACAGCACGAAGAATAAGCCAAATATTATTGTATTAACCATGGATGACTTAGGTTATGGGCAACTCCCTTTTGATAAGACCTCCTTTGACCCTAAGTCGATGGAAGATCGGGACGTTGTTGATACCTACAAAATAGGCATTGATAAAGCCATTGAAGCCGCCAAAAAGTCCACGCCAACATTACTCTCGTTGATGGATGAAGGGGTTCGTCTGACGAATGGCTACGTTGCTCATGGCGTATCAGGGCCTTCGCGGGCGGCCATTATGACGGGTCGGTCCCCTGCAAGGTTTGGTGTTTATTCCAATACCGATGCTCAGAATGGGATCTCATTAGAAGAGACATTCCTGCCTGAGTTATTGCAAAACAATGGCTATTACACGGCGGCAATTGGAAAGTGGCATCTTTCAAAAATCAGTAATGTTCCTGTTCCTGAAGCGGAGCAAACGCGCGATTACCACGATAACTTTACAACTTACTCAGCCGATGAATGGCAGCCTCAAAACCGAGGCTTCCAGTATTTTATGGGTTACCATGCCGCGGGAACGGCTTATTATAATTCCCCGTCTCTTTTCCATAATAAAGAGCGGGTGAAAGCCAAAGGTTATATCAGTGATCAACTTACCGATGAGGCTATCGGTGTTGCCAATAGAGCTAAATCCTTAGATGAGCCATTCATGATGTATTTGGCTTACAGTGCTCCCCATTTACCTAATGATAATCCAGCGCCGGATGAATATCAGAAACACTTTAATACAGGCAGCCAAACCGCTGATAACTTCTATGCCTCTGTCTATTCTGTTGACCAGGGCGTAAAACGGCTTCTTGAGCAGCTTAAAAAGAATGGTCAATATGACAATACGATAATTATGTTTACCTCTGATAACGGTGCCGTTATCGATGGGCCATTACCGTTGAACGGTAATCAGAAAGGGTATAAAAGCCAAACATTTCCTGGCGGAACCCATACTCCAATGTTTATTTGGTGGAAGGGGAAATTGCAAACAGGAAATTATGACAAGTTGATCTCTGCAATGGATTTCATGCCTACAGCGCTTGAAGCCGCTGAGATTGATGCTCCAAATAATTTAGATGGCGTCTCACTGCTTCCTTATTTGACGGGGAAAAGCAAAGCTGAACCTCATAAATATCTTACCTGGGTGACATCCTATACCCATTGGTTCGATGAAGAGAATATTCCATTCTGGGATGGTTACCATAAATTTGTGCGTAATGAGTCCAATGAATATCCTAAAAACCCAAATACCGAAGATCTTAGTCAATTCTCTTATACCATCCGCAGTAATGACTACTCTTTAACCTATACCTATGAAGGCAATAAGTTAAATCTGTATAAACTGAGTGATTTAAATCAAAAACAAGACCTTGCAAGTACCCATCCTGATGTTGTTAAGGTGATGCAAGCCGAGATGAGGAATTTCATTAATCAGAGTCAATCTCCTGTTAGTGAAGTTAATCAGGATAAATTTAATAAAATTAAGCAATCACTTGGCATGAATTAAGCCCCAAAGGCGGCAAGTATTTTTTCTTGCCGTCTGTCTATCTCCATGAGGAAAACTATGCATATCACGGCTAAACCAACCAGCTACCAGTGTAATTTAAAGTGTGATTACTGCTTTTATCTCAGTAAAGAAAACATTTTTCAGCACAAAGGTTGGATGACTGAAGAAACCCTTGAAACATTTATCGAGCGATATATCAGTGTATCGGGGCATGATGTGTATTTTACTTGGCAAGGGGGTGAGCCTACCATGGCTGGGCTGGATTTCTTTGGGAAAGCGATACAGTATCAGAACCGCTATAAAGGGACTAAAAAAATACACAACGCTTTGCAAACTAACGGTATTTTATTAGATGATGCATGGTGCCTCTTTCTAAGAGAAAATCATTTTTTAGTCGGTGTGTCTATCGATGGCCCTAAAGAGTTACACGATCGCTACCGTGTGACTCGCTCAGGCAAAGGATCGTTTGATAAAGTGATGGCAGGTATTGAGCAACTCAAAAAATATCAGGTAGAATTTAATACATTAACCGTGATAAATCGTATCAATGTAAAATACCCCCTTGAAGTTTATCGAACGTTAAAATCTATCGGTGCTAAACATATCCAATTTATTGAACTGTTGGAAACAACCGAGCCTAATATTGATTTTTCAAATCAAAAAAGCACGTTTGAACTTATTGAGTTCACTGTCCCTGCGGTTGATTATGGCCATTTCATGGCGGAGGTCTTCAAAGAATGGGTTCGCCATGATGTAGGAACTCTCTTTATTCGCCAGTTTGAGTCTTTTGTCAGCCGATTTATTGGCAATGGGCACACGAGCTGTGTTTTCCAAAAATCGTGCAAAAATAATTTTGTGATGGAGTCCAATGGTGACATTTATGAATGTGATCACTTTGTCTACCCTGAGTATAAAATAGGCAATATTTATCACGATAAATTGGATTCGTTGGCGAGCGATAAATTATCCGCGCAAAAAGAGGTGCTATCTGAGTCATGCCGTAAGTGTATGTATAAAACCATTTGCTATGGCGGTTGCCCAAAACATAGGATTGATCAGGACAGCGATGGGATGAAATCCTATTTTTGCGCAGGGTATAAAATACTCTTCTCGATTATGGTGCCTTATATGAATGCGCTGGCTGAATTAGAAAAAAATGGTATTCCATTGAATAAGATCATGAGTATCGTCGATGACATTGAATGTGGAATAAAATCACAACAGCAGCATTAATTATGGTCATTGACCTACAAGATAGAGGCTCACTAATATAAAAGATGGTGTATTAGTGAGCGAACACGGGGTCCAAGCTAATTGGTATTGTTACAAACAGCACCCATCCCAGCAATTCAGTGAATTTAGGCATCTTTCCCGTTGGTGAGTTTTGTACTGGAAACTGTCTAAGGCTGACTTCTTTAGCATGGGATAATATTCGCTGGTGTTACTGAAACCATCAGCGCTAACGGTTTCTGGTGAATCATTTTTTCAGTCTTTAAGCCATTTTTGAAGAGAAAAACTAGAATTATGGTTTCATATGTAACAATATCAGTAAAATCATCCCTTTTCTAATTAGCTTGCTCATTATTTTGACTGTTCAAAAAATAGGCGTATAATTAGTCGCGATTATTAGAGAGGATTTTATGGTTGAGGTTGAGTTAAATACTTGGAAAGCGTTTATCGATGCGATGCTGCGTAAGGCATAGCCAGATAAACCTGTTGTGAGCGTTAAGTATCATTCTGGTTTTAATGAGTGATTTGTTTTATCCCCAGGGGAGTAATTCTCGCAGAAAGGCAGAGCCGTAGAGGCACTGCCTTTTTTATTGCCCGCTTTAAACCACCATCTTGTGCAAAAAAATCACACTTAATAATCGCCAGTAATTACTTGTTAATAATGAAGAATAAATATTATCGCCTTGGTAACCCAGGGCATGACGTAATAGTGACTTTCTGCGTTCTTGGGCTGTGTATCAGGTATTTTAATTCCTAATACTGGTTTTTGCGCCAAATGACTTTCTTAATAGGATTAACAACAACATCAATAGTGTCGCGGGTAACCAGACCCAGAGCAGTTCAGAAATTATC
The DNA here is from genome assembly GCF_001053095.1 of Yersinia similis. Classification (GTDB taxonomy): domain Bacteria; phylum Pseudomonadota; class Gammaproteobacteria; order Enterobacterales; family Enterobacteriaceae; genus Yersinia; species Yersinia similis. The sequence continues at coordinate 11,469 of NZ_CGBP01000017.1, read as the reverse complement.
ACCGCATGTCCTGCAGGTGTTGCGTATTTCGCGAGCTGAAACGGTGCGACTTTAATGACTTGCCACGGTAAAAAGAATCGCTCGCTACTCCATGGCCATAGCCATCCAACGCCTTTACCTCCGGTGGTCAGTGAATCCAGTACGCTATGTGATAGCAGTGATACAAATAAAAATAGCCAGATACGGCTAAGCGAAGTATTGAAGAATCGATAGAACACCAGTAGTAGCGTGGGTAAGGCGAAGGCGAATAGCAGGGAGTGCGTAAATCCACGATGGCCGAAAGCATGGCCATAGGCGACGCCAAATTTAAATGCCAATACATCGGCATCAGGTAGCATCGAAATCGCTATTCCTGCCAGTAATAGGCGGGGTGGAATAATTTTTGTCCCTAATCCAATACCGAGAGTTAAAGGAATAGCCGCATGTGTAATGATGGTTGGCATTATAAATCAATCGCTCCTGAAGCATTAACGTGCTTCGATAAGTAAATTCGGGATAAAAATATAACTCTCTTAGTTCCCACTCACTTTTATGGTTGGGATTAATCCTATTTATTATAAGTTGATTTTGAGGGAGAGATAATCAGACTCATCTGCATTTTTTGTAGGATGTTTCTTTATATTATGATGCTGAGATGAAGGAACGAGAAAATAGCCAGGAAGTAGGGCTGGGATGCCCTAGGGTGAATATGCGTAGCTAATCCCAGAGGGACTTCAAGTAAAAAGGGTATGAAGAGTGAATCTGATGCAATAAAGCGGCATGGCTTTTTCGTCATGCCGCAGGGGAGAACCTATTTTACTTCAAGTTGCCTGTTATTGGCTGCCTTTGTGACTTGCCTTCCTGTAGCTTGAGCTATTTAGGGTTTATAGCTTTGCTCGGTATTATTCTGCTGGGGAAGCGGCGACGTACTAAAACAAAGAACAGGGGCACAAAGAAAATAGCCAGTACAGTGGCTGAAATCATCCCGCCCATTACGCCGGTTCCCACGGCATGCTGGCTACCGGAACCCGCGCCCTGGCTGATTGCCATCGGCAATACACCAAAAATAAAGGCCAGCGAAGTCATCAAAATAGGCCGTAATCGCTGGCGAGAGGCCTCCAGTGTTGCCTCAACCAGATCCCTACCTCGGTTATTCAGTTCATTGGCAAACTCAACAATCAAGATGGCATTCTTGGCCGATAGCCCAATGATGGTTAATAGACCGACTTGGAAGTAAACATCATTTTCCAGCCCACGCATCCAAGTGGCTGCAACGGCACCTATTACTCCTAACGGGACCACCAGCATCACGGAGAACGGAATTGACCAGCTCTCGTACAATGCAGCCAGACAGAGGAAAACCACCAGTAGCGAGATGGCATAGAGGGCGGGTGCCTGAGAGCCGGATAAGCGTTCTTGATAAGACATGCCAGTCCACTCTAAACCAAAGCCATTGGGCAATTGGCTGACCAGTTTTTCCATCACATCCATCGCGGTACCGGTACTGACTCCAGGAGCCGCTTCACCAACAATTTCCAGTGCTGAATAGCCGTTGTAGCGCTCCAGGCGGGGAGAGCCGTATTCCCATCGGGTAGTAGAGAAGGCGGAGAAAGGCACCATGCCGCCATTTTTATTGCGCACATACCATTTGTTGACGTCTTCCGGCAGCATACGGGCCGTGGCTTCTGATTGAACATACACCTTCTTCACCCGTCCACGGTCAACAAAATCATTGACGTAGGTTGAACCCCAGGCGGTTTTCAGCGTACTGTTAATGTCATCCAGAGAGACGCCCAGTGCTCGCGCTTTGCGTTGATCAATATCAATCTGCAACTGTGGGCTATCATCCAGCCCGTTATGCCGTATTCGGGTTAAAAGGGGTTCTTGCGACGCCATCTGCAACAATTGGTTGCGGGCTGCCATCAATTTATCGTGGCCATGGCCGCCATGGTCCTGTAATTCCATATCGAAACCTGACGACCCACCTAAACCTGAAATTGCTGGAGGGCTACTGACCGACACCTTCGCTTCAACAATTTTACTGAGTTCTTTAGTCGCTCGTTCAATAATAGCGAATGAGGAGTCTGTGCTGGCGGTGCGTTGATCCCAGTCGGCAAGGCGAATAAACAGGCGCGCTACGTTCTGCCCATTCCCTCCAGGGCCAGAGCCGACAGTAGAGAATACTGACAATACGTTGTTTTTCTCTTCTGTCAGGAAGTAACTCTCAACTTTCTCAACCACTTTCAGTGTCTGTTGCTGAGTTGATCCAACCGGAAGCTGCACCTGAGCCATAAAGACACCGCGGTCTTCCAACGGCAGGAAAGAGGTGGGTAATTTAAGGAATAGTAAGGCCAGACCGCCGAGCAACAGTAAATACAGTAGCATGTAACGTAAGCTGTGATGCAATACGCGCGCGACACCTCTTTCGTAACGGTGAGAATTACGGTCAAACATGCGGTTAAACCAACCGAAAAACCCCCGTTTAGCGTGATGATGCCCCGGTGCAATGGGTTTAAGCAGGGTGGCACACATGGCAGGTGTCAGGATCAACGCGACCAATACCGACAGCACCATGGCCGAAACGATAGTAATGGAGAACTGACGATAGATAGCCCCGGTAGTGCCGCCAAAGAAGGCCATTGGAATAAACACGGCGGACAGTACCAGCGCTATCCCGATCAGTGCGCCCTGAATTTGCCCCATCGATTTTCGCGTGGCCTCGCGCGGATCCAGCCCTTCTTCGCTCATCACCCGTTCGACGTTTTCCACCACCACAATGGCGTCATCCACCAACAGCCCGATAGCCAGAACGATGGCAAACAGGGTTAACGTATTAATACTAAAGCCAAATGCCGATAGCACGGCAAAGGTTCCCAATAGCACCACAGGTACGGCAACCGTTGGGATCAATGTTGCGCGGAAGTTCTGTAAAAAGAGATACATGACCAAGAAAACTAACAGAATGGCTTCCAGCAGCGTTTTCACCACGTCCTTAATGGACGCTTGTACAAACGGTGTGGTTTCGTAGGCGATTTTGGCTTCTAAACCATGAGGGAAGAACGGTGCCAATTCGGCAAGCCGGGCTTTGACCAGTTTATCGGTTTGTAATTCATTGGCGCCGGAAGCCAGTTTAATCCCCATACCTGAGGCGGCTTGGCCGTTGAAGCGGCTGAGATAATCATACTTCTCGGAACCCAGCTCTATTTTTGCGACATCGCCAAGGGTGACCAGTGAACCATCCTGATTGACCCGTAGCGTAATTTCCTGAAACTCTTCGGGTGTTTGTAGCTGGGATTGGGCGTTGATGGTCGCGTTTAATGCTTGATTATCAACGGCGGGAGTTCCGCCTAGTTGACCTACGGCGACCTGAGTATTCTGGGATTGAATCGCACTGACAATATCACTCGTGGTCAGCTGATAGTTAGTGAGCTTATTCGGATCGAGCCAAATACGCATCGCATATTGTGAGCCAAAGGCATCTACGCTGCCGACCCCTTCAATTCTGCTGAGTGGGTCTTGCAGATTACTGGCGACATAATCGGAGATATCTTGTTTATCCATACTGCCGTCAGTGGAGACAAACGCCACCATCATCAAGGTATTATCACCCGACTTCGAAACAGAAACCCCTTGTTGTTGTACGTCTTGGGGCAGTCTCTTGATAGCTGATTGCAGTTGATTCTGTACCTGCTGCATCGCTTCGTTAGGGTTAGTACCCGCCTGAAATGTGAGCGTGACACTGGCACTACCTGAATTGCTGCTTTGTGATGACATATACAACAGGTTATCCAGGCCGGTCATGCTTTGTTCAATCACCTGGGTAACGGTATTTTCCAGTGTTTGAGCAGAGGCTCCGGGGTAGCTGGCGCTGATACGTACATTCGGGGGGGCCAAATTCGGGTATTGCTCGATAGGTAGTGTCGAAATTGCCAATGCGCCGGTGAGACACAAAATTATCGCCAATACCCAGGCAAAAATCGGGCGGTCGATGAAAAAATTTGCCATGTAGTGCCAACCTTTATTCAGAAAATGAGTACCCTTTGTCCTCGACGTCGCAGCGGCTCTCGCTCAGTTGCTGCCTTGCTGCTGCGTCAAGGACGTTAGGTAGATGCAGCAGAATCCACCCTGCACTCTACGCGGGAATGTAGGATAAAACGTGGAGAAAAAAAGGAGATCGTGCAAAAAGCTCGATAAAACTGAGTTTATTCAGGCTGAGAAGAGAATGAAATGATAAACGCGTTATTTTTCTGGCATCGAGTAAACTGATTATACTCAACGTCATTGGTGTGGCTGCGGTATTAGCGACGTCCGCGCACCAAGATCACTGGCCTGAGTTAACTCATCAGGAGGCGTTCGCTTGCCACCTGGCCGCAACATCATGTATGAAGGCGATAGTCGCTACTTAACACAGGAACTTGTTATGGAACTTAACCCAGTATTCGCCCGTCGTCTCTATCTTTGCTGGCTAATCAGTAGTGCTGAAGCGCTAAACGTACCCCGCTTGATGACGCTAACCGGCTGGCCACGGCGAACGTTACAAGATGTCTTGAAGGCGTTGCCCGGTCTGGGGGTTACGCTGACGTTTGTACAGCATGGGGTGCGCAATAATGCGGGTTACTACCGGTTGGATAGTTGGGGGCCACTGAATAAAAGATGGATACAAGAAAACCATGATTTTATTTTAGCGGCCATTAAATAGTGACAACGGATGTCAGTATTTTTTATTTTCCAAATACATAATCGTTGCGGCAACCCGTGAGCGCACATTTAATTTACGTAATAAATTACGGATATGTACTTTCACGGTTTCTTCTGAAATGTACAGTTCGAAGGCAACTTGTTTATTAGACATCCCACGTGCCACCTCTTGCAATACATCTAACTCGCGTTCAGTTAATTCAGAGAAAGGAGTCACTTGTTCATGACGAGATGATAAATACTGTATCACCTCGTCGCTGAAGACATTTTCCCCGCGCGCCGCCTGGCGAATATTCTCCAGTAATATTTCTGGCTCGCAATCTTTGAGTAAATAACCATCAGCACCGGCATCAATCATCGCGTACACATCGCTGCGCGCATCGGAGACCGTCAAAATAATGATCCGTGCATCACTGCCGTTATGTCGTAGGGCTTTTAACGTATCCAGCCCGGACATACCTTTCATATTCAGGTCGAGCAAAATAATATCTGGTTGAAATTTGGCCGCTTCGGTAATGGCATCACTGCCATTGTTAGCTTCAGCAACCACCTCAAAGCGGCTATCTAGCCCCAACAATTGTTTAATACCCCGGCGCATGAGCGGATGGTCGTCAACGATCAGAATAGTGTGACTTTTCGTCATAATGAATAATTCTCCCTGTAACTCAAAAAGCACACAGTAACGTACTTAATATGCCGCTACTGATGGCAAGACTCATACCTTTTTACGTGACGTCGCAGTGCTGCGCGCGGTTTTTACTCACCTGACTCCCCAGATAGTCAAGATCCGTCATTTACCTGGCTATACCCGTCATACTTCAAGTCGCAGGGGGTTGGCTGCCTTCTTGCCACTCGAATTATTTAGCGTATATCACATCAATATATTGGGTATAAAATAACCTAAAAAGAGTGTCTACACTTTCAGTCATACTGAATACTGATGATTTCCATAGTGATAGCTTATTTCACTGACTATGACATCCATTGCAGTGAGTTGAACTGCATTCTCAGTGTATCGTAGTCTCACTGATTTGCTGCTGTAATTTTTTTGCGTTAAAAAGACTTTTATCGCAAGCGATTTTTAACCACTAGTGAGAAAGTGTCATCCGATAGCTCAAATACTAATATATTTAGTAGCATAGATTATCTGAAAAATAATTATCAAAGCATCGTCTTGTTTTGATAATTATTCCCGTTAAATGAATCGTTATATATATTATGTGATAACGCAAATTGATTTAACTGGACAAAAACCTTTAAATAATCACTAAATTAATTGATCTTGCGCAATGTCTACTATCAAATAACTCTAAAGAGTAATTATTTTATTACTCATTATTCGGTATTAAACACAGTGAACCAAGAAAATTCACTTCAATAATATAAATAATAATCATTATCATCATTCTGCCTGGTTAGGCTTTAAATGAACGATTTATACACGCATACGCATGCGCGGGCACGCCAGAAGATATTAAGGATATCGGCATGACTGATTTATCGCGGCGTAAATTGCTGACGGTTTTTTGGCAAACCGGTAAACAATCGAACATTATTATCCGGCCTCCCTGGTCGGTACCCGAGGTTGACTTTATTGCGGGTTGCACCCGTTGCCATGCTTGTGTCAGCGCCTGTGAAACTGGCGTATTGATTGCGGGCAGTGGTGGATTCCCCGAAATAGATTTTCAACGTGCTGAATGCAGTTTTTGTCAGGCTTGTGTCCAGGCGTGTGATGTGGCCATTTTTACCTCGCCAGAGCAGACGGCTTGGCAGATTAAAGCCAGTATCTCTGACCGTTGTTTGCCTTATCACCATGTTGAATGTCGCAGTTGCCAGGATAGCTGTGAAACCCGTGCAATTAAATTTCGCCCACGCTTGAGCGGCATTGCTCAACCTGAATTAGACCTTCCTGCCTGTACCGGCTGCGGCGCTTGTGTGCCGGGTTGTCCAGTGCAGGCGGTAACCCTTACCCGGAGTGAAGATGGACGATAACGAATGGCATGTTTGTGGATTGGTGCTGCAAGCCAAACCGGCACGTTTTGTGCAGCTTATGGACCACCTGCTCGCTATTCCGGGAACAGAAATACCCACCAGTGACCCTGCTTTGGGCAAGTTGGTGGTGGTTATGCAGGCAGTGCGCTCAGACACGCTCCTGAATCATATTGAGTCAGCACGTAATCTGGATGGTGTGCTGGCTGTATCGCTGGTTTATCACCAGCAGGATTTGCAAGGTGAGGAAATGCCATGAAACTCAGTCGCCGGGACTTTATGAAAGCGAATGCAGCCGTTGCTGCGGCAGCCGCTGCCGGAATGACCATACCTACTATCGCTAAAGCGGTGGGTGAGACAACCAATGCGATCAAGTGGGATAAAGCACCTTGCCGATTCTGTGGCACCGGCTGCGGTGTACTGGTAGGAACGCAAAATGGCCGTATCGTGGCCTCACAAGGTGATCCTGACTCACCGGTTAACCGTGGGCTGAACTGCATCAAAGGCTATTTCCTGCCAAAGATCATGTACGGCAAAGACCGGCTGACACAACCATTGCTGCGTATGAAAGACGGTCAATACGATAAAGAAGGTGATTTTACCCCAATAAGCTGGGAGAAAGCCTTTGATATCATGGAGCTGAAATTCAAAAATGCGCTAAAAGAGAAAGGTCCGACAGCGGTCGGTATGTTCGGCTCCGGGCAATGGACCGTGTGGGAAGGTTATGCGGCGTTGAAGTTGCTAAAAGGGGGGTTCCGCTCAAATAACCTTGATCCTAATGCCCGCCATTGTATGGCTTCCTCGGTTGTTGGATTCATGCGTACCTTTGGTATGGATGAGCCGATGGGATGCTACGATGATATTGAAGAAGCCGATGCTTTCGTGCTCTGGGGCTCCAATATGGCGGAAATGCACCCGGTATTATGGTCGCGTATGACCAGCCGCCGCCTGACCAATGAACATGTCAGAATTGCCGTCCTCTCCACTTACGAACACCGCAGTTTTGAATTGGCAGACAACCCGATCGTCTTTACCCCACAAACCGATCTGGTCATCATGAATTACATCGCCAATTACATCATTCAAAATAATGCCGTTGATAAAGATTTTCTGGCTCAGCACGTGAATTTCCGCCGTGGTGCGACCGATATCGGTTATGGCTTACGGCCAACCCATCCGCTGGAAAAAGCGGCGAAGAATCCCGGCAGTGATGCGTCTGAACCGATGAGTTTTGAGGATTTCAAAGCCTTTGTCGCTGAATACACGTTAGAAAAAACCGCCAAAATGAGCGGCGTACCGGAAGATCAGCTTGAGTCGTTGGCCCAGTTGTATGCTGATCCGAAGGTGAAGCTGGTCTCTTACTGGACCATGGGCTTTAACCAGCATACCCGCGGTGTTTGGGCCAATAACATGTGCTACAACTTGCACCTGTTAACCGGCAAGATCTCCAAGCCGGGGTCTGGACCTTTCTCTCTGACGGGCCAGCCTTCCGCCTGTGGCACCGCCCGTGAAGTGGGGACATTCTCCCATCGCCTGCCCGCAGATATGGTGGTTACGAACGAAAAACATCGCCAGATTGCTGAAACCACATGGCAGTTACCGGCAGGAACCATCCCGGAAAAAGTAGGTTTACATGCAGTGGCACAAGATCGGGCGTTGAAAGACGGCACCCTCAATGCCTACTGGGTGATGTGCAACAACAACATGCAGGCCGGACCGAATATTAATGAAGAGCGTATGCCGGGCTGGCGTGATCCGCGCAACTTTATTGTGGTCTCCGATCCCTATCCCACCATCAGTGCGCTGTCTGCTGACTTGATCTTACCGACCTCGATGTGGGTCGAGAAAGAGGGCGCATACGGCAATGCTGAACGCCGTACTCAATTCTGGCGTCAGCAAGTCCCCTCACCGGGGGAGGCTAAATCGGATTTATGGCAAATCGTCGAGTTCGCCAAACGCTTTAAAGTCGAAGAGGTCTGGCCCGCTGAGTTGGTGAATCAAAAACCCGAGTATCGCGGTAAAAACCTGTACGAGGTGCTGTTCGCCAACGATGTGGTTAGCAAATACCCCCTGAGCGAGATCCCTGATGATCAATTGAACGACGAAGCGCGCGATTTCGGTTTCTACATTCAGAAGGGATTATTTGAAGAGTACGCCAGTTTTGGTCGTGGACACGGTCATGATTTGGCTCCTTTCGATGTTTATCATCAGGTACGGGGCCTGCGCTGGCCGGTAGTTAATGGTAAGGAAACGCTTTGGCGTTATCGTGAAGGTTTTGATCCCTTCGTACCGAAAGGCGAAGAGGTGCGCTTCTATGGCAAACCAGACGGTAAAGCAGTAATTTTTGCCCTGCCTTATGAGCCTGCAGCAGAAAGCCCGGATCAAGAATATGACCTGTGGCTCTCTACTGGCCGGGTGCTGGAACATTGGCACACCGGTTCAATGACCCGCCGGGTACCTGAATTGCACCGTGCTTTCCCTGAGGCAGTGTTGTTCATTCATCCATTGGATGCTAAAGCGCGTGGTTTACACCGTGGTGACAAAGTGAAAATAATTTCACGCCGAGGTGAGGTTATTTCTCTGGTTGAAACCCGTGGCCGTAACCGCCCACCACGAGGGCTGGTGTACATGCCGTTCTTCGATGCCGCACAGTTGGTCAATAACCTGACCTTAGACGCGACGGACCCACTTTCTAAAGAAACTGACTTTAAAAAATGTGCAGTGAAATTGGAGCGGGTAGTTGCCTGATGACTCACAGATAACGCGCATTCACGGATAACGATCATCCGGGGATGCCAAGGAAAAAGACGGTGTCTTTTGGGAGCAAACAATGAATAACACGATGCTTAAGTTAGTAAAGCGCAGGGTTTCAGGGGTGATATCGTTACTGGCAATATTGCTGGTCATGGGCGGGGTAAATGCGGCCAGCAATGTTGAGATGGACTTAACGCAATCACCCGAAGTTTCTGGCACCGCCGAAGGGAAGGTAAAAATGCCTAAACAGCAACAACGGATGGCGCTGAACTATGTTAACCAGCCACCGATGGTCCCACATAGCGTGGATGGCTATCAGGTCAGTAAAAATACTAACCGTTGTCTGCAGTGCCACGGGGTTGAACACTATATTACTACTGGTGCGCCACGGGTCAGCTCAAGTCACTTTTATGATCGTGATGGCAACGTCTCCAGCGAAGTATCGCCGCGCCGCTACTTCTGCCTACAGTGTCATGTGCCGCAAACCGACGCAGCACCGATTGTTGGTAATAGCTTCCAGCCAGCACCTGGCTTTGGTCAGTAACCGAGATGAATGATAAGCGAGGGCATGATGAGCGAGACTAAAAAACCCGGTTTTATCCGTCGGTTATGGCAGTGGTGGCGTAGACCAAGTCGTCTGGCACTCGGTACCTTACTGCTGATTGGTTTTGTCAGTGGCATTATCTTCTGGGGCGGTTTTAATACCGGCATGGAAATGGCGAATACTGAGAAATTCTGTATCAGTTGCCATGAGATGAAAGATAACGTCTATGAGGAATACATGAGTACCATTCACTACAGCAATCGCAGTGGCGTAAAAGCAACATGCCCTGATTGCCACGTTCCCCATGAATGGGGGCCTAAAATGGTACGTAAGATTAAAGCCAGTAAAGAGCTGTATGCCAAAGCATTTGGTTTGATTGATACGCCGCAGAAATTTGACGCTCACCGCCTGACGATGGCAGAAAGTGAATGGGCGCGGATGAAAGCTAATGATTCGCAAGAATGTCGCAACTGTCATAATTTCGATAATATGGATTTCAGCGCACAAAAAACGGTGGCGGCGAAAATGCACAGTCAAGCCATTACCGAAGGCAAAACCTGTATTGATTGCCATAAAGGGATTGCCCATAAGTTGCCAGATATGAAGGATGTACCTATTGGTTTTTAGGACTCCCTTCTCTCTGATGCTGAGGTGGCGTTAGCCGCACGATTTTGGGTATACGACGGATAGTGATGATTAACGCCCTGTGGACTTTGCGTCGACAGGGCGTTTTTACTGCAGTAGGAAAAAGTATCACCGTGAGGTGTATGCTAAATTACGTTAATGATTATCCGGGCCACAGAAGGGTTTATGTCCGTCAAAATTGAAAATATACAGTGTGAATTGTTATCCAAGAACTGGTTTAAATTACACAAATACACCTTTGATTTAAAAACAGATGAGGGAACCGCGGTACAACAAATCCGTGAAGTCTATGACCGGGGTAACGGGGCAACTATCCTGTTGTATAACCGGCAAAAGGGCACGGTGGTGTTGATCGAACAATTCCGGATGCCAACCTATGTTAACGGCAATGCCAGCGGTATGTTGCTGGAAGCATGTGCCGGTTTACTGGATAACGACTCGCCGGAGGAGTGTATCCGCCGTGAGGCGATGGAAGAGACGGGCTATCAGGTTGATAAAGTACAAAAGCTGTTCGAGGCTTATATGTCACCGGGGGGCGTGACTGAATTAGTCTATTTCTTTGCGGCTGAATATCATCCAGATCAAAAAATAACCGACGAGGTTGGGGTAGAAGACGAGGTTATTGAAGTCGTCGAATTGCCGTTCCACGATGCTATCGCTATGGTCGCTGATGGGCGAATTAAAGATGGTAAGACGATTATGTTGTTGCAGTATGCGCAGATTCATTTTTTCCCTTCGTCCTTGACGCCACAGCGGTGTTAGCTGCGCTCACTTACCCGAATCACTTACTGGAGTAAGCTCATCGGGATGCGTTCGCTTGCTGCCTTGCTGTGACGCCAATGACTTTGGGAAATCCCTTC
>NZ_CGBP01000016.1 GCF_001053095.1 Yersinia similis | reverse complement strand
GCTCATTATATCTCTAACAAAGTGTCCGGAATGATTAGACCATTACAACCGGCTTCAATGTCTGCGTAACATCTTCCAGCAATTGACGGCGGGGATCACAACCACCAGCTAACCATGTTCGACATTGGTCACGCCTATCTCTTGCCGCTTTCAGTGTCATATCTGGATAGCGCCCAAGAACTAACCGCTCCAATTTAGACTCTCGCCCACCAAGCCGATAAGTGAACACCCAGCTAATGCTACCTTGCGCGGAAACCTTAGCGCTTAACCCAGCACCATCAGCAAACATTTTGACAGAATCACTATTGATACAATGGAGAGACTTTAATTTTTTATCGCTGAGTTTGTTAGTTCCCGCCATAAACGCCTTCAAAAAGTGATACACCGAGTGATACACCGTTCATTGTATGAACCCGAAAACAGTAAACAACATCAGGTCACACTATCACTCTTAATAATTGATAGTAAAGGGATTATTCAGGAAAATGAGAAGGCATGAAATAGCTTAAAAACCTTGAATAATTTACTTTCTCCGTAAATCATTCACCGGCTGCTTTTGCAAAGCAACCAGGTTTATTTCTGTCCGACGTGGCCACCAGCGGTGACCAATTGCGGAAAACATTGCACCTGCCACCACCACAAATGCACCTGCGTACCCGACAAGGTTGAGGGACGGTGCGGCAAACATATCTGGCCAAGCCAGCGCCAATAAAATTGAAAAAAACAAGGTAAACAATGGCGTCAATGTGATGAGTGCGCTTACCTGCGCTGCTTGCCAGCGCGCCATGGCTTCAGCCAAAGCACCGTAACCTACCAAGGTATTAACACCACAAAACAGTAAACAGGCAAACTGCCACCCGTTAAGCTGAAAAATGACAGCAGGCTTCGCCAGTGGAAACAATGTAATCGCACATAAAGTGTACAGCAATAATAGGATTTGTTGCGATGCCATACGCCTTAATAGCACCTTCTGGGCAACACCATAACTTACCCAGACTACCGCCGCACAGACACCCAATGCAACGCCAAGGGTATAATCCGTCAGACGGGTGAAAATTTCATGTAGGCTGGTGTTAAAAAATAACAATAGGCCACAAATCAGCATACCCGCACCAATCACTTGGGTGATACGCATCCGCTCTTTTAGAACCAGAACACTGGCAACCATCATCCCGACTGGCGAAAGTTGCCCAATGACCTGGGACGTCGTTGGACTTAGATATTGTAATGATGAACTGAAGAAGATGAAATTCCCCAGCAAGCCACAGGTCGCAACGATCAGTAATGCTAGCCAGCGACGTTGGCGAAAAAGTTTAAGAGAGGGAAGCTGACGACGTGAAGCCAGGATAATCCCTAGGCCAATAGCCGCCATCATGAAGCGATACCAGACGATGGTAAACGGCTCCATAACCTCAAGTACTTGCTTCATTGCAATCGGCAAAGCACCCCAGAATACGGCAGTGGTTAGTGCCAGAAAAATACCTAAACCAGCCTGCTGTTTCGTATCCATTTTTTACCAGGTGGGGGTCGAGCCAGAAATGTAAAAAGCCCCGCAACGAAATTGCAGGGCTTACATCTATTTACAGGTCGCGAAAAACTTATTCAGCTTCGATGCTGATAAATTTACGGTTTTTCGGGCCTTTAACTTCGAACTTGACTTTACCGTCAGCCAAAGCAAACAGAGTATGGTCTTTGCCGCAACCTACATTGATGCCTGCATGGAATTTAGTGCCACGCTGACGAACGATGATGCTGCCTGCCAGAACTGCTTCGCCGCCAAAACGTTTTACGCCCAGACGTTTGCTTTCGGAGTCACGACCGTTACGAGTCGAGCCACCAGCCTTTTTATGTGCCATTTATCCGCTCTCCTAAATCTTAAGCGCTGATGCCGGTGATTTTAACATCAGTGAACCACTGACGATGACCTTGCTGCTTACGGTAATGCTTACGACGACGGAATTTAACAATCTTAATCTTCTCGCCGCGACCGTGAGCAATAACTTCAGCTTTGATCTTGCCGCCATCGACTAAAGGAGCGCCGATATTGATTTCTTCACCGTTAGCAATCATCAGAACTTGGTCAAACTCAATTGTTTCACCAGTTGCGATGTCCAGCTTTTCCAAGCGAATGGTCTGACCTTCGCTTACTCGGTGTTGTTTACCACCACTTTGGAAAACCGCGTACATATAAAACTCCGCTTTCCGCGCACTCCACTTTTGTAGTCCAGAGCGCACTATAAATATTCACAATAGGGCGCGAATTCTACGCAAAAATGTAGCGAATGACAAGTATATAATCAGTACGAGAGAAGAAAAAAAGCACAGTTTATTACATCTCATTTATTTGATGCGTTTTTCAAGTACAATCATGGTCTCAGAGAACGTCATGTAATAATGTGAGCGGTAATCTCATCGTAGTTAAAGAGAAAAACAGCTGAATAAAACAATGAACCTAGAAAAGATTATCGAGTTAACCGCGCCGGATATGGCGGCTGTGAATGCAACAATTCTCGACCAATTGAACTCTGATGTTGTTCTTATCAATCAATTGGGTCATTACATTATCAGCGGTGGTGGAAAACGTATTCGCCCAATGATCGCGGTCTTGGTGGCCCGAGCCCTTAACTATCAGGGCAGCAAGCATATCACCGTCGCGGCACTCATCGAGTTTATCCATACTGCGACACTACTACACGATGATGTCGTCGATGAATCCGATATGCGGCGTGGCAAAGCGACCGCCAATGCAGAATTTGGCAACGCTGCCAGTGTGTTGGTCGGCGATTACATTTATACGCGTTCATTCCAGATGATGACAGGGCTGCAATCAATGCGAGTGCTGACATTGATGTCTGAAGCGACAAACGTTATCGCCGAAGGAGAGGTATTACAGTTAATGAACTGTAATAACCCGGACATCACTGAAGAAAACTATATGCAGGTCATTTACAGCAAAACAGCACGCTTATTCGAGGCCGCTGCACAATCTGCCGCAATATTATCAGATGCCAGCGAAGAGCAGGAACTGGCATTACAGAACTATGGTCGTTATCTGGGGACTGCCTTCCAGCTGATTGATGACCTGCTGGATTACAGCGCAGATGGTTCCACGTTAGGCAAAAATACGGGGGATGACCTGAATGAAGGTAAACCGACGTTGCCACTGCTGCATGCCATGCATAATGGCACGCCAGAACAAGCGGCAATGATCCGGCAAGCGATTGAACAGGGGAGTGGCCGTCATTTACTTGAACCTGTGCTGGCTACCATGGAGCAGTGTGGCTCTCTGGTATATACCCGCCAGCGTGCCGAAGAAGAAGCAGACAAAGCTATTGCCGCATTACACACTTTACCTGAAAGTGATTATCGTCTGGCTCTTGAAGGCTTGGCGCATATCTCGGTGCAACGCAGTTTTTGATTATGCTTTTGTGGAAATTATTCAGAAACCCGGATTCACCATCCGGGTTTACTCCATTAATGAGTAAGCGCGGTCATATCCTATCTTTACCCACGGATTAATCCATTTCCAAACGTTCGATAAGGCTTTTAGCCCCTTCACGGAAAATAAAGCTGATGACCTGTTCCCGTTCAGTCTCTGTAAAACGATAGTAAGCTTCAACCCATAGGGCTAACGGATCCTGCCGTGTCGTGGCATATTGAGCAGGCTCTTCTCTGAGTTGTAATGAATTCAGGATCGTGATTGGTAAACTGCCAATATGGTATTCAACTGCCTTTCCCTGAACTCCCCGGCGGCGACGTTGCTCCCATCCCTCACGTTTAGCCATGAGGTTTATTCCTTGTGGTGATGAAGGTAGTCCCTCAAGACCTGCCAATTCCTTAGCGGCAAACCACTCTTTTTTCATGGCGTTGCTTCCTACTATGCGTTGAGACACAAAAAAGAAATTTTTAGAAAACATTTAAATTTTTTGGGAAAATAAATGATATTATCTTTCTAAATGATTGTTTTTTGTTCACTGTATAATTAACGATGTACCGTTATTTATATCACTAACACGTCAGCAGCTTAGAAAAAAAAAGGATTAAAGATGATTTTAAGGAAATCTGATTGGCATCCAGCCGACATCATTGCTGCACTACGTAAGAAAGGTACCACTCTGGCAGCCCTTTCCCGCAAGGCAGGATTAAGCTCCTCCACGCTCGCCAATGCATTGACTCGACCCTGGCCGAAAGGTGAGTGGCTGATTGCAGAGTGTCTGGATATTCATCCTTCGGAGATCTGGCCAACGCGTTATTTTGACCCCAAGACAGGGAATCTCCTTGATCGCAAAGTAAGGATACGACCAACCCCAACACAGCCATAAAAAACCCCATCAGCTTACCGCTCACAGGGTGGGAGTGATCTTCTTATTACTCTGCCGATAAGTCTCACGACTGCGGGTAGTATCATTATAATATCAGGGGCTACAGTTCGTACTCTTTCAGTTAGCCCCTGTTTGTCTCTATACCCAAAGTCATTGGCGTTGCAAGTAGGAAGCCAGTAAACGAAAAATGGTTATCAACCATTCAGACTGCTGACAAACCCCGATGACTCGATCTTGAACGGTGAGGATAGGCAGAAGAGTAAAGAGTCCGCGCCTGGGGGCGCGGCTCGAGCCCCCAGGGAAGACTATTTTTATACAGGGAAGCCGGCGTCTTTACGATCTGCCTGTTCTCTCCGTCGCGGGCACTTTGTCAATAACCTCAGGCTCATCGTCCCGATGAGCCTATTTATCTAAGGTCAACGACAGTAAGCGATTCGGGTGACAACTGTTATTGACACTTAGCCCCGGGAGCAGATTTGAACACTGCTCGCAGAACCGAGGCCCATGGATGGGCCGAGTAACACGCGCAGCTAACCCCCTGCAACGTCAAGGCCGAAGAGAATATTATTGATTAACGAACTTCTCACCTAACTCGATATCTTTGTGTAAAACATCAAGCATATTTTCCAGCGCTTGTTGCTCAAAAGCACTCAGCTTACCGATATCTTTACGTTCAGCGACACCGTTTTTACCCAGTAGAATAGGCTGAGCAAAGAAGCGGGCATATTTGCCATCGCCTTCAACATAAGAGCATTCAACAACATTGCTTTCACCTTGCAGAGCGCGTACTAGAGAAAGGCCAAAACGTGCCGCAGCTTGCCCCATAGAAAGAGTCGCGGACCCACCACCGGCTTTCGCTTCTACAACCTCGGTACCTGCGTTCTGGATACGTTTGGTCAAATCTGCAACTTCTTGTTCTGTGAAGCTAACGCCAGGGATCTGTGATAGCAATGGCAAGATAGTCACACCAGAGTGGCCACCAATAACCGGCACTTCGATATCCTGTGGATGCTTACCTTTTAATTCGGCAACAAAGGTATTTGAGCGAATGGCATCCAAAGTGGTAATACCAAACAGCTTATTCTTGTCATAAACGCCTGCTTTTTTTAGCACTTCAGCAGCAATAGCGACGGTCGTGTTGACTGGGTTAGTGATGATACCAATCAATGCGTTCGGGCAAGTACGCGCAATTTGCTCAACCAGATTACGAACAATGCCCGCATTGACGTTGAACAGATCTGAACGATCCATACCAGGTTTACGCGCGACACCAGCAGAAATCAGCACAATATCTGCCCCTTGAAGGGCTGGTGTAGCATCTTCGCCGCTGAAGCCTTTAATATTAACGGCTGTAGGGATATGGCTCAGATCGACAGCAACACCAGGCGTTACTGGCGCGATATCATATAAAGAGAGGTCTGAACCTGAAGGAAGCTGGGTCTTGAGTAGAAGAGCGAGGGCTTGTCCAATCCCACCAGCGGCGCCGAGAACTGCAACTTTCATCCTATACTCCTTATTATATTTAATTTAAATTTGCCGTGAATTCATCTAGTTATGCACCTTAATTTATTGTGATTTTAAACACAATAAATTAACAGCTAGAGTGAGATATCACGCATCAAAAAGGTGCATAACATTCGTACATTTTAGATTAAATCGCTTACTCATTAATGAGATAGCGCACATTATTCTAATATTTACAAATATATTTATGGCAAGTTAACCGGTGGTTACATTACACCCTTCCGTTACATCAGAACAACATCATTTTAATAACATTCTCATTACTATCGCAGAATAAGCATGAAAAGTGATTTAGCATAATTGTGACAAAAAAGTGATATTAAAATTTTACTGTGCCTTGGTATCAGTGCTTTTCCAGACAATGCCTTACTGCCATGTTGAATAAAAATTCATTTATATGCATAATAATCTTATTCCTTTTTACTGCTCAAGGCATAACAGATGCGCAATCCCGCAAAGCAAGAAGATCTTATCAAGGCGTTTAAAGCGTTATTGAAAGAAGAGAAGTTTAGTTCTCAAGGCGAGATCGTTTTGGCCTTGCAGGAAGAAGGCTTTGAAAACATTAATCAATCCAAGGTTTCCCGGATGCTGACAAAGTTTGGTGCTGTCAGAACGCGTAATGCCAAAATGGAGATGGTTTACTGTTTACCTGCAGAGCTGGGTGTACCGACCACCAGCAGCCCACTCAAGAATCTGGTACTGGATGTGGATTATAATGATTCGGTCGTTGTCATTAATACCAGCCCAGGTGCGGCTCAACTGATAGCTCGCTTGCTGGATTCATTAGGTAAAGCAGAAGGTATCTTAGGTAGTATTGCTGGTGATGATACTATTTTCACCACGCCTGCCAGAGGTTTTACCGTTAAGCAACTGCACGAAGCCATTCTTGGGCTATTCGAACAGGAGCTTTAACCCCCCTCCTTAAACACCGAGCAATATAAAGATGCGGCCTTATGTGCCGCATCAGACTGCTGACAAAGTCAATTGAAGGGGAAACGTGCCGTTGGGGTCGTAGCGACATAAGTCGCCGGAGTGCCCTTATATCTAGGTGCGGTACCTCTTCGATCACCGAGCTAGAATCATCAACAGCCAATGCCCCATTTACAGGGGCATATTTTCAAGATGAGGATTTGTATCCTTCGTTGTCATTCCCAGCACACTCCCCCCACGTACCGAGGATCTTTTATCCAGACTAATCCAACAATGCCGTTACTTGTTCTGCTTTTTTACCCAATGCACTAAGCAATTTATCGTGAATCCCGCCGAACCCACCGTTGCTCATCACCAGAATATGGTCACCAGACTGTGCTGTCTTCACAATCATATCGACTAACTGGTCGATATCAGCACTCCAATACGCTGGCTGGATACATGCTTCAGCCACTTCAACCACTTGCCAAGGAATGTGCTGCGGCTGGAACAGAAATACTTCATCCGCGCGGCCTAATGAAGGTGCCAGCTCATTTTTGCATAGCCCCAGCTTCATCGTATTAGAGCGTGGCTCCAGTACGGCCAGAATCCGTGCTGTTCCACCGACTTTACTGCGCAGAGCCGCCAGCGTGGCAAGAATAGCAGTAGGATGATGAGCAAAATCATCATAAACAGTGACACCGTGCGCTTCTCCACGTAGTTCCAACCGGCGGGAGGCATTAATAAAATCCCCTAATGCCCGGCAAGCATCGGCTGGTAGTACGCCAACATGGCGGGCGGCCGCAATCGCCATCAGGCCATTATGCATATTGTGCTCACCCACCAATGACCAGTTCACTTCGCCGACCACATTATTATCGAGTAAAACCTCATAAACACTGGCATCGGTAGACACTTTACGGGCAAGCCAACTGCCGGTTTCACCCACCAGCTCTTGCTCACTCCAGCAGCCCATCGCCATCACTTGCTTCAGATTATTATCATTATCCGGCAAAATAATCTTACCCTTCCCTGGCACCAAACGGACCAGATGATGGAATTGCTTTTGAATCGCCTTAATATCATCAAAAATATCAGCATGATCGAACTCAAGATTATTCATGATCAGAGTGCGTGGGCTGTAATGAACGAATTTAGAGCGCTTATCAAAGAAGGCACAATCATATTCATCCGCTTCAATCACAAAAAATGGGCTATTACCTAAGCGGGCAGAGACATCGAAATTACCCGGTACCCCACCGATCACGAAACCTGGCTCATAACCGCAGGCTTCGAGGATCCAAGACAGCATTCCAGCTGTTGTCGTCTTGCCATGAGTCCCTGCGACCGCCAACACCCAGCGTTCGGGGAGCACATGGTCATGCAACCACTGTGGGCCTGAAACATATGGAATGCCTTGCTCCAATACCGCTTCTACACACGGATTACCGCGAGTCATCGCATTACCGATAATCACCAGGTCCGGTATTGGATTAAGTTGGGCCGGATCATAGCCCTGAGTTAAGTTAATCCCTTGATTTTCAAGCAAAGTACTCATTGGTGGATACACGTTAGCATCCGCTCCGGTCACTTCATGCCCGAGTGAACGAGCGATCATCGCCAAGCCCCCCATAAAAGTGCCGCAGATACCTAAGATGTGAATGCGCATAAATCTTCCGTATTAATAAGCTTAAAATTTGTAGCCATTCTACCGCTCAGAATCAAAGAGAAGAAATGGAATTGCCTATGAATCAATCTTACCTTTGGGCTACACTGCTGACATTAGCTGTGTTGTGTATTAATAAATCGATATTTAACCGTAGATTCAGGGATTGTGTCATGAAAACGTTAGGCGAATTCATCGTCGAGAAACAGCTCGATTTCTCTCACGCCACTGGCGAATTAACTGCATTACTTTCAGCAATCAAACTCGGCGCAAAGATCATTCACCGCGATATCAACAAAGCAGGTCTGGTTGATATCTTAGGTGCCAGCGGCGTTTCCAATATTCAGGGCGAGGACCAGATGAAACTGGATCTGTTCGCCAATGAAAAGTTGAAGGCCGCCCTTAAAGCACGTGGTGAAGTTGCCGGTATAGCCTCCGAAGAAGAAGATGATATTGTCATTTTTGATGGCGGAAGAGCAGAAAATGCCAAGTATGTCGTTTTGATGGATCCACTGGATGGTTCTTCAAATATTGATGTGAATGTTTCTGTTGGCACAATTTTCTCAATTTATCGTCGTATTACGCCATTTGGGACACCAATCACTGAAGAAGACTTCCTGCAACCGGGTACCAAACAAGTCGCGGCAGGCTATGTTGTTTACGGTTCCTCAACCATGTTGGTCTATACCACGGGTTACGGTGTCCATGCCTTTACCTACGATCCTTCTCTGGGGGTTTTCTGTTTATCCCACGAAAAAGTTCGCTATCCTGCAACCGGTTGCATGTATTCCATCAACGAAGGGAATTACATTAAATTCCCTCTGGGTGTAAAAAAATACATCAAGTATTGCCAGGAGCAAGATGAAGCTACTAAGCGCCCATATACCTCCCGTTATATTGGTTCATTAGTTGCTGATTTTCATCGTAACCTGTTGAAGGGCGGTATTTATATTTACCCAAGCACCGCCAGCCATCCTCAAGGGAAACTGCGTTTGTTGTATGAGTGCAACCCAATGGCCTTCCTCGCAGAGCAAGCCGGTGGTAAAGCCACCGATGGGGTGAACCGTATCCTGGACATCGTGCCAGAGAAACTGCATCAACGCGCACCGTTCTTCGTGGGAACAAAATCCATGGTGGAAGATGCGGAAGGGTTTATCGCTAAATTCCCAGATGAAGAAGCCAAGTAACTGGCAGTAATGCAGTCGCTCCCTTCAAAAATAAGATAACAGCGGCCTTTTAAGCCGCTGTTTTTTATTTCTAACGGAATAAAATAGCCCTACCTCAGGCTATCTCAACGTAATCTGACGATGAAAAGGACAGGAATTCATAAAAGACTTGGCTATAATAGCCAGCACTCCATTTCTGGTTTGATAAAAGGAAACCGACATGAGCTTGAACCAAGTACCCGCAGGTAAAGACCTGCCAGAAGATATCTATGTTGTGATCGAAATCCCTGCCAATGCCGATCCTATTAAATATGAAATCGACAAAGAAACTGGCTCTCTGTTTGTAGACCGTTTTATGTCCACTGCCATGTTCTACCCATGCAACTACGGTTACATCAATAACACCTTGTCATTAGATGGCGATCCGGTTGATGTGCTGGTACCAACACCATATCCGTTACAGCCGGGTTCAGTCATTCGCTGCCGCCCGGTTGGCGTATTGAAAATGACCGACGAAGCAGGCGAAGATGCCAAACTGGTTGCAGTCCCACACAGCAAGCTGACCAAAGAATACGATCACGTTAAAGATGTGCAGGATCTGCCTGAATTGCTGAAAGCACAGATCAAACACTTCTTTGAGCATTACAAAGATCTGGAAACAGGCAAGTGGGTGAAAGTTGACGGCTGGGAAGATGCCGCAGCAGCCAAAGCTGAAATCCTTTCTTCTTTCGAGCGTGCTAAGAAATAGTTCTGCGTATCGCCTATAAAAAAACACCGCCTATCGTGAACAGGCCCCAAAATAGGGCCGTTTACCTTGTGCGGTGTTTTTTTGTTACTGCTTACCTTGTTTGTTACTGCTTACTTTTTACGGCTTATCAATCTCTTCATGGCGCTTTAGCCAGTCTCCGCTGTAAATGCGCGATAAACCCTCTGTCGGCAAGCGATACAGATATATCCAGGCACTGCCATACGGCGTCTTGATCAACTCACGTCGATAGTCCTTCGTATTGCTTTTAAGTTCATCTAACTCATTCATAATCGAAGAATTGATCCGATAAACTTCACAATGCACAGTGCCGTCTCCGGGGATAACCGCCGGATAATGGCCTAAATTGTACATTTCATAGCCTTCAAGGTCATGTTCACCCAGTAACTGAGCGTCCGTCATCCAATGACTATTACCTTGTTTGCGCCGTAAACTGCCGTAAACAATAATTCGCATGGTTAAAACTCAAACTGATAAAGCAAATCTAATGCCTGATCAATACCAGACACCGCTTCCAGATACAACCTGGGCATCAACCGATAACGTAACGTTAACGTAGCCAGTGAGTCAAATATACCCACACCATATTTTATTTGCAGGTCTTTGGTGACGTAACCACTCACGACCACTTGTGAGCTATCACCGACCCCTTGAGTATCTAATGCCAAATTACTGACACCAAATGCCTCGCCGATTTTGCCCACCAATTTACCACTTTGTGCAACCCCCATGCCGATCAACATTGAGGTCATCATACTGCTGTCAGCCCCCGAATTTCCTAGCCCCTGGCCGCGTAGCAGATAAGACAAGGCCTCCTGCTGGGACATCACCGGATCAGAGAATACCTCCATGCGCGGGGAATCTGCCATCCCCGTAACACGTACTCCGGCAATAACACCATTAGCGGTAGAATCAGGATTTCGGATCGCTTCAATATTAAGTAGCGGCTGATCTGGTGGGCCAGAGAACAGCAATACTCCTTTGTTGACGATGAGGTCCTGACCATAAGCGCGGAAACTCCCGGTCGGAATATTAATTTGCCCATTCAGCCCTAACCCACGCTGATCCTGCATCATTCTCAAATCGCCTTGCAAGCGGGCTTTCAGGCCAAATGCATTCAAACGGACATCGTTACCGATCCGAATAACCAAATTACTGCTGATCGGAATACCGGCGCTCCGTGGTGCGATAGGTTGCAACTGATTATTGAGCATAACCTCATTCGGGGAAACGCCAACGGCCGTTTCGGGCACTTCCTGCACGGTGATGCGCGCCCAAGGAATATCGACCGAGCCGTTGAGCGTAAATAACTGCGGCGTTGCTTCGAAAACAATATCCGGTGAAACATCGACTCGCACCGTAGGTGGGATCGTAACCCGTAACTTGTTGCCTTTGGCCGCAATTCTGGCGCGCCAGGCGCTAATATCACGCCAGTCTGCATCGCCGGAAAGATTCAATTGCCCTTGAGAAGTCCGTATCAAACCCTCTAGCGTTGATGTCATGCCATCAAAATTCATCGCCAAACGCCCTTCGGTAATATCGAATGGCATCCAACTGCCATCGATATCCACCTTATCCAGCGCCAGACGGCCATAGACGAGCGGGTTTTTTGCATTCCCTGCCAAACGCAGATTCGCATTCAATATGCCAGCCGCTTTTTCACCGTCATTCAGAATCGGGTTAATCATCGCCAGAGAGAGATTACTTATTGCTACATTGCCGGATAAGTTGCGCCGCCCTTCTGGGTCTGCAACTTGCACCTGCCCAGAGAACTGCCCGTTATTGACGAGCTTGACCAACCAGTCGGCACGCACTTGCCCACTCGCCAGCCCCCCAGTCAGATTCAGGGTTTCAAAGACAATCGGCAGTGGGCTGCCCTGCACCATTTGTTGTACTTTCACCCCATTACCACTGAGTGATACCCGCACATCAGGTAAATTACCGCCCTCTTTCCAACTGACATCTGCCCGGCCAGTAAACACACCGTTCATGGTGGTATCCGGGCCGAGGAACGGTTTGATCATCGCTAAATCAAAGCGGTTGAGTACCACACTTGCCTGCCCACTGGGGCCTGCTTCAATTGGCCGGGGTACACAAAGTTCAGCATTTGGGTTAAGCCAACAATGGGGGCCGATGGTGACCCGCCGAGCGTTGTCCTGATAATCCAATGTCATTGCACGACTTAAACGCCATTCCCCCACGGGGGTATCAAAGCGAGTGTTATTGAGAGTACCGCGCCAACGCTGTTGTTGCTTGTCGAAGCTGCCCTCCAGAGACAATTGGCCGGAAACAGGATCCCCTTGCATATTCAGACGCAACTGATGCTGTTTTTCACTGCCACGGGCATCCAAAGTCAACAAGCTGATCACAAAGTCCGCTTGCTGAAGCTGTTCGACTCTGACTGCCAGTTGGCCTTGAATTTGATCCGTCGAGCGGACATCGCCATCCACTTTAATACGATTGATGTGCAATTCTTGCCATTGCAGGCGGTTAGCCGTGAGATCAGCCAGCAGTTGCGGCGTTTTCAGGTTACCGCGTAATTTCAGCGATCCTTTCACTACGCCACCCAACCCTGGCAACGCGCCATCAAGTTGTGGCGCATCGACATTAGCATCCAACAGCCAGTTGTCGTTCAACTCCCCTTTCACATCAAGCTTATTACGGCCCAACGCCAGATCGATGCCAGGGATATGCCACTGCCCCGCCGCATTACCGGTCAGAGACCCACGTGCAGTCACGCGGTTCTGTTTCACATTGCCATCGAGTACCAGTTCCGGCACCTGTAATTGCCAGCTACCACCATGAATACTGCCTCTGGTGACAATCTTACCATCCAATTTTGCTGGCCATTCAGGCCACTGTTTGGCCGTATTGATGCCCGATAAGGTGAGTACCGAATTCCAACTGATCGCTTGATGCCAATCCACCACCCCAGTCAGATCTGTGTGACCTTGCAGTGCCGCCAGACGTAAACGCGTCAGATTAAATTGCTCAACATTGCCTTTACCATCCAGCGTGAATACCGCTGGCGGTAGATCAGTACCTTTGATATCAGAACGGATCGAGAGCGCATAATCCGTCGCTTGCCCATTGAGGCGCATCCTGAGGTTATTAATTTGATATTGAGGCTCGCCAGTCAACGGCCAGCGCAGTTGTTTGCTTTGCAGAGTCAGCGACAACGGCAAGCCCGCCTCTGCCAGTGACGTTTCGGTCTCCAGTTGCGCACTGACCGGCCCTGACAGATTGAGCGTGACTTTGAGTTCCTCACGCAGCGCCCCACCGACAGTCAATTTCACTTTTTCGCCTTTCAGCGAGTCCATGTTCAACGCACTATTGACCACCAGACCCAGCGGCCACTTATCTGCCAGTGTCGCTTGGCCCTGCGCCGACAGCCCGCCCTGTGGCGATTTAATCTCTAGCGTATCCAGTGTTATCCGTTGATTTTTTGTACTGGCGCGCAGTAACAAACTGCTGATAAGCACCTCGTTATCCCCGGTCAACCTAAGCTGCTGCCCTGAGATATCTTCAATCTGCAAATCCAGTGGTAAGCGGAAGTCCGGCAACACAGGTAGCAACGGTTTGGCAAATAGCGCTTTTAAACTTTCACCCAGTGGGGTCGCCACTTCCCCAGGTGCAGTAGCTGATTGGGCCGGATCAGCGGCTGATTGTCCAGACGTAGTGAGGGGTTCAGGAGCCGCTGATAATTGCGCAACCGCCTCTTTGGCAGCAATGGCAGTTTCAACCGCAGGCTGCATTGCATCGGGAACCCCAGTTGGCACCGTTTTGGGTAACGCGATCAATAACCCGTTGATTTTTGTCGGCATCAAAGCCAGTGAACGTTGCTTCCAATGTGCACCAGTACGAAACTCATTCAGCGAAATAGCCGTGTCATCAATGGTCACTTTGACATTATTCAGTGACAGCAAACGTAAGAAAATCGGATATGGGGTACTCAGTTCCCCCATGGGTTCAGTACTGGCTGGCGTGGGTGCCGCAGGCGGCATCGCTTTAGTATCCACTACAACATCAATATTTTCTGCTGTCAGTGCGTTAACACATAACTCACTATTCTTCAGACAAGAGAGCTGCAATGACAGATAAAATTGCCCAGCTTTGACTGTAACGCCGGGCATTTGATACTGAATGCCCGTTAAGGTGAGGCCACGCCAGCCACCACTGACATTGGCAATATCAAGCCCAGGTACCCAGCGGGCGGCGCTGTTGATTAAAAAATGCAACCCACTGGTCGTACCGAGTAACCCACCCAGAGCACCGACCAATAGCAGGATAATCAGCAAGAATGCAATACTGAGTCTCTTTACCCACTTCATAGTTCAGGCCCCAAACCGATGTAAAATTGCACGCCATGTGTCTCGTTATCGCCCACTGGTGTCGCGATATCCAGCTTGATCGGGCCAACGGGTGACGCCCAACGCACCCCGACACCCGCCCCTGTTTTTAAGTCACTCTTGCTGAGATTGTTCACCGCCTCACCCGAATCGACGAAGACGGCACCCCACCACCTGCCAGTGAGATTATATTGATACTCAAGAGAGCCCGTTGCCAGTTTGGAAGCACCGGTTAATTTGCCGTCACTATCGCGAGGCGAAATATTACGGAATTTATAGCCACGAATACTGCGGTCGCCCCCGGCGAAGAAACGCAGTGATGGTGGAACACGGTCAAAATTATTGGTTTCTATCCACCCCAGATTGCCGCGCACCACAAAACGATTTTTCTCACCTAAGGTCCGGATCCACACGTTCTGCGCCTGGAAGATGCCAAAATCAACATCCGAACCCCAAGTCGTATCAGACACATCAATCGAATAGCGCTGGCTATCACCCCAGACCGGCATCGCCCCACCACGTTGACGGGTACGGTTAATACTCACCCCCGGATACAGCAACATCGTGGTATCCGTTACACGACCTTGGGTAAAGTGATCGAGACTCCAACGCAGGTTAACCGCCCTTTGCCAGCCGCTGGAGAGATCCCAAAAACGTGCAACGTTCAAGGTCGTGGTATCTGAATTGGTGTCGTTTAGATCGGTACGTCTAAATCCCCCCTGTATCAGGTAATACTGCTCAAGGGGATTTTTCAATAAGGGGATACGGTAGCTGAAATCCAGTGTCTGCTCAGGTGCCGAGAGCGCGGTACTGGTGGTTAAGCTATGCCCGAAGGAGTTCATCCAAGGCTTACGCCAACTGGCGGTCAGACGCGGACCGACATCGGTGGCATAACCGCCCCCCAGCTCGACGGTATTCTCAGTACGTGGGGTAACGACCGCATCAAGCGGTAAAACTTTGCTCTCTTTGGCATCTTGGAAATCCGGCGAAACAACCACCGAGTTAAACCAGTTGGTGGCTGCCAAACGGCGGTTCAGCTCGGCCAGTTCATCAGAGGTATAAAATTCCCCCTCATGGAACGGCACTAAATTTTGCAGATAATCTTCTCGGATTTGTGAACCTTGGAAAATAACCTTACCAAAACGGTAACGTTGCCCACTGTCGAAATCAATATCCCAGAACGCCTCGTGTAATTGAGCGGCAACGCCGAGTTGGCTTTTGATCATATTGGCGTCGAAATAGCCCCGGCGTAGCGCTAAACCAGTAAGAGAACTGGTGAAATCATCGAAATCGCCGTGGTTGAGGACCGAGCCAATTTTCGGGGTATCGCGACGAACGAGTGCCTGATAGTCAGGATCCGTTTTCGCACCGCCTTGCAGTACGATATCAACACCAGCAATCAATACCGGTTCGCCAGGAACCACTTTTGCAATTAACACTGAACGTGCAGGTGCCGGGCGACTTTGTAATTCAAACGTGATGGTGGGATCGTAATAGCCTAATGCTCGTAGCCCCTGCCGAATGGCTTCATCGACCCGTGAACGAAAACGGCCATCAGCGGTAACTTCATCAGTGCCAATTGTGGACAAACGTGCCCTGACGTTTCTTTCTAAATCACCGCTAAGACCTTCAACCTGTAGCCGCACATTGGCAGCATAGGCGATAGGTGTGGCGAGCAATAGACACACAAAACACAGAATAGGGTATCGTAGCACGCGTACTCCTGATTAATTTTACGTTCCTGTCAAAACACGCTCAAAGGGAGTTGAGGAGAGTGGCGTTACTCACACAATAATCCTCCAGGCTTAAAGATGATTTAAGTCTGTAACCCTAAAATTCCCCGCTATTACGGCTAGATTAACGCAGAATGACCCTTATTGTGTGCAAACTCACAATCAGATACAACTATCTATAGTGATTCACTGTAAACATCTTGTTATCAATTTACTGTAAAAATCTAATTTACTGTCAACCTTGGAGTCTGTTTTTTATGCAAAATTTTGATAAAAACGCCATCATTGATGCGGCGAATGCCTTGCCGGGGCGACTTACATCAATGCCGGTCGCCACCCGCCATGCCGTTAATGGTCATTCCATGACATATATACCGGAGGGAATGGACGTTGCCTTCTTCGCAATGGGCTGCTTCTGGGGAGCCGAACGCTTGTTCTGGCAACAGCCTGGCGTCTATAGCACCGCAGCAGGTTACAGCGGTGGCCATACGCCGAATCCAACCTATCATGAAGTTTGCAGTGGCCGTACAGGCCATGCTGAGGTGGTTCGTGTTGTTTTTGATCCCGCCGTCATCAGCTATCAGCAACTATTGCAGATTTTCTGGGAAAATCACGATCCAGCACAAGGGATGCGTCAGGGCGGTGATGTCGGGACACAATATCGCTCAGCTATTTATATCCTGACACCAGAGCAGGAAGAACAAGCTTACAAGAGCCGGGAACTGTTCCAACAAGCCATGGAAAAAGCCGGTGATCATCGCATGATTACCAGTGAAATTGCTGTTGCCCTGCCGTTTTACTATGCCGAGGATGACCATCAGCAATATTTGCACAAAAATCCGCATGGATACTGTGGTCTTGGTGGTATTGGCGTTTGTATGCCGCCTAACGTGTAAGGCTAGCGGCGCTCTCATCGCTGCTGCTATACTGTGTGGGCTGTTCACTCAGCCCAATGACCACTTTCTGCCATTAGCTTGAATTCAAACGCTGTTCTGTACACAATCATGGGGCTTTATATAGGCCTTGTTCTGTGCCTAAGCAGTATCTTGGTTTTGATATAATACCTTGATATTTAAAAGACATACTGAAACAAGATAATAGTGTGACCCTTCCTTATGATCGCCGGCGCTATCGTCGGTACGACACGGATAGATTATGTTAAATAGTATCTTACTGATTCTTTTTTTAATTGCAGTCAGCGCCTTCTTCTCACTATCAGAGATTTCATTGGCGGCTTCACGCAAAATTAAACTAAAACTGCTGGCGGACGAGGGCGATACCAACGCCTTACGGGTACTGAAACTGCAAGAAACGCCAGGGATGTTCTTCACCGTGGTCCAAATTGGCCTGAATGCCGTCGCCATTCTTGGTGGTATTGTCGGTGATGCCGCCTTCTCTCCTTCGTTCAAACTCGTTTTTGAGCGCTTTATGGCCCCTGAGTTGGCCGATCAAGCCAGTTTCGTTTGTTCTTTCGTGTTGGTGACCAGCTTATTTATTCTGTTTGCTGATTTAACCCCGAAACGCATCGGTATGATTTCACCTGAAGCGGTTGCCGTCCGGATCGTCAACCCAATGCGCTTCTGTCTGATGATTTTCCGCCCATTAGTCTGGTTTTTCAATGGGATGGCAAACCTTATCTTCCGCCTATTTAAATTGCCCATGGTCCGTAACGATGACATCACTTCCGATGATATCTATGCCGTGGTAGAAGCAGGGGCACTCGCTGGGGTGCTGCGTAAGCAAGAGCATGAGTTGATTGAAAACGTCTTTGAGCTGGAGTCGCGAACCGTTCCTTCCTCCATGACTTCACGTGAAAACGTGATTTATTTTGATCTGCGGGAAAGTGAAGACAGTATCAAAGATAAAATCTCCACACATCCGCACTCAAAATTCCTGGTGTGTGATGGTCACATTGACCAAGTGGTAGGTTACGTTGACTCTAAAGACTTACTGAACCGCGTATTAGGTAACCAGAGTCTGGTACTCAGTAGTGGCGTACAAATCCGTTCAGCCCTGATTGTGCCAGATACGTTGACACTTTCAGAAGCGTTGGAGAGCTTTAAAACCGCGGGTGAAGACTTCGCCGTGATCCTCAACGAATATGCTTTAGTTGTTGGGATAATTACGCTGAATGACGTAATGACCACGTTGATGGGCGATTTAGTTGGTCAGGGGCAGGAAGAGCAAATTGTTGCCCGCGATGAAAATTCATGGCTGATTGAGGGCGGTACACCGATTGAAGATGTCATGCGCGTACTGCATATCGACGATTTCCCACAATCGGGCAATTATGAAACTATCGGCGGCTTTATGATGTATATGCTGCGTAAAATTCCTAAGCGAACTGATTTTGTTAAGTATGCGGGTTACAAATTTGAAGTGGTCGATATTGATAGCTACAAGATAGATCAGCTACTGGTGACAAGGCTCAGTGACCAGCCAGCGCCAATCCTGCCAAAAGCACCGCACGAAAGCAGTGACGCCTAGCCACCGCTGAATAAATTGTGAATACTGCAAACATGGCGGCCCCTAAGTTGGGGCCGTGATTAAATCTGTTAGGGTGGGCAAGTGCCGCTAACACCGCTGCGGCTTCAAGTAAGCAGTGTATCGGCCTGCAAACGCAACACTTGCCGATTAACCTCCGCCATCACTTCAAAATGCCGCTTATCCTTAACTTTAGGGACTAAAATCCTACCGTTATCGAACTCAAAAGCCCCCATGTCTTTGATATACAACCGACCACGGAATAGCGTTTTGACATACATGGCAACTTTAGCCGGGTTATAACGCTGGAAGATCCTCATTGTTTTATTTTCCTCCCATCACATCAATACTCCCCTTCGAACCTTAGCGACCAAGATCACAGGCCGTGTAAGATAATTGCTCAATTTTAGATTTGAAGTATGGGGCTTAGTTCCCCCAAAATCAGTCATAGATGCTGAATTTACAGAATATTACAGATTCATTGAGCAAAAATGAGACTTGGTAACAGAATAACCTTCTAATAATTGTTGGAAATTAATTAGACTACTGAACAGGACAGACCTCTGATCTGGACCTATTATTGAAAAACTTACCTACTTTCAGGGGTAAGTGCCCTACGTCATTATCCACACGGATATATCTACAAGGACATGATATGATAAAAAATAGTCTGCTTATAATATCGATGATATTCACACCTCTACTGGTATCGGCCCATAACATCCAGGATAACCAACGCGTGCCGCCAGTTGGCGTCAGTGATAAAGGTGAGCTGGATTATGATAAGACCACTGATCAGTTTAACTATAAAAGCTGGAATAGCTCACAATTGCCCGGCAAAGTCCGAGTCATTCAAAGCATCGCTGGCCGTACTTCAGCCAAAGAAATGAATGCCCCGCTGATTGATGCCATCAAGCAAGCTAATCTGCCACGCGAACGTTACCAAACGACGACAATCGTCAATACTGATGATGCAATCATCGGGACAGCCATGTTTGTGCGTAACAGCATTGAAAGTAGTAAGCGTGAATTTCCTTGGTCGCAATTTATTATCGACAGTAAGGGAAATGTAGCAAAAGCTTGGGGGTTAGCGGAGAAAAGCTCTGCTATTGTGGTGCTGGATCCACAAGGAAACGTCAAATTTGTAAAAGATGGAGCACTGACATCAGCGGAGGTGCAGCAGGTCATCGACCAACTGCACCAACTTGTGCAGCAATAAATCTAAAATAGCGAAACTCTGAAACCGGGGTTCAAGAAAGATTCTCGTGGGGTATAAGACAGTGTCTTTCCCTGCCAATCGTGTACTTGCGCCCCGGCAGCGATGGCGACTGCATGCCCGGCCGCCGTATCCCAGATGTTAGTTGGCCCAAAACGTGGGTATAGTTGTGCTTTCCCTTCTGCCACCAGACAGAATTTAAGTGATGACCCCACTGAAATGGTTTGATGCTCACCCAATTGTGATAAATAGTCTTCCAATTCAGCATCGCTGTGAGAACGGCTCACCACGACCAACGGAGGCTGGGCATCACGAACCTGAATCTGCATACGCCTGCCACACTCTTCTTTCCAAGCCTGCCCATTCGCCGCACTGTACATCACCTCGGTTACCGGTATATACACCACTCCCATCACCGGTTCACCTTGTTCAATCAAGGCGATGTTGACGGTGAATTCACCATTACGATTGAGGAACTCTTTGGTACCGTCCAGCGGGTCAACCAGCCAGTAACGTTGCCAGTGTTGGCGCACATCCCAAGCAGGTGGATCCTCTTCAGACAGTAGCGGAATATCAGGGGTTAATCGCGCCAACCCAGCTTTGATAATCTGATGAGCCGCCAAATCAGCTGCTGTCACCGGTGAATCATCCTTTTTATGCGCGATATCAAGGGGTTTGTCGCCCTGATAGACCGCCATAATCGCCACGCCTGCCTCGCGGGCCAACTGGCTAATTTGCTCTAACATCATCCCCCCTTGGTATTATCCGTTATGTAGAATATTGCTAGTCAGAGTGCACCAAATTAATTAGTTTTCTCTCTTGAATTAATCGTTTCTATTGAATTAATTGTTTCTATTGAATTAATTGTAGCTCTTGCGTCCCTTTTACCGACTCTCTATTTATTTTAGAACGCAAAGCCAATATAAAAACTGATCATCTCAAGACTGAACATCAATCTGAAGACTAATAACATTCCCGATAAATAGCCATATTTGTCAGGAAACTGCTTATAAAACATCTGCAGCAACTGTGAGCGTCTACGCGTTATCTCATTAAATTTTCTGCCAAACTTCACACTTTGCTTTAGCAATTAATTAAAAATACATATTCTTTTGCGATACATATCGAATATACACCAAGTACGAAGGGTATAGTTTTTAATGGAAACCCACGATGGAGAAAGCCATGTTCAAGCGTCCGCTGACGTTATCCCTCCTTGCCAGCCTGATTGCTGTCGCGACATCACTGTCTGCTGCCACTGTTGATTTGCGGGTACTGGAAACCACCGACCTACACAGCAACATGATGGATTTTGATTACTACAAGGATAAACCCACGGAAAAATTTGGGCTAGTACGCACTGCCAGCCTGATTATCGTGGCCCGGCAACAAGCTACTAACAGCGTGCTAGTGGATAACGGTGACCTGATCCAAGGGAGTCCGCTTGGTGATTATATCGCGGCTAAGGGATTGAACGACGGGGAGATTCATCCGGTCTATAAAGCGATGAACACGCTGGATTATACGGTCGGCAATATTGGTAACCATGAGTTTAACTATGGGCTGGACTACCTTAAAAAATCACTGGCAGGAGCAACGTTCCCGTATGTTAACGCCAACGTGATTGATGTGAAAACAGGTAAACCCTTGTTCCAGCCTTACCTGATCGTCGATACCCCGGTGAAAGATCGTGACGGAAAGAGCCATAACCTGCGGATCGGATACATTGGTTTTGTGCCACCTCAAGTGATGATCTGGGATAAAGCGAACCTGAGTGGCAAAGTCACGGTAAACGATATCACTGAAACCGCCAAGAAGTGGGTACCGGAGATGCGTGAGCAAGGGGCTGATCTGGTTGTTGCTATCCCGCACTCTGGTCTTTCCAGCGATCCTTATAAAACTATGGCTGAAAATTCAGTTTATTACCTTAGCCAAGTTCCGGGTATCGATGCCATCATGTTCGGCCACGCACATGGCGTGTTCCCCAGCAAAGATTTTGCCGCCATTAAAGGTGCGGATATCACTCAAGGTACCTTAAACGGTATCCCGGCAGTGATGCCTGGCCAATGGGGTGACCATTTAGGTGTAGTCGATTTTGTCCTGAATAATGATCAGGGAAAATGGCAAGTTATCGATGCCAAAGCAGAAGCCCGCCCTATCTATGATAAAACAGCACAAAAATCACTGGCGGCAGAAAATGCCAAGCTGGTGGAAGTACTGGCAGTTGATCACCAAAGCACCCGTGATTTTGTCAGCCAACCGATCGGTAAAGCATCAGATAACATGTACAGCTATCTGGCACTGATCCAAGATGATCCTACCGTGCAAATTGTAAATAACGCCCAACGCGCGTATACCGAACATTTTATTCAAGGTGACCCTGACTTAGCTGACCTCCCGGTACTGTCTGCCGCCGCGCCGTTTAAAGCCGGTGGCCGCAAAAATGATCCAACCAGTTTTGTTGAAGTAGAAAAAGGGGAACTGACCTTCCGTAACGCCGCCGATTTGTACCTTTACCCAAATACGTTAGTTGTCGTGAAAGCCAGTGGTGCAGAGGTTAAGCAGTGGTTAGAGTGCTCCGCCGCACAATTTAATCAAATCGATATTAACAGTAGCAAACCGCAATCGTTGATTAACTGGGATGGTTTTCGTACTTATAATTTCGATGTTATTGATGGCGTTGAGTATGAAATTGATGTCAGCCAGCCTGCCCGTTACGATGGCGAATGTACGCTAATCAACGACCAGGCAGAACGCGTTAAAAACCTAACATTTAACGGTAAGCCTATCGATCCGAAAACCACATTCCTAATTGCCACCAATAACTACCGCGCTTACAGCGGTAAGTTTGCCGGTACCGGTGATAACCATATCGCTTTCGCGTCACCAGACGAAAACCGAGCAGTACTGTCTGCTTATATCAGTGCTGAAACCAAGAAAAATGGGCAGGTCATTCCGCAAACCGACAACAATTGGCGTCTGGCACCCCTTGAGAGCAAGCAGCCTTTGGATATTCGTTTTGAGACTTCGCCAACCGCTAAGGCCGCTGAGTTTATTAAACAAAAAGCACAATACCCAATGAAATTACAGGGTACTGATGAGGTAGGTTTCGACGTTTACCAAATCGATTTGCAGAAAAAGTAATCTCTGGCTGCAGCGCCTTACTGTGCGCTGCCGTCACCCCGTAATACCCACTTAGAGTTATATCACAATCTATAACATGTATTTATTATACATGTTATAGGTATATAATTACTCAATGAGGTGTCATTATGGATTACCGCAATCAGTCTCTGGGCGCTCTGGCTATCGCTATTCCTCGGGCCACAAAATTATTCCGTCAATATCAGCTTGATTTCTGCTGTGGCGGCAAACAAACACTATTACGGGCAGCCAATAAGCTGAATCTGGATATTGATGCGCTGGAAGCACAACTGAGTACATTGCAAACCGAGCCTCAATCATCTGAAGATTGGCAACAACAGCCACTGACAAATCTCATTAATTTTATCATCAGCCGCTACCATGATCGTCATCGTGAACAGCTACCAGAATTGATTCTAATGGCTGAAAAGGTTGAACGGGTACATGGCGAGAAACCCGCATGTCCTCGTGGGCTGGCCGCAGAACTCAGTGCAATTTTAGAAGAGTTGACTCAGCATATGTATAAAGAGGAGCAGATCCTGTTCCCAATGATCCAGCGAGGTATGGGTTCTCAGGCCAGTGGGCCAATATTTGTGATGGAAGCGGAGCACGATGCGGTTGGGCAACAATTAGAAGTGGTAAAACAACTCACACAAAATGTGACGCCACCAGAAGGGGCCTGCAATACCTGGCGGGCGCTTTACACCGGTATCAATGAATTCATTACTGACCTGATGGAACATATTCATCTGGAAAACAATTTACTGTTTCCCCGCGCGCTAAAAGGCGAATGATTCACTAGACATTTATTCTTACCGTAAATAAATGCCAAAGGGTGACATGGTGTCGCCCTTTGGCATAATTTGTACCAAGAAATTACAGAATTTCCAGCAGTTCCACTTCAAACATCAAGGCGCTGAACGGTGGGATTGTTGCACCAGCACCACGCTCGCCATAAGCCAGATTGTGCGGAATATACAGCTTCCATTTAGACCCTACAGGCATCATAGACAGCGCTTCGATCCAGCCTGGGATAACACCACTGACTGGGAATTCTGCTGGCTGACCACGCTCAACAGAGCTATCAAATACCGTACCATCAACCAAACGACCGGTGTAATGCACACGCACACGGTCCTGACGGGATGGGATCGGGCCGTCACCTGCCTGCAACACGGAGAACTGCAAACCAGACTCAGTGGTAGTCACATCATCACGTTTGGCATTTTCTTCCAGGAAGGTTTTCCCTTCGTCTACCAACGCCTGCTGGCGCTCAACACGGACTTTATCTGCTTTTTCGTGCACTTCTTGTAACGCGCGATGTATCACATCAACAGGGACAGTCGGTGCATTCCCTTCCATCGCGTCACGCAAACCTGCCAACAGTGCCTCTGGCAATAAACCTTCCAGACCGGATTCTTGTAATTGCTGCCCGACCTGTAAACCAATCCCGTAGCTCGCTTGCGCTTCAACGCTATCAAAAGAAGGGGTTGTCATGAATTTTCCTTTAGTCACTAATCAAGTTGAAGCGGCAAGCATAACAGCAGCGAGGGAGTTCGGTAAAATCTTGCATCGTGAATGATGACTTTTGTCGAATAAAAAGAAACAATGATGGCTGGCTAATGGGAAATACCCCACTTAGGTATCATTATTCCCCCTGTCTTTCTGTATCAGTCAGTGAGTAAACTATCCTCAAAGCCATAGCGCAGCGGCCAAGGAGTTAACAGCTCAGATAGTTAATAGTCTAAGGCTAGACAGTTAATAGGCTATATACTTAGAAGCCTATGGGCCTGCCGACCATCTGCGGTATCCATTTTTATTTTACGTCGTTGAAGAGAGGTCACCATGGGCAGAATCGCGCCCAGGAGAAGGAAAAATAATCGGGTTTATCAGCCACTGCTACACAGTTGGCTAACTATCAGGCAGAAGGTCTTCCCGGATGCGAAAAATACTGATGAGCAAAACCTGATATCCGAAATCAGTGCACCAGAGCAGAGGGTGGATCCTAATAACGTGACAGAACCTGCGCTAACGTCCACACAAAGAAAAGGCGTTCAGAGCATTAAAGGACTGTGGCTAAAAATCTGGCACCTGCCGGACAGTTTTCAGTGGATGGAGCCGCTGCCTTTCTTCCACCGCCGCTGGGTTATTATCGCTACCGCTGTATTGCTGCTGGCACTGCTGTGGCCCGCTTCCCGTGATAATACTAACCTGTCCTTCCCAGTTAGTGTCCCAGCGACCAGCGTGCCACTACAGGCCCAATTACAGGACAATAATGACGCACCAGTCCCGCCCAAAGTCTCCACTCCTGAGACTACACAAGGAAACTGGCAGAGCTATCAGGTCCAGACGGGTAAAACCCTGGCGCAACTGTTCCGCGACAATAACCTGCCAGTCAACGATGTTTTTGCCATGGCTCAAGTCGAAGGCAGCGATAAACCGCTGAGTAACCTGAAGGCCGGGCAAGAGGTCAAAATCATGCTGGACGCACAAGGTGTGGTAACCGCACTGGCGATTGAAACCTCAGAGAGCACTGAAGTGCTGTTTTCCCGACAAAACGATGGTAGCTATCGTCGCGAACATTAATCGCTATGATGGCTTGCTATCCCTATCTACCCTGTGATCTTCTTTATTATTGTCACTCTCTCTCGTTCAAATTAGGTTATTTCCTGGATAGTTATCGCTATCTGCAGGCAGATAACCGTATTTATAAGGAGAGAGAGTAATGATGAAATATCAATTATCCTTTGTGTTACTACTCACGCCATTGGGCGTATTTGCTGAACAGCATTGTCCGGTAATTGATGCAATTAAGCAGATCGGAGGAGTCTATACGGCGCAGGCTACTAGTGGCGAAAAGTGGGTTGGTATCTTGCAAGGGCCACCTCCCCAAGAGAGCGGGATTAAGCGTTTCAGTGAGGCGTTATTGGTGGTTGAAGGTGAGAACAATAAAAACAGCGTCACCGGGCAGGGAAAGTTTCAAAAATGCACTTATGATTTGCAGGCCGAAGGCATACAGCTCGATATGTACTATGGCGGTACAACCTGGATAGCATCCGTCAGTGGAAAACCACACTGGGAATATGAAAAAGGGGGCTTTTTTGAAATTTACACCTGTTCAAATGTGGCACCTGAAGACTGTAAATTTGATATTTTAGTACCGGGGCCAGCATCTCGATGATACCGATAACCCAAAAGCAAAACGCCAGCACCAGGCTGGCGTTTTAACAGGTCACAGCAGCGTAACTTACGCTTCTGGAACCACAACTACGTTCAGTTTCGCGAACACGTCGCTGTGTACTTGGAAGTGAACTTCATGCTCACCTGTGGTACGCAGAACGCCATTCGGCAAACGAACTTCGCTCTTGGCTACTTCAACGCCAGCTGCAGTTACAGCGTCAGCGATGTCGCGAGTACCGATAGAGCCGAACAGTTTGCCTTCATCCCCTGCTTTAGAAGAGATAGTGACGCTAACCAGTTCGTTAATTTTGGTTGCGCGAGCTTCTGCAGCAGCCAGAACGTCAGCCAATTTGGCTTCCAATTCAGCACGGCGTGCTTCAAAGAACTCTACGTTTTTCTTTGTTGCTGGAACAGCTTTACCCTGTGGAACCAAGAAGTTACGAGCATAGCCCGCTTTTACGTTGACTTGGTCACCCAGGCTGCCCAGGTTTGCTACTTTATCAAGCAGAATAACTTGCATTACCTTATCCTCTCAAAGTCGTTAATGGACAGTGGCCGATTACTGATGACGATCAGTGTACGGCAACAAAGACAGGTAGCGTGCGCGCTTGATACAACGGGCGAGCTGACGCTGGTATTTTGCACGAGTACCGGTAATACGGCTCGGGACAATTTTACCACTTTCAGTGATATAGTTTTTCAGCGTAGCGATATCTTTATAATCAATCTCTACAACGCCTTCCGCGGTAAAACGGCAGAACTTGCGACGACGGAAATAACGTGCCATTTGGCTAGTCTCCAGAATCTATAAATTCAATCTGCTCGGCATGCAGAACCAATTTGTTCAGCCCATTGCGACCTTGATGGCAGCTAATGAAGCCTTCAACGGTTAACTGACTACCGACCGTTATGCTGTGAGTTAATGCTTGTGACTGCTGTCCGCTAACAACTATGGGCATTCTGCACCATGTCTGTCGGCTAAATCCGGCTTCCTGCTGTGTTGATCGATGCTCAAGCACAAATTGACAATGCGGAATACCAGAAGGACTTACTTTTCGAACCGGTGTCTTGCACACAGTGCCAGAAAGTACCAGACGATTAGTGGTCACCACGGCAATTACTCTTCAGAATCCCCAGCTTCAGAATCATCATTGGCTTCTGACGCGAAGTCGTGACGCTCACGGCGTTCGTCTTTCGCTTTAACCATTGGTGATGCTTCAGTTACCGCGTGCTTAACGCGCATAACCATGCTACGGATAACGGCGTCGTTGAAGCGGAAGTTTGTTTCCAGCTCATCGATCGCTTCCTGCGGAGCTTCAACGTTCAACAGAACGTAGTGGGCTTTGTGCAGTTTATTGATCGGGTAAGCCAGCTGACGGCGGCCCCAGTCTTCCAGACGGTGGATCGTACCAGCAGCATTAGTGATGGTTGCACTATAGCGCTCGATCATGCCCGGAACCTGTTCGCTTTGGTCAGGATGGACCATAAAAACGATTTCGTAATGACGCATCGATTATTGCTCCTTACGGATTATTCAGCCTCCTGATAGGGTCAACCGCGGCCCATGGAGGCAAGGAACGTGTTTGTGTGCGGCTGAAAAATGACGCGTAACTATACTTGTGGGCGGTCGGAAACTCAAGGGCTGTGGGGGATTTATTCCTGTTATGACTATGAGCAAGCTTAAACCGCATTTTTTGTTCACTGCCCGTGATCGTGGAGATAGCGCTATTTTTTGCTAAATTTACCAATAAAATCATAACCAAACCACCAGAGGGCTCTTTTGTTGCTCAATAAAACCCATTCAAACCAACAACAAACCTCGATGACTCGCTTTTAAGCAACCAGGATACCCCGTATCAGAGACGGGGGTTTTATAAATACTGGGTAAAAAAATCACTTCCGGCACTCAACGCTGTAGGGGTGATTTTATGCCCTATCCCAACTTCGGTAATATATGTCAGATTATTATCACGCCCACTGGCTCGTAATGCCTGCACCAAACGCGCACTTTCCGCCGCCGGAACAACATCATCAGCCTCGCCATGCCAAACCAATAGTGGCCGCTCAGCAATTTTTTCTAACTGATGAGTCAGATCATAATCCGCTAACGGTGCCAAACGACGCTCAAACTCCAGTTGGCTTACCTCCCGACCTGCATCCAGTGGTGGAAACAGCGAGTGTGCCAATGAAGTAAAGTAGCCTGAACCCATAAAGTCTGCGGCCACACGGATCCACGGATAGCGGGCAAAAACCCCCAACGCCGTCATTCCTCCCATTGACGCACCCGCAACTCCAATACGTTCACTTTCAATCAATCCAGCCTGTTGATAATGTCGTTTCAAGTCTGGCAGTTCATCAATGTTGGACTTTAAAATCTCCCAGAAATGAGATAGCCGCTGTGTTTCATTACCATTAAAACGGGCGCCATGCATATCCGCATCCGGTGCAATAGTGCGAAACCCTGCCTGCGCGAGAGCATAGGCGAAATAGGAGTAAACCTCTTTTGACGAGGTGTAGCCGTGGTAGAAGAAAATGGTCGGTAACGGTTGCTGGCGTTGACCTACAGGGGCAGAATGTATCACCTCAATACCATTAATATTTTCCAGCAACATCTCAATCATGGCAACAATCCTTGATTAACTGATACAAACAACGATTAACTGATACCAACGCTCATGCACTTCAAGTGTGAAGGGGAGTGGATAAATGCAGTGTGCCAAAACTCAGATATAAAGTCTTAAATCAATTTCTTCCAAGATATATACCCTGCCTACTTGGCGTTACACCCGAGTCACTGGCGAAGAGGCAATGATGAATATAAAACGCGCGATGATTTTCTTGCTGCTCACTCTGGGGCTGTCCGGTTGCAACACTTTCTACATCACACCAGTTCCACCACCGGCCATTCAGCCTTACGCACAGGAGATCACCCGCGCCCAGAGCCTCACGTTACAAAAGGTGGGGACGGTTTCAGCGCAGGTATACGGTAGCCCAGGAGATGTTGAAACCGAAATTCAGCGCAGGGCCAATGCCAGCGGGGCACCTTACTACTTGATTGTGATGATATCAGACAGCGTCTACCCCGGTATTTGGTATGCCAATGCTCTGTTGTATCGCTAATGTGCGCCCGTTGCTCGCTCTAGTAACCGCGCACAAGTCTCCTCTGGCAACATATATTGCTCACTATGATCCAGTGTCATCCGGCACCAGGCGTCAGCCAACCGTGGTGATGCAAAGCGCAGTAACTGAGATGCACAACACAGGTCAAAAAGTTGCTGAGTCAACGCTCGCCCTTGCTCTTCCTTAGGATTCTTCAGCCGTTGTTGCAGTTGCCGCCAGGCACGGTCAAAGAGCCGGTTCTGCCCGCGTACCGGGTAAAACTCTTGTTGGAGCATCTCGATCGCAGTTGGCAATTTGCGTAATGTCCGCAAAACATCAAGACACATAATATTGCCTGAGCCTTCCCAGATGCTGTTCACCGGCATCTCACGATAGAGTCGTGGCAACTCACTCTGTTCGCAATAACCGATCCCACCAAGCACTTCCATCGCTTCTGCCACAAACGCGCTGCCCTGCCCACACACCCGATATTTAGCGGCTGGTGTCAGTAGGCGGCTGAATATCTGCTCATGAACCTCACCAGAGGCCTCCCATGCACGGGCTAAACGTAACAGTAACGCCGTGTGCCCTTCCAGACGTAATGCCATGCGGCTCAATACTTGTCGCATCAAGGGCTGGTCTACCAATGCTTTACCAAAAGCCTGACGCTGTAAGGCATGATACAAAGCGACAGAGAAAGCGCGCCTCATCAGCCCATGGCTCCCCAGTGCGCAATCAAAGCGGGTATAACCGCCCATTTTCAGAATTTGTCGAATACCGTCACCTTCCTCCCCCAATAGCCAGGCAGTGGCATTATCAAACTCTACTTCACTACTGGCATTGGAGCAGTTGCCGAGCTTCTCTTTCAGGCGCTCCAATCGGATGGCGTTGTGGGTCCCATCCGGGAGTATTTTGGGCAGAAAGAAGCAAGATAGGCCGCCCTCAGCCTGTGCCAATACCAAATGCGCGTCACTTTGTGGCACTGAAAAAAACCATTTGTGGCCGATCAACCGATAGGCTTCACCATGCCCACGAATACTTAATGGCGCTGCACGTGTGGTATTACTTAAGACATCGGAACCACCCTGTTTCTCTGTCATTCCCATGCCAATCAGTAAACCCCGCTTCTGATTACCTAAAGATAAATGGGGGTCATAGCGATCAGACAGCAGCGGTGATAACCAGTTTTGAAAGAGGGGAGGAAGTGTATGTTGTAGCAGTGGGATAGCACCAAACGTCATGGTTACCGGACATAATGTTCCCGCGTCTACCTGAGCATGTAGGATGAAACGTGCAGCACGGGCCAC
The DNA here is from genome assembly GCF_001053095.1 of Yersinia similis. GTDB lineage: Bacteria > Pseudomonadota > Gammaproteobacteria > Enterobacterales > Enterobacteriaceae > Yersinia > Yersinia similis. The sequence goes on along the minus strand of NZ_CGBP01000016.1, from coordinate 72,839 downwards.
AAAGGAGCCGTTCCGAGCATCTTCCTGCCAAGGGAGATTATGCACCCGATGATGGGTCAAGCCTTGCATTAATACATGCCATGCTGGGTGAAACCGCACCTGATCCAAGCGCTGCCCAGCACCATCATAGCGTAATAATTCTGGCGGATTAGCATTTGCCAGCCGCCCCAATTCAAGTGACTCCAACGAACCGAGCTGTAATCCGATCAGAGAGAGATTCCCTCCATCCCAACCCGCATGTTCCCGAACCACCGCTTCCCGTAAAGCCAAGTCAGACAGAAACAAATTACTGTTCGACAAAGGCTCTGGCTGATTGAAAACCAAATGAGTCTGCCAATCCATACCTTTCCCCATTTCGGGACTCCCCTGAAGACCATATTCATAAGTCAGGGTTAAGTATGGTACAGGCGGGGACTTTTGCTGGCAGGCATATCACAAACAGAGAAAAACACCTGATAGCCTACGTATAAACTGCGTACATTCCCTACAAAAAGCCAACATGCAAAGATGTTGGCTCAGATTGCTGACAAACCCCGATGACTCGATTTTAAACGGTGAGGATAGGCAGGGGAAAGCCGTATCTAAGGGCGCTTCGACAGGCTATCAGGCTTTCAATCCACGCTGGCGCACAACTTCAAATAAACACACACCTGTTGCGACAGAAACGTTGAGGGAAGAGACACTCCCGGCCATTGGAATACTGATCAGCTCGTCGCAGTGTTCGCGGGTTAAGCGGCGCATACCCTCACCTTCCGCCCCCATCACCAGTGCCATAGGACCGGTCATTTTGCTTTGATACAGGGTGTGATCGGCTTCACCCGCCGTCCCCACAATCCAGACGTTATGTTCCTGTAATACTCGCAAGGTACGTGCCAAATTGGTTACTTTGATCAATGGCACGTTCTCAGCCGCACCACTCGCCACTTTCTTAGCAATCGCATTTAGCTGTGCTGAGCGATCCCGTGGCACGATAACCGCATGGACCCCCGCGGCATCTGCACTACGTAAACATGCCCCCAGATTGTGCGGATCGGTTACGCCGTCCAACACCAGCAGGAAAGGTATTTCGACACTTTCCAGTAGCGCAGGCAAGTCATTTTCCTGATACTGACGCCCTTCACGTACCCGTACCACGATCCCCTGATGGACTCCCCCTTCAACCTGTGAATCCAACCACTGACGGCTGGCCACCTGAATAACTAAACCGGCTGCTTCCAGCTCTGCGATTAGCGGTTGCAAACGTCGATCGTCTCGGCCTTTCAGAATAAAGACTTCCAGAAAACGCTGCGGATCACGTTCTAATAGGGCTTTAACGGCATGAATACCGTAAATAATTTCGCTCATGATGCTCTTTTACATGTGTTGGCAGACAATATGACTTACCCACCAATAATTAAATTATATGCGGGCGACAAAAGCCGCCCGGCAAGTAGCACACCATTACTGATCGCTAGTTACTGATCGCTAGTGGTTTTTTTCTTCGCTCGTTTGGCTTTGGTCGCCGCAGCAATTTTTTTGGTCTTAGCCGAGGCTCTTTTTGCCTTCGCCTTGGCTTTCTTCTCAGCTAAGGCTTTATCATCTGGCTTAGCCGCCGCAGCATCTGGACGGAACGCACTGTCCGGCTCGAAGTTTACCGGTTTTTTAGCTCGACGTGGACGTTTTTGTCCACCCGCAGCTGGCGCACCATCACGGCGCGATGAGCCGGATGAAGAGCCACGACCTGTTGAATTACTGCGTAATGTACGCTGGCCGCTATTTTTCGCCTTATCACGGGCGGTCTTGCCTTCACCACGTGGCTTGCGGGTACTGGAGACCAGAGCAAAGTCAATTTTACGCTCATCCATATGAACCGCATCGACTCGAATCTCCACGGTATCCCCCAGCCGGTAAACCACACCGGAAGATTCACCGATCAGCCGCTGGCCAATGTTGTCGTAACGGTAGTAATCGTTATCCAGACTGGAGACATGCACCAGACCATCGATAAAGAGATCATCCAAACGCACGAAGAAACCAAAGCCTGTCACACTGGCAATAATACCGGTGAAGACATTACCGACCTGATCTAGCATAAAGTCACACTTCAGCCAGTCAGCGACATCGCGGGTTGCTTCATCCGCTCGGCGCTCGGTCATTGAGCAGTGTTGGCCCAATTGCAGCATATCTTCGAAATCGCTATGCCAGCCCCCCGTAGGTGTCCAGCGATCTTTTAAATTACCGTGCTCTTTGGCTAACTGGTACTTAATGGCCCGATGCATTGCCAAATCAGGGTAACGACGAATAGGTGAGGTGAAATGGCCATAAGAAGCCAACGCCAAACCAAAGTGACCCCGGTTTTCTGGATCATAAACCGCTTGTTTCATGGAACGTAGCAACATGGTTTGCAACATTTCATGATCGGGGCGGTCAGAAATTTCATCCATCAACACTGAATAATCTTTTGGTTGTGGCTTCAGCCCGCCCCCTAATGTCAGCCCCAACTCATTTAGCACACTGCGCAATGCCACAATATGGTCATCGCTTGGGCGGTCATGCACTCGGAACAACGCCGGTTCTTCGTGTTTTTCCACAAAACGCGCCGCCGCGATATTCGCCAGAATCATGCACTCTTCAATTAGCTTATGAGCATCATTACGTACCGTTGGTTCGATACGTTCGATGCGCCGCTCAGCATTGAAGATAAATTTAGCTTCTTCTGTTTCGAAAGCAATGCCACCTCGTTCTGCGCGCGCCTGATCCAGCACTTTATACATCGCGTGCAGCTCTTCCAGATGCGGAACCAGTGGCTTATATTGCTCACGCAGCGATTCCTCACCATCTATAATCCGCCACACCTTAGTATAGGTCAGACGGGCATGGGAGCTCATTACCGCTTCGTAGAACTTATAAGACGAGAGTTTGCCCTGCGAAGAGATGGTCATCTCGCACACCATACACAGGCGGTCTACCTGCGGATTAAGGGAGCAAAGGCCGTTTGATAACACTTCCGGCAGCATCGGTATCACTTGCGATGGGAAGTAGACCGAGTTACCACGGCTCCGGGCTTCGTCATCCAATGCAGTTTGAGGACGCACATAATAGCTGACATCCGCAATCGCTACCCACAACCGCCAACCGCCGCCACGTTTCTTCTCGCAATACACTGCATCATCGAAGTCGCGGGCATCTTCACCATCAATAGTAACCAGAGGCAGATCGCGTAAATCTACCCGCCCCTTTTTCGCTTCTTCCGGTACTTGTTCTTTCAGATCCGCGACTTGTTTTTCAACCTGAGGTGGCCAGGTGTGCGGGATTTCATGGGTCCGCAATGCGATATCCACCGCCATGCTGGTGCCCATATTCTCGCCAAGTACTTCAACAATCTTACCGACCGCTTTAGTACGGCGAGTTGGCCGCTGAGTCAATTCGACTACAACCACAAAGCCCATCCGCGCACCACAGATAGCATCTGGTGGAATCAAGATATCAAAGCTCAGGCGACTGTCATCCGGTACAACAAAGCCCGTACCTGCATCGGTAAAGTAGCGACCCACGATCTGGCTGGTTTTCGGGACCAATACACGTACGATACGCGCTTCACGGCGGCCTTTACGGTCAGCCCCAACCGCTTGTGCCAATACGACATCACCATGAATCGCCATTTTCATCTGTTCTGCGGAGAGATACAGATCATCTTTACTGCCTTCAACCCGCAAAAAGCCATAGCCATCACGGTGACCAATAACCGTACCGCGCAGTAAATCCAAACGCTCTGGCAGGGCGTAGCACTGACGACGGGTGAAGACCAATTGCCCATCACGCTCCATCGCACGCAAACGACGGCGTAGCGCCTCTAAAGGCTCTTCACCGGTTAAATTAAGTTCATTGGCCAGCTCTTCACGGCTGGCAGGTGTCTCGCGCTTCGCGAGATGAGCCAAAATAAATTCCCGGCTAGGGATCGGTGACTCATATTTCTCTGCTTCTCGTTCCAGGAATGGATCTTGTGACATTGAGGTTCCTCCGTTGTCAGCAGCAGGTTGCTATACCCATCGTCTTTCAAAGTGCAGGTGTGTTGGCTGCTCTCAATCACCCGAATCACTGACTTGAAGCTGCCTTTACTTGAATAGGCTGCCCTCTGCAGGCCAACGCAAACCAACGATAAAATAGCTTATAACCCATTTTGTCGTTGGCTTGCTGCCTACCTGAAACTCCAAGCTCTTTGGGTATATCTCTTAAATTATTAAGTAAAAAACCTACTCAACAAGTAATAGCTTGTAGAGTGGGGAATTATCTTTAACCATGTCTGCCAAAGTATAGTTATCCAACTCTTTAAGGAAACTCTGTACCGCCTGATTAAGCACTTGTTTCAGACGGCAAGCAGGTGTTATATGGCAAAAATCACTACTGCAATTCACCAAGGAGAGTGGTTCCATTTGGCGTACGACATCACCAATCAGGATCTGATCAGCTGGCTTACCCAGCCGTATGCCACCATTTTTACCACGCACAGCGGTTACCAGCCCTACGCGGCTCAACTGATTGATTATTTTAACCATGTGATTGCGAGAGACACCATAAACCTCAGTTACCTGAGAAATACTGGTCATTTGGCCATCAGGCAACGAGGCCATATAAATCAGTGCTCGCAAACCATAATCAGTAAAACTTGTTAATTGCACATATACCCCTGAGTATCCATTTACCCGGCTTACACCCATCTGAAATGACAACTGTTAGATAGGTGATAAATGCGATTCTAAGTGCTATTTAGAAAACTTATACTTTGAATGATAAACCAGCCACAAAGCCTGTGACTAATCATTTAGTTGAAGGGTAGTTTTTTTGATGTAAAAACGACTTACCGAGGGCAACCATACCATACCGATTAAACAATAAGCTGACCGATTAAACAATAAGCTGGATGTATTAGACAATAAACCGGACATCAGCCCGGTTTATTGTTTCGAACACAAATATACGCGTTAACCCCGTACATTTTAATGCCTGTATCTCATTAATGATGATAACTTGGCCGTAAGCCAGTTAATCATGCATCAAATGGATCACGCAGGATCATGGTTTCATCACGATCAGGGCCGGTAGAGATGATATCAATCGGCACACCTGTCAGCTCTTCTACACGTTGAATGTAGTTCAGGGCTGCCTGTGGCAACTTACTGTGTTCCTTCACACCAAAAGTGGTTTCTGACCAACCTGGCATGGTTTCGTAGATTGGCTCGATACCTTCCCAGCCTTCTGCAGCCAGTGGCGTTGTATCAACTTCGCGGCCATCAGGCATGCGGTAGCCAACACAGAGCTTCACTTCTTTCAGACCATCCAGCACATCCAGTTTGGTCATGCAGAAACCAGACAGGGAGTTGATCTGCACTGCACGGCGAACGGCAACAATATCCAACCAGCCAGTACGACGGCTACGGCCTGTGGTCGCGCCATATTCGTTACCTTGCTTACGTAAGAACTCGCCGGTTTCATCGTTCAGTTCGGTAGGGAATGGACCTGCGCCTACACGAGTAGAATAGGCTTTTACGATACCCAGCACGTAATCAACATAACGTGGGCCCAGGCCAGAACCTGTCGCTACGCCACCCGCAGTGGTGTTAGATGATGTGACATACGGATAAGTACCGTGGTCGATGTCCAGCAAGGTGCCTTGTGCGCCTTCGAACATGATCAACTCGCCTTGCTTACGGGCATTGTCCAACAATTCAGAAACATCAACTACCATGGCAGTCAGAATATCGGCGATAGCCAATACATCATCCAGCACTTTTTGGTAGTCAACTGCGGCTTCTTTGTAGTAATGCACCAGTTGGAAGTTGTGGTATTCCACAATTTCTTTCAGCTTGATAGCGAAGGTTTCTTTATTGAACAAGTCACTGACACGCAGACCGCGGCGAGCAACTTTATCTTCATAGGCAGGGCCAATACCACGACCGGTAGTACCGATAGCTTTTGCACCACGTGCTTTTTCACGCGCATTATCCAGAGCCACATGATAAGGCAGGATCAACGGGCATGCTTCGGAGAGTAACAGTCGCTCACGAACAGGCACACCGCGCGCTTCAAGCTCTGTCATCTCTTTCATCAACGCGTCAGGAGCCAGTACAACACCGTTGCCGATGATGCTGGTTACGTTTTCACGCAGAATACCTGAGGGAATTAAATGAAGAACGGTTTTCTCACCGTTTATAACCAAAGTATGGCCCGCGTTATGGCCACCTTGATAGCGCACAACATATTTAGCCCGTTCAGTCAGCAGGTCAACGACCTTGCCCTTACCTTCGTCACCCCATTGGGTGCCCAGTACGACGACGTTCTTACCCATCTCAAAAATCACCAGGTTGCTTAAAAAAGGATTCTAACATCTCATACGGCGGCTTTCAGTACTTTTTAACGCATAACTGAACAATTTTTGCGCTTACCTTTAGCTCCCCATGTGACTACGCAACATGTAGTAGATCACACAGCCAGCAACCACTAATCCGCCCCCAAAACGGCGCAAAGTGGCATCTGGTAATTGAGTCATTGCCTGAATCATTTTGCGCCAGGCTTTGGGATAAAGCATCGGGCCAAGCCCTTCCAACACCAAAACCAAACCCAATGCTAATAAGATGGTTGAATTCATTGTCTGCCCCAACAAATTGTCTACTTCAACACATGAAAAGGCCCGTGTTAACGGGCCTTGGTGTTACGTTCAAGAACGTACTCTCGCAATATGCGCGGTTACAGCACTATTCACTGCGATGATAGGCACTGCTATAACCCGCGCTATCACCATACTCCCTACAACCGTCGTTATGGGCGCTTGTTAGAATTGTCTGGCGATTTCATATAGCGGAAGAAATCGCTATCTGGGCTCAGAACCATCACATCGTTACCACTGCTGAAGCTGTTTTCATACGCACGCAAGCTACGGATGAAAGCATAGAAGTCAGGATCTTGGCTAAATGCTTCAGCAAATAGACGAGCCGCTTCTGCATCACCGCCGCCGCGAGTAATTCGCGCCTGACGCTCTGCTTCTGCCAGAGTACGTGTAACTTCATAGTCCGCAGTCGCACGCAATTTCTCGGCCTCTTCCTGACCTTGTGAACGGTGACGACGGGCTACCGCTTCACGCTCAGCACGCATACGCTGGAAGATCGCATCAGAAACTTCAGCGGGTAAGTTGATTTGCTTAATTCGCACGTCAACTACTTCAATCCCTAAGGCCGCCATGCTGTTCGGGTTAACCGCAGGCTGTTTGCCACGGGTTTCCTGCTCAACTCTGGCTGCTACAGAGGCAATCGCATCATCGGCTTCAGTCGTTGCGGCTTCATCGCCCACACTACCGGTGTTCAACGCGTCACGAACATCTGAAGTCAATCGACCACGGGAGTCTGTCACGATGTCTCTGACGTTCAAACGGCCAATTTCAGAACGTAGACGGTCACTGAACTTACGTTTCAGCAGAACTTCGGCCTGAGAGACATCACCACCACCGGTGGCCAGATAGTAACGACTAAAGTCGCTGATACGCCATTTTAGATATGAGTCAACAATCAGGTCTTTCTTCTCGTTGGTCACGAAACGGTCAGCTTGGTTGTCCATTGTTTGAATACGGGCATCCAACCTTTTCACTGTCTCGATAAAAGGTATCTTGAAGTGCAGACCAGGTGCATACACCAACGGTTTGTTATCACTATCACGTAATACCTTACCAAAGCGCAGCACAATTCCGCGTTGACCTTCTTCTACGACAAACAGCGAAGCGAAGAGTGCGATTAACACCACAACGACGATAAGTAAAAAAGACTTACGCATTGGTTATTCTCTCCCTACGCGAGTGGAAGTATCACGCTGAGCATTCACCCGGCGCTGATCCATGATAGAACCACTGCCTGAGCTGGTATTTGAATTGCTCGCACCAGTTTGTTGGCTGCTGGGTGCCGGATTCAAACGAATCAGACTGGTATCTTTGTTGCCATCAGCTTTGTTAGAAGCACCTTGACCACGCAGCATTTGATCCAGTGGCAACACCATCAAATTATTGCCTTTATCATTCACCAGCACTTTATTGGTTTTGCCCAGAACCTTTTCCATGGTTTCGATGTACAGACGCTCGCGGGTAATTTCCGGTGCCGCTTTATACTCTGGCAGCAACTTAGCAAAACCAGCGACTTCACCTTGCGCTTCCAACACTTTACGTGCGGCATAAGCACGAGCATCTTCTAACAGACGCTGCGCCTGACCATTAGCACGTGGTTGGACTTCGTTGGTATAGGCTTCCGCTTCACGAATATATTGTTGTTCGTTTTCACGAGCCGCAATCGCGTCATCAAATGCCGCTTTAACTTCTTCTGGCGGACGAGCAGCCTGGAAGTTAACGTCCAGTAACGTAATACCCATTTTGTACGGACGAATAGTTTCTTCCAGTACACGTTGAGTATCACTACGAACGATAGTACGGCCTTCAGTAAGGATTTTATCCATGGTGTATTTACCAATAACACCACGTACTGCGCTGTCTGTTGCCTGACGCAGGCTGTCATCCGGATTCGTCACGCTAAACAGATAAGCGGCCGGATCAGTCACGCGATACTGAACGTTCATTTCGACGCGAACTACGTTCTCATCGGAGGTCAGCATGACACCAGAAGCGGCCAATTCACGTACGGCTTCGACGTTAACCGGGACCACTTCATCGATAAAGGTCGGTTTCCAGTTCAGGCCAGGCTGCACAATGTGGCTCAATTTACCTAAACGGGTGACAACACCACGCTCAGCTTCTTTAATTGTATAGAAACCGCTTGCAGCCCAGATGACCACAACGGCAACAACAGCGATACCCACAATACGACCACTGAAACCAGGGCCATGTGACGCGCCATTACCACCACTTCCGCTACCTTTGCCACCGAGGCTACTCAGTTTTTTGCTCAGTTTACGGAAGATATCATCCAGATCCGGCGGCCCTTGGTCACGACCACCTTTATTATTATTTCCGCCAGAGTTGCCGCCATTATTATTGCTGCTCCCCCACGGATCGCGGTCCTGTCCGTTATTACCGGGCTGATTCCACGCCATGTTTTAGCTCCATTCTTCTATGATTGGTTTTCTTCAGGCCAAGAGCACATGCCAAAGAAGCTGGCTCTTAATCTCACAAGAAAGATCAGATATTCCCTTCGTACTTCAAGTTGCCTACGTGTTGGCTGCCTCCGTTCGCCCCAGTCATTGACTGATGTCAGTTTCTAGGAGTTCACTCAGTTGCCGCCTTCCTGCCACTCGAATTATTTTGGGTATAATCAATTAATTAACCGCGCCAGATTAATTATTTTGAATATAACTGACCAACTCCTGCTCTTGTTTACAGAGACGACGCCAATCAACGATAGGCATTCTAACCACCATACCGACATTCCCGTCCTCGTCTATCCACTCTTTTTCAATTGCCTGAAGCTGGTAAAAACGGCTACGCAGACGGCCTGCCTGAGGAGGCAAACGCAATTCAAAGTGTGCGATCTCACCTGAAAGGCGCTCCGTCAACGCTTGAAAGAGCAACGGGATCCCTGCGCCGGTTTGGGCTGAAAGCCAAACTCTGACTGGCAGATTGTCTTCGTTGCGATCGATTCGCGGGACAAAATCGTCCAACAAATCAATTTTATTCATTACTAATAACGTAGGAATTTCATCTGCTTCAATTTCTGCCAATACCGTATCTACCGCAGCCATATTCTCGGCGACCCGAGGATCAGCTGCATCAATAATGTGTAGCAGTAATGAGGCCTGCCGCGTTTCTTGTAGTGTCGCTTTGAACGCAGCAACCAGATCATGCGGCAAATGCCGGATAAAACCTACCGTATCCGCCAGTACTGTATCACCTACATCAGCCACATTTATACGGCGTAAAGTAGGGTCCAGTGTGGCAAATAATTGGTCAGCTGCATAAACATCAGCTGCCGTAATTTTATTAAACAGGCTGGATTTACCTGCGTTGGTATATCCTACCAAGGACACCGTCGGAATATCAGCACGGGTACGCGCACGCCGCCCCTGCTCACGCTGCTTCGCTACACGCTCCAAACGGCTTAAAATCAAGCTGATACGGTCACGTAGCAAACGGCGGTCAGTTTCCAACTGGGTTTCCCCAGGCCCTCTCAGACCAATCCCGCCCTTCTGACGCTCAAGATGCGTCCAACCACGAACCAAACGAGTCGCGATATGACGCAATTGCGCTAACTCGACCTGTAGTTTACCTTCATGGGTACGAGCTCGTTGGGCAAAAATGTCTAAAATCAACCCAGTGCGATCAATTACCCGACACTGACACAAACGCTCAAGATTTCGCTCTTGTGCCGCAGAAAGGGCATGATCAAACAAGACGACAGACGCACCGCTGGCTTTCACCGCGTCTGCAATTTCTTCGGCCTTTCCTTCACCAACAAAGTATTTAGGATGTGGTGCTTTGCGACTACCCGTCACAATTTGCAAAGCCTCTACACCCGCAGAAGATACCAGCGCTTCAAATTCACGCAGATCCTCTGTGTCTTTGTTTTGCGAGAAATAAATATGAACCAGTACGGCCTGCTCACCGGCTTCATAGCGGTCAAACAAACGTGCAACCTCTCAAACGGATCAAAGCCGCTAGTGCGGAGAACATAAGCTTGAATCCGTTGCTTATGTTCTCCATCATGGTCGACCAGCAATGTGCTTTATTCAGCGTCATCACTGTCCTGCTGCGGCTGTTGCGGCGCAGACGGATTACTACCATGATAATTATTGGTGCTACCGCTCGGATTATTGCTGTGATGCGAAACCGGACGAGAAGGCACAACAGTAGAGATGGCATGCTTATAAACCATCTGACTGACTGTATTTTTTAACAGAATGACAAACTGATCGAAAGACTCAACTTGGCCCTGCAGTTTAATACCATTCACTAAATAAATAGAAACCGGAACCCGTTCACGACGCAATGCGTTCAGGAACGGATCTTGCAAAGATTGCCCCTTAGCCATTCTATATTTTCCTTATTTGCTTGTTGTTTTTAACTAAGAACCTATCGGCTCGAAAATAAACTGCGTAAAAAAAATCTGTGCGTTGAGTACTAATCAATTGTACACAATCATTCAACCTATGCACTAACAACCTGTATTACGGAGTCTAAAGCCTCTCCCGGCTTATCACTGTCGAGCCATTGAACTGAGCTCCAGCCCCGCAACCAGGTCATTTGGCGCTTTGCCAGTTGACGTGTCGCACAAACTCCGCGGTATACCATACCGTTGTAATCAATCTCACCAGACAGATAAGACCACATCTGCCGGTATCCCACACAACGAATGGCAGGCAAGTCCGTATGCAAATCACCACGGTCAAAAAGCGCCCTAGCCTCTGCTTCAAACCCTGCATCCAGCATCTGATGAAAACGTAATTCAATCCGCTGGTGCAACAGTTCCCGGCTAGCAGGCGCAATCGCAAATTGGTGAACCCGATAAGGTAAGGTTTCACCCGAAATTTTAGTCAGTTCCGTTAAAGTTTTACCTGAAATAAAAAAAACTTCCAGTGCTCTGGAGAGCCTTTGGGGATCATTGGGGTGAATCCGCGCCGCAGCGACCGGGTCGAATACGGCCAATTGCTGGTGCAATGCTTCCCAACCTAGCTCCGACGCCTGCTGTTCAATATGCTGGCGTACTTGAGGATCTGCGGAGGGTAACGGAGATAACCCATCCAACAACGCTTTAAAATACAGCATTGTCCCCCCCACTAGCAGCGGAATTCGCCCCGCAGCAGTGATGTCAGCCATTTCTTTCAGAGCATCTTTACGAAAATCGGCAGCTGAGTATGATTCAGCGGGATCACGGATATCAATCAGCCGGTGTGGAGCTAACGCCAGCTCTTGTGCACTGGGTTTCGCGGTACCGATATCCATGCCACGATAGATAAGGGCAGAATCGACGCTGACTAACTCCACAGGCAACCGCTGCCTCAACGCAATAGAGAGCGCGGTTTTACCGGAAGCGGTTGGCCCCATAATAAAAATTGCTGGTGGACGATCTAGGCTCTCAATATCATTCATGTGTCAAAGTTGCCAATGCGGCCTTTATATCTATAGGTTGTAATAGCCCAGCTGGAGGGGATTGCACCAACTGCGGACAAAGACGCTCAACTTCCGTCAATAACTGTATCGCTTGAGACACATTCCACACCTCATGTTCGCTACCAAGATGGCGGGCAAGCCATGTGGCCAGTGTATCTGGCGATATCTCTTCATGCTGCGACAGATAGCCTAACAGTTCCGGTATCAGTTTTTGTAAATTTTGTTGGCGTAATGGTAAAGAAACCGCACGTAAAGTCGCCCGCCCCTGCTCGACACTCAGTTCTATCCCCATGGTAATTAGCAATTTTTCATGGTTTTGACAAGCCGCTATTTCATTTTTGTCTAATGTGATTTTGAGTGGAATCAATAACGGTTGAGGGCGTAACCCCTCTTCTGGCGGGCTGAGCTGGGCTTGCTTCAACCAGCGCTCCGCAACGGCTAAGGATAGCAATGCTACCCCGCCCTGATATTCAATCAAAGCATAACAAGGTAGAAAAACCGTTAAAACTCGGCCAAAACTGTAATTATCACCGTGAAGTGGCTCTTCTACCTGAGCAGTTCGTTGGACCGGGACGGATGGCGAGGAAACAGATGACACAGGTATTGCCGCTGGTGATGTTGCGGGTTTGGCTGCCGCTGACGGTTGCAATAGTTGACGGTATAACTCCCCTTGTTGCTTTTGATAGGGGTGATCTTCTTTATAAGCCGGCGCTGCGCGCTCACGAGTCACAGCCTGCTCCGCCACACCGGATTTCGCCGTTTCCGGTTGAGCATATTTATTGGTCCCAGCCGCTACCCGGTTTTCCTGCTGCCAACGTGGAACGTCAACTTCACCCTCTTCACTGATATTCAGTATCGGCGCATTAGTTTGTTGTAAAACCGCAGTGACTGCCTGATAAATAAAGTCATGCACCAACCGAGCCTGATGAAAACGCACCTCATGCTTAGCCGGATGAACGTTGACATCAACCTGATGCGGATCGATATCCAGATACAAAACATAAGCGGGCTGTTGAGCATCGTTGAGCCGATCTTGATAAGCCTGGCGAATCGCGTGATTAATCAACCGATCACGCATCATGCGGTTATTGACGTAGCAATATTGCATTTCACTCAGCGTATGGCTCGCGGCAGGATCCGCCACCCAACCATGAATGTTCAAATCCCCATGCTGCCAAGAGATAGCCAAAGCATGTTGCAAAAACGCAGGACCACAAATACTTGCCAACCGACGCTCATGTTGGGCAGGGTCCGGTGCCGCACGATATTGGCGAATTAACTTGCCATTGTGGTTCAAATTTATTGCCACATCAAAGCGCGCCAGTGCAATGCGCCTGACGACCTCATCGATATGACCAAACTCCGTCTTTTCAGTTCGCATAAATTTACGGCGTGCGGGAGTGTTATAAAATAAATCCAACACTTCGAGTGTACTGCCAACTGGATGTGCCGCAGGCTTGATGGTGACCGCCATGTCGCGACCTTCGGCATAGGCTTGCCAGGCTTCGCTTTGCTCTGCGGTACGTGAAGTCAAGATAAGGCGTGAAACTGAACTGATACTGGCCAAGGCTTCACCGCGAAAACCCATACTGAGGATGGCTTCTAAATCCTCGAGTGAACTGATTTTGCTGGTGGCGTGGCGGGCCAGCGCCAGCGCCAAATCATCTTTACTGATGCCACAGCCATTATCACGGATGCGAATAAGTTTCGCCCCACCACGTTCAATATCAATATCAATCCGTGTAGCACCTGCATCCAGACTGTTTTCTACCAACTCTTTGACTACCGATGCAGGCCGCTCTACCACCTCACCGGCGGCAATCTGGTTGGCAAGCTGTGGAGGCAGAATCTGAATCGGCATAACAATTCCTTGCGCTTACGATTGTGGAATAGTGAGCGTTTGCCCAAGCTGAACATTACCTGACTTGATTTTATTCACCCGCTCAATCTCACTCATTGATACACCGTATCTCGCCGCAATGGCTGACAGCGTATCACCGCGTTTCACCTGATGCTTAATAGGTTTACTTTTTGCTACGGCTACTGTTTTCGATTGGGTAGCCGCTTTCGATTGAGCCGTAGTTTTCGGTTTAGTTGCTATTTTAGGTTTGACTGCTGTCACCGTACCGCCCGACGCAGGCACTTTCAAGCGCTGGCCTACCCAGACCACATCATTTTTCAGCGTATTATTTTGCCGTAAAACAGCCATGCTGACGCCGTATTGGCTGGCAATGCCCGATAACGTTTCCCCACGCTGCACGTTGTGAGTTTGGCTCTTACCTGCAGGCAGAGTAGCCGATGACCTGCCGCTTTGCGCATTACTGCTTATATTATTCACAATAGGTTCCGGCTGGCTAATGCCTGAACGCTGTCTTGAGGAGTCAACCGCCGCTGTTTCAATTAGCGGACGGCTTTCGACCTTTGGGTCGGCTTGTAACGGATTCGCAAGGAAATAACTGCGCAAGCCTTTATAAATGGCCTGAGCAATCTTCTCCTGATACGCGCTACTGCCAAGCAGCCGTTCCTCCGTACTGTTACTGATAAAACCGGTTTCCACTAATAGCGATGGAATATCCGGTGAACGTAGCACCCCAAGACTGGCGTGCTCCGGCTTGCGTTTATGAATATCACCCACCATTTGTAGCTCACGCAGCACTTTAGTGGCAACGTCATAACCCACTCGCTGGGAATGACCAAATTGTAAATCCAGAACCGCCTGACTCAAATAAGGGTCTGAAGCCGTGTTTGCCAGTACATCACCAGCGCCCCCGAGCAGTTCTGATTGCTTTTCATGTTGCTCCAGCCAGTTCCCCATTTCACTATTAGCCCGGCGGTTTGATAACACCCAAACCGATGCCCCTGTCGCACTGCGATTTGGCGCGGCATCAGCATGAATAGAAATCAAGACATTAGCCCCCTGTTTACGTGCAACATCAGAGCGCCCCATGACCGAGATAAAGTAATCACCATTGCGGGTCAGCACCGGTTTAAACATCGGGTCCCGGTTAAGCAGCGCCTCAAGCCGGCGGGCAATGGAGATCGTGACATTTTTTTCTTTCAGACCATTTTGCCCGATAGCCCCTGGGTCCTGGCCACCATGACCAGCGTCAATGGCTACCACAACACGGCTACTGTTAGCCCCACTAGCGGTTTTAATTGGCCGGGCAGTATTCGTGGTCACATTTTCGCTGCTAACCACGACGACTGGCTTATTATTAAACGGATTTTTAGCTACCGAATCTTTGTTCGTGACCTGTGGTACCACTCGTCCGGCGTTGGGACTCGGGGTATTCGTCTGGTTTAATGAGGCCTGAGCCTGACCTACAGGAGTACTGGCGACGGCAGTCATGGTAAGCACTACCGTGTAGTTATTGCCCGACTGTTGGGTGGCAGCTCGGGTTTTTACTTTCTGCGTCAGTTCCAATACCAGACGGGTACTTTGTTCATCTTTCGGGGTACTAGAGCGAATTCGTTTCAGCAGGTTCTGTCCACTGAACTCCAGCGGTAACCCTGAGATATTGCCACTTTGGCGGACATCCAAGACCACCCGCTCCGGCGAGTTTAGCGAGAAAAAGGCATAAATCGGCTTACCATCAAAACTGAGGGTGACCTTACTTTCACTCGCCCCATTGATCACCTTAATATCTGTGAGTTTCATGGCAAACGCAGGAGGAAGCGTGAGTAAACTGAGCGTTAATAGACCAATAGTCATCCGCATAACCGTAGCGAAGCGGCGGATCGTAGCGAAACGATAAATAGCAGTGAAACAATAAATAGCAGTGAAACAGTGTTTCCAGCGACATATCAGCGAGAGGCTATGCATCATCGTCTCGTTATCCTTGCACAGCAGCTAAACGGCGCAACACTTCAGCGCCTGCATCGGAAATAGCGACCAACCGAGCTTCACGCCCTGCCGCCTGATAAATCAGATGCAGTTCTACATCAGCTTGCGGCAGGAACCCTGCGCCTTGCTGTGGCCACTCCACCAAACAGATAGCCTGCTGGTCGAAGTAATCGCGAATACCCATAAACTCCAGCTCTTCGGGGTCAGCCAGACGATATAAGTCAAAATGGTAGACTGGCCTTGGTGTCAACGTATAGGGTTCAACCAAGGTATAAGTTGGGCTTTTCACATGCCCATTGTGACCCAGAGCCTGCAAAAAACCGCGGCTAAAAGTGGTCTTTCCGGCACCTAAATCACCGAACAGATAAATAACGCTGGCACCACCGAAGGCTTGAGCCAAAGTGGCTCCCAATGCAACAGTCGCTGCCTCATCAGGCAACAGTAAAACGAGTTCTTTCATTCTATGATATCTATTTTGCTAACTCAGGATTAATGTACTTCGGAATAACAGGCAGCAAATCTGTGGCCAGTAAACCCCGGGTGCCTTGAACTTCAGCCAGCTTATCTGCGGCAACGCCATGCACGACACACCCCGCGCAGGCGGCATCATACAGCGCCAGCTTTTGTGCTATTAAACTACCAATAATACCGGACAGAATATCGCCCATTCCACCGGAAGCCATACCGGCATTACCCACATCGGCAATGGCCATCTCACCCTGTTCATTAGCGATCAGGGTGCCCGCGCCTTTCAAGACCACCACACCACCATATTGCTTGACGATGTTTCGAGCCGAAAGTAAGCGGTCACTTTCAATGTCAACGACGCGGCAACCAAGGAGACGAGCAGCCTCTCCTGAATGAGGAGTCAATACCCAATTCTGACGCCTATGAGGATTTAATGCTAGTAAGTTAAGTGCATCCGCATCCCACAATGCGGGTTTATCACTCTGTTGCAGTAGTTTCAGAGCATTCCTGCTCCAATCAGACTGGCCTAATCCCGGCCCGACGACCAGCACATCAGCCCATTGAATGCTTTGCTCTAGGGTTTCGGCGGTTAGCGCCTGCACCATCAACTCTGGACGGGCAGCCAGAATCGGTGCCACATGCTCGGAGTGAGTAAGTACTCGCACCAACCCAGCACCACTTCGTAGGGCAGCTTCTCCCGCCATACGGATAGCACCACCGAATCCTTTATCACCGCCCACCAACAGCAGACGCCCATGCTCCCCTTTATGGGCACACGGGCGGCGAGGTTTCAGCCACTGAGGAAGATGATCGGCGGTTATTCGTTCGATTTGTGCTGACTGAGTATCCAACCACGGTGCCAGCCCTAGATCATCGTAATGTAACTGCCCAACCCAATCACGAGCCTGCCCGGTGAGTAAACCGGGCTTCAATGCAACAAACGTCAACGTGTGGTCAGCACGGAGCACCGAACCGAGGGCCGCACCACTATCCGCACACAGCCCGGAGGGAATATCCAATGCAACTTTTACCGCCCGATGGCGGTTAGCCATGTCAATCAAGGTCTCATAGATGCCTTGTGGCGCTGCCCGTAGGCCAATGCCCAATAAACCATCAACAATTAAATCAATATCTTGTGGCCACTGAACATCAGGCTGGTGAATAACACCACCGATAGCCAGCCATTGAGATTGTGCTTCTTTCGCCTCCGCAGGTAAAGGGCGGTTACCTGAACAGGCGATAAGAGTAACATCGATACCCGCAACCAACGCACGGTTGGCAACGATATAACCATCCCCGCCATTATTGCCATGCCCACACAGAATCAGCCAATGACGCGCTATAGGATATTGTTTATGTGCCAGTTCAAAGGCGGCGTTTCCGGCTCGAGCCATCAGATCAAACAGGGTTAATGAGAAGTGGGCCGCCGCCGCCGCTTCATTCTGACGTACCCAGTCCGCAGAAAAAACAGAGTGTGGTAAACTGACTCTGGTTTGTTTCTTACTATGGTCTGTCATGGCACACCCCCTCGATCTGAATCAATTAGCCCAACATATCAAGCAATGGGGGCAATCGCTAGGTTTCCAGCAAGTCGGTATTTGCGATACCGATTTGACGGCGGAAGAACCGCGTTTACAAGCCTGGCTTGATAAACAATATCATGGCGAAATGGCGTGGATGGCACGCCACGGTATGCTGCGCGCTCGGCCCCATGAGTTATTGCCGGGTACCTTGCGGGTGATAAGCGTACGGATGAATTATCTGCCAGCCAAGGCAGCATTTGCCAGTACATTAAATAACCCAGAATTGGGTTATGTCAGCCGCTATGCTCTGGGTCGTGATTACCATAAATTGCTGCGCCAGCGCCTGAAAAAATTGGGCGATCAGATTCAACACTATTGTTTAGAACAATATCGTTTAGAACAATATCGTTTAGAACAACATGGTTTAGAACAACATGACTTAGCACAGCAAGATGATTGCCCAGAACAACAAGGCCAGTCGGAACAGCATACTACCGGTGAAATCAACTTTCGCCCCTTTGTGGACTCCGCGCCGATAATGGAGCGGTCACTGGCGGCTAAAGCAGGGCTTGGCTGGGTTGGCAAGCACTCACTAATATTAAACCGCGATGCCGGTTCTTGGTTCTTCCTTGGCGAGCTACTGATTGACCTGCCTTTGCCGGTGGATAAACCGCAGGAAGAGCAGTGTGGGCGCTGTGTGGCCTGCATGACCACCTGCCCAACAGGGGCGATTGTCGCCCCCTACACTGTTGATGCCCGCCGCTGTATCTCTTACCTGACGATTGAACTGGAAGGCGCAATACCTGAAGAGTTCCGCCCGCTCATGGGTAACCGGATTTATGGCTGCGATGACTGCCAGCTTATTTGTCCCTGGAATCGCTTCTCGCAATTAACCGATGAAGAAGATTTTAGTCCACGAGCTGTATTGCACACCCCGCAGTTGCTAGATCTATTTGCCTGGAACGAAGAGAAATTTTTGCGGGTAACGGAGGGGTCTGCCATACGGCGTATTGGCCATCTACGTTGGTTACGTAACATATCAGTAGCACTCGGCAATGCGCCTTATCTTGATAGCATCGTATTAGCATTGGAAACACGTCGGGGGCAGCATCCTATGCTGGATGAGCATATTGAATGGGCGATATCACAGCAATTAGCGCGGCGGGCTGCTCAGGCGGTAGAGGTTCAATTGCCACAGAAAAAACGGTTGATTCGTGCAATTGAAAAGGGTCTACCACGGGATGCCTGATATCTTTTTATTCAGCATTTTTTTGATGAATAAGCGAAGTAATTTACTGTGCATAAAAATAAAAATGCCTTGGCAATCAAGTGCAAAAAAAAGCACAAGTGATCGGCATAACGTTTCCATATAAAAATATATGCAAATAAATCAGTAATATAATTGATGGGAAAATTTAACGTACAAATTACAAGCTGGATATAAAAAGAACAGAATCTGTGGATAAGTCTGTTGACGAAGTTAATTCGCTAAGTATGTGAGACGCAACATCGTACCCACTATAGCTGTGGATAAATAATCAGGAATTGAATGAAAAAATTTGGAGCGGGAAACGAGACTCGAACTCGCGACCCCGACCTTGGCAAGGTCGTGCTCTACCAACTGAGCTATTCCCGCATTGAGGTGCTATTACACCCTGCTGTATCTGAAAGCAGGTGAAATCTTATTCTGACAAATAAAAATTTGGAGCGGGAAACGAGACTCGAACTCGCGACCCCGACCTTGGCAAGGTCGTGCTCTACCAACTGAGCTATTCCCGCGTCGCCTGTATAAACACCCATTGGTTATTTATACACTTTTTATTTCTGATGCTCTTCACTTTTGACTGAAGTTCTTTATTGCTAAAGAACTTGGAGCGGGAAACGAGACTCGAACTCGCGACCCCGACCTTGGCAAGGTCGTGCTCTACCAACTGAGCTATTCCCGCTCTGGATATTACTTATCTTGTACTAAATCTGTCTTCGCATGCTTGCGAATTCTTCATCGGTACGGGGTGCGCATTATACGAGAAATCCGTTTTGCCGCAAGCCCCTGAAAGCAAAAAAATCATTTTTCTATTTAAGTGTCGATTAAAACAGCAATGTGATGTTTTTACCAGCACCAGACAGAGTATATACCCAAAATCATTGGTGGAGCAGCAGGTAGGCAGCAAGCAAACGCGTCCCGATGAACTTACATCAGTAAGTGATTCGGGTAAGTGAGCGCAGCTAACGCCCCTGCTGTTTCACGTATCAAGGGAATTCCCAAAGTCATTGGAGCAGCAGGTAGGCAGCAAGCAAACGCGTCCCGATGAACTTACATCAGTAAGTGATTCGGGTAAGTGAGCGCAGCTAACGCCCCTGCTGTTTCAAGGCCGAAGGGAATTAAGATTGAATAAAATGCTCACGATAGTAAGCAAGCTCGGCAACTGACTCACGAATATCATCCAATGCCTGATGGGTATTTTGCTTTTTAAAACCAGCCAGAATTTCAGGCTTCCAGCGGCGCGCCAGCTCTTTCAATGTACTGACATCCAGATAGCGGTAATGGAAATACGCTTCCAGCTCCGGCATGTAACGGAACAGGAAACGGCGGTCCTGACCCACACTGTTACCGCAAATGGGTGAAACCCCTGCTGGGACCCACTGTTTCAGGAATTCGATAGTTTGTAATTCAGCATCATGGTCATTAAAGGGGCTGGCTTTCACCCGCTCAACCAAACCACTACCGGTATGGGTGCGAACATTCCACTCATCCATTAGCCCAAGCTGTTCATCAGATTGATGGACTGCCAGCACAGGCCCTTCTGCCAGAATATTAAGATTCGCATCAGTGACCAGGGTAGCGATTTCGATGATCCGATCCCGCTCTGGATCAAGACCGGTCATTTCCAGATCGATCCAGATCAGATTATTTTGATTTTCTGCCATGATATTTCCTATCTGTAAGCCGGGGGAGCAACCGAACAAACGGTTAATTGATAAAATAATGTGTATCATAGTCCTTTTGGTCGCAACGAGCGATATATCCAAAGAACTTGGCGTTGCAGGTAGGTTGTAAGTGAACATCGCTAACAACCCTACAACGTAAAGTCCGAAGGGGATAAATGCAGATTCAAGTGAGGCACAGTGAGCAAGAATAAACTGTCGAAAGGTCAACAACGCCGTGTACAGGCTAATCATCAGCGTAGACTACGCACTGATAGAAAACCTGAGTTAGATGACTCTCAGCTTGGCGATGCGCAAGAAGGTATCGTAATCAGTCGCTTCGGTCAGCATGCCGATGTCGAGGCCGTTGATGGCACTCAGCACCGTTGTAATATCCGTCGTACCATCAAATCACTGGTGACCGGTGATCGGGTAGTCTGGCGTCCCGGTTTACAAGCGCAGGAAGGCGTGCGAGTTAAAGGTATTGTCGAGGCCGTTCACGAACGAACATCCGTCCTGACTCGCCCAGATCTCTACGATGGCGTGAAACCTATCGCCGCCAATATTAACCAGATTGTTATCGTATCGGCGATCTTACCCGAGCTTTCGCTTAATATTATCGATCGCTATTTGGTGGCCTGCGAAACACTGGAGGTCGAACCATTAATCGTCCTGAATAAAATTGACTTATTAGATGCCGATGGCCGTAAATTCGTTGATGGCATGATGGATATTTATCGTCGTATTGGTTACGACGTTCTGGAAGTCTCCAGCCAAACACGTGAGGGTATGGAAGCCTTTGAGAATGCACTGGCTGGCCGTATCAGTATCTTTGCCGGCCAATCCGGGGTGGGCAAATCCAGCCTCTTGAATGCCCTGTTGCCGCCAACAGATAACGAAATTCTGGTCAATACGGTTTCTGGTAACTCGGGCCTCGGCCAGCACACCACAACCGCCGCGCGTCTGTACCATTTCCAACATGGCGGTGATGTGATTGATTCACCAGGCGTGCGTGAATTTGGTCTATGGCATTTAGCTCCGGAACAAATTACGCAGGGGTTTGTCGAATTCCGTGATTATCTCGGCCATTGCAAATTCCGTGATTGCAGCCATACCAACGATCCAGGCTGCGCATTACGTGAAGCCGTAGAGCAAGGTAAAATTGCTGAGGAACGTTTTGATAATTACCATCGAATTCTGGAAAGTATGGAACAAGCGAAGCCGCGTAAAACATCAGACAGTGACGAGAAGTGATGTTTAACTAACGGCTTTCTTGACGTTGCAGCAAGTGAACGAGTCCCGATGAGCTTACATCAGTAAGTGATTCGGGTGAGCGAACGCCACTAACGCTGCTGCGGCGTCAAGTAAGAAGGGTCTGACAGGGTGGGCGCAGAGCGATACAATGCGCCCCCTTATTTTATCTAACGGTTTACCCAAGAGGTTGACGTGCTAGACAGTATCAAAATCAAATTACAATATTTACTTCCGAAACAAGGGCTAACACAACTAGCAGGCTGGGGAGCGAATAAGCAAGGCGGCTGGTTGACTCAGTTGGTCATCAAAGCTTTTGCCCGTTATTACAAAGTCGATATGAAAGAAGCTCAGGATCCTGAATTCTCTGCTTATCGTACCTTCAACGAATTCTTTGTTCGCCCACTACGCGCAGGTGTACGCCCGGTTGTGGCTGAAGAAAACCTGTTAGCCCAACCTGCCGATGGTGCAATAAGCCAGTTAGGGGCCATCCAAGAGGGGCAAATTTTACAGGCGAAAGGCCATAATTATAGTCTGGAAGCCCTATTAGCCGGTAACTATCTGCTGGCTGCTGAATTCCAAAATGGGCAGTTTGTCACCACTTACCTGGCTCCCCGAGACTACCACCGGGTGCATATGCCATGTGATGGTGTGCTACGCGAAATGATTTATGTGCCAGGGGATTTGTTCTCGGTCAATCCGTTAACCGCTGCCAATGTTCCTAATTTGTTCGCCCGTAACGAACGCGTTATTTGTATCTTTGATACCGCCTTTGGCCCAATGGCCCAAATTCTGGTGGGTGCGACCATTGTTGGCAGTATAGAGACCGTATGGGCAGGGACGATTACCCCACCACGGGAAGGCGTTATCCGCCGTTGGACATACCCGCAAGCAGGCAGTGAAGGGGCTATCACCCTAGAGAAAGGCCAAGAGATGGGGCGCTTTAAATTAGGCTCAACCGTTATTAACCTGTTTGCTGAAGGTAAAGTGTATTTCGCACCACAGCTAAACAGCGGCGCGGTTACCCGTATGGGTGAAGTCTTAGCCGAAGCGGCTCCTATTACCCCTTCTTACTAGCATGATGCTGACGACGTAACACGATGTTAAGGAGCTCTTACGTGCGCCCGATAATTTCATGGTCTTTTGGTCTGGTACTGTCGTTTTTCCTGTTAATGCCGCTACATGCGGCAACTCAGCCTAACGAAGAGCAAGTGCGGCAAGAGCTAAAGCTGGCTGAGTCCAATAAAACGACACCGAATCAGGCAGAGATTGTTCAGGCGCTGCAAGCGGCTCTTAGCTGGCTTGCAGATGCAAAAGAATCAGATATACGCGCCCAGCAGTATCAAAAAGCCATTGATGATTTTCCTAAACTTACTCGCGAGTTACGTCAGCAATTAGCTCAGGAAGGTGATAAACCTTTGCCAGTCCCCAGCAACTTGTCCACATCTGATTTGGAACAACAGGTGCTACAAGTCAGCAGTCAGTTGCTGGAGCTAAACCGTTTATCACAGCAAGAGCAAGACCGCGCTCGGGAAATCAGTGAATCCCTTGGGCAATTACCACAACAACAGTCCGAAGCCCGGCGAATGCTCGCAGAGATCGGCCCGCGGATTCAGTCACAAAGTAATCCCTCGACGCCTGTCGCTCAGGCTCAGCTTACGCTATTGCAAGCTGAAGCCGTGGCTCGTAAAGCCAAAGTCAATGAATTAGAGCTTTCACAACTGTCTGCCAATAACCGGCAGGAGCTGTCTCGGCTACAAGTAGAATTATACAAAAAGCGCGAAGCACGGGTTCAAGCTCAGCTCCAATCCCTACGTAATAACCTGAATAATCAACGCCAGCAAGCCGCGGAACAGGCACTTGAGCGGACAGAATTGCTGGCAGAGCAAGGGGGGGATTTACCCGAATCTATCATCCAGCAGTTACAAAGAAACCGTGAGTTATCTCAGGCGCTTAATCAGCAGGTACAGCGGATTGATCTTATCTCTTCCCAGCAACGCCAGGCTGTCGCGCAAACTCAACAAGTCCGGCAAGCACTAAACACCATCCGTGAACAGGCTCAATGGCTTGGGGTCTCAACAGTGTTAGGGGAAACCCTGCGAGCGCAGGTCGCTAGGCTGCCAGAGATGCCCAAATCCCAGCAACTGGATCGTGATATGGCACAGTTGCGAGTTCAGCGCTTGCAATATGAAGATATGCTGGAAAAGTTACAGCAACAGAAAACCACATTAAAACAGGATGATGGCACCCCGCTCACGCCCGATCAGCAACGTATTCTGGATGCCCAATGGCGGACACAGAGCGAATTACTGAATTCTCTGCTTTCAGGCTATGACACGCAAATCCTGGAACTGACCAAACTAAAAGTGGCCAACAGTCAGTTGGTTGACGCATTAAATGGGGTACGTGAAGCGACTCACCGCTATCTGTTCTGGGTGGCAGATGTCAGCCCTATTTCGCTTTCTTATCCCATTACCGTGGCTCAAGACCTAACTCGCCTACTGTCACTGGATACCTTGTCACAGTTGAGTGGCGCTTTTGTCATGATGATGACTAGCCAGGAAACCCTGCTGCCCATTATCGCTGCCCTGCTGTTTGTCGGTTTCAGTATTAGCTCACGCCGCCACTACCATGCCTTTCTTGAGCGTGCCAGTAGCCGGGTGGGCAAAGTGACGCAGGACCACTTCTCCCTGACATTACGTACGGTATTCTGGTCAATTCTGATGGCTCTCCCCTTGCCAGTCTTATGGGCGGCTCTGGGTTATGGCCTGCAAAATGCCTGGTCATATCCGATGGCCATTGCGATTGGCAATGCCGTCACCGCCACCGTGCCCGTGCTCTGGGTGTTTATGATCAGCGCCTCATTTGCTCATCCGCACGGGTTGTTTATTACTCACTTCCGCTGGTCGCCCACACAAGTTGCGCGAGCAATGCGTTTTTACCGTCTGTCAGTGTGGTTGATTGTCCCCTTGATGATGGCACTGATTACTTTTGAAAATTATAACGACCGTGAATTTGCTGGGACACTGGGCCGGCTGTGCTTTATTTTGCTGTGTATTGCATTAAGTTTGGTCACAAACAGCCTGAAACGGGCGGGTATTCCGCTGTATCTGGATAAAAAAGGTTCGGGTGAGAATATTATTAACGTGGCGCTGTGGGGGCTACTGCTATCAGCACCATTAATTGCGGCACTGGCCTCAGCATTAGGCTATCTCACCACCTCACAAGCGCTGCTGGCACGTCTGGAGACCTCGGTCGCTATCTGGTTCTTCCTGTTGGTGGTCTATCATATTATCCGCCGCTGGATGCTGATTCAGCGGCGGCGTATTGCCTTTGATCGCGCCAAGCAGCGCCGCGCCGATATTCTCGCGCAGCGTGCCCGTGGTGAGGAAGATTCGCCACACAGTAACAGCACCGAAGGCTCGATTGATGTCGAGGAGCCAATCATTGATTTGGATGTGATCAGCGCCCAATCCTTACGGTTAGTTAGGTCGATCCTGACCATGATAGCCTTGGTTTCAGTGATCGCGCTGTGGTCTGAAATTCATTCCGCTTTTGGCTTCTTGGAAAACATTCGCTTGTGGGATGTGTCTTCCACCATCAACGGTATTGAATCAGTACAGCCGATCACCATGGGATCTTTATTGATCGCCGTCTTGGTGCTGATTATCACCGCCCAGTTGGTGCGTAATCTGCCCGCATTACTGGAGCTGGCACTGTTACAGCATTTGGATCTGACGCCGGGAACCGGCTATGCCATTTCCACAATCACCAAATATCTGGTGATCTTATTTGGTGGCTTGCTTGGGTTCTCCCTACTCGGGATTGAATGGGCGAAGTTCCAATGGTTGGTTGCCGCACTCGGTTTAGGTCTGGGTTTTGGTTTACAGGAGATTTTTGCCAACTTTGTTTCTGGCCTGATCATTCTGTTCGAAAAGCCGATCCGAATCGGCGATACCGTAACCATTCGTGATCTCACCGGTAGCGTGACTAAAATCAATACGCGCGCCACCACAATTTCCGATTGGGACCGCAAAGAAATTATTGTGCCGAATAAAGCTTTTATTACCGAGCAATTTATTAACTGGTCACTCTCGGATTCCATTACTCGTGTGGTACTAACCGTTCCGGCACCTGCGGAAACCAGCAGTGAGGAAGTCACTAACGTATTAATGACTGCGGCCCAGCGCTGCACGTTAGTCCTGGATACCCCTCCTCCAGAGGTCTATCTGGTCGATCTACAGCAAGGGATTCAGATTTTCGAACTGCGTATTTATGCCGCTGAAATGGGCCACCGGATGCCACTGCGCCATGAAATCCATCAGTTGATTCTGGCTGGTTACCGTGAGCACGGTATTACCCTGCCATTCCCACCGTTCCAGGCACGGTTGGAAACTCTGGGCCGCGGCACTGGACGTGTTATTTCTTCGGCCCGCAGCCGTACACCGGGTAGCTTGTAATCTCAGTGAGTAAGAAATAGAAATGCCCTGCGCCTTCACTGGTCAGGGCATTTGTTTTTGTAAGTGAACGCCGCTAACACCGCTGCAGCGCCAAGGACGAAGGGGAATTAGGCGATATTGACAGGGAAGGCAATAACATCACTCAACCTTTCCGCATTTAACGCCAGCATCACTAAGCGATCAACCCCTAAAGCCACGCCTGAACAATCCGGTAAGCCCTGCTTAAGCGCTGCGATGAGATTCATATCGATTGGATTCTGCGGTAAGCCCCGTTTCGCACGGTTACGGTTATCCTGCTCAAAGCGTTGTAGTTGCTCATCACCGTCAGTCAGCTCTCGGAAACCATTCGCTAGTTCTATCCCCTTGAAGTAAACCTCAAAGCGTTCCGCTACACGATGGTCTTCGGTACTGATTTCAGCCAGAGAAGCCTGCGATGCCGGGAAATGATAAATAAATGCTGGTTTATCCCGGCCAATATAAGGTTCGACACCCACAGTAAACAGTAATTGCAGCAACGTATCGCGATCTTCTTCGGTATCTGCAATATTGCTTAAATCCAGTTTTGCCGCCACTTCACGCAATTGTGCTTTTTCAGCAGACAACGGATCAATATCTAAATGGCGCAAAAATGCCTGCTGATAGGATAAAGTCTCCGCGCTGTTGCAATCCAAAATTTGCTGCAACAGATCATCCACCTCATTCATTAAACGATACATATCATAATGAGGGCGGTACCATTCCAGCATGGTGAATTCAGGATTATGATAGCGGCCAGCCTCTTCATTGCGGAAGCTGCGCCCCAGTTGATAGATAGGGCCACTCCCAGCCGCTAACAACCGCTTCATGTGATATTCCGGGCTGGTCATCATGTACAGCGTCAAACCATCGGCAGCGCCCGGGCCAACAAACCGGGTTTCGAATGGAACTAAATGAATGTCCGTCACTGTCGCTTGGCTCATGGTTGGCGTTTCTACTTCTAATACGCCCCGATCAGCGAAAAAGCGCCGAATCTCTGCCATTATTGCTGCGCGCTTCAACAAATTGGCGATAGGTGCACTTGGCTGCCAGCTTGCCGTTTCGCTCATGGTGGTTAACTCCGAAATCAAACAGGGGATGCAGTCTACCCGTATCCCGCGCCCCAGACAAATCTGTCACGCACCCGCCGAATTCTCGGCCTGAATTTAGCATTTCACTCTGTAAAAAAATGCGTTTCCCAGCATATCCTGTTTGGGATCACATTTTTGTCAGTAATGCATTTGAGGTGGTTCAAATAAAACAAAACAATCGATCACATCAAATTTCTGCGACTTATCATTGGGTATAATTATTCCCATACAAAAAGTAAGAAATAGCTATGCTTAATATCATCAACTTAACCGCCGAGAAATAAGTTGGCGGAATAATAATATTAAGAATACATAAAGAATAATGACTCACTTTATATACCCAAAATCATTGGCGTTACAGCCAGGCCGTAAGCTAACACCCTGTAACGACAAGGACGGAGGGTATAAGATTTTCACTTGAACAATGGAGAAGCGCAGTGCAAACCTTTAACGCCGATCTTGCCATTATCGGGGCCGGAGGTGCTGGCTTACGTGCAGCAATAGCCGCAGCGGAAGCCAACCCCCAACTGAAGATTGCTTTGATCTCGAAAGTTTACCCAATGCGTAGCCATACCGTGGCTGCCGAGGGGGGATCAGCTGCCGTCACACAGGACCACGATACGTTTGACTATCATTTCCACGATACCGTTGCGGGCGGTGACTGGTTATGCGAACAAGATGTTGTTGACCATTTTGTCCACAGTTGCCCCGAAGAAATGGCACAGTTAGAAATTTGGGGCTGCCCATGGAGCCGCAAAGAGGATGGTTCGGTTAACGTCCGCCGCTTTGGTGGTATGAAAATTGAGCGCACATGGTTTGCTGCCGATAAAACCGGTTTCCACATGCTGCACACCCTATTCCAAACCTCCCTTAAGTATCCGCAAATTCAGCGTTTTGATGAGCATTTCGTCTTGGATATTCTGGTAGACGATGGTCAGGCACGCGGTGTAGTTGCCATGAATATGATGGAAGGCACCCGCGTACAAATCCGCGCGAACGCCGTGATCATGGCCACAGGGGGGGCTGGCCGGGTTTATCGTTATAACACCAACGGCGGTATTGTTACCGGGGATGGTATGGGGATGGCATTCCACCATGGCGTTCCACTGCGGGATATGGAATTTGTACAATATCACCCAACGGGCTTGCCGGGCTCTGGCATCCTGATGACTGAAGGTTGCCGTGGTGAAGGCGGAATTCTGGTTAATAAAGACGGCTATCGTTACTTGCAGGATTACGGCATGGGGCCTGAAACGCCACTCGGTGAACCTAAAAACAAGTACATGGAATTAGGCCCGCGGGATAAAGTTTCGCAAGCATTCTGGCATGAATGGCGTGCTGGCCGCACGGTTGCGACGCCACGTGGTGATGTAGTTTATCTGGATTTACGCCATCTGGGTGAGAAAAAACTACTTGAGCGCCTGCCGTTTATTTGCGAATTGGCAAAAGCCTATGTCGGTGTTGACCCGGTTAAAGACCCCATCCCTGTACGCCCAACCGCGCACTACACCATGGGCGGTATCGAAACCAATCCGCGATGTGAAACCCGAATCAAAGGCTTGTTTGCGGTCGGCGAATGCTCTTCTGTTGGCCTGCACGGCGCTAACCGTTTAGGTTCCAATTCATTGGCTGAACTGGTGGTATTTGGCCGTGTGGCCGGTGAACAAGCGGCTTTACGGGCTATGGAAAGCGGCCCAGCAAATGGTAGCGCACTGGATGCCCAAACTCGTGACGTGGAAACCCGCCTGAGCAATTTGATGAAACAGGAAGGAACTGAGAACTGGTCTAAGATTCGCGATGAAATGGGTCTGTCGATGGAAGAGGGTTGCGGTATTTACCGTACACCGGAACTGATGCAGAAAACCGTGGATAAACTGGCCGAGCTGAAAGAACGTTTCAAACGTGTGAAAATCACTGATAACTCCAGCGTATTTAATACTGATCTGCTCTACACCATTGAGCTGGGTTATGGTTTGGATGTGGCCGAATGCATGGCACATTCTGCGCTCAATCGTAAAGAATCTCGTGGTGCCCACCAGCGTTTGGACGAAGGCTGTACCGAACGTGATGACGTTAACTTCCTCAAACACACCTTAGCCTTCCATACGCCGGGTGGTGCACCGCGTATTGAATACAGCGATGTGAAAATCACCAAACTGGTACCGGCCAAGCGGGTCTATGGTGGCGAAGCCACCGCCCAAGACGCAAAAGATGCACAAGATTTAAAGGATAAGGAGCAAGCGAATGACTGATATGAACGTCCTGAAAATGGAAGTCATGCGCTATAACCCGGAACGTGATAGCGAACCTCACTTTGAAACTTTCGAAGTGCCTTACGATGAACAGACGTCTCTACTCGACGCACTGGGTTATATCAAAGATAACCTGGCACCGGATCTATCTTATCGCTGGTCTTGTCGAATGGCGATTTGTGGCTCCTGCGGCATGATGGTCAACAAGGTGCCGAAACTCGCCTGTAAGACCTTCCTGCGGGAATATACTGCGGGGATGAAAGTCGAAGCGCTGGGTAACTTCCCGATTGAACGCGATTTAGTAGTTGATATGACTCACTTTATCGAAAGTCTGGAAGCCATCAAACCTTATATTATTGGCAACGAACGTCTACCCAAGGATGGGCCTAATAAGCAGACACCAGCCCAGATGGCGAAATACCATCAGTTTTCCGGCTGTATCAACTGTGGTTTGTGCTATGCCGCCTGCCCACAGTTTGGCTTAAACCCTGAGTTTATTGGCCCCGCCGCAATCACCCTGGCGCACCGTTACAATCTGGACAGCCGTGACCACGGTAAGAAAGAGCGTATGCCTCAGCTAAACGGTAAAAATGGCGTATGGAGCTGTACCTTCGTCGGCTACTGTTCTGAAGTTTGTCCAAAACACGTTGATCCCGCTGCTGCTATCCAGCAGGGCAAGGTCGAAAGTGCGAAAGACTTTATGATCGCTATGCTGAAACCACAATAAGGGAGGGGAGACAGCAATGACAACCAAACGTAAAGCTTATGTTCGAACCATGGCACCAAACTGGTGGCAACAGCTCGGTTTCTACCGTTTTTATATGCTGCGTGAAGGTACATCCATTCCAGCCGTGTGGTTTAGTGTGCTATTGATTTACGGTGTATTCGCACTGAAGAGTGGCCCCGAAGGGTGGGAAGGGTTTATCGGCTTCCTGCAAAACCCGCTGGTGCTATTTCTGAATATCCTTACGCTATTCGCCGCGCTGCTACACACCAAAACTTGGTTTGAGCTGGCACCGAAAGCGGTCAATATTATCGTTAAAAGCGAAAAAATGAGTCCAGAGCCAGTGATTAAGGCGCTATGGGTTGTGACTGTCATGGCTAGCGCGATTATCCTGGCCGTCGCCTTACTCTAACCCGGAGGAGAAAAAGATGAATCAAGTCCCTAAACGCTCCGATGAACCGATCTTCTGGGGTCTGTTTGGTGCTGGTGGCATGTGGGGTGCAATTATTGCCCCAGCGATTATTCTGCTGGTCGCTATTTTATTGCCATTGGGTGCATTCCCAGGTGACGCGCTGAGCTACGAACGTATTCTGGCATTTTGTCAGAGCTTTATTGGCCGGGTATTCCTGCTGCTGATGGTCATTTTGCCTTTATGGTGCGGTTTACACCGTATTCACCATGCCATGCATGATTTGAAAATCCACGTCCCGGCAGGGAAATGGGTATTTTATGGCCTTGCGGCAATTTTGAGTGTGGTCACTTTTATCGGTGTGCTGACACTGTAGTCATAGTCACTCATACAGTATTAGCGGCCTGCTATTCTGGCAGGCCGTTCTTTGGTTAAAGCGATCAGTTCGGTTGTCATAACTTCACAGCTCACTTGACCTCCGTAGGCCACCAGTGAAGGGCCTTGCCGCCTTATGACACATAACGTGATGACACAAGCTTTATGATGCTAACTTCAAACCGATAATCCCTGCCAGAATCAGCCCTAAGCTTAATATCCGCGCCAGACTGGCTGACTCCCCCAGTAGCACAATCCCTAAAATGGCAGTACCTACCGCACCAATACCAGTCCAAACAGCGTAAGCCGTGCCTGCTGGCAAACTTTTCATCGCATAGGCCAACAGAAAGACACTGGCAGCCATCGCCACAAGGGTAATGATGCTCGGCGTCAGCCGCGAAAACCCATGAGAATACTTCAAGCCAATGGCCCAAATAACCTCTAATAGACCAGCAATAACCAGAATAATCCAAGCCATGGTAACAACCTCGCTCAGGCGGGGCCGTCCCCGAAAAACAGATGCGTAACTGGGTCGTCCCAGCCAGCGGAGAGATAAGAACAATACATTATCACGCTCAATAATTAGCGGCAATATTGCTAGCGCCAGATAACAGAAAACCGCCGTTTAAGCGGTTTGAGGTTATTGACAAAGTGCCCGCGACGGAGAGAACAGGCAGATCGTAAAGACGCCGGCTTCCCTGTATAAAAATAGCCTTCCCTGGGGGCTCGAGCCGCGCCATCCTTGGCGCGGACTCTTTACTCTTCTGCCTATCCTCACCGTTCAAGATCGAGTCATCGGGGTTTGTCAGCAGTCTGAAACCGCCGTTTAAGCGGTTTCCTTTCGTTCTTAGCGCGATTGATTACGACTTAGTTCTTACGAACCTAGCTATTACAAACTGGCTATTACAAACCTAGCTATCACGGCTTACTTCACGCGAGAAACATATTCGCCAGAGCGGGTATCAACTTTGATGATTTCGCCAACCTGTACGAATAATGGCACTTTAACCACGGCACCGGTGCTCAAGGTTGCAGGCTTACCACCCGTACCCGCAGTGTCGCCTTTCAGGCCTGGATCAGTATCAACGATTTCAAGCTCAACAAAGTTTGGTGGGGTCACAGTAATTGGCTGGCCGTTCCACAGAGTTACGATACATTCAGCTTGGTCAATCAGCCATTTACCGTTATCACCAACGGCCTTGGCATCAGCTTGCAGCTGTTCGTAAGTCTCGTTATTCATGAAATGCCAGAACTCACCGTCGTTATACAGGTAAGTCAGGTTCATATCATTAACGTCAGCACCTTCCAGAGAATCTGTTGATTTAAAGGTCTTTTCAACGCGCCCACCAGTCAGCAGGCGGCGCATCTTAACACGAGCAAAAGCCTGGCCTTTGCCGGGTTTTACGAACTCGCTCGACTCAACTGCATAAGGTTCGCCCTCGAACATGATTTTAAGACCGGGACGAAAATCGTTGCTATAATAACTGGCCATGATGGTCCTCAAGAAACTGGTAGTAAGCCTAAAAAATGGCAAGTATTGTAACCCGAAACATGCCAATTAGAGAAGATTGGTTGCAACAACTCGCCGATGTAATTACTGATCCGGACGAATTGCTACGTATTTTGTTCTTAAATGAACACCCCCACCTGCAACAAGGCACCGGTGCTCGTCGTTTATTCCCCCTGCGCGTGCCCCGCGCTTTTGTTGCTCGTATGCAACCGGGAAATGCATCAGATCCTTTATTACTTCAGGTGCTGACCGCGCGTGAAGAGTTTATTGCCGCTCCCGGTTTTACCAGCGATCCACTTGATGAACAGCGCAGCGTCGTTCCAGGCCTGTTACATAAATACCGTAACCGCGCGCTGTTGTTGGTCAAAGGTGGCTGTGCAGTCAATTGCCGCTATTGCTTCCGCCGCCATTTCCCTTATCAGGATAATCAAGGCAATAAAACTAACTGGCTACAAGCACTGGATTATATTCGTCAACACCCTGAACTGGACGAGATCATTTTTTCAGGGGGTGACCCGTTAATGGCAAAAGATCACGAACTCAGTTGGTTACTGGATCAACTGGAGGATATAAAGCATATCCGGCGGTTACGTATTCATACCCGATTACCGGTGGTGATCCCTGCCCGTATTACTGTAACCCTGTGTCAACGGTTGGGAAGCTCACGGTTACAGGTATTAATGGTGACACATATCAACCATGCCAACGAAATAGACCAACCCCTACGAGACAGTATGGCACGGTTGAAGCAGGTAGGTGTGACGCTATTAAACCAGAGTGTATTACTGCGTGGGGTGAATAATGATGCGGATGTACTGGCAACATTAAGCAATGCCTTATTTGATGCCGGAATTTTGCCTTATTACATCCATGTATTGGATAAAGTACAGGGCGCAGCCCACTTTATGGTCGACGATGACGAAGCGCGGCAATTGATGAAAGGTTTACTAAGCCGTGTATCCGGTTACCTGGTACCGCGTCTCACAAGGGAAGTCGGTGGAGAACCAAGTAAAACACCATTGGATTTGAGACTGACGCAAAATTAATCACTGACCGTGCAAGGCACGCGCAGACTCATCTCAATAACCTATCATCTATTAAATAAAACTCAGGAGACACCATAAGGTATCCCCTGTTTTGTTTACGATGAAAAAACGTATAACAAAGCACAGCCACTAATACCTCTACATTTGAGCTATTGAGGGCATTTATAAACTTGGCCAACCATTTTACTTTCTAGTGGTGCAAAGCTTGATAAGAAGGTTTCACTCGGGCTGGTTGCGCCATAGATGACGTTGCCACCCATTGCCGCTGCTTTATTACGCAGGTCATTTGCTGCACCACGCATTGAGCTGCTTTCCCCGCCCTGACCTGATAACCAGTTACTTTGAGTACCGGTTACTTGCCCGACTAGCTGGCACTCACTGCCGGGCTGAGTATCAGAAAACTTCACTTGCTCACCCGCCGAACTCAATGGGTTAGAGGAGCTACAACCCGCCAACAACAGTGCGGCTGAAAGGCCAAATAATATCTTAATCTTTAGTAAAACATTACTTCTTAGTAACACATTAATCCGCATTTTTTTCCCCATTCGACGTTTGAGAATCACGTTAAAGATTACCAGAAAGCACCGCTGCCGCTTAGGCATCCGTTGCCGAAACTATCCAGACACAATGTTCTGAGAAACATATACCAACAATATCAGGTGTTACAGCAAGGTAACCCCGATGAACTTATAAAAACTAAGTGATTCGGGTGACAAATCTACCAAAAGCAGATTTGAACGCTGTTTGCAGCCGCCTCTCAGAGGTGAGGTCCATGAATAGACCGAATAACGAGCGCCGCTAACACTGCTGTAACAACAAATATGAAGGGTATAACAGTTTACACATTAAATCAGCGTGATAGATAAAAAAAGTCCAGCAATCATCACACAGACATAGAATAAAGCCGCTTTAGGACGTTAGATTGCAAAATGTAGGTCAGAAAGAATTGAGTGTAGAACTCAGTTGTGGCGTGGTTATGACAGAGATCAGAAGCAACAGATTTAGTGCTTAATACAATTTAAATTACAGTCTTCACAAAATAAAAGCGAGCAGGTCACCCTACTCGCTTTTATCAACAGCTTTACCTTTTGCTGCCTTTAACTACTTTTTAGCGAAAAAGCACCAAAGACCGCAGAAAGGCCGGGAGCATTACATCATGCCGCCCATGCCGCCCATACCACCCATGCCGCCAGCGCCCATATCAGCACCTTTGTCATCACGCGGCAGGTCAGTGATCATGCACTCGGTGGTGATCATCAGGCCAGCAATAGAGGCTGCGTACTGCAGAGCAGAACGAGTCACTTTAGTTGGATCCAAGATACCCATCGCGATCATGTCGCCGTATTCTTCAGTATAAGCGTTGTAACCGAAGCTACCTTCACCCGCTTTAACTTTGTTCGCGATAACAGAGGCTTCTTCGCCCGCGTTAACCACGATCTGACGCAGTGGAGATTCCATCGCACGCAGAGCAACTTTAATACCCACGTTCTGGTCTTCGTTATCGCCTTTCAGGCCAGCGATAGCGTGAGCTGCACGAATCAGTGCAACACCACCACCCGCTACTACGCCTTCTTCTACTGCGGCACGAGTTGCGTGCAGAGCATCTTCAACACGTGCTTTCTTCTCTTTCATTTCAACTTCAGTTGCGGCGCCCACTTTGATTACGGCAACGCCGCCAGCCAGTTTAGCAACACGCTCTTGCAGTTTTTCTTTGTCGTAGTCAGAAGTTGCATCTTCAATCTGCTGACGAATCTGAGCCACACGGCCTTGGATTGCAGCTTCATCGCCTACGCCATCAATGATGATGGTGGTGTCTTTGTTGATAACAACACGTTTCGCCTGACCCAGATCTTCCAGAGTGGTTTTTTCCAGTTCCAGACCGATCTCTTCAGAGATAACAGTACCCGCAGTCAGGGTCGCGATGTCTTGCAGCATAGCTTTACGACGGTCGCCGAAGCCAGGTGCTTTAACCGCTGCAACTTTAACGATACCGCGCATGGTGTTGACTACCAGAGTCGCCAAGGCTTCGCCTTCAACGTCTTCTGCAATGATCAGCAGTGGCTTGCCGGCTTTCGCTACGGCTTCCAGAACTGGCAGCATTTCACGGATGTTAGAGATTTTCTTGTCAGCCAACAGGATGAATGGGCTTTCAAGTTCAATAGAACCAGTTTCTGGTTTATTGATGAAGTAAGGAGACAGGTAGCCGCGATCAAACTGCATACCTTCTACAACGTCCAGCTCGTCTTGCAGGCCTGAACCTTCTTCAACGGTGATAACGCCTTCTTTACCGACTTTTTCCATCGCTTGAGCGATCAGCTCGCCAACGGTTGAGTCGGAGTTTGCAGAGATAGTACCTACCTGAGCAATTGCTTTAGAATCAGAGCAAGGTACAGACAGTTTTTTCAGCTCTTCTACCGCTGCGATAACCGCTTTGTCGATGCCGCGCTTCAGATCCATTGGGTTCATGCCTGCGGCAACCGCTTTCAGGCCTTCAGTGATGATAGATTGAGCCAATACTGTTGCAGTCGTGGTACCGTCACCCGCAGCGTCATTCGCTTTAGAGGCAACTTCTTTAACCATCTGTGCGCCCATGTTCTCAAACTTGTCTTCCAGTTCGATTTCACGTGCAACAGAAACACCGTCTTTAGTGATAGTTGGAGAGCCGAAAGACTTGTCCAGAACTACGTTACGGCCTTTAGGGCCCAGAGTCACTTTCACTGCATCAGCAAGGATGTTTACGCCGCGTAGCATTTTAATGCGAGCGTCGTTACCGAATTTTACGTCTTTAGCTGCCATTGGTATTTCCCTTAACTCGTTCAGTTCAGAAGATTAGAGAGCGTGATTACGCTTCAACAATTGCCAGAATGTCGCTTTCTGACATGATCAACACTTCTTCATTGTCGATCTTCTCAGCCTTCACGCCGTAACCATCGTTGAAAATCACGACGTCGCCGATTTTCACATCCAGCGGCTTGATTTCACCGTTATCCAGGATGCGACCATTGCCGACTGCCAGAACTTCACCACGGGTAGATTTACCCGCTGCAGTGCCAGTCAGAACGATGCCGCCAGCAGATTTAGATTCAACTTCTTTGCGCTTGACGATAACGCGGTCATGCAATGGACGAATTTTCATTGATAGCTCTCCTATGAGAAGGTCCGTATCAGATTAAGATTAATACCGGTATGACTTCATAACCGATACCGTGGCTTTCTAAGTGGGGGCGACTTCTTGTTCCTTCAAGGGAGGCGACCAAAAATTTTTCATTTTTTTCTCGCCCGACGGTAGATGATTTTATCCGCCTATCGCTTACGGTACAAAGAAAGCACTATAATTTACTTTATAAATTTATGATTAATAAACAGGCTATTAGAAAATTATTCCCTCCTCTTTACTTATCATCTTTAAAACTATCATCCTTAAAACGATTATCTGCTGATTTACCATTTTCATCCGGGCGGTGCTCCACCGTAAAGCGGTCATCGGCTTTACGCTGAAATTCACCATCAAAGGTATCCCCGCCACTCATTGGGCCAGAATCATGGCGATTGCTGTTGCCAAAGCTACCATTGCCAAAGCTACCATTCCCAAAGCCACCACCACGATAAATGTTCAGGTGCGGCATCAATTTCAACGTTAATGTTTTTTGAATCCAAGGCAATAGCAACAACAAGCCGAGGAAGTCAGTGAAGAAACCGGGGATCAGTAACAAAATACCGGCCAAGACCAGTGAAACACTTTTGATCATCTCAGCCGCCGGGCTTTCACCCACTGCCAGCTTTTGTTGCATCTGGATAAAGGTTTTTATGCCCTGATTACGAACCAGTGAGATGCCCACACAGGAGCTAATGATCACTAGCAGCAGGGTGACTAGCACCCCTAACACCGCAGCGACCTTGATAAATATCGATATTTCTATATATGCCAATAAAAATATCAGCGCAAACGGTAACCAACGCACCGTATTCTCCTTAATTTCAATCATTCAGCACCCCTCATCAGGTGAGTAACCTGTCTGACAGATACCATGAAAACCTTGACCTGGTAGGTGCTGATACGGCTATTTTCCTCTATTTGCGGATTTTAGTATCAGCGCTCCCCGTCAACATCGGTCAACTTTACTAAAATGGTGGTGAACAAAGCACTTTTCAAGCAGGGGTAACCGTTTTATTACTCATTAAACTAAGTGTGAGAGCAATCACAGATATCAGATCATCTCGATTAATTCCGGCAATATAGTGATCTTAGTTCAAGGCTTTTTATCGCTAAGCAGCATATCATCCTGTCAGTAATAAGATGGGTGGTTAATATTTCCGTACATATCGTGCATCACCGCATCATATTACTGACAGCAGCATAAATCAGTTAACAAATACAATACAAGACAGCACAAATAGAGAAGGTTCTCATGTCAAATAACATTCGTATTGAAGAAGACCTGTTAGGTACACGAGAAGTCCCCGCAGAGGCTTACTACGGTGTTCATACCCTGCGTGCGATTGAAAACTTCTATATCAGTAACAGTAAAATCAGTGACGTGCCGGAATTTGTACGTGGCATGGTCATGGTAAAAAAAGCGGCGGCAATGGCTAACAAAGAGTTGCATACCATCCCGCGTAAAATTGCAGACATCATTATTCAGGCATGTGATGAAGTTCTGGATAAAGGGAAATGTATGGATCAGTTCCCCGTTGATGTGTTCCAGGGCGGCGCAGGTACCTCTCTCAATATGAACACCAACGAGGTCTTGGCCAATATTGGCCTAGAGCTGATGGGCCACCAAAAAGGGGAATATCAGTATCTTAACCCTAACGACCATCTGAACAAATGCCAGTCCACCAACGATGCCTACCCAACCGGTTTCCGCATTGCGGTCTACGCCTCCATCATCAAGTTGATCGATGCTATCAACCAATTAGGCGAAGGTTTCGGTAGGAAATCTAAAGAATTCGAGAAAATTCTGAAAATGGGCCGCACCCAATTACAGGATGCAGTACCAATGACTCTGGGACAGGAATTCCGCGCCTTCCAGGTGTTATTGAATGAAGAAACCAAAAACCTGCAACGAACCGCCGAGTTGCTATTGGAAGTCAACCTAGGTGCCACCGCCATCGGCACTGCGCTGAATACACCAGAAGGTTATTCACAACTTGCCGTGCAGAAACTGGCAGAAATCAGTGGATTAGCCTGTGTTCCTGCCGAAGACTTGATCGAAGCAACTTCTGATTGCGGCGCTTACGTGATGGTACACAGCGCCCTGAAACGCCTGGCTGTTAAGATGTCCAAAATCTGTAACGACCTACGCTTGCTCTCATCTGGCCCTCGTACTGGTTTGAATGAAATCAACCTACCAGAATTGCAGGCTGGCTCTTCTATCATGCCTGCAAAAGTGAACCCGGTGATCCCTGAAGTTGTCAATCAGGTTTGTTTTAAGGTGATCGGCAACGATACTTGCATTACTATGGCAGCTGAAGCGGGTCAGCTCCAGTTAAACGTGATGGAGCCAGTGATTGGTCAGGCCATGTTTGAGTCTATCCATATCCTGACTAATGCGTGTTACAACCTGTTAGAGAAGTGCATCAATGGCATTACAGCTAACAAAGAGGTCTGCGAGCGTTACGTCTTTAACTCCATAGGCATCGTTACTTATCTTAACCCATTCATTGGCCACCATAATGGTGACATTGTGGGTAAAATCTGTGCGGAAACCGGTAAAAATGTGCGGGAAGTGGTTCTGGAGCGCGGTTTGTTAACTGAAGCCGAACTGGACGACATTTTCTCTGTTGAAAACCTGATGCACCCAGCCTATAAAGCGAAACGTTATACCGATGAAAATGAACAATAATTTAAATATTCGGTAGCCCTCTAAGGCACGCATGCTCCTCTGGACAGCGTGCCTTTTTACTTTCCGGCAAACACAATTTTTTAACTTTTACTTTAAAATTTAAACAAGGAGTAAACACTATGATAGCCGTAGAATTAGTCATCGTTCTGCTGGCCATTTTTCTTGGGGCCAGGTTAGGGGGTATTGGTATAGGTTTTGCAGGCGGAATTGGTGTTCTGGTATTGGCGATCATTGGTGTCAAACCCGGCAGTATCCCGTTCGATGTTATTTCAATTATCATGGCTGTGATTGCCGCTATCTCTGCGATGCAAGTTGCAGGGGGAATGGATTATCTGGTGCAGCAAACTGAAAAGTTACTGCGTAAGAACCCAAAACACATCACCATTCTTGCGCCACTGGTCACTTATTTTCTGACCATCTTCGCCGGGACCGGTAACATTTCGCTGTCAGCTCTGCCAGTCATTGCAGAAGTCGCGAAAGAACAGGGCATCAAACCTTGCCGCCCACTGTCTACCGCTGTCGTTTCCGCACAGATAGCCATTACCGCCTCCCCAATTTCTGCGGCAGTGGTATATATGTCCTCGGTCATGGAAGGCCAAGGTGTCAGTTATTTACATCTGCTGATGATCGTTATCCCCTCCACCCTTTGTGCCGTGTTTGTGATGTCTCTCATCGTCTCTTGGTGCTTTAGCTCCAAGCTGTCCGATGATCCTATTTACCTGAAACGTTTGGAAGAAGGTTTAGTCACCCTACGTGGTGACACCGTAAAAGTGATCAAACCACGGGCTAAAACTTCCGTTCTGCTGTTCCTGGCTGGGGTACTTTGTGTGGTGGCTTATGCGATCATCAACAGCCCAAGTGTTGGGCTAGTTGAAACACCGCTGATGAACACCACTAACGCTATCCTGATCATTATGCTGAGTGTCGCCACTATCACCACGCTGGTCTGCTCGGTTGATACGGATTCAATCTTGAACTCCAGTACCTTCAAAGCCGGTATGAGTGCTTGTATCTGTATCTTAGGTGTGGCCTGGTTGGGTGATACCTTTTACAACACAACCTTGAGTGGATTAAAGAGACTGCGGGTAGCTTGATTCAAGCTCATTCATGGTTACTGGCTGTGATTTTCTTCTTCTGCTCCGCCCTGCTTTACTCTCAAGCTGCAACCGCCAAAGCATTAATGCCAATGGCGCTGGCGCTGAACGTTTCACCATTGGCGGCAATTGCCTCTTTCGCGGCAGTTTCTGGCCTGTTCATCCTGCCAACCTACCCAACACTGGTGGCAGCGGTACAAATGGATGACACCGGGACCACCCGTATTGGTCGCTTTGTGTTTAACCACCCATTCTTTATCCCTGGTACCATCGGGGTTGCACTGGCCGTTTGTTTCGGTTTTGTGATGGGCGGTCTGGTTCTGTAATCTGTCTGATGGGGCGCATCATGCGCCCCAATGACTTCGGTATATCTCTCATCGTTATATAAATCATTTTCTGGCTAGCCCCTGCTTCGGGGTATAGTATGATTTGTAAGCTTATTACGTAACATATCGTGTTATCACGCCGCTCTCCACACCATCATAAAACAGCGCGACCGAAGAGGTTAAGATGTCTGATTCTGATGCTACGACCGATCCAAATGCAGTGTCTTATTCAAATGCTATCGTGGTATTGTGCACCGCCCCCGATGAAGCCAGCGCGCAAAATCTAGCCGCGCAGGTTCTGGGGGAGAAACTGGCCACCTGTGTCACCTTGTTGCCGGGGGCAACCTCACTTTATTACTGGGAAGGTAAACTCGAACAAGAGTATGAGGTTCAGCTATTGTTCAAGAGCAACACTGCCCATCAGCAGGCCCTTCTCACTTATATCAAACAACATCACCCCTACCAAACGCCGGAATTACTGGTGCTACCGGTACGGGACGGAGATAAAGATTACCTGTCATGGCTCAACGCTTCATTACTCTGATCCTGCTGCTGTGCAGCGTATTACTCACCCCGCACAGCGCCCAGTCCTCACTCTTTGGTGAGAATGCATCTTTGGGTGCCAAAAACAGTCAGAGCCGGTTTATTCCGGTCGATCAAGCGTTCGCCTTTGATTTCCGCCAGCAAGGCGATCAGCTGAATCTGAGTTGGCAAATCCATCCCGGTTACTACCTGTATCGGCAGCAAATAAAAATTGTGCCGCAACAAGCGACGCTGGGGGCATTCACCCTGCCAGAAGGCATTACGCATAATGATGAGTTCTATGGTGAAGTCGAAATTTTCAAGCAGCAATTAACCTTGAAGATCCCCATTACTCAGGCGGCTGAACATGCTAGCGTCAGCGTGACCTATCAGGGTTGTGCGGAGGCGGGCTTCTGTTATCCACCAGAAACGCGGGTGATCCCACTTGATGTGGTCGTTGCTGCTTCCACGACTTCAGGCAGCGCTACCACGAGTACATCGGTTAACGTCAATCCATCAGCTACTGTCAATCCACTGGTTACCGTTAATCCACCAGCGGCAACAAAACCAGAGGGCGATGCCGCGCCAGTACCGTCTACGCTACCCTTTTCTCCCTTATGGGCACTGCTAATCGGGATCGGGATCGCATTTACCCCCTGTGTTTTGCCGATGTATCCGTTGATTTCAGCCGTCATTCTTGGCCGTGAGAAACCGCACAGCCAACGGCGAATACTAATATTAGCGGTGGTGTACGTACAAGGGATGGCGCTGACCTATACCTTGCTGGGGTTAGTGGTTGCGGCGGCAGGTTTACAGTTCCAGGCTGCGTTACAGCATCCTTATGTGTTGATTGGCTTATCGGTATTATTCGTACTGTTGGCATTATCAATGTTCGGCCTGTATTCATTGCAATTACCTTCATCATTACAGACCCGCCTTACACAGTGGAGTAATAGCCAACGTGGCGGCTCACTGGCCGGTGTCTTTGCGATGGGTGCACTGGCGGGTCTGATTTGTTCTCCCTGCACTACCGCACCGCTGAGCGCGATCCTGCTCTATATTGCCCAAAGCGGTAATATGCTGGCCGGTGGTGGGACTTTGTACTTATATGCGCTCGGGATGGGGATCCCGCTAGTGGTTGTCACCCTGTTCGGCAACAAACTCATTCCACGCAGCGGTCCGTGGATGCAATATGTCAAAGAGGCTTTTGGTTTTGTGATCCTCGCACTGCCCGTGTTTCTACTGGAAAGGGTGGTGGGGGATGTCTGGGGTTTGCGTTTATGGAGCCTGCTGGCCATCGCGTTCTTTGGCTGGGCGTTTGTATTGAGCCTGAAAGCGCACTCTGGTTGGGTGCGCGTCTGTCAGTTATTGCTATTGGCCGCACTGTTGATCGTGGCCCGCCCCTTGCAAGATTGGGCCTTTAACGGCAACACGCAGCAGAATGAGATCAAACATATAAACTTTCAACTAGTGGCTGATTTGCCCCAATTGCAAGCAGTATTAGCGC
Organism: Yersinia similis; assembly: GCF_001053095.1. Lineage (GTDB taxonomy): Bacteria > Pseudomonadota > Gammaproteobacteria > Enterobacterales > Enterobacteriaceae > Yersinia > Yersinia similis. Next base: position 29,578 of record NZ_CGBP01000016.1, on the reverse strand, counting down.
AGGCACAGGGTAAACCGGTGATGCTCGATCTGTATGCAGACTGGTGTGTGGCCTGTAAAGAGTTTGAGAAATACACTTTCAGTGATGATAAGGTCCAGCGCCAGTTAGCCAATACCTTGTTGCTGCAAGCGGATGTCACCGCCAACAATGCTGAACATGCCGCATTATTGAAGAAATTTAACGTGTTAGGTTTACCAACTATTCTGTTTTTTGATTCTCAGGGCAATGAGGTCACTGCCGCACGGGTCACCGGTTTTATGGATGCCACGCAATTCTTGCAGCATTTACAAAACACCTCCACGGTTACAAAATAAATAGCCGTCACCACGGCGAGCAGATCTCGCCGTGGCATAATCAGCGCTCAATCACGACACAACTGCGGCGTCTGATAAACGTTTTTTCAACTGGCTGTATTGTTGCTCAACATATTGCTCTGCCGCTGTTTGATCGCTAATCGCCTCAACTTTAACCGCACAATGTTTGAACTCGGGTGTTTTTGACACTGGATCAACATGGTCAACAGTCAGTTCATTACAGGCACCAATCCACCACTGATAGGTCATATACACCGCACCACGATTAGCCCGCTCGGTCACACTGGCACGGGCGATCACTTTTCCGCGTCGTGATGAAATCCAGATCAGCGCCTGATCGATAACCCCCAAATGGCTGGCATCCTCAGGATGGATTTGCACATAGCCCGGCTCATCCGCCAAGATTTTCAAAGTGGCACAGTTACCGGTCATTGAACGGCAACTGTAGTGCCCCACTTCGCGCACGGTACAGAGTGCCAGAGGATAATCACTATCGGTCTGCTCATGAGGCGGCTGCCATGGCGCACAACTGAGCAAACCTTTACCGTCAGCCGTCGCGAATTGGTTATCAGTATAGAGATAAGGTGTTCCAGGGTGATTTTCGGTTGGGCAAGGCCATTGCACGTAGCCCAGCCCCGCCAGTTTCTCATAGGTGGCCCCTGCGAATGGTGGGCACAGGCTACGCATCTCATCCCAGATTTGCTGAGTATTTTGGTATGCCATCGGGTAACCCATGGCGGTTGATATCAGGCTGATAATCTCCCAGTCCGGTTTCACATCCCCTTTCGGTTCAATGGCTTTATTAAAGTGCTGGAACCCCCGGTCAGCGCTGGTATAGACCCCTTCATGCTCCCCCCAGGATGTTGCAGGCAGTACGACATCAGCCAGCTCTGCCGTTTTGGTCATAAAGATATCCTGCACCACGACTAGATCCAGTGCCGCAAAAGCCGCACGCATCGCCGCTAAATCTGGCTCGGTCTGGATTGGATCTTCACCAAATACGTAGTAGGCCTTAAGCTTCCCTTCCGCCACTTTATGCGGCACATCAGTAATCGAATACCCAACATGTGCGGGCAGTTCAGCTACCCCCCAGGCGCGAGCAAAACGCGACCTGGCCTCACTGTCGGTCACTTTTTCATAGCCAGGGAAAGTATTCGGCAACACGCCCATATCACACGCGCCCTGCACATTGTTCTGGCCTCGTACCGGCCCGACGCCTACATTTGGCCGCCCCAGATTACCGGTTAATAACGCTAACGAAGAGAGCCCTTTCACCACATCGACCGCTTGACCCCATTGGGTCACCCCCATCCCCCATAGGAGGGTGGCCGCAGGGGCAGCAGCATAAGTGCGCATGGCCTGACGCACCGCTTTGGCAGACAGCCCCGTAATCGGTTCAACATCCTCTGGGCGGTATGCGGCAACGCCCGCTTTCAGTTCATCGAATCCACGAGTATGGTCGCGGACATAATTTTCGTCGTAGAGTTTTTCTTCAATCAGAACATGAATAAATGCATTGACCAGCGCCATGTTGGCACCATTTTTCAGCGGCAACCATTGATCGGCGATACGGGCGGTTTCAATATGCCGTGGATCACAGACAATAAGCTTAGCCCCCTTATTTTTGGCTTTCAGAATACGTCTGGCAACAATGGGGTGAGAATCCGCCGCGTTATAACCAAAGACCAAAATACAGTCAGTATTCTCAATTTCACCGATAGAGTTGCTCATCGCGCCGTTACCCAGCGTTTGCTGCAACCCAGCCACCGACGGGCCGTGACACAGACGGGCGCAACAATCAATATTGTTGGTGCCGATCGCCGCTCGAGCAAACTTTTGCATCACATAATTGGCTTCGTTACCTGGCCCACGAGAAGAGCCCGTCATCATGATGGCATCAGGCCCATGACGTTCTTTTATGGCGCTAAGTTTGGCCGTGATAAACGCAATCGCCTCCTGCCAGCTCACGGGTTGAAACGCCTCGCCACGCTGACGCCGTAATAAGGGCGTAGTCAACCGTGGCGTCAACAGGCGGGTATCGTTAAGAAAATCCCAGCCGTAGTACCCTTTCAGACACAACTCCCCCTGATTGGTGACACCATCAGCGGGTTCGGCGCCGACAATCTCGCCGTCTTCGACCAATAAATTTAACTTACATCCCGAGCCGCAATAGGGGCAGACCGTGAGGATCTTTTTCATTTTTTATCCTTATGATCGTAGGTTAACGGGCGATACCCGGTGCACTGCCTCGTGCGGCCCGCAATTGTTTTTCGCGCTGTAGGGCTTCCAATACCCCTGGTGTCACCAGTTTCAATGCATTAGTCGGACAGACCTCAATACAAGCTGGGCCGGATCCCCGCTGATGGCATAAATCGCATTTATTCGCCTGTGCTCGCCCTGAGCCACTCGCCATCACCTGTTTACTGTCTGCCGCCTGTGGGCCATCAACCGGTCGCTCAATAATGCTCATGGCACCAAACGGGCACACCAACATGCAGGTTTTACAGCCGATACACCGCGACGCCAGCAGTTGCACGCCATGGGAACCCGTGATAAGCGCCCCGTTTGGACAGGCGTTTTCGCACGGCGCATCTTCACATTGATGGCAAAGTATCGGTGTGCTGACCGCAAAGCTTTTCATGACGCTCAGGCGTGGGTGAAACTGCTCCGGCGTGAGGGTATTGACCTTATTATCTGCGCTATGCGCCACCACACAGGCGATTTCACAGGTCCGGCAGCCAATGCACTGAGTCATATCAGCGATAACAAAACGGTTCATCTTTTTCTCCTGGTCGCAGGCGTTATAAAACGTTCAAATAATAAGCAATGCTCTCTGCCGCTTTGCGCCCCTCAGCGATGGCGGTCACAATCAAGTCAGCTCCTCGCACAATATCGCCACCTGCAAAAATTTTGGGATTACTGGTTTGATAGGGATAGCCGGAGATAGTCGGCGCAACCACCCGCCCCTGTTTATCCAGCACCACATTATGTTCTGCCAACCACGACATTCGGTGAGGGCTGAAACCAAATGCCATGATCACGGCATCAGCAGGAATAAGATGCTCGGAACCGGCGATAGGCAGGGCTTGCCGCCGCCCTTGGGCATCTGCCTGTCCCATTTCGGTGCGAACCATCTTGATACCGGTCACCTGTCCCGATTCATCGACCACAATGCTCAGTGGCTGGAGGTTGAACATAAATTCAGCCCCCTCCTCACGCGCATTTTTCACCTCGCGTTTAGAGCCAGGCATATTCTTTTCATCACGCCGATACGCGCACACTACGCGGCTCGCCCCCTGACGCAGAGAAGTTCGAACACAATCCATGGCGGTATCACCGCCCCCCAACACCACCACACGTTGGTCTTGCATACTGACATAAGGGTGAGCACCGTTGGCGGTGTAGCCCATCAGATGCTGGGTATTACCTATCAGGAATGGCAGGGCATCGTAAACGCCCTGCGCATCTTCATTTTCTAATCCTGAGCGCATGGAACGGTAGGTCCCGACCCCGAGAAACAGAGCATCAAAGTCGTGGAGCAGGTTTTCCATGGTGATATCGCGGCCAATCTCCGTATTCAGGCAAAACTCAACGCCCATCTCGGTGAAAATTTCTCGCCGCCGAGTCATCACCGATTTTTCCAGCTTGAAAGCTGGAATACCGAATGTCAGCAAACCGCCAATTTCGGAATAGCGATCAAACACTACTGGCGTTATGCCATTACGTACCAGAATATCCGCACAGCCCAAACCTGCTGGGCCAGCTCCAATAATGGCCACCCGTTTACCGCTGGGTTTCACCTGTGACAGATCAGGCCGCCAGCCAGTCGCCAGTGCCGTTTCCGTGATGTACCGCTCAATCTGCCCGATAGTCACTGCACCATCGTGGTCATTCAGCGTACAAGACTGCTCACATAAGCGATCTTGCGGGCATACCCGGCCACACACTTCTGGCAAACTACTGGTTTGATGGGATAATTCTGCCGCTTCATGGATCCGCCCCTGATGGGCCAGCGAGATCCATTTCGGTATGGCGTTATGCAGTGGGCATGTCCACTGACAGATGGTTTTATCACCGCATTCCAGGCAACGTTCAGCCTGTTCATGGATTTGGCTTTCAGTAAATGGCAGATAGATTTCAGCGAAGCCCGTTTTACGCTCCGCCAACGGAATTTTTTTCGGCTCCAGACGTGGTGCCCGTGGCCGCTGCAAGAGGTTAACCGGTGTTGCATCGCGGATGCTTTTATTTGACGAGCCGGAGTTATTGGGTAAACGACTGCTATTTGACAAACGACTGTGCGATGCACTGGCCGCATGTATCACCGCGCGACTGAACAAGCGGCCATTGTGCTCATTCAGCGCCATGTGTTGGCGCTTTTGCTGCTGTTGATGCAGTAAATATTGTTGGTCCACCAATGTCAGAGCCTGCGTAGGGCAGGTTTTAATACAGGCTGGACCATCAGGCTGATCAATACAAAGGTCACATTTTTGTGCTTCTGTACGCCGATAAACATCAGCTAAGCGGTGGCTGGCGGGTTGAACCGTTTCGGTGACTACGGTCATCATGCCAAACGGGCAGGCGATCATACAGGTTTTACAGCCAATACATTTTTCCTGAATCACCTGAACACTATTATTCAATTCAACAATGGCACCATTCGGGCAGGTGCTGGCACAAGGGGCATCTTCACAATGATGGCAAAATACCGCCGTCGCACATTGATCGCCTTTGAATACTTTCACCCGAGGGGTGAAATATTCTGGTTTATCAGGAAACTGGCCCTCATGATGGGCTACCACACAAGCCACTTCACAACTCCGACAACCAATACAGCTTTCAGCGTCAGCAACAATAAATGGATTCATTATATTCCTTCCCAGAAGTCATGCCATTGCCGGATAAATAGTTATTATTTACAACAACTCGTCACAATGTTTATCCATTGATTAACCTTATAAACATAATGGTTATAGTGTCGTTTCATTACAATTAATTTTTAGAGCGAAAGAATATAATTGCCAGAGCCAACACGGGGGCCAATGCAAATCGATAAAAAGAGCGAGTATCTTGGATAAATACCCAAATGAGGTTCTGGAGAGAATATTGCAGAGATAGGCTTTCTCCCCCTGATGATAGGAAAATCCCACCGCACTCGTGGTAAGGTACAGAGTCAACCGACAACGGGCTGCCCTGGAAAATGGGGCTATTGGCAAAAAATGGGTTATCGACAGAATAGGCAGCGGTCAACCACACTTGCCAGATAAAGAGGTTGGAGGAGAGTAACGTGCAACGTGAACAAGTTTTAAGTAGCGCACTCAATCTGTTAGAACAGCAAGGGTTGGCAAATACCACGCTAGAAATGCTCGCCAAAGCGCTGTCAGTTGAAGTTAGTGACCTGACACGCTTTTGGCCAGATCGTGAGGCATTGCTCTACGATTGCCTACGCTATCACAGTCAACAGATTGATATCTGGCGGCGTCAGCTACAGCTGGACGAGACCCTATCACCGCAGCAGAAGCTGCTAGCACGCTATCAAACATTGAGCGAGCAAGTACAAAATCAGCGCTACCCCGGTTGCCTGTTTATTGCTGCCTGCAGTTTCTATCCTGATGCTGAGCACCCTATTCACCAATTGGCTGAACAGCAGAAACTGGCCTCGCTACACTATACAAAAGAATTGCTGCAAGAGATGGATGCCGACGATACCGATATGGTCGCACAGCAGATGGAGTTGATTCTGGAGGGTTGCCTGAGCAAGTTACTGATTAAGCGTCAGTTGGCAGATGTTGAGGTTGCCAAATGTTTAGCGGAAGACATATTAACAATGGCACAATGCCGTAAAAACGGTGCCCTAAGCTGAATCTTTCTAACGTGAATGTTACGGCAAGCGCCGGGCGATTTTTCCTGCTTTTGCCTGAAAAGAGAGCGATCAACATAGTTTTAGCGGTTTTAGGTTATAAATTCGTTGACGATCAGCGGCCAATACGGTTTAATGCGCCCCGTTGCCCGGATAGCTCAGTCGGTAGAGCAGGGGATTGAAAATCCCCGTGTCCTTGGTTCGATTCCGAGTCCGGGCACCATACTTATAAGGCCTCGCTGCAAAGCGGGGCTTTTTCGTATCTGGATTCTGGTCTATTTCCGGTCAGACTCCCCCCGCCGATACAACATATTAAACGAGTAGCCTGATTCTATTTAAGACCTCCGTAAAAATTGGGAGGATTACCGTCGCCCAAGCATATCTATCGGTTAACCTGCGGTAAATGAACTCACCAGCCGCAATTTCACGTCAATCAACTTAAATGTAAACGATGACGCTCCATCGCAGTTTTGTGAAAGCCCTGGGATTTGCAAACCTTAAACTATTTCGTTAAGTTCTGGACAACCCAGATTAACGAGCCACCAAGGTCAAGTAATGATTATTGAAGGAAAGAGCAGATGGTCTGTTGAATAATTATAAAACGTTTCCATAATACCAACGCTCGCCAACAAACTAATCATCTGGGTCATCAAAACCACGTAAATCAAGTTTAATCCCCAACTCCTGCACATTATCAGAGAAAATTAACTTCCACTCCTCAACAAGACTGCGGCCTTTTATTATCAATGATGAGCCAGACTGAGATTCATGCTCACAAATAAACCCTTGGTAATAGTCTTCAGAGCGATAAATAAGACCTCACTGGTGAACATATCTGGTAAGCGAATGACGGAGGTGATACGGATTGTATCGTTTGCATTGGATTATACTATGCGTGTGGTGTTGAATATGATCGTGACGTAAACGCGGCTATCACCATACAACGCAAGGGCATAACTGATGTAAACGCAATAGAACTCATCGCACCTCCCCATTAAGGCCAACGTAAATCTGCCATATCGACGGTTATGGCTTGCGCGATGGGAAATGTCGCTTAGGGCCAGGTGCAACTACTCAAACCTAAAGATTCTATTTCATAGGCTTGCATGCTTGTACGCGATGATAATCTGATTCCTTGCATAATATTGGTAACCACTAATCTATTTTTAGGTTCCACATGTTGAAGATAGAGTTTTTCTCCGCCATAACCTGATATAGGGAACCCCCACTCTTGCCCAATCTGTTTTTTACTACCAATAATGTCCAGATTAAGGAGTTCATTACCATCAGCATCAAAATAACGTAGTGCAGCGTAAGTCCTGTTGAATCCACTATGTGCAGTACCACTCACAAGTTTCACTTCAAGTGTTTTTGTCACTAAATTAAGCTCAACTGTCAAAAATTTTCGGTCATTAATTCCTTTAAAGATAAAACTAAATGCATTACCCAAGTCTTCATTTGGCTTTTCATAGTAGGAAGAAATACAATCAGCATACTGTTCTAGTAAAGTTTCCTTTTGTGGACTGGGGAAAATATCGATTGCTAAATATATATTATCTTTAGCTTCCGAAAATTTTGCATGCCACATTACAGGGTGACTACGCAGCGTCTCTGCTGCCGATTTTATACTTTCCAATAAAGAAACCTTTGGATCGTTATTCAACTTTATATTTTGCAAACCATAAGGTGTTATAATAAATTCATTGGTACTGGATTTATTATCAACCACACCCTTATATGCCGGAATTAGCTTTACTCTGCCAGGTTCTTTGTGAAAAATATCAACAAAATGACAAGAAGATAGTGGAAACTCATTTTTGCTCAACGATTGATTAGTTCCCGTGATAACTTCATTGAGTAGCTCATTATTATCTTTATCTTTTATTGTTATTTTCGCATACATACCAGGGAAATGATAATGTGGTTTAGTCTTAGTAATATCAACGGTGACAGTATCATTTTCTTGATCAAAAAATATAGTTGCAAATGTATAATCATTTAGTCCCCGTAAAGAAATTTTCTGTGAAACAATGGGAGAGCCTATTCTGTGGACAAAATCGACTTGTGTTTGACTGTCTTCATTTTTCGCTATCAGATAATTAATTTGGGGTGCATATTTTTTATTTCTTCCTGTTGGAATACGTAATGTATAAGCACCAATCGGGAGATTATATAAAATTTGCTCTTTATCCATAATAGATTGATTATATACATAGTTGTCACCATTCAGTATAATTAATTCTTCACCATAGATCTGGGTAAAATCATCTATAGAAAATTGCAATATCACATTACTTTTTATATCTGTAAATTCAATATTATCTACATCAACAAGACTGAGTTCGCTATTCAAATCTAGCGTTTTTTTAACAGCAGTTAGCTCATCACCTTGCAAGAGTTGATTCAATGGATACACGGCCTTTGCATGGCTAAATAAGTTAAGTTGGTATTGAGCTTGAGATATATGTCCACCAACCATTTGTAAAAATGGTGTAACATCAACTCTATTTTCAACAGTTGTGAAAGTATTTGAGAGCATATCTAATACGGAGTCTACGCTTTTATTTGCATTTTTTCTTTCACGATATATCTGGTTGAAATGAGTGAAGCAATTTACTCCCGCTTTTTCCAACATCAGCATGAAAAAATATAATTTGTTACGTTCCCCCCAGGCGTTTACTTCTTTACCATTATTAATGTTATTTAAAATGCTTTTCTCAACCTCTTTTTGCTTACCGTAATTATATAACCACCCTTTATTAAATTTTTCAGCGCCTAACATAATATCTTGGTAGCAGGCGGCATAAATATTATTCCACACTTCTCTTGTAGAAAAGTATTTATCATCAATAAATCCGCCCTGATAACCATGTGCAATTTCATGCAGGCAGCCCCAGTTAGTAGAATTGGGAGACAGCCAAAATGTATTTACGGAACCAGAGGATGATGCAACCCAATTGTTAGAATAATATGCTGCCCCACCGCCCCCTTTATCTGCTTTAGCAAAATAACGATTCCGTGTATTTTCGTCAGAATTTCTTTGCGGTTCAAAAGACAACCCAGCCAGAGAATTATTGAAAGAAAAAATGTCTTGATAAAACGCCAAAACCTTATCAATACCTCCACTCGTACTGAAAGATTTTAGCCTGTCCTTACTGACTTCTGGGATCAGAATTATGATATATTCTGATTCTACTACGCCAAACTCGGCATTCTGTTTATCCCAATTTTCAAAAAATATGCTCTCATCCTCTCCTGTTTCATAAACTGGCAGTAATTTAGAAGTATCCGGATACTCAAAAACAATCTCAGGAATAACCTCATCACTATATGGGGTATTAATAAAGGGTACTGAAACAGCATCGACACTCAACTCTATCCAATCAGTATTAAAACTTATCGAGCGTTGAGTATTTTGATTGTCATTGAGTAAGCATAATTTAAGCTTCGCCTTAAATTCAGTATTGATTTGTCGGACTTTAATAACTTCACCTGCAGCAAGAATAATGCCTAAATGTTGTCTGTCATGATCAATACCTTTTGACATCCCTGCCTTAATTAACCATTCTGGATATGGCAAGATTTTAAGTTTCTTTGATTTAGTTACTTGTCTCATAAATACAACCCTCACTAAAATGACATAATTAGGTATACTTAATGAAATCACATAAGTTATATATTAAAGCGCCACATGTAATTCATTAGTGATATTTACACATAAAAAACTCATTTGAAATACACGTGGTGCTTTATATATAATTAACACTTCATACATAATTAACAAATTAAAATAATGTATCTTGTTATAAAAATAAAAGTACTACTATCACTGAAAGTAGTCATGAGTGTAGTAACGCAGACTTAGTCTGAATTATTCTAGTTTAAACGAGTGAGTAAAGACTTGTCGTTGCATCCTTACCTCGTTAATATTTAAATTATATATCTAACAAGGTACCTGGAATTATTTAACTATTACGATTTTATTTTCCCGTACTAAAAACAACTTTACAACTAAATTAATAAATAAAATAATAGAACTGTGATTTTTCATGTATCATTGGAGGGTAAAGTATGCGTTATTTATTATCTCTGTCTGTTTTTCTTATTGTCTCTCTTAATCCTGCATTTGCTGAATGGACTGGTGATAAAGCAGAAGGTATGCATTCAGGCATGATTATAAATAAATTTCATTCAGGCCAGATTGATGGGAAACCTTATTTCTGCATTGAGGCATTCAAGCCGTCAACAACGATAACAGCCTGTTCAGTAAAGGACACCTCTATATGGGGAGCATCATATAACACGTTATATGATCAGGCTATGCATTATTATACAACCGGTAAGCTTATCAGAGTTTATTACGCTCCGGATGTCTGGACTCATAAGCGTTTTGTGAGGGCACTTACAGCAAATGCTCTGGTTGGATTCTCAACGTGTATCTCGGAAAGTTCGTGCTTTGGCCCGGATAGAAAAAAACCGTAAATTTACTGTGTGTTATAAAATGAATGTTTCCTTATAATGTCAACAAACCCGCCAATGTGCGGGTTTTGAGGTTATTGACAAAGTGCCCGCGACGGAGAGAACAGGCAGATCGTAAAGACGCCGTAAATACATCCATGTAGGCTCGAGCCGCGCCATCCTTGGCGCGGACGCTTTACTCCTCTGCCTATCCTCACCGTTCAAGATCGCGTCATCGGGGTTTGTCAGCAGTCTGCAAACCCGCCAATGTGCGAGTTTTGTTATTTCTAAAGCCATATTCAACTAAAAAGATTCAATTTGTCTGATTTTTTGCTTCGGATCTTGAAAAAATTCACCGTACTTTTAAAATTCTTATTCACTGAAAGCGGTCATCGTATAATGGCTATTACCTCAGCCTTCCAAGCTGATGATGCGGGTTCGATCCCCGCTGGCCGCTCCAATTCAGCACATCATTCAGTGATGAGAAGGCGTTTGATGTGTTGCACAATTGTATAGGTGTTGGCGCTGCATAAAAGTAACTCCGTGTAGATGTGCAGTCGTATTCCAGCACCTATGCCAATGGTGATAAAGATACATCAATGGTATGTTCTTCATAATACAACATCTACTTAACATTTTATCTCTGCCCGGATTTTACAAGTATTTAGAGGGATTTGTTAAATCTCATTATTGGAAAAAAGAGGAGAAACCCTCCTAAGACAGCATGACTTCCATATTATAAAAATAGGTTTACAACATAGCTTATAATGTATTTTTGGCATCTATCTTGTTAGAAGAAATCCCTTTCTCGTTGTACACATCCATCAGTTTTTTACCCGAAAAATTATAATATATTTCTTCACCTAAGACTGACTACTCCTTAACCTAAAAACAAGATTTACGACATATTCTGGTGGAGAAATATATCAACACACCCTCCGATAATATTGGAATTAGTATCACTAACATAGAGAGATCAATTACCTTACTAAATCCAAAAAATATGGAAGTAGCTTATTAATAGATGATTTTTTATATCCCTCACGATAAAAGTGCTTTTTATTTAAGAAACTATAACCTAGCCTAATATAAATGGATTTGTAGATCCGCAGGCCAATTAGAATCGATAGCCGGCACCAAGCATCCATGTACCAACTTTCGCATCACCCAGTTTGGAATACTCATATGAAGCATCGATAACAACATTTGGATATGGATTAATCTGCCCCCCCAAGCCAGCTACCATTGCTGTTTTACTTACACTATCAGATTGATCAAATAAAGATAATTTAGATTTCCCATGAGAAGCACCAATTAATCCATACAAGCTAACATACTCATTAATACGGAAGGTTGGGCCTATTTCCAGAGAATAAAAATCTATATTTACAGACCCTACTTTACTATTGCCATAGTAAAAATTATATCCTTTATGAGTATAAGAAAATGAGTTAATCACCCCCCAATGATCATTAACTTCATAACGATACTTCAGGTTAAAACCTTGAGGGTTATCCCCCAATGACGCTCCACCTACCTTTACATGGCTTTGAGCATACCCAACAGAAATACTATTTTTGTCAGCAGCATATATATTAGCAGACACAGTTGATAAGCATGAAATCAATGAATAGGTTAGTAATATTTTTTTCATAAAATCACCCAATATATTAGAAAAACACCAAACATTACATTAGCCATGCGATTGACATTGCCAACCAGACAATAACCAACACTTGGCATGTATAAATATTATTATCAATAAAAATCGCCTTATACTCCACTCTGAAAGACAATATTTCATGGATTACCTGATAATTCAGACAAAATGAAAATACCCAGCTGAATTTCAAGTCTCATTTAACTCAGAATAGTACCGAAAAGCCCCAGAGTCTTAGATAATTAGGTGACTGAGGTACTTTTATGAACTACGTTGTTACACTTTATTTTCTCATTAGCACTCTTACCTCTCTGTGATTTTACCTTACTAATATTAATAGGCGTGGCATCTTTGGAGAAAAACCATTCCAGCACTGCAAAAATAAAAGGCAGCAAAAGTAATAAAACAAAAAGAAAAATAAACATCAGATTTAAAAAATGATATTTCGCATGATTTTCAGCAAGTCCAACTATCATGACAGACACCTCTGAATTAAATAATCATGAAGATGAAAAAAATAGATATAAGACACCAAAATAAGCACAAGCATCGTTTTATCAGATAATAAATGACTCTCGTACAAACATAAACATCTCCTTTATCAATAAACGCTCGAAGCAGGGTGAGTTATAATTTTTAGGCATTTATTTTCGCATTACCAGATAGATTAATACGAAAACAAAAATGGTAACTATTATAGCCCAGAAAATCCGGGGTAGTTCCAGACCACAAACCATATAAATTCACCTATCGATGCATCCTATTGCGGTAGAATAAAGTGATACAGACATATAAAATAATAAGTTGAGTTAAAAAATAGAATACTAAAATAACAATCCTACTTTTAGTATTTATTTCTCATTACTGTTAGCAGCACGATTATTTTCAGCAGCTTGATCGTTCTCCACATCCTCATCGTTGTCCTCACACTATCAGATCAATCAATTCAGGCAGGGGATCCGCCCACCTCACCCGGAGAGTGTCTCCACCCGCTCAGGCGAGAGCATGACTAGCCGAAACTCATGCACACAGGAAAACCCATACCGCTGGACAAAGCTGCGCCGCTGGTTGTGTACCGTTTTGATACAAGCCCCCTTTTCCCTCGCGTACTTTGTCACCCCACTGTCACTCATCAGACTCTCGTATACCGCCCCGGTACGTTTCACCGATTCAGGGGGAACAGACATATCATCCGCCCGCTTACGCTCAATCAACGAAGCGATACTGTCTCTTATCAACTGCCGTAGCGCCCGCAGCCCCCGCTTATATCCATGACCAGCTATCATGCGCAAGCGCGGATGCCTAATAACCGCTGAGGGGACACGAGAAGGGTGCAGTACAATAATGGTGCAGTTATAGCGAGACAAGAGCGTATGCAGCTTATCAATATACCGCTCTCCCCATCCCAATGCAGGCTTATCGCTCCAGCACATCACCAAAATATCATCAGGCCCGAGAGGCAGCCCAAAATGATAACGGCGGTAAGGCAACCCCATGTCATCTATGATGTGACATAACCCGATGTATTCGTAATCACATGCTCCATATAATGTCATTATCGGGTGCATTTTGTTGTCCCCTCGGCTCGTTTGGCATGGAACCATGTCACTGCCTTTACAACCTCCTCTATTGTGCTTTCAGGGTAGCTGAATATTAAGTACGATCTGCCCTTTGGTCGTCCCTGGCCTCAGTTTGTCTTTATCTACGTACATGAAACATTGCTCACCAGCCCCCATCCCTCTAGAGCAAGAACGGCCATCCGGCATCGTGATACGTACCGCCGTAGTAAACCCCGCATCGACATCTTTGGTGGTGGCAGTCACATACGCCCATATGTTACTGTCATCCGTAACGGTCAGAATCGGAACATATGGATTACTTTGTGATACGTTGTGCTGAATTTGCTCATCGTACGTTGCAGACCACTTGACCGCTTTCGCAGAGAAATTGCTCTTATCTTGCCAGGGATGATATTGCCCATTCGGCCCCCACGCATACCACGGATTGGGGAGCGTAACTTTTGTACCCGATGGCATTATCGTGACAGAGCTAGGCCCATATTCAGACGGTGCCGTTATAGAGTTATAAACATAAACATTCGTATACGAATTCATCCATGCGTCTGGTCCCTTAACGGCCACTTCAATGACACATGTAGCCTCCCCTGCGTATCCTGCTTGCAGTTTTCTCACTTGCAGTTTGATATCGTTCGTATAACCATCAAACCCATTCGCTAGTTCGCACTGATACGCTGAGTTTGTGGCTGGTTGGATAAGATGTGCGTACTCTTTACTGTTATAGCTGGAAAGCACCCCAACATCAGTAATAACGTCACCAATTTTGCTGTTATCCGCTCCAATATACGTACTGAGTACAAGCTGCACGGACGTCATCGCCAATTTTTCGTTACTTAGAGTTATCATTCCTGCGTGTCCAGTTGTTATTCTGAATAACACCAGCAGCACGATTACCGTTGTTCTCCACATCGTCGAAACCTCACATCACAAAATCATTAATAGAACTCTTTGTTTGTAATAGATGCAGTAGACTCAGGCCGGATACACCACATCAAAGCGGATCGTCGCGCTTATCTGTCCGCGTGGGTCTGACGTACTCACCTCCGTTACCGGCGACAAACGGCAACTGTTATTTATCCCCGTCTGTATACAAAACGCATCCGTATCATTCCCGGTTAACATCACACTCTTTCCATTGTTTTCCAGCCACAGCAACGGCCCCGAACTTCCCGCATTTCCATCAATCGGGAGTACCATTATGTCATTACCCGCAACCAAGCTGCCGTTCTGGTTCTTGGCCTTCAGCGCTGTCTTGACCGGCGTATTACCCTGACATGTGATATCCACCGTAAACGGCGCATGCGTTTTCCGTCCGTCACTTATCACTCCCAAGTCATAGTTTAAACTGGCGGCGTTGCTGCCATTAAACCCCAGTGAACAGGTGGGCTGGTTGTTGATCAGCGTGACCTCTATTGTTGCCGTGTCTGACGTCGCGGCCCCGGCTTCGGGTGGCAATGCCATGCTAAGAAAGAGTAAGCTCACGCCCGCATATCGCTTAATGCCACGTATCATCATCTCCTCTCGCTCCTCGTTTGTTGTGCTTCTTCTAACCCTTCAGTAGTGTGTAGCTATCAACACCGCCCCAGTCATTGACAGCATCAATCGTCACCGTGCCATTCAATGCATGCTTACCGATCAATACTTCACTCAATGGTGCCATCTGAGCCAAAGCATTTTGCTCAGCAGAACTTAATTTGACCGCCTGACCGTTTACCTTCACCCCTATGACGGCAAAGTAATAAGGGGTCGGATTGCTCAGGTAGGTCTTCCCGCCGTTGTGAATCACCCTGACATTCTTTTCTGCCTCTTTACGCCCCTCGATAAGGGATTTCGGGCGATAAATAAGCTTCACTTTGGTATTGACCGCCACCGACAGCACGTTTTTGTCTTCCGTCTTCGGCTTTGGGGGAATTTCTTGTACATTCAACCAAAACAGCGATTCCCGATCCGTCGGCAACCTACTGTCCGTCTTCATGATTCGCACTATCTGCTTCTGATTGGCCCCAATTTTGAAGAATGGGGGTGCCGGAACCATGTACACGCCATCGCCCTGATTGGTGTTATCCACCCAGACCTGCCCTCCAAACGTTTCCTCAGCCTGGTTTGTTACCTCAAAGGACAAGTTCTTCTTACCTTCTTCATAGATAAAACGCGTCCCGTTCAGGACAAAAGCAGCCATCGCATTACCACACACCGCCATGGATAGCAGAAAAACCATCCCCCATTTCATCACCTTATTCACAACGTACCTCCTGAACCTTATTGGCATCAGCCTGTATCCCGCTCATTGAAAAACGACAGGTACTCCCCTTATCCAAGGTGACTTTCACCCACGTCGGCGCGCTCAGCAGGTTCATCAGCAACACCCCGTTATTGGCAATAAATCCGGCATCCAGTCCCTGTTCCGTACGCGCACTGCCCCCATCCAGAATTTTGCCATTACGGTCTTTTACTCGCAGGATATAGCGCTGTACATATTTTGCTCCGAACTGGCGATAGACTACCGCCTTCTCCGTCGGCACCACGTTATAAGACGTAGTTTGAAGTTCTAAATCATCCGGCACGTTCTCCATATCGACATTAATGCGATTGAGTGTGTAGTCCGACAGGTTGACCACCGTATACCCCTTGCGATTGGTCGGTGCCGAGCGGTTAAAGCGCACACCAGCCACATTCGGCATCCGAACAATTCCCAGGGTATTCCCCGTTTCTTTGGTCAACAGCACACCACTTTCCGGCGTCCCCAGTGCGGTACCGCTCACACTGCCTGAAACGCTGGTTTGATGGCGGCCCTGTGTTAACATCAGGCGGGTCTGTATGGCATCGAATCCGTAAGACACATTACCGCTCAGATTTCGGTCTCCTTTTTCATTCAATGAGGTATTCAAGCCGTAACTGAAACGGTCTGTTGGATTAGCTGACACCCCTGCTGTCATCCCCATTTTTTGGTGGCTGCTATAATTCATCCCCGTGCTACTGTAATGGCGTACCCCCCCCAGATTGAAAGGCACACTAAAGGAGATGGAAGTACTGTAATCAGGCTTATCCAGATAGGGTTGCTTGCTGTAGCTTCCGCGCAGGAACATCGATACATCACTAAATAGCGTGCTACTGAATGAGATATCCCCCCCTGTCGCATTGCCATCTAGCCACCAATAGTTCTCCCGCCAGCCAAACAGGCTCAGGTTGACATCCCCCAGGCGCTGTGAAAACCGCATCTCATAACGCGCTTTTTTGTTGTTACGGGCATAGCGATCCGTGGCATCAAAATCGGCAAACTCGATATACCCCTTACTTTGATAGCGGTAGGCCAGTAACTGCAGGTCGGTGCTGTCGGAAAAGCTCTTAGCGTACTTGGCATTCGCGCTGTGACCATTTTTTCTCACGCCGTGGTCATAGCGCGCCTGTGCCAGAGTTCCCCCGATCGAGAAAGCCCCGAACACGCCCAAAGACTGCGTCATGCTCAGGCCACCTGCCTGATACTTATTGTGCAAAATCGAGGATGCATTGAATGTCGTACCTGGGAAGCCATATCCCAAACTTCCCAGCCAGAAAAGGCCATTCTCACCGGAGGAAAAAGCATCTTTAATATTGCTGCTGTTTGTTTTACGCCCGGTGGCCATGTTGTACTCCAGCTCCCCCGGACGTAGCAGGGTTGGCAGCGTAGTGACCGGGTAGAGGGTGGTGGTCTTGTGACCGTTAGCATCTTCCACCGTCACTTCCAAGTCACCGTTCCCCACAGGACGTACATCATCCAGTTGGTAGGGACCAGGTGGAACCACTTTTGAATACACCGTATAGCCACTCTGGGTAATGGTGATACGGGATGTGGAATTGGCAACCCCACTGATCAGTGGGGCATACCCACGCAACTCCCACGGTGTCATATTGCTGTTGGAGCGCAGTGATGCCCCATAAAAACCAAAATCACTGAACAGAATGCTCCGCGTCTGGGATTTCCCCAGCAACAAATCCCCTCGCAACTGACTGATAGCTGTCGATAGCGTAATATCCCGCGCCGCAAACTCACTGGAGCCGCTGCTATTTTTGGTGGCATTCATGTTGCTGGCCAATACCCAACGTCCCAAATTAACTATCAGGTCAGTGTTGGCAAACGCACTGGTTTTTTGTCCAGATGACTGGGAAAAGTTACCGAAATATTTCAAGCGCGCAGCACTCACCCCATAGTCCCAGTGGCTGGGGTCGGTTTTACTGATGAGATAAGACTGGGGAATGCTGAAGACCAGGCTTTGGGCACCAAAGTCAAAATCCACATGTGTATATGGATTTTTACTCAGCTCATAGCACTGTTTCGATGCATTCAACTCAGAGGTATAATTATCCAGACGAACTGGAACACCTGCAGCTTTTAACCAAGCCGGTGATAAACATAAAACATCAGCCTTATCTTCTTCGGGGGAAATATTTAATTGCGCCTTGCCGATATTTTCTTTATTGACGATAACATCAATATAATATTGACCGACAGGATAGCGTGAAGCCGTATTTAATATGGATGGCGTGACACTAGTACCTTGCAAAAAATCAAGATTAAGCTCCGAAGCAAAAGAAAAGCGTGAGAATAATGCAAGGCTCAGTACTGACAACGTAAATATCTGTGGGCGCAATAACACAATTCACCCTCCTTTTTCGATTAAACGAAATAAGAAAAAAACTCGAGCAAGCGATATAAAAGGGGTGTCTCCACCCCTTTATTTAAATAAAGTTTGTATATGCTGATAAACTATTATTTATAAAGGACCTGGACTGAAGCAACAGACTGGAATTTACCCGGAACCTGGCCACCTTGTAACTTGGCTTCAAATTTAAAACCATCACCAATGACTTTATTGGCTTCAAACGCAGCAGATGTATTAGCACTATTGATAGACACCTGAGCATCCTTAGCATTCACGCTAGTCAGCAGAACTCTAGAACCTGTAGCGTCACCAGAGGTCATCCCTAAACCAACTCCATCCATTTTCGAAGAAAGCCACATCACCTCTGCGGTCTCCTGAGCGCTCAAGCTGGCGCACTCAGGAGTAGTTGCGTTAGAAGCAGTCAGAGCAAAAGTCACTGGCTGCCCCGTCTGACCTTGCCCAACAACGCCCAGATCAACGGTATTTCCCATAACGCCAGGAGATGGGGAAACTGTAATATCACAGGTTTTAGCGGTGACCCCACCAGTGAACGTTACATCAATAGGGGCCGCATAAGCTGCTGACCCACCCATTACACCCAATGCAATAACAGAAGAAATAATACTCTTTTTCATGTGAGTAACCCTATTTAATTAGTTGGTTAATAACATTTTCCAGCATGGCTGGCCTTATTTTCCTTCATATTTAAAACAGCAAGGAAAATAAGGAAAACCATGTCACTCCTTTGTTCCCACACATAAATAACTCACAGGAAATACCTTTAAAACAACACTTGACAATATTGACAATATATTACCTGCCACATCTTTATGCATGAATGCTATACGAATTTTTATGCTATTAAAAGCAATTTAATCGATCTTTTAAACTAATTATACCGTTTAACACAACATAAAAAACCAAAATAAAAACAAATAAAGGAATAAGAAACCAAAACGCCGCAAATTGGCAACAGAAAAGATCGTAAACTACAAATAAAAAAGTAAAATAATTTTTTTTATTGTGCAAAATAAGATATTGTGCCAAACAAAGGAAATGTTTTAATAAATAACAAGTTACAACAAAGACAATTTAATCATTGTTTGCATGATAACTGTTTTTAGGTGTTTGCTATTAATGAGATGAGCATTGAAATTAAGACAAAGTGTAAAAAAAAAGAGTTTAAAATACTGGACATAAGAAAGTTTTTTATATAATCACACGCAGTTAGTCACTCTTTGACATTCCCTTCTTCCGTATAGACCGTATTGCTTCTATTATCCTTTTTTACATATCATCCTTTGGTTTCGGGAGTCACGATATTGACGGTTTGTAGAAACTAACAGTGTTAAGGTTTCAAACGGGGCATGAGAAAAAGAGGTTGAGTGACACACAGATCACGGCTCTACGGAGAGAAACAGCCAGAAGGAACCAGCTATAGTACAGCAATAGAATGATGAATAATCGGAACAGCAGAGGCCATAATATCCACACTCAGTGGGCTAACTATGACAACGTTAGTCAATTTAATTTTTCAATCACCTTTTAAAAGCAATTAATTATCAACCCATAGATTCATTTACAGCTAACATTGCCATCATAATGAAAAAAAATATGCTCCATCTTTTCTTCAAAAAACACCAAACATGCTTACCAATATTAAGCACGCAATCTATATACATATGCACGTACAAGAACAATAAATTTAAAAAACATAATGTTATATTTTGTAATCTCACCGTCCTATTAATTTAAACGTTAGTTAATTTATTTATTTTTACTATTTTTACATTAAAAGCTTTCACATTAAATAAATTTAACCTAAAACATGCTATACACGTCTATTTATTTTAAACCAATAACCACCTAATTATTAATTCAACGCAATGTTATTTAGTTACATTTATTGTAACCGTTTAAGGAGAATAGAATGGTTAATTATACGAAGAAAATTAGTGACCTTCTTTACACGCATGATTATTTAACCACAGCAGAAATAGCATATGCATTAAACATCTCTGTATATCAAGCGCGCTATCACTTACTGAAAGAGTACCGCAAGGGAACGATTTCGATGAAGACGACAGGACGGGGAGGGAAAGTTAGATGGTCAAGAACTATCGCGAATGGCGATAAGTAAATGGATAAAACGTTGATAAGTTATTTTTGGACAGAAAAGCATGATAGTCTGATTTTACATATCAATATGTGGATTTTTTAGCCTCCACGAATATGAGTGTATTGTCGTTGAATAACCTTGGAACATTGTAATAATAGTGGAAAATACGAGTAAATGGCTCGCTCGATATTTTATACCACTATGATGGCCAAGCATTATTTAGTGAAAACATCCATTCATATCAATCTCCAATAGATTAGGCATCTGAACTAATATTAGTTTATCTCTAACAGATGTTCTGCCAGAAAAATTTTCGATATAAATTCTGACGCCGACGTCTGGATAATATGGACTGACAGTAATTCAGATATAAAACATCACCGAATTACGTCATTTTGGGTGATATGAACATTGCAGTAAAACGAGACGCAAGCCGAGCAATAGAATTAAATTCAAAAACAACGCTTAAATTAAATCACCTCCGACTTAATATGCTTATACCCAATTGATTTCGAGATGCAGGCAGGCGGCAACCGAGCAACAAATGGGTCGGGAACCCATTTGAATAGCATTTATGCTGTCCGAAGAGGGAGGCTCATTAATCCCCAGAAGCTTAGATAACTAAGTGACTGGGGTGAGCAAGGACAGCCTACCCTGCAGCGCGGCTTTTGCTGACTGACTGCCGTTAATGCCACAAAACCCGTCAATCTGCCACCAGAATTCCATTTTGTGATCATCATCATTCTTACCTACTGAATTTTGCCAGTTTTCCTTGTCCTAAGGCAGTCAGCCGAAGGTGACAAGACTGCACACTATTTAGACTCCTTCGTCATCAGCGGTTTGTGCGCCCTTCATATTCTGCGCCTACCCGCACCATCACAGCGAAGGATAATAAGATGAATAATGCGATTATATTGGGGATAATTTGGCATCTGGTCGGTGCTGCCAGTGCAGCGTGTTTCTACGCGCCGTTTAAACAAGTTAAGAAATGGTCATGGGAAACCATGTGGTCTATTGGGGGGCTAGTCTCCTGGCTTATCCTGCCATGGACGGTCAGTTATCTGTTATTACCTGATTTTTGGCAATATTACGGTTCCTTCAGCATCGCTACCTTACTGCCGGTATTTCTATTCGGCGCTATGTGGGGGATAGGTAACATCAACTATGGCCTGACCATGCGTTACCTTGGGATGTCGATGGGAATAGGGATAGCCATCGGTATCACACTCATTATCGGCACGTTGATGACCCCTATTCTGCAAGGGCGTTTTGATGTGCTATTCGGTACCCCAGGTGGGCGAATGACCCTTTTAGGGGTGTTCGTCGCTCTGATCGGTGTTGCCATCGTCAGTTATGCCGGGTTACTGAAAGAACGGGCAATGGGCATTCAGGCGGAAGAATTCAACCTGAAGAAGGGGCTAATATTAGCCGTAATGTGCGGCATTTTCTCCGCCGGTATGTCATTTGCCATGGATGCCGCAAAACCGATGCATGAAGCCGCCAGCGCATTAGGGATCAACTCACTGTATGTCGCCCTACCAAGCTACGTCATCATTATGGGAGGCGGGGCGATCATCAACCTCAGCTATTGTTTTATCCGGTTGGCAACACTTAAAAACTTGTCAGTCAAAGCCGATTTCTCGGTTGCCAAGCCACTGCTGATCACCAATATTCTGTTCTCGGCGTTAGCTGGTTTAATGTGGTATCTGCAATTCTTCTTCTATGCCTGGGGCCACGCCAAGATCCCACAACAGTATGATTATATGAGCTGGATGCTGCACATGAGCTTCTATGTATTGTGTGGCGGTATTGTCGGCCTGCTACTCAAAGAGTGGAAATGTTCAACCAAAAAGCCTGTTGCAATGCTGTGTATTGGTTGTCTGGTGATTATTCTGGCTGCGAATATTGTTGGTTTGGGTATGGCTGCGTAATATCTGTTATTAAAGATCGTACTATCTATTATTAAAGATGATGATATTGACGGGCAGCGTTGAAAAACCTGTCCGTTATCTTATGGCTAATCGTGGTGAAGAATAATGCTAAATGAGAGCGCTGTGGTTATCACGGCTCATTTTTAGCGGGTAACACCGGGGAGCGGATAAAGCGCTGGCGATAATCTCGTGGGGTCATACCGGCTTCACGGGTAAAAACAGCCGAGAAATAGTTACTGTCCTCAAACCCACAGCGAGCGGCGATATCACTGATACGATGCTCACTGCCGCGTAATAAACACTTGGCATGACACAAGCGAATCTGGCGTAGGTAGTGGCTGATACTCATGCCGGTCTGCTGGCGGAACAGTTGCTTGAGAGAACGTTCAACCAACTGATTTTTATGGCAGAAATCGGCCATGTCAAAATGGGCTCCCAGACTTTGCTGCAACGCAGACATGATTAAATCAAGCTGCTCGCCATCGGGCAGTAAGTGAGCTTGCTCAGCTCTATAGCGATGCCGTTTCAGCACAATGGCAAGTTGCAATAACAGGACTTCAGTCAGTTGTATCGACCAGGAATCCGTCTTGCGCGATTCCTGCGCCAACTGTTGAATGATAGGCCGTGCCTGCGCCATGCCTTGTGTCGTTAACCGCCAATAGCCCTGATTCTGTTCATGTCCAAAAGGCGGCAGTAACTTATGCCATTGCGCATTCAGGTGGAGTCGCTCTGGGCAATAGATAATATTATCTAATACCAAATCATGTACTGACTCGTAGCTATGATGGTCTGCGGCTTGAATATAAAAAACGTCCCCACAGGTAATGCGATAGGGGTGGTCATTCAGGACATGTAAACCATTTCCCCGCCAGACAATCACAATTTCACAAAATTGATGGGTATGCTCTACGAAGGTTTCCTGCGGGTATCGATTGGTTACCGCCACCGGCATCTGTTCCGATGGTAAATAATCCCGGCTTTCTAACAGCAGTGGTACCCGCATGTGTACAGCCTTATCGTTATAGGTTAATTAATGACTCGTTCATTATCTTGAAACTGCCAATTTTTACCGTGATACCCTTCAATTTTTACCGTAATACCCTTCACGCCCTTTCTTGTTAGGGCAATTCAAGCGGCTAAAGTTGACTACGCAAATCACGGGGAGACTGCGAAAACTCTCGCTTAAATAAAGTTGAGAAGTGGTTGCTGTCGCCAAACCCACACAGATAAGCGATGTCAGTAACGCTATTGTCGCTGTAACACAGTTGATGACGGGCTTGCAGTAAGCGCAAACGTGTCAGATAGCGTTGGGGCGTCATCCCGGTCTTATTTTTTAACTGGCGGTGTAGAGTACGTAACGGCAATGCAAAGCGATCAGCCAATTCCAGCCATTCAATCGCCTCGCTATAGTTATTTTGTAGCCAATCCAACAGTTGGTATAACCGCCCTTCCTGATCATCCCCCGCCTGCGTCTGACACCCTTGCCACAGTTTCACCAATAGCTGCATAAAAACACTTTCATGCAGAGCGATATCCTCAACCCGATCACTTTTCGGGGCGTGTTCCAGACAAGCAATCAAGCACTTTATTTGCTGTAAAACCTGGCCGTTAACCCGCCAATGGGAGGGGTAGACCCCATCACACTCTCGGGGCAGGAAGTGCCCGACACCGGATAAAAAGCGAAAGGCATCTGGGGCACGAAACAATACGTTGGTGAGGAACAGCTCATCAGTGGATTCAAACAAATGGCGATCATGGTCACGGACAAAACAGACGCAACCGCGACTTAATGTATAGGGATTGCCATTAAAAACATGTACGCCCGCCCCCTCTTCAACAATAACAATCTCATAAAAATCATGATGATGCTCAGGATATGCCGATTGTGGCGCACGCGTTTCAATCGCCACGGGTGCTGAGCTGGAAGAGAAAAAATCAATACTGTGCAATACAGTCATCTTTTACCCTCTTTCGACAGGCACGGCGAAATCGCCCTGCTTCAGCCCTTGATAGTAAAAGCTGCAGTGATGACTAAACCTTCAATTTTTGACATTAAAAACCACTTTGGCAGCGATTTTTTTTAGATAGGCATGACAATGTTGAAAAGTATGCGCGGGGTCACAGGGGAATGAGCAGCCGCCTAAATACGAAACTGTGAGCTGTTTCACTTTCACTTTCGTCATTCTGCCATCAAGCCATAGCGGTTGGCAGTGATGAGAAGGTCGTCTAACAGGCAAATTTCTACACTGTTGGCATTGAGAAACAACAGGCCGCTTATCATGCCCACACAATCTACATGTTCACCATCTACATGTTCACAACCCATATGTTCACAACCCATATGTTCACAACCTACATGTTCACCATCGGTAGCCACATCGCCAAAAGCCGCACGGCACATGGTTGCCATTGACCTTGGCGCGTCCAGCGGGCGGGTGATGCTGGCAAGTTATTATCCCGGTCAGCAACAGCTTACATTGCGGGAAGTCTGCCGCTTTACCAACCAGATTAAATCTATTGATGGCTCCGATGTCTGGGATATCGATGCCATTGAACAATCTATCCGTGAGGGGCTGAGCCAACTAGACAGTGAAGGGATAGCGCTGGACAGCATCGGTATTGATAGCTGGGGGGTTGATTTTGTTTTGCTTGATAAGCAAGGGAAACGGATCGGACAGCCAGTATCTTACCGTGATAGTCGTACTCAGGGAGTGATGGCGCGGGCGCAGCAGACGCTGGGTAGCAATGCGATTTATCGCCGTACCGGTATTCAGTTCTTGCCGTTCAATACGCTGTATCAACTGCGGGCATTAAGTGAACAACAACCTCACTTACTCGCCGATGTTACCCATCTATTATTGATCCCGGACTATTTGCATTATCGCCTTACCGGCCAGCTAAACTGGGAATATACCAATGCCAGTACTACCCAGTTGCTCAACATCGAAACCGGCGATTGGGATAGCGATTTACTGGCCTATGCTGGCGTACCGGCCCATTGGTTTGCCAAACCCGGCAAACCTGGGAATACCATCGGCTATTGGCACAGCGCCAACGGTCAGCAGGTTCCGGTGGTGGCCGTTGCCACCCATGACACGGCCAGCGCAGTTCTTGCCGCCCCCCTCATTGATGCTGATGCTGCCTATCTTAGCTCCGGCACTTGGTCACTTATGGGCTTCGAAAGCGGTACACCACTCACCCACCAGCAGGCACAGTGCAGCAATATCACCAACGAAGGAGGGGCTGAAGGCCGCTATCGCGTACTCAAAAATATTATGGGTCTGTGGCTACTGCAACGGGCGACGGATGAATTGCAGATTGACGATTTACCGCAGCTTATTGAGCAAGCGGCACAACAACCCGCTTGCCGCTCGCTGATCAATCCCAATGACAGCCGCTTTATTAATCCACCCAATATGTGCCGTGAGATCCAAAACGCCTGCCGTGAACATCAGTTCCCCGTGCCGAACACAGCCGCCCAGCTGGCCCGTTGTATCTTTGATAGCCTCGCCATGCTGTACCGGCAAGTGGCTCAAGAATTGGCAACACTCCGCGGACGCCCAATCAGCCATTTACATATCGTCGGTGGCGGCTGTCAAAACCAATTTCTGAATCAACTGTGTGCCGATGCCTGTGGCTTGAATGTAAGCATGGGGCCGGTTGAGGCCTCCACGCTCGGCAATATTGGTAGCCAATTAATCTCGCTGGGTGAGGTCGCTGATGTCACCCATTACCGCCGTATCGTGGCGAATAACTTCCCATTGCACCATTTATCCCCTCACGACAACTCGGACTTTGCTGCCCATTGGCTGCAATTCCAATCACTGAGTCAATTACCTAAGGAACTTTGCATATGACGAACTCTATTGAACAGGCCTGGGATCTGGCTAAACAGCGTTTTGCCGCTGTCGGCGTTGATGTTGATGCCGCACTCACCCGTCTTGATACGTTACCGGTCTCTATGCACTGCTGGCAAGGCGATGATGTCACCGGTTTTGAGGATCCCGATGGCGTATTGACCGGCGGAATTCAGGCAACAGGAAACTATCCTGGCAAAGCGCGCAATGCGACCGAGTTGCGTTCTGACCTTGAACTGGCTTTGGCATTAATTCCTGGCCCTAAACGACTCAATTTACATGCTATTTATCTGGAATCTGACACGCCGGTTGCGCGCAATAAAATTGAGCCGCGCCACTTTAGCCACTGGGTTGCATGGGCAAAAAAACACCAGTTGGGGCTGGATTTTAACCCTTCTTGCTTCTCTCACCCCCTCAGCGCTGACGGCTTTACCTTGTCTCATGCCGATCCGGAAATCCGCCAGTTCTGGATTGAACACTGTCAGGCTAGCCGCCGGGTTTCTGCCTATTTTGGTGAACAGTTAGGAACGCCGTCGGTCATGAATATCTGGATCCCCGATGGCATGAAAGACACACCGATTGATCGCCTTGCCCCCCGTCAGCGCCTGCTATCGGCTCTGGATGAAGTCATCAGCGAGAAGTTAAACCCGGCTCACCATATTGATGCGGTTGAGAGCAAATTGTTTGGTATTGGTGCTGAAAGTTACACCGTGGGCTCTAACGAGTTTTATATGGGCTATGCCGCCAGTCGCCAAACGGCGCTGTGTTTGGATGCGGGTCACTTCCATCCAACCGAGGTGATTTCCGACAAAATATCCAGCGCCATGCTGTATGTCCCACGCCTGCTATTGCATGTCAGCCGTCCGGTTCGCTGGGACAGTGACCATGTGGTGTTACTGGATGATGAAACCCAAGCCATCGCCAGCGAAATTATTCGTCACAACCTATTTGATCGGGTTCACATCGGCCTCGACTTCTTTGATGCCTCCATTAACCGGATTGCCGCTTGGGTTATTGGCACCCGCAACATGAAAAAGGCCCTACTGCGCGCCTTACTGGAACCTACCGACATGCTACGTCAACTGGAATTGCGCGGTGATTACACTGCACGGCTGGCACTGCTGGAAGAGCAAAAGTCCCTGCCATGGCAAGCCATCTGGGAAGGTTACTGCCAGCGCAATGACGTTCCGGTTGATGCCCGCTGGCTCGACGCAGTACGTGAATATGAACAACAGACTCTCAGCCAACGTTAAGGACTCATAATTATGCAAGCTATTCTATCTTCCTGGTTTATTCAGGGAATGATTAAAGCCACCAGTGATATGTGGCACAAAGGGTGGGATGAACGTAACGGTGGTAATATCAGCCTACGCCTGCTCGCTGAAGAGGTTGAACCTTATCGTCGTGATTTTTACCAACAACCGCGTAACGTGGAGCTCACGCAACCAGCTCCCGAACTGGCAAATAGCTGGTTCCTTGTCACCGGTTCCGGCAAGTTTTTCCGCAATGTTGAATTGAACCCAGCAGAAAATCTGGTGTTGCTACAAGTCAGCAATGATGGCACGGCATATCACATTCACTGGGGCCTAACCCAGGGAGGGTTACCCACCTCGGAGCTGGCCGCTCACTTCCAATCTCACATCGTCAAAATGCAAGTCAGCGGCGGCACCAATCGGGTCATTATGCATTGCCATGCCACCAATCTGATTGCCCTGAGTTATGTACAAAAACTGGAGAACGCCAGCTTCACGCGCCTGTTATGGGAAGGCAGTACGGAATGTTTGGTGGTATTTCCTGATGGGATTGGCATTGTGCCATGGATGGTGCCGGGCACCGATGGGATCGGTACACAAACGGCGGAGCAAATGCGTGAACACAGCCTGGTGCTTTGGCCTTTCCACGGTATTTTTGGCAGCGGACCCACACTGGATGACGCCTTTGGCCTGATTGATACCGCCGAGAAATCAGCCGAAATCATGGTAAAAGTCCTGTCGATGGGCGGTAAAAAACAGACCATTTCACGTGAACAACTGATCGCGCTGGCGGCTCGTTTTGATGTTACGCCGATGGCAGCGGCGCTGGACGCCTAATCCCTTCGATTAAAGCCCTGGCTAACGTCGGGGCGAATCATTTATGCGTTATTTGAGGAGTACAGTATGAGTTTCATGTTGGCACTACCGAAAATCAGCTTGCACGGCACGGGTGCAATCGGCGATATGGTTAAATTACTCAGTGACAAACAGTGGGGGAAAGCACTGATTGTTACTGACGGGCAACTGGTTGAACTCGGATTATTGGACAGCTTATTCGCGGCGATGGAGCAGTATCAGTTACCTTACGGGCTGTTTGGAGAGGTGTTTCCTAATCCGACAGAAGAGTTGGTACAGGCCGGTTTTGCCGCCTTTACGCTGCATCAATGTGACTATTTGATTGCCTTCGGTGGCGGCAGCCCCATTGATACCGCCAAAGCCATCAAGATACTGACTGCCAATCCAGGGCCATCTACAGCTTATGCCGGTGTGGGTAAAGTTGAACAAACAGGTGTTCCCTTAATAGCCATCAATACCACGGCGGGAACGGCGGCAGAACTGACCAGTAATGCGGTGATTATTGATAGTCAGCGGCAAGTGAAGGAGGTGATTATCGATACCAATATCATCCCTGATATTGCGGTTGACGATCCCTCAGTGATGCTCAATATTCCTGCCAGTGTCACGGCGGCAACGGGGATGGATGCCCTTACCCACGCTATCGAAGCGTATGTTTCGTTAGGTGCGCATACGTTAACGGACCATTCAGCACTCGAATCAATCCGTCTTATCAGTCAATGGTTGCCATTAGCCGTCGCTGACGGCAAAAACCTGCAAGCGCGCGAAATGATGGCATCTGGGCAGTACTTGGCCGGTATGGCATTTAACAGTGCTGGTCTAGGTTTGGTTCACGCACTGGCCCACCAACCGGGCGCCACACATAATCTTCCTCATGGCGTCTGCAATGCTATCTTGCTGCCGGTGATTGAAGAATATAATCGCCCGCAAGCCACCAGCCGCTTTGCCCGAATTGCACAAGCAATGGGGGTAGACACTCAGGAAATGAGTGATGAGCAAGCAAGTCATCATGTAAGTATCCCACCAAAACGACCCATTCATTTTTAGAGATCTTCCG
>NZ_CGBP01000015.1 GCF_001053095.1 Yersinia similis | reverse complement strand
ACCTCGTTAGTGTTGCTCATTATATCTCTAACAAAGTGTCCGGAATGATTAGACCATTACACCCAGCTTCAGGTAGGCGGCCCGGCACCTCGTGGTGTAACCTGGGCTTCGTTGAGCAAAGGATTCAGCAAAGTGCCCGGTGCGACAGACGAGTCATGCTCTCTATTTCTACTGATGTCGGAAATTCCTGCCCAAGGTGAGCGCCCCGCTCTGCGCTATGTGGTCGCTATCGATTCCACGCCGTATATGGGTACTCTGAATGAATTTACCCGCACGCTGATCGTCATTACCGCGATTGGCGTCTTATTCGTGGCACTGCTAG
This sequence comes from Yersinia similis, assembly GCF_001053095.1. Taxonomy (GTDB): domain Bacteria; phylum Pseudomonadota; class Gammaproteobacteria; order Enterobacterales; family Enterobacteriaceae; genus Yersinia; species Yersinia similis. The sequence continues at coordinate 107,033 of NZ_CGBP01000015.1, read as the reverse complement.
GGTTCGTGATTGCCAGAATAGGTATGCGCCCTGTTAATAAACTCAGCGAACAGGCCCAGCACCTTGCGCCAGGAAATCAAGGGCAGCGTCTGGATACCTTAACTCTGCCAGATGAACTGCAAAAACTGGCCGTCGCATTCAACGGCGTACTCGAACGACAGGAAATCGCCTGGCGGCAACTTGAAAGTTTTAATGCTGATGTCGCACATGAACTGAGAACCCCGTTGACCAATCTGATGGGGCAAACGCAACTTGGTCTGTCACGCAAACGTGAAACATATGAGCTCGAAGATTTACTGGAGTCTAACCTAGAAGAACTCGAGAGAATGACCTCTATCGTTAACGATATGCTGTTCCTCTCCCATGCTCAAGCTGGAGAGCACGCAACCCAGTTAACCAATGTGTCTCTTCGGGAAGAGACCTATAAGACCACGGAGTATGTAGAGCCTTCATTTGCCGAAAAAAATTTGTCTATTCATGTTGAGGGGGATATCACCGCACGCATTGATCGGCGGCTTTTCCACCGCTCACTGGCGAATCTGCTAGAAAACAGCGCCCGCCATGCTGTTACTGGTACTACCGTGAAAGTGACGATCTCCAGAGAAAATAATCTGGCATCCATCGCGGTAGCCAACATTGGAGATCCCATTGCGGCGGAACATCTAAACCGTTTGTTTGAGCGCTTTTATCGTGCTGATTCTTCCCGTGTACGCAGTGACACACACCATGGACTCGGGCTCTCCATCGTCAGGGCGGTGGCGATAATGCATCGTGGAGATGTGTTTGCCAGTAGCCAGAATGGGATTAATACCTTTGGTCTGACCCTTGCAATAACTGACCCTCGTAATAACCGCCCCTAATAATAAACAGTGAGTCCATTGAAAAAGAAATGAGTCGTTATGTGAAGTCTGGCCTGGCTGAGCTAGGTTAAAGTCTATGACAGTGTATTTTTGCATACAGGTTTTGAAGAAGAGGAGGCTCTCCCTCCCTTCCTCTTCCTTTTTCTTGTTTACGCTACTGATCAATCATCGCAATTCTGACAAACATGTCAGGCAACCGTCAGCCTGGTGACATGAAGCATCCGGTAAAATCACATTATCGTCACCGACATAATTCCCCCTCTTTAATCGTGCCGATAACAAAGGAAATGGATGATGAAAAAGAAGATTCAACAGTATCTGCTTTGTACTGCTCTTACATTTACCGGCTCAATGGCCAGCGTTGCTCACGCGCAGGATGCGGCGAAAAATAACACAAAGCAACCGTCTCGGGCGCAACAATTGATGGGGGATATCGCCCCCAAGATGGCGCAACTTACTGACGATGTCCTGTATGCCGATATCTGGGAACGGCCGCAACTCTCAAAACGTGACAGGAGCCTGGTGACGGTCAGTGCTCTGGTGGCGATGGATCGCCCTGACCAATTGCGTTCTCATCTGCGTCTGGCTCGCCAGAACGGTGTCACTGAAGAAGAGTTGGTTGAGACCATTACCCAACTCGCCTTCTATTCTGGATGGCCAACGGCAGTAACGGCGATATCCATTGCACAAGAGGTATTTAAAGAAGGGAAATAGTTTTTATCTTCAATGGATTAATTAGAATATCTCACGTTAAAGGATTGAATCGATATGAAAATTTTCCTGATCACTCTGGCTGCCCTTTTACTGCCCGGTACGCATGCGATTGCTGCTGCGCAAGCGGCAGTGACCGTCAGCTCTGCGGGTTCACAACCTACGACTATTGGTGCACCGGAATTTTTTACCGGTACAGCAAAAGTTGATTCACGGTTTAAAGGTACCGCCCCAGCCCGAATTTCCGGCGGTACCGTCTCATTTGAAGCCGGAGCACGAACAGCATGGCACACGCATCCTCTTGGACAGACACTTATTGTTTCTTCTGGTACCGGCTGGGTACAAGAATGGGAGGGCGCAGCTCAGCAAATCAAAACCGGAGATGTCGTGTGGATCCCACCGGGTGTCAAACACTGGCATGGCGCATCCGCAAAAGAGTCAATGGTGCATATTGCTGTTTCAGAATCACTGGACGGTAACACTGTCACGTGGATGGAAAAAGTCACAGACGGCCAGTATCCACAATAATAAAATGCCACTTTTGCATTCTCTTTGAAACAGAATGGCACAGAGATGTTCATGAATGGCAGTTTAGCGAAATACATTGAGCTCAAACATTTTATTGATATTAGATATCCGTTCATGAGTTCTGCCTGTGAACGCATTCATTTTAACAGCATGGTCACTCGTGAAAATCTCGCTATGATTCAGTTGTCCGCTATCACATAAGGAAAAGACCTTGAAAGCCTTACTGAAAACACTCACCACTTGTATGTTGGTTGGTGGATTAATCTCTCAATCTGCGTTTGCTGAACCAATAAAACCCTTGATTATCCAGTCTCAAGGAAGTTTTGCCGCCGGTGGGACCGTCATTACGACACCAGGGCAGTTCGAACCGAAAAAACCATTGGACCCAACAGGTCAGACATATCATGGTGATCACGCCTCTGTGTTTTACCAGATCCCTGAGAACCCACACAAATATCCCATTGTGATGTTGCACGGTGCCGGGCAGTCTTCCCGGACATGGGAAAGCACACCGGATGGCCGCGAGGGTTTTCAGAACATCTTCTTGCGCCGTGGCTTTTCGACCTATCTGGTCGATCAACCGCGTCGGGGTAATGCCGGACGCAGTATGGTGGAAGGAACTGTCAAACCACTTGCTGATGAGCAATTATGGTTTAACCAGTTCCGTCTGGGTATATGGCCCAATTTCTTTGATGGCGTACAGTTCTCCCATGATAAAGAGACATTAAATCAGTATTACCGTCAGATGACCCCTAACACCGGGCCCTTTGATATCGATGTGATTTCAGATGCCATGTCGGCCGTAGTGGATAAATCTGGCCCGGCTATTTTGTTTACACACTCTCAGGGTGGCGGCCCAGGCTGGTTTACCGCGATGAAGAACGCCAATGTAAAAGGGATAGTCGCGTTTGAACCTGGCAGCAGCTTTGTCTTTCCGGAAGGCGACGTCCCTCCCCCAACAAAGAATGCTTTTGATACCGTAAAAGGGGAATCGGTGCCTCTGGAGAAGTTTATGGCACTAACTAAAATCCCTGTCCTGATTATCTACGGCGACAATATCCCTGACAAACCAACGGCCTTGCCTGCACAGGATAGTTGGCGTGCCCGGCTGGCTGTTGCGCGTCAATGGCGGGATGTGGTGAATAAACATGGCGGAGACGTGACAGTAATCCATTTGCCGGAAATTGGTATAAAAGGCAATACTCACTTCCCTTTCTCTGATCTGAATAACGTTGAAATCGCCGATCAGGTATCAAAATTCCTGAAAGATAAAAATCTTCAGTAATAAAAAATTAGTGGGGTCGTCGGCGGCTCCACTACTGCTTATATACTCGTCATACTTCAAGCTGCATGTGTGTTGGCTACGCTCAACAACCCCAGGTACTTATTTATGTAAGCGCCTGGGGACTTACTTCGTTGCCGCCTTCCTACAACGCCAATTATTTTGAGCATATCGGGCATTTATCCTAAAAGATAAAACTTTATAGATTAATTTCATAAACAAGATAATAATGAATTTATTGGAACTTAAGAGCCTGCGGGGCTAAAACCTACATTAAGGAATAGTCTATAATTAAGGGGTAGTCTGTAGCTTTATTTGCTAAACCATGAAAATATTTTTATATTACAACAATCACATGGTGATAATTTCAGCAGAAATAGCCAGAGAAAGTTAAAAAGCATTACTATTATTCTGCTCCTGCTCTGCTATGAATCATAGTGTTTATTTTTTATAAAATGGAGGCTTTACAAATCAATGGACGTAGTTTTTTAAAATGTAACATTTCAAATAAATCACCCACGTGGGGAATGTTAGATATATTCATGTGGAAGGTTATTCCAAATAAGTTTGGTGGTGGAAAAAATTATATTCAACGATTTAAGGATGCTTGGGTTATTCACAACAAAACTTCGATACGTATCGCTGCTGAAACGTATCGATTGCCAGTAGAATTACTTGCTGGAGTTTGCTGGATAGAGGTTGGAGGTGATCCGAATTTCATTGATAGAGTCGCATTTGAAGTTAGATCATTTGATTGGAGTGGCCCAGATTATGTAGACAAAAATTTAACTATTACCAGCCCACCAGAAAAAACCTCGTTTGGATTTGTTAGTATACAGTTACGCACTGCGGCAAAAACTATTGGCCTTGACCCTATAAAAATGAATTCGTCGCAATTGAGGGCACTAGCTAATTGTATTGAGAAAGATATTTATAACATAGACTTGGTTGCCAAACATCTCAGACAATTAGCAGATTATGACAACTTACCATCAAAATTAAGGATGGACGATATTAAAATCATTGGAGCTCGCTATAACAGAGGTATTATACCAACGCTAGAAGAAATAAAAAGAAATACTAGCTACGGTAAGTTTATTGTTAACCATTGGCAACGATTTAATAAACTTATTTGGGGATAATATGAGCAATAAAATCAGGAACCCTTTGTTGCTAATTTATTTCATTGGACTGGCTTTTTTGTTATTTTTCTCTGTCGATAAATATTCATGGATGTATGACATGGATCCATCGATAACGGTAGGTTCAATACAAAACAACTCCAGTAATCGCAATGTAGTTTCCTTTTTTATTTTGTGTGTGCTAATTGGCATTCAGATTTTTTCTTTTATTTCCGAAAAAAATAATGTTAGAAAATTCATTTCAGTTCTACTGGCTCTCACTGCTATTTTTTTGTTCATATTGAAATGATGAAAGACGGATATTCAGTGTGATGAAAATAATCCTCTTGATTTCGATAATGACGAGTTTTGAGTCACTTATTACTCAGTGCACGCTAGTATTTATAAATATGAGGAAATTGTATTTTTAACTCATCCGCTTTTTTTAGACGATAATATTGGGACCTTCTTTAAGCCAAAATAGGTAGCACGGGAAATTCCGCTTTCTCTGCTACCACTTTAACTCGTCCTCCCTGCGTACCAGAGAAGCGCAACAGTTATCCCTGAATGGGGTCATATAGCAAACCTAACATCTGCAACCATTGCGGCAACGCTACCATCATTCGGCCATTCCAGAATACGTTCTCGCTCAAACTCCGATGCTTGATTCATTCAACGACGCCTGTAATATTCATAATATTAAAATAAATATCACAATTTAATGCATAAATGAATATTCCCTTAACAAATTAGCAATATTTTTACGATAGCTATAAAAAAATAACCGCTTTAATATTGACTCTAAAAACCAAAATGTATAATAAAGTGTCATGTCAAGCTTCCCAGAGTAAAGTCATAATACGTATGTCATCACAACGCCAAAGGGGTTCTGTTAGAAGACAAATAATCTGAGTATATTATGAGTAGCAGATACGTTAAGTTTCTCAGAAACAATGTATTTATGCTAAGGAGAAAATCATGTCGAAAGTTACTAGTCCTGATTCTATCAATAGAATAAAACATACGGAAGCTATTGCAGCATCTCCAAACTCTGAAGAAAGCATTCGCAGCCTGTCCGTGCTTAAGGAAAAGGCCTCTGAAATATTAGAAAAAGAGAATGCGCAGTTTTTTGATATTTTGCCTATTCTGGAAAGCCTGAAAAAAGATGATATTATTGAAATATTAAATGATCTACTGGAAAGAAAAGACATTACTTCAAATTATCAATTGCTATCAGAAGATCATGTTTACTTGAGTAGGCAACATAATTTTCATCTACTTATGCGGCTTATTGGTAGAAGTCCGTCAACGACTTTGTATGCAAACGAATTTGATATTCTGGTGATCAACCCCATGAATACGCCAGTCAGTATTCCTTTATACCAGTGCCAAGTTTGCGAAGATCTCTCTCAAAGGCCATCGGCACTGATAAGGCTCGAAGATACCGTATTAATGCCGGGTAAAGTCTATGGCTTTGAAGCCTATAAATACATTCTCGATTTTGATACTGAAGCCGCACAGGACACTTTTATCCTTATCGCTCACTCCGAGCCCAAAGGTTGGTTGTCATGGGTCTATGACAAGAACTCACTCGAACCTATTGAATCTATTTGTACAAGCCTCCAGGCATCAAGGATACAGATGTACGTGAGAATGCTCGGTGCCATGAACGCGACTCAAGCTGTGCTTGTTTTGGAAAAACTGGCAAAGTCTACATATGCAAACTTTGTTCGTTGGGAAGCGGTCGAGAGCCTCTCACTTATTGATCCTCAATCTACTCTAGAGTTACTCGACTATTTGGTGAAGAATGACTCTGATGCTCAAATAATTGAGGCTGCAGAACAGAGCCTTGCAATAAATAAATCAGAAGAGTCAGAGGTGTAAATATTATGGCTGTCAAAGTGGACGCGAAAGAAAATACACTCATAACACTGAATGAATTTGTGTCATTTCTTGAAACAAGTGGAACTGTTGAAAAGCTTAGAAATTCAATCTACTCATCCGAAGTAATGAGTTGTGCTGCCACTCAGTTGCGTGCATTAGCGGCCAATAAGGCGCATATCCTCTCTATCATCATTGAAGAGTTAGAGAAAACAGACCACTTTCAATCACAAAATTACGGACAAGTGCAAGGGTTTGTTCTTTATACAACACCGTTGTATACAATCCGGCTAATGCTGTGGATCCCTCCCGGACATCAGGCCAGCGCTATTCCCTTTTCTTACAAGATCGCACATGACCATGCTTTTGACCTGATGACAGTAGGCTTTTTCGGCCCAGGTTATCGCACGTCACTGTACGAATTTGATTACAATGAGCCCATTCAACGTACTGATGGACTTACCCAACTCAGTTATAAAGGGGAAATGTCTCTGCGAGAAAATGAAGTCATCTATTATTTTGCTAATAAAGATGTGCATATACAATACGAACCCGAGTCACTTTCGGTTTCATTAAATTTACTTATTAATAAAGCAGATATTTCTGCCCGACAAACTGTTTTCGATATTGAATCTACAGATGAAGACCGTAATTTATGTTGGGGAAAACCTCACTTTAACAGTATTGAAAAAATAACTTCCCAGCGCTCAATTTTTTCAGCGCTATCAACTCATGGGAATATGAGATCAAAAAAAGCCATCGAAAATATCGCACACAATCATAAAGCTGATGAAGTTCGCGCCCTGTCTTGGGTAGCTATGTTACGTACTGATAATACCGTATTAAGCGATGTGCTCGCACTAGAGAAAAGTCATTATGTCAGGCGTGCACTTGCCGAAATGAACATGGCGCAAGGAGAAGCTAGCAATGCTCCTAAATAATATTACGCCAGTGAAGAAACCACTGACATTACAAGATTTATTAGAGCTTTTGAGTCACTCATCAATAATTTCCCATGTGGCAAAAGGGATTTATGTGGAAAGCGAGATCCTTGAGGTAGGTTCATGGCTTTCAGCCTACGCGGCTAATAAAGATGAAATTTTTTCGAAGATTATTACCGAGTTGGAGAACCCTTATCAATTCCAGCTGGAGAATGACATACAGGCACCGAGTTTTATTCTTTACAGTAATGAACGCATAACTATTCGTCTTGTTATGTGGCTCCCATTGCAGGGAGAATTAGATCGGACACCTTATTCCTACGAAGAAGCACATGATCATAATTTTGACTTTTGGACAGTGAATTTCTTTGGTGGTGGATATAGAACTCGGCTCTATGACTATGATTACGATAAAGTTACTGGTGTAAATAACGAATTTGTAGAACTTAATTGTTATGGAGATAAGATTCTTTCCCCGAATACAGTTATGTTTTATTTTCGTAGTAAGGATGTTCATACTCAATATCCGCCTGATGAATTATCAGTATCGCTCAATTTAATAGTGCGACCAATAAAATCAAAGCATCAATACGAATTTCAGATAGATTCAGATGCCTTGGAAGGAAAGATAGAGGCAAGAATTAAAAAGGGAAGATATGAGCGCTACGCTTTTCAAAATGTATTATATAACGGCCTACTGAGTCTTGAAAATGAAAAAAGCCGTCAGTTGGTTCACAAAGTGTCTCTTTGTAACCATCGAGAAGAGATACGATTAATCGCTTATGAAGCTTTACTTAAGCACGCCCAAAAAAAAGGTAATGTAAGTGATATAAAGAGCATTAATGAACAAGCATTTAAAGACCAAAGCCTCTATATCAGAAATAAGATTTCTCACAGTATTGGAAGCATGCTATGCATGAGTCCAAAACCCCGCTAATAATATAGTTAGCGGATTACTTTATCTCAATAAAATAGGAGTCATATTATGACTAAAAATAATTCGGCTAAAGTAAAAAGCATCAAACTCGTAACCTTTGGCAAAAATACGGCTCTGGCGGGCGCAGTGCCTAGAACATTATCAGGCCAAGAAGCTGGCCGTGTGCTAGGGTTTGGATGTCATCATCCTTGATTGAAGCATTTAAAATACTGGACGTGACCCAGAAGTAGATATTGGAATGATTTGTTCCAATAATCTTCATATAACTTAGTGACTCAAGCCGGGAGTGGTAGCCTTCTCACACCCGGCTTTTATCTAATAGTCAAAAAATGAATTGAGGAAGTATGTCCTGTAATTTGAAAATAATACTCACTGGTGCATCAGGATTAATTGGTTCTGCTATTACTGATGCACTGTATAAATCAGGTATAAATCTTGTTCTTGCTTGTAAACGTTCCCAAAAATTGCAAGACAGATATCTTAGCGATGATAAGTCCAAAAGAGCTTATTTTTGGTATGGCGATCTTACCAACGAAAAAGCCTGTCGTGAATTAGTGGAGTATGCTGTTCAGCAAATGGGGGGGGTGGATGTATTGATCAATTGTGCCGGCGTCTTTAATTTTTCTGCTCTCGAAGAGATGACCTATAGTAGAATTACCGATACCATCAGTACCAACCTTCTCGCCACTATTTATCTTACACATCTTGTATTACCTTATATTAAGACCAGTGCCTGCCCAATAATCGTGAATATATCCTCAATTGCTGGCTTCTCCAGTTTGCCTGAAGGCGCGTGCTACGCAGCATCTAAATGGGGGCTTAATGGCTTTATCCACAGCATCCGAGAAGAATTACGCAAAAAATCAATTCACATCTGTAATATATCGCCCTGTCAGGTTGAAACACTGTCCCATCAGTCTGATGCGAAAATTAGAACGATAGCGCCGGAAAATATCGCTAATGCGGTTATTTTAGTTTTGTCATATGTGCAAAAAACGTCGTCTTCAATTGACGTGGTGCTGTAGCCATTTCCCATGTAATCCATATGGTTATGTGGTTTTTCTATTTGATCTCTACCCCATAGGTTGATTTAATAAGCACCGTAACGAAATAGTAACGGAATATTATTATGAGCAAATCAACCAAAATAGGTTCCCAAATATATACTCCATTTACACTGAAGTTATATGACTGGTGGGTATTGAAAATTTCCAATCGCTTTGCTTGGAAATGCCCTACTCACGACGTTTTGGTACCTCATTTCACTGAATATGCCGGTAATGAACATTTGGACATAGGCGTAGGGACTGGTTTTTATCTGACACATCTGCCTGAAACTACTCATATCTCTCTGATGGATATCAATACCAACAGCCTTGCTGTTGCCCGTAATCGCATTGGGTCAACACGGATCAAGGAATGCATCCAGCATGATGTTTTTGAACCGTTCCCAGCCCAATACCAGGGCTATTTTGACTCAATTTCAATGTTCTATCTGCTGCATTGCCTCCCTGGTACGCTAAAGGATAAAGTTCAAGTGATAGCCAATACCGCTAAGGGGTTAAAAACGGGGGGCACACTTTATGGCGCGACGATATTAGGCAATGATGCAGGGCATAATCGTCTTGGGAAGAAATTGATGAAGGTGTATAACTCAAAAGGTATTTTTTCTAACAAAGACGATACAGAAGATGGGCTCCATGCCATGCTGTCGTTCCAGTTCCATGATGTTGCAGTTAACCGTGTAGGCATGGTCGTACTTTTTACCGCAACAGGCCGCCGCGAGTAATACGTTCGCCGTGCATTAAATTTTAGCTGTGCATTAAATGTTACACAGCATAAAAAAACTGCACTACCAAATATCAGGGTGTTCTCCAATAATTGGGGTGCAGTTCAATAAGAAACCTTTTATTCGGTTCTATCGTTACGCGAGTATTTGTTTCACGAACGCTTCAATCTCTTTGTCCTGGCAGTTTTCAAAGAAACACTGCTGGAAACGTGCACCGCTAACGGCGGTTTTCACCAATTCAGGGTCGATAGCACGCAGTGTATCCAGATAGTTTTCTTTCACGACCGCCGCTTTCACTTGATTCAAGATACCGGCATTACGTACCTGTGGCTCTTTACGATCAAGTGGATAGCCTTCGCCCTTCACACCAGTGAACGCTTTCTCAAAGATATAGCGTACGTTAAGCTCCGCGCCCCAGCCAAAGCCTTTAGCAAACGGCAGTGACAACGCATTCCCATTGTTAATCTGAGCAAACAGGAAAGCATCTGCTGGATCGATGCAATAACCACATACAACGCCTGGATGTATATTTAATGACATCATTGCACCCTGCCCTGTACCACATCCGGTCACCACAAAATCAACCGCTTTAGCATTCAATAAAATGCTGGCCATGATGCCCAGATGAATATAGGTCAGGTGATGATCTTGCTCATCGCTCATCCCAACGTTGAATACCGGATACGCTTTTTCCGAGGCAACAGCATTCAGCTCTTTAAGGATTATCGCGTTTTTACCTGCCTGACTGTTTTCCATCATCAGTGCGATTTTCATTTTGTTATCTCCTCTTCGTCAATGAGCATCAGCCCATTGAATGTGATAGTTTGACATGACTGCGCTGAACATAGCATTTTGTGAACATCATTTCAATTTTAATGAAAATATGTTTTACATAAGTCGCATTTCGCGATTGGATCAGCATTCACTAGAGTGGATGTCCACACAGAACACACCGATTTTATGGGCCGATTGCGTATTAAAAACACCCGGTCCGAACCCTGTGATTCATAATGATTAAGGTTAGGATATTGGACTCTTCTGACCTGGAATTTCATGTGCGGCAATGCGTGATGTCGACCAAACATAACGGTGAGTAACCCAACGGTTACGGGCATGGCAGGAAAAAAAGACTTCATTAACTTTTTCATCATCAGGTGCCAACGCCAGTGCGAAATACATCCAGCGAGCGCTAAGCTTATAGTTATAAATATGTTTATCTTTTCGATTGAAGTAAATTTTTGCCAGTGAAGTCATCGCCAATATGCTGCCTTTGTTGCCATGCTCCAGTAGAAAGTCAAGATACTGATGAGCCACACTCAAGGTATGAAGTTCTGAAAGCAGGGCTAACAACTCGGGTAAAGCAACGTCGTTTCCCCAGTCAACCGATGCTTTTAATGATGCAACCAATTGCCCCTCAAGTTCGGCGGTTTTTACCGCATCAGTTTCCTCGTATGAAAGCAGTTGGTAACAGCGCGCCAGTGAGTAATAGGCTCTTTTTAGTTCATCTTCATACGAGAATGGATCGGTGTTATCGATTAGCGGATATTTGGCGATGACTTTTTGGCTTAAAAGTGCACTGTTTTGCTCAACAACCTGACGGTAATAGCTTATTGCGCGTGGTATGTCTCGTGTCTCCGATGGCGCATACAGATAAAAGCTACCCAGACTTGACGCCGTGCCACACGCACCATATTCGGCCCCAAGAGTGAACAGACGCATAGCATCGTCAGGGTAATTCAGTTCATTTAGGATGAAGCCTGTTTGATCCCAGGCATCTTTCGGATCGTGCTGCAAAGCATAATCAAGCCATTCACGACCTAACGCCTCGTTTTGTGTAAACCCAAACAGCCCGGTCAACAAACAGTAGCCCTGCAAAACCATTGCCTGGGGAGAGTGCATAAGCTGCGCATTATGGCAAATCTGGTTATGCCTCCAGCGTGATTCAGGGGCAAACTTTTCAGCAAGCCATAACGCGGCATGATGTAAATACCCGCCAAGACTAGGCTCTAGTGCGACAGCTTGCTGTAAATAGTGCCAGGCGGATGGCTCATCTTCCATCGCGTAGTAACTCGCGGCCAGCCAGCGTAGTGCCTGAGCGCGATCATCTGCATTCAACGCCTGTTCAGCTTCGCGTTTCACCTCGGTAAACTGCCGCTCACGTTCAGCCAGATCGGCGACTTTATGGCCGAGATCATCACGAAAATCATCCCACCAGATCAGATGGCGTAAATGGTCTTTTTCCTGAACACTTAAATGATCACAAGCCGATGAAACAATTAAGTCCAGCATTTCCTGCGGTAAACCACGCCAACGAGGCATTTGGAACGGGATGTAATCGGTGAAGACATAGAATTGGGTTGGATGGATATGCAAACTGGCAAACAGCCAATAATGCGGGCCAGTAAGCCCCCTCCCCGTTTGATTGCGCAGTAAACCTGGAGGTAACGCATCGGGAGCCGATATCTGAGCATACGCATTAAGCCCTGAATAACTCATCAGGGCTGTCATCTCTTCAGGATAGCACTGTTGATAGTCACGTAATTCGCCCAGAACCGGCAACGAATCCGCCTTCTCATTGGCAATAATGACAGCCAGCCAGTCCGGAACGCCAAACGCGGTAATTGCCGGGATAATCAGCGCAGCGGCCATCCACTGGCGTGGCTCCAGTGTTAACGTTTGCAGGGCTGCCAGCACCATCATTTCATTACAGGCGGCTGCACACACCCACATCGCGGTAGTGGTATTCTTCGCCCAGCCATAGCTGCGATACAGCCAGGCACAATGATGCCAGTACAACGTTTCAGCCAACCAGGCATGGTTCGATTCAGGGCAGTCGTGTTGCCAGGCTTTGATCTGTGCCAAACCTTCCGGCCCCATTGAAATGATGCTATGTAAATCGGGGGTATTTTCCATATCCATCCAGCCACGATAATAACGCTGCTCGGCATCACGGCTAAGGAATGATGCGGTAAGTGCACTTTCCAGTTGTTTATCAAGCTCACCATAACGCCCTTCACGAAGGAAGGAACGCATGTCGCATAACGCCCTATTTTTGTCCTTCGGGGGTAATTCAGCAACGTCAAGCAGATGGTACTCTGCGATATCGCAGGGAATGTAATCGCGTCCTTGCATAGTTCTGTTTCCTTTCAGTGATAGGGAAATAGGTATAAAAAACAGGTGACAATATTTCAGTGAGATTAACCATACTTCGGGATAAACATCCCCCTAAAAAATCGATGTTAACGCTGTGGGATATATCTCATGATTACGTGTTGGATATCGGCAAGTCGACGTCATCTATTCTTATTGAAGCACGAGGATAAATAAGATATTTCTCAATTTTCTGTCTCTATTATACGGGTTACCATCGTACATTCATAATCCCATTTAATTAACATTGCACCCACTTCACAAATTAAAAATAATAAAATGCACTCAAAAGTTAAATGTAAAAAACAATAGAGAGAAATGTAACTTAATTGGAAATCTGTCATTCCCACTGTAACCTCCAGAATTCATCACCGCCGATAGATTAATATTTTTAATATTATCAATCACTACCACAACATCTGAAAAATTACGTTTTGACACTCATTAATTTACTTGTAATATATTAGCGATATTGCTTAGAAGAATGGCATTTCACCCTGAAATTGACTATAAAACATATTATGGCAATGGATTGAACGTTTAAATTAAGGATTAACATTGAAAAAAAAACTGGTGGCACTCTTAATACTCTCTTATCCGTCGGTTGCATATCTAAAGCAACCCCCTCCGGCAGTACCTAAACCCATTACCTTTGTTGCTAAAATTGATAACATTGATTTTAACAAAACGGCCATTGATAGTGATATGAAACTACTGCTGGCCGATCGGTTCCACTTTAAAACCAAAACCCCCTGCAATAAGAATACGCTTTCAGGTCGTCCAAAATCATTTGGTTTAACGTCAGAGGTATATGCTGCAAAAATCAAGAGTTTGTTAGCTGAGATTTTAAGTGAGCGTTATCTTTTCCTGACAATAGATCAATGTGATAGCGGTGGCACACCGATGCTCACCAATATAGAAGTTTGCACTGAAGCACTGTGCGGTGCTGAATTCATGAAAAAAGAATCTTATCTTTGGTTAAATCAAGACTTAAAGGCCACGGTGAAACGCCAGGCGACATCGGTGATCCCAATGCCATTAACCTTTGATAAAGAAAAGCAGCTGTGGAAAGTGGCCGGGTGGTTTATTGAGTCATCAGAAGAAACTGAAGAACTTATACCGAGCAAACTGCTGGCCTTTGAAGGTTATACTGACGATGAAACATTCAAAACGCAAAAATTCGTCTCTACCTTCAAATCCTATTACTCCAGTGGAAATATTCAACATATTCTCACTTATAATAAAGAGGGAAAAGAGGATGGAAAATACGATTCATATTATGATGAAAAAGGGAAATTAGCTGAGACGTTGGTATTTAAAAATGGCTTGGTCAATGGTGAGTATATTATCTACCATGAAAATGGTGCTATTGAAAGCAAACGACATTTTATTGACAGCAAAATAGCCGACGGAGAGTGCCCTCATTATTACGACAATGGGAACATTAAAGAGAACCATAGCTATTTGAATAATAAACTCGAAGGAAAACACTTTGAGTATTTTCCTGATGGTAAAATTAAAGACGAAAGAACCTACCATGCTGGCAAAGTCGTTGGTAAACACACAGTCTATTTTGAATCAGGTAAAGTCCGAGCCATCTATAATAAAAATGATAAAGACCAGTACCATGGAGCCAACGAGGAGTACAGCACCGAAGGCCAACTGGTGTCTAAATCAACGTATAAAGAAGGAAAACAACTCTCTAACCAGACTTGGTATAAAAATGGAAAAATGCGACAGGAAGAAATCTACGATAACGAAGGTCGCAAAAATGGCGTATCAAGAGAGTGGTTTGATAATGGACAACTTAATACATCAACCAGCTATAAAAATGACGTCTTAGATGGAGATAGCCAGAAATGGAACGAACAGGGTGAAATGGTATCACTCTCACCTTATAAAGATGACAAACTTCAGGGTGAATATAAATATTATGATTCAGGAAAACTGCTGTATACCAGAATGTATAAGAACGATAAAAAAGATGGCCCGGATAGACATTGGAGTATCAATACAGGGAAATTAATTGAAGAAGTACCCTATATTGAAGGCATAAGAAGTGGTATCAAAAAAGAGTTTAATGATCGTACCGGTAGACTGTTAACAACCACCCCTTATGTGAATGATGAAATGCAGGGTACCGGAGAAACATACAATGCCGATGGTGTTAGTATTATTCACTGCTATATCAATAATAAAAGTATTGACTCGCTATACAATCCTATTGAAATACGCGAAAAAGCCTCACAGAGTGATGATAATGCACAGTATGAACTGGGTAAGTATCATTATACTTGTCAAGACTATGATAGAGGTCTTAAGTGGCTAGAAAAATCAGCAGACCATAAAAATATTAAGGCGTTATTTCTTTTAGCTCAAATGTATAATGAAGGTGACGGCGTTAAAGAAGATCAAACCAAATATTTCTCCTATTTACTCAAAGCAGCGCAGTTAGGGCTAAGTGATGCTCAAGTGGAAATTGGCTATCTGTATCTCGTCGGTGAAGGGGTAGAAAAGAACTTACCAGAAGCCTATCAGTGGCACATAAAAGCTGCCGAACAAGGAAACGTGCACGCCCATTATAACCTTGGTTGGATATATCAAAATGGAGACGGCACCGAGAAAAATTTGGATAAGGCAAAATTCCACTTTACCGTTGCAGCTAAAAGTGGGATGAGAGAAGCCTATGAAGAATTAAAAAAATTAGAATCCAACAAGTAAATAATTTTAATAATGGGGTCTGGATTAATCAGACCTCATAAAATTGATCATGGATAAGATTATATGAAACTGAAAATAAACTTTTTTTCAACTTTAGTCTATACCGCAACATTTTGCTCTGGCTTAAGCTTTGCCCATGCACAGGCATTACCCGATGTCTATTCAGTGGTTGAACGAAAACTGGAAAATGCCCTACCGCTGGCGGAACATCCCCATTATGATGCTCAGGCCCCCTATTTCGAACTGCACCGAGAAATCCTGATGTTTAGCTCGCCAGAACGAGCCAATACGCTATTAAAGAAACTTGATTTCAGTTCGAAAGAGGCGATGTTATCACTGAATCTTTCTGCTGACTGGATTGCGGGAACAGGTAATCCAGATAAAGCAATGGTATTCTTATCACAGATTGGGTTAGAGAAACCGAGTTCATTTTCAGCATACAAGAGTTATGTAGATGCCTGGATTGAAAAGAAACAGCCTGAATATGCGTTAAAATTACTAATGCTGGATAACAATGCAAGGAGCTATTATCTTCCCTCTGTTTTAGAAGCTTATCGAGATACGCCAGATCAAGCGGTGACCATTTATAAAGATATCTATGGCGACAAGATAGTAGAACCGACCAACCAATTAAGAATGCTGCTTGCTATTGCAGAAAATTATCGTGTCAACGGTGACCCCAAAAACACCCTTATTTATACCGATAAAGCACAGGCAATGTTTATCGACGTGCTCAAAAAGAAGCAGAACAATGAAATTTATTTTTATCAAGATTACTTGAATTTGATCAATCTATATTCATTTGCAGGTAATAAGCAACAAACATTAATATTATCAGAACAACTACTCAGGGCGGCCGGAGATAAAGGCACCTATTATGACTTGGCATTGTCCGGGATTATGGCATTTTACCATGCTAATGGTTTCACTGAAGAATACAATGCATTAATTGCAACCAGCATTGCCTCTACAGATAAGTCCTTTAGCTTTGCTCCCAAGCCTATAGAAGAAATAAAGCTTATCCGATTGTTGAATGCCACTAACGAAACTGGCCTAATTAAAGAACGTATTGACAAGCTAATGACCTCGTCAGAATACGCCTGTTATGACGATAGGTATTGCTACGAATATAAAATAGAGTCGCTTAATTTTCTATATTTAAGCAAATATGATGCATTAGCTGATAAATATTTAAACATTATTATTGAAGAATCACAAAATCAAACATTCAATCCATGGGAAACGGTAACTAAGTCCATCGTTAAAAAATTAGTTGATATTGGACGTATAGAGGAAGCTAAGAAGTTGGCTACAGATGCAGAGGTTATTTATCTCTCACAGCTAAAAGACTATCCACCCAAAGAAGTCGAAAGAAATTATAGGGATCTTGCTGAAATGTATGGTTTTGCAGGCGATGTCGTCAGTGCTGAACGAATACTAAATAAGCATGTCACCACCGCCCAAAATTACTTTATTACCGATCTGTTTATAAAAAACAAACAGTGGGATGAAGCCAGAGCGCGTGTTGTGAAAGATACCGGTCTTTCTGGACAAAACCTGACGTTATTGAAAAATATTTGTGCTACCAATACACCTGAATGCATGCAACATATCACTTTCACGCTTAAATCAATGTTGACGCGTGAATCTATTACCGCAGAAGATGCTTCAGGTAATCAACAACTCTACCAGTTGGGGATCATCTACCACTCTCTTGGTATAAAGCCGACCGAGGAACAACAGCTTCTCATTCAAAAATTATATGATAACGCGGCGGCCTAAAAGATAACCTTATTGAGGAGCAGACAATTAAATATTGCCTGAGGTTATTGACAAAGTGCCCGCGACGGAGAGAACAGGCAGATCGTAAAGACGCCGTAAATACATCCATGTAGGCTCGAGCCGCGCCATCCTTGGCGCGGACTCTTTACTCCTCTGCCTATCCTCACCGTTCAAGATCGCGTCATCGGGGTTTGTCAGCAGTCTGAGACAATTAAATATTGTCTGCTTTTTTTAAAGATGATAAGTGAAAATTTTGAGACACCAGGTAACAAGTTATATTCCTGTCTAAAAGACAAAAATACATTCAAATAACAATGGAAGTTAAGGATTGAACCATGAAAAAATATTTTCTTCTTATCGCGATGGTTGCAGTTGCAGTTTCAGCGGCAGATAAAAATAACACTAGCGATGAATACTATACTTGTCATATGAGCAAGCAATTGGATAGAACCTCCAAAAGTTTGGGTGGAAATCATTTCCCAGAAGAGACTGAAACGGCAAAAATAAAGTGGGATGGTAGCCGATTTACGGTATATGGCATGACCGGGGGCAATTATATCTCACCACTGTTACATCGCGCCACAGAAGCGGAAGTGGAAAACCTTGCCAGAAAGGCGGGCGTTGAATTCACCGATGAAGATAGAAAAGATTTAAGCGACGTACTGCTGGATGCAGAGGAAAAGACGTTTAATCTATTTGAAAAATCAGATAGTGGCATTAGTTTTAGCGTCATGAATAGAGAAGAGAACAGTAAGCTATTTCAGCTTTTTTCCGAATGTACCCTTGCCAGCAACCTTTAAAACACCACTGCCAGGGAACCGACCCTGGCTATTTCTTACTAAAAATCCAGTGGATCACGTATTGCGTTTGCGTGATCATCCGAATGTTGGTTAAATCTACCAGCCTCACACCATTTCTCCTTCATTTGACTTTGTCAGCAATCTGCCCCCTTTACGTTATTTTTACCCCTGACGGGCAGTTAACTGCTCAATCTGAGTTTTGGCATTCGCCAACGCGTTCACCCCCCCTTTTAACCAAAGACCTTTCCCCGACGCATCAAGACGGGCAGCATGGTCAAATTGATCGAAATCAACTGGATAGACCAACGCCGGTATATTATGTTTCAGACAGTAATACAGAATTCCTGCACCACCATGATGGATCACCACATCGTAGTGACCAAGACAGGTTTCATAATCTATCCACGGCAAGCGGATGAAATTATCGGTCTGCTGATGGCAAGCCGCGTTCGGATCCCCCTCTGTGAAATGAAAAACCGACTCTGGCATGGTTTGGGCAAGTCTCTCAACCGCCTTTACCACTTCATCTTTATGCCAGGCCAGATGCGTCCCTAGTGTCACCAGTACATGACGGCGGCCTGATTCAAAGTGCGGCGCAGGCTGCAAATTAGGCGGGGTATAGAGCGCTGGCCCAATAAAACGGACGCTCTCCGGCCAGGTTCGGGTAAATTCAAATGCGACATCACCCAGAGCCAGAATACAGTCTGCTGAATAAGCACTTTCTGTACCATCAGCACGATATAACGCCGTGATCCCGGTTGTTGAGATTGTTCTACGGAATAACCAAAAAAACGTTTTTTTAAACCAACGGACTTTTTTCCGCGCGATAAACTGACTGACGTTGTCCATAGCGGTCTTTGCCGGATAAAGGCCACCGCAATAGGCCGGTGGGCCATCTAGCGTCTCCAGCACACAGGGCGAGGGTAAACTCGTCCACCAAGGGATACCCAATTTTTTACTCACTATTCCCACCACGGGTAAAGTAAAGTCAGCAATAACCAGGTCTGGCACACCATCACGTTGGTAAAGTGTTTCCAGTGCCGAGGCAAACTCAACGAGTAACCCAACCGCAGATTTAAATTGGCGATAAAGCTTCAGCGGACTGCTTTTAACCGCATAGTCTGGGTTGGCAATGGCCTGTAACAGCGGGTCATATTCCCCCGGCAACGCAATGCCCTTTAGCCCTGCCGCCGTGATACGCGCCAACGCATCTTGCGTGCTGATGATGCGTACCTCGTAATTTTTAGCCAACATGCGGCCCAACGCCAGTATCGGGTGTAAGTGCCCAGAAAAAGGCGGGGCCAGCAGATCGATACAGCGGGTAGCCGGGGGGATCAAATCATCTAACGTCTTCATCGCAATCCCTGAGTTGATTCAACTGCCGCAATAAAACACTTACAAAGCGTCAGTAATGCTGGGTTAGAGAGATAATTCAAATGGCCACCACTGACTTTGCTATCCACTTGCCGACACCAAAATCTGGAGATCAAATCGCGCTGCCCTTGAACCAGTGTGTGCTGGCACAAAGGCCGCTGCCGAGCCACCGGCCCATAAGCAAAGATACTGACATGGCTCATCATGGCCTTCGGTAGATTTAAGTTATTAAATAACTCCAAACCACAGCTGCCAGAGAGCAATACCGTATGCGGCGCTCGTGCCAGTAAAGCCAATAAAGCGGGCCGATAGTGAGTTTGAAACTCAGGGTGGCGGGAGGAAAGATATTCGCGGCAATTATGATAGCTAGCTTTAATTAAACCTGGCGCTAAATAGCCTTTCTTCTCATTTTCACCCGCACGATACGGAAAATTCAAGGTAGCCAGTTCGCGCCCCGGTTGAGCTAATTTTTTGATAAAGGCTAATTGAACCGGGCTTAAACTGCCGCTTTCTGGCGAGCTACGGCCGGTAATATACGCTATCTGTAAGGTTATCTTATTCATAGTGAATTAAACTTTTTATTACTCAAAACACGATAGCGCCGCGTACGCCAGTAAATCGTTCGGTTACACAACGCATGTAATAAATGTAACGGTTGCATTAATTCAGACAACAGCGAAAAAATAGGATTTGAACGGATATCAGGGGCAATGGCCTGCTGAACGTGACGGAGGGCAGCATGGCGTATCAGCAAACAAGCCGCAATAATGCCCAGGTTAATCCCTGTGATGCCGTGGGCCGCCGTCACCCACTCCCATCCAACAGTGAGTAACATCGCCCACATGAGTAAAGGATGCAGCCCCTGTAGCAGAAATATAATCAGTTTTATCAGCACTGTTTTTTCACGCAACAGTAGCGTGGCAAACAAAAACCAACGATGCATTTGTTGCATATACTTTTTGCCAGAAGAAAGACTGGTTTGAACCCTCACTGGGGCGGTGGATTGTATTAGACGAATATGATGTTGTCTGAGCAGGGTTGCCAACGCCAGATCATCGGCCAGGTCGTGTAAAATAGCGGCAAAGCCTCCCACTCGAGCCAACGTATTGATGGACATCGCATAACACATCCCATTGATGGTTAAGGGGGGTGAAAACGGCAACAAGGGCAGGTAGGTGAAACCGGAATTATCATTAACGAATTGCGCCAATAACCGGGAGTACCCATTGCTATCGGCACAATAATAAGGCAGCGCGGTCACTAATGCGCCCTCTTCAATCTGGTTCAATAACGTCCCGAAAGACTCTGCTGACAAAAACGCATCGTCGTCCAATACCAATAAGATGTCACTCTCCACCTCCTGCCAGGCCTGTTCGAGCTTGAAAACTTTAGGATTAACCCCTTCAGGCGCTGGAGGGAAATAGCTTACCTTAATTTCTCGCTCGGGATAACGCGACTGAATGCTGATGGCTATCTCTCTTGCCACCGTATCATCATCGTCAATAAGCCAAAAAAAATGCGCCTGTTTTAGTGCAACGACGTTTGCCTCCAGCACGGTTGCCAGTTGTGGATCACCGCTCAACACGGGTTGCAATATCGTGGCCGTGGTTTGTGGTACACCATACCCCGCCCACTTTCCTCGCTTTATCACTCGTAGCGTAAAAATCAGCTTAAACAGCAAGATACCCAGCCAGATGGCCGCGAGATAGATCATTATCTCTGTTCCTTGTACCAGCAAATAAAGGCATCTAGCCCTTGAGAAAGGGTGCTGGATGGTGGGCCAAAGTCGTGTGTAGCCGCACTCACATCCAATGTTTTCGAATAACCCAATACCCCAACACCAAATCGGGTGATGGGCGGTTCACTTTTAATACGCAATAACCGATATGTACCTTCAATGATTCCGGCGATTAGCATTGCGGTGGCTACGCGAATCTCTCTTTTAGGTGCTGGGAGGCCAAGCTTACTCAACATATCACTAATAAATTCTTTAATTTCAATGGGTTCTGCATTGGATAAATTATAGAACGGGCGCAATTCAGGCGTAATGGCGGCTTTTAACAGGTAATCACACAGTACATCGATATGCATTAATTCCCCGCGTGCGGGCACCTCAGAAATCAAGAAAGGAAGCCTGCGATGACTGGCCGCGTCTAATAAGGGAGGGAAAAGCAGTTGGTCTCCAGGGCCAAAGACGGCACAAGGCCGCAAAATGGTTTTCTCTCCCTGATAAGCATCGATCAGCACCTCCCCCTGATATTTAGTAAGAGCATAATCATTGGCAAATTCAGGCCCGATCTCAGACTGTTCAGTGAGTGCCAGTTGATGGCAGTAACGGTAATAGACCGCAGCGGTCGAAAGATAAATTAGCCGTGGGTTTCCTCTGGACTGACAGAATTTAATCACCTGCTCTGTCGTGACCACGTTATCACGGTAGTACTCACAGCGGGTTCCCCATGGCCCGGCTCGCCCGGCGGCATGAATAACCACATCTGGCGTAAAATCCAGTGTTGCAAGCCGTGCTAAATCCAGCGACTGATAATGCACTGAGGTGGGAAAATCCTCTACCGAGCGCCGCCCAATACCACAGAGTCTAATCCCGTCATTACGGGCAAAACGGCGCATAAATGCCCCGCCAATAAACCCCGATGCGCCCGTTATCAATATATTCGTCATCGCTCACCTTTGTCTGGCGACACCTGTGGATTGATGCCCATTTCCCTCAGAAAACAGTGTTGTAAATACAGTACCTCACGCAAACTTAGATTCTGGTAATCCATCGCGAAACGTGCGGCAACCACGCTAATTATTTGACTCAACGCCGGGTAATGCCGGTGGTGCCAATGAGGGAACAGATGATGCGTCAAGTGTAGATTTGCCCCACCAAGCCAATAACCTATCCAGCGAGGTTGGGTATGCCAATCAAAGGTGGTGGCAAAGATATGCTGATACCCGTTGTGCGGCATACTGCCTTGTTCTGGTGCCTGAAAAAATTTGGCTTTTGCCCAATGGGTCCCCACAATCAGCATCACAAACAACCATGAGGAGACCATTTGGCACAGTAAGTACACCGCCAATATGGTCATAAAGCTAATGTGTCCAGACAACACCACAGACGGAATAACCAAGGCCAGCAATAAATGCGCACCTTTGCTGAACAGAAATATCCCCCAACCCCGGCCCCCCTGATGATCCATACGTGTTGTCACTCGTGTTTTCCCAGCGCGATCCAACCAGTCCACCAGCCAGATATACCAAGGGAAGGTCATCGCCGCGACCAGTGGCCAGTAAAAATGCTGTGCCCGCATAAACGGTTTCCAGCGTTGAAACGGTGTCTGGCGCAGTACACCATTTTCATCAATATCTGGATCATAATGCTCAATATTAGTATGCGTATGATGAAAAATAACGTGCCGAACACGCCAACAGTCTGGGTCTAACCCTACAGGAATAGCGACGAGACGATTAATCAGTACATTCGCCCAACGAGTGCGGAAAAAAGCGTTATGCGAGGCATCGTGGACAACGTTTACTGTCAGCAACATGCCAGTGAAAATAAACCCTAGATAGCTAAAGAAAAAGTCCCATATGCCAGATTGCTGTATATTTTGTGGTTGTAGAATAGAGGGTTGTAGCACAGATGGTTGTAGAGCAAGTGGTTGTAGAACGATTGACGGTAAAGCGAATGACTGCAGACTCAATCCGTAACACCCCAGACAGAGTATGGCTAAAAACACCATTTTGCTGATCGACCATCCGTCGGCAAAACGATGGTCATGATGGCTGGCAAGATAATGTTGTGCGGCCTGCATAAGCGCCTTATGCAGCGCCATATCGTTACGTTGGAAGGCCAATGGACGTAATGGTGTACCGCCCTTCATCCCTGAACCTGCTTTGGTTCCTGACCCAAGCCCCGTAAAAATTGACGCTGACATGCCATCAACTCACGGTAGCTAATACAGCGGTAATTCATGCCATGTTTCGCGGCCAACGTACCGATAATCTCCGCCAGTGCGGGATAATGGCGGTGGTGCCAGTGCGGAAATAGGTGGTGCGTCAGGTGGTAATTCAAACCACCGGTTAAGTGGTGTAAGCCACGGGGCGAGGTCACCCAGTCACAGGCGGTAGCGAAATTATGGTGATACCAGCCATGTGGCATAACATGATCAGACGGTGCCTGGAAAAATTCGGCATCTGCCCAATGGGTGCCTAATAAGAGAAAAACCACCAGTAAAGAAGCGAACATTTGGCTTAACCAATAGGCAAGTATCACCACCCACCATGGAATGCCATTTTGCTGACCAACAAGTAATGGAATAACCAATACCAGCAACAGGTGACCTATTTTACTCAAGATGAACATCGCCCAGCCTTGCCAACCACGCAGCAATTTTTCTTGCCGTAGCGGGGTTTTATCCAGCCGATCCGACCAATCAAAAACCCATGCAATCCAAGGTAATGACAACGCCGCAATCAGTGGCCAATAAAGGTGCTGATAACGCATGTGGTGTCGCCACTGCTGGAAAGGTGATTGGCGAAAGAAACCGTTCTCCTCCGTATCCAGATCATACTGTTCTACATTGGCGTAACGATGGTGGTACACCACATGGCGGACTCGCCAATAGTCAGGATCAACCCCAAGCGGGAGAGTCACCAAGCGCCCAATAAGGCGGTTCAGCCGGGGGTGACGGCTGAAGGTATTATGTGATGCATCGTGATTGACATTAACATTCAGTAGCATCCCCATGGTGACAAACAAGAAGTAGCTCAGAAAGAACAGCCACGCCTGCGACACCGTAAGACTCAAAGCATAAAACAAGACGCACAGCGTTAACAGGACCAATGCTTTTAGCCATTGCCCGCCATCGGCATAGTGGTGCTCCCCCTGCGAGGCCAGATAATCCCGTGCCGCCTGCTGTAACTGCTGATGAAAGGGTTGCTCATCGGTTTGTGGATAATGTAGAGGGGCTAAACATTCAGGCATGAGGAGGCTCCACATCAGTTTTCTTCACTTCCGTCTTCTTTGTTTCAGTCTTATTCACTGCAACCTTCCTCCGTCCCCAACCACACAACACGCAAGTCCCGTGCAACGTCAACATCAGTATGGTTATCAGCCAGAATCCATGCGACCAGCCAAACCAGAGAATAAAGATCAGTGGCAACAGCAGAGTGAGACTAAACCAGCCAACGATACCCCAACGTTGCCCTTCAGAAATTCCCCCAAGGGTGATGGTTCCCAGTGCCAGCAAAATAAACAGGGTAATCTGTGACGCGGTCACGTTTTGATAACCGTAGCCATACCATTGAATGTAACCCAGAACCAAGGCGAACAGCAGCATCGCGCCGCTAAACACGACCCAAGGGGACACATCAAAACTGCGCCCGGCCTCTTGAGTCATTGACGGTAATTTCAAGTAACGGGCAAAGGGTAAATTACTTGCCACAAACGGATTATGGGATGGCCGCTTCCCTTTCACACCATAGTGATAAAGCTGCGCTGGCGGAGCGGCGCAAAAGGTGCCAAATAACTTGTCCCAGAAAATAAAGCTTCCGCCATAATTACTGTTAGCGTAAGCCATATCGTTGATATGGTGTATCCGATGGTGGAATGGCGTAACAAATATCTTTTCCAGAAAACCAAGTCTTGGCGTCATCGCACTATGGTTAAAAAACTGAATAGAATAGTGCAGGATGGAGACACCAAGGAAAACTGTCAGCGGAACGCCAAGCCAGGCCAGTACAATAAAGAAAGGAATGGAGGTGAGCGAAGAGTACCAAGAGTTCCGCACGCCAAGAGATAAGTTGTAATGCTCCCCTTGATGATGCACGACGTGTACCGCCCACAATAAACGCAGTTGATGATGTAAGCGGTGCAGCCAGTAAAAACCGAAGTCCCAGGCGAATAATGCAAAACACCAGACCCAAAATGGAGAAACGTCCGTAAATAGACTCAGACTGAAATGATTCAATACGGCGGTGTAGCAGACAATTTCCAGCCCGCGGAAAAGCCACAACATAATATGCCCGGAATTGATGTTGAAAACCACGTCATGCCAATCAACGTAATACCCGTCTTTCAATTTCAGTAACCACGCTTCTCCCACCACAAAAACCACCATCAGGATGACGGGAATAATCAGTTCACTCATGGCACAGATCCTTTTGTTTGTTACGGTACCCATTTACCCACTGCGCGATAACACCTGCTACCCATGCCAGTGCAATACCGCCGACCAGATCAATCAATAAGTGACGTTTTAATTGCAGGATAGAAAAAGCGATTGCCACGCCCCAAAGAATAAAAAAGAGTGTTCTGACCCGGACCTTCCCTTTGCTAATCGCCCACACAGCCAGCATCGTCAGAGCGATATGCAATGAGGGGAGACAATTCTGCACAGAATCAACGACAGTTAAGGTGGCTAAAAGTTGAGAGCTTACCCCCTGACCTACATCAACCGGATAATTCAGCGTAGTTGGCCACCGCAGGTATATCGCCCCTGCCCCCAAGGCAGAGATCTGCATTGCCCGCGCCAACCAACTAACCGCCTTGATGGGTGCCAGAAAATAGCCCATTGGAATGATGAGAAAAAACGACAGGTACAGCCAGACGGCGGAAGTAGAGAATGGGATCAAGTCGTCAATCCAAGAAGGCGTGATGACATGGCCAACGCCCTGAAACCGGTCGGCCAGGTTATAAACAACGCCAACAAACCCCCAGCCCAATAGCAGTTGCCCCGCGCGAAATAGCCCTGTTTTCACGCTGCGGCTCCTTGACGAATAATACGCCGCCTTTTGCGATCAAATTGTGGGACCACGACCACTGTATCCAACTGCCAACATAACCTCTCGGTCTCAATACCCTGCTGCTGAAGCATCAATACCAACGCATCCCGGCAACGCTCCAGTTCGCTAGCTGTGCAATCGGCCATCAAATGTAGATGATGGTCGCCATGTTGAATCAGGCGGTAATCCGCCGTCAGCGGTAACGCAGTGGCCAATACCCGGCTACAGAGATCAGCAAATATCACCTGCAATGTGCCTTGCCGGTCAGGAAGCAGTAGCTGGTCATCCCAACGCCCTTCAATGTGGCTAATCGCCCGCGCGGGGTTGCCACAAGGACAGGGCTTATCGCTCACCACCAGCACATCATCCAGTTTGTAACGTACAATGGGTTGGGTTCGCCGCGTAAAATCGGTGATGACAGGGGTAAAGCGCCGCTCATCTATCCACTGCGGCTCAATGTGTAGAAACTCTTCATTCAGGTGCAAGGTACCGTGGGAACAGCTGGCGGCTAAGAAGCCTTCTGTCGCCTGATACACTTCACCAACGTGACCAAAAACCTGTTGTAGAAGCTGACGATCCTGTTCGTCCAACACCTCAGCGACAGAAATCACCTTTTTAACCGTGAGGTGCAGTTCTCCGCGCATCACCGCCAACGCCAACGCCCGTAGCACCTGTGCCGGTGCGACGATAATCGTCGGCGACTGCTGTTCCAGAAGACCTGCGTGAGACTGAAAAGGCTGAAAAAGATCGTAGAACGCCAAACTCAACCAACGGTTGTTAACACTTTGGTAAAGGTTATTATCCGCCCGCAGAAATAGCGCCACACGCTCACCCGCAAATAAGCCATCGGGCAACATTTTAGCCAAAATACCCCCTGCCCAGAGCTGCTGTTCTTGTGGGCTGACCACAAAGAGGCCACGCTGACCCGAGGTGCCAGATGATAACCCAACGCTGAACTTCCCGGTTTGACGTGAAAAATCGCGATCTTGCTCACTGCCAAGTGCACATGCCATTAGCCCATCACGGTGTAAGCCCTGCGTATTCATTACATCAAAATGTTCCATCATCAGTTGCTTATTCATCAACGGCCACGTCGTGATAGGCTGTGAGGCATAACGCTTGAACCAAGGACTGTTAGCCAATACCTGCTGCGAGAACTGCTGGAGTTTTTTGACCTGATAAGCTTCAAGCATTTCACGGTTGGCAAAACGCAAGCGTCGGATACGAAAATAGTGCCACAGTGTTATAAATGGGATCATAAATCCCCCTCATGGCATAACCGAATGTCTGTTTTCCCCGTACGCCATAACTGATTGAGCTGCTGTAACGTTTGGTAGTAAGCGCGTGAATCTGCCATCAATAAGTTCGCGATACGTGATGGCCCACGCAGTTGTTGGTAACTTAACGGTGACCAAGCCGCGTCACTCGCCAGCAAGACCCACCCCTCATCCGTAAGAATAAATGCCCCCATATGACCCACCGCATGGCCCGGTAGTGGTACCAGAATGACCTGCCCTTTGCTGCCGGGCAATTCGAAACCGCTCTCAAAGGGGGCGAGTTCAGACGGCAACGTCCGCAGTGGGAAACTTTCGATAAACTGAAGGGAAGATTCAAAACCCTCCGGTATCAGGCCGGGAATAAACGCCTGCCGTAGGGCCGCAATGCCACGCAGGTCACGTGTTTTTTGCCAGCCGTTGCCAGAGCAAATAAAAGTAAGCTCGCTAAAATCACGCAGCCCGGCAATATGATCGGCATGAAAGTGAGACAAGATCAGCCCGTGGATATCCCGATTAACATAGCCTTGCTCACGTAATTGTGTCACCAGAGACTGAGCGGGATCGAAATAGACTGGTGTCACCTGCCGGTAGAGGCGAAAAACCCCTGACCGGGTGTACTGCTCAAACCATGTTGCGTAGCCGGTATCCCACAGCCAACGGCGGTCGTCTACCTCAATCAAACAGGCGCGTGCCGGGAACTTGCAAACGCGAAAAGGAGCGCCTTTAAGCGCCATGCAGGCAAGGTGTGTGCAATAGCCAACTTCAAACGTGGTGATCTTAGCCATGCAGGCCACTCCTCTGCGCACTAAGCCACTCGCCGGTCAACACAATCCCCTCCGCCATTGAGTAGCGAGGCCGGTAGCCAAGTTCATTAATGGCACGTTCTGAATTAAGGGTCATATCAAAATAGACGGCGCCAACACTGTAACGGGTTAACAGCGGTTCTTTCCGGGTCACACTAGCGACCAGCTCCATCCCTGCCGCCACGACAGAAAGTAACGAGTAAGGCACTGACTGCAAGGTATAGTTAATGTGAAGCTGCTGATTCAACAGAGAATCCAGCATCGTCACCAGCCGTTGCGGCTCCTGATTGGTAATATTATAAATCGCACCGGAGCGTAGCTCTTCGTTATCAGTGGCTAACATCATGGCATGCACCACATTCAGCACAAACGTGAGATCAAGCTGAGCTTGCCCTCCTCCCGGTAAACGCAGCACATTGCGATCTCTGCTCAGTTGTTGCAGCAAACGCGGCACAATCACTCGATCATGGGGACCAAATAACCCACGTGGGCGCAGGATCACATAAGTGGTGTCCGGATAATGAGCGATACATTCATGCAACACCTGCTCCGCCGCATATTTACTGCTGGCATAGTGGCTGGAAAAGCGGGTGGCTCGGTATGTTTCAGGCAGATCATGATGATGACAAAAATCGAAATACACGGCAGGTGATGATATATGAATGAACCGCTTAACCCCCTCACGCCCGGAGGCCTGAGCAAGTTTATGCGTCACCACCACATTGGTCTGGTGAAAATCCTGCGGGTTACCCCACGGTGCCGATTTAGCGGCGCAGTGCCAAACCACATCGCACGTTTTGACCCATTGCTGGCAGACCTCCATTGTGGTCATGGTTAGATCCAGCGGGATAAAGGTGGCCCCTAACCTGCGCAGTTCTTCCCCCGCCAGTTCATCCCGCCCGATAGCATAAACCTCATGCCCCGCCTCCAGCAGCCATTGTGCTGCGTTGCGCCCCAACCCACTGGTTGCCCCCGTCACTAAAACTTTCATGGTCGTAAGACTCTCATGGCAGCAAAACCATACCCGCCAGCGTCAATCCTGCTGCGGTACCAATAAGCATCACCGGTTTACCCGGCAAAAAGCGCCCGCTCATCACTGCGGCATGTAATGCGGTCGGTATTGATGCCGCCACCTGGTTACCATGCTCTCGATAGATATCCACCAGCACATCTGTTGGCACATGTAAACGTTTGCGCATATGTGCCAGCGATAAATGGCTCGCCTGATGTGGAACCACAGTGGCAATATCCGCCAACGTCAGCCCACTTTTTTTCAATAGACGCTGAAAATAATCTTCGATGACGCCCGAGGCTTGTCGAAACAACTTCTTCCCCTGCATATGAAATAAAAAATCGTTGTTATCCATACCTGAGCGAGGGTTGCATCGTGTGCCACCCGCCCGAATCTCACATAACTCACTGCCCGTAGGATACATTTCAACCAAACTAGCCAATATGCCACTGCCGCCATCTCCTCGTTCCACAATGGCACATGCAGCACCATCACCGAAGATCAGCGAAGACTCCTCATCATTCCAATCAATACCTCGTGATGCTAGATCGGCTGAAACAATAGCGATACGTTGATAAGTTCCGGCATTCAGTAGCCCCGCAGCCACCTGTAATGCGGAAATAAAACTCACGCAACTGCTATTGATATCAAACCCAGCAATGCCGGGTGCCAAACCCGCTATTTTGAGAATATGTACCGCTGTGCACGGTAGGGCCTGGTAGGCAATAGCCGAGGCTGATATTAATAAATCGATTGAGGAGGGATTGATCTCATGCCGCTCAAGGGCATCATGCAGTGCTGCTGCTGCTAACTCAGCCTGGTTAGCATCTGACGTCGCATGATAGCGATGTCGGACGCCAGAACGTTGTTCTACATAACCGACAGGCTTATTGAGTTTACGATCCAACGTCGAGGATTCCACCCTATCAGGGGGTAACGATACCCCTGTGGCGATAATTTTGAACGCCAGATGAGGTGCTGAAGTTAATGATGTCGACATGGAAAGATAGATACCTTTTTAACGCTTGAGAAGTGAATTGCCAGTAAGTGGCCGGGGAGAAATCTCCCTTTGACTGCCCCTAAATTTATTGGGGAACGGAAATGGTCAAACCTGCTAGTGAGCGACTAGAATACCTGTTTGGCGCTTAAAGGTGCAGATGGAAAACACTATTTCAGATAATTCCCCTATTATTAGAATGGGGACTACCTGAATATACCTAGCTTTTCTCGGCAAACACCAACTCCCTCCTACCGTCACTATCCTATCCTGACGCATCAATGGCATCAATGGCATCAATAAGCATAGATACAACACAGAAATAAAGAGTGTGAAATTATACAACGCAAGAAAAACGGTTAAATATAAGTAATGAAGCGGGCAATTCATTAAATCAAGGCAATCATTAAATCAAAATGGAATCCAGCATGGAACCCTATCATAGAGGGGAGCCACAAAATCAACCCACTTAATTATTAATAATTCACATATCATTGTTATATAATGCATTTACACCAACAGGTCTATTGCAATAAGGTTGTTAAAGGGTGTGCTAATGACAAATAATTGGATTAACATAATAATACTGATGATAGAGAACATCATTCAGATGAATAGCAAAAACAATATCTATAAAGAATTGATTAATCAAAATAACTATTACACAAGGATGATGTTATGGTCTTAATTAAGTCCACACCACGAAAATTGACCCACAGAAAAAACAGACCCCCTTCCCCATTCACCTACACCTACACCTACACCTACACCTCTCAGGTTATACCTTCCTCATTCTCATTTACCCAAACTATAGAAACTACCGAAATGATGGGGCCTCAGTCGTGGGATAAAAATCATCTATCCAGTTGGCCGTTGTTACATGTAATAGATAGACAAAATTTATCTGCTCGGGCCCGAGCTCCTCTTCCAGAGATATTAACATCGCCCATGCCCTGCTCTGGAGAACCACTTTACTATGCGCAGTGTCAACAAACGCTCAGTACTCCTCCCCTGACAATGGCGACAAAATTAGTACAGCGTTATCAAGAGGGTGCCCTCGATATCTCTCGCAGTAGAAGCTGCTCAGAAGGATATTCATCACTAACTGATAATGAGGAATGCCAACACTACGCTATCTATGAAAAAGACGGCGAGTTCTCGGTCGGTATTGGGTTAGCGGCACTGATAACTGTCTATCCTAATTATGTTCACATACGTTACCAGCAGCAAAATGATCATGACGATAGTTTTAGTGGTGAACAATTTCAAGAGCGTGTTTGGTTATCCCCCGACATCGTCGGTAATATCTCATCCGCACTGGCGAGTATCCCGATTAAAGAGTGGCGAGCTTATGGTCTCAGCCAATTGGAACTGGCTCATCTCTTCCATAACCCGACGTACCACACTGCCCCCGGCACTGAGCTACTGCAAATTTTCCTTCCACTGCATGAATATCGGCTCAATCACGGCAGCGTGATAATACGCAGTTTGCTTCCTTCCCACTTACCCCAACTTCTTACGATGCTGCATCAATGTGACAGTGGCCAATATGACAATGCCCCCTCTATCTATAAGCCATCGACCTGTGAACCATCTGTTTGTGAACCATCTATTTGTAAACCATATAGTTATGGACAACCTAACGGTGAATATGATGAAAATCTTCAATGTGACCATCATCAAAATAGGCAGATGCAACCGCAAATAGAAAGAAGCGCCATCGAAATGCAGATACGGCAAACTGACCCTGCTATTTTCTGTGATCGGGTAACAAAAACCGTTAATGAAATCAGACAAGGTAAATATCAGAAAGCCCTTTTATCGCGCCAGATACCGCTGCCAGATAACATTAATTTACTCGCGAGCTACCAACGTGGGCGCATAAATAACACATCGGCACGCTCCTATGCTTTCCGGATGCAAGGATTTGAATTAATGGGCTTTAGCTCAGCGCCTGCCGTGACTGTCTCAGCCAATGGCTGTCTGAACACCCAACTTTTAACCGATACACATGCACCGTCGCCAGACCAAACTCAATCAGTGCCGCTTCATCATGAATTACGGGTCAATACTAAAGATATCGCTGAACATACCAGCTCAATCCACGCTGTTGTTGCAACGCTAACATCAATCTGTGTACCGGGTTCGGTTGCCATTGCTCCGTATATGAAGGTGCTTACTCGCGGTAAGGTGCAATATCTCACCTCCAGTCTGCAAGGCCAGCTACAAAAAGGTGTCAGCCACTGGCAAGCTATTCAATCCCTGCATTCTCTAGCTGCCGGTATTCCTAAAGATCATCTGATGCAAGCAACTCTTGGGCATGAATCGGAATCATCGGGGTCCTATAGTAGCAACGTGCTAATGGTTGACAGCAATGGCGCATTGGATGCAATGCTGGTTTTAGGGAGCCTGTACCGTAAGAATAAAATATTTGGGTTACAAGCCGGAACCGAAATCACCCACCAAGCTGAACCACTGCGCGAGCTAGAAGAGACTCATGAGAAGTTGATAGCTATTGCCCGTTATCTGGTGCTGCAAACAGTAGTGACCGATTAACACCGCAGCCGCCCATTACTACAAACCATCATAAAACAGGAAGCCCATACTCGGTTGATGCTCACAATGTCACTTTGTGAGCACAGCGTTAACTATAACAGCATGATTTATCATAAAAATATGACTGACAATAAATACCAGGTTGCTATAACGACTGTGATAATTACTGCTCTAGCGGCCTGGCACTAACGTTACCCACAGCAAATAGCTATCGGCAGCAAGCGGTTGTAATTGCCCTGCTTTTATCGTCGGTAACCACCAGCAACCTTGTTGAGCCTTCAACTGATGTGTTTCTGTGTGGCAGATAAGCCACTCGCCTTTGACGACATAAACCAATCCTCCGTAGGAGGCGGGTAATTGCTGACCTGAGCTTACAGAACTGACCATGGCCTGCCAGCAGCCACGACGCGTCATAATATTGAAATCCTGACTGCTCCCCCCCAATAACCGGCCATTAACGGGAACGTCTCCAGGGAAAGCAAACGTCTGTAAAGGATTTGAGAGTTTATGTACCCCTAATCCTGGGCTGGATAATACGATGCCATCGCCGTTAAGTAAGGTGATGGAACGGTCAATATCAGGGTAAAGTGAGAACGGACCATCCTGCTCAATCGTTGCGATACTGGCACGCCATGCAAAGTCATCACCGCCGACAGGCCAACACGCAATTTCACGGGTTTCGCCGCCACCATTTCGCCAACGGCTGATGGGCAGCCCGGCAAAATCAAAAACGGTAAAGCTCATCAGACCTCCTATTGGCAGGCTTTTAGTACATTCAGAAAAGCTTGCGCACTTTGCTGTTGCAATGAATGATATCTATCCACGATTACCGCCCTGCCTGCCACATAAACATCTCGAATTTGCGATTTCCCCCCCGCAAATAACCATCTATTCAACAAAGATACCGATCTTGTCCCAGCAATATAAGGATCATCACCATCGAGCACTAACCAATCAGCACGGTAACCTACGGCTAACTGGCTAATTTGACGCCCGCAAGCCTGACGCCCTCCAGCTAAAGCTTGGCTGTACAATAGATCCGCCACCGCGGGTTGCTGTTCGCAGGCCAAACGGTTACGCCGTTGATCACGCAAGCGTTGCCCATATTCCAACCAACGTAGCTCTTCCACAACATCCAGCGAAACGTGGCTATCAGAACCGATCCCCCAGCGGCCCTGATGATGTATATAGTCAACACCAGGAAAAATACCATCGCCCAAATTAGCTTCTGTCGTTGGACACAACCCGGCAACAGCCTGACTATCCGCTAACATAACCAATTCTGACGTATCTAAATGTGTCGCATGAACAAGGCAC
Source organism: Yersinia similis (assembly GCF_001053095.1). Taxonomy (GTDB): domain Bacteria; phylum Pseudomonadota; class Gammaproteobacteria; order Enterobacterales; family Enterobacteriaceae; genus Yersinia; species Yersinia similis. The sequence continues at coordinate 72,411 of NZ_CGBP01000015.1, read as the reverse complement.
CAGCGGCTATCGACCGGTAAATGATCATACAGCCAGGCAACCGGACGCTGGCCACACCACGCCAAGCAATCGTTAACTTCTTTCTGCTGTTCAGCTATATGAATATGTACCGGCAACTGTTTATCAGATGCGTGTAAAATCTGCTGCATTTGACTTAACTCAACAGCACGCAATGAGTGGAAACATAAACCCTGATTTTGTAAGGGCTGATTAGCCAACTGCCGACGGATAACCTGCTGCTGTCTAAGATAACTCTCGGTGTCCTGAATAAAACGGCTCTGACCTTGCTGTGCGGGTTGAGCACCAAATCCCGCGTAGCTATACAGCACTGGCAATAAAGTCATTCCGATCCCAGCGTCTTGCGCCGCCTGACTCAATTGTGCCGTCATTTCCCCAGGGTCATTGTAAGGGGAACCATCAGGGCTATGATGTAAATAGTGAAATTCAGCGACTTGGGTATACCCGCCTTTCAACATTTCGATATAAAGTTGTCGGGCAATAATACCAACCTGTTCCGGTGTCAGTTGTTGCACCAGCCGATACATGAGATCCCGCCAAGTCCAAAAGCTATCTTGTGGATCACCGGCCACTTCTGCCAGACCCGACATCATGCGCTGAAAAGCATGAGAGTGCAGATTAGGCATACCAGGTAATATTGGCCCAGATAAAATCTGACAACCGCTGCTGCTACTGCCAATGCTGATACGCTGTATATCCCCCTGCCCATCTACCGCAATTTGCACGTCTGTAGCCCATCCATCAGGTAAAAAAGCACGCTTGGTAAAATAAACTGGCATCGCGATACCCCAATATTTTTGTTCAGAGTCAAACGCACTCAGCAGCTGCGTCAATTAATTAAATCGCTTACTTGTATATACATATACATACGCTAAATTCAACCGTAGACTTAGCATATAAATATTTTATTTGACGAGGTTAACGCCGTGGCAGAACAATCAACGGTTTTACAATTGAGCGCAGCAATGGACGACATTCCTGCGCCAATTTACCAGCGGGTTAAATTGGCCATTATTCGCCAGATCAGAACAGGGACCTGGCAATCCCATCAGCGCGTGCCATCAGAAAGTGAACTGGTGACCGCGTTAGGGGTCAGCCGTATGACGATCAACCGTGCTCTACGTGAACTCACCAACGAAGGTTTCCTTATCCGCATGCAAGGTGTCGGTACTTTCGTTGCTGAAGCGAAAGCCCACAGCGCCTTACTTGAAGTTCATAATATTGCCGATGAAATCGCCGCCCGTGGTCACTGTCATAGCAGTAAAGTTCTGCATCTGGAGGCTCGCCCTGCAAGCCCCGAAGAAGCCATCGCATTAGGCATCCAACCTAGCCAACAACTGTTCTACTCACAAATAGTGCACTATGAAAATGATTTCCCCGTTCAGGTTGAAAACCGTTGCGTAAACCCAAGTACCGCCCCCGAATATATGAAACAGGATTTCAACCAAATCACTCCGTACAGCTACCTGACACAAGCCGCCCCGCTCACCGAAGGTGAACACATCGTCGAAGCCGTAATGCCAAGCCCAATTGAGCGACAACTACTGGCGCTGGGTGAACATGAACCTTGTTTGTTGATCCGCCGTAGAACCTGGTATGGAAAAGCCATCGTCACCGCCGCTCAATTGCTCTATCCAGGCCCTCGTTATCAACTCTATGGTCGTTTTACCCCACAAGGTACGGTGACGTCCTGATCAATTTTATTTCTCTGCGAGAACTGCGAAGTGTTACGCAATTGTGAATTCGCTATCTTGCTGATAGTAAATTTATAGGCTAGGTTGTCCATGATTGTATATACAAGTTGGTTTCGTTCACCCAGTAAATGATTCGGGTGACAAATCTACCGGGAGCAGATTTGAACGCTGCTTGCAGCGGCCTCGCAGAGGTGAGTCCCATGGATGGGCCGAGTAACGAGTGCAGCTAACACCGCGGCAACGTCAAGTTAAGAAGGGAAAGGGGAACGAAATGGCATCAGTAACTCACTGTGACAGCTTATGGTACGGGGCCGATATCGTCACGATGCGCGGGGGAAACTATCAGTTGATACCACAAGGGGCAATTGCTGTCACTGGCGATAAGATAGTCTGGATTGGGCCACACGCCGAATTACCGCCTATTCATGCTGCGCGTCAGGTCGTATTTGAAGGTGGTATTATTACCCCTGGATTGATTGACTGTCACACCCACCTCGTGTTTGGCGGTGATCGTAGTAATGAATTTGAGCAACGCCTTAACGGGGTCAGCTATGCCGAAATCGCGGCTAATGGCGGTGGTATTATTTCAACCGTCAGAGCCACACGCCAAGCTAGCGAACAGCAACTACTGGAACAAGCCCTATTTCGTCTGAAGCCCTTGCTTGCTGAAGGGGTGACCACGGTTGAGATTAAGTCTGGCTATGGCCTTAATCTTGAAAGTGAAATAAAAATGTTGCGGGTGGCCCGCCGATTGGGGGAGTTACTGCCTATTGACGTCAAAACAACTTGTTTGGCCGCTCATGCAATACCGCCAGAGTTTATAGGGCAGCCTGATGATTATATTGATGTCGTATGTAATAGCATTATCCCTCATGTGGCAGATGAAAACTTAGCCGATGCCGTGGATGCATTTTGCGAACATTTAGCTTTTTCACCAGCTCAAGTTGAGCGAGTATTTTTAGCCGCACAAAAAGCCGGACTACCTGTCAAACTACACGCAGAGCAGCTCTCTGCTCTCCGTGGCGCGACGCTGGCCGCTAAATTCCATGCGATATCGGCAGACCATCTGGAGTACGCGACCGAATCTGATGTCCAAGCCATGGCAGATGCTAGCACTGTCGCAGTCTTGCTACCAGGTGCCTATTACCTATTGCGGGAAACACAATGTCCCCCAGTTGATCTGTTCCGCCAGTATAAGGTCCCTATGGCACTGGCCAGTGATGCCAACCCAGGAACATCTCCGGTACTTTCTTTACGCTTGATGCTCAATATGGCTTGCACGTTATTCCGTATGACACCAGAAGAAGCATTGGCTGGTGTGACTTGCCACGCAGCTCAAGCTCTTGGTGTACAACAGACTCAAGGCACGTTGGAGACAGGGAAACTGGCTAACTGGGTGCATTGGCCATTATCACACCCAGCCGAGTTAGCTTATTGGTTAGGGGGGCAATTACCCGCCACTGTAGTATTCCGAGGAGAAGTACGCCCATGAATTTAACCAACTCTTACTACTTTCAGGGTGGAAAACTGCCTTTACTCATCAGCATTCCACATGCAGGTACACGTCTTACTCCCGCAGTTGAAGCTGGCCTGACGGCAGCAGCACGCCCTTTATCCGATACAGATTGGCATATTCCTCGTCTCTATGACTTTGCCCGTGAGATGGGAGCCAGTGTCTTAATCGGCCAGTATTCCCGCTTGGTGGTCGATCTTAACCGCCCGCAAGATGATCAACCACTATATGCGACTGCAACCACCGGGCTATTCCCCGAAACACTGTTTGATGGGCGCGCTTGTTTTGAAGTAGGTAAAATACCTTCACCGAATGAGCGGCAATCCTACTTAACGCATATCTGGCTGCCTTATCATCAGCGGCTTCAGCAGGAACTTGCCAGACTAAATGCGCAATTTGGCTATGCACTGCTTCTAGACGCACACTCTATTGCTTCCGTTATTCCCCGGTTGTTTGATGGACAACTTCCTGATTTGAACATAGGCACTAACGACAATGCCAGTTGCTCACTTTCGTTAACTGAACAGCTCACTGCGTGCTGTCAGCGTCAAACGGCATTCAGTCACGTACTCAATGGCCGCTTTAAAGGCGGGTATATCACTCGCACATATGGATTGCCACAAAACCACCACCATGCGGTACAACTAGAATTAGCGCAGTTAAACTATATGTCGGAGAGTGAGCCTTACGCTTATCGGCCTGATCGAGCCATTCATTTACAGCAATTGCTCCAGCAGTTCATCACAACCATGCTGACGTGGGGTGAGCAAACTTACCGTTGATAGCACGCCTATTATTTGATTACTTGACGTTAGAGATGTTACAGCCTTGACTTGGCAAAGTGTGAACGGCTGATTCTCATGCTGATCAACACCACTCCAACAATGAGCACCCGATGAAGTGGTTTAAAGTTCACAGTAAAAAGGTGGGGTTTCCCCCGCTTTTCAGACTGCTGACAAACCCCGATGACTCAATCTTGAACGGTGAGGATAGGCAGAGGAGTAAAGCGTCCGCGCCAAGGATGGCGCGGCTCGAGCCTACATGGATGTATTTACGGCGTCTTTACGATCTGCCTGTTCTCTCCGTCGCGGGCACTTTGTCAATAACCTCAAAGGCGGGGTTTCCCCCGCCTTTCTATCTTTCTATTTCACCTGTTTCCGACACAGAAAAGGGTAATAACACCAATATTCATAACGACTTAGTTCTACTGCTTAGAACCGGTAAGTCAGGTTTACTGCGACGACATCATCTGTATTCAAGCCTAATGGGTTCTTATCGTTATCCAATAAGTTAATCTTATAATCAACATAGGTGAACATGTTCTTGTTGAAATAGTAAGTCACACCGATTTCTGCATATTTCACCAGATCAGTATCCCCGACCCCCGCTAGATCCTTGCCTTTAGATTGTATATAGGCAAGAGACGGGCGAATACCATTCTCAAACTGATATTGAGCGACCAACTCTACGTTTTGGGTTTTGTTCGCGATCAGTTTTTTGTACGGCGTCATATTCAGTGTTTCGCCATATATTGCTGCAATATATGCCTGATTGGCATCGTATTTTAGCCCAGTAGCCCAAGCTTGAGCTTTGTCACCAGTGGCACTGTTCGCTAATTCTTTCTGGCCCTCGGTACGATTAGACGACGAGTATGCGCCCGCAAAACTGACGCCGCTGCTCTGAATGTTTTGATAATTAAAAGACAAACCGAAACCATCACCATTGGCCTTTTGGATAGAACGCTCATTTTTAGTAGCATCACCGTCTTCGTTACGGCCCTGATACTGAGCTGCAACTTTCAAGCCTTCCACAAGTCCGAAGAAGTTATTGTTACGGTATGTTGCCAGACCAGTCGAGCGGGCCGTCATATAGTTATCCGTAGCCGCCATGGAATCACCACCGAATTCAGGCAACATATCGGTATAAGACAGCACGTCATAGACAACGCCATAGTTACGGCCATAATCGAAAGAGCCGTAATCAGCTAACCTCAGGCCCGCAAAGCCCAAGCGGGTTTTATTGCCCTTGTCACCCTGAGATTCTGTGTTGTTTGCTGCAATATTATATTCCCACTGACCGAAACCGGTTAACTCGCTATTTATTTTTGTCTCGCCCTTGAAACCAATACGTACATAAGTTGCATCTTCATTACTTTGTTTTTTAAATAGGTACTTCGCGGCAACCCGACCATAAAAATCCAGCTTATTGCCATCTTTATTATAAATTTCTGCCGCACTTGAAAGGCCTGGGATTATACCCAGCATGACTGCCAAAGCCATCGCGATGTTTTTCATTATTATTTTCCTTTTAATTTTTATAACACTAACCTCAGAGTTCGTTAATGTTTAATCTCATGATGAAATTTTAGTTTTGTTGTGTATAGAACTATCTGCAAAGCAAAAAAACATTACCATTAAGGTGTGTGCAATTAAAAACCGAATAGAAATAAGTGTTATCTCACGCAACAAAGTAATTGTAATAAAAAATTACAAACAACATAACACATTGTTATTTAATTGATTAACTGATTTTTCCTGGTTTTTTACGTTATAACGATGAATATAACGTAATAATTTAAAGCCATTAACTTAGTTTGTCACATTAGATGATTAAATTAAAATAACAAGCAACAAAAAATGCTTACTCATTTGTTTTTCCTAAGTAAAGTTTTTATTTTTAGTATTTTCATAAAGACTGACAATTAATATTTACTCATGTTTCACGTCAATATAAAAACAAAACATCAGTTTTTTTTATACATTAATTACCACTGCCGATGATATTTTATCCAACAGTAGATAATTCACATGCGTCACATAAATTCAGATGAAAACAACAATGAAACTCATTAGCCAAATGAATAAAAAAACAAGTAGCCTTTTCTAACAATTCGTTATTTTCGAACTATAAAAGAAATTCATTTGAAATTAGATTAATTATTACTATTTGTATGGGTATAGTTTCAGGGAACCGTCCACATATGTATTGGCCGCCCCAACAAGCTCATGCAATCGGTAATTCACTTTCACACATTTCTACCAACATCATCCCAGCCCGCAATCCCAATGAAACCTGTGGATTTGGAAACAAGATCCACTCATAGGGATGTTCAACCCGATAGTTATCATTGGGTTGTTCTGTAAGTAGAGTGCCTTGTGCGAAGCGGGTGAAATTTACCGTATCCTCATCCACCCGTAGTTTAAAATCAGGGTGTTGCCTAAGCAGTGATTTAATAACCCGATAGAACTTCATGTTCTCTGTCGTACGTGCAGGCAAGGCACCATCACTGGCTAAGGAACGTAATCCTTGGGTGATCGCACTGAATTGTGATAATTGATTCTCACCAAAAGGTAATGCTTTGCCTAACTCCAACGTACAACTGGCTGCCTGACAGCGCTCACTGCTGAAGTGGGTGAATGTCCCTCCTGCAGAGGTGTGCATAACCAGAGCCTCCAGTTCGATGTCCCGCAACCAACGAAACATAGCTGCGGAATAAGGGGTGTGCTGATAGGGTAACAAACCAAAGCGAGTATGATAGGCCCCCCGAATTGCGGTGTGTAAATCATAATGCAAGCGCTCCGATGTGCTACTTGCCTGGAAAAATGCCACCACCAGTTGCTCCAGAGTACTAGCCCGTCGCGTCTCATCACTGGGTGTATAGTGCTGATAACGTCCACCAAACATACGGTTAATGTCATCGCTGAGGTACCGCTTCCCTTTGCGGATAGCCGGTGGGTTTCCCAATAACACTAACAGACGAACGCCCAGCGGCAATTGACCCGCTAACAAATCGGTAACTAATTGATGCAAAATTTCAATGGGTGCCGTTTCATTGCCGTGGATACCGGCAGAGATCACCACCGATTGTGTGTAACTGCGGCGCGGAACCAGTGTCAAGACCCCCTCACCCAGCCATTGCCATCTCAGATTAACTGTTTCACCCTGCATGACTTGTGGGGGGTTACCCGATAGTGTTACCGCCAAAAAATCCAGCATTATCGTTCCTATCTATTTGTTCGATAACTGACAAGCTTTATAACTGATGAACTTTATAGCTGATAAGCTCAGTCACTGACCCGTTCTGTCATTCGCTAATAGCAACAAAGGCTAATAGCTGCAAAGGGTAATCGCAACAAAGGCTAATCGCGCTGGAACGGATACACCGATCCCAGATTGAGGATTCGCGTCAGTTCATCCAATGCTTGTCGCCCTTCTTGTAACAAGTGCGGATCTGCCAAATCTTTAAACTCTAGGTGATCCCGATAATGTTGATCGACCCAATTATTCAACGTGACAAACAGTGCTGGTGACAGCATCGCCCGGCTGTTAACTGCCTGTAACTCAGCATCATTCAAGACCACCCGCAACCGTAAACAGGCCGGGCCACCGCCATTACGCATACTCTCTCTCAGAGAAAAAACACGGAGTTCATCAATCGGCCCATCACCGCTGACCAACTCAGACAAATACCGCCATACGCTGGGGTTATCTTGTGACTCCTGCGGAATAACCAGCAACATTTTGCCATTAGCCTTATGCAATAATTGGCTATTAAACAGATAGGTTGACACGGCATCAGCAACAGAAACTTCGGTTTCAGGCACTTCAATATTGACTAATTGTTGTTCCAAGCATGCCATTTTGCGGCGAATATCGTCCATGACCTGTGTATTCGATAAAAAAGCCAACTCATGATGGAATAATACGTTGCGGTTACTGACTGCGATCACATCGTTGTGGAAGACGCCTTGACCGATCACGGCTGGATTTTGTTGCACAAACAAGGTGCGTTTGGGGTCCAACTGATGCAACCGTGCCACCGCCTGGCTGGCTTCACGTGTTTGCCTTGCGGGATAACGGCCAGGAGCCGCCCCGCTCACCATGCCTTGGCAACCATAAACAAACATCTGGATTGCTGGGCTATCGTACTCCCCCCCCAGCCGATTATGGTTCGCCGCCCCTTCATCTCCGAATAACGTAACGGAGGGTAAAGCATCGTGATGAACAAAGTGACGGTGGTTATTGAACACCGCGGGTAACAATATTGCGGTTGTCTCTGCCTCAATTGCCCGATGAAACTTATTATGCAAATTAGCGACGGTAAAATGGACCCGCCCATCAGCACTATCAGCTGACGGTGAAACCGTTGCAGCATTGGCCGTCCACATGGAAGATGCGGAACTCACCGCCGAGAGTAAACGTGGTGCGTTACGTGCAACATTGCTTAAGACCTGTTCATCTGAACCACTGAACCCTAGCCTGCGTAATACACCTATAGCCGGCCGCTCATGAGGGGGAAGAACCCCTTGTTTGTAGCCTAAGTCCGCCAAGGCTTTCATCTTCAATAACCCTTGTTTCGCCGCCAAACGAGGGTTGGAAATACGGTTTTGATGCATGGTTGATGCCTTATTACCAAAGGATAACCCCGCATAATGATGCGTTAGCCCAACCAATCCATCAAAGTTAACTTCATATCCTGCCATTATTTTCTCCACACACGGTTCAGTACGCTTTGGGCAAATCAAAAGAGATACCGGGGGATAATGTTGCGGGTAACGTCAGGTGCTCACATTCCAGCGATGCCATAGGCCACGCACAGTAATCTGCGGCATAAAACGCGCTGGGCCGATGGTTACCCGATGCCCCGACACCGCCAAAGGGGGCAGCACTGGAAGCTCCCGTCAATGGTTTGTTCCAGTTAACAATCCCCGCCCGGGCTTCCAATAATAATTGTTCAAATTGCTGGCGATCTTCAGAGACCAAGCCGACGGCCAGACCAAATCGGGTCTGATTGGCTATTTTCAGCGCCTCGGCAAAGTCTGTGTAGCGGATCACACTGACCAGTGGGCCAAAATACTCCTCGTCTGGTACTTCGCTGACATTGGTAATATCAATAATACCTGGTGTCAGTAGTGCATTTTGGCTATCTGGCCGAGTCATGCTTAATAATGATTCCCCCCCTAACGCCAGCAAATGTTGTTGAGCCGCTAACATACGTTCTGCCGCCTGAGATGAAATAACTGCGCCCATAAAGGGGGCCGGTTGCTCGTCCCAACGGCCGATTCTCAGTGCTTGCGCAATGGCGATAAAGCGCAGTAAAAAAGCATCGCCCTCGGCCCCAGTTTTAACCAGCAAACGACGGGAACAGGTACAGCGCTGGCCGGCGGAAATAAAGGCGGATTGAATGGCAAGATTGACAACTGCATCCCGGTCTTTCACCTGTTCAACGATCAGAGCATTGTTACCGCCCATTTCCAGCGCCAGCATTTTTTCCGGTTGACCCGCCAGTTGACGATGTAAGTGGTAACCGGTATGGGCGCTGCCGGTAAACAGCAGGCCATCAATATCATGCTGGGTAGCCAATGCCTCGCCCGTTTCACGCCCGCCCTGCACCAAATTAAGCACGCCGTCAGGAATACCGGCCTGTTGCCACAATTTGACGGTTTCTTCTGCGGTCCATGGGGTCAACTCGCTGGGTTTGAACACCACGGTATTCCCCGCAAGCAAGGCCGGGACAATATGACCATTGGGCAAATGGCCTGGAAAATTATAGGGGCCAAAGACAGCTAATACGCCATGAGGCCGATGACGTAGCACTGACATACTGTCCCCCATTGGGGTTTGGCTATGGCCGGTGCGGATTTGATAGGCTTGCAAAGAGATAGCCACCTTGCCGATCATCGCCTGCACCTCGGTTAGCGTCTCCCAATATGGCTTGCTGGTTTCCAGACTGATAGTTCGCGCTAATGATTGTTTATGCTGTTCGAGTAAGGCCGCAAACTGCTGTATCACCGTGGCCCGCTGTTCAAGAGAAATTCGTGCCCATGCCGGAAAAGCCGCTCTTGCGGCATGGCAGGCCAGAGTCACATCCGCATGGTCTGCTGCACGCGCCTGCCATAGCCGCTGCTGACTCATAGGATCCTGTTTTTCGAAAGACACACCGTTACCGATGCGCCATTCACCTTGTATAAACAGGGCCGGATGGCTAGACAATACCGCGTTAAACATGACGTGCTGGCTCATCTTTTTGTCTCCGGGGCAAAGAGGCTCACTATTCGAACTGAATCACCGGCAGCAACCCCCAGTGCCTCGGCACTCTCGGGGGTTAAACGCAGCCGTTCGTCGGAGAGATGAGTATTAATTAATATGGCGCGGAAATGGTGATAATGGTCGTTAGCCACGAGATAAAGCCGACCGTTGGGATCGATATCGTAATCCTTGATATCGTAATCCTCGATAACGACAGTACGCTTGCTGCTATCGCGTACCGCACGCACATCATCCGTGTTGGCTTCCAATGTTGGCCCACCATCAAAGATATCCACGTACCCCTGATATTGCAGCCCCTCGGTTTCTAACACTGCACGGGCAGGCGCGGTGTGAGGATGAACCTGACCGATGACAGCGCGGGCTTCTTCCGCCAGAAAATCCACATACAACGGGTGTTTGGGCATCAACTCAGCAATGAAGGCTTTCTGCCCCGTACCACTGAGATAATCTGCTTTCGCAAACTCAATAGAAAAAAAATGACGGCCGACACTCTCCCAAAAGGGTGAACGGCCTTGCTCATCGGTATAACCGCGCATCTCTGCAATCACTTTGCGGGAGAAATGTTGGCGAAACGCAGCAATAAACAAAAAACGCACTTTTGATAAAAAAGGGCCATTTTTGTCCTTACGATAATCAGGATCGAGAAACAGCGTACACAGTTCGCTATACCCCGTGTGATCATTGCTCAAAAACAGTGTCGGCACCGATTTATACACATTGAGTGCTTTGGAGGCGTGCACCAGGGTCCCTACGCGGAAGTTATACCAAGGGTCGTTCAGACCAACAGCGACTTCAATGGCACTGACACCAACAACTTTCTGCTGTTCGCTATCTTCCAATACAAACAGATAGCCCTGTTCGCCTGGATCCAAAGAGCCTTGCCAGGTATTTAATGCCCGTTCTATCCGGGCGGCGAGATGTTGCTCATTTTGTGGTAGGGAGGTCATGCCTACGCCTGTTTTTCCGGCCAGTTCAAAGATATCAGCCAGATCGTGGCGCTCTACCGGGCGCACTTTCATCATATTCAGGTCCCTTGTTTACTGCATAAACGTTACGACGTAACTTTTTGACAAACCTGTTCAATCCCCATGGCGAGTCGAGCTAAGCCTTCTTTAATCTCCTGCAGCGAAATAATCAGTGATGGAGCAAAGCGTACAACGTCAGGGCCAGCAATCAGGGCAATAAGCCCGTATTGAGCGGCGGCCTGAACAATCTCTTTAGATTTGCCCGCATATTGGGCATTGAGCACACACCCGATCAGCAGACCACGCCCGCGGATTTCAGCGAAAACGTTATGCCGGGCATTGATTTCAGCCAGTTCATCGATAAACCACTGGTGGCGTGCTTTAACACCGGCTAATAGCGTAGGTTGATTAATCAATGACAGAACGGTGCCCGCGACGGCACAGGCCAGCGGGTTCCCCCCGAAGGTCGTGCCATGGCTACCGACACTGAGCGCACTGGCATATTTTGTGGTAGTCAGCATTGCGCCAATGGGAAAACCGCCTCCCAACGCTTTGGCACTGGTCAGCACATCTGGGGACACCCCATAGTGCATATAGGCGTAGAGTTCTCCGGTACGCCCCACCCCGGTTTGTACTTCATCAAAAATCAGCAGTGCATTATGGCGATCGCACAGCGCCCGCAAACCGTGCAAGAACTCTTTATCTGCGGGTAGCACGCCGCCCTCACCCTGAATGGGTTCCACAATAACCGCGCAGGTTTGATCGGAAATTAGTTGTTCCGCTGAAGAGAGGTCATTAAAAATACCGTGGCGGATACCACCTGGCAGAGGAGCAAAATCTTGCGAGTATTTAGGCTGCCCACCCGCAGAAACCGTAAACAACGTGCGGCCATGAAACGCATTTCTAAACGCCACGATTTGGTTCTTCTCACCTTGTTGGCCTGGTTTATTGGCAAAATTATCCAGCGCATATTTGCGCGCCAGTTTCAGAGCAGCCTCATTGGCCTCAGCACCGGAATTACAGAAAAACACTTTTTCTGCGAAGGTGGCATCGATCAACTGCTTCGCCAGACGTAATACTGGCTCATTAGTGTAGCCATTGCCCAAATGCCAGACTTTATCAGCCTGCTCAATCAATGCGGCCTTTACTGCCGGGTGCCCATGCCCCAAGGCATTTACCGCGATACCGCCCGCAAAATCGATATACGATTTACCTTGTTGATCCCACAACATCGCCCCTTCACCCCGTACCACGATAAAATCTGCTGGCGCATAGGTGGGTACGATCCATTCATCAAAGGACTGACGAGTGACAGGAATTGGCTGCTCCATATTGCCCCCTTTAATCAGCGTAAATATTAGGTTTAGGGACTCATTATCAGGGTGAATCTCAGCTCCCCAACAAAAAGCGCTTATTCTGTTAACCATAATGAGTGAAATATATTCACCTGATATAAAGTGTATAGCAGCTTTCGTACCACACCGCCCACAATGTGAATAAATTGTATTTTTCCCATTAAAACAGGCATTTAAATTGAATAGATATGCATAATACTCGCATTAACACTGCCTTTTAGGGGATGAAATTAGCGAGCTAACGTATTTATAGCGAAATTATATGCAACTAATAATAATTTTGTCTTTTGCTCTTACAGGTCACATTTTTGCAACATAAAAATAACGAGATCCTTTTTTGTTGCACTATAAATGTACAGAGAATGCCTCAATCAAGTGCATTTCTTCTGCTTAAAAAATGAAAATAGAGAATGGATGTCAGCTATTTATGCAATAACGTTTATCTAATAACATTCATGTAATAGCACCGGAGGGGGCGAAAAAACGGCGGGTTGGCAGAGGGTATAAAGATGTGGCCTCGATTATCAAGGGCCATCCGGGTCAACAGTTCAAAGATGCTGGTGCTGATACTTATTGATGGCCTTTACGGCTATCGACGTTCGTTCGTCAATTGGCAGATTAACTGCGCCAAAATACGAATCGCTTTTGCGCTTTGTTCTGACCAGGTAAAGGAGGCATTAAGGCGAAAGCAATGATCAAACTGATTCCCTGTGGTGAACATTCTCCCAGGAGCAATGCTGACCCCCTGCTCCAGTGCTCGCCGATACAGTTCACTGGCATTAAAGGGTGGCTCCAATTCTAACCATAAGAAATAACCGCCCGCGGGGTGGCTGATTTTTACGTTTTTGGGGAAGTGTTCGGCAACTGCCTGATGCAACGTATTCATCCGCTGTTCCATTACCCGGCGCAAGCGGCGTAGATGAGTATCGTATCCCCCTTGGCTAAGATAATCCGCAATCGCCAGTTGGGTCGGGACACTGGCCGAAACGGTGCTCATCAGCTGTAAATGTTGGATACGCTGAGCATGTTCACCTGCGGCTACCCACCCCACACGGAACCCCGGTGCCAGGCATTTAGAGAAAGAGGAGCAATGTAAAATCTGCCGATGCTGGTCAAGCGCTTTTGCCGGTAGTAAGCGTTCAGCACCAAAATACAGTTCGCCATACACATCATCTTCAATCAGTGAAATAGCATTCTGCTGTAGCAGGGTGACTAGTCGCTGTTTCTGTGACCACGACATGGTAGCCCCCAATGGGTTTTGAAAATGGGGCATTAACCAGCACGCTTTTATCGGATACTCGCTGATAACCTGCTCAAGGGCATCCAAATCCATACCTTGCTGAGGATCCGTCGTAATGGCAATAGCCTTAAGCCGTAGGCGCTCAATCGCTTGTAATGCACCATAAAATGCTGGCGATTCAATGACAACCCAATCACCGGGCTGTGTCACTGCTTGCAAGCTAAGGCTCAGTGATTCCATCGCCCCCGCGGTAATCACAATTTCCTCAGGTGATACATTCATCCCGCAGGCAGCATAACGTTGTGCAATATTACGCCGTAAACTTTCATTACCCGGAGGCAAATTCGTTACAGAACTTTGTGGCGAGATCTTACGAGCGACGCTGGCCAACGCCCGTGACAAACGCGGTTGTAACAATAAGCTCGGATCAGGAAATGCTGAACCGAACGGCATAATTGCCGGATCTTTCCCTGCCTGTAACACATTAAAAATAAAGGTATTGATATCAACCTGTTCATCCAGATGGAGCTTATTACCCCGTTGTGATTGCGGTAACTGTGTAGGCCGTGAGGCCACGTAGTAGCCCGATTGCGGACGGGCGACGATCCACCCTTGGCTTTCCAACAACTGATACGATTGCACCACCGTCATCAGGCTTAGCCCTGACTGCTTACAACTTTCTCGCAGCGAAGGGAGCTTATCGCCCGCCTGCCAGACCTTCGATTGTATTTGCGCCCGGATTTGCTGTGCTAGCTGTTCATATCGTGTCATAGGCCATCTGTTATAGGTAAAATTCAATTAATTGTCACTATTATAGTCACTTTAGCTTATGGTTAACTAGCTGCCAAGTTTTCCCCTGAAATAATCGCCACCCGATGCACATCCATCTGCCGGATGGCCCATCTCAGCGTGATTTATTTTATCGATTGATGAGGCAGTAGCATGTTTGTAGCGAGGTCGCTATGTTTGGCTTAACCGCTCTCGAATTGGCTCGAATCCAATTCGCTTTCACTATTTCGTTCCATATTATCTTCCCCGCGATCACTATCGGATTAGCCAGTTTTCTCGCCGTATTGGAGGGGTTATGGTTAAAAACCAAAAATGAGGATTATCGGGATCTGTACCATTTCTGGTCAAAAATATTTGCCGTCAACTTTGGTATGGGCGTGGTCTCCGGTCTGGTGATGGCTTATCAGTTTGGAACGAACTGGAGCTTTTTCTCCGAATTCGCAGGCAGTATCACCGGGCCACTGCTGACATATGAAGTCCTGACGGCGTTCTTCCTCGAAGCGGGTTTCTTGGGCGTCATGCTGTTTGGCTGGGATCGCGTGGGTCCCGGCCTGCATTTTTTTGCCACTTGCATGGTGGCGCTGGGTACCTTGATGTCTACCTTTTGGATCCTCGCCTCCAATAGCTGGATGCAGACACCACAAGGCTTTGAAATCATTAACGGGCAAGTGCTCCCGGTAGATTGGCTGAAAGTGATCTTTAATCCATCATTCCCCTACCGGTTGTTACATATGTCCACCGCCGCGTTCCTGGCGTCGGCCTTTTTTGTCGGTGCCTCAGCCGCCTGGCATTTACTGCATAAACGGGATATCCCCGCCATGCGGAAAATGTTATCGATGGCCATGTGGATGGCATTGATTGTCGCACCTCTTCAGGCTGTTATCGGTGATGCTCACGGGTTGAATACACTGGAATACCAACCGGCAAAAATTGCCGCTATTGAGGGGCATTGGGAAAATACGCCCGGCGAACCTACGCCTCTGATCCTGTTTGGCTGGCCGGATATGCAGCAGGAGAAAACTCATTTCGCACTGAAGATACCTTACTTAGGTAGCCTGATTCTGACCCATAGTCTGGATAAACAGATCCCGGCGCTGAAATCTTTTCCCCCAGAAGATCGCCCCAATGCCACCATCGTATTCTGGTCATTCCGCATTATGGTCGGATTGGGCATGTTAATGATTCTGGCGGGGGGTTGGAGTCTTTGGCTGCGCTGGCGCGATGGTTTATATCAATCGCGCCCATTCCTGTATTTCGTCTTATGGATGGGTCCATCGGGCTTGATTGCCATTTTGGCAGGCTGGTTTACCACAGAAGTCGGTCGCCAGCCGTGGATTGTCTATGGTCTACAACGAACAAGCGACGCAGTGTCCTCTCATGGCGAAATGCATATGAGCATCAGCCTGTTGGTCTTTATTGTGGTGTACAGCTCAGTATTTGGCGTGGGCTACGCCTATATGATGCGCCTGATCCGTAAAGGCCCCACAGCTCATATAGGGACTCAACAAGGTAGAGGAGGACCCGGTCAAACGAATACCCCGTCACGGCCACTGTCTGCGGTCAGTGAACCATTTGGCACTGACGAAAATCAAATAAGCAGGAGTTAATTATGGGAATCGATCTGCCCTTGATTTGGTTTGTCATTATCGTTTTTAGCACCATGATGTATGTGGTCATGGATGGCTTTGATTTAGGTATCGGCATCTTGTTTCCGCTGGTTAAAAATAGCCGTGACCGGGATTTAATGATGAACAGCGTGGCTCCCGTGTGGGATGGCAATGAGACCTGGCTGGTTCTGGGGGGAGCCGCGCTACTCGGTGCTTTTCCGCTGGCTTATGCCGTTATTCTGGATGCGTTGGCTATCCCGCTGACACTGATGTTACTGGCCTTGATATTCCGTGGTGTTGCATTTGAGTTTCGCTTTAAAGCCCCCCTCGAACAACAGCCTATCTGGGACAAGGCTTTTATTGGTGGCTCATTGGTTGCCACATTTACTCAAGGAATGGTAGTAGGAGCCTTTATTCATGGGTTCCCTGTCACTGGCCGCAGTTACAGTGGTGGGCCGTTCGACTGGTTTACCCCCTTTGCGCTATTTTGTGGTGTCGGCTTAGTCATCGCTTACGCATTACTCGGCTGTACCTGGCTTATCATGAAAACTGAAGGCCACCTGCAGCAGGTGATGCATAAATTGGCAACGCCCCTGACGTTATTGATATTGCTCATTATTGCCATCATCAGCCTGTGGACACCGCTGTCACACCCACAGATTGCGGCACGCTGGTTCACATTGCCGAATTTGTTCTGGTTCCTGCCGGTTCCGCTCTTGGTGTTAATTGCAAGTTGGGCGTTATTGCATTCCGTTAGACAGGGGGGTCATTATGCCCCCTTCTTGCTCACCCTATTATTGGTCTTCCTCGGCTACAGCGGGTTAGGGATCAGTGTTTGGCCTTATCTCATTCCACCCGCGGTAACACTATGGCAAGCCGCCGCGCCTGCGCAAAGTCTGGGGTTCATGTTGGTCGGCGCACTCTTTATTATCCCCATAATCTTGGGCTACACCTTTTGGAGCTATTACGTATTCCGGGGGAAGATCAATCATGAGCAAGGCTATCACTGAGTAGTGAACGGTCCATACGGACGGGTTCGCCAGACCTGCCCGCTTCTCAAATAATAGTATGTTGGAATATCAATGCGCGAAAAAACATTATGTGGAAAAGCATCGGTTAAATTAACGGTGATGATGGAACAAGCATCGCGAGCAACATCCCCTTGGTGGAAAAAAATGGGTTGGCTGATCGTTATCTGGTGTGGCAGCGTGCTGACACTATTGGCCGTTTCCATACTGTTTCGCATGATGATGACGGCCGCCGGTATGAAATCCCATTAGCGCTAACACTTCGGCGCTAAAAACGGTAAGGTAACGGCGCTTATTGGTCAAAGGAATCCCCCCACACGATGAAACGTTATCTGATCCCATTGGTTAATCAGATTGCTTTGTTGATGATACTGCTGGGCATGCTAGGGCTGGCGGGTATGGTTATCTCATCATGGATGGCACAAAGCATTCAGGGCAATGCCCATGCCATCAACCAAGCAGGCTCATTGCGTATGCAGAGCTACAGGTTACTTTCAATGATCCCGCTAGATAACGAGGAGCTATCTTATCTGGTGGCATTAGAGCAAGACAAAACCAGTCACGACCTGCAACAAGCGCTACTGCGGGAAGGGTTAATTGACCAATATCAGCAAACTGAGCGTTACTGGCAAGACACGCTGAAGCCTCAGTTACAACAAGCCAAACACCCTGATGAGGTGGCGGCCAGTGTGGCGGATTTTGTTCGCCAACTTGATGCTTTGGTATTAGCCATTGACCATAAAACGGAACAACGGCTCTTACAGGTTACCCTGATCCCGCTGGTATTCAGCCTCCTGACACTCAGCCTCTTGTTGGCAACGATCTATTATCTGCGCCGCCGGTTACTGCGCCCTTGGCTGAAGTTAATCTCAATGGCGAATGCTATTGGCCGAGGTGATTTTAGCCAACGCTATACGCTGGACTATCAGCGTGACGAGATGGGGATGCTGGGGACGGCATTGAATAGAATGTCGCAAGAGTTGTCATTGATCTACGGCGATCTTGAGCAGCGAGTCGCAAATAAAACCGCGGATCTACAACAGAAAAATAAGGTTCTGGCGTTCCTTTATCACAGTAGCCGCCAACTGCATACTCATCAGCCATTAAGTGAGCGTTTAGCCCCCGTCATTGCACAGTTGCAAACGTTGACCACACTAGAAAATGTACAAATTTGTTTGTATGAAAACTATCTGTATCGTGACCATGTCAATCACAATGCGGATGCAGAATATCTAATGCCTAAAAACCGCTCAGCGTCATTAACGATCAGCGGCCCTGTCTGCTCCATCAGCCACCCTGAGTTATGGCAATCACTGAGTTGGAGTTTAAGCGATAAACTTGGCCAATATGGTTTATTACTGGTAAAGCAACCCCCCGATAAACCACTCAATTCTGACCAACAGCAACTGGTCGATATGTTGGTTGAGCAACTGACCAGCACACTGGCGTTAGAGAGCCAGGCCAGACATCAGCAACAATTACTGTTAATGGAGGAGCGTTCCGCCATTGCGCGGGAACTGCATGACTCAATCGCTCAGTCCCTTTCCTGCCTGAAGATACAGATCAGCTGTTTGCAAATGCAAACTCCGGACTTACCGGAAAACAGCAAACTATTGATAAAACAAATGCGTGATGAACTCAACATCGCCTACCGTCAATTACGTGAATTACTGACCACATTCCGTCTGAAACTAAATGAAGCCACTTTGGAGGCAGCGTTACAAGCTCTGGTAAATGAGTTCAGCGAAAGAGCTGGTCTATCGATTACCTTCAAATATCAATTACCTCCAGATCAGGTGCCAAACCATCAAGCAATTCATATGGTAAATATTGCCCGTGAGGCGCTGAATAATATCTATAAGCACGCCCATGCCAGCGAAGCCACGGTTAACGTCAACTTAGAACAAGGTGATGTGGTGATGTTCATAACCGATAATGGTTGTGGGATAGAGCAAGCCAGTAAACAGCCAAATCATTACGGTCTGATGATCATGCAAGATCGCGCCAACAGTTTACATGGGCACTGTAAAATCAGTCAGAAAGAGGGAGGCGGTACTGAGGTTCGAGTGCAATTCACCCCCGATAATAATGACCTTGACTGATAATCTATATTGAAGCACGCCAAAACCACTAATTTCTATACGGCACGTTATGTCAATAAGACGCGTCACTTAAATACAACACGTGAATGGTCACACTGGCGAGTGAAGATAAAAGTATCATGCAGTGACGCTGTTACTTATGCCGTAAAAAAGGGAGGAATTCCTGCAACGGTATGCGCTTGCCCGCCTACTGGTGAAAAGATCTTGATGGAGAGGATTATCATCACACATACCATGAAGCCATGGGCTATATTGATAGATAGAGAGAATAAACTAATCCTTATTAAATCAATGTACATCCCTGCATTATGTCCATTCGCCCCCTCCCTCTGCTTATTTTTTCAGTTAAAATCTTGTAAATTTGCTGCGACAATTTCCTGTTATTTGTTACTCTTATGACTACTTAGCCTGCAATATGGCACTTATTTATCGTTAAACTGGTCTAATGCCCGTTTAATACAGTAAAGCTTTTTAGGAGCCTTCTCAACATGAAGTCGCAACATGATCCTGGCCGATCTAAATCCCGCCACCAAGAATACTCCCTTATTCTACCAATTCTTGCGCTAATTATTCTTAACATCTGGGGTAATACCAGCAATTTCGCTGCCATTATTATAATTAACTTGATTGCATTGGTTGGTATTCTGAGCAGTGCTTTCAGTGTCGTGCGTCATGCTGACGTGCTGGCACACCGCTTGGGTGAACCCTATGGGTCGTTGATTCTGAGTTTGTCGGTGGTGGTACTCGAGGTCAGCCTAATCTCGGCTATGATGGCAACGGGCGATGCGGCACCAGCACTGATGCGCGATACTCTCTACTCTATCATTATGATTGTTATCGGCGGTTTGGTTGGGGTTTCATTGCTGCTGGGTGGGCGTAAATTTGCAACCCAACACGTTAATCTTGTGGGTATCAAACAATATCTGATGGCTATCTTCCCGCTGGCGATGATTGTGTTGGTTTTACCCAGCACCCTGCCCGGCGGCAATTTTACCGTGGCACAATCATTAGTCGTCGCAGCAATTTCAGCAGCAATGTACGGTGTATTCCTAATAATTCAAACTAAAACACACCAAAGCTTGTTTGTATATGAACATGAAGATGAAGGCGATGATCCTCACCACGGTAAACCCTCTTCTCACAGCAGCCTGTGGCATACAGTCTGGTTATTGATACATTTGATCGCCGTGATCGCCGTGACTAAATTTGATGCCAACCCGCTGGAAGCACTATTAACTGAATTAAATGCCCCTGCGAAATTTACTGGTTTCCTGATAGCCCTGCTTATCCTGTCTCCAGAAGGCTTGGGCGCCTTGAAAGCGGTACTGGCAAATCAGGTACAGCGTGCCATGAATCTGTTCTTTGGCTCAGTACTGGCGACTATTTCCCTGACCGTTCCAGCCGTTACACTGATCGCCGTGTTAACGGGTCAGGAACTGAATTTCGGACTTGAAGCGCCACATATTGTGGTGATGGTTAGCGTACTGATTTTGTCGAAAATTTCGTTCTCTACCGGCAGAACCAATGTTCTCAACGGCACCGCCCATCTGGCGCTTTTTGCCGCTTATATGATGACCATCATGCTGTAGCAACCATCTGAATAACAAAGCAAAGGGCAAGCGCTGTTAACACTTGCCCTTTTTTGTTAGATCCTGATTCATAGGCTAGTTGACTTATAACCTATACGCTATGAATAAGCATTTAATGTTCGCTGACAGAGTACAGAACGGACACAGTCCTGTTTATCAAAACGGATGATGCCAACCATCTCATCCTCAGTAAAACGCTCCAGTGCATCGCTGAGGCCCGATTTCACGCCTCCAGGCAGATCACATTGGGTTATATCGCCATTAACGATGACCGTGACATTTTCACCGAGACGGGTCAGAAACATCTTCATTTGGCTGGCGGTTACATTTTGTGCCTCGTCGAGGATCACCACCGCATTTTCAAAGGTACGCCCGCGCATATAGGCAAAAGGCGCAATCTCCACTTTACCGATTTCAGGTCGCAAGCAATATTGCATAAATGACGAGCCCAGGCGACGCAGTAAGATGTCATACACCGGGCGGAAGTAAGGCGCGAATTTCTCAGAGATATCACCAGGCAGAAAACCCAGGTCTTCATCTGCCTGTAGCACAGGTCGCGTGACGATGATTCGATCAACTTCTTTATGAATTAAAGCTTCTGCTGCTTTTGCAGCACTGATATAGGTTTTACCGCACCCAGCTTCACCGGTGGCGAAGATGAGCTGTTTACTTTCTATGGCTGATAAGTAATGACCTTGAGCTTCCGTTCGCGCCTGAATAACCGAGGTATCACGGCTATCCCGCGCCATACCTATGGATTCAACACCGCCCATTTGCACTAACGATGTCACGCTTTCTTCCTCACGTTGGCGATGACTACGTGAATCACGTCTAATCACGCGTTTCGCTTCACGACGAGCTTTGATCACTGCTTTCTGTCTTCCCATAGTGGCACCTTACTGTTTGTTTCACCTACCGCAGCAGCCATTGCTGGTGCGATTATGTTTCACATACGGATGAGGTTTTGGCTTCCTTTGCAGCCAATAATAGCCAATGAAAAATGCGCATAGCAATAAACACCAAAGCCGAATAAGGGCTTGGATGAAAACAGTATCGCAAGGGGAGTATTACGCGCCATTAACGCAGAGAACAACCACAAAATATCAAAAGGAGATAATAAACGTACTGTAGGAAATTGGGTGTCGGAGAGGAAGGCCTCGTAACAACGAGTCGCTTGAATCAATCTTTGATTTTGTTTTGACAGCCCAATCATGGACTCTACCATTAGCGATCCCCGCAGTGATAACTCTATCCGCTATACCCCAAATTGCATCTGCATTGGCTCTCTTCGTTCACCCCGGTCACTTGCTTATGTCAGCGCCGAAGAGTTCACTTTGTGGCCGTCTTCCTACAATTCGAATTATTTAAGGTATACCAGCCTAAACTTTGCACCGTGTGAAAAATACCGCCAGATGATTACAGTATAATGACACTGGCCAATTTCGCGATTTTTGAATGTAAAAAAATAATAACCTCACTTGCTCGTTTTTCACACTCATTCATTTTTAACATGATGCTCCGCTATTAACACCCCCCACCGTCTCCTTGCACGAAAAACTATAATGATTTCGCCCTTACTTTTTTTCTTGGTTTCATCTGCAAAGGCGAAATATTTTTAATCTATTAAAAAACAAATAAATAGCATTGGCTGTTAATGATATTACAGATCATGAGTGGCGGCCTCTTAGATCTTGTAAACGCACTTTTTGCTTACCTTGGCTATCAAAGTTTTCGGCCATCAGCCAGTCCTTAAATGCCTGTTTAATTAATGGCCAGTCTTTATCGATAATGCCATACCAGTTAGTGTCTCTATTACGTCCTTTAGTGACGAGAGCCTGCCGAAATTGCCCTTCGTACTGAAAACCAAAACGTGCGGCTGCTGAATTTGATGACTCATTTAAGGAATCACATTTCCACTCACAACGACGATAACCTAATTTATCGAATGCATAGTGTAATAGCAGATATATCGCTTCAGTCCCCGCAGTGTTACGTTTTAAACGGGGTGACCAATTAACCGAGCCAATTTCAATCACGCCGTTCTTTTCATCAATGCGTTGTAAACCAACGGTACCCAATGCATGGCCTAACTGAGAATCAACCGCCGTATAATGAACGGCATCTTTTGCATGGATCAATGTTTGCAGATAGTGATGGAAATCATCTTTATTCTCAGGACGTTCACAATAAAAATATGTCCAGTCCTGCCCGTCACTCACTGCGTGGTAAGCCTGATACAGTGACGCTTCGTGCTTATCAGCGTTCACAGGCTCCAGAGAACAAAAATGGCCGGGTATCATCTCCCGCTGAGGGTACTGGGCAGAGTACCAATGCGGTAATTCCGCACCAATAGTTTGTCCAAATGGGTTTTGTTTCACGCTATGCTCCCGTTTTATGTCATCTGCAAAGTCATATCCATTATTGAGAAATAACAGTAACGCTGCAAAAAGCATAGCAATATATATGATGTTATTATAAACAACAGCACACGTTGGTCACTTCCCTTCCCAAAGCGGCCCCCTATTCATCTAACCCAATACGTCATAATAAGCTGCGTATCCAAACATAAATATCAAAGCGCAATAATAACCCCACTGACGGAGTGAATACGCCAAAAATTTGGGGGATTGATGGGGAGATTTTAGGTAATAGAGTCTATTTTTAGGTAATTGTAATTGAATGTGTTTTCAAATAATTAATAGGTTTGCTGATGACGCCATAAGCTGGCTATAGCATTAAACAAAATACGTCCTGAATACCTGATAATACTCACTCAAGTATCCAGAACTTTTACGGATTCATAATAGGGTGGTGCGCCTTACCCCTGGCGTAAATGGATCACTGTAGCAACCTCTGGCAACTGTAGCCCCTCTTTCACGTCCAATAAATGCCCGTACTCATCATTGTATAACGTGAGACACGAGCCGCCTTTGAGTTGAGCGATCAACTCAGGTGAAAGCGCCATGCTGCTTGCCAGTTCGTCATCATCCAGACCGGGTCGGTGACCACGGCGTTCAACCTGAAAACGGGCCTGATTGTATTTGGCCCAGATAATCAGTACGACGGCATTAAATGCCGCTATCGCCACATATAATGCAATCGTCGTCAAACCGCTTAGAATATAAATTCTCAACGGTATCGGCCCCATATGTGGCGCTCTGCTAATCATTTCCAAAAAGCCTCGCACCAGCAGGAAGATAAAACCAAACCAGGCTAATACCGTAATGATAATGTCAATCCAGCGCGGTAGTAGACGCTGTTCCGTAAAAATCAGGGGTGTACTCATGGTTTTACCCTCCCAATGCCGCGATCAGGGCTTATCCAACGCGCACGCTTACGCTTGGTGTTGAGCATCACTTTCGGGAATGACACCACCGTGGTAAACAAGTTAAGCATCCAATAAACCATGGGATACCAGATAATCCAAAACAGGGAATGACCCAATTTAGGTTCATAGCGGCGTTCGATCACCAGACTAATAGCAAATTGCAATAGACATGTCAGCGCCAATACCATCCCGGTAAAGGCTGGCGGAAAGACACTTTGAACATGAATACCCGGAGGTAGAGTGATAACCAGCCCCAATAAGTATAAAATGATGCTAAATAGGTAAGTGAATGCCCAAGTGATCGACAACGAATATTCCAGGAACAGCAACCACATCCGGCGGTTACGCCAACGCCAAAGTTTGAACATATTCTTCAAAAATACTTCCGCACCGCCTTGCGCCCAACGTAGACGTTGTTTCCACAGACCGCGTAGGGTTTCAGGCATCAAAATCCAGCACAATCCACGGGGTTCGAAAAAGACAGACCAGTGTTTTATCTGTAGTTTCCAACTAATATCAATATCTTCCGTGATCATATCCGGACTCCAGTAGCCAACATCCGCCAGTGCTCTACGGCGGAAAGCGGCGACCACACCAGAGACGGTAAACACTTGACCATAGACTCGCTGTGTCCGCTTAATCAAGCCAATGATCGAAGAGAACTCCCCGACCTGAACACGGCCAATCAATGTCGAACGGGTACGAATACGTGGGTTACCGGTCACCGCGCCAGTACGCGGATTCGCAATCAGTGGCGCGACCAGATAAGGCACCGCATTCTTGTCCAACAAGGCATCACCATCGATACAGACCAGATATTCACTGCGGGCGGCGGCGGCCCCCATACGCAGGGCAATCGCTTTACCCTGATTATGAGCCAGATGAATGACGCGCAAGCGTGGATCTTCAGCAAGCAGCGCATCTAGGACTTGTGCGGTATCGTCACTGGAGCCATCGTTAATAGCAATAACTTCAATATTGGTGTAGGTCTGTGCCAGTGCTGCGTGAATGGTTTCCCGTGCATTCAACCCCTCATTGAAACAAGGGACTAAGATAGACACGAGCGGATGACCTTTCAGCTCTGGTGCGGGGACATCATCGCCCCACGGCCAGTGCCTCTCCCGGCGTAACCAGAAATAGATACCCCCGGTTATCCAAATACCGGACATAAAAAGTGGATAGAAGAAAACAAAGTTCAACAGTACATCGCCGGTAAAGAGCAAAATCATTCCCGCAGGGATACTCAGCACCAGACATAGGATGAGTAAAGCAATAATTCTATCGATCATATAAAGGGTACCAGGCAGAAGATAGCACAGGGCGGACATCTTTTAGCGGTGGTTCGCCAGTGATAAAGTTATCCGGGTAGTAACCAAAATTTTGCGCGCCATTTAACTGCAACTGACGCATCCATCCCGCCAATATCGGGCCGCTGATGGCGTTATTGCCCTCCGGTTGGGTCCAGTCCTTAGATTGCAGTTCAAACACAGTTTTCTCCAAAGCACCGGGGCGTTGCGCAACTTTATTGACTAGCTGCGCTAACCATTCATTAGATTCAGATAACGGCACTTTCTCCATTAACGGCATGGCCATTGGCGCGACCCAATCATAGTTAGCGAGGAAATCATCAAGATTCTGTGCAAACCATGCTTCGCTTTCTGGTTCTAAAATAGGCATAGCGAAAATATTACGCGCCGATTTTACCTGTGGGCCACGGATATCACGGACTTCGCGGGTCAACTCATTAGTAAAATCAATCAGATACTTACTCTTATAACGAGTCCACCGCTGCATCATCTCTGGATCTTGACGTATCGTGGTAATCGAACCGGGGAAGCCCGCTTTTTCATAGGACCGGATAGCATCGGGAGAAGCATCTTCAAAATCAGACATCACCGCATCATCGTGATAGATAATTCCGTCAATCGGCGCGCTGTAGGCCATATCCCGATAGATATCAATGATGCGCTGTCTTACTTCAGGGTTAAAAGGTGACAGGCGGCGATATTGATCTGGGTCGATACTCGTTTTACCGGTTTTAGGGTCAATGCGCGTGATCCGTGGTAAAGACGGGTCCATATCAAACGCCAATACCGGCATCCAGGCATAGACTTCAACATCAGGCCGTGAAGCCAGTTGCCATACCACCCGGTTAAACAAATCCTGACGCATCGGGATCCAACGGTTAGGGAAGTAAACTTGACGAATGTTGCCGTCACCTTTCGGATCAGAAAATGCTTGCAGGAAAACATGAGTGACACGTAGGTCAGAAATCCGCTGAACCAACTTATCGAGATTCTCTTTTTCCTGAGCCGGGTCTGGATCGTAGAGATAATCCAAATCAACATGAGCCACCCGCATGATATCTTTTTCCTGCACGCTGGTGACCGTGAGGGCAAAGTCCTTCAGTGAAGGATTATTACTGATTAAAATACGCGGTATATTCATCAGGTCATTAATATTAGCCACACCAGGATCCAGGGTCATGGCGAGTTGATAACCATGTTGGCGTAAAATATTGAGTACCGTGCCATTCGGCGCACCGTATGGCCAAACCCAAACCCGTGGTTGTTTCCCTGTTGTCTGGACAATACGCTGAGTGATCAACGTAACGTCTTTCTCCATCCGCTGCTTAAAAGCTTCGACAGTTTCATACTGCTTTGTTTTTGGATCATATTTTAGGTTGGCAGCAGCCGGTTCGGTATTACCCTGTGGGTTAGCAATCACACCATAGTGAGAAGCGTAAGTATGCGCCCCGATTTCAACCAACCCTGATTTAGACATTTCAGCAATCTGCTTCCAGGTGGCAAAACGATCCCGGTCAGTACTTAAGCCACCAAAATCCACTTTTTTATCTGTGGCGGTATCAATCCAAGTGCCCACTGGCGCTAATACGGCACTCCATTTGTATGCTTTCAGTAAGGGATAAACGCGCCGATAAAAACTGCTGTAACCATCGTCAAAGGTGAGGAGCACCGCCTTATCCGGCAATGTAGGGCCACCATTACGGGCTGCCAAAATTTGATCAACAGAAACCACGTGGTAACCGTTATCACGCAACCACACAAACTGCTCATTTAATGCGCTACTTCTTACCGACAGATAGCGTTGATCGGCTGAATCGTCTTCAACGTCATGATAAGCAATCACAACAAATGTATTCTTTTGCCACGGTCTTTCACTTTGCGGCAATGCACGTTGTGCAGGCGGAACGAACGTTGGCTTCTCCGCACACCCCATCGTGGACACGATCATCATCCCAACAATGAGCGATTTGATAAAAATTAATAGCTTCGCCATGGTCCAATTCCCTTAAAAACGATAATTTAAATCGAAAGAAAGCGTAACATCGTGCTCACGTTTACCATCGTAAGGACGCTTGTCATAAACCACAGCAACACCGGTATCGATAACATCATTCCATTGAACACGTTGGCCATAGCCCGCCGTGGTCACCAAGCCATTACCGTAATTTTTCTCCCAGTACCCTCCCACACCCAGTTGGACTTGCTGGCTCCAGATGGTTTTGTACCGCCGGTACATAATGTGATTGAGAGTCACTGCCGGAACGTAAGCAAAATCACGTTTCGGGTTGTAGTAAATCACATCTTCTTTACTGTTTTGGCTGGCTGCCAACCCCAGATTAAAATCTGCCGTTAGGTAAGGCCCAGTCCAGATACGCTGACGCCCGTTAAATTCATATTCCCAACGGTTGTTACCGTCAGAAAAACGCGACGGCGTCACGCTAAGTTCAGCATCACGTTTATCATCTGCTTTCCAGAAAACGTAAGCAGAAGCACTATTAGCTGTCACATTATTCTTCAGTGCCCGTAGTGGCGTGTCTTTAGCTAAACGTTCAACCTGCCCCCCTACACGCCAGTGGTCATTAAGGTCGTACCAGGTTGATAAACGGGCCCCGACTTTATTGCCATTGCCATAATTCTGATTGGAAATTTCCCCTTCAACCCAATGGTCACGGGAGGTCCATTCACCACCTAAGCGCAAAATCCGGCTAATCCCCGTCCCCTCTTCAAACTGCCCATTGTTATAACTGCCGCCACCAAATACGCGCCAATTCTCTGCAATAGGTGGGCTGTAAAGGAGCGTTTCGACCCCATAATCTTTATTGCCGCTCACCGGGCTGTTGGAGGAGATAACGCGGTTACCACTCACCCGTAGTTCATACATGTTATGGACTTTACGTTGGCGATCTAATTCTTGAGAGGGGATATCTTCTGGGGAACGGCTAATCACATCATCAGTCAGTAACGCCATCTGATGCCATTCTTGTAGCGCCATCGCAGTTTCAGCCTGCGCACGTTCCAGAATAAGGCTGCGTGGTGCTAATGATTCCACGGCCTTCAATTCTTGCTCCGCTTTACGCGGTAAATCCCGGGCCAGATAAATACTGGCTAATGCGATCCTTAAATTCTGATTAGCGGGTGCGGTGCTGGATAAATCTTCCAATTTTTTTTGTGCGGTGGGCAGATCATTCAATGCCACCAATGATTGAACCAATAGCGTTTGGCCTTCAATCCAATCATCATTCGGTTCTTTGCCCGGCAGGCCATAAACCCCAACCTGATACGGCGTTTGCTCGCTATAATTGACCGCAAATTGGTAGGCTTTATCAAGTTGTTCGCTTTCATTCAGTGAATAGTAAAGATCATCGGCATCAAGCAAATCGTCGCTGTTACGGAAGGTTTTACCGTCTGAATAATAGAGGCTGGAGAGGATAGGCGCTGCTTTTTCCGGCAACCTTCGGTCAATATAGGCAGAAGCCGCCCAACGGCGAGCATAGTCAGGCATTTTATAGCCCTCAGCTTCCATCGCTTCATACTCGTTGATCAGATCGACCGTCTGATGACGGACCAATAACGCCCCTAATCGGTCAATGCGTGCGCGTTGGTAGTCAGCCTGTGCCTCTGGATCTTTACCCCAACGGGTCAATAAATTCTGATAATCCGCTAACGCCTTATCCGCTATGTCAAAACGCTCAGTTTCACTGCGTGTTGGTAGCACCGCCATCCGAACTTGTTCAGCGGCAGCATCGCGCTCAAGCTGCCGGTAATACTCAGCAGAAACCAAATTTGGGTTCTCTTTAGCAAGCCGTAACGCTGGCTCAACAATACGATTTCTCTGTAAGATTTCGAGATGATTTTTGAGTACTTCATCAGACGTTGGTGCCAATCGCACCGCTTCGCTGGAGGCTTGCAAAGCATCATAATTACGCTCGGTTGCCCGGTTTAAATAAGACAACGTCATGTAATTTTGTACTGAGGGATCACGCTCGGCTAATTCTGTTGCCTGTTTTAAAACAACACCACCGCGTCCGGCATCAGCCTGAGTCATGATCATACCGCTGATAAGATCAGGATTGGTGGGGTCTTTCTTTAAGCTGCTTTGCCACAAGGCCAAAGCCTGATCCCAACGCTTTTCGTTGCGGTAAGCTCGAGCGGCAGAAGCCAAACCTCTGGACGAGATATTCATGGAGGATTGATATCGTTCATAAACATCAATCACTTCTTGGTCGCGCCCTGCCCAACCTGCAATTTGCAGCCAGTCATCAACCTGCCCACTCTGCAGTGGACCCGTTTTAGATCCTTTCTGTAAATAGTCCAACACCGGCGCAGTATCACCGGTTCTGGCACGAATGATTAATGAGTCATACTGCGTATCCGCCATAGCAGGATTAACGGCAAAGCCAGAAATAAATAGCGTTAATAAAGTCATTCTGTGCCAGTGCAACGGGCGCAGCAGTGTTGTAAATGCGTTATACATTATATAACCCTTAAGCCAGCAACTTGTTTGATGATCAAGGAAAGCGACTTCCTGAACATACATTTTTCATTATGGAATGATGATGAAGTGGAGTTCTTAGAATGTATTACACCACGCCACATAGGTTAGCTGGAAGGGATTATTGTTGCCGAGTCATTATAGGATATTGTTATTGCAGCGATTAATGGAGGTGAAAATGTAACAGAGACGTTAATTAAAACAAGATTAAGAATATTCCTAGGTTAATATTCTTTAAATGTGCAAAAAATTAAGAGTAAATATTTTTACTAAGTAAATGCTGCGATACAGTGTTCTGTTGGAAGAACTGCGTAATTTGTTTACTGGACAGATTTCAAGGGACATTTATCAATTTTCGCACTAAATATTATTAGTTTTTTTTATGTATTTCTGCGATTACTATGAATCAAAAGTGGCAACTCTTCCGCAAGGAAGATTATCAACGACGTTATAATCATATATTGAATCATTACAATTTCAATTATCACAGAAATAATCTAGCGAAATAATTAATTAAACAACTTTCGTAATTTAACTCGCTATTTATTATAAATAATTTTATTACCACCTTAAAAACCTGACAGGGCGGCACGATGAAAACAGATTCAGCAAAAATTAGATAAATCTGTTCTATCCGGCCTACGATACAATGAATAAATTAAGAATACCGGCGCAAGTCACGATCCAGTTTGCTTAAAAACTCAAAGCCACTCTCAGTAATTAAGATCATGTCTTCTAACATAATTGAGCCAACCCCAATGCCGTAATAAGGTGTTTCAAGGCTTAAGACCATACCGGGACAAAACGTTTCAGTTGCCTGTGTGCTAACAAAAGGCGCTTCTTCAAGGCCCAGAAACACACCATCACCGTGCCCAAGATGGCCCCGGTTATAATGAGGTAAACCTGACTTCTTAATCACCGCCATCGTGGAGTCAAAAACCGCTTTTAATTTCACCCCCGGTGCCACCATTGATAGCATATGCTCATGACCCGTTCTGATGGTGTCATATATCTGCTGCGTCAGTTTATCCGGCTCACCGAGCACAACCGTTCTTGCCAGATCAGCACCGTAGCCAGCAACATCAATTCCACAGTCAAACTTAATCAAATCACCCATTTTGGCAGGTGTCGTATCTGCGATTATTTTAGGTGAGAAATTATCCCCCACCGAGATCAGATTAAAGCGTGAAAAGTTCGTTTCTGGGAACGACATTACCGCCGCTTTAAATGCAGCGGTCAATTCAGCCGCCGTACACCCTACCCGTATTTTTTTAGCCGCGCTGGCAATACCATATTCAGTGATTTCAGCACTTTTTCGTAGGTGTTCAATTTCCCACGGGCTTTTAATCATTCTTATTTCATTGAACAATGCCGTTGAATCGACTAATTTCAGTCCAGGTGCAACTTTATCTAATACACCTTTACCGCCGTTTGACATCGCATGTAATTCAATGGCAATCGTCTTATCCAGCACTCCCGCATCTTCAAGTGCGGTTTTGACTAAACTAAAGACAGCTTCCACTGGTGGGCCAATAGGCCGATCACGTTTTTTATGATGATGATGCGGATTACGTGGGTCATCAACATCAACCCACACAGGGAACGTTTTCAGCACCCTATTCGGCATATCAAAATGCGTACTGGCAGCCTCAAACTCATTCATGATGATTTGTGAAGGGATGTTCGCATCACGAAACATGATCGCAACCGCCGCACCGGTATGCCGGAAGGTATACATAAAGAAGCTGGCAAAACCCGTGAGATAATAGAAATTGTCACAAACGGTCACCACCAACGCATCAATCCCCTCACGCTCCATGACTACGCGGGCTTTGTGGCTTACTGCTTCTAAATGCTCAATTTTTTCTTTACCCACGTTCTTATCCTTCGTTCTTTAATATCATGTAGCAACACCGCTATTATTTATACATGCCTTACGTGAAGTTGCATAAATGTTAATTTATAACCCTTAAGAACCGTTCTGATGTCGGCAATGTATACACGGGGTTACACAATCATGAGGGCTTTTTTGCCAATAAAGTCGCAAAACGTAGTTTTATCCGGTTACCTTGTGCATCGGTCTTGTGCAATTGCCCGACATCCTCGTTGTACTTGAGGATATCCCAATCCTGATAATAATCTTTTAACTCACCAGACTGGAATGTGAAAGAGAAAGGTACGGTACAAGGGAAGTCATCGGTCGACATTGCGGATATAATCAGATTATAGCCACCGGGCAAAGTACACTCCTGCATATTATTGATAATATGTGAGATTCTTTCTGGTTGCAGGAACATCAAGACCACGGTTGATAGAATAAAATCGTAACGCTCATCCAGACTGGCCTCATTAATATTATAGCTGCTGGCAGTAATCCCTTTCAGGACTTCCTTATCAATGATCTGCTGTAAATTACCAATACTGTCGTTATTTTTATCTACGGCAGTAACATCGAAACCCAATAGATTCAGATACAGCGAGTTGCGTCCAGAGCCACACCCCAAGTCCAGTGCCTTGCCCGGCTTAACTGTTTTTACCGCGTCAATGACTTCAGAATGGGTCGGGGTTAAATTATATTTTTTATGGTAAAAATCTTCTGGCTGGCAGTAGAAACTGAGCTGACATTGCAAATCATCTGAGCAGGCAGCGATGCGATGCCAGACTTGTGGCTCGATAAATGGTGGTTGTTGATCGCAGGAGAACTGGTGCTTTTCCACGGTATTACCGGCTTCATCAAGAATTAAGAAATCCATCTCTCCAGCCAAAATTGTCAGTTTTGCCCACGTGCCCACTTTAGTATTGTGCTTTTCCTGAAACATTGCCGGTACGCCAGCACGGTTCCAAACGGGAAGTTTCTTATAACATAGCAGTGTGGATGCTAGCTGTGCAGAGGTGTTTTCCATAGTGATGTTCCTTAGATAACTTAAAGATGCATTTAATATGCAACATATAGTACCGCATCCACGTTATCAAATGAAGTCACTAAATCATAAAGGGATAATGCGCTGTTGATGGCCTGCCTCAAATTTCCACCGCGTCAAATATTGTGAGAATAGTACCTTAACGAAATATGAGAATAGTGCCTTAACGAAGTAAATTAAGGTGTTTTAGGCTTCGTGGTTTTCAGACGCAAAATGTGGTCAGCCAACTTTTGAATATCATCATTACTAAGGTGAGCTTTGGCCTTATTACCTCGGCCAATAATCTTGCCATCACGCCGCGCCGTCAACCCCTCAACAATTTCATCTCTGGATAATGAAATCAATGGAGGCGCTTTATCAAGGCCTCTCCTATCTGCCGAACGCCCGTGACAACTTGAGCATGTTTGCTTATAGATATATTCACCGTCAGCAGCTTGCACGGCTACGCTGAATACCCCCATACTCGCAACTAACAGCAATACTTTTATCATTGTTTCTCTGACACCTTCTGTTTAAATAAAGCGGCCAGTTCCTGCTCGTTACGTACCCCCTGGTGCCATTCAATGACCTTGCCATTGCGGTCAATCAAAAACGATGTTGGGGTGCCTATAACCTGATAACGTTCCTGTGTAATGCCCAATTGATCACGGATGACCGGGTAATTGATATTGTGCTGCGCTAATATCGGAGCAATATCCACTTGATCAGGGTCAGTGTTAATGGCGACCACCACGATCTGATCCTGATATTCCTGGCTCAATTGATTCAATGTCGCCATTTCAGCTAAACACCCTCCACAATTTACTGACCAGAAATTGAGATAGACCAGTTTGCCCTTCCATTGCTCTAGCGCGACGGGCCCCCCTTGTAAATCGTAAGCGGCCAGCGTAGGTGCCACTTCACCAATGGCGAGTTTTTCCTGCTTACAGGCAATGAGCAGCAATAATGAACTGCACAATACAATGATCTTCACCCAATTACGCCACATGATGGCGACTCTTTTCATCAAGATATTTACCATGTTGCAGCCGGATAACCCGGTCAGCAACACGGCCTAAATCTGGGTTATGGGTTACCATGACAATGGTTCGACCTTGACGATGGATATGGTTTAGCAATTCCAATACTCGCTGTTCATTCTCTTCATCTAGGTTACCGGTCGGTTCATCGGCAAAAATGATCGGTGGTTGATTCACCAACGCACGCGCAATACACACCCGTTGCTGTTCGCCACCGGATAATTGGCTAGGTAAATGGCCCATACGTGGTGTCATACCCACCTGTTCCAATACTTGTCTGGCGGCCTCTTCATCGACCACACTGTGATAATGCTGGGCCAACATGATATTTTCTAAAGCTGTAAGGTAAGGAATAAGGTGAAATTGCTGGAAAACCAGCCCTATCTTATCGGCTCTAAATTGCCGGCGGCCTTCTTCATCCAAACCTGCGGCATCAATCCCGTCGAGTAATACTTGGCCCTCACTTACGGTATCCAGGCAGGTCAGGATATTCATTAATGTGGTTTTTCCCGAGCCTGATGCCCCCATAATAGCCAGAAACTCACCACGGTTAATACGAATATTAATGTCTTCCAGTGCCGTAACTTGGCCGAAGCGCTTATACAAATGTCGGGTTTCAATAACGGCATCAGTCAGATGTTTAGGTTTCATCCCTGTGATTGACGAGGTCATTCGCTACTCTCCTTTAAGAACTTTAGCGGGTTCAATATGAATAGCCCGTCGGGTGGGAACAATCGCCGCCACAGCGGCAATAAACAGCGAGAGCACCAAGGTGAGTGGCAATACTGGTGCACGCAATGTAATTGCCGCACTGAACACCGCCTGCCCCAAGACCTGAGCCAGCAAATACCCTAACACGGCACCACAGACCGCAGCGGCCAGCGAAATAATCATCGTTTCAGTCAACATTTGGCGGATAATGTCACGCCCACTGGCGCCCAGTGCTTTTTGCAACGCAAATTCTTTCGAACGTTCACCGACTATCGCTATCAACGTGGTATTGACACACAAAGAGGAGAGAATAAGGATGACCACCGATACCAACCCCATCAACCCTTTGATCTTGTCGAGAACTTGCCCCTCAGAGGCAGATACTTTGCGAATTGGCCGAATTTCCAGATCTGGATATTGTTCACGTAGATGACTGGCAAAGGTTTCTACCTGCCCAACATCGTTGCTTACACTCAGTAATGCATTACTGATCCGCTCGGGTTGATTGAGCCACTTTTGCGCCAGCTCCAGATTGACGATCAGCATGTTATCGGTCGCGTCACCCGCTTCAACAATACCTTTTACTTGTAAGCGTTGGCGGGTCCCTTCACCCACCAATGTTAGGGTATCGCCTACGTTGACATGCAAACGCTCCGCCAGTTTGACACCAATCATCGCATTGCGATCATCAAAACTGACCCCGATCCAATTGCCGGTTACCTGCCAATAGGGCACTAACTGTTGCAAGGATTCAAACCAGACCCCCATCAAAACCACTTTTTCCAGTTCGGTACGGGCCATACCATAGATATAGGGACTGGAAGCATTAATCAGACCTTTCGGCGCGGCATCAATGATCGGCTGAAAAGTCTGTTGTGCAAAGGAATTGCCATGGCCTGGGCCAATATAAAAATTAGCGCCGAATGTCCGTAATTCCTGACTCATTTTGGCATTAATATCGAAATAGACTGCCGACATTGCGGTGACAATCGCCGCGCCAACGGTCAGCGCGGCAAATACGACACTGACACGTTGCATACGTAAACGAAGCGCACGCAGCACCAACCGCCAAAACATGCCATTATTACCTTTTATGCCATCATTGCCTTTATGATGATTACCGGCCATATAACACCTCCACCGGGTAGAGGCGAGCAATACGACGAGCGGGGAACCAGGTGCCAAACACAGCTATCAATACCGATAGCACCAGTACACAAGGCACCACCATCCAGACGAAACTGAGCGGTGTCCCGAACAGCATCAGCCCAATGGTTTTGGCTAACCCCCAGCCAGCCAGACACCCGGCCAAACCACCAATCAGACCACTGATGACGGCTTCAAGATAAAACAGCATTAAAATTTGCCACTGACGAGCGCCCAGTGCCTTCATTAAACCAATCTCTTTTGCCCGTTCCATAATGGTACTGGTCATCAATGATGCAATGCCCATAGCAGCGGCGATCAAAGCCGCCAACGTGACTACCGCCAGCAACAGTTGTATTTTCTCAATCACCACGCCTTCTGACGCGGCGACTTGCCAGATAGGCCGCACCACTGAGCCGGATATCGCCTCTTCTAATTGATGGGCAATTGACGAAACATAAGCAGTGCAATACCAGAGATCGTATTCTTCGGCATTAAGCGCTTCAAGATTATCCCTCGCCTTACGTGATAGCTCATTTTCCGGTACCGTCAGTGCCGACACACGCACCGCCTGGACCTTTCCAGGTAATCCGAGCAGAGATTGCACGGCGACTAATGGCAGAACCAAGCGCCCCTCCTCTTCACCGCCACTGCTCAACACACCACTGATCTTCACCATCAACGGTCCTGATGTGCCTTTAAGAGACAGCACATCACCCACCTTCCAACCGGTTTGCTGCGCTAATTGCTTACCCAACAGCGCCTGAACCTCAGTGGCCCCAGCCTTAACCGGCTCTTGTGGCCAATCACCGACCACTTGCCAATATGGGCTAATTATCTGCTGACCAGTGTGATAATCCTCTTCATCGGGGACATCAACGGGTTGATTAAAATAGGTACCCAGCAGTGAGATAATATGGCCATTCACTTCGGCTTCGCCACTGAGTAACGGGGCAAAACCGACAATATTATTGCGCCAAAAGATGTCTTTAATATTGGGTAGTTCAGCTTGGTCAAGAAAATCCTGCCCGACTAGTGGATTACTTCGTTCGCCAAACAGCGACGGCAGTGCAACTTGACCGGCAGGTTCTATCAATATATTGGCACCGTATGACTTAAGCTCACGGGACATTTTATCGCCAATATCGATCGACACAGCCAGCAGTGAAGAGATAAGCCCGGCGGCAAGAAACACCGTAAATACCGCCAGCGATTTACGCCGAACGTTTCTAAACCACGATTGCTTCAGCATCAGCCATAACATAATTATGGGTTCTCCTGTATATCATCGCTGGCATCACCTTCATCGGCTACCGGCGTGACAAACTGTTCTGGGTGGTCGCGGAAACGGTTGTAATTCGCTTCGGAGGAGAAGAAATAGGTTTTCCCACCATAGCTGTATTTATACTCAGATTTTTGATTGGTCAGATGGCTCTTATCAACTGGATCAACGACATCCAGTGTGACCACCGTAGTAAAGTAATTGACGCCCGCCGCCAAAGAGGCTCTGGGAATAATTAACTCGTTATCATCACTCTTCCAATTTTCCAAAGGTATCGGGTTACAACCACCGGCTTTGCCGATGGAAGGAATGAAGATATGTACCGAGCAAGCAACACAAATTACCTGATTACCTTCCATGACATAGCCTTGGTCGCCGCACAAGAGGCAGGCGTCGAAGACTACACTAAGGCGCAGCCGGTCTGGATAGCGGTTGATAATAAAGAAGCGAACTGCTTTGCCGTCATCAGCGATCCAGACAAAGCGGTGTAGTTTGCCATCCCGGACTTGCTCAACCGGGATATGGACCAAGCCATCAGCCGACAGTGTCACGGGCAAGGCTTCTGATAACTGAGGGGGTTGCGAGGCAACTTTATCCCAATAAAATTGAGCGGCAGCGACCACCACCAATGCCAGCAACGATAAAAACAAAACTCGCCGGACATTGCGGTACTCTGCCAGCGCTTTACGTTTGGCAATGGCTTCTGAAGTTTGACTGACCACACGGCGGGACTGGCTCCACGGCCACAGATAGTAAAGTGCTGTGAATGCTAATAATAATGCACAAATATAGTTAAGCCATGCATGCCCGTTGGTCACCAGAGCCACGTAGCTAAGTAGTGATTTGGTTAGCGGCACCACTTGTAACTTCATAAGCAGCAGGAAGACATCACCACTGATAGGCAAGATCAATAGCAGAGTGAGTGCTGCCAGCAATGGTCCGCGGCAACGTGGCAACTGCTGTACCATCATCAATAATAATACTGCGCAGAATATAACCCAGCCAAATGCCACCACGGTGGCAGCCAGATTGAGTAATAAGTCAGTATTAATAACATGGATATTAGTGAGTGCCCCTAGATTGGGGTTATGGCCCCAATTCAATGCCGCACCAAAGACCAATAATGCTTGCCAGAAATAGCCTAATGATACCCGCCGTATAAATTGGCTACATAAAAATAACAGTAGTGAGAGGAGTTGAATCCCTGCCAATGCCAACTGCCACTGTTGCGATTTTGGATAATAATTACCCGCCCAGATGCCAACGGTGGCCATCAGTATGGTTATCCACACTATCCGATTCAATGCCAGTGCTGGCCGAATAGCCCAGTGCAGCCCCAATAACAGTGCCACAGGTAAAAAGGCTTGTAGTACGGATATGAAAAAATAACTCATTGGCATCCCTTGGGCTAGGAAGTCACAGCACCTGCCAGTTATCACTGCATAGCATAGACTGATTATTTAAATGGAATTGATAGCCATGGTTAAACTGACCATCTCGCGTCAAGGCGATACCGTTATCGTCAAAATAGCACCGTAGCTTTAAAGACAACACGTTGATCCTAAATACAATGTTTTTTCCAAAGCAATATAATAACTTTTAAAACAATATAATAACTTTTAAAACGATGCCGCGACCACTGTGTATCAGTTATCACGGCCACGGTTATC
The DNA here is from genome assembly GCF_001053095.1 of Yersinia similis. Classification (GTDB taxonomy): domain Bacteria; phylum Pseudomonadota; class Gammaproteobacteria; order Enterobacterales; family Enterobacteriaceae; genus Yersinia; species Yersinia similis. The sequence continues at coordinate 33,585 of NZ_CGBP01000015.1, read as the reverse complement.
AATTCAAGCCGACATATTTAAAGTCATAGCTCACATCGAAAGGTTTCCACCAACGACCAACACCGGTTTCACTGTCAGTGTGACGATGTAAACCTGCTTTAGACGGTTCGCTGATGTGATAAGTGACTTTATAGTTACCCACCCCCATCATCTTGATATTTGCGCCGTAGTGCGGGCCATCACTGGCAACCATCGGCATGAATGTCCCTTCCTGTTTATCGCCAGTATCGGTATTGACCAAAGTATAAGCGATGGTTAGGTACGGCATCCATTCACCTGCACCGAAGCCATTCTTATTACCTTCGGTGGCGTGAATATCCGCTTCCAGATGGATATCGGCTTTTGCCGCAGGTAAACCCATCCCACGCGGTTCCATATCAATCGGTTGTAAATAAACAGCAGCGATTTCCATATCATTAATTTTGATAGGCTCGCCTGCAGGATATTCTTTAAACGCCAAAGCAGCAGGTGCGGCAAAAATACTGGCAATAATACTGCTGGCAATAATTGTTTTCTTCATAGTCATAGGACATACCCTCTGGTATCAAATGATAATTATGTTGTCGTTATTCACAGCGGCATTTTGCCAAACTGCTAATTCAGGGCTTCGCGTCGTAAACCCTTAATGGGGGATACTCTTGAATAGTGGATATCCCTTAAATGGTGAATCGCCCTCAATGGTCAACGATACCTCTTGTGGTCAACAGTCCCTCAGTGGTGAACCGCACGACCACGCCATTGCATAACCCAAAGAGCAACCAATGCTGCAATCAGTAACACGCCTTGTGGGATCAGGGTTTCCAGATAAGGATAGATGCCCAACCAACTAATTTCAGGTACACCAGGCAGTAAAGTTGGTTCAAACAATTTACCTTCGATCAGTTCCAAAACACTTTTACCGGCAAAGACAAATGCCATCAGGTACATAAAGCCACCGGTAAATATAAAGAACGGTTTGAGTGGCAGTTTGACTACGGTAAAGCGCATCACTAAATAAGCCACCAGCAAGATCACACAGCCAACACCAAAACCGGCCAAAACCGATAAGTGGCCGCTGGTGGTGCTGGCATCGCCTATCAATGCGAGATAGAACAGTACGGTCTCCGCTCCTTCACGGTATACCGCCAGGAAGCTAGTGAGCCATAAACCAATCATTGAGCCACTGCTAAGTGATTTGGCGAATTTCCCTTCGAGGTACGCCTTCCAATTACGGGCTTCAGCCTTCGATAACAACCAGTAACTCATGGAGAACAGCATCACCACTGCAATCATCATGGTGAATCCCTCCAACAACTCACGGCTTTGGCCGGAGTTGGCAAACAGCCACTGGAAGATGAATGCCGTTAATACGCTGGCGATGAGTGCCACCACTACCGATTGACGAATCAACGGCAATTTATCCTGATGATTGTTCTTCACCAGATAAGCGACAATGGCCGCAACAATCAGTAATGCCTCCAGCCCTTCACGTACAATGATCAACAAACTGTAAATGAACAGACTCCAGTCAGTCTCCCCGCCATCACCCAGCATCTCTGCGGCATTGACCAGATTTTTTTGCAATGCAACCGCTTCTGCTTGTAGTTGCTCAACCGGTTTCTCGGCTTTCATTAAACCGACTAAGCGGGTGAAGTGGCCTTCTAACGTTGATTTAAATGCTGCATCACGCGACCCCACCTTGTTTTCCATGCCGCTGGCTTCGAACAAGTCAAAGTAGGCATCCTGCACTGCCATCATTGCCGGTGTTATTTTCCCTTGCTGGTATTGCCCGATAGCCTCAGTAATCGCTTGATTAATTTTGCTGGATACCTGCGCCCAATCAGCATTAGCATGTGTCTCTAGGATGGAGTCGGAAGAGGTTGGTTGGCCAACAGTAACTTGTTGTTGTTCGCGAGTGGTTGGTAAGCCCGGTAAGATATCTTCAATGGTTTGTAGCAACCCGGTGACACGATAAGCCACTTCGGTCATTTTATCGGGCTGGCGCGTCAAATCGATCAATGCGGTAAATTGCTGATTGATCCCCGCGGCTTGCTGTGCCGAGCGATTTACCCGTACCGACATCTCCATTTCAGAGTTTTTAAATCCCTGATAATGCGCCTGCTGCACACTTTGGCTGGCTTCGGCATATTGGCCATCCTGATATTCACTGATGGCTTGCGCCAATAAATCATCAATTATTCTGAAGCTCTGTTGCCAATACACGGCAATATCGCTGTTTTCATAAGCAGCGTGTTGCTGCTCAGCCGTGAGTTTGTGTCCATCAACCAGCACGGGCAATACACCCGTTAGTTCGCCTTTCAACCAATTGATTTTATTATTAACGTCAGCCTGTGATTTGCCGTCACCCATCATCCGCCTTATTTCACCAAAGGCCGCTTCCATCTGGAAACTTTTTTGTGCGGAAATATTGATACGAATCGCCCCCTCGAGGTTTTCAAACACCTCAAAATACGCCATCTGCACCATTGCTCGGGCTTCATCAGTTTTTTGTTGTTGATACAACTGAGCCGTTTTATCTAACCGGGATTGAATATCATTAATCCACAGTGAGTAATCTGCAGAAGCCCACACTAGCGGACCAGATAACACCCAACAACAGAAGAGCAGCAAGAATTTGTGCCAAATGCGCATAATAATTAATGTACATGAAGTTAATAATGAGATTTATTAACATTACCACTAACCAAGAGAAATGTGTCTTGATCAGCATCAAGAAACATTTAACCTTCTGAAATTTTTTCAAAAAATGCGTACTGGTGCGCAATTTACCCCACCAATATAGGGAAAGTGTCTCCACCGACTGAAGATAATTATGCAGATTGAAGATAATACGAGTCGCTAAAGCAACATCATGGCTTCAAGTTATATCCCCGTCATACTTCGAGCCGCATGTACGTTGCCCTGTCTTCGTTCACCCCTGTCACTTACCTGCATAGATAGGTTTTGGTATGAATGAATATAAATGGATTTTGGGTTATAGAGGGAATAAGTAGCAGCGGTCAGAAAGAGAAGAAAGAAAAGAAAGAAAAGAAAGAAAGAAAGAAAGACTGGCAGTGGCTGCTTTCACAACACACTGCCAGTCCTTTTTATTTCAACAGCTTATATTTCAACAAATTACATTTTAACAGCAACTTACTTGCTGGCTTTTTTATCCAGATTATCAGCAGGCAGTTCACCCGGCAGATAGTCAGGTAAGCGGCCAGCCGGGAAGATAGCCAACAGCGATAGCAGTGCCATAACCAGCAAGCCGAATTTCAGCGCACGTAACCGTGCTTCTTCATTCACCCGCACGGCTTCAGCAACCTGTTCTGGAGTAGCGGTGGTTTGAGACAACACACTGTTCAGGCGATCATTACTGACGAAGTTGATGCTATCCATATTGACCTGAGCTTGGATCTCATCCGTCAGAATCGGCGTTTCAGCTACACCGCGCATCACGTTGGCGCTTAACAAGCCCACCAACAATGCACCTGCAACCGCGGTACCGATGGCACTTGCCAGGTTGTTGGTCGTACCACGTAAAGAACCCACATCGCCTGCCAATTCTTTTGGTGATGCACTAACCAGTACGTTAAACAGCAAGGTGACTAGTGAGCCTTGTCCGATACCGAACACCACCAAACCAATCAAGACCGACCATTCACTCCAGTTATTACGTACCACGAATGCCAGCCACAGCAGCGCCAAAGTACAAGTAATGAAACCGTAGCGACCAATTTTACGCGGAGTCAGTTTCTTGTAGAAACGCACAATCAACATCGCAGAGAAGAATACCGATAGGTTAAACGGCATCATAGCGATAGCCGTTGCCATTGGCGAACTGCCCTGCACGATTTGTATATACAGCGGAACAGAGAAGTTCAGCATGGCTTCCAGCGCAACCACCGCAAACATGGCAAATACCGCCGCCCGCTCACTGGGTGATGTAATCACGTCCAGCGCCAGTAATGGCGTTTTACCTTGCTCTTGACGGCGGCGGGTCCAGACCACAAATGCCTGACCCAGTACGATACCCAGCACGATCATAAACGGCGCAGGCGAGAAACCGAGCAGGTCAAACGGCGCACCATCACGAACCAGACCAAAGCCCCAACGGTTCAGGTTATTAAAGCCGAACGACAACAAAATAATCGCAGATGCAGCTAAAATGACACCGATAACATCAATACCCACTTCTGGGCGGCCTTTATCTGCTTTCAGACGGAAGCTCAGTACAAAAACGATAGCAGATAGCACAATCAAAATACCGAACGCTGGACGCCAGCCGATATGGGTTCCCAAAATACCACCGATCAGGAACGCAGCAACACCCGCCCCCGCGCGAGCAGAACCTAATGCCCCCAGTGCGGTGGCCTGTTGAGACCCACGGTAGTTTTCAGCAATTAACGCCACCAGTGCCGGTACCAATGCCGCACCTGCCAGACCACTAAGTGCCTGTGAACCGATCATCACCGTGACATTCGGGCTGAATGTCATCATGACCTGAGCCATACCGAATAACAGTACTGTACAGCGGAATACTATCAATGGCCCAAAGCGTTGGTTGAGTTTGGCACCCAACATCACAAAGCCTGCAACCGACAATGAGTACATAACTATCGCCGTGGCAATAGTGGTTGGTGGCACATTAAAGCTCTTTACCATCCCGCCCAACGCAACAGGTAGGGAGGCCACGTTGAATGACATCAGGATCTGGGCTAGCGCGATGGTAATCATCGGCACCCAGGATTCCTTAACTTCCGCACCTGTGCGAGAAACTGATTGATTTGCCATAAATTTTATATCCTTTTGATCTATTCTTTGTTTTTAGAACAACTTAATTTTCGACATGCTCTGATTTCCAAGACCGTCTGGCTTTCAGAACAACATCGATATCCCACAGATCAATTCTTTTCGGTGTAAGGCTCAGAAACGAACATATCCATCCCAAGACTGCGTGATAAGAACCGAGCGGCAAGTTGCCCTTTGATGCTGTTACCCGCACTGTCGAGTAACGGTGCGAACGTCCCCAACCCTCCTTTACCAGGTGACACCGTCACAATTCCGCCACCAATACCGCTTTTACCGGGCAGGCCAATATCGTAGAGCCAGTCTCCAGAGGTCTCATACAGCCCTGCCGTTACCATTACGGCTAATGCATAATGGCAGACATCATTATCCACCACTCGCTCACGAGTCAGTGGGTTAACGCCGCCGTCCGCTAATGTTGCGCCCATCACAGCCAAATCTCGGGCACTGACATTCAGTGAACACTGGCGTGTATAGAGATCAGTGGCGATAATAGGATCACACCCCAGACGCCCATAACCTTGCAGCACATTAGCAATACCGCGATTACGGAAATTGGTTTCGCAAGCTGATTGATATACTTCGTCATTCAGTGTTAATTCGCGGCCAGCAAAGCGGCACAAACCGTCATAAATGAATTTCCATTGTTCATCACTGGTCGCGCCAGGTACCAGGCTGGTCGTAGCAATCGCACCAGAGTTAACCATTGGATTTGTACGGCCATCCGGTGCTCGCTCAATGGCCGTTACCGAGTTAAATGCCATACCTGTACTGTTAACCCCTAGTTTTTCACGGACTGTATTCGCCCCAATAGCCTGACAAACCAGTGCAAAAACAAAGGGTTTGGAAACACTCATAATGGTGAATTCATAATCCACATCGCCAGCGGCGTGGACTTTGCCGTTAGTGCCAACCATGCAAATGCCAAAGAGATCAGCAGGAATTCGTTCTAATGCCGGATAAACATTAGAAACCACACCAGCAGTATCTGTACTAAATCGCTTATGGGCTTCTTGCACTAATTTAACCACTGTTTCCGGGTCAGGTAGATGACCCGTTGATACGTAGTCGATAATTCCGTTATTGCTATCATCTGTCGGCATATCTGTTATCTCCATTCACCTTTTGTTTATTTTCTATCTTTTTAGTTCTAGAACCTATTTAGAGCGCCAGGAATATTGATTGAGTTTTAAATAAAATGTAATAGTGACAACGAGTCATCGCACTCTTTCTCCCTACTCTTTTTATAATTTCGTCATGAAATTCTTATCGTAAGATAACGTAGGTTGAGAGAGCTGTATATCACTTGTTATCAACAATTTGATTATGTCTGTTCGAAAAATAGAAGCCTGTGTCGATGCAGTTAGCGTTCCATGACAATACAAGGCATAAAAGAAAAATAACTGGCGTAAAATACTTTAATTAAAGTCTAAAAATTAACACGTCACGGCCTTTAACCTTACACCTTTAATGGTCTATTGTTAACTCAATAAAGTGATAAATCTTCACATAAAATAGACTTGCCATGAGATTTTTTTTCAATAATTCAAAAGTCTACTATGGAGAGATGGGATTACCCCGCCATATAGGTCGCGGCGGCTGGCAGAGGTTACCCCCAAGCAAATACTTGTGTTACAGCCACTCATGGCTGATACTCACAATCACCCCAACCAGCACAGTAATACAACCAAACAGAATCAATAAATACGGATAATTGCCCTCCTCTTCATCTAATTTATAGCGTTCAGGTGCCAATGTAATTTGAATAGTCCCCATGAAGCGCACCATGAATGTAATTAAACGGTTGCAGCTGACTCGCCATTATTTGAGTATAGAAGGTATTTAGTTGCGCAACTACATTATAACGCCCAATAAGATTAACCCGCTCCACATGTAGTATTGACAGCAAAGAGAGAGCCAGACTCTATTTTCAAGCTTGATACCTCAATTATGACGTTATTACTACATTCAGAAAATATATATGCTGCATAGCGCACGTTATCGATAAACATTCGGGCAGCATAATTGTTGCTCAAATGGGTTCCCGACCAATTTGTCGCTCAGTTGCCGCCTTCCTGAAGCTCACATTATTTTGGGTATATTGGTAACTTTCCCGGCTTGCGCAAGGCAGGAAGGTACCGGCCATCACATAGACTGATAAGCTAATGAAACGCTAAAACTATTTTTCTCAACACTGCCTGGTCATGGCTTGCTCGCTGGAGACTGGCGATATATATAGTACAAATGAGGTCATCGACAATCGCCCCTAACCTCTTCAATGTTAATTTGGGTGATGATTTTATTTTTCAGATGATAAATAACCCGAATATTATGCATATCATTGTGAGTGAAACCACAATAGTTAGCATTCAATAATGACGGTGCAACAAAATTTAACACCACTTATTTTGTTTTTCTCGGTAATATTTAGCAGTAGATTTAATTAATTACACTTTCACATACGTCTTTGTCACATTAAGTAGCATAGACCACTAGGCGACAGGTGAAAATTAACGTTAAAAAATGAGAAATGTATTTTTATTGCTGGCATATAATCACATTAATTATCATCATCTATTCTCTCGTATATTAACCTGAGTGAGGGGTACACGTGATACCGATTGAACGTCATCAAAAAATATTGGCACTGGTAGCTGAACGTGGCGTGGTCAGCATCTCTGAACTAACGGAACGTTTGGGGGTATCGCACATGACCATACGCCGCGATGTGCAGAAATTAGAAGAGCAAGGTGCAGTATTGTCCGTATCAGGCGGTGTGCGTTCGACACAACGGCTGGCAATTGAACCTTCTCATCAGGATAAAACGATGATGTTTAGCCGCCAAAAAGAGGCTATTGGCACATCGGCTGCTCTGCATATTCCCCGTAATAGCTGTATTTATCTTGATGCAGGCACCACAACGCTGGCATTGGCTAGACAACTGGAGGCCAGAGATGATCTGTTAGTGGTAACCAACGACTTTGTTATTGCTAACTTTTTGATCGAGTCCTCCCAATGCAGGATGATCCACTCCGGCGGGACGCTGTGTCGTAAAAATCGCTCTTGTATTGGAGAGGCTGCCGCGCACTCCCTGAGAAACCTGTCCATAGATATTGCCTTTATTTCCGCCTCCTGCTGGGGCCTGCGTGGCATATCCACGCCGGATGAAGATAAAGTACCGGTAAAGCGCGCCATCAGTGAGGTTAGTAGTAAGCGTGTATTGCTGGCTGATGCATCAAAATACGGCAAGGTTGCGACTTATCTGGCATTGCCACTCACGGCATTCGACGTGGTTATCACTGACAACAGTTTATCCTCCACCGTGTATGAGGAACTGGCAGAAAAAGCACTTGAGTTAATCATCGCCTCTCCTCCACGTTAGTACTTCCGATGATGGTTAAAAAGAGGGCAGTAGCTAACAAATTGAGTGGGGTTAAAAAATCGATCGCGGTTCAGGCATTTCCGCCTTTATTTATGCAGTGACCCCATTATTGCGGTTAATAATTAAAGGCGAACAATTATTTATTTAACATTAATGCTTCTCATAATAATCCATTCATCATTGATGTCTTTATACATATTAAGCTTGTTTAATTAAATAAATTATAATTTATGAAAATAAGTCAATCTTATCCCATGGGTTAGATACATACGCAATAAGATAAAGTGCAATATAATCCATCATTATATTTTCAATAAAAAAATTAATCTTTAAATATATTAAGTATAAAATTGTACAAATATAATTTATACTCGCGGTTAACGGTTTATTTAATTTTACCTTATCTAACATATGGTTACAAAATTAGTGGTGATTCATGAATAACTATAGTAAATGGTTTCACTTCATAGCGCCCGTGATGGTTATCATTTAATCATGAGTAAATGATTACTCACTTCACTAATACAGCAAAAAAAATAATTTATAAGTGAATATTTTTTTGCCTCATCCCAGAAGAAACGATAGCATGCCCCCCCGTGAACCACTGGTATTGATAAAAACCATAATAACTGAAGGCGCTAAGACGCTATTTATGCATTAACCTTTAGCAATCATTTGCTGTAGTACATTCACAATGATTGCCGACAGACAAGAATATAGGGAAAGTTTATGATGTCAGGAAAACACTCTGCGGAGACCCATCACGCCGCGAAAAAACGCTGGTTAGATTCCCATGATACGGGTTACCACAAAAGTATGGGCCTACGTCATATACAAATGATAGCCATTGGCGGATCCATCGGAACAGGACTATTTTTGGGTACAGGTGCCCGCTTACAAATGGCTGGGCCAGCATTAGCACTGGTTTATCTGGTTTGTGGGATTTTCTCATTTTTCATTCTACGGGCCTTGGGGGAGTTGGTCTTACATCGCCCTACCAGTGGCAGCTTTGTTTCTTACGCCCGTGAATTTCTCGGAGAAAAAGCATCCTATGTCGCGGGCTGGATGTACTTCCTCAACTGGGCGATGACAGGCATCGTCGATATCACTGCAGTAGCGCTTTATATGCATTATTGGGGGACATTCTCTGATGTTCCACAATGGCTGTTTGCCCTAGGTGCACTATCGATTGTCGCTACCATGAATATGATTGGAGTGAGATGGTTCGCCGAGATGGAGTTTTGGTTTGCACTGATTAAAGTTGCTGCTATTGCCCTGTTTCTGATTGTCGGTGTGATCTTCCTCGGTACGGGTCAGAGCGTCGCGGGTCATACAACCGGTATTCATTTGATCACCGATAACGGCGGTTTCTTCCCTCACGGCCTCTTACCTGCCTTGATAATGGTACAAGGCGTTATATTCGCCTTCGCCGGTATTGAATTAATTGGCACTGCGGCTGGTGAATGTAAAGACCCCGAAAAAATGCTGCCAAAAGCAATTAATAGCGTGATATGGCGTATAGGTTTGTTTTACGTTGGCTCAGTCGTCCTGTTGGTCTGCTTACTACCCTGGCATGCTTATCAAGCTGGTCAAAGTCCATTCGTGACATTCTTCAGTAACTTGGGGGTCCCTTACATTGGCACTATTATGAATATAGTGGTGCTATCCGCAGCACTCTCCAGTTTGAACTCCGGGCTTTACTCGACTGGACGAATCCTCCGTTCACTGTCAATGGGGGGGTCGGCACCTAAATTTATGTCCAAAATGAGTCCGCAATCCGTGCCCTATGCAGGGATTTTGGTCACTGTGGGTATTTATGTCTTGGGTGTACTGCTTAACTACCTCGTTCCCTCCCAAGTTTTTGAAATTGTCTTGAATATAGCCTCTTTGGGGATCATTAGTTCATGGGCATTTATTATCATTTGTCAGATGAAATTGCGTCAGGCAATAAAACGGGGAATGGCAAAACCCGTCTCCTTCAAAATGCCCGGTGCGCCAGTGACATCTTGGCTGACATTACTCTTCTTGGCTGGCGTTTTGGTGATGATGGCCTTTGACTATCCAAATGGCACTTGGACCATCGCTAGCATACCCGTGCTCACTCTGCTATTGATCGCCGGGTGGTTCAGTCTGCGTAAACGCGCCAGTGAGGTAGCGGCCGCGCCGATAGATGCTTGGTCACAAGAAATATTGTTTGAAGAACCTGATACTCAAAATGTATCGCCTAAAGAGTTATATGAGCAAAAGTCAGTAGGCTAGTACGGTTGTCATGCTGTAGCAGCCTGTAGGTCAGTTACTACACCTACAGGCTGGATTGATTTTATAATTTATACCCGTAATATTTTAAGTTGTATGTGTGTTGGCAGCTTTCGTTATTCGGCCCATCCATGGGCCTCACCGCTGCAAACAGCATTCAAATCTGCTCCCGGTGCTAAGTGTCAATAACCGTTGTCACCGCAGTCACTGACTTGTTGTTGACCTTAAAATAAATAAGCTCATCGGGACTTACTCAGTTGCCGCCTTCCTGCAACTCGAATTATTTTGGGTATATAGCCAATGATGAAGAAGTAGCCGCTTTGGGTGATGGTAGTAACGATATTGAAATTTATTTATTTCGATTTATTCAGCATCTTCAATTAATGAGTAAATAACTGAGTAAGTGAGTGAGATTCACCGATAACCCATCTTATAAATGTTCCTGCACTAAACCAGCTAATATTTTCAGCCCTACATCCGCTTGCTCTTCCGTCGCATGGCTAAAATTAAGCCGTAACTGACCGCAGCCTTCAGACGAATGAGGGAGGAACGACTCACCAGGCATAAATGCAATGTTGCTTGCCAGTGCTTTAGGCAAGAGTTGACGAGTATCTATGCAGCGATTAAGGGTTAACCAGAAGAACAGCCCTCCAGCCGGTTTTTTCCACGTCGCAAGAGAACCAAAATGGCGCTGTAGTGAGATTTCAAATGCATCACGGCGAGTTCGGTAATAGGCTGCCAGTTCATGCATATGCTCAGTATGCCTGGGGCTACGCAACTGCTGTAATACTAGCCATTGGCTGATCCGGCTACTGTGTAAATCTGCTGCTTGTTTTAAGCGTGTCAGATAGGGGATCAATTCTGAGGATGCGACAAGATAGCCCAGACGCAGCGCCGGGGATAAACTTTTAGAAAAAGATCCTTGGTAAATCCACGAGGCGCGCTGTAATAAAGCACATACTGGCTTACGCTCACAAGGGTCATACACTAAATCATGGTAAGGGTCATCTTCAAAGAGCGGTAACATAATGTCATCACAAGTCTTCGCCAGTAATTCTCTCTGTTCGGCGTCAAGGCAGTGACCGCTTGGATTCTGGAATGTCGGAATAGTATAAGCAAAAGCAGGTTTTTCGGTGCGAAGTTTGCCAATATCAGGCTGAGTTGAATCATAAGCCACAAATTGAGCACCGAAAAAACGGAATACCTGTAACGCAGCCAGATATGTAGGCGATTCAACGGCGACGGGAGTTCCCTCGTCAATAAACAACTTAGCGACCAGATCTATTCCCTGCTGTGAGCCTGAAATAATCAGCACTTGCTCCTCGGTACAGGATAAACCTCGCTCGCACAAGTTTTGAGCAATCTGTTGACGTAATTCCAGTTCCCCTTCACTCGCTCCGTATTGCAGCATCGGCTGAGGCAGCCCCTCAAGGCTCATATGAGGAAAACTTTCTACTGCGGGTAATCCACCTGCAAACGAGATCATTCCCGGGCGATCAATAACTGACAGTATTTCCCTAATTGGCGATGGGTGAAGGTCATTCACTCGTGAGGAAAATTGATGACTCTGATTCGTTATAATTTTATTCATTGCAGTCCTTCCACAAAGGTCAACCAATTTGGCATTTATGGAAAGTAAAATGCGCTGCTCATTACGTCAACATAATTTCACTTTCTACCCTATTGTTAATACTAACAGGGTCTTATTGATACACCGATACCCTTGTTCACAGTTAAGACTATCACTACAGAGTAGTGATCAGACTGCTGACAAACCCCGATGACTCAATCTTGAACGGTGAGGATAGGCAGAGGAGTAAAGCGTCCGCGCCAAGGATGGCGCGGCTCGAGCCTACATGGATGTATTTACGGCGTCTTTACGATCTGCCTGTTCTCTCCGTCGCGGGCACTTTGTCAATAACCTCTGATCAGTTCTTCTTGCCAGCACTCTGTTGCAATGTCAAAGCGGCAATTAGAAAAGAATTAAACACACCAATCTCCATTAGCTTGGTATAAATCTAGCCATTCACTTTTTAAACCAAAAAAATAAAACGACTACCCGAGATAATTCAGAAGAGAATAAAAATAGCATTGCTCGTTTTCATCACCCTCCCAGATAGGCTATGTACACAGTATAAATAACAAAACTCACCAAATATGCCCTTCAAGATAATTCTAAAAAGCCGCTAATGTGAAATATATTAAGAAATAATTAGTAACATAATGATACAATGTAACTCTATATGGACGATTCAGGAGTGTGCGTAATGACAGAGAGTTATTTGACCATTTTTATTAGAGCTATTTTTGTTGAAAATATGGCATTAAATTTTTTTCTTGGAATGTGCACATTTCTGGCAATATCTAAAAAAGTAGAAACAGCCTTTGGCCTTGGGCTTACTGTTACAGCCCTGTTAGCGATAGCAACTCCTCTCAATAATCTTATTTATACCTACATACTTAGAGAGAATGCCCTGATTGATGGAGTGGATCTTAGTTTTCTTGATTTCATTACCTTCATCGGGGTGCTTGCGGCATTAGTCCAAATACTTGAAATGGTACTTGAGCGATTTTTGCCAAGCTTGCATCACACTCTCGGGGCCTTTTTACCACTACTGACAATCCATTGTGCAATATTTGGTGCAACCATTTTTATGGTTCAGCGAGAATACACGTTCACCGAATCTTTTGTTTACGGAACTGGCTGTGGTTTAGGCTGGATGCTGGCCATTGTATCCTTGGCAGGTTTACGAGAGAAAATGAAGTACTCTAACATTCCAAAAGGATTACAAGGGCTCGGCATCGTCTTTATGACCGCAGGGTTGATGTCCTTAGGATTTATGTCATTTTCAGGTATTCGGCTCTAACGCGGGTGTGGATGGTATTCAGTTATTTATGATAGCGTTGACGATGCCATCCTGGCATATGCTTCAAGTCCCGTTCCTTCCAAGCTGCCAGTGCCGCAGTGAACAGCAATATAATACGGGTAACATCCTGTTTGTATAATAGCGTCGCCTCACAATTGTGTTCCTGTTGCTTATCCATACTAAGTAAAGTGGTATATGATGGTCATTTAGCGCCCAAGGACGAACATAATGACCGCAGTAAGCCAATTAATCAGTGCGTTAGCACAAAGTATACCATTGTTGGATGTTGAGCCTTTACAGGCGGATAAACTCGAAAGATTGGATCAAGGAAGCGTACTGGACTGGCTTTATACCCATTTAAGCCAACAACAGCTTATGGTTTATGAAGAATGGAAAGAATATTGTGGATACATGCCAGAGCTGAAGTCCCTTGACTGTATCTCTTTACCGGGAAATATAGGTGACTTTGTCATGTCTCTGGCTAATGAAATTGATTGGGATAGCATTGATCCTATGACTGCAGAAGTCGATTATTTTATGCTCCCATATCTACTGCCTTACTTAGAGCATATTAATTCTTATCTTCAACAATACAAACTGAGGTTAGTTGACCTCGCACCGTTTGAAAATGCTTATATTTTCTGTATTCATAATACCCCTCAGTCAATTAATCAGCTTAAGGACGCATTAAAAGCATTTGATATCGAACTCTGTGAACGTGACGCATTAGACCAACAGCAAGCAACAGAGTATATCCAATCTTTACTACAGCCTAATAGTGATAAATAATTTAGAAGAATAGGATTATTAATTAATGTTTAACAAAAACATTCAATGCAAGAAAATTTTATCACTGTTTTCGGTTTTATTAGGTACTGCCTTTTTAAACGGCTGTGTATATCATAATTATGATAGCCCCCATATTAACGGCGTTATCACAGATCAAGGGCAGACATTGGCTGGCGTGAAAGTTTCTTTAGCAAAATTTGATCAAAAAGTGCAGACAACCACCACCGATACCAAGGGACATTTCTCTTTTATTCCGCAAGGCGAGTGGAATGTCTTTATTCCCATTGGGCCACAAGATCGCATGAATAACTGGTCAATAATTATTGAACAAGGCCCATTGGAGATCACCGGATATAAACGCTCTCACTTGGGTGGCGTTTTCTCTGGGTATTCACATCGTGATCATATTACGCTGGTTTGCGATGTATCTCGGTCAAGAAAAGATATTGGCGACTCGAATATTAATCCTGTATGCAGGCCGGATATTGATAGCCAATAATTTTACTATTGGGTCGTTTTAAACTATTGAGTCGCCTTAACCTACGGAGAAAATTCAAGGAAACACTTTCAGGACAAAGTTTCTTAATGCCGGCGATGTATCCCCTCGCCGGTACGCCAACGCCAGCTTTGCTGTCGGCGTCTGGTCAGCAATGTGTCGATATACAACCCCAATAACTTTCACTTGACTCATGGAGGCCGGAACGATTGAAACGCCCATTTCTGCCGCAACGAGATTAATGACCGAAGCGATTTGTGGTGCCAGTTGGCCAATAGTAGGCTCAAAACCCGCATTACGGCATGACTCAATCACTGAATCGTAAAGCGTCAGACCAATCTCTCGTGGAAATAGCAGGAAAGTTTCATCCCTGAATGTGCTGAGCGAAATCTTTTCATACGATGCCGCCGGGTGATTCTCCGCCATGACAATCATCATCGGCTCTTCAGATAGCATCCTGAGGTGGAAACGTTCGCTGCCAGCAAAGCCTGGCCTCAGGAAAGCGACATCCAGCGATCCTTCATTCAATCCATCAGCCAGTCGAGTCGTGTTATCTTCTTCTAGCTGTAATCGTACATCAGGATATGCACGTCTAAAGGCACGGATCGCCGTAGGCACTGCGCTGTTAAAGGCTGCTGACGCAGTAAAGCCAACTCTGAGTACGCCGAGTTCTCCCCTGACAGCACGTTGCGCAGCTTGGGTCGCTCTTTCTGCCATCACAGGTATCTCTTTGACAACATCCAGAAATGCAATACCTGCCTCAGTTAATTCCGCGCCATAAGAAACCCGCCGGAACAATAACGCACCGAGTTCCCTCTCCAGATCCTTAATTTGCTGACTGAGAGGAGGCTGCCCTATTCCTAGCCGGGCGGCAGCGCGGGTGAAATGTCGTTCTTCAGCAACAGCCAGAAAATAGCGTATATGACGTAATTCCATCTTCATATCCAAAAGAAATTGAACACAACAGTATAATATATTGGATAAATGATAACAGCGACCATAGACTAAGCGGAGTTGGAGGAAGAACAGCATGTCTAATCTTGATACTTACCAAACCCGCAGTTGGCTCTTTACGCCAGCCACTCGCTCGGATCGCTTTGCTAAAGCAGCTAAAAACGGTGCAGATGTCGCCATCATCGATCTTGAAGATTCGGTCTCTCAGGCGGATAAGGAGCAAGCCCGACGAAAAGCCATCTCTTATCTCTCTTCACGTCCTGCTACATCACTACCGCTGGCACTACGGATCAATGGACTGGATACTCGTGCCGGTATTGAGGATATTCGTGCCTTGCTCGAATGTGGCGCACTTCCCGATTACCTAATCCTTCCCAAAACGGAGTCCGCGGCTCATTTGCAGATTCTGGATCGCCTAATGATGTTCGCAGGTTCTGATACACGCCTTATCGGCATCATTGAATCCGCACGTGGCCTCAACGCTGTTGAGTCTATTGCTGCTGCCACCCCCAAACTGGCCGGATTGATATTTGGTGCTGCGGATATGGCCGCCGATATTGGCGCAGCCCCCACCTGGGAACCGCTAGCGCTGGCGCGTGCCCGGATAGTATCCGCCTGTGCGCTGAATGGCATTCCCGCTATTGATGCCCCTTTTTTTGATGTCCACGATATTTCAGGCCTACAGTCTGAGACCCTTCGCGCATCTGATTTCGGCTTTTCTGCAAAAGCTGCCATTCATCCCGCACAAATCAACACAATCAATACAATATTTACACCCACTGTAGCAGAGATACACCATGCCCGATCAGTGCTCGCCGAGAATACCAAAGGTGTAGGGACCGTCAACGGAATGATGATCGATGAGGCTGTTGCGCGTCAGGCCCGCCGGGTACTTACCCGAGCAGGTTTCTCTGACTGATATCACTTATCTATTGATTTAACGGTATTTTACACTTCACTGTAGCTGATGGAGGGAATTGCTATGGATTCTTTATTGTCTGCTTATAAAACAGTTGGCGATTGCCGCTACCGCGAGATTTCAGGCCTCTACTGGGAGGACTTCACCCCCGGAGATGTTTTTGAGCACCGGCCCGGACGTACCGTTTTAGATGCCGATAACGTGTGGTTCACCCTACTGACACTCAATGTACAGCAGGTTCATTTCGACGCAGCTTATGCCAGCAAAACCGAATGGAAGAAACTACTGGTTGATTCAACGTTCACCTTAGCGCTGTTGACCGGGATGAGTGTGCGTACAGTCAGTGCCAAAGTCGTGGCCAATCTTGGATGGGACAAGGTGAAAGCAACCCATCCGGTGTTCGCCGGTGACACGCTTTATGCCGAAAGTACGGTACTTCATAAACGCCTGTCAAATAGCCGCCCAGGTCAGGGGATCGTCACAGTGCAGACCCGTGGCATCAATCAAGATGGCATAGAGGTGATGAGCTTCGAACGCACGATGCTGGTTTATCGCCGCGGTCACTCACCAGAAGAAGTGGCAGGATACTGAGAAAAACAGAGAGGGTTATATCATGGATATACGTGCATTGTATGACGAGAAACTCACCACGCCTGAGGAGGCAGTGTCCTCTATTGCATCCGGCAGTCACCTCTCTATGGGGATGTTTGCTGCTGAGCCACCAGCGCTGCTGAATGCGCTGGCAGACAGGGCTGCAAAGGGGGATGTTGGCGATCTACGAGTTTACTACTATGAAACGGCCAAAATTGCCGGTGATAGTATCCTGCGCTATGAGCTAAATAACCGCATCAAGCCCTATAGCATGTTCGTCACTGCTGTGGAGCGGGCGCTCATTCGCCGTGGCATAGAGGATGGGGGGCGTAAAGTCGTCAATTATGTCCCATCCAACTTTCATCAAGCACCACGTCTTCTGGCCGAAGAAATTGGTATTGATACGTTCATGCACACCGTTTCTCCGATGGATTGCCATGGCTACTTTAGCCTCGGTGTTGGAAATGACTATTCATCCCGGATTGCACGTTCAGCCAGAAAATTCATCGTTGAGGTGAATCGGTATATGCCTCGCATTCAGGGGGAGGCAGCGGCGATTCACATTACTGAAGTTGATGCCATTGTAGAAAATCATGTCCCTTTGATTGAATTGCCAGTACGTTCAGCAATACCTGAATATACATCTATCAGCCACATCATTGCTGACCTCGTACCTGATGGTGCCTGCTTACAGATGGGGGTAGGCGCGCTCCCAAACCTCGTTTGTGGGACACTAAAAGAGCGCAATGATCTGGGGATCCATACTGAAGTGTTAAACCCCGGGTTGGTCGATTTAATTCAAAGGGGGGTAGTGACGAACCAGCGTAAAACACTGGATAGGGGCATGTCTGTTTTCACTTTTGCCATGGGGCAACAGGAAATGTACGAGTACCTTAACAATAACCCATCAGTTTTCAGCCGGCCGGTCGATTATGTTAACGATCCCCGCATCATTGCGCAGAATGACAACGTGGTGTCCATTAATGCCACCCTGCAAATTGACCTGACAGGTGCCTGTAATTCTGAATATATGCTTGGACACCAATACAGCGCTTCGGGGGGGCAATTGGACTTTGTCAGAGGGGCATACGCCTCTAAAGGTGGAAGATCCATCATCGCCACGCCTTCAACGGCGGCGAAAGGTACCGTTTCACGTATTATTCCCCGCATTGACGGACCAGTCACTACACCCCGTATTGATACCCACTATATCGTTACCGAGTTTGGTGCTGTTAACCTCAAAGGACTTTCTTCAACTGAACGAGCGCTGAGAATCATTGAGCTGGCACATCCTGATTTCCGGGATGAGCTAACGCAGGCTGCCAGAAAAATGCATCTGATTTGAGATAACCCCTCTGCCAATTATCTGGCAAACAGTATTTTTGGCAAACAGCACTTGCTGACAATCAAGATTTTCTGGTAATCGGCACCAACAACAATTTACCCAACGTCAATTCATATGCATTAAGGCATTTTTGTATCAAAAAATATGGGGGTCTGCTAATTTGATAAAAATAGCGCCCCCAAACGCTGCTTACAAACACAGTAATATGTACCGCCATCCATCCTAAAGACTCGGTGAAAATCAGAAGTTCTAGCCTGGTCGCAGTATCACTGTAGCTAGCACTCCCCTCCTGCCACCCTACATTGCCACTGACCGTCAGCCAGTTTGCCGCAATAAACGGCTGGAAGGCACCTGTATTATTCTCTTTATTGCCATTGCCGGCTTTTATAATTGCATGGCAATTTAATCATTTAATTTCTTAATCATTTAATTACTACCTTTAGTAAAATTAGTTATATTTCAACAGCCTGGATAATTAATAATTTTATTAGCCGAACTCCAACGTTTGTGTATTGTTCTATAGCCTAAATAATTCGAGTTGTAGGAAGGCGATTAGCCATAAATGTTCATTAAACTTGCCATAGACATCTGACTTTTAAAGGTAGCCATTCCAATATGTTGGTGTGAATGCATAATCACTGTATGGCCGTGTTCAAGCCCGTGAATGCGCTCCTTTCAATCTATTGATCGGGCTACAGCAAGGGCCATACTATATGCCCGTTGCGGATGAGGTTGCCCAATTTGAAGCCGCCCATTCCTTCCGTTTACCTCTGCAACTCAAGGGAGCGAAAGCTTGGATCCACAAGGAAAACACTATTTACGTCGGGCTTTTGTGTACCACTAGATGCAAGTGAGATAGATTTTGCGGCCATTATGGTTGAGGTAAAACAGTGCCAGCCTGACTTTATCTTCTCTACTAAGGCCTTCACAGGTTGCAGATTGCGGTTATCCACCCAGATTGATCGTGACGATGAGGCATTGATGCAACAACTGGGGCGCATAGGCTGTCAGGTTAGCTTTTTTGCCGCCCCCCCCCGAGCCACCTGAGTGCCAATTGCTGGTGTTAGCCGCCACCCCTCAATGGGTGCGCACACCTCAGCCTTGGCTGCGCTCGCCACAACCTATGCCATTAATCGCCATTGTGACCTATGAAAGCCCAACAATTTTGGATTACTTACTGGAAATTGAGGCAGCACAGGTCTTGGCAACACCATTCCGGACTTCTGGATTACTTTCATCCTTGATGTTGGTGCTACAGGGTCAGCAAATTCGCCAACGTCTGGAAAATAAAAATAAGCGATTACGCACCGAATATCTTGCGGAAGCTTATTTAATGCAACATGGTCAAATGACCGAACAGCAAGCCCATAAAACCCTGCAACAAATGGCAATGCAGCGCCAGCAAACTTTATTGCAAGTAGCTGAAACAGTCATTAGGGCCAGCGAGCAACTGAACCGTGATGACAAAGCTTAAAAACATCGCCATTTTTGGCGTTATCTTCCCGTTTATAAAGCAAATAATCCTATCCTATTAAAGTCTCTCCAAGAGTTTTAGTGCTACGCCATCGTCAGATTACATCAAGCTATTTAATGTAATTAAATCCATTTCATCGCGTTACCCCGGATTGACACATTAATAAATTAATTACTATCTATATGATATGTATATACAATTGTGTCACCCAAGTTAACGTGAGGAATTTTCCTACACTAAACGCTGAAAAATCGGGTATATTTACTCATAGCGTAATGAGTTAACTATTCTTTTCGGTTTTTCTAAAATGTCTATTTTTATTTAGCTAAAAAAAATCCTAACCCGTTTATTATCAACTAACTAAGCAGCAGAAGCACTTGCAGTCACTTTTAGTGAATGTTGCAGATAGGTAAGAAAGAATCTTTTCTTGATAATCTATAATTAGAGATTAGAATCACCGAAATAGTACTTTTGGCATCGACAGTAGGGGTTCTTGTTTACTTCACTTAGGTAAACATTTAGCGTCTCTTGGTGCACGCGAGGAGCAGTAAGTTCACTCTGCGAATCCCAAGATATAACGGTTTACGGAGAGTACATGACAAAATCAGTGATGATAGTTGATGACCACCCAGCTATTCGTGTCGCTATCCATGCATTGCTATCACAAAGCAAAGAGTTTTCGACGATCAGTGAATCCGTTGATGGCAGTGAAGCATTGGAAAAACTAAAAAATAATCCCGTTGATCTGGTTATTATCGATATTGAGCTTCCCAATTTTGATGGTTTCTCATTGCTAAAAAAATTGCAGCAACGTGGGTTTACCGGTAAATCACTGTTCCTGTCAGCCAAGAATGAGCAAGTTTTTGCAGTGCGGGCATTACAAGCTGGTGCCAATGGGTTTATCAGTAAGAATAAAGACATCAGTGAAATACTTTTTGCAGCGCAAAACGTATTACGTGGCTATTCTTTCTTCCCATCCGAAACCTTGACCCAATTAGCTGGGCAACCTTCTAGCCATGATCCTGTCAATAGGGCGCGTTTGTTATCAGAGCGGGAAATTAACGTTTTGCGTTATCTGGTAAATGGCCTGTCAAATAAACAGATTGCCGACGAAATGTTTATCAGCAATAAAACTGTGAGTACCTATAAAACCCGAATTTTGACCAAATTAGGACTCAGCTCTGTCATTGAATTAGCCGATTATGCACACACCCATAATTTGGTGTAATTCACTGCATACTCCATTTCTTTTACGTACCCGGTTTTCTTTACGTAGCTGGTTTTCTTTGCGTACCGTACTCTGCTGCCTGCTACTGATTAGCGGGCAGCTTCATGCATCTGTAATGACCGGCCGTCAAGGATGTGATACTGGGCAACCCTTGACGATCCACAGTATTGCCAACAGCTACAATGAAGATTTGTTGCTCACCCCTGCCACCGATACCCGTCAATCAAGCCGACGCACGGTTAAAGTCGGGGTGGTCATGGACGCCAATACACCTTTTGTGGTTAACCGCGATGATAATGCCATTGAAGGGATAGTTGCGGATTATCTGAAGATAATCAGTGATGCCAGCCAACTCTCTTTTCAGATGATCGGTTACTGCGATTACGGGCTGGTATTAAATGCGTTGGAGAATGGCCAAATTGATTTAATGGCAGGCACTCCCATGTTGGCCCAGCCGGGACTAATCGCTTCCCATGCCTTCTTCACAAACCGGCATGTCGAAGTGCGTAGCAAAAATTGGGACCCGACCAAACGCACACATCCGGAAACCGTGGCTATTGTAAATAACGAACCACTATCCCCCGAGTTTCTCTTTAATTATCACGCAGATCGGATTGTTGCTTACCCCAACCAATTGCAAGGATTGCTAGCCGTTGCTTATGGTAATGCTGATGTCTTTGTAGCTAATGCAACATCGGCAAATTACTTAATTGACCAACTGCAATTGTTGACGCTGCAAATTCGAAATTTTGCACCTTATCACCCTGCCCCTTATTCATTCCTGGCCAGGGAAAGTAATCAGAAGCTGATCGATTACCTCAACCAAATTCTGGAATTATTACCCACCCGTGCTACTGGCGATATTCAACAACGCTGGTTTGGTAGCAAGCATCACTACAATATCGATGCTAAATTGCTGCTGACAGAACAAGAAATCAGTTGGATCCAACATCATCCGGTGGTGACCTATATTGCCCCACTCGATCTAGCACCATTGATCTTTCGTGACCGCCGGACCGGAGAAATGGCCGGTTTTTCTGTCGATCTTATTGATATCATTGCCCGCCGTACCGGGATTAAGTTTGATCCGGTCTATACCAAGGATACCGGTGAAGGTGTTCGCAGTTTTAAAGCCGGCAAGGTCGATTTATTACCAATTGTTGCTGTACGCAATGGTCAGTATGGCAACAATCTCTACTCCTCTTCGATAGCCCAATCGCTATGGGGGATTATGACCCGCGAAGACCGCATTGATATCAATAACGTCGCGGATCTGGCAGGGAAACGGGTTGGGATCCAGGCAGGCAGTGCCTCCAACAGCATTATTGGTAACCCACTGTTAGCACAAAGAATTACTTTTGTTGAAGCCCCCGACACCATGACGTTGGTGCGTTGGCTGCAGCAAGGGAAAGTTGACGCTGTAGTTAAAAACATGATGACCGCCAACTACCTGTCAGCACAAAATTTCAGCCCGAATATCAAAACAGTGGCAGTAGCAGGTGAAGAGCCATTAATGATGGCATTTGCCATTCGCCCTGACCTGCCAGAATTAAAAACTATTATTGATAAAGTTATTGAGTCTATCCCACCGGAAGAACTCGATAACTTAACCAGTGAGTGGAGTACTTTTAAACCAAAACCTATCAGTTTTGATGACAGCTCATTGGATAACGAATTTCTGATGATAGCACTGAAAATAAGTTCGGGGCTGCTCTTGGTCTTCGGCTTATATCTCTGCTATTTGGTCTTCAATAAGCGCCGTCAGGCTAAATTGTTGCATGCCCGTTTATTGCAACAAGAGTCAATCATCAATGCATTACCGTTTGCCGTATTCATTCGCACAGCGAGTGGTGAGTTAGCCGTTTATAACAGCCTCTTTGCTGATGTGCACAGCGATAAGCTTTACGACATGCTCAATCAAACTCATGAGCCAGCACATTGGCCTATGACCAGCCCGCTTGATCGCGAAATTGATAAATATTGCCGCAGTGTATTACTCAATAGAAAACCACAGCTGGTTGACTTATCCGTAGAAATAAACGGTGAGATACGGGATATTTTTCTGTGGATTATTCCTCTTAATAATGCGGAACAAGGTTTGTTGGGCGGCTGGCTAGACATTAGTCAGCGCAAAACTGTCGAACGGCAATTGGAAGCGGCCCGTGTTGAAGCCGAAAGTGCTAACCGTACCAAGAGTACTTTCCTGGCGACTATCAGCCATGAGTTGCGCACCCCAATGTACGCGATTATGGGGCTATTGGAGCTGGAAATTCGCAGTAACAGACCCGTCGAAAAAGATACGCTGGTGACAGTGTCTAAATCTGCTCAATCGCTGATGCTACTGCTCGATGACATCATCGACTCGGCTAAAATTGAAGCTGGTCAGTTGAGTATTCATCCAACTGCGGTCGACTTCCATCAGGAAATGGAACGGATGTTTACGCTCTATCAACCTATTGCCAATGAGCGCGGGTTACGTTTCTCCGGCTGGTTGGATGACCATATCCCGCCGTTATTAATGGTCGATATGCTGCGAGTACGTCAGGTGATGGGCAATTTGCTAGGTAATGCGTTGAAGTTCACGGAGCAAGGAAGTGTTTCTGTTGATATTACTTGGGAACCAAGCGACGAGCAGCATGGTGTGATGAATATTGATATCACCGATACCGGTATTGGTATCTCCCCTGCCGCCCAAGCGACCTTATTCCAGCCATTCAGTCAAGCCAATGAGGGTAAATCACCACGCTTCGGTGGGTCCGGTTTAGGTTTATGGATCTGCCACCAATTGATTCATAAAATGGGTGGAAAAATAGCGCTGGAAAGCCAATTAGGCAAAGGAACCAGCCTGCTTATCACACTGCCACTAAATATTGCGACCGCGGATGATTTAGCCCAAGATGCAGCGATAACACATGTGGATGATGAACAACTGAATCAACTGAGAAGCCTGCGGATTCTGGTCGTTGATGATTTACCAGCAAACCGCCAGTTACTTCAACAACAGTTGGCCTTTATAGGTATCGAGCGGGTAGTCACCGCCGAGAATGGGGCAAAAGCCTGCCAAATATTGCAGCACAATAACTTTGATGTGGTAATAACCGATTGCAGCATGCCGGTGATGGATGGATATGAACTCGCGGCACACATTCGCCAAAATCCAGCATTAAAAGACCTCATCGTGATTGGGTGCACTGCTGACGCCCGCGAAGAAAGTGCTGCACGCTGCATTGATGCGGGAATGAATGCCTGCATGATCAAACCCGTGGCCATCGATACTTTACAGGCGACCTTACTGCGCAAAGATATCGTGAGCCAGATTGCAAATACCAATCATAGCCACAGCACAGAAGATAATGACTGCGGCGACAATGAAAATAATCTGAGTAAAAAAGATACAAATCATCAAGAAAACACTCCAGCTACCCGTAGCACAACCATAATCTCTCCGATCAATACGCTATCTGCGGCACAGAATAAGCTGCGGACATTATCGGGGGGAAACCCTGCGGTAGAATTGCAATTATTGCAATCATTGCTGGAAAGCAATTTGCAGGATGCTGTCGCATTGACGCAACTTTATCGCCAACTCTGTATAGAAGACGAAGACATTGTGGAAGATGGGGATACTGTGGAAACTGGGGATACTGGAGGACCGGGTAGTACGGAAGGTAGTCATGGCACGGTAGGCAGTGACCTCCCCCCTCACGCAGATATTTATAAACAGATGGCAAGCCTGGTTCACCGCATTAAAGGCAGCGTACAACTGATTGATGCCCAAGAACTGGTCGCAAGTTGCATAAAATTTGAATCTCAATTGCATGCACAGAATAAACAAGCAGCGATTGCACATGGCGCTGATTGTCTGGCATTGTTTATTGAATCTAATCAGTTATTAGCCACATTAATTTCTCAATATCCTAAAGCCGCTACTTAAGACTCGTCACAATAAAGGTTACATTGTAACTTTCCCATTAAAAGCGCCAGTATTCTTGGCGTTTCTTTTTGATTCAGCAATGATGATAACCGACTATATATAAAAAGATAATTTATCCCATCAAACGCTCAAAGGCGTTCAATTATATGAAATAGAATAGATTTTTAATTATGCTATTTTTTACCAGGGTAAGTTCCTACAGGGATTGTGGGAAATTTCTCATATAAAACAAGGACGTCTCTCATTCTACTCTGCACTATTTCCCCCTAGACTGGTTCCGGCCAGAAACAAAATTAGCAACATACAGATAACGGCCCATGTTATTCCTCTCAATGAGTATTCATTTTGCTGAATAGCGTGGTTATCAAAATGTACATCCATATTAAGCGGGAATAACATGAAAAAAACTTTAGTGCCGTTGATGCTATTTATCCTGCCAGGTATAGCCTTTGCGGAAACCGCGAACAATACCATAAAGTTCCAGGGAGAAGTCGCTGAACAGACCTGTATGGTGGATATCAATGGTACCGCCAACACCCCGGTGGTTCTGCTGCCGACTGTCTCAACCAGTAACCTTAATCAAGTCAACGCGGTGGCAGGAAAGACCAACTTTACGATTAATCTCACTGGCTGCAATATTGCGATTCAAGATACCCAAATCAGCTCTGTTTTTCAGGGCATGAATGTCACGTCTGGCGGAAACCTTGGCAATATTGGCACAGCAAGAAATGTCGCCATTCAACTAATTGATCCCCGTGGCACCCCGATTCGTATGTCTGGTGGCAGTGTTGAAGTTCCAGGAATTACCCTGGCCACCGGCGCAACTTCGGCATCACAGGATCTGTCAGCCCAATATATAACAGAAGAAGGCCAGGCAACCGCAGGCAGTGTTATTGCCTCTGCGCAATATGCGATCACCTACCCCTAACAGTTCATGGCAACTGAGCATTTTCATGAATATGTCGGCCCACCGGTAACGGGGCCTTAATGGACCAGAGAAAACAAGGATAAGTGAGTAACATGATATTGATTGCCCGCCAAATTATCGCCTGCTCGATGTTGCTGCTCACCAGCGTATCCTTATCGGTACAAGCCAGTGTTGTCATGACAGGGACGCGTATCATTTATCCTGAAGGCTCGCGGGAAAAAGTATTACAGTTGAGTAATAAAGATGACCATCCTAATTTAGTCCAATTGTGGATGGACGATGGAAATAATCAATCTTCACCCTCGAAAAGTGATGTTCCTTTCGCACTGACACCACAAATATTCCGGATGGAAGCCAACAGTGGGCAAGTTGTCCGTTTGACTTACATTACGCGTAATTTACCCAAAAATCGTGAATCGGTTTTTTATCTTAACTTTTTACAGATCCCCGCATTAAAAGCCGATACGCAGCCAGATAATAAGTTGGTTTTGATCGTCAATAACCGACTAAAAGTCTTTTTCCGCCCTGCAGAGTTAAAGGAAAATATCGATACGCTAGGTGAAAAAATAAGCGTCACCCTAGATACAACGACAGGTAACAAAATTAAAGTACATAACCCAACAGGTTATTACATCAGTCTGCGCGATGCCAAAATTGTCAGTAACGGCAAAACTGTTTCGTTTGCCACCAGTGAAATGTTCGCGCCCGACTCTACCACTGATTTGGCCCTGCCCATTGGGATTAAAGCCAAGAAAGGGGAATTGCTGATGCTGAACGTAGTTAATGATTACGGTGCCACCATTCCTAATAATTATTATCTGTAATCTACCGCTGATGCTAATCCAATATATCACCAGACACAGGGATCGCTGGTGAGAATAGCTTCCTGGCTATCATGCTTGCTGACACAAAGCTTGCTGGTCACGCATATTTCGTCAGCGGCGGATAATAGCAATCAAGACGACTATATATTTGACGATGCGTTAGTGCGCGGTTCATCACTCGGTTTAGGATCGATTGCCCGTTTTAATAAAAAAAACAGCTACGACGCGGGCCAGTATCAAGTTGATATGTATATGAACAACAAATTTGTCGACCGCATCAAATTGATGTTTGTTGATAAACATAACAGTGTTGCTCCTTGTCTATCTGTTGCGCAATTATTACAAGCGGGTGTAAAAGAAGAGGCACTGAAAACGGCAGATCCTAAAACGCAATGTTTGGCCTTCCAATCCATACTTCCGGCCAGTGACTTTCGATTTGATCACGCTAAATTGCGTTTTGATCTGTCCATCCCTCAGAAGTTTGTTAAAAACGTGCCCCGTGGCTATGTTGACCCGAAAAATCTCACTGCAGGCGATACGATTGGTTTCAGTAATTACAACTTGAATCAATATCATGTGGATTACAACAAAGATGGTATTAAGCGCACCACAAACTCAACTTATCTGAGCCTGAACAGCGGTATCAATATAGGGATGTGGCGTTTTCGTCAGCAAGGGTCCCTACGTTATGACGCTAGCCGGGGGGCTAACTGGACATCTAATCGTATGTACAGTCAGCGTGCCCTACCCACTATTGGTAGTGAAATTACGCTGGGTGAAACCTTCAGTTCCGGCCAGTTTTTCTCCAGTCTTGGTTTTCTAGGTGTCGCGCTGTCAACAGATGATCGCATGCTACCCGAATCGCAACGAGGCTACGCACCGGTTGTACGTGGTATTGCCAGAACTAACGCGCGAGTCACGGTTTATCAAAATAACCGTTCGATTTACCAAACCACGGTATCACCGGGCGCATTTGAATTTAATGATTTATCGGTCACCAATTTTGGGGGCGACCTGACGGTTGAAATCAATGAAGCTGATGGCAGCATAAGTACCTTTCAAGTGCCATTCGCCTCTGTCCCGGAATCCCTACGCCCCGGCTACTCACGTTATAGCTTTGCGGCCGGGCAGGTTCGCGATGTTGGCAATAACGAGACGTTTAGCGAGTTGACCTACCAAAGGGGTATCAGTAATGCCATCACAGCTAACACAGGGATACGGCTGGCTTCGGGTTATCAGGCCATCATGCTGGGCGGCGTTTTCACCCACTATATTGGCGCGTTAGGTCTGAATACAACCTATTCTAGTGCCCGTTTACCGGATGGGGAACAACAGCAAGGCTGGATGGCAAAAGCCTCTTTTAGTCGTACCTTTCAACCCACCAATACCACGTTATCCGTGGCAGGTTACCGCTATTCAACCGACGGTTACCGTGATTTAAGCGATGTACTGGGCGTGCGTGCGGCCAGTAATGGCAGCGGCTGGAATTCCAGTACTTACCGGCAACAGAGCCGGGCTGAAATATCCCTCAACCAAAATTTTCACCGCTACGGTTCATTATATTTGACTGCCTCCTCACAAGATTATCGAGATGATCGTTCAAGGGATTCACAGTTACAACTGGGTTATTCCAACACCTTCTGGCGCAATACCAGCTTCAATCTGGCTATTTCACAGCAGAAAACCGGAGGAGCAAATGAAATTTACTTCGTTGACCCAGGCAGTGGCATGCCTGCATCAAATGGTGCGAATACACTAGCCACCCGTGAAACTGTGGCCCAAATGTCAATTTCATTCCCACTAGGGGGTAGCTCGTATGCACCTTACGTCTCGGCTGGCGCAGTAAACAGCAGAACCAGCGGGGCCAGCTATCAAACCTCACTTTCGGGAACCATGGGCAGTGACCAAACCGCAGGCTACAGTGTGGATGTTGCCCGCAACGAGCCAACCAACGAAAATACCCTAAGCGGCAGTTTGCAAAAACAGCTCCCGACCACCAGTTTGAGTGGCAGTGCCTCACGTAGTCCCGGTTACTGGCAAGGCTCTGCCAGCGCCCGTGGATCGGTCGCATTTCACCGTGGCGGTGTGACGCTTGGCCCTTACCTAAGCGACACTTTCGCACTGATAGAAGCGAAAGGTGCCAGTGGTGCCAAAGTAATGTATGGGCAAGGGGCCCGTATCGACCGCTTCGGCTATGCATTGGTTCCGACATTGACACCCTATCGCTACAACACACTTTCTCTCGATCCCGATGGGATGGATTTCAATACTGAGTTGCAGGATGGAGAGCGACAGATTGCGCCCTATGCTGGCTCTACGGTGAAAGTCACGTTCCGGACCCTCAACGGTTATCCGGCGTTAATCACTATTAAAATGCCCGATGGCAGCCAATTGCCTATGGGAACCGTGGTTTATAATTACAACGGTAAGGGTACTAACGATAAGAATGACATCGTGGGTATGGTCGGGCAGTCCAGCCAAGCCTATCTACGGGCGGAAGATCTCAGTGGCACCCTCACATTAGTGTGGGGAGAGAGTCGCAAAGAACGCTGTCAGTTAGATTACGACCTAGGTAAGCCGACGGATAACGATAAACAGCTGTATAAGCTCGATGCCTTGTGTGTCGCTGTACAGCAATAAATCAGAGAAAACTGCATGCATCCTATTATCACTCGAAATACCACGCTTTATCGATGCAATCAAAATAGGCGGGTATTCTGCCGTTTAATCCGCGTATTATTTTCACTATGCCTGCTCGGTTTTACCTTACCCAGTCATGCACAATGTGTCTGGAAAGGGAGTGATATTGGCGGGGATAACTACGGTGCCTCACTGTATTTAGGCAATATCAATATCACCAGTAATTATATTCAGCCCATCGATTCAATTTTGGCCTCCAACGTCATCAGCTTGGTGCCTGCACATCGGTGGCCAGATCCAGAAGCCGTTATCTATGAATGTGACATCGCCGATAAAGACAGCTTATTTGAAGTGTTTGCTACCAATGGTGACAGCAATGTTGGCGGCTATACCCATATGGGTGATAACTATTTTCAAACATTCTTCCCCTATACTGCGCTGAAACTGATTCATGTCGATTCAGGTGTTGAATTCACCCGTATCTGGCAAGAAATTCCATTAAAAAAGTACGACATCTTGGACAATAAAATCCAGATAAAAGGTAAACACTTCAGCCAAATCCGAGCAGAGTTGAAAAAAACAGGCTCGGTGGACCGCTCACCCGGCCCGACCAGTTGGGGTTGCGCTGGACCGGCGGAAGACAACTACTCAGGCGGCTATACCTGCAATCAACCTAATGGTTATGTGGTTTTCAAAGGACCTGGCATGGCGGTGCCAGAAGCAGGATATGATTCGGCGACTAATTACCAAACTTGGGGAACGGGCCGCTATATGGCATTTGGTATGAACACGTCACCTATCGCTACCCTGACGCGTAAAAATACCTGTGTGGTACGCAATGTTACGCCTTATGTAGTCTTCCCGATCATTACAGTGAATGAACTCAATGATAACCAAACACGTAGTGCTGAAATCACAGTAGATATTGAGTGTCAATCAGGCACCGAATCAGGGACATCCAGTGGCCAAACGGCCATTGGGATCCAAACCTCGTTAGCCGGCTACCTTAAAGCATTGGGATTAGGCCTGGTGAATACGGCAGGAGGAGTGAGCTACTTGCTCTCAGACAGTTACGGGACTGATAGCCGTATCGCTACTGGCGTGGGTATCAGCCTAAGCGATAGCAATGGCAGTGCCATGAATTTTGTTGGTTGGGGGGGATGTGCACAGACTCAGGACTGCCTAACTACCGCCGATGCGGGCTGGTACCCGATACTCACTGGGGCCAGTGTTAATGGCAGCCACTCTGCGGGTTACAACAATTATGTCCATAACTTCACCGCCACCTTAAAAAAACTGCCTAATGGCACGCCTACTACTGGGAAAATAGACGCTACAGCTTACGTTCTGGTGAAAATACAATGAGATTGCTGAGCCTGTTTTTACTGTTATTCACGATCAGCTATGATGCACTGGCCGGTTTGATCGCCGGATCTACCCGCATTATTTATCAGCCTGAATTACGTGAGCGCACGCTTATGCTGGCTAATACTAATAATTATCCCGTCGTCGTGCAGACCTGGATTGATAACGGCGATGTGGACAGTACTCCTGATCAGGCTAAGGCCCCTTTTATGGTATTGCCTGCCGTGTTTAAAATGCAGGCAGGATCGGTTCAGGCACTACGCATCATCAATAAAGGCGAAA
Source organism: Yersinia similis (assembly GCF_001053095.1). Taxonomy (GTDB): domain Bacteria; phylum Pseudomonadota; class Gammaproteobacteria; order Enterobacterales; family Enterobacteriaceae; genus Yersinia; species Yersinia similis. Next base: position 2,523 of record NZ_CGBP01000015.1, on the reverse strand, counting down.
GCCTTCCCAGTGACCGGGAGTCTGTCTATTGGTTGAATTTGTATGAAATACCGCCCAGAGAACGAAGTAACATTGATGCTCATGCACAAGTTGCCATGGCAATGAATACGCAAATGAAGATTTTTTATCGACCAAACGGTTTAGCCCCGCCCCCTACTGATGCCATGAGAAAGATACGCTTCTCACTTAAAAACATTGATAATCAATACGTTGTAATTGCTGATAATCCTACGCCTTATTTTGTCTCTTTTGGTCAGATTCAGTTACAGAGCCAACAAAAAAACTACCTGATAGCACAGTCAATGGACATGATGACCGGCCCATTCTCCACTCGACCCTATTATTTTGAACAGCCTCCCACCTCACTCAAAGGCAAGTTTACCGTCAGTTATATTTATTTTGATGATGCGGGTAATCAAGTTAAAAACAGCCAGTCAGTGACAGTGACGCTATAACAGATTCCTATTCTCCCCCCTTCCCCCGTTATGTACTCAATAGCGACAGCACTGCCTTACCCTAATCCCCACCATTCGGCCCAACAAATATGATAAACACGCCTATTCGTTCACTGACAAACGACAGCTACCCGATCATCCCCTCAAAACCGCATAGTTTCTGAGATAACTGCAGATAAAATCAGTCATTTTGCTGAAAAACAAGCCAATAAGCTCACTCTCTCAACAAACGATCCTATTAAGTGGTTTTCTACTTTGACAAACACACCGCCCCCCGCTATTATTCGCCTCGTTCACACGATTCCTCTGTAGTTCAGTCGGTAGAACGGCGGACTGTTAATCCGTATGTCACTGGTTCGAGTCCAGTCAGAGGAGCCAAATTCTTATTTTCAGGCATTTTTGCGAATCGCTCTATTAACTAGATTCGATAAGATAGCGTGAAAAACCTTCCCGATACCTATTCTGTATTCCCTCGCATCGTGAAATATATTGACCCTCCCTATTGCATTAAAATTTTTGATAAATCCTTTAAATTAACCGATTACCACGATCTGTCTCTGCTCGCCAATCTGGCGTTCACGTCCTTGGTTTCTAAGCTGCCTGTACGGCAGTGAACATCTAGTGCTCCAGCACGACAGGGGGTGAATACCGAAGCTATTGGTAATGCGCTACGCATCGCCACCACAGGTGATATCGACTCGCTGTCGGCGCGCTACCTGCTGGCAGACCGGCAACTACCGATGCGAGTGCGCCTGAGTGACGAAGCACGTTCCGATCTCGATGTGCTCCGTGGGCTGCGCCTGCCTACGCTTTCCGGGGAGAACACCGTACCGCTCGCGGCGGTGGCAGATATCACATACGCTGAGGGTGAGTCGCGCATTGAACGCTATGACCGACAACGGCGTATCCCCCTTGATGCAAATCTGGTATCCGGCTCACTGGGCCAAGCACTTAACGCGATCGAGGCATTACCAAGCTTCAGCGCGCTGCCACCGGGAGTGCTGCGCATCAACTATGGTGAATCCGAATACATGGATGAGATGTTTAGCAATTTCACCATCGCCATGAGTGCTGGCATCTTGGCGATATTCGCGATTCTGGTGCTGTTGTTCCGGGATTTCCTCCAGCCGTTGACCATCCTCTGTACCTTGCCGCTGTCGCTGATCGGCGCGATCCCAGCCCTGTGGCTCATCGGCGCCGCACTCGACCTACCGGCGATCATCGGCATGCTGATGCTGATGGGGATCGTCACCAAGAACGCCATACTGCTGGTTGACTTCACCCTGAATGACATGAAAAACGGGCTTGACCGTCAGACTGCCCTAATGGCTGCGGGTGCAGCCCGAGCCAGGCCGATCGTGATGACTACGGTGGCTACGGTGGCGGGTATGATCCCAGCGGCTATTGGTTTTGGTGCTGACTCAGGATTCCGTATCCCCATGGCAGTTACGGTGATCGGTGGCCTGGCGACGTCCACGTTGCTCAGCCTGATCTGCGTGCCTGTAGGATCCGCCTACCTTGACGACCTGCGCCGTTAGTTGGAGCCACGTTTGATGCGGTTGACTACGGTTACCCAAGAGGATTTGGATGAGGACTGAATGACGGGCTGATCGTTTGCCAAGATCACTGGGGAAGCCACCATTACGGAATTTTTCAGGTTCGGGAAACAAAAGCGGAGTCAGACTGCTGACAAACCCCGATGACGTGATCTTGAACGGTGAGGATAGGCAGAGGAGTAAAGCGTCCGCGCCAGGGATGGCGCGGCTCGAGCCTACATGGATGTATTTACGGCGTCTTTACGATCTGCCTGTTCTCTCCGTCGCGGGCACTTTGTCAATAACCTCGGAGTGAAGTCTTTCACATTAAAAGAGCCTATTTCGCCGTAAAAACCCCACCGTTTGAGTGTTTCGTCTTTACTTACCGGACGTAGCATTTCAAACAGATTCTGAATCGATACGGCGCAATGGAAATCCAGCAAATCAGATACCAGATCGTGGAGGTATTGCCGGAACAACTTACCAGCTAACCCGTGCGCCTATTGTGCCGCCAACCGTATAGTTGTCACTGA
>NZ_CGBP01000014.1 GCF_001053095.1 Yersinia similis | reverse complement strand
GTCGGCACTGGGGTGTCGGTCGGCACTGGGGTGTCGGTCGGCACTGGTGATTCGGTCACTGGCGGCAATGTCGGATCTGGTGACTCAGTCACTGGCGGCAATGTTGGATCTGGTGGCGATGTCACTGGTGGCAATATCGGATCTGGTGGTGATGTCACTGGTGGCACCACTATTGGCAACAAGGGTAAAGGTAGCGGTAAGGCAATGCAACCAACCAGCGGCAATAAACCAGCAAGGCTCGCGAAGGCACCGAATGCCCCGCCGCCATTGCCCGTTTTACGGCCACAACAATCATCAGAGTTAATGTGAACTACACCGCCCTGAATAATAACCTTACTTTTACCAACAATTTTTACGATATCCCCACTGAGGATAAGCTCACCGCCCGCCCCAATAGCAATAGGGCCGCCGGCCGCCAGTGTCGCGGCACCGCCTACAGCAGTCTGATGGGCTCCCCCCACCGCAAGGCCATTAAATCCCCCTACATTGGTCATGTTAGCGCCGCCCACATTGGTGGCATTCGCCAAAACCACATTCAGTGAATGCGCTCCGCCAACCACAACACTACGCGCCAACCCCACCTGTAGCATAGAGGCAGCACCGATGGCTAACATGGATGTACCAAGAACATCTTGGTTATAATTGGCACCGACAACTTCACTTCTGTTGGCCCCTACATTCAAGACAGAATCGGCACCGATAATTTGCGTTTCATTATTTTTAGTCAAACGCGACATATCGCGCTCGGCCTGTTCCCAGTACTGCTCCAGCCCCGATTTATCTTCAAAACGAACGCCGTTATAGTTGGTTAACCCACCGCCAACGGTACGACTGACCATGCCACTTTGCGTCGCATTGGCAGGCAGATCCCAAGGGGGACGCGTCACGTTATTATAAAGGCTACCCATCACCATTGGCCGATCAGGATCGCCATTAATACAATCAACAATGACTTCCTGACCAATACGTGGAATATAGATCCCACCAAAGCTGTTCCCCGCCCAAGCCTGGCTCACACGCAGCCAGCAAGAATCTGACTCGCTGTTGGTGCCATAGCGATCCCAAACGAAACGCACTTTTACGCGGCCATATTCATCGGTCCAAATCTCTTCACCCGGTGGCCCAACAATAATGGCGTTTTGCGGTCCATTGGTTTTCGGTTTTGGTGTCGATTGTGGGTGACGATAGATTTTGGTCGTCGGTTGAACCATGAAAGAACTTTCGCAGCTAAACGCATCCTCACCGCCGGACAGTTGATCAACCTCAGCCACCATCAAACGGCTGGAGATAACCATATATTCCCGATTCGCTTTATCAACGGGGAACCCTTTCAGCTCGAAGTTAGCGCCACAAACTATCCCACGCAGTTGACCAGAACCGACCGCCCGCGAACCCAATGCACCACGTTCTTCAATACGCACTCTTGACAGGTGTTCACCAATATCTGGCTGGTCATAATCCCCAGGCCAGTGATAAATCTCAAGATCGTTAAAACTGGTTTTACGCGGTTTACTGTCCATTGCCAGAATATCGGCACGGGATTTCGTGAAGTCATAATCGTTGGTGACCCAGCGCCCACTCGTCAGGGTTTCCTGAGTCTGGAATTGTGTGATGTACTCTTCACCCGCTTTAGGCTCATCCGACAAGTACTCAATAGCATGGTAGGCAGCACTGAACGAACGTTTATGCGCACCAACATGATCCACAAGAATTAATTTTTGTTTATGATCCTGATGCTCAAAGAACCAGTAAATGCCCCACTCTTCCATCAAACGCTGAAGGAAATTAAAGTCGGTTTCACCGTACTGAACCTGAAAGTCTAATATCGGATAGGTTGTAGCCAGCCGCTTCTCAAACGGAAAATTATAGTCTGAGAACACTTCCTCTATAATATCAACGACGTTTTTATTTTGATAAATTTTAAAGTCAGAGGTTAAATTAGCCAGGTAGAACCAAGGCCTGATAATGATCTCAAATATGGCCTGATTAGCATCTCGGCCAATGTATCTGGCTCTTTCAACCAGACCCGTAATTTCACGCGTGCCTTTACCTACACTTCTCACATCACCCAGGCCGTTACCGTCCAGTTCCATTTCAATCGTCATCTCTTTACCAATTAAGGATTTGAGATCGACATTTGAAGCCGCTTGCCAAGGAATTAATGGGTTAGCCGGTGTCTTTGCCGTAATAGTATAAGAATATAAAGTCGAAAAGGCTTCCTCACCTTCCAACTTAGACAGTACCAGCGCAGGCTCACCCAATAGATAAGGCATAGCCGGGCTGCTCAAATTTATTGTCCTTGACATACTAATACCTAATGTCTAGTTAATATCGAAAAAGTGTGCATGACACTTTTAATTGTCTGTTCATAATTACAATCTTGTGAGATTCCATTATCTTTCCATACCCGCGTTGCCTCCAAAGCCATATAAATATCTTTCCCTGAACAACGCAGCCAAGTCAGTCCATGGCATCCATTGCATCGTTACAATTGACACTTCCTCTGTTACCGCGCTCCTGCAACTCGAATTATTTAGGGTATATAAGCCGCGATGTGGGCAAATACCTCCTGAGCGCGGTCAACGTTAACCTACGTACACTTACCAAATATCATTCATGTCATTGGCACTGGGGCATTTGAAATCTCTAAGCAGATCGCTAATGGTTTCACCACCATGCGTTAAACCCGAGACTTCAAGCTCGACACGATCTTTCCCCATGAGATAAGTCAGCGTCTGTTTGCCATTCGCTTCATCGCGGATCTCATCGGCCTGATCAGCCCACTTCAGGAGTGCCCAAGGTCCGCGAAAAAGAATATCAGGCATCGCGGATGCTTTCTGGCGCTGGGCCGTTAAGCTGACAATGGTGCCTTGACGTAAACCCGGCCATTTAAAGAAGGCGGGCGTTACGGGACCATGGGAATAACGCACAGTATTACCATCAAAATTCATAATAAGTTGGGTGATAGTGGGTGCTAAATAACGCACTGATACGGAAAAATCTAATGCCATTTTTTTACCGTCATTGGTATTAAATAGCACGTTTCTGATCATTGCCGCCTGTTCAAAGAACGCCAAACCTTCACTACTTACGCTGCCCTTGTAACGCCAAGGTATTGAGGACGTATCGACTTTACTTTCCAAGTTTTTCTTGAAATAACTGTCCACCGTACCGTCAGTCCCAAAGAAACGTTCAAAATCATTCAAACTAACAATTTGCTCGCTTTCAGCAAATGGGTAACGCCCTTGCAGCGTATTCCGGCAGATTTCCCCTACCCCCATATCAATCGCTTTGGAAGTGTGAGTAATAACTTTATTTTCAAATTTCTGGGATGAGCCGGTTAATAACGGCGCAATAATATTTCTAAACGGATCCGGCCACGTTTGTGATTCCACCGCAATACGTTCCCCATCATGGGATAACGGAGGAATATCGCCATATTCGAAAGCACTGTTATAAACAACAAAGCGAGTATATTGATCGTTTAATGTCCCGATTATTCGGCTCATCTGTGTTCCCTGAAGAACAGAAAGATTATTGCTCCCCGTGGCATCAGCACTCTGTTCCCCATTAACGAAGACTCTCAGAGATTCAAAACGATTATCAACCCACTCTTTAATCAGTTTATTTTCACGAAACGCGATCGTTTCTTGTAATTTTTTAGCCTGGCTGAGTAATTGCCCTTGCGTTCTGATGTCTATTTCATCAGTAATGGCTTTTTCTTTTTCAGCGAGCGTCGTTTCTTTTACCGCCTGCCTGGCCAAATTGAGTAACGGTGAATTCTCTGAAACCAACGTCCTTAACAAAGTAATATCCAGAGACAGCCCTTGAGCATACTCTGCACTGTCCGCATCGACAGAAATCAGACGAACACTGGAGAGAAAGCGTTTCCAATAAGCGGCATACTGTTGTAAATACATCACCAGAACATCTTGTCTTAACGTCAGGGGGTCAAGAGAAGATGACAGCGATTGCGCCATCACCCACCGGTCCTCTTCCTGAAGTAACATCAGCAAAGGTGTCAGTTTTTTTTTAACCACCTCATGGTAACCCGCGTAGGTATAAAGCCCTGGGATCCCTTCATGCAGTAGTTCATCATCTGATAGGGTGAATATCTGTGTCGCATGCTCACCCACCATTTTACGTAGCGTCATATTGGCAGGGGCATCTGCCAATAAGCGGGATTGAATACGCCCCCAAAGTCTGGCGGTCACCGTTTTTTCCGCCAGTATTGCCCGAGCCTGTTTAATCAGTTCGCTATCTGCCGGTTGCCCATACTGCCGCCAGTCTTTCAGAGTAAACAGCGTGTTCAAATGACCGACAAAAATACTCTTTTCTTCGTACGGCTCAATCTTTCCACTTTTCTGCCAATCTTGGGTAACGTGCTCAATCATATATTGACGATCAAACTTACCTTCTCCCGTCAGCATCAAATAAAGCTTCAGTGCGGCATAAACCTCTTCGCTATGACCCGAATTCATCGCTTTTCTTAATGCAACCTCGCTTTGATTCTCAACCATTGGGAAGAGATATTTTTGCAAGAAAAACTGATATAGCGTGTTCGCACCTTTTGAGATTGCGCTACCGGTATATAAGCCATAACGCCAGTCAAGCTCAGGGTTAGCCACATCCAGCGTACCGTATTCAGGTAACTGTTGTGTCGCGTTCAATAACGCAGGCAAGATCTGCGCATTGGACGTTTTGGCATAACTCATCACCGTGCTCTCTAACTGACCAAGCTTGGCACCGGTCGCCTGTAAATACCCCTCGTTATGCTGGAAGCTGACCAAGAATGCCCAAACCAGCCAAACCGCCAACCCAATACAAGCAGCGTGTCCCAATAGATTCTGAAAACGGTATTTGGATTGCACTTTCAGGTTATAGCTGACTAAGTCGGCGTCTTTGGTAATAACATCGCTAAATAACTGCTTGAGGAAATATTGTTTCCCATAAGCCACATCACTAATAAACCGATCTTCATTATCACTTTTTTGTGATAAATCGGCTGGCGATAACGGTTTTTTATGATTGATAACGTTACGCCACTTTTGAATCAGCGTGTTGTTATTTAACAGTTCAACATCCGCAGGCTGGCAACTACTGACAAAATAGATCCCTCTCAGGGTCGTGTGAAATTTTGTTTCGTCAAAGCGTGAGGCGAAGAAAACATTCTGTAAAACTTCCGTTACCCTCTGGGAGAGCATCCTGAAATCCTGAGGGAGTGCATACATGCCTTTTCTGTCCGCCACGGCATACTCTTCCTGCTGACGGACGTGCATATTATTGCTGATACGATCCTCAAGCAGTGCCAGCTCATGGCTGATACGTTGCTGAAGTGGCATATCTGATTGCTCTTTCGCCTCGTTATAAGGGAAAGTCACACCCCAAATTTGCTCGCGATCTTCTGCCGTTAAATTACGGAAATATTCATCAAAACCCGATAATTGATCCAGTTTTGTAATCGTGACATACACCGGGAAACGTACGCCCAAGACCGCACGTACCTCATCCAAACGCGTGCGTAGTGTCGCCGACACATTCAGTAAATCAGCTTTACTTTTACCCAAGATATCGGATGCCGAAATCGCGACAATAACGCCATTAATTGCCTTAACCGGACGATATTTTTTTAGGGCCTTTAATATCCCGCTCCACTCAGTTTGATTATCTTTGCTGTCATCAATGTATTTCCCTGAGGTATCTAAAAACAGGGCGTCATTAGAGAACAAACATTCACAATGCTGAGTTGGTGGATTTTCTTTGCCAATGCGATTCAACTGCTCAGGTAAAGGAAAGTCCTGTCCTGAAGAGAGGATCAGGGAGGTTTTCCCTGCACCTTTCATACCGACAACCATGAACCAAGGCAGTTCTGTACGCCAACGGCTGGAGATAAAGAAACGCCGCCATGCCGGAATACCACTGTGAATACGGCGCACATAGTTCATGCCATTGCGGATCATCGCATTAACTTCAGAAAGTTCAGCCTCCGCTTCAGGCTTGGCCGCTTTCTTGTGCTTAATGAAGTTATCCAGTAACGCTGGATTTTTCGCCAACGCTTTCACTAAGCACCAGGTGCCATAAATGAGTGTAATAAACGCAATGACAGCGATGATGACGCCACGACGGATCCCATCAGTCAGAGGATGATCATCACCAATTAATATGAATGGGCCAATCACCCATACCGCAGCACAGGCAACGACTGCGGCAATGACAAAGCGCGGTGCGCCGTACCAAAAACCTAAGATCAGCAGCAGTGCCAGCAGGATACAAATAATTCTGGCTTCGTAACTTTCGAGAGGCCGCGCCTCACCAAAGCCGAGGAAAGGCCCCAGAAACCATATCGCCGCAGCCAGCAATATAAAGCAGCCGACTAGCAATATGCGTTTCATGGCCCAGCCAGAAAACAATCGATTCAAATAAGACATTCGTTATCTCAATAATTAACAAAAATTTCTACGCGGCGGTTTTGCGAACGTCCTGTCGCATCGTCATTGCTGCTAACCGGTTGCGTTTCCCCCTTGCCCTCAAACCGAATGTTGTCGGTTGGAATACCTGCCTGTTCCATATAGCGTGCAACATTGGCCGCGCGTTTTTCGGAAAGTACCTGGTTATTAGGGAAGCCGGGTTTATTAATAGGCATAGAGTCTGTATGCCCGACAATGAGGATTGCCCCTTTAACGCGATGCACTTCCTGCGCGACGCGTTTAATCACGTCAATCATTTCAGGTCTGACGTTATCCGAGCCGACCATAAACATGGAGTCACCTTTAAAGATGACTTTACTGTTGTTGCTCGTTTCATCAACACTGACTAGCTGCTTCGCTATCTCGTCTTTTAATAAAATAGACAGTCGAAGTTTTGGTGCGGCGACTGGTGGCGTAACAACCACACGTTGCAATGCCCCCATTCTTTTTAGCAAGTCACTTTCCGGTACCGAAAGAAAGTATTTACATCCAATGAAGGTCGCGGCAATTAGAAAACCACACAACAGCATGGATACGCGCACCGGAACAAAAATGCCCCGCCGTTTTCTGTTTTGGTGTGCTATCAACCCATGTGGAGAAAGTGCCGGAGGGATCGTGTCTCGGGTACTTTGGAGCAGCGTCAGCAACCCTTGGCGTATTTTAGTTAATTGCCGGTCACCATCTTCGATAATGCTGTAGCGCCCCTCAAAACCAAGCCCTAAAATGCGCAGCAAAACCTCTAAACCATCTGCATATTCATGCGGACTCATAGAGAGACGGCCGACCAATAAGAAAAACTTATTCCCACCGTCATTATCGCCTTCAAAATGGTTCAACAGGTTGCTTTGTGACCAACCTGCCATCATTCCCCACGACATAGTGTGAGCAGCTTCATCCAACGCAGTACAAAGACAATAGCGGACGATAGCCATTTTTTTCCATGAGATATCCGCTTCATCACACACCACACTAAAGAGGGTAATCTCATTTTTAAGGCTTTGTTTTAATATATGAACCTGTGAAACATCCCCAATATGAGCAGGCATCTCGCTCAAGGCACGCAATAGTGGCTGCGACGCTTCCAATAATGGCGTTGAAGATGCGAGCACTTTAGCGACACGCTGCTGCACACTTTCACCCCGTAATAGGGTCGTGTCATATTGCTGTGCAGCACCAGAATGAGGGGCTTCTCTGGTGAAGGCCGCGTTATCCTGAGTGCTATCTGGGTATGTCATTGGTTCATCAAGCAAGAACCGGCCTAACGCCTGCGGACTCTCATCCACATTTCTGCTTTGATCAAAAGGAGGCATTGACCCTCCAAGGTTCAAATCACTGCTGTCACTCATGAATCTCTAATCCCCCAGAGCTCCATTTTCAATGCAGGGAAATCACCTGCCACGTGCAAGGCAATGGCGCCAGCATTGGAAACCTTGTCCCAGAAGGGGCCATTTTTTATCAATTCAAAATAAACGTACCCTGCGCTATACGGAATTTGTCTGGGCGGTACCGGCAAACGCTGTAATTCCAACCCTGGTAAATGCGATCGCACCAGTTCATGCAATTGCTGAGGTGCGCTGATTTTTGTTTGCACTGAAAATTGGTGCTGTAGCACATCCATCGGCAATTGCGCATGAACGGCAAGTACCAGATTTGAAAACGAGCGTAATTCATTAGGCAGTACAGATGCAGACCAAACGCCATTGCCTTTCGTCTCCAGCGGTATCATCTGCCCTGCACGCACCAAGATCTGATTCAGTAGCTCATGAACTTCGTCAACCAACGGACGAATCGACGCATAGAGTTTCGCATGATCATAGCCTGGTGCCGGACGAGGTCGGCGGGTTTTGGTCCGGATAAAGGTGGATAATTCACCCGAGAACTTAGCCAACTCCTGATAAAGCGTAATAGGCGGTAATTCAGGAATATGCCTTAAATGATCGAGAATCGGCTCATATTTATTAAAAATTTGCAGTAGCAAATAATCGACAATTTCTGCGCTGGCACTCGCTTTACCATCACTGTTTGACAGGCGATTGGCCAACATCTCCGCGCGCATTTTAACCAAGCCATTAAGATGGGTTAGCCACTCAGACAGTAATGAACTTGCGGCATAGCCCGTCACTGGAGGAATATAATCTTCAGTGTGTAGCAAGACGCTGCCATCAGGCTGAATTGCTCTGACTTTAGTTAATGGCAGACCAATCCATGATTCTGTCATCTCACCTTCTGATACTAATCTGAGGCGTAATCTTGACAGTTGCACCGGCTTCGGCCCTTGCCGAATAGCATTGGTATCGCTGAGCGCGGCTTCATAGGCGTAAAAACGTGCCAATGAGCTCATATCGTGCTCATCAAAAATTGTTTCATCACTGTTATCCAAGCGAAGTGGTACCGCCAGATAGATCAACTTACCCAGATGTTCTGAGGTGATGGTGAGCGGTTCAGGCAATTCAGCATGACCGGGAATATCAAATGGCGTGCCATCGGGTAACACGCCCTTCCCAGATCGCAATACCAATTTGCCATACGAGAGCGCTTCTCTGTCAATTTCATATTGCGCAAATCCCCAAAAGAATGGGGTTATCGTTGCGGCTCTTTTATGGGCGTAATATTCAAGATAGCGTTCTTGCTGTTGAAAAAGTTGTGGGCGAAGAAAAAGCCCCTCACTCCAAACGACTTTGTTAGTTCTCACGGCTTAATCCATTTCTTTAATTGATATTGACAGACGCTCAACGCGTACCTTCACGATCGGATCTTGTTGGTCTCGCCCTGGCCACATTTTTTTATACCAAGGGTCCACGCGTTTTTTGGGCAACGGATAAATAACCGCTTTCCACTCCGCCTGTTCAATTTCACGATAAGCAGCCACGATGCCTATAGCAGTAACGCCAGCATCAGGTGTCAGCTCTATTTTTTTGGTCTCATTTGGCAACATAATCCGGTCATACACGTTATCCATCTGCTCTTTTAGCGATGGCGTGTTTTCTTCAGTAATAGTGAAAAAATCACTCGACTGAAACTCATCCATGTTTTTTAGTGTGTAAAGCGCAATTCTTAGCGGGTTAGCCACCCCTTTATCATTAGGATTAATATCCGCTGCTGTAGCGATCTCGACGGTAAGTTTTTCAGCCTTTTCAGGTTGAGTTTTTGAACTACAGGCTATCGTCAATAAAGTGACCAGTACTAAAAATAAGTACTGTGTAGCCCGGTAAAACCCTCGGATACTTTTATTCATACTTAGCCTAATTAAAAAAACGTTAAGCTTTATCCACAATAATATTTTCAGCTACAGATTAACGGCATCATGACGGGGCTAATTGACACCCCTGCACGCTGACTCTTCTGTATGTCCTTTTACACGTATTGTGGATAAAGCCTGTAACACAAGTTAAGACGATGTATCTGTCGTATATGTCACTCAAACCACTTATTAAGAAAACCTGCCACCTCTAGGGTGGCAAGTTTGGTAGCTATATAGCCAGCTTAATTAGCTGTGCATGTTAGCTTTAACATCGTAGTTAGCAGAAATAACGCCAGATTTATGGCCTTCAGCATTCTGCATAACATAGTCCTGAGTCATCTTAGTGAATGAGAAACGAATTTCTTCACGTGGACGAGTTTCATCTTCCAAAGAACCAGCCATATCAACACGAGTAATGATGACATCGGTAAATTTAATTGTCAGATATTCCAGTGGATCGCCACCTGCTTTACGCAGCACGAACTGAACATTTTTAATGTGCTTACCCAGCAAGCAATAGCTCAACAAGTTCGGGCTAGCTTTATCGATATAATGTGCGAAGCAAAAATCTGAAACAGATGCTTTACCTGAACCGCCACCTGAACCGCTGTGCATATTCGAGTGTTGAGCAACATCCCAGTTCCAAGCTAATACCTGGATTTCGTTTTTGTGATTGGCATCCAAAGACTCACCTTCAATACCATCAATTTTGATAAACATATCTTGCGCCATAATATCCTCTCTAGCACTTTTATAAATGTCACTCAATGCAAAACATTGAGTGTAGGAAGACCCCATATAAAATACGGAGGCACATCCCTTTCCTTTGATACAAATAAGTATAAAAATAGTTTTTAGTTGACTATTGAAATACTTCACGAACAACCATTACTACATCATTCAATATTGAATACTGAATGAATAAAGGTCCCATGCAAGATACAGCATGAAAACGCATCCTTTTACTGCTGTATAACAAGACTTGAAACAGTTAAATATTGATGCTTACAACACATTGACAGAGAGTATTATCTCGTCATCAACGTACTGTTTTAATCTATTTAATTATGCTACGTCTTTCAGCGAAGGCAGTTTAGCAACCATACGCAGGGATACTGTCAAACCTTCTAACTGGAAATGAGGGCGTAAGAAGAATTTAGCCTGATAGTAACCAGGGTTACCTTCAACTTCTTCAACAATCACTTCGGCAGCGGCTAAAGGACGGCGCGCTTTAGTTTCCAGGGAAGAGTTAGCTGGGTCACCATCAACATAGTTCATCACCCAATCATTCAACCAACGTTGCATCTCATCACGCTCTTTGAAAGAGCCGATTTTGTCACGCACGATACACTTCAGATAATGTGCAAAACGTGAACAAGCAAACAGGTATGGCAGACGAGCGGAAAGGTTGGCGTTAGCCGTCGCATCCGAATCGTAATATTCTGCGGGTTTTTGCAGGGACTGCGCGCCAATGAATGCCGCGTAATCAGTATTCTTTCTGTGAACCAGTGGAATAAAGCCATTCTTGGCCAATTCCGCTTCACGACGGTCAGAAATAGCGATTTCTGTTGGGCATTTCATATCAATGCCGCCGTCATCCGTCGGGAAGGTATGGCATGGCAGGCCTTCAACAACACCACCACTTTCCACACCACGAATCAGCGTACACCAGCCATACTCTTTGAAAGAACGGTTGATGTTAACAGCCATCGCATAAGCCGCATTTGACCACACATATTTGCTGTGATCTGCGCCATCAGTCGTCTCTTCAAAATGGAAGGCATCTACTGGGTTGGTGTTGATCCCATAAGGCAGACGCGACAAGAAACGTGGCATCGCCAGGCCGATATAGCGAGAGTCTTCAGACTGACGCAGTGAGTTCCATGCGGCATACTCAAGATTCTGAGTGAAAATCTTCGTCAAATCACGTGGGTTTGACAGTTCTTGCCAAGATTCCATTTGCAGCACTGATGGTGCAGCACCCGTAATAAATGGCACGTGGGCAGAAGCGGCAACTTTGCCAATTGAAGCCAACAAGTCAACGTCAGGTGCAGTATGGTCAAAGTAATAGTCTGCTACCAGGCAACCGTAAGGTTCGCCACCCAGTTGGCCATATTCTTCTTCATAGATTTTTTTGAATAGTGGGCTTTGATCCCAGGCAACACCTTTATAACGCTTCATGTTACGGCGTAATTCATCTTTAGAGATGTCGAGGAAACGTAATCTCAACTTCTCATCAGTCTCCGTGTTATTGACTAAATAGTGCAGCCCACGCCATGCGCTTTCCAGAGACTGGAATTCTTGATGGTGCAAAATTAAGTTAATTTGATCTGATAGCTTGCGATCGATCTCTGCAATAATGGAAGCAATGCTTTTATAAGCATCGTCTGACACCGTGACCGAATTAGCCAGCGCTTGCTCAGCCAACGTTTTAACGGCACCTTCTACTGCTGCTATCGTCTGCTCAGACTTCGCTTTAAATTCTTTAGTCAGTAATGTATTAAAATCGCTATATTCCGTCGCGCTGGCGACTGTAGCTTGTTTAGTTTTTGCGTCTTGAGTGGACATAGTTTTTCTCTTCTTAATCAATCTTACTGTGAAGTATCAACAGTGGATTGTTTTGCTTTCGGTGCGGATGCCAGCGTTGTCAGTAATGATTTGTCTTTCAGCAATTTCATTACTAATTCCTCAGCACCCGCCTTACCATCCATATAAGTCTGCAAGTTGGCAAGTTGAGTTCGGGCATCTAATAATTGAGACAATGAATCAACTTTTTTCGCGATAGCGTCAGGAGAGAAATCATCCATACTCTCAAACGTAATATCGACCATTAACTGGCCTTCCCCAGTCAATGTATTCAGTACAGCGAATGCAACACGTGGTTTCATTGCTTTCATGCGCTCATCGAAATTATCAATATCGATGTCTAACAGTTTTCTATCAGCAACTGAAGGTAAAGGCTCAAGAGGTTTACCGGATAAATCTGCTAATACCCCCATAACGAAAGGTAATTCAACCTTTTTTTCACTACCGTATATTTCCACATCGTATTCAATCTGCACGCGTGGCGCTCGGTTTCGAGCGATAAACTTTTGAGAATTACTTTTGCTAACCATATATGCCTTAATTTCAAACAAATTGTAAAATCATCAGGAAATAAGCTCCCTGAACCGCCACGGAGAGATCATATGGAAATATAGAACTAAACGTTCTCCCCCCCTTATTTGTAAACCAATTCAATACCAGCAGTCGCTTTGACCTGCCCAGGGGTTACCGCATTCGTTCCTTTTGCATAATAACCCGCTAGAAAATAATGGGTGATGTCTTCACCTGTAGCAGGAATAACATATTCCTGAACACTATTTTCTTCACCAACGAACATTTGTTGCCCTGTAGCTTTACTTAATCTTACTTGTACATTTCTGCTGTAATCATCAGCTAGCTCATTTTGTAGATTGCCTGTCACCACATCTGGACTTCTGGATGAACCTGCCGCAATAAACCGCAAATCAACAGACCGATTGACTGGACACAGCTTCAATGCAATTTGAAACTCTTGGTTACCCGCTTCTGCACCATCAATATTTAATTTGCTCGTCGACAGCGTCGGTAAAGACACTGACTCGGCAGATGAAGCGCCATTAATACTGACTTCACAGGTATCCTCTACATACTCACCGCCAAATGAAACCTGAATATGACAATCCGCCGTTCCCGCACACGAACTGGCGGCCTGTGCGGGTTGTGACTGGGCAATAAAAACCGCAGTCAGCAAAAGAAGTAACGTGATAGGTTTTTGTGCAACCTTATTTTTTAGCGACGAAGACATATCACCTCCAACTGTATTATTTGCGCTGTCTTTGTAGCAGTATCGATTTTCGCATCAGGTTTAATGACACATTTATCTTTGCCGCCATTTAAGGTTGCAGTGAGTAGTTGCGATACAGGATCCCATCCACGAATAAATGCCATTCCACCTTGCCCAACAATACTTTGACTCACCCCATCCGCATCCAATAAATCAGTGCCGATAGGAAGAAACTCTTTATTTTCATCCCTGACAATAAGCATCATCGGATTACCTGTCATTGTTTTCATCTTGACTGGGATCATCGCGCCCATTCTGGGTACCACCACTTTATGGTTCTCCAGAATATCTACTGTTTCAGGCAAATCTTTATAATCAATTGCAATGGTATTTTCCCGATACGGTGTCAGCGATGGCACCAGCGCATACCCATTACTATCAATCTTCGCACCGCGGCCATTAAACACTTTAGCCCCTCTGGCCCCCTGAGCATTGATGATGGCAAAAGGCGCATCGCCAAGTCGTGGGCCAGCTATTACGCCGCCCTGATGAGCCACCAGGCTGCCACTTGCCGAAACAGAAAGCTGTCGCGATGCGTTATTATTGGCTGACGCTGTCATACCCAATTGACCTACCGATGAATGATACCCCATATTCCCTGTCACTGATTGCTCAGAAGATGCGTCATTACGGTTGCCATATGACGTACCTACGCCATAGGTCAACTCGTTCTGATCTCCCCGGCTACCACTTGTAGTAAGCTGTAACTGCGTATCACCTGCTTCACTGTGGCTAACCATGGTCGAGAGCGAACTAAACAGCGGCTTATTCTTCCCACTACCGCCAATAGGTATACTGACCGCGAGCATATAACTATTTTCATATTCCCGATCATTGTCGTCATTAGTGCTATTACTGGTGCGTATCGCGCTCACCGTATAAGAGAAAGAGCGCAGTGAATGGTTAAAACCCACCGAATATTGTTGTGATGCATCCTGATTGCCCCAGTAGCTATAAAGGCTGCTGTTCAGGTTAACTGACATGTTATCCGCTATGCGTTGGGAGACACTGAGTGACAACCGATTACGGGTACGAAAGTCAATTTCATCAATCCCATTACTATTCCCATAACGATCCAGACTGGCTTCCCTAAAACTGTAATACCCACCGGAAGAGTATCTATAGGCGGCCAATGTCAGGTTGGTATCGGTTTCTCCTACGTATTTGGAGTAATCAATTTTGTAGCTATTACCGCTGGAGCGACGATCACCCGCTAATTCACTTTTAGCATGTGTGATATCCATCGATACCCCTCCCAACGGGGTATTGAAAGCATTACCTATCGCGACCGAACGATAATTCTCAGCAACCTGCGCCCCACCATATAGGGTATAAGTATTTCCCAGGCCATAATGGTATGCCCCTTGGACAATAGCCGGATTATGGTTTATCGAACTGTCATTCAGTTGACCTGCCGACAAATCGAACCGGGACACCCCTTGGTAAAGCAACATCGGGGGAGCTGAAAACGGGATCCTTTGGATACGCGTTCGGCCATCAGACTCCGTGATCGTCATTTGTAAATCACCGCCGTACGACATAGTGCCGATATCGGTCAGTTCAAAGGCTCCCGGTGTGACCACCGTTTCATAAATAATTTGCCCGCGCTGCGTCACCGTCACTCTGGCATTTGTCTCAGCTATCCCTCTGACGATAGGAGAGTAATTACGTATTCCCTCCGGCAACATCCGGGTATCTGATGCCAATAGCACACCACGTAAGGCATAACTGTCGAATAAACTACCTTGGGTATTGGTATCCCCAATCGTTAATTGGCTTTTTAACGCGGTAATATCTGTTGCGGCATACCCATACAGATTCTGAGTGTGCATACCACTGCTATTCGACCAGGTAGTATTAAGACGCTTCCTGAACCGCCACTCACCAAGATTAATACCGGCTGATAGCCCAATATTACTGTTGTAGCTATTTGAGTTATCTGAACCTACATCGCTATTAGAGCGGCCATTAAAGATGCTATAAACATTACTGCTGTAATCCAGAAAACCAACCGTTCCACCCGCATCCCACAAACTGGAATCAATATACCCACGCGGATGATGCACCAAATTAAACTGCGGTACGGTGAGTGAAAGTTCAAGATCACCGGAGTTATAGTTAGCATGGCTGTCTTTAATCAATGTCTTTAAGTTGTAACACTGATCTTTTGGTGCTGCTTTTCCGTTTACTAATAAATCTGCATCGCCTGTTTCAATTTTCAGGCCAATAGAATCAAGCTGTTCCAGGGTAAAACAAGGCTCTGCGGTAGATTCCCCTTCGCTTAATTCAAAGCGGATACTGTGTTTACCGCGATTCTTGCCATTAATGATGACGGTGACATCGTATACTCCTGGCGCGACCGGGTTTTCATGCATAAATCGCATGACATCGACCCCACCACCGTGAATAAAGTCGGAGTTAAACTCAACAGGTATCATTGCTGCGCTCTCATTTACATCCTGAGACATTGGCACGGCAGAGATACTCTTAGTTACGAGTAGAACAGAACCTATAAAAATAACCGCAACACTTAATGAAGCTTTGTAGGGTAAATAATTTAGTCTGCCGATATTATTTTCTATGTAGCACGCTATATCTGTACGGTTCACTAGCAAAGCTCCCTTTTTTAATATCAGACGACTTATCACATCGCTTATAAAAGATGTTTACGTTTTCCTGTCCGAAACTAATGCGTTGACACCATAGAGTTATTTTATTATTTTCAGCAAGATATAATCATTTAGATTTCTTCACTAAAACACCTTGTCCTTGAGAGAAGGATAATTCCTCATCAATGGCTGCGCCATAATCATTTAGTATTTTATAATTCATCTTTGAAATACTTGTCGAACCCAATAACTTAAGTTTTGGGAAAAACATTTTTTCAGCAAACGGAGGGACCATATCCGTTATTACTTCAACACTTTTAGCGCCGACAGTAATGCTCCCGCTGTCAAAGGAAATATAATAAGGTGTAGGGTTCACCACTTTCACACCGCGCCCTTTTTGATTATCGTCAACCAGCGTCCATTTCAACTGAGCGCTTTGTGCGGCACTATTACTCTCTAATGAGGTAGGACGATAAAAAATTTTAATTCGGGTACGAAAAGCCAATTCTAGCTTATTTTGGGTATTACCCTCTTTTTTTACTGCCGGAATTTCCAACATATTAAACCAAAATACCGACTCTTTATTCTGTGGTAATGCCATGCCGTTATAAATCATTCGCACGGTCTGGCCTTTACCGGGCTCGACGCGAAAAACAGGAGGGGTGACCATAAAAGGAAGCTTCATGCTATTGATATTAGCATTCGTTTTTCCGTCATCGACCCAAACCTGGACTAAAGCCGGCTGTACGCCTTTATTATTGGTGCGTATGCTCACTTCTTTTTCGGCTGCCGAAAATATCACACGTGTGCCACTGATCGTCATAGCTGCAAACGCTGGGATGCTGCTTATCGTCAGCGACAACACTAAAATAATTATTTTTGAAAACATTACGCTACCAAATAACAATGCTTTAAATCAGCAGACTTATCTCTATAACAGACTTGCTACCGCAGCATTTTATCAGCCTCGGCAGCAAGCTGTTATGCTTTACTGCTACAGTGGTCCACATAAAGTGAACCACCGCATATCACCCTAATCGGTGATTAGTTATAAGCTAAAACGTATTCAACTTTAGCATTCACTTCACCTGGGGTAGTTGCATCTGTTGCATAATAACCACCAGCATAGGTCAGATTAGCTGTACCTGGTGTAGCACCTACTTTGACGATGTTGACCATGTTACCCGTTGAACCTACACGGATCTGGCTGCTGTCATCAACGTTGTACAAACGCACTTCAACATTACCCGCAGCATCAGTTGGTGCTTTGTTCACCAAGTTACCGGTTGCCGGATTAACACCAGAGCTATCAATCGCATTAAAATGGGCACCGACTTGAGTCAGTGTTGCCGGGCAATCCAGAACTTTGATTTCAAAGTCCTTAGAACCATCTTGAGCTTCAGCTACATCCAAAGACTGGATAGAAAGAGTAGGCAGTGTTACCGTGATATTCTCGCTTGCGGTATCAACCTGACAAGTATCAGCAATCAATTTACCGTTGAACGTAACAGTACCGCCAGCAGCAGCATAAGAAGTTGAAGAGATAACAGACAGAGCTACGGCACATACAGCAAGATTTAATTTACGCATTGCGTTCATCCTTTAATTTAAAAATCCAGATTTATTAAACATATAGTTAATATTCGCTCATGCCAATATTAGCTATTTTTTATTGCCTTTCTTTTTTCAAGAAACAGCAAATTCCTTTTCATCCTTTAGCATATCCATCTGCAATAAGTATTACTGAGATAAAAGTCTATAGGATCGACACCCGTTTAAACGTGATATCTTTATTTTCCATCATTGTAAAGCGATCACGAATCCATTTTCATTTTTATGAACGAAAATAATTTGTTCAGGCTTCACATCACTATCACCTAAAATATACTTACCTATTTTTGGCGTAATATTTTGTTCAATGTAACGGATCAGCATACGTGCCCCGGTCTCTGAGACCGCACAGCGGCTAACAACATCGTCAACCACTTCATCACTGTATTTCAGTGTCAATTGATGCTGCGAGTATAAACGAGCGCCAATCCGATCTAGATGCAACCGTACAATATGCTGCAATGCATCTTGCTGTAACGGAAGATAAGGAATAACCGTGACTCGCCCTAAAAATGCTGCCGGGAAAACTTTCAGCAATTCAGGTTGCAACGCAGTTAATATTCCATCCTGATCCGGTGCAGTATCTGGATCAGCTAACAAGTTACTCAGTAACTCGCTGCCCACATTACTGGTTAACAGCAAAATAGTGTTTTTGAAATCGATAAAGCGCCCTTCGCCATCTTCCATTTGGCCTTTATCAAACACTTGGAAGAATAATTCATGTACATCAGAGTGCGCTTTTTCGATTTCATCTAATAACACAACACTATATGGCTTACGGCGCACGGCTTCCGTTAATACACCGCCTTCACCGTATCCAACATATCCCGGTGGAGAACCTTTTAAAGAAGAAACGGTATGCGATTCCTGATATTCGCTCATATTGATAGTGATCATATTCTGTTCACCACCATACATGCTCTCGGCGATCGCTAAGGCTGTCTCTGTTTTACCCACACCTGAAGGCCCCACTAACATAAAGACCCCCAATGGTTTCCTTGGGTCTGACAGACCGGCGCGTGCTGTCATAATATTTTCACCCAGTTGCATCAATGCATGGGGCTGACCAATAACACGTGCTTCAAGGCGCTGTGGCAACTCCATTACCGCCCGAATATCGTCTTTGAGCATTTGCCCAACCGGGATGCCGGTCCAATCTGCAACGATACTGGCAATCACTTCAGCGTTGACTTCTGTCTGCACTAACGGCAGTGAAGTGCGAACCTGAGAAAGCTGCGCTTCCAACTGAACTAATTGCGCTTGATAAGCCCGACGTTTTTCCTCATCAGGCTCTGGCTGAGAAACCAAGTCATACAGTGCGGTTCTTATGGTCGTAATCGCTGATACCAATTCGCGTTCTGCCTGCCAACGCTGATCAAGCTTATCCGCAGCCTCGCCATGTTCCGCAATGGATGTTTTCAACTGCTCAGTCCGCGCATCCTGCGCTTTACCAAAGTGCCGCGCTTTCTCCAAGGAAACCAGCTCAGTTTGCGCCGTCTCACTTTGGAAGGTTAAGTGCTGCAGCTCTATTGGTTGTGAAAACTGCGCGACAGCGATCCGTGCACAAGCCGTATCAAGCAGACTTATCGCTTTATCCGGCAACTGACGCGCAGGAATATAACGATGAGACAACCGTACTGCAGCCTGTAAGGCTTCGTCCATAATCCACACGCCGTGGTGCTTTTCTAGCGCAGGTATCAGGCCCCGTAACATGGAGATCGCCGTGTTCTCATCGGGCTCATCAACTTGAAGTACTTGGAAACGACGGGTGAGTGCCGGATCCTTCTCAATGTGACGCTTGAACTCGCTCCACGTTGTCGCACCAATGGTACGTAACTGGCCACGAGCCAATGCTGGTTTCAATAAGTTCGCCGCATCACCGGTCCCTGCATTGCCACCTGCGCCAATAAGTGTGTGTACTTCATCGATAAACAAGATAACGGGCTTTTCTGCCGCGATTGCTTCATCCAATACACTCTTCAGACGCGCTTCAAATTCACCTTTCATGCTGGCACCCGCTGAGAGCGCCACAATATCCAATGACAACAGGCTCACCTGGCTTAATGCTGGCGGCATTGAGCCAGCCGCAATGGCCAATGCCAGCCCTTCAACAATGGCGGTTTTACCCACCCCTGCGTCACCGGTCAGTAATGGGTTGTTCTGCCGACGACGCAACAGAATATCAACCATTGTGTTGATTTCGTGATTACGTCCCAATACCGGATCTATCTTGCCTTCACGTGCTAATGCCGTGAGGTCTGTGGTGTATTGAGCCAGTGTGCCACCACTTTTTGCCGCACCGATGGCATTACTGGCTTCGCCAGGTAAAGCCCCATCGTACAACGGGCTGCCATCACTGGCGGCTTCATTCGCTTCTGGCGATGCCTGCGTAATGAAGTTCAAATCTTTGCTTAGATGCTCTAATGGAATTTTTTCCATGCTTGGCGCAATCGCAAAAAAAACTCTCCGCAGTTCCATTGTTGTTAATAGCGCAAGCAGCAGGTGTCCACTCCGGATACGGGTGTCTAAACACTCCAGGCTGGCATAGATCCAAGCCCGTTCCGTTGCCAACTCAATATGATACGAAAAGTCTGAAATGCTAGTTGCCCCGACAGGTAACTTCGCAAGTGCCTGAGCCAGTTCGCGCTCAAAGGCATCCACATCCACCGCAAAATACCGAATAATCTGCTTAAGGTCGTTATCTTCCTGATGCCAAAGCTGATTCAGCCAGTGAACTAACTCTACATAAGGATTGCCGCGTAATTTACAAATTGTTGTTGCGCTTTCAATACCTTTGAAAAGAGTGGCGTCCAGCTTGCCGAAGAGATGTTTCCTTGTAATAGCCACGTTTTTTATCCTGGTCTTTTTAACGGTGTTCATGTGTTGTTTAAATTGTTCATGAAATAATATTTGATACGCCATGAACTATTTCTGTGGACAAGATTAATCGAAAAAATAAAAATGAAAAGAACATTCACTCAATTTCAATCAATTTAAGAATTTTGCTCGACTTAATGTCATATAATTAATTATCTGTTAGGAATTTTCTTCAAACCACCTTCTCACATTCCTAAATAATAGGCATTTTTTTGAATTAATACCCGTAAATAATTAACCATTAGGAATTTTCTTCAAACTTTTTTCCCCTATTCTTAATAATAGGAATTTCGCCCGTATCAAAGTCCTAAATTAACAACAAAAACAGAAGGTAACTCATTGATTAAAATAACCAATATTTATGTAAAAACGCTATATCTATAATGGTAATTTCAAATTCTATTGAGTCTATGTCTCTAGCATGCCATAATTTACGCCATTGAATAAAGCTTTAAAGAAGTATTATTTAAACATCTTCTCCAACAGCGTTTTGCACATTGAATGAAAAATATTTTCAGTGATAGACGCACATCAGAAGAATATTAACGTTTTTATTTTTCATATTTGCACTAAAGGTATTTAGTCACGCAAAAATATTAACCTATTAAATAGTTAATAAATACAAGCGACTGACAAATGTTCAACTGCAAATAGTGATCATCCGGGAAACCAACGCCTATTTTCCTGAAGTTGACATAGAAACACATTCGACAGTAGGGCGAAAGAAAGCTGACATAATAACCGGGGCAGTAAGTGGATCACAAATTTCTTGACTATTACAATAAAGAACTCACTTTTATGCGCGAAATGGCGCAAGAGTTTGCTGAAAAACATCCCAAAATAGCAGGCCGCCTGGGCATGCATGGGATTGAAGTCGCCGATCCTTACGTTGAGCGGCTGATAGAGTCCTTCTGTTTTTTATCTGCCAGAACGCAGATTAAGTTGGATGCTGAGTTTCCTAAATTTACTCAGCGTCTTTTGGACATTGTCTATCCCAATTACAATTCGCCAACCCCCTCAATGGGTGTGATCCAACTTAAGCCAAATCTGAAGGAAGGGGATTTGACTCAAGGATATTGTGTTCCCAGGGGCAGCTCGTTCTTCACCCATATCGCACCTGGCGAGACAACCCGCTGCGAGTTCCGTAGTGGTCAGGATGTGGAATTGTGGCCACTGGAAATAGCAGAAGCACGTCTCAGCTCTGTTCCCCCGGATATGCCTAATCTGGAAAAGCACCGCATTGCCTATCATCGGCTTAAAGGCGCCTTACGCATTAAATTAAAATTGGTGGGCGATCTGACTTTCTCACAATTAGAAGGCCTTGATCGGCTGCCTATTTATATTGATGGTGATGAAAGGATCGTTTCTCATATCTTCGAGCTGCTCCACGCCAGCCATGTTGCCACCATCATACGGGCAGGTCACGGAGAGACAGCCAAAGACACCGTGATCAGTGATCAGCCACTGTCTTTTGAAGGGCTGAGTCCCGACCAAAGCCTGCTACCGCTATCATGGAATATCTTTCACGGACATAATTTGGTGCAGGAATACTTTACCTGCCGCCAGCGTTTCTACTTTTTTACGCTGACACAGCTGTCGCAAAGCTTGCGCGATAATCATACCGGTGAAGCGGAGATCATCATCCTACTGGACAGATTACCGCAGGAGTTGGTGAGCCATGTTGCGCCATCTCGCTTCCTGTTAGCCTGCACGCCAGTAATTAATCTCTTTCCCAAACGCATGGATAAGATCGAAATCAACCGTGCGCTGAACGATTTTCACGTGGTACCAGACCGCAGCCGTCCACTGGATTATGAGGTTTTCGCCATTAATAAAGTGTTTGGTCAGCAGGCGGAAACCAGCAAAGAGGTGGTATTTAACCCACTTTATCAAACCCGTCACTGTGATAATGGCAACTTTGGGCGTTATTTCTCCATCACCCGCAAGGCCAGAACGGGCGATAACAACAAAAGGAAGTATGACACCCGCACGCCTTACGCCAGTACCGAGGTCTTTGTCTCGTTGGTCGATCAACAAGAAGCACCTTATGGCGATAGCCTACGTTACCTCTCTATTGAAGCTCAGGTGACTAATCGGGATCTTCCGCGCCTGATTTCCGCCAGTGGTAATTTTGAATTGACCATGTCGGATTCAGCGCCCGTTCACGGTGCCCGGTTCGTGTTCCAACCAAGTGCCCCGCGCGCGCCCTTTGCCATGGACGAGTCCGCCTGGCGTTTGATTCGCCAATTAAGCTTCAACTATCTGCCACTGTCAGACATGTCCCACTCTAATGGGGGGGAGTCACTGCGCAATATGCTACGTCTGTTTGTTAACGCTTCAGACCATGAATCGAATACACAAATTGACGCGCTTGTTGGCTGTAAAAGTGAGCCAGTGATCCGCCGGTTACCCGGCAATGGCCTACTGGTTTATGGCCGCGGCATCTGCTGCACCTTAACCGTGGATGAAGAAGGGTTCTCCGGCATCAGCCCTTATCTATTTGGCATGATCATGGAAAATTATGTGGCCCGCCATGCTGCAATAAATGTGTTTACCGAGACTGAGCTAAACTCCATGCAAAGAGGACGTGTCGGTCACTGGAAAGCCCGCCCTGGCAGACGAGGAGTCCTGTAATGTTACCCGATGGATCCGTTCACCAGGAAAAACATGCCAATATGGACGCCTGGTATCAGGAGTCTCAGCCATGGAACGCAGGTTTTATCAGCATGATGCGGGCGAATGCCGCCCGCAACCCTAGCCTGCCTGCGCCAGGCAAAGCACCCTTACCTGAACAAGAAGCCTTCCGCATCGGGCAAAGTGCACACATGACGTTCTCCCCGCGTGAGATATCTCATGCGGTCATGAAAGACGGGAAAATGGACCTGCAACTTTTTGGCTTAGGGATATGGGGGCCGAATGGTGCAATGCCGCTTCAGATGACCGAACTGGCCTATACCCGTGCCGAATTGCATGACCATACGATGACGGACTTCGTCGACCTTTTCCATCACCGCGCATTATCACAGTTCTATCGGGCGTGGTTTGTCTCTCAGGATACCGCCTCGCTCGACCGACAGAGTGATGAAAAATTCTCCTTCTATGTCGGTAGTCTGGCCGGGCTGGATCCTCAAGAGCTTAATGACACCGAACTCCCGGTTCATGCCCGGCTAGCCTCCTCTGCCCATTTAATTCGTGAAGCGCGCAACCCCGAAGGGCTTGTGGGCGCATTACAGTACTACTTTGAAGTCCCCGTAAGGATGGTGGAGTACGCCGAGCAGTGGATTTTCCTGGAAGAAAGTGACCAGACACAGTTGGGAGATGGTGCTGGCGCGATGCTATTGGGCGACGGTGCTATTTTGGGCAATACCGTTTTGGATCGGCAACATAAATTTCAACTGGTCCTCGGCCCTCTCAGCCTACAACAGTACCTGCGCTTTAGCCTCTGGGGACAAGATTTACCGGTATTGCGAGAGTGGGTACGTAACTTTGTCGGATTCGAATACGCCTGGGAAGTCCAGTTGTTGTTAAGCGCCGATGAGGTTCCCATGGCAACACTCGATGGTGGACATCAATTGGGATACACCTCTTGGTTAGCCCGCAGTGATACCACCCTTGATGTCGGTGGGATGAGTTTTGAGCCTGAAATGCATCACGATTAATTAATGCATCGCTCTTAATTAATGATCTTCATGGCCAAAGTGCTGGCAACAGAAAAAACAGACAACGACGTCCACCCATGGCGTTAAAAGGAACAAACATGAGTGAACAGAGTATCGCTGAACGTGCCGGTTATTATCAAAGCATGATGCAGCCCATTCCAGGTGACCATCCTTGTGGCAAAAATCTGGAATATGACCCGGCATTTATTATGCTACAAACAAAATTGCAACCTAAGCAGGCCGCTGAATATGGCAATTTTATTGAGGTCGCTGAACCCAATAACTGGACAGATATCGAGCGTAAATGCCTTGAACTCCTGAATAACTCTCGGGATATTCGGCTGTTTATTATTCTGATGCGCTGCCGGATGCGTCAGGTCGGTGTGGGCGCGTTGCAAGAAGGGCTGGAAGCCATACTTTGGTGCCTCGACACCTGGCCTGATCAGCTACATCCTCAGTTGTTTGATGAAGGGGAATTTGAACCTTTAATGCGCGGTAATGCTTTTGCTGAGCTGGAAGACATTGATGGTTTTATCGCCGACTTTCGCAATCAGCAGTTACCCAAAGCCGCTGGCGTGCAACTTTCCATCAAAGAGTTTGAAAAAGCACACTCCGTTCCTCGAGAAGAAGGGGCATTGGACGAAGGGACACTGGAAGCAGTTAAGCAAGAATGGCAGAACCGATCAGACCACACCATTCTCTCACTCCAGAACGCTTATGCATTGTTGCAAGGGTTAACCACGCGCCTCAATAATTCCCTCGGTGAAGACACTCCTGATTTTGTCAGAATGACCTCAGTGTTACGCCACTTTGATGCGGCAATAACCCCGATAGCGCCTATCGTGGTGCCAGTCGCTCTTGAGATCCCAGAGGTTATCGTGCCCTCTCCGGTAGCCACAGAGATGCAGACGATCACAGAGACACCGGTGATCACAGAGGTACAGGCAGTTGCAGAGACACAAACGGTCATGCCGATTGAGGTTCCGCAACAGCTTCAAGCGGTGATAGCCCCATCCCCGCAGTTGCAATCGGTACAGATGCAGCCGCAACCAGTGCCCATTCAACAGCAAGGGATCCAAAACCGGGCTGATGCGTTATCCCGGCTTATAGAAGTACGTGAATGGTTTACCGCCTCGGAACCAAGTAGCCCGGTAATTGCTCTACTGGCTTTTTCAGAAAAAACTATCGGCAAGAGCTTCGGCGAACTGCTGCAGTTCATTCCTCAGGAACTGATTTCGAAACTCAATGAAGGACAGGAGTAATTTGCCATGACAAGGAAGCTTTTTATATTGGTATTCGGTGCGGCCATAAGTGGACAAGTAAACGCCAATTGTACACTCCATTTGGTGGAAAATTCAGAAAGCCACGCTGGCGTGATGCCACTGACATTCCCGATTAGCTCTTTTACTTTCACTATTGATGCCGATGCACCGAATGACTCTACACTGCCTATCCTAGAAAAAGTGGCACAACCACAAGGCTTGGCAGTGATTTATCACTGCACCTCGGTCGATCTTTACGGCAAGAATGTAGGGCCGATATTAGGCCAGGATTTAGGTAATGGGCTTTTTGCAACGAATATTGATGGTATTGCCATCAAACCTGCATGGAATAACGGCGCAGCCTATGGTTATTTCAACTCATCGGGCATCATGCCTGCCTTTGATCGTGAGGGCGTTCCGACCGAAGAAGGCTTTTGGACGTATCCTGAAACTTCACACTTCAGATTCGAACTATATAAAATTAAAGATACGTTGAATTTAACTGACACCAATGGCGAACTTGTTCTGCCGGGTGGCACAATAGCCTATACCTGGGCAATGAATAATAGTTTGGCAAACTACGCACAAAGACTGGAAATCGGTGAAATAAAAGTCATCAGCACCCCGAGCTGTACCTTTGACGGCCCTCAGAAGGTTAACTTTGGCATTGTCACGTCAAGCAACTTGAGTAATGGGGGTATCGAGCGCGATCTCGATTTTAATATCACCTGTAAAACGGATTATGGCCACTACTCAGCAACGGCGGCCATTTCCACGCAAACGCCATCTGCCGATAATAATTACATCAAGGTAAAAGACAGCCAAAACCAAGAAGACCGGTTGCTTATCAAAATCAGCGATACCAACGGCCAACAGATGAAAGTGAATGGCAGCACGACAGAACAACAAGTCAATATTGCCAGCGGTGTACCTGCCGAGTTCAAGTGGAAAGCAAAACTGGAAGCCGCTCCGGCAGCGAATAAACCGGCTATTGGTGATTTTTCCGCAATGGCAGAAATTATTCTGCAAATAAAATAACCCCATTCGGCAGCACGTTAAATTTTACACGGATTATATATGCAGTCTGTACCCTCTATTTTTGTGAGTATTGCAAGTTATCGGGATCCTGAGTTGATCCCCACATTGCATGACATGATAAATACCGCAGAGCGCCCCGAAAATCTTAATATTGCGATATTTTGGCAAAATGATAATGACATTAATACCTTCTTAAATCAGGGAATGCAGTTGATTGAGAGCAAAACTCATCAGGGCTATCCACTGTACCAATTGGAATATAACCGGGCGCGGGTGTGGGTACTAAGTGTACATTACTATGAAAGCAGAGGGGCATGCTGGGCCAGGCATATGGCAGAGACATTGTTCCAAGATGAAGCCTTCTTTTTGCAGATCGATTCTCACTGTCGTTTCATTCCCCACTGGGATCACGAAATGATCGCGATGTTGGATAGCCTGCGCACCGAAAGCCCTAAACCTATCCTCTCCAGCTACCCTCCGGCGTATGAACCCGGCGAGAATGAGATTCGGAAAGATTATGTCAGCCGCATGATATTTAATCTCTTTACGCAGGAAGGTATCGTGCAAATGCTATCAACCACCATCACCGAAACGGCCCCCGTGCGTTGCGGCTATCTGGCGGGTGGGTTTATTTTCAGTGACGGTAGTTTTGCCAGAGAGGTACCCAACGATCCCAATATCTTCTTTATTGGCGAAGAAATTGCCATGGCGGCGCGAGCCTTTACCCATGGCTACGACATTTACGCCCCACACGAAATTCTGCTCTGGCATTTCTATACCCGTGCGAAGCACAGTAAGGTTTGGTCAGATCATAATAATGAAGCCAAAGAAACGGGCGCGGTGGATATGGCCTGGTGGGAGCGCGATAAAATTGCTAAAGACCGGGTTTGTACCCTGTTAGGTGGCGATAAAGATCACAGCGTACTCGCCCCCTATACCTTGGGTACCCAGCGTTCATTGCAGGAGTTCGAATACCGTCTGGGCATCAATATTAAAAACCGGGCTGTGCATCCTGATGCTGTGGGTGAAAAAAAAGTGAGCTTCTTCACTGACCTTCCCACATCCCATGAAGACTGGCTCCTCTCCCTGATTAGCGTGAATAAAAAAACGCTAAAAGTGGAAAAGAAAGAGGTGGACTTCACGCGCGAAGATGTGGAGTGGTGGCACATTGGCGTTTATAACCCGCAAAATGTCGCCGTTATGGTGGAAAAAGTTGACCCGCTGAATATGAGTAAAACGGTCACCACGGTTGACGAAGCTACCTTTGAGTTGAAACTGGCCTTTAATACCCAAACCAATCCGAATGCACAAACAATTAGAATATGTCCTTACATGCGAACGCAGGGTTGGGGAGATGTTGTGGAGAAACCCTGGTGAGCAGCACAGATATTTTTAAAAAGATTTTAAGTATTGATACCTTATTATCATTCGATGGTGTCATCCCTTCTTTATCCGAGTTTCAACTAAAGCTGGTCACGCTGATCGAACAGTTTGGCCGCGCGCTACAATCCGAGGGGCATAACGAAACTGAAGTTGATCGTTTATGTCATCAGATTTGTCACTCATTGGATAAACGTGCGGGAAGTGCAATTAAAGAGAACGGATTGAGTTGGGAAGGCTATTCATTAGTGCATTACTTCTACGGCTACATCGCGCCTGTCCCTACCGAAAGCGAAAGTTTAGAAACGCTATTAAATAGCGAAGATGCCACAGTCAGTCAATTCGCACTCAAGATACTTGCCCTTTCGCAGAATTTACCGATCCGTGATGAGAAGTCATTGCAGTTACTATCGCGCTATAGCCATAGATCCTTGCGCCAAAATGTAATCGCCACTGATGATGATATCGCTCCAGAGGAGTGGCTGGATTCAGAGCTAAAAAGGGAAGAAACCCTTGAGGCAGAAAAAGCGCCTGAGGCCAATATATTGCCTCAGCAGCGCCGCTATTTGCGTCCTTTTTATCTGCAACTTGTCGCGCTGACAGTATTGCTCTCTGCGCTCTGGTTCTGGTGCTCTCGCTATTTAGGTGATCTGTCTTAAATGTTTAAGGTTAAATTGAATAAAACGCTCTCTCTATTATGGCTGGCTGCGGTCGGCACCCTATTGGTGAGCGTATATTTTAAGGAAAATGCGTTATGGAATAACGTTATTTTCATTACTTTTCTGGCGCTGATGGTTCTTGCCATCTGGAAACATTACGCCCTCAAACCTGAGCAACCCCAAGTGCTCACACCCGTTCCTCAGGAGACAGTGGAACCTGTAGAACAGGACAGTACGGTTATTTTAATTCTCGGTCCCTATGCTGAAAAATGGTTTAGCAACCCAGAGTCGCCAGACAGTACACGTTTTTCCAGCCATGCGGTCTGGATATTAATCACGAATCCTGCCGCACTGCAAAAACGCCTCACATATATTGCTGAACATCATCCATCAGCTCAGGTATTCACCTTTTTCCCTTTCTTGCCAGATGTCTATGAGAATGCAGCGGTGATGATGTCAAAACTCACTGTATGGCAGAACACTTTTTCAACGTTATCACTGCGATCCCCCCTCCCCTGTGTATTTGCTATTTATGCGCAGTTGAGTAATGAACGTCTTAGTCATAATTCTGATAACGCATACTGGACTGGAAATATTAATCTTGCGAACCAGAAACCTATCGAAATTACGCAGGCCCTACAGTCACTAAGCCAAAAACTTGAGTTACAAGATATCAATCACTCAGGATTTGCAACTCAGCGTAATGTTATGGCCCATAATCTGTTTACCTGGTTGAATGAATCGGGGGTGACAAACCTTCTGCAATCTATTTTCGCTCGCACCCCCTTACGGCTAACAGACGTTATTTTGTCGGATAATGGCAAAGGGTTCATCAGGCATGGTGCCTGGTCAGCCTGGCTGGAGAAAAAATTTGGCATCATACCGAGCTTAGCCTCAACCTTGTCATTACCACCTTTCCCTACAGTGATCAATGACCAGAAACCAACAATGAAACCACGGGTGAAAACACCGGTGATAGAACCCGCCCCCGCATCCCACGGGTGGTTGTGGAGTGTATGCTTCGCCGCGGTGCTATTAGCCTTACATATGCTAAACACCCTGTGGCAAGAAAAAAACCGGCATGAGCAATTTAACCAACAGGTGGTGCCGTTGGACAATATCAACGATTTCTCTGCTCAGCACCTTGCACGCAGCATCACCCAGTTAACCGATGAAGGTAAAACATTAACCACATGCGTTAACACATTTGATGTCACGCGTTGGGGGCTGTCTCAATGTAAGACGTTATTAAGCCAAATCAACCGCCGGATTGAATCCTATGAAAACATTCCTGTTTTCAATTTTGCCCAAAAGCTACCTCTGTTTGACTCAAACAGTACCAAGCTGAAACTGAATTCACAAACCAATGAAATGATGATGGAGTTGTTATCACTGGTCGAACGGAATAAAGAGAAAAAAATCTTAATTGTTGGTCATTCTGATAACACAGGCAGTTCCTCCATGAACATGGCACTTTCCGAACAGCGCGCGCTGGCCCTTCGCGATTGGTTAATTAAACGCAGTGGTATCACTGTCGATAATTTTATTACCCGAGGAATGGGTGCTTCAGAACCGGTTGCGACGAATCACACGGAAGCAGGTCGAGAACAAAACAGACGCGTCGAAGTACTGATATTACCCACACAAGATAAAACGAAAATAACGGAGCCTAAACCTTTATGAATGCTATACCTTCAACCTACTCAATTTTTGAGGGCACATTTCTGACACCAGCCCCGGTGTTGGATCGATCGGTGAATATTTTAATGTTCAGAGATCCTGATAATCACGAATATAATATTATCATCAACCGCACTTTGCTGGAGGAAGAGGATACTTCTGAAACTTTTTGTGAAAAAGAGATGGACGCATTACGCAATAAACTGCCGGGTTTTCAGGTTGAAGGTAAGCTTCTCAAACACGAAATAGGTCCGGCTAAATTGCCAGTGGTACAGGTGGCTAATCACTATTTGCAAGATGGTAAAAAATTCCGTCAAGTCCAATCAATCATGCAGTTGCCCTATCACTCGCTGACGAATACCGATGGACGTAGTGTGCTGATTTTCACCCTGAATACTGATGGTGAGTTTACTGAATATCAACGAAAGCATTATGTGCAAATTATCAACAGTTTCAATCCCCATATTGCCGTTGCAAATTAATTCCTGAACGATATCACGTCATGCTAAATAACCCGACTTAGCATGACGTGGCCGTATTGGAAGAATATGTTAAGCATGCCCCTATCCGTAAATGACTCTTTCCTGTATTCAAAGAGTTACTGGCGCTACTGATACATTTTATCTGTATCACAGGAGGTAAGAATCACAAGGTATGGGTAATCATATAGGGGAGTATTTGACCGATATACCCAAAATAATTCGAGTGCAGGAAGGCAGCAAGTGATTCGGGTAAGTGAGCGTAGCCAACACACATGCAGCTTGCTGTATGACGGGTATAGCCGGTGCGTCACTATAATGATTTCAGTAGGGGAGACTCGCTAACAACGGATACAATCTACAGGCCATACCATTTTTGGCTACAGATGATAACAGCCAGTTTTTATCCTGGCTGAGAAGTGATTTGTCTTAAAGGCAAATAAAAACAGCGTCTTTATTACTGTAATTTCGCATTAATGATGCATACTTATAAAACTCTAACCTATTGAACATGCCTAACTTTCTGATGGCATTTCTGCGATGCGTCAATATCGTTTTTTCAGAGCGATCAAGTATTTTCGATATATCGGTCGTGCTATGCCCTTTCCCGGTGAGTTGCACAACTTTACTTTCAGTCATCGAAAGTTGTATATAGTTTTTCAAACCAATCCTTCTTTGCAGGTCACTTTTCATCATCATATTATAATTCAGGCGTGCAATATTCAGAATTTTCTTGATTTTGGATATGACATCATAAAGCCCTAACTGACTACTGTTAAATGGAATATTAACCGTCATCATAGGTTTATTATTATTGCTATCGCTTTTCTGTATCGAACTATTTTCTTGGTATATGTTAACAATCACCATGAGATCTTTGAATATCACATTCGCGTTGTTTGAAGCTCTTTTTTCATCAGAGGAGACAACAGAGTAATCCATATTATCCTCTTTTGTAAGAACTTTCTTGAGCAGAGAGAGTAACCCGAACTCATAGAAAGCATTACGGGTTTTAATCGCTACACTGAACATATTTTCACGTTCCTTATTTTTATTCACTATTTTCCGGACACTTATCCTTGAGCGAAGCTCACACAGAGATGAACGCTGTGGTTGAAAAATGACACTAGAATAATTAATAGCATTTTATCTTTTTAATTATCACTCGGTTGCTGAGTAAAAAAAAACAGACAGAAGTGTGATAAATAAAAAGTGAAAACTGAAAACTGAAAAAAGAGTAAATTTCATTCAAATAGTGACACATAAAGTCGATGGATATGTTTGAGGACATGATGACCTTACAACGCTCACATCTCATTTATCAGCATACCAATTCACTATCAATACAAAATAAAAAACATAACTTAACCTCCGCGATATCAATCCCGCTCAGTCAATGTTTAAGTGGCTTGATTAAACAGTAACAAGGGATAGATGTATATGAGAATGCAGGCGAATATTTTGTGGGATTATTCTTACACGGGGTGTATGAGCTTTCACAATTATCACATAGAGCGTGAAACCGCGATTTGCGTCGCATGCTGTCTTAGAGGATTTTTTTATCCAACATTATGAATTTATAGTCAAAACAGCATCGTCTTTGCTTAGCCTGTTTCTGCGTAATGAAAAAATGACCATATAATACCATCAGAAATAATGCCCTCACGTCAGAAATCAACAGATTTTAATAATCATATGCCTATTTCCATAACCAAAATATCTAATCAGTTAACTCGGGTATTGAGACGTTACTTTTCAATACTGAAATTTTCCCGAGTGCCATCTTCATGCTTTTGTTGCTACTCAGCCCAACACTGCCGATATTTACCCTCTATTTCAACCGTAGAAATTTCGCTTACCAGATAACAAGTAAAATCATTTCAGTAAAAAACAATAACTAATGATTATGATTTTTTGTGTAAAAAAACCAGCTCGACAAACAGAGGTGAGAAAGGGTTAAAAACAAAAAACATGAGCCGGTCTTAATAACCGATACAAATTGATAAATTATTTCCCATAGATAATACAAAGCATGCTCTATAGAACACAGCTATTTAGTAAAACTAGCTGAAATTCAGAGTGTTTAGCTTGATTTATCATATAGGTGGTAAAATAACTATCAATTAGACCGTTCTATAATACAGGATCGACATTTCCCGCTACAACAGAGATTAAATCCTACGCGAAAATAGGATAAATAAATATAACTGTACGAATTTTCCGATAAAAATGACAATAAACAGGTAAGTAGTGTACTGCACAAATTAATTATAAAAATTCAACTCGACTTAAGTGTAGCCATGATTTTTAAAAGATAATAGTTGGCATTCTTAATTAAGAATATCAATGAAATTATCGTTCAAAGCGGGAATCAGAGATAATATAAATTATAATTCAAAAAAAAATAATATAAGCTTGTTTAAAATTTACAAGTAAAATAATTACATTATTAGTAATAACTTTAAGTATCAATCACCGCTCCTCCCTGCCCTTTGCTGCTGCGGTCATCAAATCGAGCTGGTTTAAATGAAGGCACTTTCAAATCGGGTTGGCTATAATGGTTATCTGATTCCTTTTACTTTGTATTAAGTGCATAACATGACTCAACAGCTTTCTGTAGCCGATGTTATTTATTACAACGGCATCATATACACGGCAGATGCGGATAACACGGTTTGCAGTGCCATCGCGATTGGCCAAGGCTATATTCTGGCCACTGGCGGTGATGAAATTAAGCAACAATTCACTTCACCAGAAACCCAGCTTATTGATCTAAATGGGCAATTTATGATGCCTGGTCTTATCGATAGCCATATGCACCCATTCTGGGGGGGCAAACAACTGATCGGCTGTAACCTGAACTATGCCGCCCTGAGTGTCGAACAAACGCTGGATATTATCCAAAAGCACCTCGATAACGACCCTTTTAACGGTGAAAATGATTGGCTGACCGTCCGTGCCTGGCAACGTCAGGCAATGATCCCGGTCGGTGCAGATATGAGCCGTGCTGCACTCGATTCACTGAATACTCGTCGCCCGGTGGCGTTGTTCTCCAACGATTGTCACACGCTGGCGGCCAACAGCCGTGCGTTGGAATTGCTCGGCATTGATGAGAACACCCCGGTCCCACCAGACGGAAAAATCGCCCGTGATGAGCACGGGAAACTGACAGGTATTTTGGAGGATGCCCCCGCGATGCGTGCCTTCGACAGCATCCCAGCGGCCACACCAGAAAAAAATGTGCAGATTGCCGCCCATGTCCAACAAGTCCTGAATGCGCAGGGCGTCACAACGGTGATGGATACTCGTGTCTTTGCTGAACAGTTATTGGCCTTCAAAAAACTGCATGAGCGTAATGAACTGACGCTACGCGTGTTAGGCGCTAAAGAAGTGACACCAGATAGCCTGCGTGGGCCAGAAGATGCAGCACGCGTGGTGCAAGAAGTGGTTGAATTTGGCCGTCAATGGGGCAGTAAAGCGTGGACGCCCGCACCGGGTTTCGCCGTTGACCATCTAAAACTGTTTATTGACGGGGTATTACAGCCGCCCACCATGACAGCCGCATTGCTGGAGCCTTACCGTGCCAACCATGGATCGCCACAGCAACCCAATTGGCAACATACTGACCATTATGGCGATCTCTATTTTACCGCCCCTGTGGTTAATGCGGTTATATTGGAATGTGCTCGCGCGGGTCTCCATCCGCATACCCATACTGTGGGCGATAGTGCTATCGAAATGGTGCTGGATGCCGTGGAGCAGATGCGTGCTGCACTGCCAGGGAAAGATATTCGCCCTGGGTTGGCGCACAATGAATTGGTGGCCGCACATCAATATAAACGCTTTGCCGAACTTGGCGCGACCGCTGTGCTCTCTTTCCAATGGGGGGGGTTGCCTGGGGTATTGATTGATGAAGAACGGGAAATGCTAGGTGAAACACGCTTCCAACATATGGAACCCGCGGCCCGCTTCCTGGATGCTGGCGCACGCATTGCCTATGGCAGCGACTGGCCGATTGACCGTTTGGATGAATGGTACAACCTGCAAGTCGGTATGACCCGGCGCGCATGGGATCTCGAAGGCAATCCCGCAGGCCCTCGCTTGGATAATGACCGGAACCTGACGTTGATTGAAACACTGCGTTCAGCAACTATAGATGCCGCCTATATGATTGCTAAAGAGCATTATATCGGCTCTCTGGAAGCTGGAAAATTTGCTGATATCATCATTTTGAAAAACAATCTGTTTGAACAATCGCCAGAAACGATTTATCAGACACAAGTGGCCTACACGTTAGTGGGTGGCAAAGTGGTCTATCAGCTCGGGTAATGGCAGTAGAGGACACTATTTTTTAGTGTTCTAAGGTGAACGACGGCCTGCCCGCAGCAGAGAAGTTAGGGAGACCGTAAACACGTATCTTCCTTTTGTAAAAAAGCGTCCGTGTAGGTTCTAGCCACACCTTCAGTGGCATGGGCGCTTTACTTTTCTACCCTTTACTCTTTTGCCTATATTCACCGCTCAAGATCATGTTAATGGGGGATTATCGGCAACCTGCCAGTATTTTTTACTGCCTTCTTTATTTCTGCCACAAAAAACGTAATTCGTTTTAAATATTATTTAGCCTTTTATTTCTGACTAATCAGATAATTTTTAACTGTAATTTAACACGTAAAAAACTTTATTCTTTTCAGCTAAAAAGCCGAAGTTAATTACTCACTTTCCAACCTGTCATCCTTGTGTCAGAATCCGCTCCTTTATATTGGTATACCCTAAATCATTCGAGTGCAGGAAGACGACAATGATTTTGGATATAACCGCATAGAATGCGGCTTAACGGTGCTTGTCACACCAGGAGATGATACGGTAATGCCACAAAATACTCAGTTACGTAGAGTGCTTAAAACCCCCGCGCTGGTCGCTTTCGGACTTGCCTATATGGTGCCATTGGGTGTATTCACCACCTATGGTCAGGTAACCGTGTTAAGTCAGGGACATTTACCCATTGCCTATTTGGTGACTGTCGCCACTATTTTATTTACCGCCCTCAGTTATTGCCGGATGACTAACGCTATGCCGTTATCTGGCTCAGCCTATTCTTACGTTCAACGAAGTTTTGGTGGAAAAACCGGTTTTCTGGTTGGCTGGGCACAAATTTTGGATTACCTGTTCCTGCCGATCCTGAATTATTTGGTTTTAGGCATTTTCCTGCATGAGGCATTTCCGTCTATTCCTGCCCCGGTATTTATCATTGCATCAATTGTCAGCGTCAGCTTGCTGAATATACTCGGTGTACGTTTGTTGACCTCAGTGAATTTCACCCTGATTGCGGCCCAGATGATCTTTATCGTCTTATTTATTACGCTGTCTTTCAGTCAGGCCGATTTAAGCCCAGAAGCATTGATGAAGCCGCTACTGGTGAATGCTGGAGACTTATCTGGCCTGCTGTCGGGCGCTGCGGTACTCTGCCTCGCCTTCCTCGGTTTTGATGCTATCGCCACCATGGCAGAAGAAGCACACGACGCAAAACGGACCCTGCCACGAGCGATCCTGTTTACTGTTATCAGCGCCGGAGCCATCTTCATCGCGGTGTCCTATGCCGCGCATTTGGCTTATCCCGATTGGCCGTCGCTCATTCCCCACCAAGACACTGCCAGCCTGATTATCTCGGAGCATGTCGGCGGCAAGTGGATGTATAACTTCTTTATGGCTACCTATCTGACGGGGGTTTATGCGTCAGCGATGACCGCGCAAACCAGCGTTTCGCGTATCTTCTATGCAATGGGTCGCGAAGGCGTGTTACCACGTAAAGTGTTTTTCCATCTGCATACTAAATTCCACACACCGTGGCGTGCCATTTTGTTCGTAGCAACAATTTCGCTACTGGCATTATTCCTCGATCTGAATTTAGTGGTGTCAATGATAAGTTTTGGTGCGCTGGGGGCTTTCACCTTCGTTAACCTGAGTGTTATCAAGCATTTTCTGATCAACGAGAAACGCCGTGGAACTGCAGCAATGTTCAGATATGGGCTATTACCGTTACTGGGGTTTGTTATGTCAGTATGGTTATGGCTTCATTTAGAACAGCGAGCGCTGGAGGTTGGTTTACTGTGGTTATTGGCCGGGTTTATCTACCTGCTATGGCTGACACGCGGTTGGCGGCGCTCCCCACCATCAGTCCATCCTGATGATATTTCACATCTGATGGAATAATAAATATCGTCAATAAAAGAGGGCGGCATAACCCTAATGCAGCCCTCTTTTTCATGCTATTGGGTAATCATTGACTCCCCTTTGCGCGCTCTGCCCACGGCCTCCCCTAACTGCCATACCGCCATCGCATAATGGGTACTGTGGTTATAGCGGGTAATCGTGTAGAAGTTGGGCAAACCGTACCAATATTGATAACCAGTACCCACATCAAAGCGCAGCAAACTGGCCTCCTGATAATCGCCTAACGACCCTTTGGGGCTAAGCCCTGCTGCCGATAAAGTCGAGATTGGATAACGGGTCTTAAATCCATTTTCGAGATTTGGAGCCTGTCCATTGGCAGGTACAGCTACCGGCGCACCTTTCGTCCAACCGTGGGATTTGAAGTAATTGGCAACACTGCCGATAGCATCAATGGGATCCCATAAGTTGATGTGACCGTTGCCATCAAAATCAACCGCATAGCGCTTAAATGATGATGGCATAAATTGGCCATAGCCCATCGCCCCCGCATAGGAACCCCGTAGACTGAGTGGGTCTTTCCCCTCGGCACGCGCCATCAATAAGAAGGTTTCCAACTCACCCGTAAAGAATTTTGCACGCCGTGGGTAAGCAAAAGACAGCGTCGCCAAGGCATCGATAATTCGGGTTTTCCCCATCACCCGGCCCCAACGCGTTTCAACCCCGATGATCCCGACGATAATTTCCGGCGGCACACCGTACACCTCCCAGGCACGTTGCAACGCACCTTCATATTGATTCCAGAAAACCACCCCATTCTGCACATTATCAGGAGTAATAAATTTATTGCGATAGCGATTCCAGGCACCGTTTGGTCCTGAGGGGGGCCGGGACGTCGGCGCTTGCTTATCCATCAAGCGAATCACCCAGTCCAATCGTTGGGTCTGAGCCAATACATCGTGCAGTTGCTGGCGATCAAAACCGTGCTCACGCACCATTTTGTCAACAAAACGCGTGGTATCTGGGTTAAAGGCAAAATCACCGTTTTGCAACTGGCCCGCATGTTCCGGCTCAAGCCAAAAACCCCCCTGAACAGGACTATCTGACGGAGTTGCAGCAACAGGAGGCGTCGGCTGGCTACTACAAGCTGAGAGCAACGTAAACAAAGGGAGAATGACAGCCAAATAACGCATTGAATACCTATAAACCATACAAATAAGTGATAGCTATGGTAAGCCATTGTCTGTTGTGAACAAACAGGAAAATGCCGTTAAAGCCGGTGATCTTCAGATAATGAAAGCTAAATATTACTTTCCAATGGTTGACGCAATACAGGGGGGTTTACAACCATATATGGTCTCATAATATTTATCAGAATAAACATATTAGATTCAATAATGAAATATTCAGATAACAATGATAATCATTTTTATTACCATAATCCGTTTCTTTCTATACAATCATTTTGCACTTGCCTGGCAACTTCGTTTTCTTCCCTGACCTTTTAAAAGGATCGCTATATGAAAATACCTATACCCTCTATCAGCCATGTTGCTTTACTGGCGTCTGCAATCCTGTTTGCATGCTCTGCCAATGCCGCCTCAGATAAAGATGGCATTATCATCTACAATGCTCAGCATGAAAGTTTTGCAAAATCTTGGGCTGAAGGTTTTACCAAAGATACCGGTATCAAAGTCACGCTACGTAATGGTAAAGACAGTGAATTGGGCAATCAATTAATTCAAGAGGGCAGTTCATCGCCTGCCGATGTTTTCCTGACCGAGAACTCCCCAGCCATGGTGTTAGTTGATAATGCCAAATTGTTCGCTCCTCTGGATGCTGCAACGCAAGCACAAGTCGCTAAAGAATACCGGCCTGAAGATGGGCGCTGGACCGGTATTGCAGCTCGCAGCACCGTATTTGTTTACAATCCGGCAAAAATCAGCGAGGCAGAACTGCCTAAATCCCTAATGGATCTGGCGAAACCAGAGTGGAAAGGCCGCTGGGGAGCTTCACCATCTGGTGCTGACTTCCAGGCGATTGTCAGTGCCATGCTTGAGCTAAAAGGTGAAAAAGCCACCTTAGAGTGGTTAAAAGCCATGAAAACTAACGCGACAGCGTATAAAGGCAACAGCACAGTGATGAAAGCTGTGAACGCAGGCCAAATTGATGGCGGCGTTATTTATCATTACTATCCCTTTGTTGATCAAGCTAAAACTGGTGAGAACAGCGGTAATATTAAACTGCATTACTTTAAAAATAAGGATCCCGGTGCATTCGTCAGTATCTCTGGTGCAGGGGTATTAGCCTCCAGTAAACATCCGCAACAAGCCCAGAAATTCGTAAAATGGGTCACCGGTAAAGCGGGGCAGGATTTCTTGCGCGATAGCAATAGCGCCTTTGAATATGCGGTTGGCGTGAATGCAGCTTCCAATCCTAAATTGGTGCCACTGAAAGATTTGGATCCGCCGAAAGTAGAGGTGTCTAAACTGAACAGCAAAAAAGTGGTTGAGTTGATGACCGAAGCGGGTCTGCTGTAATCCGTTTTACTCTGCCCCCTGCGGGCGTTTAACAAACCGAGTGCCTTTACCGATTATGTCCAATATAAGTACCGATGTTACACAGGCTGCACTGAGTAAGACAACACCACGACAATCTAGTCACCGTCCGGGTACAGGGGTGGTTGTTATTGCAATAATACTGTCGCTGTTATCCCTGCTACCACTGGGTTTTGTTATCGGTATTGCAATTGATACAGGTTGGTCAACGGTTAAGGCACTCGTTTTTCGTCCTCGCGTGGGCGAATTATTGATCAATACCGTTTTACTGGTGGTTTTCACCTTGCCCCTTTGCGCCATGATTGGCGTCGCATTAGCCTGGCTGACGGAACGCACTACCCTACCCGGCAGGCGGGTTTGGTCACTTTTGGCAATAGCACCACTGGCAGTGCCTGCTTTTGTACAAAGTTATGCCTGGATCAGTCTGATACCCTCAATGAATGGGCTAG
Organism: Yersinia similis; assembly: GCF_001053095.1. Taxonomy (GTDB): domain Bacteria; phylum Pseudomonadota; class Gammaproteobacteria; order Enterobacterales; family Enterobacteriaceae; genus Yersinia; species Yersinia similis. Next base: position 74,576 of record NZ_CGBP01000014.1, on the reverse strand, counting down.
CCGCCGGTGTTTTTATCTCGGTGATAGCGTATTTCCCATTCATCTATCTGCCAGCGGCAGCAGTATTACGCCGTCTTGATCCTGGGCTTGAAGATGCAGCTGCATCATTGGGCAACAAACCCATCACGGTATTTTTTCGCGTAGTATTGCCTCAGTTAAAATTAGCGGTATGGGGTGGATCATTACTCATCGCCCTGCATTTACTGGCTGAATATGGCCTATATGCCATGATCCGTTTTGATACCTTTACTACCGCGATTTTTGACCAGTTCCAATCCACATTTAATGGCCCCGCCGCTAACATGTTAGCAGGTGTACTGGCCTTATGTTGTTTGGGGTTACTATTGATCGAAGCCACCAGCCGAGGCTACCATCGCTATGCACGGGTCGGCTCCGGCACCCCAAGACGCCAGACCGTCTATTCTATGGGGACCTCACTCACCTTCCTGTGCCTGCTATTGCCCTTATTGATCACCACCCTCTCTCTGGGGGTTCCGTTCATTACCCTTGTTCGCTGGCTCTCTATTGGTGGCATTGATATCTGGCTAAACCCGGAACTGCTACCCGCGTTAAAACAGACGCTGGGATTAGCCCTGAGCGGTGCGGTGATCATTACGCTGTGTGCTATACCAATGGCATGGCTATCGGTGCGCTATCCGGGGCGGTTACACCGCGCGATGGAAGGGTGTTATTACGTCACCAGTTCGCTACCAGGGATCGTCGTGGCACTGGCATTAGTGACCATCACCATCCGTATTGCGCGCCCTTTGTATCAAACTGAATTTACCGTGTTGCTGGCGTATCTATTGATGTTTACGCCACGTGCATTAATCAGTTTACGGGCTGGCATTGCGCAAGCGCCGGTCGAGTTAGAAAACGTCGCCCGTAGCCTTGGGCGAACGCCGACCCAAGCTATTTTAAGTACCACCTTGCGGTTGGCCGCTCCCGGAGCCGCTGCGGGTGCCGCATTAGTCTTTCTGGCTATCTCCAACGAATTGACCGCAACGCTATTACTGGCCCCGAACGGCACCCGAACACTGGCAACCGGGTTTTGGGCGTTGACCAGTGAAATTGACTATGTCGCTGCTGCACCTTATGCCTTTCTGATGGTGGCACTTTCCCTGCCGTTAACCTGGCTTCTCTACTCTCAATCTCAACGGACAGCAGGACTATGAGCACGCTTGAACTTCATCATATCGGTAAGTCTTATCAATCAGTTACCGTATTGGATCGCATTGACTTACACGTCCCGCCAGGTAGCCGCACCGCCATTGTCGGGCCATCCGGTTCAGGCAAAACGACGCTGTTGCGGATCATTGCCGGTTTTGAAACACCGGATTCGGGCAAAGTGATCTTGCAAGGGAAGGCGATGTTCGATGGCACAACATACGTGCCTGCCCACAAGCGAGGTATTGGTTTTGTACCGCAAGACGGGGCGCTCTTTCCGCATTTCACGGTTGCTGGAAATATTGGTTACGGATTAAAAGGCAGTAAGCAGGATAAAGAGCGCCGAATTAATGAGTTGATGGATATGGTTGCGCTGGACCGGCGGTTATCTGCCCTGTGGCCACATGAGATTTCTGGTGGGCAGCAGCAGCGGGTAGCTCTTGCCAGAGCACTGGCTCAGCGCCCTGTTCTGATGCTACTGGACGAACCGTTTTCAGCATTGGATACCGCGTTAAGAGCCTCAACCCGCAAAGCCGTGGCCGAGTTATTGTCAGAAGCCAATATTGCCTCAATTCTGGTTACCCATGACCAAACTGAAGCATTATCTTTTGCCGACCAGGTTGCCGTGATGCGCGCGGGGAAATTAGCCCATGTCGGCCCGCCACAAGAGCTTTACTTACGGCCTGTGGATGAACCCACCGCTACATTTCTGGGAGAGACACTGATGCTAACCGCTCAGCTAGGCACCGGGCTGGCACGCTGTGCACTTGGTCAGGTAAGAGTGGATAACCCACACCGCCGCGGTGAGGCTCGTATTATGTTGCGGCCAGAACAGATCACCCTCACCCCTTTACGGCCTGAACAGTATGATGCAGCATCCTGCTTAGCGAAGGTTGTCGCCATTGATTTTGCCGGTTTTATTTCGACACTCACCCTACAGGTCATTCACAGTGGAGAAACCATAGAAATTAAGACAATTAGCCGAGAAGACCTCCATGTTGGCTTAACTGTTGGCCTGGATATCATGGGGCAGGCACATATCTTTGCCAAATAACCGCGCTTAATTTTTCGCTGACAAACGGCGCATCGTCATAATAAGAGCAGAGCCTTAGTTCTAAGAACAAGTTTAGTTCTCAGAACAGTTTTTTTCTTCATGGCGTAACCGCCGGTATTCAAGCAGCGTCAGGGCAATAACAAACACATCCAGAATCGTTATCAGGATCAAAAGCAGGGAATGGGTAAAGGTATAGCGATAGAGTTGATAAACAATAAACAGACTAAAAACCGCCACAGCAACAGGGTAATAACCGAGTTTTTTGCGCCACAACCCAATAATAATCCATAACTTAATAGCACCGTGGATAAACAAATATGACGCAGCGAAATGTAAGCTGCTGATGGAGAGATGTTGGGTAGCATGCAACAGATAATTGGCAATAATGTCACCACGGCTTTCAATAAAATTTACTTGTGTGATGCGATGCAGCGTATTCAGTAAAAACTGAGGTGTCACAAAGTAGGTTAAGACCCCTGCGATAATCTCCATCATGGCCAACAATGCTTTCAACAGCAGGCTCAGTTCAAAAACAGCATGAACGTTTTTTTCATCAAAAAGGTTTTTATTAATAAATCGATTTTTCATCTTCAACATCGCACCTAATTTCCTGCGTGGTCATACTGAGGACAGCCTCAACAGAGGATAGGATAACCGCTCGCATGGTGCCGGTTAAAGCGACACTTTATACAAAACAGGGTTGTCGTTCTTGGTATTTTGCTACTGCCAGCGATAACGCCCCCGTCAGATAATAGTAACGGATAATCTAATTTACTCCCCCTTACTTTTTAGTATATTATAAGAAATGAACCACATTAAATTATGTTTTGTTTTAAAAAAAACAAAACACTCACCGTTACAATTTTAATATTTTACCCTAAGTCATTCGAGTTGCAGGAAGGCGGCAACCGAGCAAATCGCCAGGAGCATCGATAACTCAGTGACTACGGTGAGCAAGGGCAGCGCCCCCCTGCATCTTGAAGGCCGACGGGTATATAAGGACATATGAGAATGGCTAACATGATTTATTTAACGCTCAAGGGCAAAAAACAGGGGTTAATTTCGTCTGGGTGCTCATCAATTGACTCAATAGGCAATAAAAGCCAAGGCAGTCACATAGATCAGATATTTGTGCTCAGCCTTAATCACGCCATGACCCGAGCACAAAACGTCAGCCACCACCCCATTTCTTTTATAAAACCCATCGATAAATCATCCCCCTTATTAGGGGTGGCCATATCAGAAAATGAATTGCTTGATGCCGTTTTTGACTTTTATAGAACAAACAGCGCTGGTGCTTTAGAACTTTACTATACAATATCCATTACCGGCGCGACAATTTCAGACATATCAACTTCACATAGCCATTCAATCACACATAATGGCTCCCAACCACAAGAAACCATCTCTCTTAAATACAAAAGCATCACATGGAATCACAATGTAGCAGGAACCAGTGGTTATAGCATATGGGATGATCGCGTGTATTAATTTATTCGGGGATGGCCTACGCCATCCCTTATTATTTACGTGTACATACGCCTTGCGGCAATATAAGGAATGGCACTTAAATAACCTAATATCAATGACATATAGATGACTGTGTCATTTTCTGATACATCTATGTTTAGAAACGGTATTTCTCTGAAATTTAACACATAAAAATGAATAAGGGCAGGAATACATGAAATTATTAAAGCATAAACATGTGGGTAAACCTCATCAGATAACAACATCTTACGTAGTGGAATAAAATTTAAAATCATAGCTAATATTGATAGCAAAAAATAAATTGTAACCATTAGTGGTTTCTCACCTAAATAATTCTAGTATTAGTGCCACTCAAAATAAATAATTTTCCATTAAAAAATCATCACATGTAACCATAATATGACAGGAACCTGTAGCTATAGCATAAGGTATTAGTTTATGTATTCCTTTATTCGGGGGTGGCCTACCCACCCCTTATTATTTACGTATACATACGCCTTGCGGCTATATAAGGAATAACACTTAAATAACCTAATACTAAAGACATATAAATGATTGTGTCATTTTCTGATACATCTATGTTTAGAAAAGGTATTTCTTCATAATTTAGCACATAAAAATGAAAAACTGCGGGTATACATGAGATTAGAATAGCATAAATATGTGGATAATATTCTTCTGATAGCAATAACTTACGCAGAGGAATAAAATTTAAAACCATTAACAATATTGAAAATAAAAAATAAAGAGTCACCATTAGTAATTCCTTACCTGACTAATTGCAGTATTAATATCACCAACAATCTCAAGCAATATTTCTGCTGTAGTCATATTTTTAATTCCCATTGACTTCAAGCCCCATAACAGATCTGCATTTACATAGCGATATAATCGTGCAGCATCTTCCGTTAATTTATAACTCATTATTCCATTTATTGATAACGCAATATCTACCGCAGTATACATAACATCTGCATCACTCTTACTCAGCCCAAATTGAGCACCTACACCTTCATATAGAAATTTAAGGGGACCAGTATAGGACTCCCTATACAAAATATAATAGCCATTCTCAATAATATTGTTTGTACCATGCGCTATCAATAACGCACCAGGGATGGTTCCCGCAACACTTCCAACCATCCCAACACCAGCCACAATTTGTAAACCTGCGGTAACAAATCCAACGCCAGCAATTGTTAAACTTACAATTTCTCTTCTTTTTACATCATTATTTTTCTTTACTGAAGCTTTAATAATGACAGCCTGCTTTACTCTTTCCCTTGTCATTTCTTCATCTTGATTTCTCAAATCGGACAACTCTTTATCCAATAGTTTTATCGCTGTCTCAGTCGTTATTTCACCAGTATTTACTTTGGCACTCATATCCGATGAATAACGTGTCACCTCACTGATAAATTGATCCTTTATAAGGCTCCATTTAATAAATTTACTTGCAATGCTATTTTTTACTTGATCCAGTTCATTCTGTTTATTGTACATAGTAGAACGCATAACATTATTTCGTTGACGCGTCTTATCTTCGCTATTGATGTATGGATTTCTTTCTACAGCATCTAACACTTCTTGCAATGAGTGTCCCATTATTTATTCGGTTCCGGCCAAAAAAATTATTTTCCATTATCTCTTTTTTAAATGAATTTGGGGGGGAATACTACCACCAACTGATTTTTTCAGATATTTCTTTATTACCACGGTATTTTGTTATTACTACATTTTTTCATTACCACATATAGTACTAACCCCATTGGGTGGTCGTGGGCTCTCTTCTTCGCGCCCTTGCATGTACTTGATGTGTCAGAGTGCCATACCGCAATATTCGGTTGCCAGTGATAGCCGCAAAAATCTGACATGCCATTCTTACGACAAACAGCCTTCACCTATCGGCCACCTTCAAACTCGGGCAAACCAGTGAGGTCTGAGTTTCAAGGCATGTGCTTTCTTCATGGTGGCTCTGCTGTGTAATATGACTCAATAGAAGGGGGGGACGACCTAATGAAACAGAAAGAGCAATCAGAGATAAATATTATTTAATCAAAAAAATGAGACTTTTCTCAAAACAAGTGAAATAAATTAAATAAAAAAACAAACTGACACCAATAAAACACTGCTCTCATTTGATATTGATTCTTTATTACCTCTTTACCCTACGATAATAGATTGATTTAATGTATAAAGAATAGTTAATTTATCGTAGCAAACAATTAATAAACCTCGCCATTTTCACATAAATCACCATTATATTTTTGTTATGTGGGCTTGATTGATTTACATCATATAAAAGCAACAACTTATTTCCTAAGGTGGAGCATTACAGTTCTATACCCAAAGTCATTGGCGTTGTTGCTAACACCACGGCAACGTCAAGTAAAAAAGGGATGTCCTGCTCTTTTATTTCCGCAAGGATCATGTTGATGAATAACAATAAAACACCTCTCACCGGCTCAATGAGTCGCCGTGAATTTATTCAAACATCCGCCGTAGTGACCGGGGCTGCGGCAATTGCCAGTTCAATCACCCTACCATTTTCAGTTCATGCCACATCAGAACAAGCCCCAGCGGCGGCTGAAGAGAGCATTAAATACAGTGCTTGTCTGGTTAACTGTGGCAGTCGCTGTCCGCTAAAAGTTCATGTTAAAAATGGTGAAATAATTAAAATTGCTAATGAAGCCATTTATGATGATTCCACCTTTGGTTTACACCAAATTCGCCCCTGCTTACGTGGCCGCTCAGTAAGATGGAAAACCTATAATCCGGATCGGGTTAAATATCCGATGTTGCGAGTGGGTAAACGCGGTGAAGGTAAATTCAAGCGTATCAGTTGGGATGAAGCCACAACTATCGTAGCGGATAATCTGAAAAAAACGATTGTTCAATACGGCAACGAAGCGATTTATTATCAATATGGCTCTGGTTCAACAGGGGCTAATTTACAAGGCCGTAATGCCTGTAAACGTATGTTGAGTTTGATCGGCGGTTATCTTGATCAACACGGCACTTATTCTACTGCCCAAATCAACACCGTCATGCCTTATGTCTACGGCAACTTGGATGAAACACTGCTGGACGAAATTAAAAATTCTGATCTGGTGGTGATGTTTGGTCACAATCTGGCAGAAACACGGATGTCAGGCGGTGGCCAATATATTGAAACGGTTCAGGCGTTGGGTCAAAGCAGAGCCAAAGTCATTATTATTGACCCACGAATGACCGATAGTGTGACCACCCTTAACGCCGAATGGATCCCGATATTCCCTGGGACCGATGCTGCACTGGTCGCCGCTTTAGGTCATGTTTTAATTAAAGAGAATCTGACTGACGAAAGTTTCCTGCAACAATATTGTGTCGGTTGGGATGCCAACACGTTGCCCGCATCGGCCCCAGCGAATGGATCTTATAAAGATTATATTTTAGGTCTGGGTGCTGACGGAACCGAAAAAACACCAGAGTGGGCCAGTGAAATAACCGGTATTTCACCAACACGTATTATTCAATTAGCCAGAGAACTGGGTAATGCCCGCGCAGCCTGGATTTCACAGGGGTGGGGAATTCAACGCACAGCGAATGGTGAACAAGCGTCCCGATCGATTATGATGCTCCCATTGATGACCGGTAATATTGGCCGCGCCGGAACCAATACCGGTGCCTGGGGGGGCAACGTAAAATACCCGGTTCCTGGATTCAGCATTCCAAATCCGGTCAAAACGGCCATCCCTTGTTTTATGTGGACCGATGCTATTTTCCGCGGCACTGAAATGACTGCCAAAAATGCCCATGTGAAAAATAAAGAAAAACTGGATACCAATATTAAGTTTCTCTGGAACTACGCCAGTAACGTTATAGCAAACCAGCACTCTGACCTGAATAAAACCAATACTATTTTGCAAGATGAGTCATTGTGCGAATTTATTTTGGTCTGGGAAAACCACATGACCAATTCGGCGAAATACGCGGATTTATTATTACCAGACGTCACATCGGTTGAATCAAATGACCTGATTGATAACTCCTATGCCAGTGGCGCTTATCACTATGTCACCCGGATGCAAAATACCATTGAGCCACTGTGGGAATGTCGCCCCTCATACGATGTATTAGCCGAGATTGCCACCAAATTAGGCGTGGGGGATGCCTTTACTGAAGGACATACCCAGCAAGAATGGATTGAAATCAGCTATAACAAAATGCGTGATAAAAATCCGGCGCTACCACCTTTCAGTGACACCAATAACAAAGGCATTATTGACCGTGTTTTTGCTGACAGTAGCCAATATATCGCGTTAAAAGATTTCCGCGATGACCCATTAAATAACCCGTTAAAAACCCCGTCAGGCAAGATTGAGATCTATTCCGAAGCACTGGCAACACTCGCACACGAGTGGCAGTTGGCACCGGGTGACCGCATTACCGCAGTGGCTGAATATTGTCCAACCCCTGAAGGCGTCAGTGATCAGGAAACCCTGAAAACCTACCCACTGCAAATGACTGGCTTCCATGTTAAAGGCCATACCCACTCAACCTATTACAATGTCGCGATGCTGCGTGAAGCGGTACCTCATCAGTTCTGGATGAACCCGATTGATGCGCAGGCTCGTGGCATACAGCAAGGCGAACAGGTCGAAATATTTAATAGCCGTGGCCGTATCCATATTGCGGTCAAAATTACCGAACGGGTATTACCGGGTGTTATCGCCGTGCCACAAGGGGCATGGCGTAATCTCAACAAGGACGGTATCGACGTGGGTGGCTGTATCAATACGTTGACGACACTACGCCCTTCGCCATTGGCGAAAGGTAATCCTCAACACACCAACCTCGTTGAAGTGAAACGTGCATAAGGAGCGGAATAATGAAGCAATATGGTTTTTTTGTTGACTCTACCAAGTGCACGGGATGTAAAACCTGCCAAGTCAGTTGTAAGGACGAAAAAAATCTGGACCTTGGGCCAAAACTGCGGCGGGTATATGAATACGGGGGAGGCAGTTGGACCCAACAGGACAATATCTGGGTGCAAAATGTCTTCAGTTACTACCTGTCCATTGCCTGTAACCACTGTTCATCACCCACCTGTGTAACAGGCTGCCCAACGGGTGCCATGCACAAACGTGAAGAAGATGGTTTGGTGGTGGTTAATCAGGATCTGTGTGTCGGATGCCGCTATTGCGAAATGCGCTGCCCTTACGGCGCGCCACAATTTGATGCCAAAAAGCAGCTAATGACCAAGTGTGATGGCTGCTACGAACGCGTGGCTCAAGGGGATAAGCCGGTCTGCGTCGACTCTTGTCCGCAACGTGCGTTGGATTTCGATGAGATCTCGGTGTTACGTGATAAATACGGTGACGAAAATGCAATTGCACCGTTACCCCATGCGCATTTGACACAGCCTAATCTGGTGATCCGAGGCCACCGCGATGCGAAGCCATCCGGTGATACATCAGGCCGCATCCAAAACCCGAAGGAGGTATAAAATGCATGAATTACCCTTAGTGTTTTTTACCGTGCTCGGGCAGACCGCAGTCGGGCTATTTACACTGGTGTGGCTCAGTAACAAGCTAGGAATGACCACGCCACAGCAATTGAAGCAGGCCAATATTGTCGGTCTGATTCTAGTGATGGCAGGCCTGTTAATTGGCACCCTGCATGTTGGGCAACCCTTGCGGGCGATAAATATGTTACTGGGCGTTGGCCGTTCGCCAATGAGTAATGAAATTCTGCTCAGTGGCCTGTTTGTTGCTATGGCTTGCGGCACGGTATTCTTCTCAACACTGGTGAAAAATTCGCTACTGGCGACGCTGTGTAATTTTGCCACTGTGCTCGTTGGTCTGGCTTTTGCCTGGTCAATGACTCAAGTCTATCAACTGACCACGGTCCCTAATTGGGATACGTCATATACCTCATTGCAACTTTGGATGACGGTATTGGTTGGCGGTGGAGCTTTCGCTATGTTAACTGGGGCACGTCAACTTGGTGCGATAGCATTGCTAGCTGGTGCCATTGTGACCTTGGTGAATAAACCGGGTTATTTAACTTTCCTCGGGCAAGGCTCTGCGGAATTGAGTAGCCAGCAGACCCTATTCTGGGGAATTCAGATCCTGCTGTTGGTATTAGGCGTTTTTGTAGCCGCTGCGGCGTTACTGAAAGACAAAATCCCACGGGTAACACTGGTGGTGTGTGCATCAGCGCTTATCATCGGTGAATTAGCCGGGCGTATTGCCTTTTATAATCTCTGGCAAGTGCCAATGTGATTTAATACTTTGATTTATAACTCCATGTTGTGATTTACCCGCTGATTATCTGCTATTTTTTTGTGGCTAATCAGCCCCCGAATAACGTTATATCCTAAATAATTTAAGTGGCAGGAAGGCGGCAATTGAGCAAATCCCCAGGAGCTTACACAAGTAAGTGACTGGGGTGAGCGAAGGCAGCCAACGCATCTGCAGCTTGAAATATGACGGGTATCACATAAGAGCGATAACCCCGATGCTACTCAATACCACCTTGCCGCGAATTTTAGGCGCGTGTTTTTATTACCCACCGCAATCAGATACGGTACAGCGCCTCTTTCCGTTATTACCACAAATTGCCGAGCTTTTTCCTTGGCCCGATCATGTGAGCATGGTGCAATATTGCCAGCAAATGCCGGATATCTCCCCCACATTACTTGAGTACGATTTTTCGATTCTGTTTGAAGGGCAAGGTGAGATGCCTGCCCCACCTTGGGGATCCGTTTATCTGGATAAAGAAAATATTCTTATGGGTGCCAGCACCTTACAATACCGTGAATTCTTAGCCGAACAGGGATGGGTTAGCCAAAGCCCTCTGCGTGAACCGGAAGATCAGTTTGGCTTAATGCTATTGTCCTGGGTAAATTTAGTCGAACAACACAATAAGAACGCGGCTAGCGTGCTGCTAACAGCACATTTACTGCCGTGGGCGTACCGTTATCTTGAACAGGTCAGCGCTGCCCAAGTTGAATACCCGGTTTATCCCTTGCTGGCGAAGATAGCGACTTGCTACCTGAAAACCCTACAAACAGAGTTGGGGTTATCTCCTCTGCCCCGTGAGCTATATCGGTGATAAAAAATAAACCAGTGGCTAGAGACGAACGTTACTATAAAGCTTATATGGAAAGCCGGACCATCAGCCGCCGGGGGCTATTTCGTGGCTTGCTGAAAGGCGTGCAGCCCAGCACCCCAACCGCGCCCTCTGACATCGCCGCTCCTCCCCCCCTCCGGCCGCCATATGCCATTGGCGAACCACTTTTTCAACAGAGCTGTACCGGGTGCGGTATCTGTATGACGGCCTGCGAGGAGAATCTGATTGTGATGGTCAATCAAAGGCCTGAGTTAAATTTCTCGACGCAATATTTATCGACACCCTATTGTAGCCGCTGTCAGGCTTGCAGCACTGCTTGCCAAACGGGAGCATTATCATCAGCCGAGTTCCAGATTGCCGCCCGACCGTCAGTGAAAAATACCTGCCAAAATACCTATATTTACTGTGATAGCTGCGCTGATTACTGTGAGAAGCAGGCCCTGACCTGGCAAGCCAATCAACCGCCCACACTGGTTCCTGAGTTATGCGATGGCTGCGGTGAATGCGTTTTCAGGTGCCCGGCAATGGTATTAGAGATGCAGATATAGCGAGTAATTCCATCAATAAAAAACATACCTGCGACCAAGTTGTTCACGGCGTCACGAATTGCTAAATCCAGCACTTTGCCATTCAGCGTCGAGTCGTAACTGGCAGTACCACCAAAACCGATAACTTCACGGTTAGACAGTTCGTACTCACCCGCCCCCGGTGAAGAGAACACCACTTCGGAGGTATTAACCATTAACGATATACAGATTGACCTTGGCATAAGCCACCTGAGATTTACCACTGCCCAAAATGCTCCACAGTTGACGATCCCCGGTTTCTTTACGACCAAACTCAGTCACATCACCCGTCACCACGTAGGTGGCACCTTTTAATTGTGGGCTTTTCCCTGAAATAGCGGCTTCGTTTTTAAGCTCTTCCATATTGATACGCTCTAACACATTAAAGCGCCCCGTTTGCTGCAAATGTGTCACTAGAATTGTTTGGGATTGATTCCCCAAGCTAAGTACGGTATACGCTAATGCCATCGCCGTGTTGACTCACTACGCTATAAGGTCAAGAAAGAAGGGGATTACCTGGCGGATACCAGTACAATACGGATACCTTCCGTCCTCATTGCACTCACAGGAGTGAACGCCGTGTTCAGTTATCCCGCCAGTTATACCGTTGATGAAGCCAGTGGCGAATACCATATTCATTATCGTGACTTCCCTGAATTGAGTTCAGTGACATACTCCCTTGAAGATGTCGAGTTGGAAGCACAGGAGGGGATTAAAAACGGCATTGCCGCCGAGATGGAAGAGCGCCGCCGGATCCCTGCCCCCTCAGCACTACAGCCGGGTGATATCGCGGTTCATGTCCCTATTCTTGTACGCCTGAAAGCTGAATTACACAATGCTATGCTCGCCAGTGATACCCGCAAAGCCGATATGGCCCGCAAACTCAGTTTGAATGCAGCCCAAATGGATCGCCTGCTGGATGTTTATTACGCCTCTAAAGTAGAAGCACTGGAACAAGCCCTTTATTTATTGGGCTTTGAAGTTGATGTCACTGTGCGGAAAATCGTCTGATGAAATGGCTATCAGGCCATACGGCTTATCGCGTCACCAATAGAGTAACAAATTGTTATTTGGTGATAATTTAAAATAATGTGAAATAAATCACACTTATATGTATTGATTGGTATTTATTGCCATTTTTGTATGAATATGTGATCTGATACATAAAATTACAGTATTGAAGTTTTCTCCCTATTGGGATTACAGTAGCGCCATTCTGTCGGAGCCAGTGGACTGACTGGCACGACATGCCGAATGTGTCTCAGCTTGCTATTGAAATCACACCAAGGGGAGTCGTTCAGTGAAATATTTCTTTATGGGTATCTCAATTATGTTAGTGATTTGGGTTGGCACCTTTATGCTGATGGTGGAGTAAGGCAGCGCTTTACTTACTGCTTATTCTCTCCACCGCTGGCCCTCAGTCATTAACATCAACCTCGGGCTCGGGGCACATCAGCGCCCTTTGTCATCTCGAATGCTTGGATCATTTTCCAGGCATCATTCTGCGCAAAGTATCATCACGGCGAATATAGTGATGATACAGTGCCGCGATACCGTGTATCCCAATCACGAAATAGCCCAAATTGGCAATGAACACATGGGTTTGCTTAAGGTAATCTCGCACGTCAGTGTTAGGAGTGAGCCACTGCGGTACTTGCCAGCCCAGCAGTAGCCAAGTTCTTCCACCATAAGCCTGAGTCAAAACACCCAGAATCGGCAGTGATAGGAACATCAAATACAACCCCCAATGCGAAAGATGGACCCCCAATAACTGCCAATTAGGCAACGGTGGCGAAATGGCTGGTGTCAGGTTTCTCTGCCGCAACCAAAGCCGCACTAACATTAATAGCCAGACAGAAATACCAAAATTAAAATGCAAGTTCCTCACGAATGTCCGGTCTTCATCGGGCACAGTATCGCTGAGCAACATTGCCGAATAGGTCAATATGATCATCAATAAAGTTAACCAATGCAGAACTATTTGGGGTAAAGAGTAGCGATTTTTCATAGCCACGCTCCGTTGGCGGCATAAGAATAATTTAATCAATATGACGCAAATCGATGAAGACAACATTAAGAACATGGCGATAGAGTTGGCATTTTGGCAACACACCTAAGCACCTTACCAAAATGCAAATTACTGGGTAATCGACTTTGTTTGATTAGGCCGTTTCATTGGGGGAGGATTTGCCCGGTTTCAGCAAACCATCAGCGCGAAACATGCTCTTAATCCCACGCACTGCCTGGCGAATACGGTCTTGATTCTCAATCAAGGCAAAACGTACATGCGTATCACCGTAGTCCCCAAAGCCAATCCCCGGCGAGACACACACTTTCGCCCCTGCCAGCAAGCGTTTAGCGAACTCCAGTGAACCTAAATGTGCATAAGGTTCTGGAATTTTTGCCCAGACATACATTGAGGCTTTTGGATTCTCAACCATCCAGCCTGCCTCATGTAACCCACGCACTAAGGCATTACGTCGCTGGCGGTATTGCTCAGCAATATCACGGACACACTGCTGATCGCCTTCCAATGCTGCAATCGCGGCTACCTGTAATGGCGTGAAAGTACCGTAATCGTGGTAACTCTTAATCCGGGCCAGAGCATTGACCAATTCAGGATTGCCGACCATAAAACCAATCCGCCAACCAGCCATATTGTAACTTTTGGATAACGTAAAGAATTCTACCGCAATATCCTTCGCCCCCGGTACCTGCATAATTGACGGCGCTTTCCAGCCATCATAAACGATGTCTGCATAAGCCAGATCATGCACCACCAGCACATCGTATTGCTTCGCCAGTGCCACCACCCGCTCAAAAAAATCCAGCTCAACACATTGCGCTGTCGGGTTTGATGGGAAACCGAGGATCATCATTTTGGGTTTAGGAATGGTTTCACGGATAGCGCGTTCCAGCTCGCCAAAAAAATCAATACCTTCGGTCAATGGCACTGACCGTACTTGCGCACCGGCGATCACGGCACCATAAATGTGGATCGGATAGCTGGGGTTTGGCACCAGTACCGTATCCCCGTGATCCAGCGTTGCCAGCATCAGGTGAGCCAGCCCTTCTTTAGAACCGATAGTGACAATAGCTTCATTTTCTGGATCGATATCCACCTGATAGCGATCGGCATACCAGCGGGAAATCGCTCTACGCAGGCGCGGTATTCCACGTGAAGTTGAATAACCGTGAGTATCTTCACGTTGAGCGACACTGCACATTTTCTCAACGATATGCGGCGGTGTCGGGCCGTCAGGATTGCCCATGCTGAAGTCAATAATATCTTCGCCCCGACGCCGGGCGGCCATCTTCAGCTCAGAAGTAATATTAAAAACATACGGGGGGAGACGATCAATTCGGGTAAAACGACGTTTAGCAGGTAATTCAGCCATAAATTCCTCGAGGATACGTAAGCGCCCGGACCGTCCGAGCGACGCTGACCATCAGATGATCTGTCTATGAAAATATCCTAGCGCTGAATAAGTGTCGAGTGATTGATAACAAATTTTTTACGCATTAAAAAAAGAGGAAATTTCGGACTAACCTCATCCCTTTATTCTTCTCTATTTTGACTGAATAATATTCACGTTAGCATAACAAAAAACATACAAATGACCTGTGAAGTCCCAAACCCTACAGCTCTCGGAGAATCAATATTATGGCTTCATTACACATAGACGATATCCCCGCGGCCATTAAAGCGGTCAAACAGCAATTACGCCAGGCGCTCCCTGACTATCAACAAGTCTTTCAAGCTGTTGAAGATAATATCCGCCAGCAAGTCACAGAGATCCGCCGTAATCTGGCCGAAGGTAAAAACCCGGTTCCACAACTCCATGCCGATGATATTATCAACGGAAAGGTCACTGAAGAACAAAAAGCGCAAATAAAACAACGTGGCTGTTGTGCCATTCTCGGGGTATTTCCGCAGGAGAAAGCCACCGCATGGAACCGTGAAATTGGCGACTATCTGGATCGTAATAACTTTGTCGAACGCCTGGAAAATGCGGCCGAAGACAATTATTTTGGCACGCTGGCGGCCAGTAAACCCCAGATTTATGGTATCTACTGGTCAACGCCACAGGTTGAAGCCCGTCAGGATAAACGCATGCAGGCAGTGCAAATATTCTTAAATAACCTGTGGCAAACCGAAAGCAACGGTAAGCAACATTTTGATGCTAACCGCGTTGTCACCTATGCTGACCGCACACGCCGCCGCCCACCAAAATCCTCTTCACTCGGCCTCTCTCCTCATGTGGATGGCGGTTCGATTGAACGTTGGCTGGATGAGAATTTCCGCCATGTTTACCGCCATGTGTTCTCCGGTCAGTGGCAAAAATATGATCCTTTCGCCGCTGAGGGCCGCCCGGAAGTGCGTGAATTCCCCTCACCGGCAGTGTGTTCGATGTTCCGCACCTTTCAGGGATGGACCGCACTGACCCCACAACGGACCCATGCCGGAACCTTAAATGTTATTCCGATTGCTAATGCAATGGCTTACATATTACTGCGGGCCTTACAGGATGATGTCGCTGACGACGATTTGTGTGGCGCTGCACCCGGCCGTGCGTTATCGGCTTCTGAACAGTGGCATCCTCTTTTAATGGAAGCTATTTCCCCTATTCCAGATTTAGAGGCGGGTGATACGGTCTTTTGGCACTGTGATGTGATCCATTCGGTAGAGAATGAACATAATGGTGAGTTTGATAGTAACGTGATGTATATCGCTGCAGCGCCGTGGTGTGAAAAAAATGCGGCCTATTTGCCCCGCCAGTTAGCCAGCTTTATTGATGGCCGTTCACCACCAGACTTTGCCGCGGATGATTTCGAGGTGGACTTTATTGGCAGAGCCACCACCAAAAACCTCACTGAGATAGGTAAACAGCAGTTGGGCATAACAGACTAGCCTCCTGCGCATGATATCTGCCGGAATTTATCTCCCGGCAGATATCATCGCCCCATCATGAATATAACTCGGCCAGGATAAATCAGATCGACAATTCATACCCCAATGTTTGGCGCAAATAGGCACCGGCCCCCAGTAAACCAGGTTGTGGATGAGTAATCATATATACCGGAATGTCTTGTAAGAAATCTTTAAAACGGCCTTTATCTTCAAACGCAGCGCGGAAGCCAGAGGCTTTAAAGAACGCCATAAAGCGTGGCACGATACCACCGGCAATATAAACGCCACCAAACGTGCTGAGGTTAAGGGCTAAATTGCCCCCAAAGCGGCCCATAATTATACAAAATAGTGATAATGCCCGGCGGCAATCGGTACAGCTATCTGCCATCGCCCGCTCGGTAATATCTTTCGGGGCCAGTTTCTCAGGTAAGCGCGCATCAGCAATCACAATCGCCCGATATAAATTGACCAAGCCCGGCCCAGATAACACCCGCTCAGCGGAAACATGCCCCAGTTCTTGGCGCAATACGGCCAGAATCTGGTCTTCTTCTTCACTATTAGGCGCAAAATCAACATGGCCACCTTCTCCCGGTAAACTAATCCAACGGCGGCCCACATTCACTAAATGTGCTACCCCCAGCCCGGTACCTGCGCCATACACCGCCACCGGTTTGCCGGGCTGTGGTTGAGTGCCGCCAAATTGCAGAACGTCTTGGGTGGATAACACGGGGATCGCCATGGAGACCGCGGTGAAATCATTAATCACTTCCAAATTATCCAGACCCAGATTCTGTTGCATGGCCGCAATAGAAAATGCCCAAGTATGGTTCGTCATTGCGACCCAGTCCCCGGTAACCGGGCAGGCAATCGCGATGCAAGCGTCGGTGACCTTGGCCTGATGCTCTGATAGATATTGTTTGATTACATCCTCTAAACTTTCATATTCCAACCCTGAATATGTCTTTGCTTGCAATATCTCACCCGTAGCAACAGCGCAAAGCGCCAACCGGGCATTCGTACCGCCAACGTCACCCACCAGGGCATAAGTCGTCATCAAAATCTCTCCATTGCAGGATGCTTAGCTTTAATTATGCCCACTGTAAAATCACGCCAGAAAAACAACAATCTCAATACGGTAAACCACTTTGTTTTGTGACTGATATCTCATAAAAACGTTTCAGTTTTACCCAATCAACGCGATTGAGCAGCGTGAAAATAGGGACAAAGAAAAAATTTAGCGTGAGCTACGCCGATTTTCTGAGGCGAGTTTCAATTCAGTTGCCTGGCGGGAGCGAATAATCCGCATCCGCAAACTGTCATACATCCAGTTATAAAACATCGTATAGGGCAGGAAGAACAGGAAGAAACCAATCTCAAGCACTAACGCCTGCCACATTGAGACCCCTAACGCAAAAGCAGCAACAGGTAAGCCCATCAGAATAAAGCCACCTTCAAACCCCAGAGCGTGGAATACCCGTACCTTGAGCGTTTTTGTTACCCGGCTGACAGGCCAAAAATAGTCAAACAGGCTGTTGTAAACAATGTTCCACAACATCGCGATTGAAGAGAGAAGCACCGCCAGCGTACCCATTTGTAATATTGAACGATCTAATAGCCATGCCCCGACCGGCGCACAAATAGCGACGGCAATCACCTCAAAGCCGATAGCATGGATAACCCGTTCAACCAAAGATTTGTGATGGACTTGCATAAAATACCTACTTAAATAAGTTTAATAACACCTTGTTGCAGGTGATTATCATCGCTTTTTAAGATAGATTAAAAATAGAATCCATCGATAAAATAGATACATTATGCATTATTCTCCTGAAGCATTGATTGCTTTTGTTGAGGCTGCGGCCCTTGGCTCTTTCTCAGCGGCAGCCCGTAAGCTACGCAAAAGCCAATCAACCATCAGTACTGCTATCGCAAATCTGGAGGCGGACCTTGGCTTAACCTTATTTGACAGACAAGCCCGTCAGCCAGTGTTAACCGATCATGGCCGCCGAGTATTAGCTCACGTACAAGAGATTTTGGCCGCCAGTGAGCGCCTGACTGATTTATCTATCCGTCTGGCCGGTCAAGTTGAGACACGATTAACATTCGTCCTGTCAGACACTTATTATCAGCCAGCACATCATGAAAATCTGCTACACCGTTTTGAGCAGTGCTACCCTGATGTCGAATTCGAGTGTTTGGTTGCCGAAGATGAGGATGTCATTGACCTCTTGCAGCTCAAGCGCGCCCATATTGGTGTCGTGGAAATGCAGGAACGCTATCCCCCTGATATTGCGTCTATTCGGCTGGCCGCACAGACTGAAATGGCGGTGTTTGTGCTACGCGGTCATCCTCTGACAGCCCTTCCGCACCTGAAAAATGAGCAATTGGCCACCACGCGTCAGCTATGTCTGAATACCTATAACCGTACTGATCATAATCAATCTCAAGGTTTGACATGGTCCGCCCCCAGTTATTTGATGTTGCTAGAGATGGCTGAGCAAGGCTTTGGCTGGGCTATCTTACCCCGTTGGCTAGTCGAGCAATTCGGGCGTCAGAAACTGGTGACCTTGCCAGTGCAAGGTTGGCCAAAAATGATCTCTATTGATGCGGTTTGGTCGAAAAAAAACCCACCAGGACCTGCAGGCTATTGGCTATTAGATCAATTAACGGAAAGCACTAACTCACCACGCTAATTACGATAACGCTCTGATTAGCACTGTGATCGCCACAACTTACACAACCGACGAAAGCGCATACACTAAAATATTGCTTATTTTTATTATTGTTTGCTATCACTAATGCCGTTCGCTATCACTAATAGAGGCCATCATGGTTTATCAAGCAGGTTCCTCTCGCTATCAAGAGATGGAGTATCATCGTTGTGGCCGCAGTGGGTTAAAGCTCCCAGCCATTTCTCTCGGTCTTTGGCATAATTTTGGTGACAACACGCGGTATGAAAACAGCCGTAACCTGATCCACCGAGCGTTTGATCATGGCATCACCCACTTTGATTTAGCTAATAATTATGGGCCGCCCCCCGGCTCTGCTGAGCTGAATTTTGGCCGCATCCTACAACAAGACCTGCGCCCTTATCGTGATGAACTGATTATCGCCTCCAAAGCAGGCTATACCATGTGGCCCGGCCCTTACGGTGACTGGGGGTCGAAGAAATATCTGGTTGCCAGTATCAATCAAAGTCTGCAACGCATGGGGTTGGATTATGTCGATATCTTCTATCACCACCGCCCTGATCCCAACACGCCGCTGGAAGAAACCATGGCAGCATTGGACCTACTGGTGCGTCAGGGCAAAGCACTATATATAGGTTTGTCTAATTATCCCGCAGAGCAAGCACAACAAGCGTGTGAAATTCTACTCGCACTCGGCACTCCTTGCCTGATTCACCAACCGAAATATTCGATGTTTGAACGCGGGATTGAAGCAGACTTGCAAGATACGCTGGATGAATATGGTGTTGGCTCTATTGCCTTTTCTCCGTTGGCAGGCGGTTTATTGACCGATCGCTATCTGGCAGGTATACCAGAAGACTCACGTGCAGCCAGTAACAGCAAATTCCTGAGTCCTGAACAACTCACACCTGAAAAACTGCTCAAAATACGCCAACTGAATGAGTTGGCCCTCGATCGTGGACAAAAATTATCACAGATGTCTTTAGCCTGGGTGTTACGTGGTGGGAGAGTCACATCTGCGCTGATTGGTGCCAGCAAAATCAGCCAGATTGATGATGCTATCGGCATGTTAGCCAATACAGACTTCAGTGATGAAGAAATCAACGCTATCGAACGTATTTTAGCCTAGACACTTTCCCATCAAACATATTATTAGGGCACTTCAGGTGCCCTGACTGCTGGCTATCGCCCATGCAGATAAATCTTAAAACTTTATTTTACAGTTTTATCCGAACGTCAATCGTCAATGCACTGTTTAAGATGACATCATTGCCAATAAGGCCGAGCAAGGATAAAAGATGTTAAATACGGGTATTTTTAAACCGACAATATTGAAGCCAATAATGTTAAAGCCGTTATTATTGGCCACGATACTCGCCTGGTTACCGTTAACCCCCGTGGCGAATGCGGAAAGCATTGAATTGTTACCCAGCATTTCTTTGCAAATTGGTGAACAAGATCGTCGTGGTAATTATTGGGATGGCTATGATTGGCGCGATCGCCAATGGTGGCAGGACCATCAGGGACGAAATTTAGGTGAACGTAACCGCAATGGGCATTACTGGGATGGTCGCCGCTGGCAAGACAGGGGATGGTGGAAGAAAAATTATTACAACCATGAGGGCCGTTACTGGAAATACGACAAGCATGGCAACAAACATGGCAAAAAGCATTACAACAAGAAAGGGCGAGGTCATCGTCATGATGACTAAATAGACGTTGTCATGACTCGATAAAGACTGTCAGGCAGTTTTCATGGAATTATTACCGGGGCAACGCGCCTGACACGGTTTATTATTGGGTCTAAAGTAGGCTAATCAGTAAATAAGCATTTAATCCAACCACAACCAAGACAACCAGTTTACCCAAAACCTGGGTGGTTTTTGTATCAACCAGATCCCCCATCAATTCTTTATTACCGGTGAAAACCAATAATGGCACCAGTGCCAACGCAATACCAAAGCTCAGTAAAACCTGGCTCATCACCAATATTTGTGTCGCATCCATCCCGGCTAAAATGACGATAAAAGAAGGCAACATGGTGACCGTGCGGCGCACCCACATTGGTATATAAAACCGCACAAAGCCTTGCATGACCACTTGCCCCGCCAGCGTACCCACGACCGTTGATGAAAGCCCGGCGGCGATTAAGCTCAAACCAAAAACAGTGGCCGCAGCATTACCCAACAGAGGCTGCAAGGTTACATAAGCCTCTTCGATTTCAGCAATGCTCTCATAACCATTGAAATGAAAAGCCGCAGCGGCGGTCGCCATCATAGCTAAATTAACAAAGCCTGCAATCGTCATGGCAATCGCTACATCAAACTTGGTTGAGGCATAACGTTCAGCTTTAGACTCTTTCCCCCCTGTTTGTGTTAATGCTGAATGCAGGTAAATAACGTGCGGCATGATAGTCGCCCCTAACACCCCTGCGGCTAAAAATACGGCGTTACCATCAGGTAAATTTGGGATAAGCATCCCACGGCCAAGAGCCGCAATATCTGGCTGAGAGAAAATCAGTTCAATAATATAAGCCGCGGCGACAAACAATAGCAGCCCACCAATTACCAATTCGAGAGGCTTTTGCCCCCTATTTTGCAACATAAGAATAAGAAAGGTGGCAATACCGGTCAGCACCGCTCCTTGCAGTAACGTCACACCAAACAGTAACTTAAAACCAATAGCCGCCCCGATAAACTCAGCCAAATCGGTCGCCATCACGATAATTTCGGCCTGCACCCAATAAGCCCATACGACTGGGCGAGGGAACCGGTCACGGATATGCTCAGCCAGATTTTTACCGGTAGCAATACCCAGTTTGGCGGACAGCAGTTGGACTAACATCGCCATGACGTTGGCCCACACGACAACCCATAGCAAAGTATAGCCAAACGTGGCCCCCGCCTGAATATTAGTCGCGAAATTACCGGGATCGATATAAGCAATGGCAGCAATAAAGGCAGGCCCCATCAAGGAGAGTTTAATCTTCCTTAATGGGCGACGAGATGTATCGACAGCACGGCCATTCAGCATATCAGGCTTACCCCTTGGAAAGTGCACGGTTATTGTTTTACTCCTACTATCATTTAAATGAGAATAATTATCAAGCGCATTTGTAATGGTAAAATTACTTTTTTTTGCTAGTAGATGCCAAATGAATAGCCGCACTGAATAACTTGCCGTTCCTGATCGTTACTACCTGATTTTTGAAAAAATTATGTTAATTACTACATCGCTACTAGATCGCTATTTTCAGAACGGATTACTACAATTATTTATAACTACAATCATTTATAAATTGCGTGATTATGCTACTTACCATACAGATTATTAACATAATTTTTTATGTGATCAAGCCCACTAATTTGTTTGCATTTATGAAAGTGAGTTTTTATATTTGTGGCATACATCTCGTTTTTAATGTGGCCGTTACATAAAATGACCACCAAAATCTCGCCTGCCTCAAATTTGGAGCACATATGTCCCATATTCTGCAGTTTGCGTTAGCCCTCGTTTTGGTGGCTATATTGGCTTTGGCAATCTGTAAAGATCGTAAAAGCATCCGTATTCGGTTTGTTATTCAATTGTTGGTTATAGAAGTGTTGCTGGCATACTTCTTCCTCCATTCGGAAGCTGGACTGGGTTTTGTGAAAGGATTCGCAGGGTTTTTCGACACATTGCTAGGATTTGCAGCCGCCGGTACCGATTTTGTCTTTAATGATATGGGTGATAAAGGTCTCGCGTTCTTCTTCCTAAGAGTGTTGTGTCCTATTGTCTTTATTTCTGCATTAATCGGTATTTTGCAATATATCAAAGTCTTGCCAATCGTCATTCGTGTGATCGGTACATTACTGTCCAAAGTTAACGGTATGGGCAAACTGGAATCATTCAACGCCGTCAGTTCACTGATTCTCGGGCAATCTGAAAACTTTATTGCCTATAAAGATATTTTGGGCAAGATGTCTGAAAAACGCATGTACACCATGGCGGCAACAGCAATGTCGACCGTTTCCATGTCCATTGTTGGCGCTTATATGTCCATGCTGGATGCGAAGTTTGTAGTCGCCGCCTTGGTACTCAACATGTTCAGTACCTTTATCGTGTTGTCCTTGATCAACCCGTACAAAGTGGGCGAAGAACAAGATTTGCAACTGAGTAATCTGCACGAAGGCCAAAGCTTCTTTGAAATGCTGGGAGAATATATTCTGGCCGGTTTCAAAGTCGCCATTATCGTTGCCGCCATGTTGATTGGTTTTATCGCGTTGATTGCTGCGGTGAATGCTCTATTCACCTTACTATTCGGTATTAGCTTCCAGGGAATTTTGGGTTATGTGTTCTTCCCGTTTGCTTGGGTGATGGGTATCCCTGCCCATGAGGCCTTACAGGTCGGGAGTATCATGGCAACCAAACTGGTTTCTAACGAATTCGTGGCAATGATAGATTTGCAGAAAGTCGCTTCTCAACTTTCACCACGCAGTGTGGGTATTCTGTCCGTATTCTTGGTTTCATTCGCCAACTTCTCTTCTATCGGTATCGTCGCCGGTGCGATTAAAGGCCTGAATGAGCATCAAGGTAACGTGGTTTCCCGTTTTGGTCTGAAGCTGTTGTATGGCTCCACGCTGGTCAGTGTGCTGTCTGCTTCTATCGCGGGCCTTGTGCTCTAAGTACCGATGAACTATCTCTTAACGAGGCGCTACGGCGCCTTTTTTGTATCTATAATTCAGCATCAAATTATTTTTCCGAGTGATTATCCTCGGGGGCGAAAGGTTAGGGTATTTAGGTCGGTAAGCTGAAAATCATGGGGCAGTGAACAGGAAATAGGTAGAGACGGAATAAGTGAGATTGATAGGCTTTATAATAATGGGTCGTGCGGGATTACCCGGCCTCTGGCCTCGCCCTTCGGGTCAACGCTGACGCGTTGCTGTCTCGCTTCGCTCGGCTCGAACCTGAACGCAGGTTTTACTCGTATCATCCTGATACTCGCCCTGCGGGCCAACACAAGTGTTGTTCAAAATTGTTCCATACAATTTTGTCACCCACACGACATGTATAGTATGCGATTTTTAAGTTTGTGGGGAGTTTTTGAGGTACTAGATATAATGGTGGGTCGTGCGGGATTCGAACCTGCGACCAATTGATTAAAAGTCAACTGCTCTACCAACTGAGCTAACGACCCATTATATAATCTGATAGGTAAAAGAAGTGGTGGGCGATACCAGATTCGAACTGATGACCCCCTCCGTGTAAAGGAGATGCTCTACCAACTGAGCTAATCGCCCACTTCTACTACTTATTTCTTACTATTTCTATCAATGAGAGATGAGTGGTGGGCGATACCAGATTCGAACTGATGACCCCCTCCGTGTAAAGGAGATGCTCTACCAACTGAGCTAATCGCCCTCATCTATCTCATTCTACTGCACAACACGTCGAGCTTGGTGGGCGATACCAGATTCGAACTGATGACCCCCTCCGTGTAAAGGAGATGCTCTACCAACTGAGCTAATCGCCCCGCCGTGTTGTTGGAGTCGCATTATAGGGATAGTTCGAAGTGAGTCAACGGTTTTTAAAACGAAAACAATCGTTCGCCGCAAATTTAAACAGGATGCGAGATTTATCACCGTCACAGACGTCTCTTTAGCCATGTATGTCAGTAATCATCAATTGCAGGTCGGTAACGTCGTTGAGGAATTACCACACAGTGGTAGAATGTCGCCTACTTTTTAGAATTTCGAACAACTGTCAGCCTCTGCGGGCAGGCGTAGCGTAATAAGGCATCAATCCCAATGAAAATCAAAACCCGTTTTGCACCTAGCCCTACCGGCTATCTCCACGTTGGTGGCGCGCGTACTGCGCTCTACTCCTGGCTATTCAGCCGCCATTTAGGCGGCGAATTTGTGCTGCGTATTGAAGACACCGATCTTGAACGCTCTACACAGGAAGCTATCGACGCCATTATGGATGGTATGAACTGGCTGAACCTGGATTGGGATGAAGGCCCGTATTTCCAAACCAAGCGTTTTGAACGCTACAACGCCGTTATTGACCAAATGCTTGATGCCGGTACTGCTTATCGCTGCTATTGCTCTAAAGAACGTCTGGAAGCATTGCGTGAAGCTCAAATGGCTAACGGTGAGAAGCCCCGCTACGATGGTCACTGTCGTGACAGCCAATGTACTCATGGCGCTGATGAGCCGTCAGTAGTGCGTTTTCGTAACCCGCAGGAAGGCTCTGTTATTTTCGATGATAAAATTCGTGGGCCAATCGAATTCAGCAATCAGGAACTGGATGACTTGATCATCCGCCGGACTGATGGTTCCCCAACCTATAATTTCTGCGTGGTGATTGATGACTGGGATATGGAGATCACCCATGTTATCCGTGGTGAAGATCATATTAACAACACACCTCGCCAGATTAATATTCTAAAAGCATTAGGTGCACCAGTACCTGAGTATGCTCACGTCTCAATGATTTTGGGCGATGATGGCAAAAAACTGTCTAAACGCCACGGGGCTGTTGGCGTCATGCAATACCGTGATGATGGTTATTTACCGGAAGCGTTGTTGAACTATTTAGTCCGTTTAGGGTGGTCCCATGGCGACCAAGAGATTTTCTCTATTGAAGAGATGACCCAGTTATTTACCCTGGATGCCGTTAGTAAATCAGCCAGTGCCTTTAATACCGAAAAACTTCAGTGGCTGAATCATCACTATATCAACAGCCTGCCACCTGAACAGGTTGCAGTACATCTTTCATGGCATGTTGAACAACTGGGTATTGATACACGTAATGGCCCTGAACTCGTTGAGATAGTAAAACTGCTGGGCGAACGTTGTAAGACACTGAAAGAAATGGCGGAGTCCTGCCGTTACTTCTATGAAGAGTTTGACGAATTTGATGTAGATGCCGCTAAAAAGCACCTGCG
This sequence comes from Yersinia similis, assembly GCF_001053095.1. Taxonomy (GTDB): domain Bacteria; phylum Pseudomonadota; class Gammaproteobacteria; order Enterobacterales; family Enterobacteriaceae; genus Yersinia; species Yersinia similis. The sequence continues at coordinate 48,652 of NZ_CGBP01000014.1, read as the reverse complement.
TCCCGTTGCCCGCCAGCCTTTGGAAGCCGTTAAAGTTAAACTCGCCGCCATCACCGAATGGACCACAGAGAACGTCCACAACGCCATTCAGGGTACTGCGGATGAATTAGGTGTCGGTATGGGTAAAGTGGGGATGCCATTGCGTGTTGCCGTGACAGGCGTTGGTCAATCACCCGGCATGGATGTGACTGTTCATGCTATCGGTCAAGCGCGCACGCTGGCACGTATTGATAAAGCTCTGGCCTTTATCAGCGAACGCGAATCTCAACAGTAGAATTTATCATTTTCAGTGTTATCAGGCGGCCACGCTGGTCGCCTTTTTGGTATTTGATAGCAGCAGCGGTGTGACAGCAAAGTTGTGAACATCATTCCATTTATTATGTTATTTGCAGGCTGATTTGACCGCTTTTTCAGCGCTTAACGCGAGAAATCGATTTAGCCGTTGACACAGTTTCGGGTGTCTCATATCATGCGCCCCGTTCACACGATTTATTATGTGCGCATTGGGGCTATAGCTCAGCTGGGAGAGCGCTTGCATGGCATGCAAGAGGTCGACGGTTCGATCCCGTCTAGCTCCACCACATTTCTTGGTTTGATTGAACAATCAAATGAATAAATTGGGGACACATAGATAAATCAGTACGAACAACCACATTTGTGGGGCTATAGCTCAGCTGGGAGAGCGCTTGCATGGCATGCAAGAGGTCGACGGTTCGATCCCGTCTAGCTCCACCACCCTTTAAAAAACCGGCTTCTGGCCGGTTTTTTGCTTTTCAGCGCCGACAGGCCCTTCCCTCGTTACATCATCGATAAACGTAAAACCGAACCGCTAAAACTGACTGTGAAAATTAACCAGTCCTCTATACCGTTATCGATTACTGCTATCCTGTCTTCATATTAATGATATTGATTACTATGAGGATTAAGAATGGATCCACATCAACAAATTATTCAGTGGCTACGAGCTGACCCTTATCGTATGCAGGCACTGTATGCGGCTCGTGAACTAGGGTTAAACCAGTGGTGCCTGGCGGCAGGTTTTGTCCGTAATCTGGTGTGGGATCAATTGCATGGATATCTTTCCCCAACTCCACTGAATGATATTGATTTGGTCTATTTCGATAAGAAAGATATCAGTAAGCAGCATGATTTACAGCTAGAGGCGCTATTGCTTCATAAGCAAACGGCTCAGAAAAACAGATTACCTTGGTCTGTGAAAAACCAGGCGAGGATGCATCTGCATAGCGACCGCCTGCCATATACCAGCACTGAAGATGCCATCAGCTATTGGATTGAAATCGAAACCGCTATTGGCGCCAGACTCACAGATAAGGGCGACATTGAGTTAATTTCCCCTCTTGGTTTAGCTGCGCTTTTTGCCCTAACGGTCACACTAAATCCAAAAAATGGCGAACTAACGACCTTTTATCAACGGGTCAACAGCAAAAGCTGGCTACAACATTGGCCAAATTTACATGTAGTTCCTTAGCTATCCCCAAAATAGCCAAGTGATAAGATTGTGTAAAAGTCACTTCAAACGTTAAAGGTTAATATCTGCCCGTCGATAAGCATTATTCCACTCATGTATTTCTGAGGAATAATAATGTCGAATACAATCTCTGCATCATCAGTTTCAGTCACCAGTAGCAGCACTTCTGAGAGCAGTACAGCGGCACAAATTAAGTCCCTTAATCAGCAGCTCCAAAAACTGACAGAACAATTAAGTGCCTTAAAAGATACGGATCTGAGCACTGATGAATTACAAAAACAGCAGCAACTGATTGAGACCCAAATTGCTGCGCTACGCGCTGAAATTGCCAAAATTCAGTCTGATGACGTAGATAAAACCAAAGAAAGTGACAACAATACGGTGAGTACACCTACAGCTGATGGGGTAAATCGCCCCTCTGCGCAGAATCAGATTAACGTTTATATCTGATGGCGTTTTGTACCTTACTATGTGGTGAAGTACGATACTACGTGGTGAAATGGCGATGGCTGGCCTACTATAGTTCATCATTTCGAGTTGGTCTTTCCATCGCCATTTGTTAGCCAGATTTAGCCAATTTTCAGCGGATTCACTAAGCTGTCTAGCCCTTCTATCTTGATCGCTAATGTCATCTCCATCAGCATCCCCAGTTTGCCTTGCGGAAATTCACCTTTGCGCGCAAACCATAATAGGTACTCTTCCGGCAAGTCGATCAACACCCGCCCTTGGTATTTACCAAAAGGCATTCGGGTATTCGCAATCTCAATCAAATTCTCTTTTTCCATATCGCCCCCGGCGTTAGGATTATTCACCCAGCAAACGGATCATTTCAGCTTCATCAATAACTTTAATTCCGAGTTCCTGCGCTTTCGCCAGTTTAGAACCAGCCGCCTCGCCGGCGATCACCAGATGCGTTTTTTTAGAGACACTGCCACTCACTTTTGCGCCTAATGCTGTCAGGCGGTCTTTCGCTTCATCCCGTGAAAGGATCGTCAATGAGCCCGTCAGGACTACAGTTTTTCCAGCGAATGGGCTGTCGATCTCCTCGACTACGATTTGCTGCGGCTCAGGCCAACTGATCACTTTCTCCAGTTCTTCGATGACTTTCTGATTATGTTCCTCACTGAGGAAGTTCATCACATGTTTAGCCACCACCTCGCCGACATCCGGCACACTTTTTAACGCCTCAATATCTGCTGCACGCAGATTATCCAGAGTACGGAAGTGAGCGGCTAAATTCGCGGCCGTCGCTTCGCCCACTTCGCGGATCCCCAAGGCATACAAGAAGCGTGCAAAGGTGGTCTGTTTAGCCTTCTCCAGCGCCGCAATCAGATTTTGCGCAGACTTTGGCCCCATCCGGTCTAACCCCGTCAATTTACCCGCGGTCAGTTGGAATAAATCAGCTGGATTTTCAACATACTGTTTCTCGACCAGCTGTTCGATAATTTTATCGCCCATACCGTCTACATCCAGTGCTCGCCGGGAGACAAAATGTTTAAGTGCCTCTTTACGCTGTGCGGCACAGAACAGGCCGCCAGTACAGCGGGCAACAGCCTCCCCCTCCACCCGTTCAATATCGGAGCCACACACCGGGCATTGGCTCGGGAAGGTGATCTCCTTGGCATCATCAGGCCGTTGTTCCATGACTACACCAACAACTTGTGGGATCACATCCCCCGCACGGCGCACAATGACCGTATCGCCAATACGCAAACCAAGGCGCTCGATTTCATCGGCATTGTGCAATGTCGCATTACTGACAATCACGCCTGCAACCTGAACCGGTTCCAAACGAGCTACGGGAGTAATCGCACCGGTACGGCCCACTTGAAATTCTACTTCACGGACTTGTGTGATCTGTTCCTGCGCAGGGAATTTAAATGCCGTCGCCCAGCGTGGGGCACGCGCAACAAAACCCAATTGCTCTTGTAAAGCAAGATCATCAACTTTGATCACCACACCATCAATATCAAAGCCCAAGCCTGTACGGTCTTGTTCTATTTGACGATAAAAAGCAATCACCTGATCACTGCCAGTGCAGAGTTTCACCCGCTCACTTACGGGTAACCCCCATGCCTTAAATTGCATCAGACACTGAATGTGGCTACGGGGCATCTCGCCGCCATCCAGTAGACCAACACCATAGCAAAAGAAGGTTAGTGGCCGTTTGGCTGTAATACGGGGATCAAGTTGGCGTAACGATCCAGCCGCTGCATTTCGTGGATTGGCAAAAACTTTCCCTCCTTTGCGGCGAGCCTCTTCGTTAAGTTGTTCAAAACCGGCTTGTGGCATAAAAACCTCGCCACGGACTTCTACACGGTGCGGAACATTATCCCCATGTAGACGCAGTGGAATTGCGCGGATAGTACGCACATTAGCAGTAATATTTTCCCCCGTAGTGCCATCACCACGTGTCGCAGCCCTTACCAACTCACCATTTTCATACAATAAGCTGACAGCCAGACCATCTAGTTTCAGCTCACAACAGAATGTCAGTGGTTCCGCCGTTTTAAGCCGGTCATGTACCCGTTTATCAAAGGCCAGATAACTTTCTTCATCAAACACATTATCAAGAGACAGCATCGGTACTTCGTGCTTCACCTGTTCAAAGGCATCAAGAGGCGCGGCACCAACCCGTTGCGTCGGAGAGTCATTGGTCACCAGTTCAGGATGTTGTGCCTCTAAATCACGCAGTTGTTGCATCATACGGTCGTATTCAGCATCAGGGATCTCAGGGGTATCCAGTACATGGTATTGATGTTCATGATGGCGCAATGAAGTTCTTAGTTGATTAATTTGTTGGATTATCGATTCCATAGCTCATCACCAAAGATAAAAAACCCCCGGCATGCGGGGGTTCGGGTTAATTCGGTTTATTACGAGGCAATCGCTTTATAAAAAAAGATCATCAAGCAATTGTATTCGCATCCAGCACTTCACGGATACGCGCCTTATACGATTCCAATTTCTGCGGGGTCATCATGCGGCGTTCATCATCTAACACCACACCACCGACGTCATCGGCAATACGTTGGGCTGATTGCAGCATTAATTTAAAGTTCTGATTCGCATCGCCGTATGACGGTACCATCATAAACATTGAAACACCGGGCGTTGAAAAATCAGACATAGTGTCAGGGTCAAATGAACCTGGTTTTACCATATTCGCCAGACTGAATAAGACCGGCCCGCTGCCTGCAGGGCTAAGATGGCGATGGAAAATACCCATCTCGCCGAACTGGAAACCAGATTGAAGAACACTTTGCAGTAGTACCTCACCACCGATAACACCACCGTGATGCGCTGCGACGTGCAGCACCAAAACAGTTTCTTTTAGCTTTTGTGGTTTCGCTTCGGGTGCTGGAGCGACTGGCTCTTGCTGAGATTCCACATGCTGTTGTGAAGCCACCTGAGGTGCAGGTTTTTCCACATGCGGTGGCTCTGCGTGTTGCAGCTGTGAATAAGATTCATCAACCGTGCCAAGCAAAGGATCACGCGATAAGTCATGCGGTGGTTGTTCAGCAGATAGCCCCCCCAAAAGCGGGTCGTCATAATCTGTTTGTACTGAAGCAAAAGGCGTCTGACGAGATGCCGTCTTAGCCTGAGCCGGTTTTGTTTCAGCATGCTGAATAACCGGCACTTCATCGTCATCATCATCAAGATGATTAAATGAAGACTTTTCTTGTGGGTGAGACGTGCGGACGCGCACTTCTCCTACCCCTTCATCGAGACTCTCGATCGGGGTTTCAACACGTTCTTGTTTTGTACGTTTAACTGGGCGATCGCGAAAAAGTGAAGAGCGCTCTTTACGGCTGGTCCACAAACCATGCAATAACAACGCTATTATGGCGATCGCGCCAACAACGATTAATATCAGACGCAAATCCTGCATCATTACTATCTCTGTTGTTCCAATACATTGCCACCGCGGCAAACATTCACCCTTTAACTCTATTTCCCAACGAACACAAGTGCAAGTCCGTGCTCAATTTTCTTCGAAGAAAGATGATTATGCTAGGTGTTTCGCTTAATTTTTGCACAAAATACGACTATGCAGTGGGAAATCATACCGATATGATACACCGGTCAATAAGATTATAGTGAACGGAATGGCATGACATACGTAAAAAAGGCGGTAATAAAGTGAGTGGTTTCTCTTATTTTGCTCAAGGATGGCAACTAATCTCTCGCCCTGGCATCCGGCGATTCGTTATTTTACCTTTATTGGTGAATATTCTACTAATGGGGGGGGCTTTTTGGTGGTTATTCAATCGGATAGGTGATTGGGTTCCACAGTTAATGAGCCATATTCCCAGTTGGCTGCAATGGCTAAGTTACTTACTGTGGCCAGTGATGGTGATTTCACTACTGCTGGTATTCAGTTATCTGTTCAGTACACTCGCCAATATCATTGCAGCACCGTTTAATGGCTTGCTGGCTGAACAGTTGGAAGCCAGTTTGACCGGAAAGCCCCTACCCGATACGGGAATTTGGGGGATCGTCAAAGATTTACCCCGTATCATGGCGCGAGAATGGCGCAAATTGGCTTACTACTTACCACGAGCGCTCGTGTTGTTACTGCTCTATTTTGTCCCTGGCGTTGGTCAAACAGTGGCTCCAGTATTATGGTTCTTGTTCAGTGCCTGGATGCTATCGATCCAATACTGTGACTATCCTTTTGATAACCATAAAGTCAGTTTCCAACAGATGCGCATTGCGCTGCGTCAGAATAAAGTCGATAACTTGCAATTTGGTGCTCTGGTGAGCTTATTCACCATGATACCCTTCCTAAACTTGGTGATTATGCCAGTGGCCGTTTGTGGCGCTACCGCCATGTGGGTTGATCGCTATCGCAGCCAGTTTATTCAACTGCCATGATCATTTTCAGTGGGCGTGTCTAACACGCCCTTGTTATTGGGATTAAAACTTATTTCTTAATAACATATCGATATAACAATTACTTACTTCCATAGCCATACTGTTCGCGTATGATTTGAACGTTCCCTACATTTTCATAGAGTTAAAGGACGGGCTATGAGCAAGATATATGAAGACAATTCTTTAACAATCGGCCATACGCCGCTGGTTCGACTGAACCGTATCGGCAACGGACGTATTTTGGCGAAAGTTGAATCGCGTAACCCAAGTTTCAGTGTGAAGTGCCGTATCGGTTCCAACATGATTTGGGATGCTGAAAAACGGGGCATTCTTACTGCAGGCAAAGAACTGGTTGAGCCAACCAGCGGGAATACGGGTGTTGCCCTGGCATTTGTCGCCGCTGCACGCGGCTATAAATTAACCCTTACCATGCCTGAAACCATGAGTATTGAGCGCCGCAAGTTGCTGAAAGCACTGGGAGCCAATTTGGTACTTACCGAAGGTGCTAAAGGGATGAAGGGCGCGATTGCCAAAGCGGAAGAAATTCAAGCAACCGATCCAGAACGCTATCTTATCTTGCAACAATTCAGTAACCCGGCTAACCCTGAAATTCATGAAAAAACCACCGGCCCAGAAATCTGGGAAGATACTGATGGTGATGTAGATGTCTTCGTCTCTGGGGTAGGTACTGGCGGTACCCTGACCGGTGTCAGCCGCTATATTAAAAACACCAAAGGCAAAGCCATCACGACTGTTGCCGTCGAACCCACTGACTCCCCCGTGATTACCCAAGCGCTGGCCGGTCAGGAAATCAAACCTGGTCCGCATAAAATCCAAGGTATTGGTGCGGGTTTTATCCCCGGTAACCTCGACTTGAGTCTGGTTGATCGTGTAGCACTGATAACCAATGACGAAGCTATTTCGATGGCCCGCCGTTTAATGGATGAAGAAGGCATTCTAGCTGGTATTTCTTCAGGTGCTGCCGTTGCTGCCGCAGTTAAGCTTTCAGAAGAGGAAGGCTTTACTGACAAAACAATTGTGGTTATTCTTCCCTCCTCGGGTGAACGGTATTTAAGTACAGCATTGTTCGCAGATTTGTTCACAGAGCAAGAGCTGCAACAGTAGTCTGGGCTACCGCACTAAATGCAAAAAAAGCACCCTTTCGGGTGCTTTTTTTGTGGAGTACATCAAAGTTTTTACTACATAAAGATTGATTTTACCCTTCGGGTTTAGTATTTAACGGGTAATTATTTTGATACGCGAAATTAATCGCGTTTCAGTCACACCTAAGGCTGAATCGATTTATCTATTTTGCAGTACAACAAAAGATGGCATGACTAAACGCAGATTGAAGACATAATGCAAAGAGAGCATTATCCTTAGATACGATAGGGTCGTTTAGATCTGCACCCAAGTCAGAATCTAAAACTGTCTTTGTGAGTTGCCAATGGTTAAGGCATAGTCATGCGCAGGCCCTATATTGTTTAGTTATGCGTATCGTTAGTAATGCTAATTGTTAGTAATGCGCACACCAATACACAGGCTAAAGTTTATAATTTACACTAAACTTTAGCCTCACAACATAAATCCAATCAGTTGGGGAAACACAATGTTCCAGCAAGAAGTTACTATTACTGCTCCAAACGGTCTACACACCCGTCCTGCTGCTCAGTTCGTTAAAGAAGCGAAAGGCTTTACCTCTGAAATTACTGTGACCTCAAACGGTAAAAGTGCCAGTGCCAAGAGCCTGTTTAAACTGCAAACTTTAGGCCTGACCCAAGGTACTGTAGTCTCGATCTCTGCTGAAGGTGAAGATGAGAAAAAAGCGGTTGAGCATCTGGTAAAACTGATGGCAGAGCTTGAGTAATCAACGCGCTCTTTTTTAGTTAACACCAGTCAAGAGTAAGGTAGGGTTATGATTTCAGGCATTTTAGTATCACCGGGTATCGCTTTTGGTAAAGCACTTCTACTGAAAGAAGATGAGATTGTCATCAACCGGAAAAAGATCTCTGCTGACCAAGTGGAGCAGGAAGTCGAGCGTTTCAAAACTGGGCGCGCCAAAGCGGCTGAGCAGTTAGAAGCGATTAAGACCAAAGCTGGTGTAAGCCTAGGCGAAGAGAAAGCTGCCATCTTCGAAGGGCATATCATGCTATTGGAAGACGAAGAGCTTGAGCAGGAAATCATAGCCCTCATCAAAGATGAGCATGCCTCTGCTGATGCAGCCGCTTATTCTGTCATTGAAGGCCAGGCAAAAGCCTTGGAAGAATTAGATGACGAATACCTAAAAGAACGTGCCGCTGACGTACGTGACATCGGTAAACGCCTGCTGAAAAATATTCTTGGTCTGAACATTGTTGATCTGAGTGCGATTCAGGATGAAGTCATTCTGGTTGCCACCGATTTGACACCGTCAGAAACCGCACAGCTTAATCTGGATAAAGTGTTAGGGTTCATCACCGATATTGGTGGCCGTACCTCTCACACCTCGATTATGGCTCGTTCTCTGGAATTACCCGCCATCGTTGGCACCAGTAATGTGACCAAGCAGGTCAAGAATGATGATTACTTGATCCTCGATGCAGTTAACAACAAAGTGTATTTGAATCCAACTGCCGATGTGATCGAGCAGTTGAAAGCGGTGAAAAACCAGTACATCACCGAAAAGAATGAATTAGCTAAATTGAAAGACCTGCCAGCTATCACCCTTGATGGTCATCAGGTTGAAGTGGTTGCCAACATTGGTACTGTGCGTGATATCGCCGGTGCTGAGCGTAATGGCGCTGAAGGTGTTGGTCTGTATCGTACCGAATTTCTATTCATGGACCGCGACTCTCTGCCTACAGAAGAAGAGCAGTTCCAGGCTTATAAAGCCGTAGCAGAAGCTATGGGTTCTCAGGCAGTTATCGTCCGCACAATGGACATCGGTGGCGACAAAGATCTGCCGTATATGAACTTGCCGAAAGAAGAAAACCCATTCCTTGGCTGGCGTGCCATTCGTATCGCTATGGATCGCAAAGAAATTCTGCACGCACAACTGCGGGCAATCTTGCGGGCATCGGCGTTTGGTAAGTTGCGTATCATGTTCCCGATGATTATTTCGGTCGAAGAAGTCCGTGAACTGAAAGCAGAACTTGAACTGCTGAAAAGCCAGCTACGTGAAGAAAATAAGGCCTTTGATGAAACTATCGAGGTCGGTGTAATGGTTGAAACACCAGCGGCGGCGGTTATCGCTCGCCATTTAGCTAAAGAAGTTGACTTCTTTAGTATTGGGACAAACGATCTAACTCAGTATACTCTGGCAGTAGATCGTGGCAATGAGCTGATTTCTCATCTCTATAATCCAATGTCACCATCAGTATTGGGCCTGATAAAACAGGTTATTGATGCATCTCACGCTGAAGGTAAGTGGACCGGTATGTGCGGTGAACTTGCTGGCGATGAACGTGCTACACTGTTGTTATTGGGCATGGGGCTGGATGAGTTCAGCATGAGTGCAATTTCGATCCCACGCATCAAGAAAATTATCCGTAACACGAATTTCGAAGATGTGAAGGTGTTGGCAGAGCAGGCACTGGCTCAGCCAACAGCGAAGGAATTGATGGATTTGGTTACCACATTCATCGAAGAGAAAACACTCTGCTAATTCCACGATACTGGGACGCTGCCCAATATAAATACTTAGGAGAAGATCATGGGTTTGTTCGATAAACTGAAATCACTGGTTTCAGATGATAAAAAAGACAGCAGTGTTATTGAAATAGTTGCACCGCTGTCTGGTGAGATCGTCAACATTGAAGATGTTCCTGATGTTGTTTTTGCAGAGAAGATCGTGGGCGATGGTATTGCTATCAAGCCCTCTGGCAATAAAATGGTTGCTCCAGTTGACGGCACCATCGGTAAAATTTTCGAGACTAACCATGCTTTTTCTATCGAGTCAGATAGCGGCATTGAGCTGTTCGTCCACTTCGGTATTGATACTGTTGAACTGAAAGGCGAAGGTTTTACACGTATCGCTGAAGAAGGGCAACGCGTCAAGAAAGGTGACGTGGTGATCGAGTTCAATTTGGCCCTGCTAGAAGAAAAAGCCAAGTCTACATTGACACCAGTTGTTATCTCTAACATGGATGAGATTAAAGAACTGATTAAGCTTTCTGGTAGCGTGACTGTGGGCGAAACACCTATTATTCGTATCAAGAAATAGGCCGTATCAAGTAATAGCCCTCGTATCGATACCGATGAAAAACGGCGCTCAAGGGTGCCGTTTTGCTGCTTGTCTTTCTGGTCTATTATCTCCTTTATGTTTGCTCCAGCCTGATTGAGGTAATTTGGGGTTTCTTCCCAGCGAAAAGAGCGGCGGAGATGGACCCCATTAGGGCGTTAGAACGGGAGTAGTAACTTGGTCATCACGATGAGGTCGATGGCCTTCATCGTGATAGGTCATCCGTGACCTTTTATTGTTGTAATAACTCTATTTCAATAAAACTAAAAAACTTACCATCACTGGCTTTCCTCATTTATTTTTTGTTTCATCATGAGGTATTTTATACCCATCGACCTTCAAGCTGCAGGGGTGTTAACTGCCCTTGCCGCCTTCCTGCTACTCGAATTATTTTGGGTATAGATGCCCTTTTGATACAAAATAAAAATCAAGCATTAGCATAATTAAAGGTCAAATATCCCCCATCTAAATTAGCCACGGTATAGCCATATTGAGACAGGATCCTTGCGGCAATGTACCCTCTTAGCCCAACCTGGCAATTCACCAGTATCTTTTTATCTTGGGGTATTAATGCCAATTTTTGACGCAATCCAGGTAGAGGAATATTTACCGCAGTTTTTATACTGCCGGAGATAAACTCCGCCTCATCTCGTACATCAATAATAATCCCTCCATCAGCAATAAACGCATCTACTTCATGCCATTGCTTAGTTATGACATCGCCATTCGACATATTTTCCGCAATATAACCCAGCATATTGACCGGATCTTTTGCTGATGAATAAGGTGGAGCATAAGCAAGTTCTAAGTCGGGAAGATCATAGATAGTTAGCTTGCCTTTGATCGCGGTCGCCAACACATCAATCCGTTTATCTGTGCCCCCCTGACCGACAACCTGCGCGCCAAGAATACGCCCGTTCTCTGGCGAGAATAATAATTTCAATGAAATCTGATGAGCGCCAGGATAATAACTCGCATGTGACATCCCATGAATATGAACAACTTGATAAGGAATAGCCAAGCGCTTTAACAGACGTTCGTTGTTACCCGTACAGGCGGCACAAAGGTCAAATATTTTGGCAATCGCAGTGCCTAATGTTCCGTGATAGCGCACATCACGGCCATTAATAATATCAGCCAATAATCTGCCTTGCCGGTTAGCCGGCCAGGCCAGTGGAATATACGTTGCCTGACCATTGATATAATCGACAACCTGGATAGCATCACCGATAGCATAAATATCCGCTACACTCGTCTGTAATTTCTCATTAACCAAGATGCTCCCTCTGATCCCTAAATCCAGATGAGCTTTCTTTGCCAAGTCATTTTCAGGTTCGACACCTATCGCCAGAATGACCATGTCGGTGGTAATAATTTTCCCTGATTTCAAATGTATTTGATGTGCAGATTCATCGAATTGAACCACTGCGTCATTTTTTATCACATCAATGTCATTGTCTTTTAAATGCTTTTCGACAATCGCAGCCATTTCATAATCAAGTGGCGAAAGAATTTGGTTTGATAATTCAATAATAGTGACGTTTAGCCCACTACTCACCAGATTTTCCGCCATTTCCAATCCGATAAAACCACCACCAATAATAGTGACAGCTTCAGGTGTAGAGGAAATTAGATACTCTTTAATATTATCTGTATCTGACATATTACGCAGGGTGAATACAGGACCGTTTACTGACAGACCGGCAATATCTGGAATAAAAGGACGAGCACCAGGCGATAGAATTAATATGTCATATTTTATAAATTCTTCCTTACCCATCTTATGATTAATCACAGTAATGGTTTTACTCGCACTGTTTATATCTATGACTTCATTTTCAGTTCTGACATCAATATTAAATCTATCCTTCATTGTCTCTGGTGTCTGGATTAAAAGCTTATCTCTTTCTGTAATAACGCCACCAATATAATAAGGCAGGCCACAGTTGGCAAAAGAGATATACTCCCCTCTTTCTAGAATAATAATATTATCATATTCATTTAAACGGCGCAGGCGAGCAGCTGCACTGGCACCACCGGCAACGCCACCGACGATAACAATTGTTTTTCCCATAACTCTTTATCACTCAGATTAAGACGGCCACGTCCAGTTTGGAAATGGCCTATTGGTTATTAAACAGTGACTTCTTTATAATAGCTTCTTGTTAAATATGAGATTAAGAAAGTAACGATAAAGTTCATAGCAAAGGCGACAACCCCTATATTCATATACTCAAAACCATTAGTAATGAACGGGAAAATATCTGCTATTGAGATATGATAGACATAGGTGACCGCCAAAATAATGACACCGACCATAATCCCCGAAAAAGCACCCGCAGTAGTGATTGGATTCTTTTTGCAAAAGCTAAATATAAGCGCTGGAAAGAACTGAGCAATTATATTGACGCCAAGTAGCATTATAGCGACCAGCGTATCATTGCCATTAAAGATAAAATACAAAGAGACCAAGGCAACAACAGGCACCATATAGCGAGAAAGATTTCCCGATTTATTTTTCTCCACATCCAGGCGGAAAATCTTTTGGACGACACCGGCCAGCATATTTGCCGTCGCCAGTAATAACATAGAACCCGGTACCAGTGCTGTCAGCATACCTGCCGCACCAATAAACCCAACAATATAACTTGAGAAGGTTGATTTTGATATTTCAAATAAAGCCAGGTCAACATCTGGCCCTGTTAAGTCAGGGACATTTAAGATTGCCGCAAAACCGACAAAAAAGGCAAAGAGCATGACCAGACTGTAAGCCGGGATCAGAATGCTATTACGCTTTAATGAGGTTTCATTTTTGGCTGTAAATACAGCCGTCATATAGTGTGGCCAACAGAAATAAGCGGCTACGGATAGGAATACGGTAGAGATATACCAAGGTATGTTAAGTCCTTCTTTCGGGAAGACAAGATACCCAGGATTAACTGTTTCAATAGATTGAAACATGTTGCCGATACTACCATAGTAGTGAATTGGAATATAAATACCAATAAAAACAACCACAAATAAGATCATGAAATCTTTTAATACGGATGTCCAGGCAGAGCCATGAATTCCAGAAATCATCACAAAAATAGAGACTGAAATCACGCCAATCCATATTGCCATGTTGGACGATATAGAGCCATAAGATGCTTGTGATACAATGATCCCAAGTCCTTTTAATTGTAAAATGAAAAGCGGAACCATTGCTGCTATAGAGAATATGCTAATTAGCATACCTAATGATGAACTTTTATATTTCAGTGCGAAAAAGTCTGAAATAGACCGAACATTATTATCTTTTGCATACTTCCAAATAATAGGATGAAGCCAATAAAGTGATATCCCCATAAAGGCATTGACGGTGAGCGTATATAATATTGCTGGGCCTTTTCCATATGCCCAACCACTGCCCCCCAAAAATGTAAATGTTGTGTATATCTCCCCAGCACTCAGTAGAAATACTAATAAAGCGCCGTAGCTACGGCCACCGGTGGTCCACCCTTCATGGTCCATCTTCTTGCCTTTTTTAGAGCGAATGGCAAGATAAATACTAAACAGGAAGAATGTACATATTATGATTAATGGCGCATTCATACTTCCTCCTTACTGATTTTTGAATCCAATTTCGAGATTATGGCCATAATCACCGCGGTCAGAACTAACCAAATCACGATCCAGAACATAAGGAATGGCATACCTAATATAAAAGGCTCTACTTTGTTAACAAAGAAAATACCAACAGTTAATGATAATACAGGTAGCAACACGAGAGAATGATACCATTTCATAGTTAACTCCTACTGCGTAGCATATACCCGTCATACTTCAAGCTGCATGTGCGTTGGCTATATTTGTTACCTGGCCCATCCATGGGCCTCGCCTATGCGAGGCCGCTGCAACTCGAACTATTTAAGGTATAGAATACAGTTTTTAATTAAAAGAAACTAAATCCCTGGGTAACTTACTTAAAAACTCAACACCATTTTTATTTATTAAAATCATATCTTCAATCATAATCGAACCCAAATTATAGCCGTAGTAAGGTGTTTCTAAGCTTAGCACCATACCTGAAGTGAACGATTCTGTAGCATGAGTGCTAACGAAGGGACTCTCTTCTAATCCCAAAAATACACCATTACCATGCCCAAGATGCCCTCTATTATAATTGGGTAACCCGGACTTTTTGATGACGTCCATCGTTGAATCAAATACATCTTTCATTTTTACGCCAGGCGCAACCATACTCAGCATATGTTCATGCCCGGTTCTTATTATTTGGTATATTTTACGGGTGATCTCGGGAGGTTCCCCAACAACAAAGGTCCTGGCAATATCAGCACCATAACCATCAACATCGACGCCGCAATCAAATTTAATTAAATCGCCTGAACAGGCTTTCGTATTGCTTGGTATGATTTTGGGTGAAAAATCAGCTCCAACAGAGATAAGATGGAACCTTGAAAAATGAGTTTCAGATTTGCTCATTACTGCGGCCTTATATGCGGCAGTGAGTTCAGCTGATGTGCATCCTACCCGGATTAGCTTTGATGCTTCAGTGATCCCATATTCAGTAATTTCTGCGCTTTTTCTGAGTCTTTTAATTTCCCAAGGGCTTTTTATCACTCTTAGCTCGTTGAATATAGAGCTTGAGTCGACAAAATCAACATTAGGCATAACGGCATCAATAACCCGTTTACCACCGTTTGACATTATATTGAGGTCTATTGCTATTTTTTTATTAAGTACCCTGGCATCGTTCAATGCGTCTTTGAGTATATTACATACACTCTCAATAGGAGAACCTATCGGCCTCTCTTTATTATTATTTGCAGGATCGCGCATGTTAAACGGATCATCTACATCTACCCAAACAGGAAAGGTCTTTAATTCAGCATTTGGCATATCCAACGTTAAGCTGGCTGCTTCAAATTCATTCATAATGATTAGCGATGGAATTTTCACATCACGGAAGACAACGGCGATAGCCGTGCCCGTATTCCGAAAGGTATACATAAAAAAGCTGAAAATACCGGTAATATGATAAAAGTTATCACACGTTGTCACAATGACAGCATCAATATTATCACGTCCCATGATCGTTCTTAATTTTCTTGATACTGCATTAAGATGTTCTTTTTTTTCACTGTTCATTTTATCCCCTGCAAAATAACCTATACGCTATTCTAGTTTAAATCATCTACCGCGTATTTTAGTTGTATTAATGCACTGGTGAGTACTGATTTTGGACAACCAATATTCATCCTCATGAAGTTTTCACCACTTTCGCCAAAGATGTGGCCTTCGTTTAAGGCTAATTTTGCTTTTGTTAGTATGAATTGCTCCAATTCATACGGACTCAACCCTAGCCCACGGCAATCCAACCAGAGTAGATACGTTCCCTCAGGCTTAACCAATTTGATCTTCGGTATATATTTTTTAAAGAAGTCCACAGCAAAGTCTAAATTATGTTGTAAGTAACTAAGCAAGCTCTCTAACCACTCCTCACCTTCTTTATATGCTGTTTCCAATGCTATCACGCCAAAGGGATTAGGATTTCCTAATGCCAGGCTATTTAATTCGGTTTCATATTTATTACGTAATTCTTGGTTAGGGATAATGATAGCTGAAGTCTGCGTACCTAAAAGATTGAAGGTTTTACTGGGTGCCATGCAGGTAATTGAATTATTTTCAAAATCAGGTGAGATAGAAGCAAAAGGAGTGAATTTATTTCCTTTTAAAACAATATCACAATGTATTTCATCTGCGATGACAATCACGTTATGCCGTAAGCATATATTACCCATGGTCGTCAGTTCATCCCGTGTCCATACTCTTCCCACTGGGTTATGAGGATTGCAAAGGATAAATAGTTTTACGCCAGTGGCGATACACGCTTCAAAATGTGCAAAATCTATATCATATTTTTCGCTATCATAGCGTAATTCACTCGCGACGACTTCACGATCATTTCGTGTAATAACATTGGCGAAGTGATGATAAACAGGGGATTGAATGAGTACTTTATCTCCCGGTTTTGTTAACCCACGAATAGCCATTGCTAATCCAGGAACAACGCCAGGACTATGAGAGATCCACTCAGGCTTAATTAACCATTGATGTCTTTTTTTAACCCACTGTGCAATGGCATTTAAAAAACTATCAGGTCTGAAAGTATAGCCATAAATACCGTGGTTAACTCTTTCGGAAAGCGCACTAATCACTGATTCCGGAGACCTAAAATCCATATCTGCAACCCACATAGGCGTTAAATCAGTCATACCAAATCGAGCATTTAAATAATGAGCATCCCACTTTTCACATGCTGTATTACTTCTATCGATGACTTCATCAAAATTGTAGTCCATGTACTTTTCCTCACTGGTTCGACTTGTAAGGAAATTTAATACTATTATCTTGATAATTTCTTACTATTGATGCTACTTGTTGTCGGTTTTTTTAGAAAACTTTACCCTTAAAAGTGTATTGTACTAGCATTAATGATTTCGAAGAATCAACCATCATGCTTACAAAATCAACTTATTGATATTATTATAATTATTGTAATATTGAATAATTATATTAAGAAATTAAATGTGATATATCTCAATATAAAAATGTAATTAATCTATTTATTACTTTTATTTGTGATAAATATCCAAATGCCAAATGTGACTAACCTCAAAAAATAGCAAATAATTCTTTATTTATTTATGTGACAGAGTAATAAACCAACACACTTATAAGTTTAGGGATAAATAACCAGAAGATATCTATAAACGGGTAAAGTAAATAGTAATACATTGATTTTATAGAATAAATAATTAAATTCCTCTTTTCCTTCTTTCTCCCCGCTTGGGAATTTATTTTTCCTTTATTTTACCCCCAAATTCCGAGATGATCACTCATTCCTCTGACTAAACTACCGGCTATTCAGCACAGCATTCGTGACGATAATTAGCTGTTTTACAAAATTTTGACAACTTTATACAGCAAACAGACAACTTAGCGCATGATAAGATGAATAATCGTGGCACTACTCCCGAGTCTTGCACAGAGGTGCTATCGTGTTACTAAAACCAACCATTTTAATAAAAACAGACATGCTAATAAAACAGGCAGTTCGAATAAAGCAGACGGCCATATTATTGCTATTATTCCTATTCTCGCTGTTTGGGGTAGCAAAGGCAGCAACACAAGTGGTCAATGTCAAATCAGAGCTTGCTGCGCCAGTCATGCTGGTTAATAGCGAAGATAAAAATTACCTGAAAATTTCTCTTATCGGTTTTAATCTCGACAGTACGCGTCGCAGCCCAATCAATCTGGCGCTGGTCATTGATCGTTCTACGTCGATGAGCGGCGAGCGCATTGAGAAGGCCAGAGAAGCGGCGATTTTAGCCGTTAATATGCTTAACCCTACCGATACACTATCGGTGGTTGCCTACGATAACCACGCCGAAGTGATCATTCCTGCCACGAAAGTCACTAATAAACCAGCACTGATTGCCAGCATTCAACAGCACATTCACCCAAGGGGAATGACCGCCTTGTTTGCTGGTGTCAGTATGGGTATTGGTCAAGTGGATAAACACCTGAACCGTGAGCAGGTGAATCGCATCATCCTTATCTCTGATGGTCAGGCGAATACTGGCCCTACCTCAATCAGCGAGCTTTCCGATCTGGCTCGCATGGCGGCTAAAAAAGGGATTGCCATCACCACTATCGGGCTGGGCCAGGATTATAACGAGGATCTGATGACCGCCATTGCGGGTTATAGCGATGGTAACCACACCTTTGTCGCTAACTCGGCGGATCTGGAAAAGGCGTTCACCAAAGAATTCCAAGATGTGATGTCCGTCGTCGCACAAGATATCGTTGTTCAGATTAAGACTGGCGATAAGGTGAAGCCGGTACGACTACTGGGGCGCGATGGCGATATCCTCGGCAATACAGTGAATGTGAAACTGAATCAGCTTTACTCTAATCAGGAAAAATACATTCTACTGGAGGTTATTCCGGAAAAAGGTACTGACAAACAGCAAAAAGATCTGGCCGATGTCAGTATCAGCTACCTGAATCTCAGCAGTAAAAAGCAAGATCAGATTAATGAACGAGTGACCGTCAGCTACAGCCAATCCGTAGAAAAGGTCAACGATGCTGTACAAGAAGAAGTATTAGCGGAATCAGAGATTCAAAAAACAGCGCTGGCCAATGATGAAGCCATTAAATTGATCGACGCGGGGCGCAAAGATGAAGCGAAGAAAGTGCTAGAGTCCAATGCCTCAAAACTGGACAGCATGTCGTTCTCCAGCCCGGTTGCAGAGAAAAAAGTGCGAGAGAGTACGAATAAACAGCGTAAATTAGCGGATGACATTGACAGTAAAGATGCCGCCACTTACCGTAAAGAGCTGAAAGAACAGAACTACAACGTCAAACAGCAGCAGAAGTAAAAATAAAAGTAAAAATAAAAGAGGTTATTGATAAAGTGCCCGCGACGGAGAGAACAGGCAGATCGTAAAGACGCCGTAAATACATCCATGTAGGCTCGAGCCGCGCCATCCTTGGCGCGGACGCTTTACTCCTCTGCCTATCCTCACCGTTCAAGATCACGTCATCGGGGTTTGTCAGCAGTCTGAGTAAAAGTTCATTTATGCTGAGTCAGTACGCTGGCTCAGCGTTTACATGGGATATGGCATGAAGCCGTCAAAAAGCCTGTTTCTTTTTACCTCTATCACGTTCTTAATCTGCGCGGCTATCGCCTACTTCGGCTATCGCAGCCTCACCCATGAAACACTGCTGCGTCATTATCAAAACCAACGTCTGGCACAGAGTCATACCACACAGGTCAGTACATTTATTTTGGACCTGCTAAACCAGAATGCCGTGCGTCTGGGTTCGCTTGTTTCTTATATTCAGTTAGATAACGCGTCGCTAAACGCCCTGATCGCGCAAGAGAGTAGTATTGACGCCCTATTCGTATTGAAGAAAAACCAGCTCTTGTACCCCAATACTCAAGCAGCACTGACCGAGAAAGAGAAAGCCTGGATACTGGCTATCACCCCCATCATTCAAGACCCGAGTCTGCTCTACAGCCACCACTATACCGACGAACAGACACGGCCAACCTCAGGCTGGTACCTCAGTCGCGAACTCAGCGACCCACTGTTGATATATTGGCAGGCGCGGGATAATCAACTGATCGGTTTTAAAATCCCCTACGTCAAATTGCTGTCTGATGTGATTAACACCATGACATTTGACTCTGCACCGAACACACTGCAAGTGCTAGATGATGGGCGCTTGCTCTATCAAAGCGGCAATGAAGAGCTGTTGACCCAACAGGCCCCCTTGAATTCCCAACGCCTGCCTTATCCGCTGGGTGCCTGGCAGATAGACTATTACGCCAAGGCGGTGAACGGCGCCCCCCTTTATTTATGGGGCGGGCTGCTGTTATTACTGCTGATGGTGACAGTTGGGCTGGTCATGCTATACCTGTATCGAGAATATAACCGCCAGTTACGGCTTGCCCAACAGCAAGTGAGCTTCGTCGGTCAGGTATCCCACGAACTAAAAACGCCACTGACTAATATCACCCTGTACGCAGAGATGTTGCAGGAGTTGCAACCAGAGCAGGGCGTTCTCCCCTCCGCAGAGCAGCGCTATCTGGAGGTGATCCTCAATGAAAGCCGGCGGCTCTCACGCCTGATTCAGAACATCCTCAGCTTTACCAATACGCCAAAACTCGATCTACAAACGGTGGCACTGAGCCCATCGCTGAACAAAATTTATCACACTTTCATTCCCGCTTTTTCCACCAAAGATATGGAGCTGGTGCTGATCATTAATACCGATATTTACCTCACGACCGATGTCGATCGCTTAACGCAGATTATCAGTAATTTTCTCAGTAATGCCGAAAAATACGCCCCACAAGGAAAACGTGTGAAGCTGATTGGTGAACAGGTTGATGACCGGGTGTTGATCCACGTACGGGACTATGGCAGCGGCATCGCCGCAAAAGAGTTAAAGGCGATCTTCCAGCCCTTTTATCGAGTGAAGAGCCATATCACAGAAGGTGTTTCCGGCACCGGTATTGGTTTAACCATCGCCAGCCAATTAGCCGCCAGTTTGCAGGGCGAAATTTCCGTCACCAGTAGTCCGGCGGGTAGCTGTTTTACCCTAAAACTGCCTATGACGATTAAGCAAGATGCGGCCACAGACAAGGAGCAGTTCACATGAAAATATTAATTGCCGAAGACAATGCCCATATTCGTAATGGCCTTATGGAAGTATTGGCCCATGAGGGGTACCGCCCCATCGCAGCAGAAAATGGTGTGCAGGCACTGGCGCTATACCGCCAACAGCAGCCGGATTTTATCATTCTTGATATCATGATGCCGGAGCTTGATGGCTATAAGGTGTGCAGGGAGATCCGCAAACATGACTGGCAAATCCCCATTATCTTTCTGTCCGCTAGGGATGAGGAGATTGACCGGGTGATCGGGTTAGAGTTGGGTGCTGACGACTATATCAGTAAGCCCTTCGGTATCCATGAAATGCGCGCCCGAATCAAGACTATTGTCCGCCGTTGTCTACGAAAAATACCTGAATCCGCCGAAGACGCAGGCTTCCCGTTTGGCGATCTGATGGTGTTTCCCAATGAGTTGTGTGCGACTCGTGGAGAGACGCGCCTTGAGCTGTCACTGCGCGAGGTTAATATCCTGCGCTATCTGTATCAACATAAGAGCCGGGTAGTCACCAGAGATATGTTATTTGATGCGGTTTGGGGATATGACCATTTGCCACAGAGCCGTACGCTCGACCAGCATATTTCCAAGCTTCGCAAGACCATTGAACGGGATCCGGTTCATCCGGTATTGATCCGCACAGTGCACGGTGCAGGTTACCGTTATCAAGGCACGGCGCAAAGCCTGGAAAAATAGAACCAGCGGGATAAGTTCATGCATGGATCAAGTCATATGTGGATGAAATTATGTGTGAGTAACATGATGCGACTCGTTGCACAAGGCTCTGTTGCCGTGCGGATTGGAATGGCATAACACTTCACCATTCCAGTTGCAGGCTCAGTACGCTAGCTAGCGGAGGCCCCCTTACTTAAAAAACCCCAGTCGATAAATATCGGTCACCACGGTCACAGATAATCGCCACAATCACCGCATCAGGGTTATCTGCCGCGATACGCAGCGCCCCAGCCACCGCACCACCAGAACTGACGCCACAGAATATCCCCTCTTCTTTCGCCAACCGCCGCATGGTTTGCTCTGCAACACTCTGCGTGATATCCAACACCTGATCCACCAGCTCGGGGCGGAAAATACCCGGTGTATATTCCGCTGCCCATCGGCGGATCCCCGGAATACTGCTGCCTTCTGCCGGTTGCAGGCCGATAACTTTCACCTGCGGATTTTGGCTTTTTAGATACTGGCTGACACCGGTGATCGTGCCGGTGGTCCCCATACTGGAGACAAAGTGGCTCACTTTACCCGCCGTTTGCTGCCAGATTTCCGGCCCAGTCCCCGTAAAATGCGCATAGGGATTATCCGTATTATTAAATTGATCCAGCACGTTACCTTCGCCGTTCTCCTGCATGGTTAACGCCAGATCACGCGCCCCTTCCATGCCCTGTTCACGGCTAACCAGAATCAGTTCCGCGCCGTAAGCTCGCATCGCCGCCTGACGCTCCTGACTCATGTTTTCTGGCATCAGTAACTTCAAGTGATAACCTTTCATGGCGGCAATCATCGCTAAGGCAATCCCGGTATTACCACTGGTCGCTTCAATCAGGACGTCACCGGGGGCAATATCACCACGCAACTCTGCCTGCTGGATCATCGCCAATGCGGCTCTATCTTTAACCGAACCGGCCGGATTGTTACCTTCCAGTTTGACCCAAATCTCCGCACTCAGCCCTTGGCTTAAGCGTTGTAGTTTCACCAATGGTGTATGGCCGATGCAGTGTTCCAGGGTTGTCACATTCATTACCTTTAAATACCCTTGGTCCTTGACGTTGCAGCGGTGTTCGCCGCTCTCACAAACCCGAATGACGGACGCCAGTCAGTTCATCGGGATTTGCTCGTTAGCGGCCTTGCTGCAACAACAATGACTTTGGATAGGGTTCTTTATTTGCAAAAAGAGGAAAAACTTATCAGGCGCTTTGGGCTAAAGCAATGGGTTGCAATAATTGATTTCCAGAATATAAGCGTGCATTTAACCCGCCAACATAATAACGGTTGCCGCGTACCGGGGCGTCAATGTCCCCCTCTGGGAGCACCACACTGATCGGGTCCTGATGCCAGCCAATTGGTTGCACGGTTAATTGCCAGAAGTGACCACGGGGGCTAACTTCAAGCACCTGAACCGGCAGTGGGCAGCGATCACTTGCTTGCGTACTCACTTCCATCTCCCAAGGGCGCAGAAACAGATCGACACTGCCCTGATGCATCGGTGCAAGATCCAGCGGCCAGTGATGTGCGCCAATAAACAGCTGCGAACCGCGGATCTCCCCGCTCAGGCGGTTAACTTCACCCAGAAACTCCAAAACAAAACGGGTTGCCGGTTCACGCCAGACTTCATCCGGTGTCCCCACCTGCTCAATATTGCCCTGACTCATCACCACCACCCGATCTGCGACCTCCATCGCTTCTTCCTGATCGTGGGTGACAAAGACACTGGTGAATTTCAGTTCTTCATGCAACTGACGTAACCAACGGCGCAGCTCTTTACGCACCTGTGCATCCAGCGCGCCAAAAGGCTCATCCAGTAACAAAATCTGTGGTTCGACCGCCAATGCACGCGCTAAAGCAACCCGTTGTTTTTGACCACCTGACAACTGTGATGGAAAACGCTCGGCCAGATGCCCTAATTGCACCATCTCCAGTAATTGCCCCACTTTCTGCTTAATGGCCGCCACATTCGGGCGTTCACGGCGCGGCAACACCGTCAAACCAAAGGCGATATTGTCGAATACCGTCATGTGGCGGAATAACGCATAGTGTTGGAAAACAAAACCGACCCGACGATCACGGGCATGTAACTGGCTGACATCCGTGCCATGGAAACTCAAGCGCCCGGCATTTTGGTTTTCCAGCCCGGCAATAATCCGCAATAAGGTGGTTTTACCCGAACCAGAAGGGCCGAGCAAAGCCACCATTTGGCCTGAAGGAATATCAAGCGTAATGTCATTCAGTACCTTGGTCCGGCCAAAATACTTACTGATATTATTAATTTCAATGCTCATGCTTTTGCTCCTGTTCGAGACGGACAACCTGACGCGCCAAGCGCCATTGCAGGCCGCTCTTCAGAAAAAGGGTCACTATTGCCATCAGAGTCAGTAACGCAGCGGCAGTAAATGCCCCGGCGGTGTTGTAATCCTGATGCAGCAATTCAACTTGCAGCGGCAAGGTATACGTCTCGCCACGGATAGAACCGGATACCACCGATACCGCACCAAATTCACCAATCGCGCGGGCATTGGTTAACACCACGCCATACAACAACGCCCAGCGAATATTAGGTAAGGTGACCCGGCGGAACATCTGCCAACCTGAAGCGCCGAGTAATACGGCAGCCTCATCTTCCTGACTACCTTGGCTCATCATCACCGGTACCAGTTCACGCACCACAAAAGGACAGGTGACGAAAATGGTGACTAATACCATACCGGGCCAGGAGAACATCAACTGGATATCGTGAGCATCAAGCCAGCCACCGACCACCCCATTTGAACCGTAGAACAACAAATACATCAAACCCGCCACGACGGGCGAAACCGCAAACGGGATATCGATTAACGTCATCAACAGTTGGCGGCCAGGGAAGACAAAGCGTGTCACCAACCAGGCCAGTACCACCCCAAAAACCAGATTCACCGGCACAGTTATCAATGCCACCAGTACGGTCAACCAAATGGCGTGCAACATATCTGGGTTTAATAAATTCTGCCCGACTACCGCAATACCTTTAGAAAAAGCGGTGATAAAGATCCACACCATCGGGATCACCAGCAGCAAAAACGAGAACACTGCGCCAATGGCAATCAGCGTCCATTTGCCCCAATTGATCGGTGGGCGGGCTACACCGTTAAATTCAGAGATATCCACCATTAGTGCCCACCTATCCGCCGGCCAAAGCGGCTTTGTAACGTGTTAATGCTAAACAACAACGCCAGGGAGACTGCCAGAATCACCGAGGCAATAGCGCTGGCTGCTGGGTAATCAAATTCCTGCAAACGGATAAAAATCATCAGCGAGGTCACTTCCGTTTTCCAGGCAATGTTACCGGCAATAAAAATAACCGCGCCAAACTCCCCCAAGCTGCGGGTAAAGGATAATGCGGTCCCGGCCAATAGCGCGGGTGCCAATTCCGGCATCACCACCAGACGGAAGCTCTGCCAGCGGCTCGCTCCCAGCGTTTCTGCGGCTTCTTCGTACTCTGGCCCCAACTCTTCCAATACCGGTTGTACCGTGCGGACCACGAACGGAATGCTGGTGAAAGCCATGGCGACAGCAATTCCCAACCAAGTAAAGGAGACTTTGATACCGAACTCATTTAACCAAGCACCGTACCAACCCGTGGTGGAGAACAGTGTTGCCAGCGTCAGGCCAGCCACTGCGGTTGGTAACGCGAAGGGTAAATCCATTAGCCCATCCAGAATGCTGCGGCCGGGGAATTGATAGCGGGTCAGAATCCAAGCCATCAACATCCCAAACACCGCATTGAACACACTGGCTACACCGGCGGCCAATAAAGTCACTTTATACGCGGCAACCACTTGAGGGTTGGTGATCACCTCCCAGTACTGCGCCCAACTCATCTGCGCAACTTGCATCACTAACGCGCTAAGCGGTAATAGCAAAATCAAACAGGTGTAAAGCAGGCTACTCCCAAGACTGAGGGTAAATCCGGGTAAAACCCGTTTACTGGATGCCGACAACATTACTGGTGCCCTTCTGCTAACAATTTATCCAGTACGCCGCCGGTAGTAAAATGGGTACTCATCACCTGTGGCCAGCTACCGAATTGATCTTCAACTCGGAATAATTTGGTGTCAGGGAATTGAGACTTTGCCGCCTCCATCGCCGCTTTATCGTAAACACGGTAATTGAAACTGGTGATCACCTGCTGTGCTGATGGGCTATAGAGATAATTAAGATAGGCTTTGGCGGCTTTTTCAGTGCCATTCTTTTCTACATTTTTATCCACCCAGGCAACCGGGAACTCAGCCAAAATATCCACTGGCGGGACAATAACTTCGTATTTATCACTGCCGTACTCTTTGCGGATATTGTTGACTTCCGATTCGAAACTGATCAGTACATCACCCAAGCCACGCTCAACGAACGTCGTGGTTGCACCGCGGCCACCGGTATCAAACACTTCAACATTGTTCAAAAAGCGTTTCATCCAGTCGCGGGTTTTCGCCTCATCGCCGCCATCGGCCAGTTGGGTCGCGCCCCAGGCGGCCAGATAGGTATAGCGGCCATTACCGGAGGTTTTGGGATTAGGGAAAACCAGCTTGACGTCTTCGCGTACCAAATCATCCCAATTATGGATATTTTTTGGATTACCTTTGCGGACCAGGAACGCCATGGTGGAGTAGAACGGTGAGCTGTTATTCGGCAGACGGGCTTGCCAATCCGCAGAAATCAAATTGCCACGGTCATGAAGAATTTGCACATCCGTAATCTGGTTGTAGGTGACCACATCGGCTTTCAGACCTTGTAAGATAGCCAATGCCTGCTTGGAAGAACCCGCATGAGATTGTTTGATAGTCAGTTTGTCACCGGGGTTCTGCTGTTCCCACTGTGCCTGAAAACCCGGATTGAGCGCCGTGAATAATTCACGGGAAACATCATAAGAGCTGTTGAGCAACTCAGTGGCCGAGGCAGCGGCACTACTGAGTATCAGCGCACTAAATAATGCAATGCGAGTCAATCCGTTACGCGCATTTTTTTTGACCGAGTTCTGTTTCATTCTGCACCTTGTCCACTGAGTTCAACCAATAGGCATGTCATTCATTATGAACGGTGTGCCTTTAAATTATGTTCAGTGTATTTATAACTAGGCGCATACCTATAACGCTTTTATATACCATTTGGTGATGTTCAAGCATGAAATGCTCTAAGCCAGCAACCCCGCAGCTCACCAGCCACTCCGGTTAATTGCCCTCTGCGCTATTTAGCTGGGGTTATCGACAATAAAAAATAAACAAATAAACAAATAAAAAAACCCGGTCGTCGCGCACCGGGCAATAAAAACAGTTTATGGATGAAAAATAAATGATGGATGAAAAGTAAATTCTGGATGAAAAAACGTTATTTCTGTGTCACTACTCGCGCATGCTGGGCCGTAATGGCACCACTGAATGGTTTGCCATCGATGGCATCCACCATCCGTAAACCTGATGGGCGGACCCAACGCTGTACACGGGATGGCATATCAAAACCAATCAGTAGGATCACCACGAATGTCAGACTGAAAGAGAGCGATCCTAACGCTGTGCCTAAACTGAGATGTTGAGCAATCGATGCCCCCAGTATGGGGGCCAATGCCCCTCCCAATGCGCCGACGTTGTAGGTAAAGCCCAGCCCTGCGGCTCGCTGTTCGGTATCAAAATAACCGCCCAGCAGTTTCGGCAACAGGCCCGCAATCCCCTGCCCCAGCATCTGTTGTAAGAACAGTAATCCCCCCAGGAACAAAATACTGCTGCCCTGGATGGCAAACAGCGGGATGATCAAGAGCTGTGATATCAGCAAACTGGTCACATAGGCTTTGCGGGTACCCAACCAATCGCCAAGGAAACCGCCAACACAACAGCCCACGGCCGCACCAAAACCACTGAAGAACAATATATTGCCTACGGTGTGTGGGTCATAGCCGAGGTCCATTTTCAGGTAGGTCGGTAACAGCGCCTGGATCGGCCAAGAGTAGAGGAACGCACAGAACACCACGACCATCAGCATGACGCCCGTTGGCCAGCGATCGCCACTGGTTTGAACCATAAAATAGATAAATATTGCAGCGCAAAGAATACCGAGAACTATAACCAGCAACGTCGATACCATGCCAGTAAAACAGAGGTAAAGTGAGACGGCGGCAAATATCGTCAGGCCAATATTCAGATAACTGAGGTGACTGCGATACAGAATATCCACCATATTCCGGTCAGTGACCTGTTTACCTTTTTTCTGCTTACTCTGTGCCTTTTCCCAGTCCTCTGCTTCCGGTAGGTTTTTACGTAGCCACAGCGCAAAGATAATTGGCAATAATCCAATGTAGAACAACATACGCCAACCAAATGCAGGCACCACGTAGCTGTAAGCTTGCGCCGCTAATACCGCGCCGATAGAGAAGCCAGAAATCAGGAAGCCACTGGCTTTATTACGCATATTTTTAGGCCAGCTTTCCATCACATAGGTCGAGCTGGAACCATACTCACCCGCCATGCCAATACCGATAATCAAGCGGGCAATAAACAGCGTGGTGTAGCCAGGTGCCAAGCCACAGGCCAACGTACCGAAGGAGAACAACACAATACTGGTGATCATGGCCAGTTTACGGCCATAGCGATCCCCCATCGCTCCTAGTACCAGCCCACCGAACCAGCGTGAGATGAAGGCAGCAGAAATCAGGCTGGTCGCCTGAATCAGTGTCAGGCCAAATTCTTGTTTAATATCGGTCAGAACCAGAGTAATCAGAACAAAGTCAAAGCCATCCAGGGCGTAACCGATCCAAGCGGCAATAAAGGCCTTCCATTGCGCAGGGGTCAGTTGTTTGTACCAACGTGGTGGCTTAGCGCCACCCGATAATGGTTTGTCTTCACGAGATGGATCTACTGAAATGCTCATATCATCGCTCTCTCTTCCCCACTGGCAATGATGGCACCAGCAGTAACGGTTTTCCCCGAGGCATGTACAACCATAGCATGTGATTGTTTATAATCACTTTATTGATTGCTAATCGATGTTTATTGCCATGTTGGTATTTACGCGCCTTTAACTCCAAATTATTTTCAATAAAGGAGTTAAACTCCATTTGAGTATATAAGATCAACCCATCATTTCAATAGCAATATGTCTAAAACGTGACAAAGACAGCGAAATGCTGATAAGAGAAAGAGAAGCAATGGGATTACAAGGCGTTTACTACCGCTGACAGGATATCACTACAGCAAATAAACAAAGCACAGCAGAAAGTCTATATCCTAAATAATTCGAGCTGTAGGAAGGCGGCAAGTGAGTAAGTCCCCAGGAACTTACACAAGTCAGTGGCTGGGGTGACAAATCTGCCGGGAGCAGATTTTAACGCGGCTTGCAGCGGCCTCGAAGAGGCGAGGCCCATGGGCGGGCGGAGTAACGAAGGCCGTTAACGTACATGCAGCTTCAAATCTGCCGGGTATATTACCGGTCACCCATTCTGGCTAACCGCTTGAGTAGTTTTACGTTTAATACTCTCCGCCTGCGCTGGATCAGCTTTGACCAATAAAGCGTAAATCAGATCCAACACAAACAGTTGTGCGATTTTTGTGCCGATAGAATCCCCTTGCAACTGCCCCTGCCGGTTACCATTGATCAGGACATAATCGGCTAACTCAGTGATCCGTGACCCCATATTATGCGTCAGCGCCACCGTCGTCGCCCCTGCCTCTTTTGCCAATTTTAGGGCCTGTACAGTTTCAGCTGAGGTCCCCGAATGGCTGATACCAATGGCAACATCACCAGGATTCATAAGAGAGGCTTGCATATACATGAAGTGATTATTTGTCGCAGCATCAACCCGCAGGCCGATACGCATCAGTTTACCTTTGGCATCTTCCGCAGTGATCCCCGAGGAGCCAACACCAAAAATACAGATACGATCCGCAGGGCGCAGCAATTTGACCACCTGTTCAACACTCTCAATAGAAAGCAAATTAAGTGTTTCAGATAAGACATTATTGATAGCAGATTGTAATTTTCTGCCGATCGCCAGCGTATCGTCACCCTCTTGAACATCGGCATCTAACAGGCTGTTTTCACTGTTATGGCGGGTAGCCACTTCAATGGCCAGATCCATTTTAAAATCCTGAAACCCTTTATAACCCAGCGTCCGACAGAAACGAATAATGGTCGCTTCACCGGCCTGCGTGAGTGCAGAGAGATCAGCAATAGACAATTGGGTAACCTGGGTCGGTTGCGCCAAAATATACGCAGCAATACGCTGAGCAGAGCGAGTCAGGCTATTTTGCATCGCACCCAAGGCATCAAGAATTTTACCTGGCTTAAAACGGGGAGCACCAGTTTTCACGCGGACACCTCAAGGGAAATAAAATGACAGACAGGATGATATATTTGAAGCGCATCATTACATAGTTGATCTGATTCGTGAAGATCAATGGTGGAGGTGTACGGGATGAGATCAATAAAAAAACCCGGAAGACCGGGTAAAAATGTCAAAGACGCTGTTTTTTCTTATGATATAAAATCAGAAAGATAACTAGCTATTCAAAAGACTATAATGAACCTTCACGACCACCTTTTTGATAGCACCAGAACCGGCTATCTGGCAGCCTGGTTTATGTGGCTCTCCCGGTAAAAATACCGCAAACATGCCGGGCAACATATGTAACTGGCTTT
The DNA here is from genome assembly GCF_001053095.1 of Yersinia similis. Taxonomy (GTDB): domain Bacteria; phylum Pseudomonadota; class Gammaproteobacteria; order Enterobacterales; family Enterobacteriaceae; genus Yersinia; species Yersinia similis. The sequence goes on along the minus strand of NZ_CGBP01000014.1, from coordinate 18,435 downwards.
TATCTGGAATATCGGCGATGAGCTGATAATCATCATCAGGGTGATAAGGCTCCAGATGTTCTGTCGGTGTCAGGGTCGAATACTCAATTCCCTCAATGCCGCTGATCAGCAATTGCACATCGGCGTAGGTACGATGCAGCTCTGCTTTCTTACTCTCTGCGGGTTGAGTATCAAACGCCATGACATTCATAAACATCAACTCACCGTCTATCTCATGCCGCCCACAGCTTAACTGCGCTAAAGGCATATCCGCCAGATAAGTCAATACCCATTGAAGACGTTCAGGTAAGCCACTGAAAAACGCCGGTTGTGCCAAGGATCCACTGATCATGTTATGCCTCGATATTGACTGATGACGGTATATTTACTGATAACGGTAAGTGACTCAATAACGGTATATCACTGATCGTGATCACAACGACGTTCTGGCCCACAGTGCCGCCCCGAGTAATCCACTATCCTGACGGTGATGTGCCTCTTGTACGGGGACGCGGTAAATACCCGGTAATGTCTTCTGGGCGGCAACCACCCTCTCCAGGTAGCCAACCGCCAACCCGACACTGCCCCCCAGAATAACCACCTCCAGATCCAGCGCCATCTTCATGTCGGCCAACATCTGAGCAATGGCTGCGGCAGAACGGTTAATGACTTTTCCCGCCTGCGCATCCCCTTGCTGCGCCATGTCAAACACCGTGGCAGCCGATACCGGTTGCTTCCACCCCAAGGTTTCTGCCCCAATAGCAGTGCCTGATGCCACGCTCTCGACACATCCCCGGCGACCGCAACCACACAAAACACCATGAGGATCAGACAGCGTATGGCCGATATGCCCTGCCAGCCCACGTTGCCCGACCAACAGTTTTTTATTCAAAATGATGCCGCCGCCCACACCGGTGGAAACGGTCACAAACATCATATTGTCATTTTTATCACCCAGCGCCTGGTATTCAGCCCATGCCGCAGCCTGACCGTCGTTCAGCAGGACACAAGGCAGATCACTGATAGAGCGAATACAGTCGTACAATGGGAAGTCAGCCAGCCCGCCCAAATTGGCCGGATTGAGCGCCGTCAGACGGCCCCCGCTGATAATGCCCGTTGACGCAACAGCAATAAAATCAACCTGATGGCGGTAAGGCGCTATCAGTGTTTCCAGTGCGGCAGCCAGTTGTCCGGCACCGCCTCGTGGTGTTGCTATTTGCTGGCGGCCAATCAACATGCCACTCTCAGTGACCACCGCGGCGGCAATTTTTGTTCCACCGATATCCAGTGCTAACCCTTTTCCCATCTGGCGTAACCCTCTTGTATCTTAACGAGTCTACTCACGCTGAATGGATAACTATGCCAATCTTTTAGCACTAACTCCATTGTTATTTTTAATTTGGAGTTAAACTCCTTAAAGGAAGGTTGGCTGAGCTAACGAAGCGACATGCCTAACAAATACAAACGCGGCAATTAGCGGTCAACGGCACAATAACTAATAACGTTCTCAGCGCCAGGAAAGCACTCTATTTGCTAAAGTTTCGTCATACATCACCCTTCTTATCGTTGCACCCGACGGATAAACGATCTAACATAATGGAGTTAAACTTCATTTATAATTTCACATCGGAGTTAAAGACCGTGAGCAATCTAAGCAATCTCCGCCACAAGCTCCAAAATGGCCTTATCGCCTCATGTCAACCGGTTCCCGGCAGTGCCATGGATACGCCTGAGATCGTCGCGGCAATGGCCTGTGCCGCACTGGCGGGCGGTGCTGTCGGTCTACGAATTGAAGGCATCAGCAACATCCAGGCAGTACGTCGGGCTACAGATGCCCCCATTATTGGCATTATTAAACGCGACTTGCCTGACTCCGAGGTCAGAATTACCCCTTGGCTGGAAGATATCGATGCACTAAGTGCCGCCGGAGCAGATATTATTGCTTTTGATGTTACCTGCCGTGAGCGCCCAGTCTCCGTGGCCGATTTATATCAGCGAGCGCGGGCAACCGGCTGCCTGACCATGGCCGATGCCTCCAATATTGACGACGGCCTGTTGGCTCATCATCTGGGGATTGATTTTATCGGCACCACCCTTTCCGGCTACACTCAAGCCACCGTGCCAACCGAGCCCGATCTGGCCTTAGTGACACAGTTAGCGCAAGCCGGGTGCAGGGTCATTGCCGAAGGGCGTTACCATTCACCGGCCCTGGCGGCGGCGGCAATATCAGCGGGGGCATATGCCGTTACGGTCGGTTCCGCCATTACTCGTATAGAACATATTTGCGGTTGGTTTTGCGATGCAATTAAGCAGTGTGAAACAGAAAAACTGACCGAATACTGATTGTCGTCATTATTGATTATGGCCCACAGGACCCTCCACTCTCCCAGTTTATAAGGATGCGTATGAAAAAGTTAACCGGCCTGATCGCAGCTCCGCACACTCCCTTTGATGAACAGGGCGAGGTCAATTATCCGGTCATTGACCAAATTGCCGAGCATCTGGTCAATGACGGTGTGAAAGGCGTTTATGTCTGTGGCACCACTGGCGAAGGCATTCATTGCTCAGTTGATGAGCGCAAGAAAATTGCTGAACGCTGGGTAAACGCCGCTCAAGGCAAACTGAGCATTACCTTACACACCGGTGCTCTCAGTATTAAAGATGCGGTTGATCTCTCTCGTCATGCGGAAACACTGGATATATTCGCAACCTCAGCCATCGGCCCCTGTTTCTTTAAACCGGGTAATCTGGATGACCTAATCGCTTATTGTCAGGCAATAGCCGCGGCAGCACCATCGAAGGGCTTTTATTACTACCATTCCGGTATGTCCGGTGTAAATTTGGACATGGAACAATTTCTGATCAAAGCGGAATCCAAGATCCCTAACTTGTCAGGAATTAAATTCAATAATGCTGATTTGTATGAGTTTCAACGCTGTTTGCGTGTGAGTGGCGGTAAATTTGATATCCCGTTTGGCGTTGATGAACATCTGCCAGGTGGCCTGGCTGTCGGGGCTATTGGCGCTGTTGGCAGCACCTATAACTATGCCGCTCCGCTGTTCCATAAAATTATCGCTGACTTTAACGCGGGTGATCAGGTTGCGGTACAGCGTGGAATGGATCACGTCATTGCGCTGATCCGTGTACTGGTTGAATTTGGTGGTGTTGCCGCCGGTAAAGCCGCTATGCAATTACATGGTATTGATGCTGGTAACCCACGCCTGCCACTGCGTGCCTTGACCAAAGAACAGAAGCAAACCGTGGTTAACAGAATACGTGACGCTATTACGTTGCAGTAATTATTTCTCTCTATCCCCTGAGTGATAAATAATAAAAGGCCGGATTTCATCAATCCGGCCACAGACTGCTGACAAACCCCGATGACTCACTCTTGAACGGTGAGGATAGGCAGAAGAGTAAAGAGTCCGCGCCAAGGATGGCGCGGCTCGAGCCTACATGGATGTATTTACGGCGTCTTTACGATCTGCCTGTTCTCTCCGTCGCGGGCACTTTGTCAATAACCTCAGGCCGGATTTCATCAATCCGGCCAACGGGGATATATCTTGCTCGACAAATCATCCCCGATTTACAGGGACAATAAAGCCGTCAGTGATGGTGCAAAATAATAGCTGCCGGTAACCGGTTTGCTAAAACGCAGCAACTGATCGTGCTTACCATCTATATCACCAAACATACTCAACAATTGCTGTTCGATATTATGTAAGCGCGCGCAATAGGCGATAAAATACAGCCCATGTTTACCACTGGCGAGACCATAAGGCAGGCTTTGGCGCAGAATTTTCAGGCCCTTGCCATTTTCTTTCAGATCAACACGGCTGACATGAGAGGTATCCGGGCGCTGATCTGATGGCAACTCTTGGCTGTCGAGTTTGGTGCGGCCAATAATTTTCTCTTGCTCATTTTCAGGAATACGCTGCCACTTGTTCAGATTATGCTCATAACGCTGAACCAGCACATAGCTGCCACCGGCATCTTCTTCGCCATCGGCAATCACGGCCACTTCGGGGCGCTTATCGCCTTGCGGGTTCTCGGTTCCGTCGATAAAGCCGGTAAAATCACGCTCCTCAACCCAACGGAAACCATGCGTTTCTTCTTCAACCGCAATGGCGCTACCAAAAGCCGCCACCGCAGCTTGTGCCAACGAAAAATTAATATCCTGACGCAGTGACTGAATATGAATCAGCAGGTCACGCTGAGTGGCGGGAGCTAAGCCTTTCCCCAATGGAACAAAAGGTTTTAGCTCTTTCGCGCCCTGTCCATTGGATAAGTCGTGCCAGACATTGGAGCCAAAGGCGATCACCGCACCTAAATGCTCATCTGGAAATTGTTGCTGTAACTCTTGCAATGATTGACAGAATTTTTTGCATCCTAGGCGAATGGCATCTAACTCCCCCTGTACTTTTGCTTCCATAAAGATGGCAAAACGACAGTGCTCCAACAGAATGCCACTCTGAACTTGAGTCATGCTTTTCTTCCTCACTAAAACTTCAGTATTGGTTACGCTGAATATCATAACTGAAACGATTAAAATTACCTTGCGGCAACGCAAAATAAAGCGGGAAGAGAATGTAATATAGGGATAGGAATAATATTAAGGCGCTAGAGGTAGCGCCCAAGTGATAATAGCAAAAAATACAATTAATTCTTATTCGCCTTTTGCGCGCCAAATAATCTTACTCACCGTCCAACGCTGCAAAGCATCATCTGATGGCATTAACTCTTCAGGACCATGCCAGTTGCCATTAAATAAATAGCTGACGTGTTTACTCTCTGGTGCCACGCACTCTACTTGATTGACATCATCACCACTGCCTTTATGGCAGACACCAAATGCTTTTTTGTACAAATCGCTGAATGGCGTTCCGATGGTAACCCCCCATTGGCTAGGGATACTTTTATCCATAACATCGATACGTTCTACCAGCCCTTTAGGCTGCCCAGAGATAACCAGCTTAATCTGATCCTCTTTCAGCGCCTGATAGAAAGAAACGAGTTTTCCATCGTTGGTGGCCATGCCGCTACGTAAACGGTAACCACCTTGCAACCCAGCGTTGATATCATTCTCCGTCAACAATGTACTGGCAGTGATCCCCCCAACCCCCTGATCAGTCACCTGCATACTGCTACTGCCGCTAAACCAGTTAAGTGGCGATAAACTTGACCAAGAGAAACCAGACACCGTTGAACACCCGGCCAACAACAAGGGGGCACTCAGTAATAGCAAACGCACCCCAGACAACCTTGGGCGAATATTCATCTAACGCTCCTTAAAAATAACCCCGACATCCAATCAGTGTTTCTGCAACTCAGAGCACACAGAAGCCCAATATGAATCGCTAAAAAGTGATAACCAGTGGTTTGAGTGCGAGCCAGTAGAAAAGTGCCATTATCTTGTTGCCTTAATAACCATAACAAGTAAGACACCATAATTAATCGGCTTTTTTCCTAAAAAATCCACTGTGGCACTATTGATAAAATCTACGTCAATCCCTATTAACCAGTCAAATAGTGATGTTCCAGAAACTCTTACTAAGATTTTAGTCTATCATTGAGTACCAAAGAGGCCTCTACAAGTCTCAGGCCTCAGACGAATTATTCATTCATTGAAGGAGCAATAAGATGAAAAAACTAACCTTGGCAGCAACTCTCATTATGCTATGTGGCACCCCATTGCTGGCCCAAAGCGCTAGCAACACCACACAAGGCGGCTTTGATGGCCCGGCCACCACGCAAACTCAACCCGCTACCCAGGGGGGATTCACTGGCCCGAGCGCCTCCAGCACTACAGTAGATAAAGTCAAAACCATGCGTGATGATGCCCGTGTCACCCTGCAAGGGAACATCGAAGCTCGTTTGGGCCACGATACTTACACTTTCCGTGATAGCACCGGTACTATTACTGTTGAGATTGACGACAAACGTTGGAGAGGCCAAAGCATTACGCCACAAGATAAAGTGCAAATTGAAGGGAAAGTAGATAAAGACTGGAACTCAGTGGAAATCGATGTAAAAAACATCACCAAGATTAAATAATTAATTTCCCCACTCCCTACTCTCAGCAAGCGTTTCTCGGTACTGAGAGTAGGATTAAATCTATATCAGCGCCCCTAAAATTTCTTTTACTCTTGGTGTCGTATTATTATCAATACATAACACCTGAGAAACATCCCCCTTTCCGCCATGATCTTGATCAATTTTTATTGTGATAATTGCGAGAATTTATCATTTAAAAAACCTGTCCAAATAAAATTTGGGCCAACACAAGATTTTTCCTACAACAATCCGCATGCGTTCCCATATTTCACCCTACATAATTTTGTTAAAATCCTTATAAGAAGAAAATAAATATTTAATTGTTTACTCTCTATTAAAACAATTAATTACACTCATTAATGAGCAATGTAAAATTATAGCGTATCAATGTGGAATACGTAAATTTAATGAAATTAAAAAATAAATTGGAGTATTATTACATTGAAATACAATATTAAAAAAACCTATCTTAGCATTGCCATTTCATCCATTCTTTACACCTCAACAGCAATGAACGCAAACGCCGATTCATGTACTGATTATACTGTCACTGACATTTGTGAACAGAGTAAATATGGTGCGGGTGAATTTCATAATATTAAGCTGGGTGATGGTGTTACTACTGGTAGTGAAGATCACCATTTTGTCTTTAATGGTGAAGGATATGAATTATACAATTCTAACGCGAATTTCTCTGCTCAAATTGCCTCAGGTACCATTCGCTATACCGAAGTGAACAACAGTCACTTTACTGTAAGCGCTCACCATTTTCCGGATGATACAATCTATGCTGGCCGTGCAGAAAATACCACGCTGAACGATAGCCTGATGTGGGTGGCAACATCGGCTGATCAGACGCTGGCTAAAGGCAATTCAATGGTCGTTGTTTCCACCCAAATGGCCATGACTGATCAAATTTTTGTTACGACGTTGAATGATGGTAGCCTTCCATTTGATCCCGTCATTACCAATAGCCGCTATGAAGATACGTCATATGAAATGTTATGGGGTATGAAAAACGAGGCAAAAGGGTGGGATACCAAAGCCACATCACATGACTCCGTATTTGTTGATGCCAGCAAGCAGTCTATCGAAGCCAATGGTCACAGTATTGGTGCCACATTTTATGATAGGACCACTCAGGTGGTCAAAGCTGGCGGTGAGTCACAGGATACCCACTTATTTGATCACAGTTATTCCTGGGTATATGCCGAGGCTAAATTAACCGGTCTGACGGAGGTTAATGACGCTGCCACTGTCTATCTGAATGCCGCAGCAACTCATGGTGCTTACGCTGAGAATGTCGTTCTCAACGGTGAAGATACAACATTGATGGTGCGCGCGAGTCTGGATAACAATGCCTATGCCACAGTGGATAACCTAATATTGAATGGCGGTGAAGTGGTTTTCCAGCAAAGTTCTGGCGACCAATATGCTTCATTAAACATCGGCACGCTTTCCGGCTCTGGCTCCTTCCTATTCAATACCTCTATTGCTGAGGGAAAAGGCAACTTCATGACCATCGCTAACGCCAGTGGGGAACATAAGGTGATAGTTAACGACTCTGGTCATGAGATCACCTCACCTGATATGACCACATTGGACTTGATTCACGATCTCAGTGGTGATGCAACATTCACACTGGCTTCTATTTCTGGAGCTAACATCATTGAAGTCGATGGCGGTACTTACGTGTATAGCTTGAATACATGGGATAATTCCGCACGGGCTGGCGGAAATCTGTGGTATTTAGGCTCAGGTTTGAATACAGGCACTGAACTTGAACCCGAACCTGAAGAGAAAACAACCCCATCAACGGAAGCAGTGTTGAGTATGGCCTCATCCAACCAGTTTATTTTCGATGGTGAAATGCAGAATCTGCGTTTTCGTAAAGGTGATTTAAATAATAATAAAGATGATGGCGCCAGTGTTTGGGGGCGTTATTTAACCAACAATACTCGGGTCAATGCTGCTCATGATGCCGCTTACCGTTTGCAGCAAGATGGTTTTGAAATTGGCGCTGATAAAGTGCTAGAAATGTCTTCAGGCCAATTAGTCTTGGGCGGTTTTACCTCTTATAGCAATAACCGAGTGAAACATGCTCGTGGTGGGAACAGTACTGTTGATAGTTATAGCTTGGGTGCCTACGGTACTTATTTCGATAACAGTGGTTATTATGTCGATGCCGTCGTTAAAGCAAACCGTTTTAAAAACTCACTGAATGCCCATATGACCAACGGTGGTTCAGTACAAAGTGATTATAACCAGAATGCAATCGGTGGCTCACTGGAAGCTGGTTATCACTATAGCCTGTCTAATAATTGGTTCGTAGAGCCTTATGTTCGTACCAGCTATTACACGGCACAGGATAAAGATATTGCACTGAACAATGGTATGACAGCGAATATTGATAATAACCGCTCAGCTAAAGGTGAAATAGGTACACATCTGGGAACGAAGATTGACCTGAATAATGGGTCTGTCATCCGCCCCTACGCCAAAGTCGCTATTGAACGAGAGTTCATCAAATCAAATACCGTGACGATCAATCAGGTTAACGACTTTAATAATGATTTATCAGGACATACCGCGAAGTATGGTTTAGGCATGGATATCAACCTGACGAAACAGACTTCCGTTTATGCCGAAGCCAATTACCGCAACGGGACTCATGTAGAGTCACCTATCATGGCTAATATCGGTTTCCGGATTAATTTCTAAAGAACATACCCGATGAGTGGTTTCCCGCGATAATGCGGGAAACCATTTTTTTGCTCAATAGATTAAACATGTCTACCCACGTTACTTCGAGCTACATCTTCCTGGCAATAAGCAAAGTGTAAATTTTTAAACTCTCAGAAATAACAAGTAAAAATAGATTAGTCACTAATATAGTCATACCGAGTGCATTGATAAATGTAGGTATCAATGAAATAGAGTACACGCCAAAAATAAGTCTAAAGGGCTCTTGTATAAAAGCGGCCATTATCGCTATCTTTTTATTTTTTAAAAAGAAAAAAGCAGTAAACAACACTGAAATGGTGGTTAGCATCGAACCTATAACAATAACTCTATATATAAGTAGATCAGAAAAGTCCATGGGCAAAAAATTATTAATATCACTGACAAAGGGAATTTTACCGACAGAGAGGCTAACCCATATATATCTAACGATATAATAGAGATCCATCATTCCCCAAAAAATAAAGATTTTACTTTTTAAGTTCATAAATATTATCCAATGTTACTGGCATCCCGTGCCATGATTTCCCTGAAACCGGCCAAAAGGCATAGCCCTCATCAATAACCACCCAATGACCAGGTCCATACTCCGATGTCTGGGGCTGATAATTTCCTGTATCGGTTGATTTATCTAAAGGATCTGATACAAAAAATTGGGGTCGATATTGTCTTAAAATGCACTGACTACCGATACTTAATCCTTACTCTGCACTCTTTTATTTCTAACTGTGGCAAGAGTGTGGCAAAAAAGATTTTACTTATCTATGCGCATGGATAAGTTATGGCAATAAGGTCGATTTAAGGAGAGAAACAGCAGAAAACAGAAAGGTTGGCGGCTAAAAACCTTGAGATAAGGCCAAAATCACCTTTTCTATTTCTCGGTCATTTCAGCCAATAGTGCTATCGAATCTAAAGTGAATTTAAAATTAACACTCTTTACATTCAACCAACTAAACCCTCAATACTCCTGATCCACAATCAGCCTTTTGCCCAGCATAATCGTGTCTTGGGTTTCGTAATCGAGCTTTTCATACATGCCAATTACCGCGTCATTGTCTTCGCGCACCATAATATTCAGCTTCGGGCAGCCACGGGCAATCAATTTCTTTTCCAGGCGGCTGATCAATGCATTGGCAAAGCCAATTTAAGCTCTGGTGCAAACTGGGGTTAAGACTATATTTTCAATAAAAATCAAAACATTATATAAACAAAGAATTGCAGAACACAAGGTTGAATTGCAGTATTGTGCGTTATAAGTGTGGCGTAAATAAAGAAAACCTCCATACTAATAAATGGTATATGTCACAAAGTTCTCACAATCACTTTGCATATCCAGAGTTTTTTCCTCTGATAAGTTAATTCTTAGTACACTAGCATCGTCTTCAAGTTTTTCCCAGGCGATACGCTCACCTATATGCTCAGCCCAGTAACCATCTGTAGATAAAATAAGCTGTTCCATGTCGGTTATAGGGAATTCATTCAGTTCAGGTGTATAGAAACGTCTGGCATTTAGATAGCGAGTAAGCGTAAAACGTGAATATGCATGAGAGTGGCACTGACAACCTGCTGCCAGTAATTGCATATGTTGTTGATGTGTATTATGTGGCTTAATTAACCAGTTTATCGAGGGTGCATTTTTTTGGCTTCCAAATAAGCAATCCCCACAATGTAGAGTCGTCACAACTTGGAGTTCTTTATCCAAAAAAACGACGGCATAGCTTGCAGTTTCATGTAAATAGCTATGGCGTAAGTTTTTTTGTTTCTCTCTCAATATAGCAACAATTTCATTTATATCGATCTTTAACATTGAAGTACTATCTATACGAAATTTGCATTCAGCTATTACTGCATTTGCCCAATATTTTGCCAGGTCAGACTCATGCGATATATTATTTTTTCCGCAGCATCTACTGCTATCGCAATAAATATTTTATTATTTTCATACAAAGCCACTGCGTCATTATTTTTAAATCTTTTCAAACCCTTGCGGCTAACCCATGTTATTAGCATAATTACTTACCAATTTCTATTATCTTCTCTAGCCTTTCATAGATCTCATCTTCTCGCGCTTTATCACCATATGTATGACTTTGAATTGCATAATCGAAGTCACTCAATTTAATAAGGACTTCAATTTGTTGACTAATATATATTTTTAAATCATTTTCCGCTGTAGATATTTCATTTACAAGCTCTGGTCGGCCATCAACTAAATTGAGAATATCTTCAATATCGCGACTTTCTAGAGGATCACCTTTTCCACGGCCATTGTATGCTTCCAATTTAGTAGCAATAAAATAAACAGGACTTATCAAATTAATACTTAGTTCAGGTGCTAAATTAAAATAGGTACTTGTTTCCATTGCTTTCCTATACCATCGGTTAGTAAAACCTAATACATTTTCATCATCTGGCATAAAGTCAACTCGCAAATCACCGAGTTTCATTGCACAAATGCGCACCATCGTCATCAGGTACCTCAATTTTAAATCCATGTGCTTGAAGCTCTTGCTGAAGTGCTGAATAACTTGTATAGCTCATGACATGCATAATGAGATCAACATCATCGGTGTGGCGTATTTGTTCCCGAGTAAACTCATCGGTGACTAAAAGACCTGTCGTACCCCCCCCGACAAAAGTCATTTTTTCACGTAAATCAGGCCCTAATGCTTCAGCAACACGTTGGAGCATATCTAATTGAATATCACTATTAATCATCGAGTTACTTCCATCCGTTTCATCAACATATCTGATGCAAAATTACGTTCACGCGGTTGCCCAATACGCACACCATCTATGAGTGCTAACAAAGCATACATTTCAGGATCTCGTCGAACCGCATAAGTTGCTGTTTTAAATAGAGGCTCAACCGACTGGCCCTTGGTATTGCCTTTCGCATCAGGCCAAACAGGGATGACATCTCCCGCGCCCATCAGCTTTCCTTGCAGTACCGGAGCACCAATTGATGTTGCAATGCCTCGAGTCAATTCTCCTATTCTGGTTGGGAATATATATCTCAGTCCATATATAATGAGTTCAAAAAGTGCTTTAACATTGGTCCGTGGTACACCTAATTTTCTGTCCCGTTTTACCAGACCCACTGAGATCATATCTTGTAGAGATAAACTTACCTGACTTTTACTTATTCCCGTTTCCGCAGCCAAAGCCCTAACGCTGTAGCGCTCCACAAGCCAGTCATCAATAGAAGTATCAGGCGTCAGTAGATTAGCTGTAGGCGTATACAAATCCTCTGCGGCTTCCCAATCCCACCAAATATTGGAAGCTAACGCGAATGACTCTTGCTGTTTTTTTAGTCGAACCTCTTGCTTTTGCAAGCAAATGAGTTTTAGCATCAAACCGATATCTTGACTTTTCATTTTCACCACCCAATCATCGTCCTGCGTCCCAGGACGAAGGACAATTTATTTGTTAATTCACTCTAGAGTCAAGTGATAAATTTATATTCCACGTAGGAGGAGCGTGGCGCAAATTAGTAGCAAAATTTAGTTTGGGTCAAATAGTCGAATACGAGCCACCTAAATCTTAGTCATTGCAAATATGAGTAACTAAATAATCTTTATATTTTCAAACCGTTCAATAGGGCAAAAAAACGCCTAGTGCTCTATCCGATCAGTTCCTTCACAGATCTGACCTGCTCCCCAACAATTTCACCGCTCGCATAGCCGTTTCCAACGCCAGGCAAACCGCTGATGGCAATATCGGAGATTGAGTATTGGTAATAATCCGCTCGATTTCGTCCTGAGCAGTGTTTCTTGGCGTTTTAACCTCATTATCTTCGTCTATGGCTGGCACAACTTCAACAGCGATACGCCGTGTACAGGCATTATCGGGTTGGGGTTTACGGATCAGGTCAACAGGATTAATCAGGCTTTCCATTCCCCACTCTTTGCGGGAAATATTAAATAAGTGAGAAAGCAGAGATAGGCGGCGTAACACCGTGGCCGGCGCATAGTCTTTTAGCCATTCGTCTCTTAATTTGGCGACATCGGCACTACGAATACTGGCCATATAACATCTGGCTAATGGTTGCCGCTTAAAGATGCGGATAATAGACCTATCTTGCACCGCTCCCTTTTGTTGGCGACAATTTCATTTTCATAACGCACAAGCGAGTCATATAGCGTTGTCGATTCCGATTCACTACGACTCAGCCACACGCCGCGAGCCATTTCCGACTCAACTATTTTTGCCCAGGCATCAGCCTCGGCTTTGGTATTAAAGGTTTTAGTTTGTGACGGGAAGCCACGCTGCGGATCGTCGCCATTCTGCACTCTTTTATTTCTAACTGTGGCAAGAGTGTGGCAAAAAAGATTTTACTTATCTATGCGCATGGATAAGTTATGGCAATAAGGTCGATTTAAGGAGAGAAACAGCAGAAAACAGAAAGGTTGGCGGCTAAAAACCTTGAGATAAGGCCAAAATCACCTTATCTATTGCTCGGTCATTTCGGCCAGTAGCGCTATTAAATTAAAAGTGGGTTTAAATTTACTATCCTTTAAATTCAAAACGCTAAAACCTCAATACTCCTGATCCACAATCAGCCGTTTGCCCAGCATAATCGTGTCTTGGGTTTCGTAATCGAGCTTTTCATACATGCCAATTACCGCGTCATTGTCTTCGCGCACCATAATATTGAGCTTCGGGCAGCCACGGGCGATAAGTTTCTTTTCCAGCCGGCTGATCAATGCATTGGCAAAGCCACGGCCACGGTAATCTGGGTGAACCCCCAAATAATAGGCAGAGCCTCGGTGACCGTCATACCCGCCCATCACTGAGCCGACAATCGTGCCATTCACTTCCGCCACCAAGAATAATTCAGGATCGTGATTTAACTTACGTTCAATATCCATTTCCGGATCGTTCCAAGGACGCAGTAAGTCACAATGCTCCCACAGCAGAATCACTTCTTCAAAATCGTCTTGCTGAAATATGCGGATTTCCATGGCTGTTCACACCGTCGAGTAAAATGGATAGGCTGATTATCGCGGGAATATGATATCACGCAATAATAAAATGATATTTCCCGCAGCGATACCCCTTTGTACTTGAATAGCGTCAAAGGTTACTATTCGCTTACCCACATCACTCACATTGGGTAGATAAAAACAACGCTCACCCGTTCAATAAAAGTAAGCGGCCGCGCGGATCCATACTGGCAATACAAAAATAGAGGAAAATTGGGGTATACTTAGCGCCTGAAAATTTCCACCAGTGAACCCCTCTGATGAACTCACCCAATATAGCCCTAATCAAAACCTACCTGCTCACTTTGCAGGATAACATCTGTGCGGCCTTGGATCAGGCCGATAGCCACTCCGAATTCACGGAAGAGTGCTGGATCCGCGAAGAAGGTGGCGGTGGCCGCAGCCGGGTCTTGGTTAATGGCGCTGTATTTGAACAAGCTGGGGTTAACTTCTCCCATGTGTCCGGGGCGATGTTACCTGCCTCTGCCACTGCTCACCGTCCAGAGTTGGCGGGCCGCAGCTTTCAGGCGCTAGGTGTGTCACTGGTGATTCATCCGCTAAGCCCCTATCTGCCCACCAGTCACGCTAATGTGCGATTCTTTATTGCTGAGAAACCCGGTGAAGACGCCGTGTGGTGGTTTGGCGGTGGTTTTGATTTAACCCCGTATTACGGCTTTGAAGAAGATGCCATTCATTGGCATCAGACAGCACATAACCTTTGCCAGCCATTCGGCGAACAAATCTATCCGCGCTATAAGAAATGGTGCGATGACTACTTTTATATTAAGCATCGCCAGGAAGCGCGGGGTATTGGCGGCCTGTTTTTTGACGATCTGAATAGTCCTGATTTTATGACCTGCTTTAATTTCACCCAAGCCGTTGGCGATGGCTTCCTGGCGGCTTATATGCCAATCGTCGCGCGGCGTAAAGCGCTGGGCTGGGGTGATCGAGAGCGTCAATTCCAGCTTTATCGCCGGAGCCGCTATGTCGAGTTCAATCTGGTCTGGGATCGCGGTACGTTGTTCGGCCTGCAAACGGGTGGGCGCACTGAATCTATTTTGATGTCCCTGCCGCCGTTGGTGCGCTGGGAATATAACTATCAGCCAGAGGCAGATAGTGCAGAAGCCGCGTTGTACCGCGATTTTCTGCCGGTAAAAGACTGGTTAGCGATTAAAGGAGAAACACACTAATGCAGATTTGGGTCGATGCGGACGCCTGTCCCAATGTGATTAAAGAGGTCTTATTTCGCGCCGCTGATCGTACCGGCATGATGGTGACATTGGTCGCTAATCAGCCACTGAAAACCCCGCCGTCGAAATTTATCCGCACAGTGCAGGTGGCTTCCGGTTTTGATGTGGCTGATAACGAGATTGTCCAGCGGGTGGAAAAAAATGATCTGGTGATCACCGCAGATATCCCACTGGCAGCAGAAGTGATTGAAAAAGGGGGGATTGCCCTAAACCCTCGTGGCGAGCGTTATACCCCAGATACTATTCGTGAGCGGCTGAACATGCGTGATTTTATGGATACCCTGCGCGCCAGCGGTATTCAGACTGGTGGCCCAAATACCTTGAATCAGCGTGACCGCCAGCAATTTGCTAATGAGCTGGATAAGTGGTTGCAGCAAGCCCACAACCAAGCAAAATAAGCACGAAGAGTGATGGAGACTGCAACACCAAGAAGAAGAGGATTACTCAACGTCATTGGCGTTGCAGCAAGGCAGCAAGGCAGCAAGGCAGCAAGCGAGCGTATCCCGATGAGCTGATTCATTTTAAAATCAACGACCAGTAAGTGATTCGGGTAAATAAGCGCCGCTAACACAGCTGCGGCGTCAAGGACGAAGAGTAATCGCCTCCACTGCCGCCAACGCCACCATATTCACAATCCGCCGCACCGATGCAATCGGTGTCAGAATATGGACCGGTTTCGTTATTCCCATCAGGACCGGGCCTACGGTCACCCCTTCTGACGACGTGACACGCAACAGGTTGTAGCTGATACGTGCAGCCTCCATGTTCGGCATAATCAAGATATTCGCTGAACCTTTCAGTGGGCTATCTGGCATCAGGTTATGGCGAATACTCTCCACCAGTGCCGCGTCACCGTGCATTTCACCGTCAATTTCCAATTCTGGTGCCATCTGATTCACCAGCGCCAGCGTCTGACGCATTTTACGGGCCGCCGGGCAATCTGATGTACCAAAGCTGGAATGGGACAACAACGCCACTTTTGGCTCAATACCAAAACGACGTACGGTTTCAGCCGCCATCAGGGTAATTTCTGCCAGTTGTTCCGCTGTCGGATCATTATTGACGTAGGTATCAGCGATAAAGGTATTGCCGCTCGGCAGCAACAATGCATTCATCGCCCCGGCCACATGTGCCCCTTCACGGAAGCCAAACACTTTCTCGACCACATCGTAGTGTTCGTGATAGGTACCAATGGTGCCACAAATCATCGCATCAGCCTCGCCGCGATGAACCATGATTGAGCCAATCAGCGTCGGATTACCAATCACCGCACGGCGGGCCTGTTCCTGCGAAACACCACGACGTTTCATGATTTGATAATATTCGTGCCAGTATTCATTAAAGCGCGGATCGGACTCATTATTGACCACTTCAAAATCTTTCCCGGCACTGATTTGCAAGCCCAGTTTTTTCAACCGAGTCTCAATTACGCTTGGGCGGCCAATCAAAATAGGATAAGCCAGCCCTTGTGAAATCAGCTCTTGCGTGGCATGAAGCACCCGCTCCTCTTCCCCTTCCGCCAGCACAACCCGTTTCATCTCTTTCTTCGCCTGCGAGAAGATTGGCTTCATAAACAGGTTGGTTTTGTAAACGAATTCAGACAGTTTTTCGACGTAAGCATTGAAATCAGTGATTGGGCGAGTTGCCACTCCTGACGCCATCGCCGCTTTGGCCACTGCGGGAGCAATTTTCACGATTAAGCGCGGATCGAAGGGTTTAGGAATAATGTATTCCGGGCCGAAGGAGAGGTCTTGCTCCCCGTAAGCGGAAGCCACCACATCACTCTGCTCAGCCAGCGCCAGATCAGCAATAGCATGGACACAAGCTAGCTTCATCTCTTCATTAATGGTGGTTGCACCGACATCCAACGCGCCACGGAAGATAAACGGGAAGCACAGCACGTTATTAACCTGATTAGGGTAATCCGAGCGGCCAGTACAAATAATTGCATCGGGACGCACCGCTTTTGCTAACGGCGGTAGGATTTCCGGTTCCGGGTTTGCCAGGGCCAGAATCAACGGATTCGGTGCCATGGTTTTCACCATCTCTGGCGTTAAAACACCGGGGCCAGAGCAGCCGAGGAAAATATCGCTACCCGGCATGACATCACCTAATGTGCGCTGGCCGTTATCATCGATAGCATAGGCCGCTTTGGTTTCGGCCATATTCGCTTCACGGCCTTTATAGATGACACCTTTAGAATCACATGCAATGATATTGTGCTGTTTTAACCCCAGCGCCACCAGCAAGTTTAAGCAGGCGATAGAGGCCGCGCCTGCGCCGGATACCACCAGTTTCACATCGCTGATATCTTTCTTCACAACCCGTAAACCGTTCAGTACTGCGGCGGTGCAGATGATCGCCGTACCATGCTGATCGTCATGGAATACTGGGATTTTCATGCGTTCACGGAGTTTCTTTTCAATATAAAAACACTCTGGCGCTTTGATATCTTCCAGATTGATACCGCCAAAGGTTGGCTCCAAAGATGCAATAATATCGATCAGTTTATCTGGATCGAGTTCATCCACCTCAATATCGAAAACATCAATACCTGAGAATTTCTTAAACAGAACGCCTTTACCTTCCATCACGGGTTTACCGGCCAATGCGCCGATATTACCCAACCCCAGCACGGCAGTACCGTTAGAGATAACGGCCACTAAATTGCCACGGGCGGTGTATTTGTAAGCAGCTAAAGGATCTGCAGCAATTTCCAGACAGGGTGCAGCAACGCCGGGAGAATACGCCAATGCCAAATCCCGTTGGGTCGCCAGCGGTTTGGTTGGCGAAACCTGAATTTTCCCTGGAACAGGAAATTGATGAAAATCAAGCGCACTCTGTTTCAATTGTTCGTCCATCGTAGGTTCCCTTTGTTTTTATGTTCTTATGCATTGAAGTGGAGAGGTATGACCAATAACAGAACCAGTATAGTGAGTGATTTATCACAATCTATGAACCAGCCCATACTCTGCGTAACATTTTTATTAACTGACGTTTTATTGATCAATAAGATATAAAAGCAGGGGAAAGGCGATTCGGGTAAGCAAGTGCCGCTAACACCGCGGTGGCGTCAGGATCGAAGGGGTTTCCCAAAGTCATTGGCGTCACAGCAAGGCAGCAAGCGAACGCATCCCGATGAGCTGATTCATTTTAAAATCAACGACCAGTAAGTGATTCGGGTAAGTGAGCGCAGCTAACACCGCTGTGGCATCAGGATCGAAGGGATTTCCCAAAGTCATTGGCGTCACAGCAAGGCAGCAAGCGAACGCATCCCGATGAGCTGATTCATTTTAAAATCAACGACCAGTAAGTGATTCGGGTAAATGAGCGTAGCTAACACCGCTGTGGCATCAGGAGCGAAGGGATTTCCCAAAGTCATTGGCGTCACAGCAAGGCAGCAAGCGAACGCATCCCGATGAGCT
>NZ_CGBP01000013.1 GCF_001053095.1 Yersinia similis | reverse complement strand
AGGGAGATAATATTCCTGCCATCAGCGAAGCCAACATACTCAGTACCTTTGAGCAACTCCACCAGCAGAAGGACGACGTATTTGAACGCGGGGTCATCAATTTATTCAAAGGATTATCCTGGCACTTTAAAACCAACAGTCCATGCCAATTTGGCAAAAAAATAATCATTAGCAACCTAGTCAGTTGCAACCAATGGGGCTTTACCCTGAACCAGGGTTACCGGCGAGACCAGTTGGCGGATTTGGAACGAATGCTTTATCTGCTGGATAGTAAACCTATTCCCGACAACCGTGGTGATGTCACTATACGTTTGACGGAGCATATTCGGGACAACCCTTCGAAGGATGTTTACGAAGATGCATTTTTCAGCATTCGTTACTTTCAGAAAGGAACCGCTCATCTGACATTCAAGCGACCTGAGCTGACTGAGAGAATGAATGATATCATTGCCAAGCATTATCCGGGCATGCTAGCCCAGCGATAATAGGCTGTATTTTCTTAACAAATTTATCTGTTGGTATAAATGTTGGTACAAATTTTATCGAACACGATTTTATCCATATAAAACATATCAATACTTGATGTGTTCGAATCCTGTAGGGGCCAATAAAATCAATCACTTATCAAAACCCATCACCTCCAAAGTTTCCAACTGGGACATATTTGGGACATTGTCACCCCAAATGGCGTCAATTTGTTTCGCGTGTTCGGTTAGGTGGTTTGGTGCTAGATGCGCATAGCGGCGCACCATTTCTATGCTTTCCCATCCACCCATTTCTTGAAGTGCTGATAGTGGCACCCCGGCTTGAACTAGCCAACTTGCCCATGTATGCCGCAAATCGTGGAAACGGAAATCAGTGATTCCTGAATGCTTTAATCCAGTTCTCCATGCTGTATTATCATCAACGCGCTTTTTCCTCACTGCTACGGACTTTTTCCCGCTGGGTAACGTGCTTTCTTTTCGATGAACAAACACCCATTTTTTGTGATTGCCGATCTGGTCTCGTAATAACCGGCACGCGGTGTCGTTGAGAGCGACTCCGATATTGGCAGGAAAGGACAGTAAAGGTGGTTAGACATCAGGGGCTATAATTAAAGAGCATCTTATTGGTGCTCTTGATGATGGTTTTGCTTTTTGGTGCGTGATTGCAGTAGATTGCTGGGGTTGATATAAAGCGCTACTGGCTCAAGAGCTGTGCAACCATCCAGTATTTTCAAGCAAAATCGCGTAAGTTTAAGCTCAATTCGTGAACTGTGTAGAAATTAAATCACTCGATTAACCAAAGGCTTATCTATTTGATAAACAACTGCGGTTGTATGTTGACGAACTCGTCAAGTAGACTTCTTGTTAGATCATAACTGCGATAACAGTTGTGACGTTATATCGAAAACGAAATTTCGACTTTTTGTCATAAGTACTCCGGTTGCTTTTGGAGGAAATAATGAACAAATTTATAGCAAACGAGAAGATGCCGTTTAATATCCCAGAAGCTGGGTTTAACACCAAGCTAAACGTTACTGGCAACAACATTGAACATACAACAGCTTTCATGAGCAAAGGTGTTGTGGACTTCTCTTTGCCTGGATATACGACACCTCATGGATATCGGCTGGTCAAATCTCTGAGAGAAGACCATTATCGCTTAGTCACTGATTCAATTGATCCTGTGACTGTCTATGCTGTGCGCTTGGAGTTTATGGGCGATATCGTCCCAGCGAGAAGAAGCTGTACGCAGATAATGGTATGGCGCACTGTTCAGCCACAATATAATTCTGCGGTGACTGGGTTGCCAAAAATGTTCTTCCAATACTTTTTGGAAAACTACTCCATTGTTGTTTCAGATAGCGAACAAACTCATGATGGGCGTCGTTTCTGGGAAGGCATGATTGCTTGGGCCATACAAGAGGATGGTTATCACGTTTACGTGTCAGACGGCACACAGGAAGATCGCCCCCTAACATTCATGACATCATGGGATGATTTTTACGGGACATGGGCTGATTTCTGCTGGGGTGATGATAAAGACTGTCACTCACACCGATTATTAGTGATAAGTAAAGATCAATTGCACTAAGTTGCATGATATACAACTAAACCCGCCCCGGCGGGTTTTTGCATTCTGGTGCGTCTGTGCACCGGTGGGGTTATTTTTTAAGGGAGATAAGAATTTTATCTAACTTATTCTCTATTTCAGATATTCGTTTGGACAAGTTTTCACTTTCATTAAAGGAGGTTATTGGCGTATGTTCACCTGTAAGTGTCCCGCTTAAAAGAACTATTCACTTTTAGAGATCTTCCGGCATACTGAATATGTTTCTGGCATGCGTAAGATCCGATTCACTACGAAGAAGAGTATCTGCGCTGAGCTGGATTTCTGTGGCACCTGCAACTCATCTTACATCTGGAACTAAGACGGGTATATTTACAAATGGATTTCTATGGATCACATTAATAATGCTAAACGCGTTTTAGATGAAAACGCCAAAGTGCTTTACGGCATCTTTGGTGTCATTAGCCGTTCTGGCTATTTTCCACCTTTACCTTTCTTGAATGAATTCTTCATGGCTGGTAGTGACCCATGTGATCAAGATGAAAGAATGGATCGTTGGTGTCCATTTACACTCACGAGTTCTGAATATGAGGAGGTAAAGGCATGGTGGCTTGTATCTCGTCCAGGTACTGTGGAGTCTGCACTTGGCAGCGAGTGCTGGGATGATTGGATTCAAGAGATCCTGGATCTATAAATACCCTGTAGGTATCAATACAGATTAGAGCCAGTTTTGGTTTGGCTAACAAATATTTTCATTTGTGCCACGGGTACCTCGCTGTACGGCTACCAAAGCCCAGCAGGGGCATTGCAATACCGTTGCTCAGTTTTACTGTTTGTATGACGTTATCCTTCAACTGTTGTGTAGGAAAAGCATAGCACAAAGTGATTTATTTGATTAGAAGGGGTAATTAACTAGGGTTTATTAGGCATATTCATTAATCCTGCCATTAGTCATTTTTTTTCCGCCAGCAGTGCAAACAGTTTTCCTTCAAACGTCTCGCTGACCGGCCATGCTGTACTGTCCGGGCCGGGGAATACTGTGAAACCGCAATCACTGAAGAGGCTGACATACTCTTCATCCTGCCAGGCCGTCATCTGGTTGCCAAAACGCGTGGTATTGCCGTTTTCTTCTATGGCTAGAAACAGCGTCGAACTGATCTGTGTTTCTTCATCCCAAGCGTGTTCCGTTAGCAGCAGATGAGGGCGGTCAAGAAATAGCCCCTGGAGGCATGTCACCAGTTCGGTTCAGCCGTACCCTGATGCCTGACTTCCTCGGATGGCAGGCTTATCGGGCGCGAGCCGGAAATAATGGTGCTGATATCCATGATACTCTCCTTAGCGATTATCCAACTGACCGCGAACGTTGTTCAG
Source organism: Yersinia similis (assembly GCF_001053095.1). Lineage (GTDB taxonomy): Bacteria > Pseudomonadota > Gammaproteobacteria > Enterobacterales > Enterobacteriaceae > Yersinia > Yersinia similis. The sequence continues at coordinate 117,762 of NZ_CGBP01000013.1, read as the reverse complement.
CCCGGTAGTATTGATGCGGTACGGCTGGCCCTTGACGGACTTAATCAGTTTTTTGGTTTTGAGTTTTTTGAAGACTGCGAGCGTACAATCAGTGAGCCGCAGCCCTTCGCGGCTGTAACATTCAACGGAGGTGACATGGCCTGAGGTATCGCGGACGTGCGTAATACATCCACCTTTGGCGAGAACGTGTAAGGTACGTTGTTCCTGACGAGATAAATTCATACTGGGAAACCTGTTAATCATCATGTGCAAAATGTGCAAACACACAGTGGTGCCCGCATTCAATTTCGGCGCATTGATAACCAGTCCGGCCTGAAAAGGTCGGCAAGCTGATTATCGGATGATTACATTCTCCAGCATCAAAGCCTCAGTATGAGTTGAAAGGTATTTACAGGGTGGATAGTAACACGTGATATTTTTACGGGAATAAACAAGCCTGAAAAATGTGATCTGAAAAGGGAAGATCCGTGGGAGAGCATTTTCTCGCGGCAGTTGGCGGATGCAGCAGATAACAATTGGTATCAGTTAATGCAGACTGTCTAGCCCGAGCATATCGCCAGCTGAACAGCAGTTGGATTTAGAGGCTATCGCTTCCGGGCCAGGAATAGCTATGGGACTCGGGTTGGAGTACTGGCAGCATCAGGCATTGGATTTTGTACTGCAGGATCTGAAAAAATTCCCAGGAATGGGCTGGTCATTGTTGGCGGTGGGGTTACGTAGCGAGAGGAGCCGTGACCGGTCTATGGCGCTAAACGCATTGGAAGTTTGGCCTCAGGATGATTGGTTGCCTGATATGTCAAAGGCGTTGGCGGATAGTTTATGTCATGAGCCCGATGAACAGATGCGGGAGCGTTTGCATAAGTTGTGTGTCAATCTTGGGATCACTACGGGCTGACCCAAGATAGTTTTTGAAAAACGCCCTGGCAGAGATGGAAAAGCAGCAGGGCGTTGGCAAAATATTGAAGGCTCAGTCATTACAATGAATTGATTTCCTGTAAGATTCCCTGCTTCAGTTTCTGCCTTTTTGCCTCATCTTTAGCGAGTTCAGGTTTCAGTTTCAGGGCATCTTCCAGTTTATCACCCAGTGTTGGGTTGCCATAAATCCAAGCGTTAGTTTGCTCATCACCGATAAAACGGGCGACGATCGTGGCCGCTTTTTCATACGTCTGGATGTCAATCCAGGGGGTGTCAAACGAGAAAGCTGAGGTCGAGGATTTTACAATCAGAGGTGTTTCTGCATGGATATCTCTTGATGAACGACCAATGCGTAGTGTGAAGAGCCCCGGTTCAAGCACCCAACTGTTTTTATCCTCATCGTAATAAGAGAATGTGCGTTTATCCAGTTTGAAGGTCACGTGTTTTTCCTCTCCCGCCGACAGGCTGACTTTTTTAAATGCTTTCAGTTCCTGTTCTGGCCGATTAAGGCGTGAGGCATTGTCATGAACATAAAGCTGCACAACCTCTTTTGTATCAATACTGGAGGTATTACGTACAGGAATGCTTACCTCAATATTCTTTTCTGTATCGATGTTGAATACCGGTTTTTCAGGGCTGATTTTCCCGTAATTCACTGTGGAATAAGAAAGGCCATAACCGAATGGATACATAGGGGCAATGCGCTTGGTATCAAAGTGGCGATAGCCGACATAGATCCCTTCACCATAGATAACTGTTTTAGCGTTACCAGGGTAGTTACCAAAGCTTGGTGAATCTTCGAGTCGTTTCGGGAAGGTTAGCGGCAGTTTGCCCGAAGGATTTACCTTACCAAGCAGAATATCGGCAACCGCATTTCCTGCCTGTTCACCGGGTTGCCAGGTGAGAAGAATGGCATCAGCATCTTGTTCCCAAGAAGCCATTTCTATCGGCGAACCAATATTGAGCAGAACCACCACCTTTTTATTCTGCTGATGGAACGCTGAGGCCACCTTTTTAATCATTGCCACTTCATCGGTATGCATCGCCATAGAGTAGCGATCAGCTCCCTCTGTTGAACTACGGCCGACTGAAATCAGGGCGATATCACTCTCTTGTGCTGCTTTAGTGATGGCATGCTGGTTAACCGGTTCATCCAACGTCTGATCCCCAATCTGCCTTATGAGCGCTATCCCTGCGTTTTTCAGGCCCTGTGGCAGTGTCACCAAGCGTTTGGGATCAATATTGACCTCCGCACTCCCCCCTCCTGTTACAAAGAAATTGTCAATGTTTTGACCGAAAGCGGCAACGCGGAAGGATGCTTTCATTGGTAGGGTTTGTGCATCATTTTTTAGTAATACCATTGAATCTGCTGCAATTTGTCGCGCCAATACTGAATGATCGGCTGGTTCTGGCATCACGGCAGCGTCCCTGTTTTTGAACCGGTGAGTTTTGATCACGACATTGAGGATATTGCGAATATTTTCGTCTATCTGGTTTTGGGTTAGCTCACCAGATTTTAGCGCCGCTAACACCATATCTTTAGGATCGGTATTGGGTGTCAGGAATAGTGAGTCGTCTGGTGTGCGCCCACCCGGCATATTGAGATCGTTACCCCCTTTCAATGCGCTGACCGGATCGGTCACACCATACCAATCTGACATGACAAAGCCATCGAACTTCCATTGTTGGCGCAATACATCCTTTAATAACCAAGGATTTTGCGAGGATGGTGTCCCATTAATTGATGGATAAGAGCTCATTACTGCCCAAGGTTGCGCCTTTTCCATGGCATATTCGAAACCGGGGAAATAGATTTCATGTAGCGCACGGTCTGAAATAATCTCGTTGACTATCTGACGGCGTGTTTCCTGATTGTTGGCGGCAAAATGTTTGAGCACTGCGCCCACGCCTTCTGCCTGCATACCGTCAATATAACCGGCAGTCATGATGGCATTGAGTAAGGGGTCTTCTGTGAAATATTCGAAATTACGTCCATTCAATGGATGGCGCTGAATATTAATCGCTGGACCGAGAATTAAATCCACACCATATCGCTTGGCTTCATCACCAATGGCTCCGCCGACACGCTTAACAATTGCTGGGTCCCAGGTGGCCGCCATTGCCACCGACACCGGGAACCCTGTGGCAAAGCGCTTCTCACCACCGGTTGGTCCTGCCCCTAGCCTGACACCTACCGGCCCATCGGCAAAAACAATCTGTGGTATCCCCAGCCTTGGTATCGCCAGGGTTGAACCGGCAGCACCGGCAACTTTTTCTGCGTTATTCATACCTGTGCCGGAAACAAAGGCTGCTTTTTCTTCCAGTGTCATCGCCGCGATGACAGAGGGAATAGACTCAGCCTCTTTTAACTGAGGAGTGGCCCAAGCGGGAATTGAAAGGAAAATAAATGCTGTGAAAAAACATGTTTTATTCAGATTCATATATCATCCATTGTATTAATGAAAGTGAAGTTATTTATGCTCACACTGGTCGGCATTGGGCCAGACGGTTCTTTTTTATTGTTTAAGGATTACTTATTCTCTATGCGCTGCAAATCGGCATCCAGTAAGTGGGTCAGCAACGCCGAACCATCCTTAGCAACACGAAACTCACCGTAGCGTGCATTGACGTAATCTTCCGCATGTCCTTCCTGGAAAAAATACGCATCCGTTCCTATCTGAATAGACCTGCCCTTAAAGCGGTATTGCAAATAATGTTGATTATCTGCCAGAGGCTCACCCTGATCAATTCTGGCCGCTGTGGCCCGCTGGCGATCGTCGAGTTCAACAATTAGACGCCTTTTGGACTCAGGACAAGGCAGTGAAGGCTCTTCTCTGCATTTTTCTTGTTCTGCATAGAATTGTTCATTGAATGGCGCTACAAGGGCATAACTCAGCGCCATATAATCACCCTGCATCAATGATCGGGGATCCACCGGGGCCAGTTCCAGAATAATGATGTCACCTTTAGCCAACAAATGTTGCTTCTGATAAATAGAGATATTCACCACGATCAGGGCAATGATAATGACCGCGATGCTGAGCCATTTTCTCTTAAGCATGTTGATTGACCTCCCCAGCAGAGAGTACTCGATTCAATACGGCGGCCAAAACCAGCAGCAAGACACCACACCCGATTAATAACAATGATTTATACAACAAGCTGAAGCCGAGGAAGTAATACCAGCCACTGGTGTAAACCGCGAGAAAACAGGCTGCAACCCCCAGTAACCACTGATTCCCTTGATAACGGGCAATCAATAACAGTGCCAAACCAAAACCCATTCCCGGTGCAAAATAGGCTGCAAGGGAGGTTACGACCGCCGCTATCAACCAGAGTGGCTTGAGCTTACTGCGATGCAAAACCCATTGAATTAGCGTAAACAGCAAGAAAGCGGCAGGGATCCCGTAGCTCAAACTCTGTTCCAAATAAAGCCCCCGATCTGACATCCAGTAGAATTCATGGATATTCCCCATCTGAATGCTGTGCAGGCAAACCACCAATATGCCCCCGATCCCGCCATACATTAACGGATGAATCAGTGGTGCATTGACGGTCGCCAGCAATTTAATTTCATTGCAGATCAGCCAAAGAATCAACATGACAATGACGGTGACTATCAGGATTGGAATGAAGAAAAAGAGCTGTTGGTTATCGGGTGCCAAGTGCCATATCAGAGCGTAGCTTGTCGTAACAATACTCATGAATACCAACGTGCCCGTCGCCAGAAAGCGATACATATCATTGTGGAATACCACAATCAGAACCGCCAAAACAGGAATGAACCACAGACTTTGCATCAGCATCAATCTGCTGCTTGAATCCTGGATTAATATTATTCCGCTATATAACCCGATCGAGGATGCTATTGCCCATACCAAACCAATTTGCTGCCTCCCCAGGCCCGGGCGGATGAGCAATAACGCGGCAAAGGCACTGCCTATCAGTGAAACAACAATAATTGTTCCAGCATTGAGATTGTCAAACATCCCACTGACAAATCCCAGCAATATCAACAGAGCTAACAGGATTAATGCCGCGATCCACCCGCCGAACGCAAAAGCGGTGCGAATATACCAAGGCAGAGTTAACTTGCCTTGTTCAGCAAGCAACACCGCTTTTTGGTCTGCGTTGAGCAACGAATGCTGTTCGAGATTAACTAACAGTTCGTCGTAGGCTGATCGGGATAACTCCACGGCTTGATTTGGATACATCTTTCGGCGCCAGTGGAGTAACAATTTGCCCCCTGCGCCAAGCAATAGGGCGATTAATATCCCAATCAGGAACAGGGAACCAACATTTCTATACCAACCCCAGCCCGCCGAGGTAAGGATAGCGGCAGTTCCCACCGCTAATAAGCTGCAAACACCCAGTGTCAGCATGCATAAATCGGGTTGGCGATAGCGATACCACCAATAGCCACCGGCCATAACCGCTACCCAGCAAAGTAGTAAAACGTAGCCAGGCTGTTGGAAGTGAAAGTAAGTGAGCTCACTGATTATTGGGGTTGTCAGTGACAGTAAAAAATAGGCTGCCATGAGCCTCGGAAACCAGCGATTTGCCGTTTTATCGGGGGATTGGGTTTTGCTGAATCTTTGTACCACTTCCCAGGTCAAAAGACATAATCCCTGAAAAAGCAAATAACCATACGTGAACAAGGTGTTGAGATAAAAAATGCTGTCGAACAGTGAGAAAGAGACCGTAAACGGTGATGAGTAACTGAAGAAAAAGAGATTCAGGCCAATATTGGTCACCAGCCAGGTTAAAAACCATAATCCCCCCTGCCTGCTGAGCAACGCTAAAGGGAGAAGAATGAGTGCCCAAGCGCGGAATAACTCCCAGCTATCGGCCCCGGTTTGGTAAATCTGCCCGAAGACGGCAAACAGCGCACCAAAGAGGAACCCAGCAGCCAATAATGCCGTGCGACTGACGGCATCATACCAGCGCCACCAGATGAGAATGGCCAAGGCCACGATCAGCAATTCGATGATACCGAACTTTGCCATTGCGGGCATTGCCGCCCAGTTCCACGCAAAGAAAAAGATGACGCCACAGATGACCGCGAGGGACCCGGCCAGTAGCAGCGTTCTACTGAGAAACAAACGCCAAGCCTGACGTTCGGGCCGGACACCACAATAACGTAATATCTGTTCAAAGGCCGCAGGTGCCAGAAGATGCATTGGCAAGAGTGACTGCAACTGGCGGCAGAGTTGCGCTGCCGCATGTGAAGGCATCCAAGACGCGGGTTTTGGTGCTGCCATGGTTTACATCCTTGTTTCTGAAAGCGAAAGGGATATCAAATGCCGTATTGTTGCCGATAGGCTCTGACGGCGGCAAGATGGCGGGCCATCTCTGGTTTCTTGACGAAAAGTGATAAATGATGAATACGTTCAATATAAACGGTGAATGCGTTTAATATAAGCGATAAGTGCATTTAATATAAGCGATGAAAGCGTTCAATGTAAGTAATGAGTAGAGGGAAGGCATTGGTCAGAGATATGGCGAAGGCCGCCAAAATGGCACGCTATTGGTTTGAAACGCCCGGTCGTATTGCCCCGATCAAGCTTCGCAATGTACCTCGGTTAAGGTATAGTCCGCTTTTTACGGAGGAACCATGCTGACTAACTCATCCATTCGTCTTAACAAATACATTAGCGAGAGCGGCATCTGTTCTCGCCGCGATGGCGATCGCTACATTGAACAGGGCAATGTTTTTATTAACGGTAAGCGAGCCACCGTTGGCGATCAGGTATTTGCCGGAGATGTCGTGAAAGTTAACGGTCAGATTATTGAGCCGCGTGATGAAGAAGACTTGGTGTTTATCGCGCTGAATAAGCCCGCCGGTATCATCACCACGATGGAAGAGGGTGAGCGGGATAACATCAGTGATTTCGTTAACCACAGCAAGCGTGTCTTTCCTATCGGGCGGTTGGATAAGGATTCCCAAGGGCTGATTTTTCTGACTAATCACGGCGATCTGGTTAACAAGATCCTCCGCGCCGGGAACAATCACGAGAAAGAGTACGTGGTCACCGTTAATAAACCGGTGACCGATGAGTTTATCCAAGGCATGAGTGCGGGTGTACCTATCTTGGGAACGGTGACCAAAAAGTGCAAAGTGCAGAAAGAAGCCCCCTTGGTGTTTCGTATCACGCTGGTGCAGGGGCTTAACCGCCAGATTCGCCGCATGTGTAAACACTTTGGTTATGAAGTCACTAAGCTTGAACGCACGCGCATCATGAACATCAGCTTGAAAGGGCTGCCATTGGGCGAGTGGCGAGATTTGACCGACGATGAACTGAACACGCTATTTAAGCTGATTGAAAACTCCTCGTCTGAAGAAAAATCAGTAAAGAAAGCGCCATCTAAGCCCGCAGTCGCTAAAAAACCGGGTATTCAGGGGCAGAAAAAAGCCGAAAAATCCGACGACAATACGGCTTCCCGCAAGCGCTTTACTCAGCCTGGGCGTAAGAAGAAAGGGCGCTAATCCAGAGTAAAACGTACTGGTGGCTTATTATTGAAAAGTGATAAGCCCATTCACCATTCACCATTCACCATTCACCACTCACCACTCACCACTCACCACTCACCACTCATTTTTGCATAACGGAACACACAGCCTTGACCAATGACAAGGCGGGTCGGGGGTTAGCCACTTTATAATCAGGTTCATTTATTTTCTCTCTGGTGTGAAAGTATGGCTTATCAACTCAACCTCAACTGGCCCGAATTTTTAGAAAAATACTGGCAAAAACAACCTGTTGTATTAAAAAATGCCTTCCCAAACTTCGTCGATCCTATTACGCCGGACGAACTGGCTGGCTTGGCGATGGAAGTGGAGGTCGATAGCCGTTTGGTCAGTCATACCAATGGCCGGTGGCAGGCCAGTAACGGGCCGTTTGAGCACTTTGATAATCTGGGTGAAACCGGCTGGTCGCTACTGGCACAAGCGGTTAACCACTGGCATGCCCCGTCAGCCGAACTGGTCCGTCCGTTTCGCGTGCTACCGGATTGGCGCTTAGACGATCTGATGATCTCTTTTTCCGTACCGGGCGGTGGCGTCGGGCCGCATATTGATCAATACGATGTATTCATCATTCAGGGGATGGGCCGCCGCCGCTGGCGTGTTGGTGATAAACTGCCGTTGAAGCAGTTTTGTCCGCATCCGGCGCTGCTGCACGTAGAGCCTTTTACACCCATCATTGATGAAGATTTAGCGCCGGGCGATATTTTATATATTCCGCCGGGCTTCCCGCATGACGGTATCACTCACGAAACGGCGTTCAACTACTCCGTCGGTTTTCGTGGGCCAAATGGTAGAGATTTAATCAGTAGCTTTGCTGACTATGTGCTGGAAAACGATCTTGGTGGTGAGCACTACAGCGATCCTGATTTAACGTGTCGGGAGCATCCGGGGCGGGTTGAAGATGATGAGTTGGAGCGCCTACGCGGGATGATGCTCAACATGATTAATCAGCCGGAAGATTTTAAACAGTGGTTTGGCCGCTTCGTAACGACACCACGCCATGAACTGGATATCGCCCCCGCACAGCCGCCCTATGAGCAGGATGAGATTGTTGATGCCCTGATGGAGGGCGCTGTATTGACGCGCTTAGGTGGGTTGCGAGTTCTGCGTGTTGGCGACAACGTCTTCATTAACAGCGAACGGTTGGAAATGACCAATTCTGAAGCCGCTGATGCTCTGTGCCGTTACACCATTATTGGCAAAAAAGAGTTGGGCGAGGCACTACAGGACCCGGCTTTCGTCGCGGAATTAACCGAATTGATTAATCAGGGCTATTGGTTCTTCAACGAATAATAGCGCTATATACCCTAAATAATGGGTGACAGGTTGTGTAATCCCTGCATTAATTCATCGGCATGCTCAAAGCTGATCGCTTTCGGTACATCGACCAGCGTCTCAAATATAGCTTTTTCTGGGCAAGAAAATGTCACTGGCGGTAGCTCCTCGCGCCAGGTTTCTTCGTTAAGGAATCTGGGATCATCCATTGTCATTTTCGGTCACAGGCGATGGGTACCATGCCATTTGAATTTAGCGTTAAGTGGTACTCTATTCAGCCATGTTGGCAGAGCCGCCTCTGACCAGAGATGAATATGCTGCTCTGCGCCTTTAGAGAGGTAGTGTCCTAATCCGGCCAACTCTAAAGCTGTCAGGCCACCGACATGTATAGGTTGCTCAGACATCCTTTGTAGTGACGCAACAACGCCTTGCCAACTGACTCTGGCCTCTAGCAGGCAATACACCCGGCGGTAAGCGGCAGTAGGGTTGAGCTGCGCACGGCATTGTCCAAAAAGTGCAGACTCAGCCCTTGGTCAAGTAACCACTGTTTAGTCGCTACCATCTCCAATGGCAGGAGTTTGCGAAGTTGTTGCCGTGCGTCTGTGTTTAGCATGGTTTAATCAATCTCCTTTATACGGTGATTACTGCCGTATTTACTGAAATTATCAAACTATTGATGAAGGTTGGTTTGTAAAAGCAAGTATATACGTCAATAAATGCGAATAATAGGAATGCAACACGTAAAAGACCTTCCCCAATATTTCCGGGATATAAGTGTAAAATAAATTCCTCGCGCTATGCTGATACGTTCGCCATTTGTAATGCATTTTTAAATTTGTAGGGAATACAGGAAATAGCATCGATTATTGTGGAAATTATCTTGCTGACTGAGCATTTTTTTTAATTTAATAAAGGGGAGTGAAATAGAAAAAATAAAACCCCCTCAGAAGAGGGGCTGAAACAATTAGAACCGAAGGCGGAAACCGATATTGGCAGTTACCGGTGTTTCAATTTTTGAACCATTGAGATAATCCACTTCAGCAAAAATGGCGGTGTTATTGGCTACCGTCGCATTTATGCCTACGCCATATTTACCGACATTACCGGAGAAATCATTATCGAAACCAATGTTGTTAATCGCTACAGCATTACTTTTGATAAATTCACGGGTAATAGCCAGTTTAATATAAGGCTTTATCGTCATTTGGTTAATGCTGTAAGAGGCGGCGAGTACCGTGCCTAACTCGCCTTGCACGCTATCGGCTTTCGCCACTTCCGCTACCATGCCGTTACTGAGAGTATAATCTGCGCTACCAATACGTGAATAACTCACCTTTCCATAGGGTTCGAGCACCAGATTGGCATAAACAGGCCATTGATAACCACTTTCTACTGAGGTGGTAAGAGCATTCTGGTTATATTCGCCACGGGTTTCCTGTGTATTCATCTTATTATTAAAGCGGTTAGCTTTTAGCACCGTATCAACATAAAATCCGCTTTGATCCAAATAGGTCAGATAGACGCCACCACCGTAACTGCGAATATCACCATTAGCGCCGTGGGTGGATTTGACATCAGATGAACTGTAGGAGGTAAATGCTCCGATCAACATATTACCCCGGTTTAATCCAAGTTGTTTATCGGCCCCAATTTCCATGCCACTTAAGGTATTCTTGAAAGCGATATTTTTATTATCAGACAACCGGCTGTCATCTGTAAGGTAACGCGCCCAAACGCCAACAGTCCCTTCCGCATCTGCCTTCAACTCGCCTTGGCGCTGACGCAAGGTACTCAATTCCGCATTCAGGATATGCCGCGGTGCCGCTGCCATATTCAGCACACCTTGTGCTGCGGAACTGAGCATTGGAGCGGTTACGTTCGGTGTTGTACCAGGCAGTTCTTCTGTGCTAGTTGCCAGATACCAGTCAGTGCTGCCATTGCTTTCCTGACTATATAGCCCGTATTGGTAAACACCTAAATCCACCACTCCGCCTGTATTGAGTAAACGGAACTGAGCATCACCACGATTAATATGTACCAGTGCCAGGTTGTCGGCAGATTGCGGCTCTTTACCGCTGTCCTGAACGGTAATACCAAATTGGCCGGTCGCCTGCTGTGAGACCGTAATGAAATCCCCGGTATTGCTGGCAAGCTGGGTTGTCATCGCAAAATTACCCTGACCAGACAAATTTTCTATCTCCAGCCGGTTAAATTGCCCACCAGCAGAATAGGCCATTAAATTGATATCCCCCCCTTGCAAAGTCACATTATTGATTCGGGTAACCAGCACCGGCCCTAAAACGTCAGAGAGGGGAAGCGGCACGATACTCGTGCCCTTCCAGGAAGGGCCGATTTCGACCAGACCCGCGACGTTGAGGTTCTCAATCATAACATTGGCAGGCAGTGCGGGGTTATGGGTGGTCACATCGGAGATGTATGGATCGTTGTTGGTAACAAAAAGTTCTGCCCCAGCCGCTATATTGAGGTAGCCTTTAGACTGGCTATTAAGTCCCAGAGTCATATGGCCGCCATCATTAATTTGGCTATCTATTACGGTACCCGCCGTTTTGGTGTCAAGCAGCCCGCCTTGATTAACTATGGTACCCGTCGCCAGAGCACCGGTAATCTGTAACCAGCCTTTATCACCCACGGTAGTATTATTTGCCGTACCGGCACTGCTCCCGTTGGTGACAGTAATTATGGCATTGTCACTAACCAGCCCATTATTAATGACTCCGCCGTCGCGCACATTCTGTATACCATGAATGACGACTTCATCGTTGACAGTTATTCCCACCACATTCGGTGTAAAAGCCAATACCTGAACAGGTAATGTAACTAAAGATAGACTGATAGCACCGGCCAATAATGTTTTGTCCATAAAACCTCAAAAATATTAAATGTAATGAGATGATGCTATATCACTCATTGTAAAAAGAGACACACCGCCCTTGGGACGGTTTGAACGTTATGTTTATCAGTAGCAATATACATAGGAGGGGAAGTATATAGATACTCAACAGTACTGAGTTTCAAGGGTTATTACCCCAGATAAAAGAATTTTACTTTATATTCTAGCAATGTGAAAGTAGCACAATTCAGTTTGAAATCATAATAGGGCCAACTTTGTTTTTTATGGAGGACGACAAAGAATAAAATCATTCAGTTCATGAGAGAATATTCTTAATTAATTTTAAGACTATTCTTGTCATAATTATATTTTATCGAAGCAAGTGGCGTAATACAGAGTGGGGAGGCTAAATGTTGCCACATCTGGATTAGGTCGCTTCGGGTTAATGTCTGCGGTTGGTTGATATTCTGCCCATATATACCCTAAATAATTCGAGTTACAGGAAGGTGGTAAGGGATCTCATCCCTATGCGCTTCTTTATTTTAACGTCAACGACCAGTAAGTGATTCGGGTTGTTGAGCGTAGCCAACGCACATGCAGTTTGGTGGGTATAACTTATAACTGGCATTAATACGCTAGCCACTAGAGTAATTGGAATGCAACACGTAAACGTCCTCATAAACATAACGGCAGATTTTTCGACATTTGCCTTGCGTCTGTAAACAACACGTATAAAATAATTACGTACATCTGTTTTTGCAATTGTGTGAATCATGTCACATTGAGAACTAAAATGATAATTACTCATGTACTAAAAGTCATTTACTATAAGTGAGTTTATTCATATGGAAAAAGAAAAAAAGACGCTATTCGGCCACAAAACCTCCGCAATGATGCAGCTGTCAGAGCAACTTGAAAGCTCTTTACATAATAGCCCATTAGTTCCAGAGGAAAAACTAGCATTAATAATGAAACTATGTGTTTTATTATTTAGAGAAAATAAGACGGATGCTGCTGAAATGAAAGTCTCAGATGGTCGCATACTAAAACTCACACTTGAAAAAACATCATCTGTATTGCATTAATGTTTGATATTTTTCTTTTTTAATAAGAATGGGGTGACATGATGAAAAATAATAAAACTATAAATAAAGATGAATTTTCAGATGAATTGGTTCAGCAAATCAAAGAAATGATAAATAACAGCCAGTTGGGTTCGGTGGAGATATTATCAGTAGTTATGGAGAGTATTTTTTCGTTGTTTTCTGAAACAGAAGGTCATCTTGCAGAGATGAAATTCATTGATTCTGCTGGAGAGGATTATCGGTTTATACTCAGGCTTGAAGTGCCGCCAATTTTGGAACGACAGCACTAACCTCTATTACATAAGGAATTGTCATGTCTAATTTGATTTATGCAAGTGTTAATGGTAGAAAACAAGGTTTAATATCTGCCGGATGCTCGTCACTCAACTCTATTGGTAATCGGTGCCAGGCAGGTCATGAAGATCAAATACAGGTATTAAGTTTAAATCATAGTATAAGCCGCCAACAGAATGTAGCTCATCACCCTGTTCATTTTGTTAAGCCTATAGATAAGTCATCTCCATTGCTAGGTGTGGCAATATCTGAAAATGAACGAATAGATGTTGTCTTTTATTTTTATAGAGTAAATTCTGCTGGGCAGTTGGAACTTTATTATGAAGTTAAACTGACAGATGCGAGTATTGTCGATATCACCAGTGTTTATCCACACTCAATAGATAATAATGAAATGATACCGTATGAAAAAATTCAATTAAAATATAAATCCATAGCGTGGGATCACAAAAGTGCGGGTACTTCTGGTTACAGTATATGGGAAGATAGGGTTTACTAGTTTCTGATATCAAGCACACTTTTTCAAGTGTGCTTGAGCATATTTATATTCTTCAATTAGCTTGTTTACCAAAATTATTTTTGGGAGAAGTAAGAGGCGGTTAACTATGGACATAGCTTTATATCTTTTACGTATTCATTAGGGGACATCCAAGATGATCTTGAGCATGATTTATAACTATACTCGGTGAGGCTATAACTGATATATGCTGATGAAAATAAACTAATTATAGATCCCAATATAGCTAAAATAGCCAATGCATTAGCCAGTTTGTTATTCATTATTGCAGGTTTATTTTTTATTGCAGAAAAAAATGCCAAGTATGAAAAATAGAATAATAAAGGAACTGCAAATATTACAAACCCAACCTTCCATGAAAAGATAATAACGTCGCTTAATTTAAAGAAAGCTAAATATCCACTTAAAGAAAACCAGCACCCCCAAGATGAAAGAAAGAAAAGCAAGACTGCAAATGCACCTACTAATGGCCTGTTTATTTTAACCACGTATGAGTCCCCCAAGCGTTAAAAAATTGGTCTGGATGATAAGGAACATTATGTACTCTATGTGTTTTTATTTTTTTTCGCTTATTCTATATTCGTTATCTAACAAGAATAAGATTACGAGAACCCCGATGGAAAATACGATGGAATACCAATACCAATACCAATACCAATACCAATAGCCGTAGCGCACAATGGAGTCAGCGCCAAGGCGCAATATAGTGCTCGGAAATATATAACAGCATTAGTGGTTAACTATGGACATAGCTTTATATCTTTTACGTATTCATTAGGGGACATCCAAGATGATCTTGAGCATAGCTTATAACCATATTCGGTGAGGCTATAACCGATATATACAGATGAAAAAAAACTAATCACAACACCCAGCATGGCTAACATAGCGAATGTATTAGCCAGTTTATTATTCACCTTTGCAGGTTTGTTTTTTATTGCACAATAAAATGCAAGATATGAAAAATAAAACAATACAGGAGCACCAAATATCATCACTCCAACTTTCCATGAGAAGATAATAACATCACTTAATTTAAAAAAATCCCAGTATCCATTTAAAGAAAACCAGCTAACCCAACATGAAAGAAAAAGAAGAAAGACTGCAAATGCACCAAACAATGGCCTATTTATCTTAACCACGACTGAACCTCCCCCAAGCGCTAAATAATTGGTCTGGATGATAAGGAGTATTGTGTGCTCTATGTGTTTTTATGTTTTTTATTATTGTTTCACTTATCTTGTACTCGTTATCTAGCCAATATAATAAAAGGCTGACACCAAATCCAACCAAAAATATACCTGCAGCAATAAAAATAACACCAGTTCCGGCGACCATAAAACCGGTAGCTAACGCCTTTGCCCCCCAAGCAACCCCAATAGATACTCCTAGTTTTGCAGCATCAAGAGTTAAATTAACAAAAAAATCAGCTAACCCATATTCATCTTTCAACAACAATTCAACGGAACGATAAGCAGCAGAAAATACAATGCAGAATCTTGCGCCTCTAACGATCCCATTTTCAATACCTTGAGTTCCTATGCCTATATCTAATATTTTTGGGTTATCAATTAAGTATCTTGTTGCATCTAAATACTTTCTTATTCCAGCATATCCAGATAATCTAATATATGAACTGCCATTTTTCCCCATATATTCAGTTGCAGTTACACCAAACCCCCTTATTTCAAGGACTATTCTACTCACAGACAATGACTCAACGAGACTGCCAAAAAAAACCGATGTGGGATCGGTACAGGAAAAAATAGCATCCTTCCACGATTGATGAGGGTTGGGGTTACATAATGTTTTTAAAAAATACTCCCCTTCCTCTATTGTTAATAATGCATGCATATTTTCATCACTCATTTCATTGAGTTGTTTATGTATTTTTTGATATCTGATATCTGATATCTGATATCTGCATGTTGTTTTTTAAAATCAAGATGATCTTCTAGTCGATAATCATCATCAACAAAAGTTTTTAACACTGAGTCATACTTCATAATTACTAACTCCCTGTATATAATTTAAGTTAAGTCAACGTATTATAGGGAGTTGTGCACCAGAATCCCATAATTTTCTGTCAAAAAGCTAAAATCTGCTTTCCAACGGAATTCCAAACTGACAAATCAACTAACCAGCAGGAGAATTGTTGGTGTCATGGCCTACAAGACTGGGGTAATTATTTAAATGAAGAAAAACTTCATTACGAAGAAGATGACCAGAGCTGAACGGGTATGAACCATTCAACTTATTTTTAGAATTAAATTTTAATTATTTGCTTTATTTCAGCCCACTGTGCTTTTTCCTGCTTCATCCCCAGTTTTCTTAGGTTGGATTAAGTTTTTTCCATCGCAGACGAAATTAGCGCACCCAGTTGCACCCCGATTCAATTCTGCACATGGTGGGAAAACACCTAATGCAGTGTTAAAAACCAAACTGAGTATTTACGATCAAATGTCAATCGAGGTCCAGAGTGACACAGTTAAATAATGATAAGGCGATGGCTGGCGTGACAATAATAGAGACACTCGCAGCCATTAAAGCTAATCCTACAAGCAGGGATACCATAAAAATCCCATTAAGATCTCTATTACCTAAAAATATCCTGTTTGGGGATGTTTTTCAGAGCATGGGATAATTACCCGAACACATCAGATGGAGGGGTAAACGTTATGGATAAACAAGATTGGCATCCGGCAGATATTTTGGCGGGGTTGAAAAAACGGGGTACGACGATGGCGGCTCTTTCCAGAAAATCGGGGCTGGCCTCTTCAACGCTGGCGAATACGCTATTGCGCCCTTGGCCGAAAGGCGAAAGATTGATTGCAGAGGTGCTGGAGTTACATCCTGCGGAGATTTGGCCGTCACGTTACCTAAAACCTAAAAAATCACCCACAGAGTCAGTTAATCCAGGCTGATTCCGTTTATTGAAAAGGATAATAAAAACGCGAGATTGCTGCCCCACAATGGTGTGACCTGTGGGGCTTTTTTGATCCCCTTCACATGTGACGCGGCAAGAGGAACCGCCCTCCGGCCGTTTGCTGGTTACTCATCTCGTTGACCAATATCAATATATTGCCCCGTAGAAGAACAGCAGGCGCTCTAAGGATGGAAACCGTAAGGTGTGCCATTAATCCACTTTCTCAACACGAATTAGCCTACTATCAGCGCGGCCATGATCATCAATTGCCCGAATGCGGTATTGACCGCTGCGGGTCGGATGCCAATCGATGGATTTTTTACTGGTGCTGCTGCCTAGATAGATATCGTCAACAAACCAGTAAGTGGTGGTGCTATCCGCATCAAGAGTGGCGCTGAAGACAATCTGATCACGGCCCTGTTGCGACTGGCGTAGAGTGTAGGTGGTATTGCGCAACGGTGAGGTGATACGTGGTGCATTACCCGATGCGAGAGTATTCCCTTCTTTGCAGTGAGAGCGGTCAGGTGGTTGGCGTTTCGGCAAGCCCGCTTGAGCAAATACATTGGCCAGATCCGATGGCCAGAACTCAAAAACTTCAGTACGGGTCTGGCTGCGGTCATAAGGTGGACAAGCGGCCTGGCCACTATTTATATCAATCACGACGGGGCGATAGACCGTATCGACTTTGATCGGCGATTTCCCCGGAATAAACCAGGTTTTACCTTGCTGCTGACACCAAGGCGTGGGCAAGTTGCCGCTGGCCAGACAGATAGCCACCCGTTTTAACTGTGGCGGCCAAGGATGTTTAGGCTCGCGCAGCGCTGGATAGTTAGCCTGAATACTGTCAATAATATTAAAGAATAACGGTGCGGCGGCATCGGCACCGACAAAGGCGCTGTTGCCCTTACCCGCAAAGTTGCCTTCCCAGACGATTAACACATAAGGGCCAAAAATCCCCGCACTCCAGGCATCTCTGAATCCCCAAGAGGTCCCGGTTTTCCAGTAGACCGGTAGCGAGGTGGGGCTTTGTGCCAAGGTATCACCGGGGCGGCGGTGCTGACGCAACATATCAAGCGTGATGAAACTGGCCGCCTCGCTTAACAGACGAATGGAGGGCAGCGTTTTATCTGTTTGTACCATTTGTATGGGGTGCAGTGTGCCGCGATTCGCCAACATGGCATAGAGCCGCGCCAGCTCCTGTAGGGTAATCTCACCGCCCCCCAGTACCAGTGATAAACCGTAATGGTTTTCACTGGCCATATTGGTGACGCCGGATAAACGTAAAAATTGGTATAGCGTTGGTTGTCTTAAACGGGATGCGACATACACCGCAGGAATGTTTCGGCTGAAATTCAAGGCGTCCGTGGCGGTCACTGGCCCGAGAAAACGGTGGTCAAAATTCTCTGGCGCATAGGCCCCGAAAGAAGAGGGTACATCTTTCAGGATGGTCATCGGATGCAGTATCCCCTGTTCTAGCCCTAGAGCATAAATAAAGGGTTTCAGTGTCGAACCGGGGGAGCGTTTGGCATTGGTGCCGTTAACTTGCCCCTGAATTTCTCGGTCATAATAATTTGCCGACCCCACCAGCGCCCGAACGCCCATATCCCGTGTATCCAGCAATAATACCGCCGCATTATGGATGCCCCGGCTGTTATTACGGCGGATAAAGGCCTCGACCTGTTTTTCTACCAGTTGTTGCAGATTGGCATCCAGTGTGGTGTCAACCTGACTCTGGGTGTTCGCCAGTTGTTGATTTTGCCGCCGGATCTGTTCAATAAAATGCGGCGCGATATAGGGCATTTTTTCGGGTTGACGCAGGCTGAGCGGTAACTGGAATAGCGCCATTTGGCTGCTATCGGTGGGGTACGTTTGTTGCCAGCGAACGAATAGCCGGTTACGGGCTTGGGTCAGGGCGCTCCCCAGCACACCGGTGGTGGGATCAATGCGGTAACTGGGCGATTGGGGCAATACCGCCAATGTCAGGGCTTCTGGCAGCGTCAGTTGCTGGGGTTTTTTATCAAAATAAATCAGGCTGGCAGCGGCAATACTTTCGATATTACGGCCATAAGGGGCGTAATTCAGGTAAGCCTCTAAAATATCGTGCTTGGAATAGCTCAGTTCCAGTTGGATAGCTCGGGCGATTTGTCGCAATTTACCTGTTGGCGAACGGGTATTGAGATGCCAGTGCATCCGTGCCAACTGCATGGTCAGGGTTGAACCGCCCTGTTGCCTGCCGCCTTGTACATAGCTTTGCCAGAACCCGCGTAACAGGCTAATGGGATTAACACCGGGATGATAATAGAAACCGCGGTCTTCATGCAGTTGGATACCCTGTATCACCAATGGGGAGATCTCTTCCAACGGTGTCCACAGGCGATAACGATCATCGTTAGCCAGCGAAAGACGTAATAGCGTGCCGTGCCGATCATAGTAAGCAGTAGAGAGTGGTAGCCCCTGAGACAAGGGCGGGTGTGGCCACAGCCGAAAGCCGATGACCAAGAGGGCCAACAGAAAGAGGGCCATCAGGATATTTTGCAACAGGCGTTTGGTTGCCATTAAGGTTGGGATGCGCATCTGGTTACGGCTGAAATCCGATAGCGCCCCGGCGATGCGGGGCGCGTTGTTTTCAGCTATTTTGCCTCAGGTGGAACGACAAGGATATGCCCTTTACCGACCGACAGCGCCTGTACATTACGATCATACATGGCTTCGCCGTAAGCCGGTGGCACCACAAAGCGACCCGTATTGGTTGATTTGATTTGGTAGATAAACTCTTTAACATCGGTACTGGCACTGCCATAAATGATCACGCGATCTTCACGAATATCACTGTAGTCAGGGTACCAACTGGAGCCAGATACCATTAGCGGCGACTGCCAGCCGTTGCCAGTTTCCTCATCCTGAGCATCCTGATTATCATCAAATTCTGGTTCAGGTGCCGTTTGTTGTACCACTTCAAAACCGCCCGGCAGTAGATCGACAATCGCCAGATTATTTTGGCCTTGTTTAGCGTTAGCCCGGATTTTTAGGTGCACGTTAACTTTCTGCCCTAAGGTGACTTGGGTCACCGGCTTACCCTGCTCATCGGTGTAGCTGCGGCTGATTTCCAGCCCATTAGAGATGGCGTCTTTTGGTGGCTGAAGGTCATAGCCTGATTGATTGACCACATACCAAGCGGGTGCGGGGGCATAGTTGTTAAACTGAATCGCTTTAGCCTCACCGGTAAAATCACCTTGAGCGAACAGGCCGTTCAGCGTTGAGATAACGTTAGGGTCGATCCCTTTGCTGTTACTGATCTCGATAATTTGCAGGGTTTCTGGCGTATCTTGCTGGGCGGCTACCTGGCTGGTGTAACTTTCCAGTGCCAGAATGCTCATCGCGGATGAATAGGTCGTGTAATGCTCATCCCTCAGTGCCAGCACCATATTTTCCAGTGCTTGTGGCGGAATAGAAGAGACTTTCTCTGGGAAATGGCGAGTGATCAGATACAACCGGGTGGCATCTTGCACCAGTGGATCAAAGTAATTCTGCGTCCACCAGGCCTTGCTGTAGGCTTTACCCAGTTGTTTCCAGGTGGGTTGCAGCAGTTTATTGGCTTCGTCATCCATTTTGAGCAGACGGTATGATGAGGCCAGATAAATGGCACTCAGATCAGTCTGCCAACTGTCAGGATAAAGTTGCTGTAACGTACTTTGCACCGATGCCAGAGTATTGGTGGTGATCTCCCCCTGCAAGGTCAACAGGTAAACGGCAAAGGCCCGCAAACGCAGAGAGTAAAGGTCATCATAAGGTCGAGCCGCTAACAGACGCAGTGCGTTGTTGGCCCCCTCCAAGATGTCATTCGGCAAGCTGTAACCGGCAGATTTCGCTTCCAGCAGAAATTGCACGACATAAGGTGTGACAAACGGATCAGGGGTAGGGGAGGCGTGCCACAAACCGATTGCGCCAGTGCTATTCTGCCGAGAGCTCAGGATCCGTAGCATGTTTTTCAGTTGATCACGGACCTCATTCTGATTGATGGCACTGTCCATTTCAGGATGTTTGCTTTGCATAATCAACGGAATCGAGCGGCTGACAATTTGTTCAGAACTGTAGTACGGGTAATCAGCCAGGTACCGCGCCAGACCTTGGGTTAAGACCAACGGTGAGTGGGAAGCGGTCGCCTGACGTTGAGCATAATTATCAAACATCTGGCGCAGATTGGTCACAGTATGCTTGTTACCGTCCATTCGGCCCATCACCGATTGCGTTCGGAATGGCATCGCCGGGCGTACCGAGGTACTGACCGTCCGGCGGCTGGATTGAGAGCCATAGCTGGCATCAAACACCAGTGGAGCATCACCCAATGCTGAACGGGCGCGTAGGCGGAAGCTGACAAGGGTTTCACGTTTCTCTGCCAGCGACAGACTGTGTTGCGCTTCACCCACTACTTCCAGTTGTGGCGGCGGCGTCAGACGCACGGTGATATCAACCGCTTTACCCTTCAATCCTTGCAGGTTGTTACTCACCCCCACGGTGACATCAAATTCATCTCCCGGTGCCACCATCGCGGGGACATTCGGCGTCAGAATAAAGTTATCCCGCACGGTGGTCGTGGTCTGGACTTTACCAATGCGGTCAGGGGTCGCAGAGATGGCCATCACGCGAATTTTACCATTGAAATAGTCGGGAACAGGGTAATTGAATGTGGTTTCACCATTCACTTCGGTGATACCAGACCAATAAGCCACCGGCTTGTCTTGTTTGCGTTTAAACGGATTGAGATGCAGGTCCAGCCCTTCCCCGGCATCGCCCCCCGGCGCGGAGGTCAGTGCCATCAGCTTGCTGAATTCCGGCAGGATCAAATCGAGAATTTGTGCACTCTGTACACTCAGTTCACGTTTACGGAAGAAGTAGTCCAGTGGATCTTTCAGGCGATAGCGTGCCACCTGCAAAATACCTTCATCGACGGCAAACACCACCACGCGCTGTGGGGAATCGGTGGTCACGTTAATCGGCAACACTTCACCCGGTTTAATGACTGACGGCGACGCTAACTCAATAGCCGCCTGACGCGCTTTGGTGCTGATCTTAAATGGCATCACACCGTAACTCAGTGGGCTCATAAAGATCTCATCGGAATTTACATCACGCACGAATTGTACGTTGATATAGCCATTGCCTTCCATTGCCGGTGGGATGCGGATCCTCTGCACGGAGCTGGTGGTATCACTGTGGAACCACTGCCAGCTATACACTTTATCTTTTTCTATCGTGATCAGACCGCTACCGGCATAAGGTGCGTTAATCGCAACTTCAATTTCCTCGCCTGGCAAATATTCGGCCTGATTCAGTTTTAGCTTTAATTCGGCGTTGCGATCCAGCGAACGGGTCAGGTTTGCGTTACCCGCCACCGTATAACTAATACGATTCAGAACCTGCCCCTGACTGTCCTTAACCACCAGAATAAAATCACCGGGCTGTTGGGTCACCAGGGTGAAATCTGTCCCTGTTGGGCTGATTTTTAACGGTTGCTCTGAGATCAACTGCTCTTTTAACCGAGATTGATATTTATAAACCCCGGAATCCTGTTTGGTCAGCACTGAAATATACTTCTGCTCAATCAATGACAGACTCAGGTCTGGCAGCGCAATTTTATTCAGGCTCGGGTCCACAGCAATAATATTCAGCTTACGCACGGCATCACGGTTGATATAACTCAGATCGCCATCGGCTTTCACCCCAACCAGAGAGTCGTAAGGTGAAACCAGAACCCGCGCAGTCGCGGCCACGGAACGGCCTCCACCCGCTTCAAAGGCTTCCGACAGCAATTGCAGTTGATAGGTGGCGTCAGCATAGGATTTCAGATCCAATGGGATGGTTGCCATCCCCTGTAGATCGGTCGTTTGTTCTTCCAGTTCAGTCTCAAAACCATCGCTGTTATGACGGTTCTCATAGAACAGGTAATCAGGGAACGGGGCAAAGCTGGGGTACATTGGCCGCAAGATCAGTCTAGAGGTGACACGGCGCTCCTGTGCTGGTGTACCGAATAAATTTTGCACATTGATATTGGCTTGCAGCTCCTGCGGTTTGACCCAACCTTGTTGACGTTCTGGCGTCAGTTGCAGTTGCACTTTTAAGCGATCTGGCTCGAACTCTTTAACATTTACGGTGGTGTGCCCCAGCAACATCGACGTTTCATTATTCTTACCAACCAGATAGAGATAGACGTTCCATTCACCGGTAGGTGAGTTTTCACCGGTCGTATAGCTGAGCTCATTGAAACCACTGCTGTCCAAGGTTATCGGCAGGGTACTCATCAAGGTATCACGTGGGTCACGGATCTCCGCCCGCAGGGGAACGCCATCGAGTGCGGTAGCCCAGTTGGCGGTCCGGGTGATCAGACCGATATTGAAACGGTCGCCTGGGCGATACACTCCCCGGTCAGAAAACAGATAGCTGCTCAGTGTCCGCGGGTCGGACGGTGTCTCTTCGCCATCAATATCAAAACGTGAGAAATCAAGGTTACGGTCATAGGTGGCACGGGTGGGCAGGAAGGAGACATCCCCTTCTTTTTCCACCAGGAACATGACCGGTTGGCGCTCATTTTTAAAGGCGTCCAGTGCAGGAAAATGGACATGCCCCTTGCTATCAGTGAATTGGCTCAGTAAGACCACACCATTTTTTGCCACCACGGAGACTTTGGCATCGGCGGCGGGCAGACCCGAGTGAATGGATTGCACGAACACATCACGGGATCTATCCTGCGATTGCTTGGTGATAATGCCTAAGTCCGTGATCACCACAAAGCGTGAATCGCCGACCCATTCTTGATCCTGTTCTTCGTCGTATTCTTCCCCGCTGTATTGCTGATTATCCCTTTTCTCCGGATCCCAAGCTGACAGGGTGAGTAAGAACACCCCGCGCCGAGCACTCGGATTATTTGCAAGATAACGGGACAGATCGACCCCTTGATAATTGATCTCACCGGGATTGTCATTATTCAGCGCGGTTTGGTACTGGAAGTGTTCAGTAAAGTATTCGTCACCCAAGCGGTTAAAGTGAGCTGATGAATATTCGCTGCTTTTAAATGACACAATATGTTGTAACTGGCTAGGAATAACCCGCTTAATATCCAGCTTCATGCCGGTCATATTACGGGCGGCGACGCTGATCTGCTTATCACCCTGCATCGATAATAACGAGCCTTGTGACATAAAGCGCAGCGTCTTAGGGTAATCGGGAACCCTAACTATTTGGTAGATTTTTTCCGGCATTTTATAACCGCCCACCGATGTCAGGCTATTGTTAACCTCGATCAGCAGTGTGCGATAGGAAGGGGCATCAAACTTAAAGCTGAATATTGGCTGATACTCTTGTTCGGCCTCATTGAGGGTCAGCGCCAGCGGCGTTGATTGTTGCAGCAGATTATCGTCAATATCATCCATATCCCAAGGATAGAAATCGGTTGATGTTTTGGCGCTCTCTTTAGCTTGAAAATTATGTTGCGGCAGTAACCAGGCTTTGACCGCATTTTTGATCTCTTTATCTTTAACCGCGTCGCTGATAGCAATAATTAAGGCCCGCTCACCATTATTGTTATCAGACTCTACCAACGTGGCATTGATGCTGTTAACCGCCAGGCTATATAGGTTGGGGACGGATACCCATTTATTCTGCGCCTGTGTCGTAGGCGTGGCGGCAACACTGGCATTCACCCCTTTATTAATCGATAGATGGACCGAACCGCCTTTATCCATTGGCATCAAGGGTTGTGAATGTATCCAGGCATTAAGCTTTTTCTCGTCATAAATGACGGAGAAATTAAGTTTCTTCTCTGACTTGGATTTACCTTCGACCAATCCCAATAGGATCTGTTTTTCAAAGCTGGCAACATCAACCGGGGCGTTAAATTGCACATGGAAAATAGTGCTGCGTTTTTGGGCCTCTTGCGGATCCTGATAATATTCTGCTTTTTCTAATTGATAAGCAAAAGCTGGCGTTGTGAAATTGAGTTCGGTCTGATTAAGCTTAATCTGCGGTGCTAAAAGTTTTTCTGCATCGATCGTAATTTGATAGTTAGCGCCCATCGGCCAGGCTTTTTTGGGAGTAAACACTAACGTGCGTTCAGCCGCCCATTTCCATTCCCCCTCCATAGCCGGGGTTAATGAGATGCCCTGATCGACTACCTGGCCCATCGCGGTGATAGGTGCGGCTGAATGCATAAAATTAAGGATAAGCGGCTGGGTTTCTGGTTTTTGCGCCTGATAGTTAACCGTTCTTGGTGCCGAGACTCTGATACTGGTTTCCTGATAAACCATCGGTGCCGGTTCAATCGGTTGAGGCCGATTAAGATACCAGTGA
Organism: Yersinia similis; assembly: GCF_001053095.1. Lineage (GTDB taxonomy): Bacteria > Pseudomonadota > Gammaproteobacteria > Enterobacterales > Enterobacteriaceae > Yersinia > Yersinia similis. The sequence goes on along the minus strand of NZ_CGBP01000013.1, from coordinate 93,030 downwards.
TAGCCATAGAATGCGGCGCTGGCGGCAACCATCAACAGCACTATTGCCGCACTGATCCCTTTGGGATGCTTAGCGACCCATTGCTCTGAACGGTTGAAGGCACAGTGTAGCCCGTTGGCGGTTTTCGTCATCCATTGTGGCGCGCGCCAATTCAGGTTACCGACGACTGGGCGCAATAGGCGGCCCACTAACCGTAAAAGATAAGCGCTTAACCGATAGAGTCCCTTGATAAGGGCAAAGGGGGAGATCAGCAGAAACCTCAACAAATCCATAGATAATAATCCTTTAAACACCAGACAGCACAACAACCCAAGAGGTTAGTTACTGTCCGCGGACGGATAAGTCACAGTTTCCCCATTCAGGTTATATTTTATCAGGGATAATAGGCGAAATAGGGGGGAGGGGCTAATGGTAAAAGGTTTCTTATTGATCCAATATATAATAATTCAGATAAAACGCGCATTAATTAGGATATTTCAGACGTTGGTGTGGGATTTTTCTCATCCCCGTCACTGGGATCCCACTAGAGCACGCCAATATTCTTTTTTAATTTACCTAATGACCCAATTTACCTAATGATCCCATTGACCTGAACCCTAAAACGAAGCTATGGCAGAGTAATGCCCTGAGAGTGTTTCAGGGGGTTAGTACAACAGATGATAAAGATCATAATAATAACTCATGAGGGGGCTTCGCTTATTCACATAAAGAATATAGGGAAATGTTCACTGCCGCACAGGCAGCTTATATAGGGTCACTGTCTGTGCGCCAGCGCGGCCCCGGCCTGAGCCTCCTGCAAGTAGGCCAACGCCACGACCAGAGACTGTACCAGGCAGAGCGTGGCTGATTGAGATCGGAAGGCATCTACCTGAGCCTCTTTCACCACAAAACAGAGATCGCTGAAAGTGGCGAGTGGGCTTATCTGGCTGTCGGTAATGACAATCTGCCGAGCACCAGCGTTGGCGGCCATTTCACTGACCATCACGGTCTCCTCGGCGTAGGGTGAGAAACTGATAGAAACCACGATATCGCGGGCTTTAATGCTGTTCACCTGCTCGCGCAACATCCCCCCGAGGCCATTAAGTTGCACCGGGCGACATTCCAAATGGCTGAGTGCGTAGGTCAGATAGGCGGCCACGCTGAACGAGCGGCGCAGACCCACCACATAAATGGTATCGGCCTGAGCAAGCAGTTCCACCGCGCGTTGCAGCATCTCTGGTTCAGTACGTGCCGCCAACTGCTGTAGTGCCTGAGCATTGGATCGGGCAAACTCTTGCAGGATACCGAGTGGCGTTTCCGGCACGGCTTCGCTTTCCATTGCGCGAAACAGCCGTGCCCGATCAGTATAACTCGCGGTCTCTTCCACCAGATTCATACGAAACAGTTGTTTCATCTCGTTGAACCCGCTGAAATCAAAGGCGTTAGCAAAACGGATTAAGGTTGACGGAGGAACGTCTGCGCGTTCGGCAATGACGGCGACGGTGTCAAATGCCACGCTGTTGGTATTGTCCAACACATAGCGGGAGACCTGCTGGAGCCGCTTACTCAGTTTGTCGTAGCGATCACGGATCTGCTGCTGTAGTTCACTCAGATTGCTTGCTGTAGTCATCATTTCTCCCTTAATACATGATTATGATTGTAATCGCTCAACGGCTGTTTTTAAACGCCTGTCACTCAGACCACCCACCAAATGAAACAGACGCTCCGGGAGAATGGGGACGATAACGGCCTTTAATACTTCAGTCATCTAATACTTCAGTCATCTAATACCTCAATCATTGCCAGCCATGCAGCTTGTTAACATAAAAATCCATTATTGATCACAATATCCAACATTTGTTTTATTTTAACTTAAAATAGAACATTTGTTTTATATACAGTATCCAGGTATCAGTCACCTTTTAACAGCGAGGGGCCAAAATGGAGACGGTAGCGAATTTTATTAATGGTAAATGTGTCTTTAGTCGCGGCAATGGTGCTACCAGCGGTAGCCTGCGCACTCAGGCAATCTTCAACCCAGCCACTGGCGAACCTATCCGTCAGGTGATGATGAGCACTGCGCAGGAGACTGAGCAGGCCATCGCGGCGGCGCAACAGGCGTTCACAAGTTGGTCGCGTCAATCGCCACTCAAACGAGCGCGTGTGATGTTCCGCTTTAAAAGTTTGCTGGAGCAGCATTTGGGCGCGCTGGCACAGCTTATCAGCGAGGAGCATGGAAAAGTGTATTCCGATGCCGTGGGGGAGCTAACCCGTGGTCTGGAAGTGGTGGAATTCGCCTGTGGCATTCCGCACCTACAAAAAGGCGAACACTCAGCCAATGTTGGCACTGGCGTGGACAATCACTCCCTGATGCAGCCGTTGGGGGTGTGCGTGGGGATTACGCCCTTTAATTTCCCCGCGATGGTACCGATGTGGATGTTCCCGATAGCCCTGGCGACCGGGAATACTTTTGTACTGAAACCCTCCGAAAAGGATCCGTCGCTGGCTGTGCGGCTGGCACAACTTTTAACCGATTCCGGGCTACCAGACGGTGTATTTAACGTCGTACAGGGTGATAAAACCGCGGTGGACGTGCTGTTGACCGATCCGCGAGTGCAGGCAGTCAGCTTTGTCGGTTCTACGCCGATTGCTGAATATATCTACCAGACCGCATCGGCCCACGGAAAACGCTGTCAGGCACTGGGCGGGGCTAAAAACCACTGCATTTTGATGCCGGACGCCGATATGGACATGGCGGCTAGCGCCATTATGGGCGCGGCTTACGGCGCGGCAGGGGAACGCTGTATGGCGCTCTCGGTGGTGTTGGCGGTGGGGGATGAAACGGCAGATAACCTCTGTGCGCGGCTGGAACAGCAAATTAGCACGTTACGTGTTGGTCCGGGTCTGGCGCAGGAGCCAGAAAACGACATGGGGCCGCTGATTTCTGCGCCACACCGCGCGAAGGTATTGGGGTATATCGACAGCGGCGTGGCTCAGAAGGCAACGTTGCGCATCGATGGCCGTGGTTTGAAGGTGGCAGGCCATGAGCAAGGGTATTTTGTCGGCCCAACGTTGTTCGATCATGTCACCCCGGCCATGACCATTTATCAAGAAGAGATTTTCGGTCCGGTCCTTTCTGTGGTACGTCTCGCGGATTATCGCAGTGCGGTAGATCTGATCAACCGTCATGAATATGGTAATGGCACGGCCATTTTCACCCGCGATGGGGGTACCGCACGCCGCTTCTGTGAAGCGGTACAGGTGGGGATGGTCGGCGTCAACGTGCCTATCCCGGTACCGGTGGCGTTTCATAGCTTCGGCGGCTGGAAACGTTCGATTTTCGGGCCGCTTAACGTGCATGGCAATGACGGGGTGCGCTTCTACACGCGGATGAAAACTATCACCGCCCGTTGGCCAGAAGCACAACACGATCAGGGGGCGGCATTCTCTATGCCGACACTCGGTTGAAGGGAGAGGCCGCATGAGCACCATAAACATGACGATGAAAACAGTACGCATGACCATGGCACAGGCGCTGGTCAGGTTTCTTAATCAGCAATATGTGGCAGTTGATGGTCAAGAGGTACCGTTTGTCCACGGCGTGATGACGATTTTCGGGCACGGCAATGTACTCGGTATTGGCCAGGCTCTGGAAGAAAATCCGGGCCATTTACAGGTGTATCAGGGCTGTAACGAACAGGGCATGGCGCATATGGCGATTGGTTTTGCGAAACAGTATCGCCGTCAGCGTATCTATGCCGTCAGTTCGTCTATCGGGCCGGGAGCCGCCAATATGGTCACCGCAGCGGCCACCGCCACGGCAAACCGCATTCCGCTACTGCTGTTGCCGGGGGATATCTACGCCAGCCGTCAGCCTGACCCGGTATTACAGCAGATCGAGCAGTATCACGACCTCAGTATCAGCACCAACGATTGCTTCCGCCCGGTATCACGTTACTGGGATCGTATTAATCGCCCAGAGCAATTGATGAGCGCCATGCTGAGTGCCATGCGAGTGCTGACTGACCCGGCGGATACCGGCGCGGTGACCCTTTGTCTGCCTCAGGATGTGCAGGGCGAAGCGTGGGATTACCCAGCGAGCTTCTTTGAGCGCCGGGTGCACCGTATCGAGCGCCGTCCACCAGATGTGCACAGGCTTTCCGATGCGCTCAACTTAATCACCCGTAAACGCCGCCCGCTGGTGGTGTGTGGCGGCGGCGTGCGTTATTCGGGCGCGCATGAGGCGTTTCGTGCGTTTGTGGAAAGCGCTCAATTACCCTTTACTGAAACTCAAGCGGGTAAAGGGGCGCTGCCAAGTGATCACCCACTCAATTTGGGGGGGGTTGGTGTCACCGGCGGGTTGGCAGCGAACCGGTTAGCCCCACAGGCTGATCTGGTGATCGGTATCGGTACCCGGCTCACCGATTTCACTACGGGTTCCAAAGCACTATTTTCTAACCCGGAGGTAGCATTTTTGCTGCTTAACGTGGCGGAATTCGATGCGCTTAAACTGGATGCCACGGCCCTGATTGCCGATGCGCGGGTGGGGCTTGAGGCATTAACCGAAGGGCTGACAGGTTATCGCACCGCTTGGCAGGACGATATCATTGAGGCAAAAGCAGCGTGGCGTGACGAATGTCAACGGCTCTGGTCGCGCACCTGGCGGCCTGATGAGGTGCCAGAAGTGGCCGGTCATCTTGATGATTCTCTACAAGAATACGCCGAGGTGCTCAATACCACACTGACCCAGACTCGGGTACTTGGGCTTATCAACCAGCATATTGAAGACGATGCCATTGTCGTGGGAGCGGCGGGGTCTCTGCCGGGGGATTTACAGCGTCTGTGGCAGGTAAAAACGGCGGACACCTATCATCTTGAATACGGTTATTCATGCATGGGCTATGAAATCGCTGCCGCCATCGGGGCGAAAATTGCGATGCCACATCAACCGGTGTACGCCATGGTGGGTGATGGCTCCTATATGATGCTGCATTCCGAGCTGCACACGGCGGTACAAGAGGAGCTAAAAATTACCGTCCTGCTGTTTGATAACGCCGGATTTGGCTGTATCAACAACCTGCAAATGGGGCACGGGATGGGCAGTTTTTGCACTGAGAGTCGCCACCGTAACCCGGATTCGGGGCAACTTGATGGCCCGTTGATTCGCGTTGATTTCGCACAAAACGCCGAAAGTTATGGTTGCCGCGCCTGGCGGGTGCACGATGAACCAAGCCTGCTAGCGGCATTGGCAGAATCCCGCGATCATCCGGGGCCGGTGCTACTGGATATTAAAGTCTTGCCGAAAAGCATGACACACGATTATGCATCTTGGTGGCGCACTGGCGATGCACAAATTGCCCGTTCACCCGCAGTACAGCAGGCCGCAGAGCGAACTCGGATGAAGGTAAAACGTGCCCGTCAGTACTAACCCCCCGTTATCCTGCCTGCTCATTCGTTGTTGGTTGCAGAAGATAGGGTTGGCTGCAGAAGATAGGGTTGGCTGCAGAAGATAGAGTTGGCTGCAGAAGATAGAGTTGGCTGCAAAAAATGGGGTTAGTTGCAGAAGAAGCTGTTGATTTCAGGTAATAGGGTTGGCTTTAGAAAATGTTGTGATTGTGATAGCAAAATTAACTCACTTTATTAAAAAAATGTTAACTCCCACTCAAAAATGTAATTTTCACTTTTAATTAAAATGAAATGAATGTTTTATTGGGTGAAGGTTATGTTTGATTGAATAAAGGTTATACCGCAGCAATGCTTTCGCGGGGTATCCCAGTTTTTAGGGGGGATTACCAGACCACCGAGATATCGCTAGATCAGGAGTAGGAGCCGCTATGTTTAACATTGTCTTACTAGGCGCAGGCCGCATTGGTCAGGTTCATGCCGCCAATATAGCCGCCCACCAAGAGACTGCCCTCTGGTCAGTGGTGGATCCCAATCAGGAAAACGCAGCTCGCCTCGTATCACAGTATCGGACCCGCCAACAGAGTGTGAATGAGGCCATGGCAGATCCGAACGTTCACGCGGTGCTGATCGCTTCCGCCACTGATACTCACGCTGATTTGATTGAGCTGGCAGCAAAACATGGCAAAGCCATTTTCTGCGAAAAACCGGTCCATCTCGATCTTGCTCGTGTGCGGGATTGCCTAAAAGTAGTGAAAGAGTATGGGGTGCCGCTGTTTATCGGTTTTAACCGCCGCTTTGATCCACAGTTTCGGCACCTCAAAAACGAAGTATTGGCAGGGCGCATTGGTAAACCGGAATCGCTACTGATTATCTCCCGCGACCCTTCGCCCCCCTCGGTGGAATATGTGCGCGTTTCCGGCGGTATGTTCCGTGATATGACCATCCACGACTTTGACATGGCGTGTTTCATCATGGGCGAAGAGCCAGTTGCCGTATTTGCTCAGGGGAGTAATTTGGTGGATCCCGCCATTGGTGCGGCTGGCGATATCGACACCGCGTTTGTGGTGCTGAAATACGCCTCTGGCGCGATGGCGACCATCGTCAATAGCCGCCGTTCGGCTTATGGTTACGACCAGCGGTTAGAGCTGCACGGCTCGCAGGGGTTGCTGTGCGTGGGCAATATCCTGGAAAACCAGGTGCAGCACTTTGGCCAAAAGGGGGGGGCCCGTGCGTTACCGGAGCATTTCTTCCTGCAACGTTATCAAGCCGCCTATGCTGCGGAATGGGAACACTTTGTCGCTGTTTTACGCGGCGATGCGCAACCGGAATGTGGTGGTGAAGAGGGTGAGCGGGCGTTGTATTTAGCCGATAAAGCGCTGGAGTCGTTGCATAACCAGCGTGAAATCTCCCTGTAAATTCTTACGACCTTACAGCTATATCGGCCTTACAGCTTATACCGACCTTACAGCTATATCGACCTTACAGCTATATCGGCCTTACAACTATATCGACTCTACAACCATCTCGACCTTACAACCGTACCGACCCTACAACGATAAAGAGAGACAACAATGAAAAAGCTGATCCTCGCCGTCCTCATCGCATTCACTTCCGGGGCGGCCTTTGCCGAGAATGAACAAATTGTTTTTAGTACGCCGAATATGGCGATGCCGTTTGAAGTACATATGCAGCGCACTGCGGTGAAAACGGCCAAAGCGTTGGGTGTGAAGTTACAAGTGCTGGATGGGCAGGGCAGTTCGCCTAAACAGGTGGCTGACCTGGAAAATGCCATCACTCGTGGCGCGCAGGGTTTTATTGTCTCGCCGAATGACATCAACGCCATTTCTAGTGCCGTAGAGGAAATTCAACAGGCCAAACTGCCGGTGGTTACGCTGGATAGGTCAGTCGAGAGCGAGAAAAAAGTGCCGCATTTTGGCGCAAATAATTATAAAGGTGGCGAGGCCATTGCCAACTATGTGAAATCCACGTTCCCGAACGGTGCAGATATCGTACTACTCACCGGCCAACCGGGATCCTCCTCCAATATCGAACGAACTAAAGGGATCCGCGACAGCTTGAAAGCCGGTGGTGACAAGTATCGTATCGTGGTCGATCAGACAGGAAACTGGATGCGTTCAGAAGGGATGCGCATTATAGAAAGCGTACTCCCATCGCTGCCCAAGCCCCCACAAGTGATCCTCTCAGCCAATGATGATATGGCGCTGGGTGCCATTGAAGCGTTGCAGAGTCATGGCATGAAACCGGGTGAAATCATGGTGACCGGTTTCGATGCCGTGCCGGAGGCGCTGGCACGTGTGCGTGAAGGGTGGATGGCGGTGACGGCCGATCAACGTCCGGGTTATGCGGTGACAACTGCCATGAGCCAACTGGTGGCGAATATCCGTGACCAAAAAGCGATCACCGGTGCAGATTTCTTGCCAACAATGATCACCAAAGAGAACCTAGACCAGGCTGAGCGCGTTAGCGAAGCGAGTAAGTAACCCTGTAAGTGCCGTCGCACCGGGGGCGGCGTCAGAAGGAGAACACCGATGTCGCAACCTTTATTGAAAATCACCGATATGGCGAAAAGTTTTTCTGGCGTCTGGGCGCTCAGTAACGTACAGCTCACCGTAGAGCAGGGCGAAATTCATGCACTCTTGGGTGAGAACGGCGCAGGTAAATCGACGCTGCTGAAAGCACTCTCGGGTGCTCAGCCCCAGACTCACGGCGAAATCTGGTTTAACGGTGAAACGCTTGCTCTGGATGACTCACCAGTGGAGCGCCAGAACAAAGGCATTATCACCATCTATCAAGAAGTTAATCTACTGCCCAACATGACGGTGGCAGAAAACATGTTTCTTGGCCGTGAACCGCGTCGTCGTCAGGTATTTGTGGACGAAAAGGCCGTTAATCAGGAAGCCCAAACGATCCTCGATTACCTGCAACTCAAGGTGTCACCTACCACGGCGGTAGCGCGCTTGAGTATCGCGCAACAGCAGATGGTAGAGATAGCCCGGGCGCTGACCTTGAACGCAAAGCTTATTGTCATGGATGAGCCTTCGGCAGCACTCAGCGACGGCGAAGTCGAAAGCTTGCATCGCGTGGTCCGGGAACTGAAAGGCCGTGGTGTGAGCATCATCTATGTCACCCACCGCCTGCACGAAGTATTCCAACTCTGTGACCGTTTCACCGTGTTTCAGGATGGGCGTTACACCGGTTCTGATGAGGTTGCAGGCACCAACGTTGAGAAAATTATCCGCCTGATGGTGGGGCGCGACGTCGTGTTTAACCGCCGTCCCGCCAGTGAGACCCATCACCAAGACCAGCCCATTCGGCTATCTGTGCAAGGGCTGTGTCGTGAAAAACCTCCGCTTGACCCACATGGTGTGACGCTAAAAGACATCAGCTTTCACGTCCACGCTGGGGAAGTACTGGGTATCGCCGGGTTGGTAGGCGCAGGGCGTACCGAAGTGGCGCGCTGTCTGTTTGGGGCGGGGGCTTTCACCTCCGGCAGTTTTGAGATAGACGGGGTGCCCTATCAGCCACGGGATCCCCTGTTCGCGCTGGAACAGGGGATCGCACTGGTGCCGGAAGACCGTAAAAAAGAGGGCGCAGTACAAGGGCTTTCTATTCGTGACAACCTGACACTATCGAGCCTTGCGGGGCTGTTGCAGTGGCGTTTTTTCGTCAATACCCGCAAAGAAGATCAACTGATTGAGACCTACCGGTTAGCATTGCAAATCAAGATGGTGAACAGCGAACAGGTGGTGCGTAAGCTCTCTGGTGGTAACCAGCAGAAGGTGATTTTGGCCCGCTGCATGGCGCTCAATCCACGGATCCTGATCGTCGATGAACCGACACGGGGCATTGATGTGGGCACGAAATCGGAAGTGCATCAGGTGTTGTTTGATATGGCTAAACAGGGTGTGGCGGTGATCGTCATCTCCTCAGATTTACCGGAAGTTCTCGCGGTTTCTGATCGGATCATCACGCTAAGCGAAGGGCGAGTCACTGGAGAAATTCACGGTGATGATGCCAGCGAAGAACGGCTGATGACCATGATGGCCATCAATCATAATGCGTTAAATGCCGCATAATGGAGCACCTCATGCTACAGCCGCTTTCCAAGCCCCAGGCATCGGTGAAAAGCGCGATGCGTTTTGACCCGGTCGCTTTTTTTGAACGCTTCGGTGTACTGATTTTTATGTTCTTACTACTGATTTTCTTCCAGTTACAGAACAGTAATTTTCTCTCAGAACGTAATATTTTCAACATCCTCACTGAGGTGTCCATCTACGGCATCATGGCGGTAGGCATGACCTTCGTCATCCTGACAGCAGGCATTGATCTTTCCGTTGGCTCGATTCTTGCGGTGTCTGCCATGACAGCCGCTTATGTGATTAAAGGCGATAACTTTACCACCATTGACCCCAACGCTTGGGGGGGCATGAGTTGGTTAATTGGCCTCAGTATTTGCCTGGCGATGGGCACCCTTATTGGTTTCTTGCAGGGGTTGGGTGTCACGCGTCTGCGTCTGCCGCCCTTTATTGTCACTCTTGGTGGGATGACCATCTGGCGCGGCCTGACGTTGGTGATTAACGACGGTGCACCTATCGCCGGGTTTGATGCAGGCTACCGCTGGTGGGGGCGCGGGGACTTGCTCGGTATTTCAATACCCATCTGGATTTTTGCCATTGTCGCCATAGCCGGTTATCTGGCGCTGCACAAAACCCGTTGGGGGCGTTTCGTCTATGCAATTGGCGGCAACCCGGAAGCGGCACGTCTGGCGGGCGTCAACGTGAAACGTGTGCTGGTCAGCGTCTACGTAGTGATCGGCTGCCTTGCCGGGTTGGCGGGTTTCATCCTAAGCGCCCGGTTAGGCAGTGCTGAAGCGGTAGCCGGGATCTCGTTTGAATTGAGGGTGATTGCCTCAGTGGTGATTGGCGGCACCTCACTGATGGGCGGCTACGGGCGCATTGGCGGCACCATTATTGGCTCCATCATTATGGGGATACTGATTAACGGTCTGGTGCTGATGAATGTTTCGGCTTACTACCAGCAAATTATCACTGGTCTGATCATCGTCTTGGCGGTGGCCTTTGATACCTACGCCAAGAACCGTCGCGGCGCGCTGTAATACGTTCATGTCAGGAGTGAATGATGAAAGAAGTGCGTATTGGATTGATTGGTACCGGGTATATCGGTAAGGCGCATGCCATTGCCTACGCGCAGGCACCGACGGTGTTTGAATTGCGCGGCAAACTGGTGCGCGAAATGGTGGCCGAAATCTCACCAGCACTGGCGGCACAGCGTGCGCAGGCTTTCGGTTTCAACCGGTTTACTAGCGACTGGCGGGAACTGGTCGCGGATCCGGCCATTGATGTAGTTGATATTTGCTCACCCAATTATCTACATAAAGAGATGGCGTTGGCGGCAATCCACCACGGCAAACATGTCTATGCGGAGAAACCGCTGGCACTGAATGCCCGTGATGCCAGCGAGATGATGGCGGCTGCAACACGTGCTGGTGTGAAAACGTTGGTGGGGTTCAATTACATAAAAAACCCCAGTGCGAAGCTGGCTAAAGAGATCATTGAACGTGGTGAAATCGGTGAGGTGATCCACTTTTATGGCACCCATAACGAAGACTATATGGCCGATCCAAATACCCCTATTCATTGGCACTGTTTAAAAGCAACTGCAGGGCTGGGAGCACTTGGCGATCTGGCGGCTCACATCGTCAGCATGGCGCAGTACCTGGTGGGGGAAATAACTCAAGTATGCGGTGATCTGAAAACTGTCGTCGCTACACGCCCAACGAGTGTTGGCTCCAGCGTTAGGGTGGCGGTTGAAAACGAAGATCAGGCCCATGCCATGGTGCGTTTTGCGAATGGCGCTCAGGGAGTGATTGAAGCCTCGCGGGTGGCTTGCGGGCGCAAAATGGGCCTCTCTTACATGATCATCGGCACTCAAGGGGCTATCAGTTTTACCCAAGAACGTATGGCGGAACTCAAACTCTACCTGCACAACGACCCGGTCAACCGACAAGGCTTCCGTACCCTGCTCGTCGGCCCGGCGCACCCGGAGTATGCCGCATTCTGTATGGCCGCAGGCCACGGTATTGGTTTTAACGATCAAAAAACCGTGGAAGTGCGTGACTTGATCGACGGCATCGCGATGGATGCGCCATTGTGGCCCGATTTCGCCGAGGGCTGGAAAGTCTCACGCATTCTCGATGCAATTGATCTGTCTCATCAGGATAGCCGCTGGGTGAACGTGACCGACATAGTCTGAGGACTGGGTATGTCTGCGGATTGGGTATGACATGGTCTGAGGGGGGGTATGAGTGTGGAAAAGCAATTTAGCGTTAGCGCGGAAAGTAAATGTAATACGGAAAGTAAATGTAATACAGGAAAGAAATTTGATGTCATATGTATGGGTCGTATTGCGGTAGATCTCTACGGTCAGCAGATTGGCGCACGGCTGGAGGATGTTTCCAGCTTTGCCAAATACCTCGGCGGTTCATCCGGCAACGTGGCTTATGGTACCGCCCGGCAGGGGCTTCGTTCGTCAATGTTGGCGCGCGTGGGTGACGAGCATATGGGGCGCTTTCTGCGCGAAGAGCTTCATCAGGTGGGTTGTGATACCAGCCATCTGACCACAGATAAAGAGCGGCTCACGGCACTGGTACTCCTCAGTATTAAAGATCGAGACACCTTTCCGCTGATTTTCTACCGTGACAACTGTGCTGATATGGCGATTACGACGCAGGATTTTAGCGAGCAATACATCGCCTCTGCCCGCTGCCTTGCCATCACGGGCACCCATCTTTCTCATCCAAACACTCGTGAAGCGGTACTGACAGCGCTGCGCTATGCACGCCGCAATGGTGTGCGTACCGTGTTGGATATTGACTACCGCCCGGTACTGTGGGGGCTGACGTCGCTTGGTGACGGTGAAACGCGCTTTATTGAATCCCATCAGGTCACTGCTGAACTGCACGCAGTATTAAATTTGTTTGATGTGATTGTAGGTACCGAAGAGGAGTTTCATGTTGCGGGTGGTAGCACCGATACGCTGGATGCGCTAAGAGGTGTGCGTGAAGTCAGTGACGCTACGCTGGTGTGCAAGCGCGGGGCGCTGGGTTGTTCGGTGTACACCAAGGCCATCCCGCAGGCCCTTGATGAGGGGCTGACTGTTAGCGGTGTGCGGGTAAAAGTGCTGAACGTGTTGGGTGCAGGGGACGCATTTATGTCAGGTCTCCTGCGCGGTTATCTCAATGATGAAGGTTGGCAGCAGGCATGCCGCTACGCCAATGCTTGTGGCGCACTGGTGGTCTCGCGCCACGGCTGTGCGCCCGCGATGCCGAGTAAAATCGAGCTGGATAATTATCTGGCGCGTGCTGATGCAGTGGTGCGGCCAGATCTTGATGTGTATCTTAACCATTTACACCGCGTTACGACGCGCCGCCGCCAGTGGCCCGAGTTGTGCGTGATGGCCTTTGATCACCGTAGCCAACTCGAAGAGATGGCACTGCAATGCGGCGCTGAACTGTGGCGTATCTCGACACTCAAAACACTGATTTTACAGGCCAGCCGTGAGGCGGTGCACACTGCCGGACTGCAAGGGAAAGCGGGGCTGCTATGTGATGGCACTTTTGGTCAGGACGCCCTTAATGCCATTACGGGAGAAGGCTGGTGGATTGGGCGGCCCATTGAATTGCCTGGCTCAAGGCCACTGGCTATGGAGCACGGCAATATTGGCTCGCAACTTATTGGTTGGCCGCAAGAGCATATCGTCAAATGTCTGGTGTTCTTCCATCCAGAAGATGCTTACAGCCTACGCCTGGAGCAGGAACAGAAAATTATTGAGGTGTACCGTGCGTGTTGCCAGTCTGGTCACGAACTGCTGCTGGAAGTGATATTACCCGCCGACATGCCACGCAGTGATGAACTCTACCTACGTGCAATTTCACGCTTCTACAACCTCGGGATCTACCCCGATTGGTGGAAACTGCCGCCACTTGCCTCAGAGGGTTGGGCGGCGCTGGACAAACTGATTGAACGGCGCGATCCGCACTGCCGCGGCGTAGTGATCCTTGGGCTCGATGCATCACTTGAGGCACTGCGCGCAGGCTTTTACGCAGCGGCGGGCTACCCGATAGTTAAAGGTTTTGCCGTAGGGCGCACGCTGTTTGGTGACGCTTCCTACGTTTGGCTAAAACGCGATATTGACGATACGCAGCTTGTTACACGTATTCGGGACAACTATCTACAGCTCATTACGCTGTGGCGTGAGCGCGGACAGAGATAATCTTCAGGAGAAATACAGCGATGGTAGATCAAAGAAGGGCAGTTGAACCAAGAACGGCGGTTGATCAGAAAACAGAGGTTGTTCGAAAAGCAGATATTTTTAGAAAAGCAGAAGCTGATCGGCATACCGCGGCGGTGCATTTAGGCATTAATCCGCTGACATGGACTAACGACGATCTGCCTTCTCTGGGGGCGGAAACATCGCTTGAAATATGCCTGAGCGAAGGTAAAAAGGCGGGCTTTGCGGGTTTTGAACTGGGTAATAAATTTTCACGCGAGGCGGGGGTTTTAGGGCCAATTCTAGAGCGTCATCAACTGAAATTGGTCTCCGGTTGGTATTCCGGGCGGCTGTTGGAACGCTCGGTTGAAGAGGAGATCGTGGCAGTTCGGTCACATCTGGCACTGCTGCGTGAATTGGGGGCTAAGGTGATGGTATTTGCTGAAGTGTCCGGTTGTATTCATGGTGAACAGCAAACGCCGGTACATCTGCGCCCACGTTTCCCGCCAGCGCGTTGGGTGGAGTATGGCGCAAAGCTCACCGCCTTTGCCCGTTACACGCAGGCACAGGGGGTGCAGATTGCTTACCATCACCATATGGGCACGGTGATCGAAAGCGCGCAAGACATCGATAATCTGATGATTCATACCGGCGAAGAGGTCGGGCTGCTACTCGACACAGGCCACCTCACCTTTGCGGGGGCTGATCCGCTGGCGGTGGCACAACGCTGGATTGCGCGGATCAACCATGTCCATTGCAAAGATGTGCGCACGTCGGTGCTGGCCGATGTCAAAAACCGTAAAACCAGTTTTCTGGACGCGGTGTTGAGTGGTGTATTTACCGTTCCGGGTGACGGCAGTGTGGACTATCCGCCCATCATGGCGTTACTCAAACAACACGGTTATCAGGGCTGGCTGGTGGTAGAGGCAGAGCAAGATCCCAACGTCGCCCACCCAATGACCTATGCGCGCATGGGCTACCACAATTTAAGCCGTCTGGCACATAACGCGGGGCTGATTTAAGGGGGTAATATGTCACGTTTATTATCACGCAGGCAGGCACCGGATGAGCGGGGTCTGACGCAGCGAATCACTCCAGCGCAGGCGGGCTGGGGGTATGTGGGGTTTGAGGTCTATGAACTGAATGAAGGGCAGCAACTAACGCTCCCCGCGGTTCCCGATGAGCGTTGCCTGGTTTTGATCGCTGGGCGCGCCAGTATCAGTACGCCCAGCGCACAATTCCCTGATATAGGTGATCGCATGAGCCCGTTTGAGCGCCGTAAACCTTGGGCGGTGTATGTCACACCCGGCGAAGCGGTACAGGTGCAGGCCATCACCCCGCTTGAACTGGCAGTCTGTTCCGCCCCCGGTAAAGGCACTTACCCAACCCGGCTGATTTCACCAGAGGATATCGGCGCAGAAGCGCGTGGTAAGGGCCATAACCAGCGTTATGTACACAACATTTTGCCAGAAGATCACCCCGCCGATAGCCTGCTGGTGGTGGAGGTTTATACCAACGAAGGGGCGAGCAGTTCGTCCCCGAGCCACAAACATGACACTGACAACCCACCACACGAAACTTATCTGGAAGAGACCTATTATCACCGCCTTAATCCAGAGCAGGGCTTCTGTATGCAGCGTGTTTATACTGATGATCGCTCACTTGATGAATGTATGGCGGTTTACAATCGTGAGGTGGTCATGGTGCCAAGAGGTTATCACCCAGTAGCGACGATGGCAGGCTATGACAGCTATTATCTGAATGTAATGGCCGGTCCGGTACGTAAATGGATATTTAGCTGGGAAAGCGATCATGTTTGGATAAATCATAATTATCCTATCACATAAATTATTTATTATGTAAATGATGGTTTATTAAATAGTCAACAAGAAAAGGATTAAAATTTTATTGTGAATAACCAAATCTCTTTATTTTTATTCGTTTGAGATAATAAATTTATACTGTAACATTTGGTTTTTAATATAATGGAATTACTGAGGCTAATATGGATTTTTCGTTTAATCCCACAGAGTTAGGATCATGGATTGTTTATATCATCATTTTATCAATGATATATTGGCCCGTTGTTGCTGCGATGTGCGTAGGTTTAATCGTGGCTGCTATCCTTCGTAAACGGTGGTTAATAATTACTTTCGCTGTCCCACTGGCTCTGATTGTGTTGTCCTTTATCACAGTCATGTTGATGTGATTGATGCTATAGGTTAAATCCTGCGCACTTAAAGGAGCAGGAGGGCGATATTCACTTACTGTCTGGCTAAAACGCTAATGATTTCGGCGATATAAAAAAGGCTTACTGCAACGTGCGCTGCGATTATTACTCGGAGATTGCACGGATAGCTGCCAGAATATAAGACATGAATATCGTTGCTTTGCCAGAGATGAAAAACAGATAAATATGGACCGTTCCCGCATTCTCAAATTTTTGCTGCCTTATTTATGGACTAAAGATAATCCGAAACTACGTTATTATTTAATAATCGCTTTATTTTTCATGGTGATTGCAAAGGTCAGTACGACACTGGTCCCCCTGGCGTATAAGGCGATGGTGGATACGCTGAGCAGTGAAAATGCCAAAATGTTGGCAATCCCGATCAGCCTTATCATCGCGTATGGCGTAGCCCGAGTCAGTGCTTCGCTATTCGAAGAGTTGCGTAATGTGATGTTTGTGCATGTTAGCCAGAACGCAACACGGTTATTGGGGTTGCGTGTATTCAGGCAATTGCATGCTTTGAGTCTGCGGTTTCATCTAGAGCGTCAGACCGGCGGCCTATCATTATCTATTGAGCGTGGTACACAGGCCGTTTCCACGGTACTGTCGCGCCTGCTGTTTTCTATTCTCCCCATTTTATTTGAGATAACCCTGGTCTCGGTAATTATGTGGCGGTTATTAAGTGGCTGGTTTGCTCTCGCGATCCTTGTCACGGTTGGCTGTTATATTTTATTCACGGTAATGGCTGTGGGCTGGCGTACTCGGTTTAGGCGTGAATTAAACAAAGCGAATGCGGATGCGAATACTAAATCCATCGACAGCTTATTAAATTATGAAACCGTAAAATATTTCGGTAATGAAGATTTCGAAGCAGAACGTTTTAATCTGTCGCGTCAGTTATATGAATATGCGGCAATCAAAAACCAGATCAGTTTCACCGTACTTAGTTTCGGTCAAACTGCAATTATTTCCGTCGGTCTGATTGTCATGATGGCAATGGCCGCGCAGGGAATTGTACAAGGTCAGATGACGATCGGTGACTTTGTGTTGGTTAATGCCTATCTCTTGCAGTTATATCAGCCGCTTAATTTTTTCGGATTTATTTATTCGGAAATTAGGCAGGCCCTGATTGATATGGAAAATATGCTCGACCTCTTGATGGTAAAACAAGAGATAACAGATCGCCCTGATGCCTTGCCATTACAACTGACAAAAGGGGAAGTGCGTTTCGATGCGGTGAATTTTAGCTATGATCCACGTCGGCCAATTCTGCAGAATGTGTCGTTCACTATCTCACCGGGGAAGACGGTGGCGATTGTCGGCGCGTCAGGGGCAGGGAAATCAACGCTTGCTCGTTTGTTGTTCCGGTTTTATGACGTCACGGCGGGGGCCGTTTGCCTTGATGATCAGGATATTCGTGGTGTGACGCAGTCGAGCTTACGCGACGCCATCGGGATTGTACCGCAAGATACGGTGCTGTTTAACGATACTCTGCGTTATAACATTGGTTACGGTAAAACAGGTTCGACCGATGAAGAGATCGAACGGGCGGCGAAATTAGCGCATATCCATGATTTTATCATCAGCTTACCGGATGGTTATGAAACTCGGGTTGGCGAGCGGGGGCTTAAGTTATCGGGTGGGGAGAAACAAAGGGTGGCAATTGCTCGTACCATTTTGAAGAAACCGTCCATATTAGTCTTCGATGAGGCCACCAGCGCCCTTGATACCCACACCGAACGAGAGATTCAATCTCATCTGCGGGAAGTCAGCCGTGACCATACGACGCTGGTGATTGCACATCGTTTATCGACCATCATTGATGCTGATGAAATTATCGTACTGGAGGCGGGTTCAATCGTTGAACGTGGCCGCCATGACGAATTGCTGCTAAAGAATGGCCGCTATGCGGCTATGTGGCAAAATCAGTATCATGAAGAAGAGCAGCCTGTGCTGTAAGGATATTGTCGGCGGTTATTCCAGTGGCTTCATTAGGGTAACCGCACACTCCTGACGCTGATAATGATTAATTTGCGGCACTAACCGCCTAAAATGTTCAGTTGCACAATGGGTATCTAAAGCTGCCTGATCGGGCCACTCTTCAATAAAAATAAAGTGGCCTGGATCGTTATGATCTATAAATAAATCATAAGAGAGACAAAGCGCTTCCAGTTTCGTTTTAGCCACTAATTCTTTATACAGCGGTAACACATCGTTAATGTGTGCCAGTTTTATAAAATCCTGAGCAATGACTTTTAGCATATTGTCACTCTATGCCCCGGTAAAGTAGGTATAGGCGAACACGGCTAGCGCTACTGCTATCATGATCATCGTTATTTTTCTCATTACTGCCTCGAGTCTATTGTTAGTTTTAGGCTAGCCGAAGAAGATAGCTGAAATCATTCAAAAAAACACGGTATATGGATAAAAGGGCGAGTTAATTGGTGGCGGTTAATCGGACTCGCCACCGTGATGACTGAAACTCACTCCCCTCCTTTCGCTGATGTTATAGCGGAATATTACCTACTAACTTATTGATTATATTTATCTTATCGGACTCACCTTCTTTTCAATTAATTAGGTTGACAATGGGCCAAATAACAATCATTTAACTTTAATGGTGAGATTTTAGTCACATTATCTGGATAAATATTTGTGTTATTGTTTTTTTGTGAAAGTGGGTGGGGGTGTGATATGTCAACACTAGAGAAGCTGGTTTCTGCGTATTGTCATACCAGTTTAGACTTTGTGGCATCCACAGTTGCTTTTATGGAAAGCCAAAAAAAGAATCTTGATGTTAATAAAATTGAAGCAAAGCTTTCTGTGGATGAACGTCATTTCTTTCGTAAAAGATTAGCGTACTACAGGGATATTTATAGGCCGCTGTAGTATGTATTGATATGAAGTCTGCACTGATATTAAATAAGCCACCTGCGTGATATGAACCTCTATCGTGGTCATTTCATTTCACCTGGTGGCTTATCTATTTACGCACTGCATCGCCAAAATCAGGCTGCATGATGTCGAGGATCCCCAAACGTTCCGGTTCACCAATATGAACGGGCGCACCATGAACTGCAGGGAATTGCCCGGTTATCATCACCGTGAGAGCGATTTTCTCTGCCGGAATCGGACGCATTGATACGACCAATTCCCCTTGTAGTCGCCCAGCAGGGCGGCACAGGTGATTCGTTTTATACATGGGAACATTACAGCCATCAGTGATGTGGCGTATATCAATACCCGCCTCACGCATTGGTGTTTCAAAGGTAAAACTGCAGCCGATCAAGAAGGTTACCAAATCGGGATGTTGTTGCCAGTAGGCGGTGACATCAGTGATTTCATCCACCAACTTGCCGTGTTCCCACACGCGGTAGCGCGAAATATCAGTGCGTAAGTCCGCGTATTCAGCGAGTACTGTGTGGTAGTCGCCCGCTTCAATCACATCCAATATAGGGCAGCTTTGTGGGTTGCGCTAGCGTAAAGCAGGAAATCAAATGCCCAATCGCGTGGCAGGCTGATCATGTTCGCCTGTGTCATTCCTGGGGCCATCCCTGCGGTGGGTTTGTCATAACCACTACGAATGGCCTTTCGGGCTTCACGAACTGCAGTGATTGCCTGATGGCTGGCTTTCATTAAGGTATTCATGGTGACACCTTTATGTTTTAAACAACATTCAAGAAATTAAAAATGGCACCAACGGAAACTGAACCCATATACCATGTCAATGCGCAGGTGATCACCCCGAGCCATAACAGCCAGCGTGGATAGTGATAACCTTCCATCAGATCTGCACGTTTCCAACCGACATAAACAAAAATAGTCAGGCCAATAGGCAAAATCAGGCCGTTAAATCCACCAGCAAATACCAGTAATGCCGCTGGCGCAGTACCCAACATCAGATAAATCGCCAGAGAGACAGCGATAAAAATTACGGTTGCGATATTACGTTGGTTCTCGGTCATGCCTTTTTTGAATACGGTCATAAAGGTCACGGAGGTGTACGCCGCACCAATCACACTGGTTACCGCCGCAGCCCAGAAAATCAGACCAAATATACGAACGCCAAAATCCCCCACGGCGTATTGGAAAGCTTGAGAGGCCGGGTTAGCGACCTGGCTTGTGGTATCTAGCGTCACACCGCTTGCTACGACACCCAGCACGGCAAGGAAAAGTACGTAACGCATAAGGCCGACAACCAGAATGCCGTTGGTCGCAGCCGAGGATACCTCGCGAATATGCTCTACCCCGGTTATGCCTTTATCTAACAGACGGTGCGCCCCGGCATAGCTGATATACCCGCCCACCGTCCCCCCCACAATGGTGGTAATGATGGCAAAGTTAATTTGATCGGGCAGAATACTCTGGCGCAAGACTTCGCCAACCGGTGGTTGAGAGGCTATCGCTACATAGAGTGTCAGGCCAATCATCACCAGACCCAGAACAATAATCAGGCGATCAATAATGCTACTGGTACGGCGTGACGAGAATATACCAATAGCAAGTAGTGTACTTAAGGCCCCGCCCCATTTAGGCGAGAGTCCGAGCATCGCATTCAATCCGAGTCCAGTTCCTGCGATATTCCCAATATTAAATATCAGGCCGCCAAAAATCACCAGAACCGCCAATAGGTAGCCACTGCCTGGTAGCGTGGCATTTGCTACATCGGAAGCTCGCATACGCGTTAGCGTCACCACTCGCCAAATATTTTGTTGTACAACGTAGTCGATAATAATGGAGGCTAGGATCCCAAAAGCAAAAGCGGCTCCCATTGTCGAAGTAAAGGTGGCAGTTTGAGTAATAAAACCAGGGCCAATCGCAGATGTTGCCATCAGAAATACCGCCGCCATCAGTGATGAACGCCGTTTCTGAATAAAAGATTTGCTATCCGTTTTCTGTGTAGCCATTTGATTTACCCCTTTTTTAGAATTGTGCCCTATCCGTTGAGCAGACTGCCGATGGTGATAGAACAGATAGATTTGGGGAGGCTGTTAATGAAATGTAAAATATTGGCCTAATTATAAATTAGTAACTGTTGATTAAATAGACAAACAGAATCTTGATATGTGTGTTAAAAAAACGACGCTGATCACTTTTTAGCTTTTTACGTGAACTGGAGGTGATTGTGTGAACAATCGTGCATAAAAATGCCGTTGTTGTGAGGGGGAAATAGGTAATATGAGATTTTTCAGCCAGGCTGCCTCCGGCACTGGCCGGAGGTTCAATCAGGTAATATCGGTCAGAATGAGATAAAGCGCGATGTGTATTTATTCAGTAATAGAACCCGTGACAATAAGACTGAGGCGGCAAATACGGATAACAGCAGCGTAAATCTCAACGTTACATCTGATAAGTTATATGCACTGGCAATAAAGTAGAAAATCCCATCATGTAATATATAAACACCAATCATTGATGGGCTGATATACGCTAATATTTTCTTTATCCATTCGTATTGAGTGTCAAAATTATCAAATATAACAAACAGACATAAGCTGAGGACTAAAACGTGGAAGTTATCAAGGAAGTAACTCGCATTCACGGTTTTATACACGTAAATTGACATGAAACTTTCGTAATAATACATCGAGATGGATGTAGGGAGCAGCAGTAGCTTGGCAGCAAGACGAACCTTTGGCAGTTTTGTCACCTTCTGACAAATTCGCGAGCAGAGGAATCGACCGGTCATGTAGTAAAAAATCCAAGTCCAGAGCCTAAAGTATTGTGGGAAATCAATAAGGTATGGGCGCTCACTGAAGGCACTGATCAGATCAATGCTCACAGAGAAAATGACCAGACAAGAGAGCGTTATGATTGCTGTCCTGTTACTTTTTAATATCTTAGAGATAATCGGATTTATGAGGTAAATGATGGCGATACTAAACAGAAGCCAGCTTTGCAGGAAATAACCCCGCTTGAAACCATCTTCATTGATAAAGTAGAAGAGAACGTTCCAGAAAATAATTATGGTTATAATCGATTTTAATTTTCTGAATATGTCTTTTTGATCGATTTTATCATTTGAGTCGATATACCCAATGATCATAAAAAACAATGGGGTAGCAATGATCGATAAAAAGTACAAAACTCCCATGACTTCCCCACTTAAAAAGCACTGTTCAGTACAGGTCTTACTGGCGGAGTAGAACGTAACAGCGGAAAAGCAGCTCAACGTTTTTAGGGCATGTAAACCGACGTTTCTCATAAAATAATTTGACTTACAATAAGGTTAAATGAGATCTGCAATGTGATAGGGCTGCTACGTTAAACCTCATGCATGACATAAGATCGCGCACTGACAGAACACCTGCTGCTATATATTTGGTGCTCGGCGAGTAAAAGAAAACCCTTCCTATTCAGACTACTTATAGCGTTGTATATCTTTGCATACAATCTTAATGCTGTCACGCCTACCAAACATAGCCTTAAGAAATAGGCAAGAAATAGCTCAAAGAGAAACAGACGTTTCCTACATATTCCGGTGTTGACATCCTATATCCTTGCACACGCCCGCCATGGTTTACTGTATGCATAGGAGTGTGTCTGGTTATCTATATGATATTCAATAGTATTTTATCATATAGTAAACAGATAAGCATCAGGGATTCACAGAGTGCTTAAGCACTAATGGGCATAGCCAAAATGATAAGCTGCATGATAGTCGATAACGATAAATATCAAACATTAGGTATGGTATCTATCGTAAAAAAAATCTTCACATCCTTAGGATTTAAAAAAGAGATTAAATTCTATCGAAAAGCTTTTTATTCAGCAGATGTGATTTTTATTGGCGTCGATGAATTCAGTTTTTTCGAGGCACTCAAACGTCTGGATAAGACCCCCGCAGAAGCGGATGTCTTTTTGATTTGTGATGCCAGATTGAATAGTTTTTTACAAGGTATTCCAAGATTTAGCGATGTGACCATGATCTTCAGAGAAGACTCATTGGAAACGGTGAGTAATAAAATCGCTGCTGTATTTAAGCGTAAGTTCCGTGGATTTAAAGATAATTTAATCGAACGTAAAACGGCTAAAGTACTTCATCTAGTATCATCTGAGCGTCAATATCTGACACCAAATGAAAATATTGTACTGAAGTTATTCAATGAAGGCTTTTCTGGCGGTGATATTGCCAGAATCTTGAAGAAAAGTGAAAAAACAGTCAGTGGACAAAAGCGTTCCGCCATGAAGAAACTTGGTGCACGGACTGATGTCGAGTTAATAAAAATGTTTATGTTTAAATAATTAGCATAAGGATATCTGGGGTTGTCGTTATTTTTACTGCCGACACCAGAGGATGTTATAAGGGACGCTTTTGCATTTGCAGGCAAGGACGCTTGCGTTACCCTCTATTACCACCGCCATCAACCACCTACACTAGTAGCCCCAAATATTTCAGGGCTAGTTAGCCTCAGCAAGTACCAAAATCAAATATTAAATACTTTTTAATTTAGCAACCGTACTATCAATATCGACTTCGTGTTCAGAGAATGTGTATGTTATATTTTGGAATGTTGTTATCGACAGCATTTTCAGTGGTACTGTTTTCTCTGAAATATCCTCTTCCTGTGGCCGAATTTTATTCATCAGTAAGTTTACTGATAATATTGTATTGGCTTTGTCAACCTCGGCTTGAGCAGGGACTTCTTTTGTAAAGGTATTGAATGATTTGATACTAGTCAGCTTTATCCTTTCATTAGCGATAAATATATATTTGCTCTCAATCGCCACTTTTACTGCGAATGCTGACAACCCTTTGGTGTTGGTTGTTGGTTCAAAGGTCACTTCAGCACCCTTTTTGATCATCTCGGGATTAGCAACTTTAATAACGTGAAAATAACGGTTATCGCCGTTTTCATCGGTGATAAAACCAAAGCCTTTATCTTCAAAAAAAGTTGTTATTCTACCGTTCATCATGCGTCTCATATTAGTGTATCCAATGGATAAGTATAATACAGGTGAATGGCTTTCAGATACAGTCTGGCGGTTTACCAGAGTGCCTTTAGACCCCGTGAGGGTGAGCGGTGACAGTAAGAAAATGTAGTTTTCTGTGCTGGATATTCGCCATGAAAAAGAGATTTTTTACTTTTTCTCTCTTTTTTGTGATCTCCATTGTGGACAAAAAACGGTTCTATTGCTGTACTGTAGTTGACACAATTCTTGTGTCCAACATTCACGTTAAAGGTAAGTTTGATGTCTAAGATTAAAGGTAGCGTTAAGTGGTTCAATGAATCCAAAGGTTTCGGCTTCATTACCCCAGAAGATGGTAGCAAGGACGTTTTTGTTCATTTTTCTGCCATCGCTAGCAATGGTTTCAAAACGCTTGCTGAAGGCCAGCGTGTAGAATTTGAAATCACGAACGGTGCCAAAGGGCCATCTGCTGCTAATGTTATCGCTATCTAAGTAGCCCATATCTTTAAAAACCCGCCTCAACTGGGCGGGTTTTTTATGGGTAGCGTTAGCATACAAGACAATATGTTTAGTATGTTACCTAATCGATGATTAGGCAGGGATATACCCATAGCGCATTAGAAGGAGGGATTAGGGGGGCGCTTAGAAGAGATAGATTTTAATGAAAACTACGGTAATAGACAGACAAAAAATAGTTGTCAGCCACTCAACTGATGTTTTAGGTAATCCAAACATACATCCACCCAGTATTTCAGTAACCACCGCTCGGTTAGCTGTTCTCTAGCAGACGATTATCCGTACCATAGATTAAGAAAACATTAAGGCGATATTATTGGCAGCCCTATTTTCTACTGAATAAACACCATAGCCACGCTATTCACTCCCTGAGATTTTTAATAACGGGCCACTAGCTATTATTGGCTGGCAAAGTTATTGACCAATATAAAAGCCAGTATTGTCATTGCCAGAGAACCGGCCACATTAAGCAAAATTGTTCCGGCGGCCCACGCTAACTTTCCCTCTTGGATCAGATAGACCACTTCGACTGAGAAGGTGGAAAACGTTGTGAGGCCCCCACAAAAACCGGTGGTAATCAGTAGCTTCCAAACGGGGTCAATATGAGTCATTCGGCTAAAAATCGCTAGCGTCAGGCCAATAATAAAGGCACCGATAAGGTTGACGATAAGCGTACCTACCGGTAAGTGAGCCGATGCACTGTTTAACTTCAAACTGAGCAACCAACGGGCCGTGCTGCCCACACCGCCACCAATAAACACTGCAAGTAATGTATTAAACATAGGCATTTTTCTCTAACAGATACTGACCATTGGGGAGCGTTGTTTACCCGTAGATCTTTTCAGAAAGGCTCAGTGGTAACTCTATGTACCTTAATGAGAAAGTCATGTAGAAATCATTAGCCCTGTTAGGGCGGTTGTGGAGGCGTGTCATCTCCAGATCTTGAGGGGCGATATTACACTGCTTGAATATTAATTTGTAGTCTGTCGGTTTTTATCATGACTAATTTTGCTGGCATTATTCCCAATAGGGCCATTAATGCGAGGTGATAAAATAATAATAATTATCTGTAATCTATCATGAAATTATTGAGATGATATTCAACTGGCTAACGTGAGGGATGTTACGGCAATGCTTTGCCGCGATGCGCCAAAATGCTAAACGGACTCTTGAGCTAATCATTGTTCACTTACGAAATCTGTTACATATTAGTGTTGTCTTTATCGGTAATTTATTCGTAAATAAACCAGAATTTAATTTGTTACTGTTTTATAGACTGAACTGTTTTATCGGCAGAACTAACCAAGAAGGTGAGTTATGGAAGGTCTCAGTATTACCAAATTGTTGGTCGTCGGCATATTAATTGTGTTGTTGTTTGGTACCAGCAAATTACGCACGCTGGGAGCGGATTTAGGCGCGGCGCTGAAAGGTTTTAAAAAAGCGATGAGAAGTGATGATGAGGTTTCAACAAGTGTGCTTACGGAAAGCACAAAGTTAGCAGAAACCAAAATGGCAGCGGAAACCAAAACAGTCGCTGAAACTAAAGCGGCATCTGACCCCCAAGCCTCTGTTGAGCGCAAAGACTGAATCTTTTGGCGTGATGTCATATCGCCAGGCTTTCGGTTAAAGCGTGGCGGTAGGAAGCGCATAAGCAGGGGGCCGTTGTGTGAGCTTAGCTGATAACAAAAAGCGGATCTCCAGTGGAAATCCACTTTTTTGTATCTGCTGTTTTAAGGTGTAATAAGTTATTTCAGTCATCGGCCAGTTGATTACTTCACTTCCATACCTTTCGCTTGCAGGTCTGCATGGTAAGAGGAGCGAACAAATGGGCCACAGGCTGCATGGGTAAAGCCCATAGCCATGGCTTCTGCTTTCATTTCGTCAAATTCGGCCGGGCTGACATAACGTTGTACAGGTAAATGATGGCGACTTGGTTGCAAGTATTGCCCCAGCGTCAACATTGTGACCCCGTGGCGGCGTAAATCATGCATGACCTCGACAATCTCGGCATTGGTTTCGCCCAAGCCGACCATTAAGCCTGATTTAGTTGGGATATCTGGATGTGCTTCTTTGAAGCGCTCAAGTAATTTCAGTGACCAATCGTAGTTCGCCCCTGGACGAACCTGCCGATAAACTCGCGGTACGTTTTCCAGATTATGGTTAAATACATCTGGTGGGGTTGCGGTCAGAATATCCAGTGCGCGATCCATACGGCCACGGAAATCAGGGACTAACGTTTCAATTTTGATGGTTGGATTCTTAGCGCGGATTGCTGAAATACAATCGGCAAAATGCTGAGCACCGCCATCACGTAGGTCATCACGGTCAACGGACGTGATAACAACATAGCGCAGACCCATGTCTTGGATCGTCTGTGCCAGCTTCTCTGGCTCATTCGCATCCGGTGTGACTGGGCGACCATGGGCAACGTCACAGAATGGGCAACGGCGGGTACAAATTGCACCAAGGATCATAAATGTTGCCGTACCGTGGTTAAAGCACTCAGACAGGTTAGGGCAGGAGGCCTCTTCGCAAACCGAATGCAGACCATTCTTACGCATTGCAGCTTTGATACCCTGGATGCGACTGGAATCAGTCGGAAGCTTGATTTTTAGCCACTCGGGTTTACGCAACAGCTCCTGACGTTCGGTCACCACGTTTTTTACCGGGATTAACGCCATTTTGTCTGCATCACGGTATTTTACGCCGCGTTCCATCTGAATCGGTTTACTCATAATCGGGCAGGTTCCAGTTCTGAATCTCTCAACTTGAGATTTTTCATTAAATTCAACGTAATGTATCGTTCGTTAAAAATTATTTGAAAATTGTTTAAAAATTATATCATCTTTACTCTGTTCCGTTCAGCCATTCACCTTTGGCGCTACAGCAGCGTTCACGGTTTCAGTTACGTCGGCATATGAGTCATTTACAATGCGCTTGATGATGAATGGCTCGATAATAAATAGTCTGATAATGACCATGGCTGCAATTCTGCCGCTGGATAACCTAATTGGCGGGTAAATTCGCGAACCAATACAGGCTGTACATCCGCAACGGTAACCCCTGGCTGCAATGCACTGACTTGTGTCATCTGCATACCCGCGTAGCCACACGGATTAATGCGTTGGAACGGTTCCAGATCCATCGCAATGTTTAATGCTAAACCGTGAAACGAACAACCTCGACGGATGCGTAGCCCCAGTGAACATATTTTCTGTTGATCAACATAGACACCGGGGGCATCTGGGCGAGCATGTGAATCAATATTGAAATGGGCGAGAGTCTCTATCACCGTATTCTCAATGGCGGTGACTAGCTGGCGTACACCGATTTTGGCACGTTTGAGATCAACCATGATATACATCACTTGCTGGCCGGGGCCATGGTAGGTGACCTGACCGCCCCTATCACTTTGAATAACCGGAATATCACCTGGCATCAGGACATGTTCAGCTTTTCCAGCCTGACCCTGAGTAAAGACGTGCTGATGCTCAACCAACCAGATTTCGTCTGGTGTGGTATCAGTGCGAAACTCAGTAAAGTTATGCATGGCTTGGGATACGGGTGCATAGGGCTGTAACCCTAGCTGACGTAAAATGATCTTATGTTGTTGCAAGCGAGGCATCATCTGGTTACAGAAATGGTAGCGCCAGTATACCAGCCCCGCGGAGTGGGGCCACTATTTTGACAGTTCAGAGATATAATTTGATGGCTAAAGGGGATAATTTAACCACGAAAAAATAAGGCCCGGCACCTGAATAAACAGTGCGGGCCGTCATTAGCGCGTTGTGAATGGCTTGATAGTTTATCTATAGACAGATGGGCTATAGATAACATGATCTATATAGCTTGAACTACAGCACCATCTTGACCAATTCAAGATTGCCCAGTTCTTCATACAGCGTTTCCACTTGATCAATATGGGTGGCTGTGATGGTGATAGACACGGAGTGATAATTGCCTTTGCTGCTCGGTTTTACCTGCGGGGTATATTCACCCGGAGCATGGCGCTGTACCACTTCAACCACTTGGTCAACCAGTTGAGGTTCAGCGATGCCCATGACCTTATAGGTAAAAGAGCAAGGGAACTCAAGTAGTTCGTTCAGTTTCGTTTTCATGTGCGCTCCTGGGCTGTCGCCGGACTGATAGTGGGGTAATAATAAAACGTATCCGGCTATAAAATCACAACTCCCGCCGGAGCGGGAGTGACGTACTGTTCGCCAGATAAGGTCAGCTTATTTGCAATATAAGATTAATCACAATATGGGGCCAATCTACTGGCTTTCAAGTCTCTTCTGTTTTCAAACTAGCGGATTAGCCGAACCAGCGGTGGAACATCAGCTTGATATAATCCACCATACGGCTGAAGAAACCACCTTCTTTTACTTCGTTCATCACCACCAATGGGCGCTGATCGATGGTTTTACCATCTAACTGGAAGTTAATGGTTCCCACAACTTGGTTTTTCGCCAGTGGCGCATGAATTTCAGGTGTATTCAGCACATAGCTGGCTTTCAGGTCTTTCATTCGGCCACGTGGGATAGTTAGATAAGCATCTTTATCTACACCTAACTGCACACGATCACTATCGCCAAACCAGACCGGTTCTGAGGCAAACTCTTTACCGACTTTCAGCGGTGCGACGGTTTCAAAGAAACGGAAGCCCCA
This sequence comes from Yersinia similis, assembly GCF_001053095.1. GTDB lineage: Bacteria > Pseudomonadota > Gammaproteobacteria > Enterobacterales > Enterobacteriaceae > Yersinia > Yersinia similis. The sequence goes on along the minus strand of NZ_CGBP01000013.1, from coordinate 64,010 downwards.
GGTCAGCAGTTTTTTACTTTCAGTTTCACGGCCCTTAAAGGTATGGCCGCCCAAAACGACCGAAATCAAACGCATCTGTCCATCAGTAGCTGATGCGACCAGATTATAACCTGCTGCCTCGGTGTGACCGGTTTTGATGCCATCTACGTTCAAACTGGTGTCCCACAGTAAACCATTACGGTTTGTCTGGCGGATATTGTTGAAGGTAAACTCTTTCTCTTTATAGATAGCATACTCATCTGGCACATCACGGATCAGTGCTTGACCAATCAATGCCATATCGCGTGCAGAGCTGAACTGGCCTTCCGCATCTAAACCGTGAACAGTTTTGAAGTGGGTATTTTGTAAGCCCAGAGCCTTAACATAGTTGTTCATCAGGTTAACGAATGAATCCTGGCTCCCCGCGACATAATCGGCCATCGCGACGCAGGCATCGTTACCCGATTGTAAGTTGATACCGCGGGTCAGTTTAGACACCGGCACTCGGTCGCCCGGTTTCAGGAACATCAGTGAAGAGCCTTTGAATTCCGGGTTACCGGTAGCCCAGGCATCTTTCCCCACGGTGACCATGTCTTCAGCCCCGATTTTCCCTGATTTAATCGCCTGGCCGATGACATAACTGGTCATCATTTTGGTCAAACTGGCTGGGTTGCGGCGCGTATCCGCATTCATTTCCGCCAATACTTTCCCGGAGTTGTAATCAATTAGGATGTAGGCTTCTGCATCGATCTGCGGTACGCCGGGGATCATGGTTTTCAGATTGACGTCATCAGCGTTAGCCGCGCTCATGACAATAACAGTGCCGAGCGCTAGGCTCTTGATAATGCGAGAGGTAATTACATATTTCATGATCAGGACAACAACATCCGTGGGAGTAAGTTAAGAACATGCCACACTATAGCAGATGAGATCCCGGCAGACATCCGACAATCTCCTCGCCTTGTGGCGTTTATACCCGTCATATTTCAAGTCGCCTGTACGTTGGCGGCCTTCCTTCACCCCAGTCACTGATTTGCCATTGGCCTGGTATCTTGCCGTTGGCCTTACATCAGTTGACCTTACATAAATAGCGCCTGGGATTAGCTGGGTTGCTGCCTTCCTGCAACTTGACGTATTTAGGGGATATATTTACGGGAAGGGGAATACCCCCTTATCACCCAAACAGTTTTAACCGTAACATCCTGTTTGCACAGGCGGTTACGGTTATTTTTATTAGTCAGTGTCTAAATTGCTACAAGGCGTGTCTGGCCTTAGGGCGCAGCCACGATAAAGGATTGCTGCTGTGCTTCATTTGAGAGGCGCTGTTGCAGATCAACCGCTTGTTGACGACTACTGAAAGGCCCTAGCTGAACACGGTATATGCTGCCACTGTTGGACACTTTACCCGGTACACCAAAACGTTGGCTTAGGCTTTGTTGCCAAGTTTGTGCCCGCTGAGCATCGCTAAGCGCACCGACCTGAACGACATAACCACCTGATATCGCGCTGGATGTTGGTGTTGTAGTGACCGGGCCGGGATTGGCGACCACCGGGGGGCTGACTGGCGCTGAATCTATCACTGGCTCCGCGCTTTCCAGCACACCCGCAGGGACTGGCGTGGGCGCTCTTAGGAAACCACTACTTTGTGATGCGACGGGTTGCGTGGCATCAGTACCCGATAACTGGCTGTTATCAATCGCCTGTACAGCGGCACCTGTTGCAGGGGCATCCTGTTGCATAGGTGTACCCATCCCGCTTGATGTCAGGTCCGGGCGGCTGGGTAACGCATAGCTTTGTTTCGCGATGGTGGTGCCTACCATACCAGGGCCAGACAGCGAGCCATCAGGCGCGACATTGATAAAATCTATCTTCACCTTGGTGTTGTTAGAAATATTTAAGCGATCTGCTGCTGCTCTGGATAAGTCAATCACACGTCCCGGCGTGTAGGGGCCGCGATCATTCACTCGAACCACAATTTGGCGGCCATTACTGACGTTGGTTACCCGGACATAGCTTGGGATTGGCAGAGTAGGGTGAGCGGCGGTCAAGGCATTGGGATCAAAAATTTCTCCGGTTGCCGTAGTATTGCCACGCGCCTCTTCACCATATGAAGAAGCAAGCCCTATCTGAGAGAAGTTCTGTGGATCTTTGATAATACTGTAGGACTGGCCATTAACTTTGTAGTCCTGATTAAAGTTAGGATTAAAAGGTTCGTAGCGCGGTTCCGCACCGCCAATTTCTTCAACTGGGCCGTTGTATGTTTGTTGTACTTGTTGCTGGGGGGCCGGAGGCTGATCAATACATGCTGATAGCAGCACACTTGCGATGCCGACCCAAAGCCATTCCTTACGCATTGCCCACCTCTATAAATTCTTAGATAACATTTTTCGATGAGTATGTATCGACATCACGATACCAAACCCGGCCATCAGAACTATCAGCGCCGAGCCTCCATAACTGACTAAGGGCAAAGGTACGCCAACCACCGGTAAAATGCCACTGACCATACCTATGTTAACAAATACATACACAAAGAGTATCAGCATCAACCCGCCAACCATGACACGGCCGAAGGTGGTTTGTGCATTTGCAGCAATGACCAAACCACGCATGATCAAACATAAATAGAGGCCTAATAAGACCAGCACACCGATTAAACCGAGTTCTTCAGCCAATACGGCAAAAATGAAGTCAGTATGGCGTTCAGGTAAGAACTCTAACTGTGACTGAGTGCCATGCAACCAGCCTTTTCCAGATAACCCACCAGAGCCAATAGCAATTTTAGACTGAATAATATGGTAACCCGCACCGAGCGGATCGCTTTCTGGATCCAACAGCATCATGACGCGATCACGTTGATAACCGTGCATCAGGAAGAACCAGAGGATGGGGATAAACCCGGCCAACAGTACAACCGCAACCCCAATTAAGCGCCAGCTCATACCCGAGAGGAACAAAACAAACAGGCCGGAGGCAGCAACTAGAATTGATGTTCCCAGATCGGGTTGAGCGGCAACCAACAAGGTGGGGATAAAAATTAAAATCAGCGCGATGCCAGTATTTTTCAGTGACGGTGGACAGACATCGCGGTTCATAAAGCGTGCAACCATCAGAGGGACGGCAATCTTAGCGATTTCAGAAGGCTGAAAGCGGATAAAACCTAAGTCCAACCAGCGTTGAGCGCCTTTGCTTATCTGCCCAAAGGCATCGACCAGTATCAGTAAGATGACACAAACAAAATAGAGATAGGGGGCCCAACTTTCATACACCCGTGGCGGGATCTGTGCCATGACCAACATGACAATTAAGCCCATAGCAATTTGGCCAACTTTGCGTTCCATCATGCCAATATCTTGCCCACTGGCGCTCCACATCACAAAGGCGCTATAAGCCAGCAGCGCCAGGATGCAAATCAGAAACGGTAGGTCGATGTGTAGTTTGTACCACAACGAGCCTTTTTGTTGATTATCAGTCATGAGTTACCTTAATCCGCTACAACGCTATTTATTTCAACGTGACCTATTTCAACTCAACGGGCATCAACTATTAGTTTGCTTCTGCTTCAACTAATCTGCCTCAACACCAGGAGGCAGAGGAGCCGCATCCGGTAATTCAGTGTTATTATCGCCCAGCAAGATATGGTCGAGGATCTGACGGGTAATGGTTCCTACCGCAGGCCCCGCCCCTCCATTTTCTAATATTATTGCAACGGATACCGTAGGGTTCTCATAGGGCGCAAAAGCGACCATTAACTTATGGTCGCGCAGGTGTTCCGCCACTTTACTGGCATTATAGGTTTCATAACTGTAAACCTGTGCGGTACCCGACTTCGCCGCAGCCTTATAAGGTGTACCTTCAAAAAACTTGCGGCCAGTACCGTTCGAGCGGTTAGCTACGCCATACATACCGTCTTTAGCAATTTCCCAATAGCCAGAATTGATACTACCAATCTGCGTGCTCTCTTTCTGCTTATAGGGCACTAATACGCCATCAATCCGGGTGCTTTGCAACAGATGCGGTGTTTTGACTGTACCATCATTAATCAGGGTCATTAAGGCTTTAGCCATCTGGATTGGTGTCGCAGTCCAATAACCCTGGCCAATACCTACCGGAATGGTATCACCCTGATACCAAGGCTTCTTATGGCGCTTTTGCTTCCACTCGCGTGTTGGCATTAAACCAGCACGTTCTTCGGATAGATCAATGCCAGTATATTCACCGTACCCGAATTTACTCATCCAGGATGATAAACGGTCAATGCCCATATCATAGGCGACTTGGTAGAAGAAGGTATCTGCCGATTCTTCTAGTGCTTTGGTGATATTCAGGCGGCCATGACCCCATTTTTTCCAGTCACGGTAGCGCTTTTCCGAACCGGGCAGTTGCCACCAACCAGGATCGAACAGGCTGGTGTTTTTGGTGATAACCCCGGCACTCAGCGCTGACACTGCAATGTACGGTTTCACGGTTGATGCAGGTGGATAAACACCTTGGGTTGCCCGATTGATTAATGGGCGGTTCGTATCGTTAAGCAACCCTTGATAATCTTTGTTGGAGATGCCGTCAACAAACAGGTTCGGGTCATAGCTTGGGTTTGATACCAAGGCTAGGATCCCACCGGTGCGGGGATCTGTGACGACGACTGCGGCACGGCTGCCACTGAGTAACTTCTCAATATAGGTTTGCAGACTCAGATCGAGAGTCAGATAAATATCTTTACCTGCCTGTGGCGGTTGCTCATGTAATTGGCGGATTACCCGGCCTCGGTTATTGACTTCAACTTCTTCATAACCGGTTTTGCCATGTAATGTGGATTCATAATAGCGTTCAATACCCAACTTACCGATATCGTGGGTCGCAGCATAATTGGGGAGAATACCTTCTTTATCCAACCGCTCGACATCTTTATCGTTAATTTTGGAGACGTAGCCAATCACGTGGGTCAGGGCGGAGCCATACGGGTAGAAGCGGCGTTGATAGCCTTTGACTTCAATACCGGGGAAGTGGAATTGATTCACCGCAAAACGGGCGACTTGCACCTCGGTCAGCGGCGTTTTAACTGCAATAGAGGTAAAGCGACGTGAGCGTTTGCGCTCTTTTTCAAAGTTAGCGATATCGTCGTCAGTCAGATCCACTATTGGACGCAGTGCATTGAGGGTGGCTGACAAGTTTTCAATTTTTTCCGGCATCAACTCTAATTGATAGATGGTGCGGTTTAGTGCCAGCGGTGTGCCATTTCTGTCAAATATCATGCCACGGCTAGGAGCGATAGGAACCAGTTTGATGCGGTTGTCGTTGGAGCGGGTGCTGTAATCGTCGAAACGGACTATTTGCAAATTATAGAGGTTAGCAACCAGTACCCCGCTCAGTAGCAGGATACCCAGAAAAGCCACTACGGCGCGGCGGACAAACAGGGCTGATTCAGCCGAATAGTCGCGAAAAGGGTTAGGTTCTTTTTTCATTCCGCAGCTTACGTCATTTTGCTCAAAACCAGCATCTTACTCAGAGCCATCACTTGATTCAGTTTCATCGCCCGTTTATTCCCGGTGATAAGGATGATTGGTCGTAATACTCCAGGCACGATAGAGGCTTTCAGCCACTAAAACACGCACTAAAGGATGAGGTAGCGTTAGCGGAGAGAGCGACCAACTCTGCTCTGCGGCGGCCTTACAGGCCGGGGCTAACCCCTCCGGCCCGCCAATCAGCAGGCTTACATCACGGCCATCCTGCTTCCAGCGTTCTAATTGTTGAGCTAATTGTGGGGTCTCCCAGGGGGTCCCTGGGATATCCAGTGTGACAATACGGTTATTTTTCCCTACCGCAGCCAGCATCAGCTCACCTTCTTTTTCCAGAATGCGTTTGATATCCGCATTTTTGCCCCGTTTACCCGCAGGTATTTCTGCCAGCTCGAAGGGCATATCTTTGGGAAAGCGGCGCAGATAATCGATAAAACCTGTCTGCACCCAGTCTGGCATTTTCGTGCCGACGGCTACCAGTTGCAGTTTCACCGCTTAGCTCCAGAGTTTTTCCAGTTCGTACATACGGCGGCTTTCTTCTTGCATCACATGCACAATCACTTCGCCGAGATCAACAACAATCCAGTCTGAGACGCCTTGGCCTTCAATGCCCAGCGGTATCATGCCCGCTGCGCGCGACTCTTGGACCACGTTATCTGCCAGCGCCATAACATGGCGGGTTGATGTGCCTGTACAGATAATCATGCAGTCAGTAATACTGGATTTACCCTGAACATCCAGAGCGAGAATGTCTTGGCCTTTCAAATCATCGAGTTTGTCGATAACAAATTCTTGGAGCGCTTTACCTTGCAAAGGTTCCCCCTCGGGTCGTTTTTGTTCGTAACGTTTTCACTAAGGTGCCATTCCATCCGATTTCTCGTAAGATGGCGACCGTTAATGAACGGCTATGATGTATTTATCGGCAGGATGCCGCTGAAAGCCCGCCGTTCGTGCTTATTTCACAGGGGTTTTCAGCGAATACCTAAAATTTAGCGGCGGAGTATACCACGGGACTTTCCGTGGTGATAGAAACCCTCAGCCGCGATATAAACCTTGTAACTCAATATATCGCTGGACAGCTTGTGGGAGAAGGTCATCGCAACTCTCGCCGTTGTGACGCCGACGACGGATATCGGTGGCAGAGATATCTAACAACGGCGTATCCGCCAGGTAGATTGCGCCATGTGGTCGTTGACTCAACGCCTGTGGATCCATGACCTTATGGCTTTCTAGCCATTGCTGCAACTCCGGTGTTTCCAATGATTGTGAATAACCTGGCCGGGCGCAAACTAACAAATGGCTCAGATTCAGCAACACCTGCCAGCGGTGCCATTTATGCAGTGATAATAATGAATCTTGCCCAATGATAAACGCTAAAGGTTGTTCTGCACCACGTTCTTTACGCAGCGCCTCCAGCGTCTCGATGGTAAACGATGGGCTGTCACGTAATAATTCACGGGAATCAACGCTAAATAGTGGGTTCCCAGCCACCGCCAGTTCTACCATTTTCAGCCGCTGTTGTGCATTGGCTTCGGGTTGAGGGCGATGGGGGGGGACATTATTAGGTAATAAAATAATGTGTTGCAGCCCGACTTGCTGAGCTAATGCTTCAACCGGTTTCAGATGACCGTAATGAATGGGATCAAAAGTACCGCCGAATAAGGCATACAGGGAATGATCTGAGGATTTAATGGGCATTAAAAAAACTCTCAGGTAATGTTTTTCCACACATCAGCATAGATAGTGTTTCTAACTCAGGCCAGATTGACTGACCATAATCCTGTTTCAGCCGGATTTCCATCTGTGTGAGCAGATGAATCGCTTGTTGCAGTTGCTGAATCGAGAGCCGTTGCAGTGCCTGAGTCATCATTGGCCGCCGGTTTTGCCAAATTTTGTGTTGATCGAATAATGCGCGCAGTGGAACTTGCTCCATCCGACGTTTGAGCGCTAACAGCAGCAGCAGTTCACGTTGTACGGTACGCAGTAAAATAACGGGTTCACTGTCTTCTTGCTGCAACTGCTGCAAAATATGCCATGCCCGTTTGCTCTTCCCCATCAACAAGGCATCAAGCCAATGGTATGGTGTGAAATGTGCAGCATCGTTGACGGCTTGTTCTACTTTAGGCAGGGTTAATTTGCCGTCGGGGTAGAGCAGTGAGAGCCGTTCTAATGCCTGAGATAATGCCAGCAAGTTACCTTCATAGCAGTAGCAGAGTAATTGAATGGCGGCATCGTCTACGTTCAAATTGAGGCTTTTGGCACGTGCGCTCACCCAGCGGGGAAGCTGGGCCTGTTCCGGTGTCTGGCAACTAACAAACACACCACTTTTACTGAGGGCTTTAAACCAGGTGCTGTTCTCTTGCGCTTTGGTCAACTTATTCGCCCGCAATATTAATAAAATGTCTGGGTGTAACAGGCCAGATAATTTAACCAACTGCTCGCTAATTGGCGCGGTCAGCCCACTGTCAGGGAAACTCAGCAGCAGTGTCTGGCGGCTGGCGAACAAACTCAGTGCCTGACAAAGGCTAAAAATATGCTCCCACTCGGTGTGCGCGTCCAATGCAAAGCTGAAATGCTCAGTGAAATCATGCTGCGTTGCCACCCGACGAATGTGGTCTTGACTTTCCTGTAACAACAAGGGTTCATTGCCACACAATAGATAACAAGCGCGTAGCCCCTCATGGAGCTGCGCGACAAGTTGTTCAGGGTAAATCCGGATCATTTGGCTGAGGTACTGACGGCAGGTTTGCCGAGAGTGGTTTCATTGACGGCTGTCGGGGTTGAGCCCTGAGCCGCGTTGGTATCACTCACTGGTTTATCACCATTTTCCTGCGCGTTTTTAATTTCTGTCGCATGTACCGTCAGTAACTGACGTACTAACTGCTGGGCGGCTTGCTCACGCATTTCCTGACGCAGCACCTCGGCCTCGGCCTCTTTGGCTAACGCCGTTAACGGGTTATCAAAGAATGTGCGGAACACATTGACCTGTAATGGGTAAATATCATGGCCCGGTATCAATACCTGCGCCTGCACATGTAGCACTAACTGATTCTCGGCCGCGACACCGTTACGGAAGATAGACACTGCCTCTTGGCTTTCGGATGAGCCGATAATCCGCAGCGTCGGTATATCTTTACGCATGGCATCATCAACAATAGTCACGTTATTTAAACGTAGCTGTTGACGTATAGACCTGGCTAACGGGCCATAGGGGTCGCTACTCTCCAGCAATAATTTTTGCAACTCAGTCGGCACCTGAGTGGTGCCCCGCAGATTAAAACCGCAGCCAGCGGTGACCAGCACCGCCAACCCCAGCAACAACGTCAGAATACGATGTCGCACAACGCCTCCTTGACTTAACCCACAACCAGATTAAGCAATTTGCCAGGGACATAGATGACTTTACGCACAGTAACGCCATCCAGATATTTAGCCACCAAGTGCTCCTGACCAGCGCGTTCACGAACTTGCTGTTCAGTGGCATCGGCGGGCACTGTAATTCTGCCACGCACTTTGCCATTGACCTGTACGACCACTAATTTAGAGTCTTCAACCATCGCTTGTTCATCAGCAATTGGCCATGGCGCAGTATCGATATCGCCTTCTCCACCCAAAGCTTGCCACAAACTGAAGCAGACGTGAGGGGTGAATGGATAAAGCATCCGTACTACCGCCAGTAAAGCTTCTTGCATCAAAGCGCGGTCTTGCTCCGTTTCCTGAGGTGCACGGCCCAGCTTGTTCATCAACTCCATCACAGCGGCAATCGCAGTGTTGAAGGTTTGACGGCGGCCAACATCATCGGTCACTTTCGCAATGGTTTTGTGCAGGTCACGACGCAGGGATTTCTGCTCTTCAGTCAGGCTGGCAATATCCAGTGGCTTAACCGCACCTTTCGTGGTGTGATCAAAGGCCAGACGCCAAACACGTTTCAGGAAGCGGTTAGCCCCTTCAACGCCCGACTCCTGCCATTCCAGTGTCATTTCTGCCGGTGAGGCAAACATCATAAACAGACGTACGGTATCTGCGCCGTATTTTTCTACCATGATTTGCGGGTCGATACCGTTATTTTTCGATTTCGACATTTTGCTCATGCCGGCATACACCAGCTCATGACCTTCCGCATCTACAGCTTTAACAATACGGCCTTTGTCATCACGTTCGACAATCGCATCTACCGGTGAAACCCAAATACGCTCACCGTTATTACCGGTGTAATAGAAGGCGTCAGCCAGTACCATCCCCTGACACAACAGGCGCTTGGCGGGTTCATCGGAGTTCACCAGACCAGCGTCACGCAGTAATTTGTGGAAGAAGCGGAAATACATCAGATGCATGATGGCATGTTCAATGCCCCCAACATACTGATCGACTGGCAACCAGTAGTTAGCGGCTGCGGGGTCCAGCATACCTTCATCATATTGCGGGCAGGTGTAACGCGCGTAATACCAAGATGATTCCATAAAGGTATCGAAGGTATCGGTTTCACGCAGGCCCGGAATACCGTTAACGGTGGTTTTAGCCCACTCAGGATCGGCCTTGATCGGGCTGGAAATACCGTCCATTACCACATCTTCTGGCAGGATAACGGGCAGTTGATCTTCTGGTGTGGGGACGACAGTACCATCTTCCAACGTGACCATCGGGATCGGGGCACCCCAATAACGCTGGCGAGAAACACCCCAGTCACGCAGACGATAGTTTACTTTGCGCTGCCCAACACCGAGTGCGACCAGTTTATCGGCAATGGCATTAAAACCATCTTCATGATTCAGACCATCAAACTCACCAGAGTTAAACAGCGTGCCTTTCTCGGTCATGGCTTCCTGACTCAAGTCTGGCTCACTGCCATCAGTGGCCAAAATAACCGGTTTGATTGGCAGGTTATATTTGGTGGCAAATTCCCAGTCACGTGCATCGTGGCCCGGAACGGCCATCACAGCACCAGTACCGTAATCCATCAAGACAAAGTTAGCTGCCCAGATAGGCAGTTTCTCGCCGGTTAATGGATGGATGGCATACAGACCCGTCGGCATGCCTTTTTTCTCCATGGTCGCCATTTCAGCTTCGGCAACCTTGGTATTACGGCATTCAGCCACAAAATCAGCCAAGGCCGGATTAGTGGCCGCCGCTTGCAATGATAAAGGATGACCGGCAGCAACCGCTACGTAGGTCACGCCCATAAAGGTATCTGGCCGAGTGGTATAGACAGACAGTTTATCTTCGCTATCTACGACATCGAAAACGATATCGACCCCTTCAGAGCGGCCAATCCAGTTACGTTGCATGGTCTTAACTTGCTCTGGCCAGCTTTCCAGCGTGTCCAGATCATTGAGCAACTGATCTGCGTAATCGGTAATTTTGATAAACCACTGAGGGATCTCTTTACGTTCAACTTTGGTGTCACAACGCCAGCAGCAGCCGTCAATGACCTGCTCGTTAGCCAGCACAGTGAGATCGTGTGGGCACCAGTTAACCGCAGAGGTCTTCTTGTAGACCATTCCTTTTTCATACAACTTGGTAAAGAACCACTGCTCCCACCGATAATAATCAGGCTTACAGGTGGCAATCTCTCGATCCCAGTCGTAGCCGAAGCCCAGTAATTTCAACTGGTTCTTCATGTATTCGATGTTGTCGTAAGTCCAGGGCGCGGGGGCGGTATTGTTTTTTACCGCAGCCCCTTCAGCGGGCAGGCCAAACGCATCCCAGCCAATTGGCTGCAAGACGTTTTTACCCAACATACGCTGGTAACGAGAGATAACGTCGCCAATGGTGTAGTTACGAACGTGCCCCATATGCAGGCGTCCTGAAGGGTATGGCAGCATAGATAGGCAATAATATTTTTCTTTGCTGGCATCTTCAGTGACTTTAAAGGTTTGCTTCTCTTGCCAGTGAAGCTGTACTTGCGTTTCGATATCTTCTGGGCGGTATTGCTCTTGCATGGCGGCCGGTGGTCCTATAGTGAAAAACAGCTACGCCTGTAGCATCATCTGTTTCATATCATAAAGAGAGATCCGCATAGCATAGCTGATAAGCGGCAGGCGCAACAACACTCAGCACCCCATGGAGGGATTTTTCTGCGCAGTGAATGGCATAAATCACCAAAGTGAGAGGGTTCACAACCTGATTACGACATGACTTCAGTTATTTACGACTAGAATAATTTATAACTGAACATCACAACCGTGGATTGAAGAGACAGTATGAACAAGATAGCTCAGTACTACCGTGAGTTAGTAGCATCGCTGACCGAACGCTTGAAAAATGGTGAACGTGATATTGATAAATTGGTGGAAAGCGCCGAACAGCGGTTGAATACAGTTGAAGAGTTAACCCGCAACGATGTCGAGCAGATTGTTCAGGCAGTACGGCGTGACTTGGAGGAGTTTGCCCGTAGCTATGAAGAGAGCAAGGAAGAGTTTCGCGACAGTGTATTTATGAGAGTGATTAAAGAAAGCCTGTGGCAGGAGCTGGCTGATATCACCGATAAAACCCAGCTAGAGTGGCGCGAGGTCTTTAAAGACGTGAGTCATCATGGCGTTTATCACAGTGGTGAGGTTGTTGGACTGGGGAATTTGGTCTGTGAAAAATGCCATTATCATCTGGCTTTCTATACGCCGGAAGTCCTCCCCGTCTGCCCTAAATGTGGGCATGACCAGTTTACTCGTCGCCCATTTCAGCCATGACCGGGTAGGGTAGCGTCGCTGTGACCGCAAAAAAACAGAACAAGAAGTAAGGAAAAAGTAAGAAATCAGAAAAGATAAGAAGTCATAAAAAATAAAAGTGACCTCCCCTACAAATGCAGGGGAGGAGAACGAATTAATGCAGGATTTTAGCCAGGAAGTCCTTGGCGCGGTCAGATTTAGGATTATTAAAGAAATCATCTTTATTGCTGTCTTCGACAATCTTCCCTTCATCCATGAAAATAACCCGGTTAGCCACTTTGCGGGCGAAGCCCATTTCGTGGGTTACCACCATCATGGTCATTCCTTCCAATGCCAGTTTGACCATCACATCCAGCACTTCATTGATCATTTCTGGATCAAGCGCGGAGGTTGGTTCATCAAACAGCATAGCAATAGGGTCCATGCAAAGAGCTCGGGCAATGGCTACCCGTTGCTGTTGGCCGCCAGATAATTGGGATGGAAATTTATCTACATGGGTAGAAAGACCTACACGCTCTAATAGTTTTAAGCCTTTCTCAAGTGCTTCCGCTTTATCGCGTTTGAGCACTTTGATTTGCGCCAGTGTCAGGTTTTCAATGATCGAGAGGTGTGGAAACAGTTCAAAATGTTGGAACACCATACCGACCTTGGAGCGCAATTGCGCCAGATTGGTGCCTTTATCATTAACGGCAATCCCATTAACCGTGATATTGCCTTCTTGGATAGGTTCTAATCCATTCACCACTTTGATTAAGGTTGATTTGCCTGAGCCTGAAGGACCACAAACGACTACTACCTCACCTTTTTTGACTTCAGTGGTACAGTCAGCCAGCACCTGAAATTGACCATACCACTTAGAAACATTTTTCAGGGAAATCATCAAACAGTCCTTTTCTTCAAATAGTTAACCAGCATTGACGCGGAAATACTGATAACGAAATAAACTAAACCAGCAAACAGTACCATTTCGACCTGTGTGCCGTCCCGTTCGCCAATGGTGGTGGCCGTACGGAAGAAATCGGCCAGGCTAAGGACATATACCAGTGACGTATCCTGAAATAGCACTATCCCTTGCGTTAACAGTAGCGGCACCATGGCTCGGAAAGCCTGTGGCAGGATAACCAGTCTCATTGATTGACCATGAGTCATACCTAACGCCAATGCCGCAGAGGATTGCCCGCGAGAAATACTTTGGATCCCGGCCCGGATAATTTCCGAGTAATAGGCGGCTTCAAACAGCGAAAAGGCTACCATGGCTGAGATCAACCGAATATCAGTTTTTGGTGATAAGCCCAACACATTTTGTAAGAAGCCCGGCACCACCAAATAAAACCATAACAGCACCATGACCAACGGAATAGAGCGAAACACATTGACATAGGCAGTTGCAAACCAACTGATGGCTTTAATTGGTGACAGGCGCATCACCGCCAAAATTGTTCCCCAGAGGATCCCGAACACAATGGCGGTGAGGGTTATTTTGACAGTAACAACCAAGCCTTGCAGCAGGTAGGGCATGCTGGGGGCGATGGAACTCCAATCGAATTCGTACATTATTTACTCCCCAGATTGCCGGGTAATTGCACTTTCTTCTCGACTAAGCGCATTAACAGCATGATCACGGCATTGATCAGTACATAACCCAGGGTGATGGCGGTGAAGGATTCATAGGCGTGCGCTGAATAATCCAGCAATTTACCCGCTTGTGCTGCCATTTCTACCAGCCCGATTGTTGAGGCAATCGCGGAGTTTTTTACCAGATTGAGCATTTCAGAGGTCATCGGAGGAATAATTATCCGATAGGCATTGGGCAGCAAAACATAGCGGTAAGTCTGTGTAAGGGTTAGCCCCATTGCCAGGCCCGCGGCTTTTTGGCCACGAGGTAATGATTGAATCCCCGCACGAACCTGTTCACAAACCCGTGCCGCAGTGAATAAGCCAAGGCAAATCACAGATGAGAGAAAGAACTGTATATTCGGCGCTAATTCACTTTTAAACCATGTGCCAAGATTCACTGGCAACAGTTCGGGAACCACCAGATACCAGGTAAAGAATTGTACAATCAGTGGTACGTTACGAAACAGCTCAACATAACAAGCCCCTATTCCTGAAAGGATTCGGTTGGGTACAGTTCTTAAAATGCCAAACAGTGAACCGACAAAGAAGGCGATCACCCAAGCGCATAATGATAATGCTACTGTGACCTGAAAGCCGGACCAAATCCAACCGAGATAGGTGGTATTGCCGAAAGGGGCTGGCTGTAAAAAAATACCCCAGTTCCAGTCTATTGACATAAAAAACTCCCTTAAAGGATGGATAAGCCACCCTGATGACTGATGATTTAATACCTTCTGCTCCCGAGGGTTGACAAAAAATGCGGGGTGGGGAACGACCACCCCGCATCCTGTCTATCAAAAGGTCATCATCAATCGGTAGGGCAGGCATGACCCACCCTGATTATTATTGTTAGTTCAACGCCTTATCGTTAGGTGCTTTGAACAGTGCCTTCATTTCGTCAGAGAGTGCGAAATTCATATTAAGATTTTTAGGCGGAATTGGTTTTTTGAACCAGCGGTCAAATGACTTTTCAGCCACACCTGTGGTTTGTGCTGTTGCAATTGTTTTATCTAATAACGCTTTAAAGGCTGGGTCATTCTTACGCATCATACAACCGTAAGCTTCCTCAGACTGAGGTGTCCCGACAATACTCCATTCATCAGGTTTCTTGGCTTTTGCCCGTTCACCGGCTAACAGTGCATCATCCATCATAAAGGCGACCGCACGGCCACTTTCCAAGGTACGGAAAGAGTCACCGTGATCTTTTGCGCTGATGATGCGCATATTCATTTTGTCTTTTTCATTCAATTTGTTGAGTAGCACTTCAGATGTCGTACCGGAAGTGACCACGACAGCTTTACCTGCCAAATCTTTGAAGTCTTTGACTCCAGAATCTTTTTTCGTGAGTAGACGGGTACCGACGACAAAAATGGTATTTGAGAATGTCGCTTGCTGCTGACGTTCCAGATTATTGGTCGTAGATCCACATTCGAAATCAAAGGTACCGTTTTGCAGTAATGGGATACGGTTCTGTGACGTAATAGGGATCAATTTCACCTCTAAATTTGGCGCATTAAGTTCTTTCCTAATGGCATCCACGATGAGGTTGGAGTAATCCTGCGAGTAGCCTACAACTTTCTGCTGATTATCATAATAAGAGAATGGAACAGAAGATTCACGGTGGCCCACAACGATAACACCGTTGTTTTTAACCTTTTGCAGCGTATCAATAGCCGTATCTGCCTTTGTTGCTGCATCTTCTGCTTGAGCCATGCTACTTGTCATCCCTGCTAACAGTAGCACTAACGCCAATTTACGCATTTGCATGGTCCAACTCCTTTGCTGTTGTTTTCTTGCTTAATGTTGTGATGTGAAAACACATTGCTATGTTGAAACGTTTTTATGTTAAAAAGCTTATGTTAAATAACTGTAACAAGAAAATCAGTTTGTTGGCTCTATTGGTGTGTTCACCGCCGTTTTATCGGTGAGTATTCGATTTTCGCTGTTATTTGTATCAGATTATCTTTAAAAAATAGCTTGTTGTTGTGAAAATGATGAATAATTGTTTGTTTTTTGAGACGCAAATCGCACCAAATAGAGGCAGTAAAGCAGCCGTGCACTTCGGTGGTGCGGGGAAGGTCCTATAAATGTGCAAGCGAATAAACGTGCAACGGAGCCAGAAACGCACTCATCGTGGCCAGAGTCCTAAGTTGCGAAGCGATTACCGTTGCTGGCTCATATTATGAGTAGAAACAATGCAAGGTTTATGCCAGTAGGGTGGGGGAACTAAGCGGAATATAGCCCTGAAGTACAGGGCTATCAGGTACGAATAGAATGAGTGGGATAACAGATGAAAAGAACAGAAGTTAATCTGTTACTGGAAGCACTAAGTTGTTGGTTAATAGCTATCAATGCTTATAACCGTCAATGTTTATAACCGTCAATGTTTATAACCACCAATGTTTATAATTATTAATGTTTATAACAAGTTAGCGCTTATCAGAGCGCCCACGGATCGCGTTGTACAGGGTAAAGGCTGCCAGAACCAGAGTAATAATCCACATTGGCCATGAACCAAAACGGGCATATGGCGTGATACCGGTGGTTGGGGTGACCTTGATCTCCAAAACTTGCTGAGTGAACTGTGGGATCTGCGCCAGGATTTCACCACTTGGGCCAATAGCAGCAGTAATGCCATTATTGGTACTGCGCAGTAGAGGGCGGCCCAGTTCTAGTGCGCGCATACGTGCCATTTGGAAATGCTGCCACGGCCCGATGGAATGACCAAACCAGGCATCATTGGAGATAGTCAGCAGAAAATCTGTTTCAGGGCGGAAATTATCCCGTACTTGCTGACCCAAGACGATTTCATAGCAAATAGCCGCCGTTAGGTTAAATCCAGCGATAGTGAGTGGGGGTTGAACATAATCACCCCGGTTAAATGAAGACATGGGTAAATCAAATAACGGAGCCAGCGGGCGCAGTAGGGACTCAAGTGGTACGTACTCACCGAAGGGCACCAAGTGATGTTTGCTATAACGGTTGCGGGTCGGGTATTGATAGGTATCTTTATCGCCTAACACAATGATGCTGTTAAAGAATTGATACCCTTGCCCCTCGGGTTGCCGCTTGGCATCCACAATACCGGTGATAAGGCTGCTATGATTTGCCCGCATCAGGCCATCGATCATGGTCAGGAAGGTGTTCTGATCGGTTTCAAGATCGGGAATAGCCGATTCTGGCCAGATAATAATGGGGGCTTTACCCATAAATGGCCGGGTTTCATCGAGATAAATTTGCAATGTTGTGATCAGGGCTTTGGGATCCCACTTCATTGACTGAGCAATATTGCCTTGTACCATGGCAATATTGACTGTTCTTTCAGGCTCGGGTGTGAACCACTGCAATTGGCGTAGTGGCCAGGGTAGCAGGAGCAATGCCAGAGCGATAACTGCCACGGCAATACGGCGTTGATAGCAGGCATAGACCAGCAACCCACTGATAGCCATCAAGATAAATGTGATGCCATCGACGCCGAGGAGGGGGGCTATCCCTCGTAGTGGGCCGTTAATTTGGCTGTAGCCGAACTGTAACCACGGGAAACCCGTTAATACCCAGCCACGCAGGAATTCAGTTAATTGCCAGAGTACCGGGGCCGCAATAGCGAGCCGCCACCAGGTAGCCTTAGGGCACAGGCGGGCTAATAAGCCAGCGAATAGCATTGTATAGAGTGATAAATATGCTGCCAGCAAGACGACGAGGAAGATATTGATTGCTGTCGGCATACCCCCAAACTCAGAGATGCTGACATACACCCAATTGATGCCACTACCGAACAGCCCCATTCCCCAACAAAAACCAATGAAGGTAGCTTGTTTGGTGGTGCGATTCAACGTCAGACTGAGCAAACCGAATAGTGAAACAATGGCGGCGGGCCAATGATCAAACGGCGAGTAAGCTAGCGTGCCATAGGCACCAAAAAATAGCGCCAGTAGGGCGCGAACCCACTGGCGTTGGAGGAATAGAGCAATAGACATCAAGAGTTTATTCTTCCAATTTAGGTTGCGGGGCATCATCCGGGATTTTTACATGAACCTGGATGATACGTCGGCTATCTGCCATGGCAACTTTAAATAAGTAACCTTCAATTTCAATCGTTTCACCACGGGCGGGTAAGTGGCCAAAGGCTTGCATCACTAAACCACCGATAGTGTCTACTTCATCGTCGCTGAAATGGGTATTGAACACTTCATTGAAATCTTCAATTTGCGTTAGCGCACGGATGGTATAGGTGTGCCGGCTGAGTTGACGGACATCTCTGTCTTCTTCATCGTCGTACTCATCTTCAATTTCGCCGACAATTAGCTCAAGAATGTCTTCAATGGTTACCAAGCCTGAAACGCCACCAAATTCATCAATAACAATGGCCATGTGATAGCGCTGTGAACGGAACTCTTTGAGCATCCGATCAACACGCTTACTTTCCGGCACTACAATCGCCGTCCGTAAAACTTTATCAATACTGAATGGCTCAGAATCTGTGCGCATAAACGGCAGCAGGTCTTTAGCCATCAGAATGCCTTCGATATGATCTTTATCTTCGCTGATCACCGGAAAGCGGGAGTGAGCGGATTCAATAATCACATCCAGGCACTCATCCAGCGTTTGATTACGCTTTAATGTGACCATCTGAGAACGTGGGATCATGATATCCCTCACGCGCTGCTCGGCAATATCCATCACGCCTTCCAGCATGTCTCGGGTATCGGGATCGATCAGATCGTTTTGTTCAGAATCACGGATAAGCTCGACCAGATCGCCACGGTTTTTGGGTTCGCCGTGGAATAGCTGGTTAAGGATAAGAGTAAAGAACCCTTTCTTGGGACTGGGGCTATCGCTGTTTTGTGAATGGTCGTCGCTCATGGCGTTTTAGTTAAATTTACTCATGTTAGTGATGATAATGTCAGCAGCGGTAGATTCACGCTACTGACGGTTTTGGCCAATGTTAATAGGACAATGATTATGCCCTTTATGACTGGCTTAGTCGGGGTCTTTCTCTGATATATACGGGTCTGGGTAACCCAAACCGTGCATGATTTCAGTCTCGATCAACTCCATTTCTTCTGCTTCATCATCGTCGATGTGATCATACCCTAGCAGATGGAGACTGCCGTGAACAACCATATGTGCCCAATGAGCGAGCAGCGCCTTTTCCTGTTCAATGGCTTCTTTCTCAACAACCTGGCGGCAAATAATCAAATCGCCTAATAATGGCAACTCAATTTCAGGTGGGGCTTCGAAAGGAAAAGACAATACGTTAGTCGATTTATCTTTACCACGATAAGTCAGATTTAGATCATGACTCTCAGCCTCATCAACCAGCCGGATGGTCACCTCAGATACGGGCTGAAATAGCGGTAATACGGCCTCCAGCCAGCGTTGAAAATCACCTTCGGTGGGTAAACCCTGGCTATCGGCACAGGCAATTTGTAAATCGAGAATAACCTGGCTCACGGAGCCTCCTGCTCTAGCGGGGTATGGGACTCCCGCTTACGTTGTTCAATAATAGCGTCTTTACGTTGCTGTTCAGCGGTTTCCCACGCTTCGTAGGCAATAACGATGCGTGCGACAACCGGGTGGCGTACCACGTCTTCGCTATGGAAGAAGTTAAAACTCAGTTCTTCGACGTCAGACAGTACCTCAATGGCATGGCGTAAACCTGATTTCTGGTGGCGTGGTAAATCGATTTGTGTCACATCACCCGTAATAACCGCCTTAGAATTGAAGCCAATACGGGTCAGGAACATTTTCATCTGTTCGATGGTGGTGTTCTGGCTTTCATCTAAAATAATAAACGCGTCATTCAGCGTTCGGCCGCGCATATACGCTAGCGGAGCCACTTCAATCACATTACGCTCAATGAGTTTCTCAACCCGCTCAAAGCCCAGCATTTCAAATAGTGCGTCATAAAGTGGGCGCAGGTAGGGGTCAACTTTTTGGCTGAGGTCACCGGGTAGGAAACCCAGTTTTTCACCGGCTTCAACGGCTGGGCGCGTCAGTAAGATACGGCGTACATTCTGGCGTTCCAGCGCATCGACCGCTGCGGCTACCGCCAGATAGGTTTTACCTGTACCTGCGGGGCCAATGCCGAAAGTAATATCGTGATCTAAAATATTGGCGACGTACTGCGCTTGATTTGGTGTCCGGGGTTTTACCAGCCCACGCTTAGTCTTAATATTGACCGCTTTACCATAATCGGGCACGCTTTCAGCGGATTGCTCCAGCACCCGGCTCTCTTTTACTGCCAGGTGGATTTGCTCTGGATCGATATCTGGAATAACACCGCGGATTGGCGCAGTATCAACATATAAGTGGCGCAGAATATCTGCCGCTGCAACAACGCAGATATTCTTACCGATTAACTTGAAGCGATTATCACGGCGATTAATCTCAATACCTAACCGACGTTCCAACTGCTTGATGTTGTCATCAAAGGGACCGCACAGGCTCAGCAAGCGCTGATTATCGGCGGGTTCCAGCAAGATTTCTTGTGTCACTACGTGCAAACTGTTTTTCTGGGTCACTGAGTTCCTCTGGGTCACATCGGGCCGGTTTAGGGTAATTACTTTGTATAGATTATTGACTCATATAACCTCAATCATACAGGTCATTTGAAGATTATTCATGGTGAATGGTACTGACGCAAGTATGTGGTTTGTTAATCTGGGTCTGAATTGCCTTCATTCAAACGGAGGTAACGAGGTGGCGCAACCTAAAATATTCGGATCTGCGTAGCTGCCCGCTAAAATAAAACAGGCACTGACAATGCAGTGCCTCGTTACGCGTGCGGGATCAAGTAAACCCGTCAGGTCAATGAGTTTAGGACGGGTGTTACCAAAATTGATGTTGGTTAAGGCTGATAAATACCTACGCCAATTTCATTTTCTTTACGGGTGCGAGCAATCACCGATTGCGGTGACTCATGGGTTCTCAGCTCCATTTGATCTTCTGTACGTAGTAAAATACCGCGCAGTGAACTGGCGTAAACGTTAACAATTTCGACATCAACGAATTTACCAATCATGTTGGGTGAACCTTCAAAGTTCACGACGCGGTTATTTTCCGTACGCCCTGCCAGTTCCATGACATTCTTACGGGAGGTACCCTCCACCAAAACACGCTGTACTGTACCTACCATCTTACGGCTGATTTCCATCGCCTGCTGGCTAATGCGTTGTTGCAGGATATGTAGCCGCTGTTTTTTCTCCTCTTCGGACACATTATCAGGTAAATCAGCCGCTGGCGTGCCGGGACGCGGAGAGTAAATAAAGCTGTAGCTGGTATCAAAATGAATATCTGCGACCAGTTTCATGGTCTGCTCAAAATCCTGCTGAGTCTCTCCAGGGAAGCCGACAATAAAATCAGAACTTATCTGGATATCAGGGCGCGCCTGACGCAGTTTGCGAATGATGGCTTTGTATTCCAGGGCGGTATGGGCACGCTTCATCATGGTCAAAATGCGGTCAGAACCACTTTGTACCGGCAAATGTAGGAAGCTCACCAATTCTGGGGTATCGCGATAAACATCAATGATATCGTCAGTAAATTCAATGGGGTGGCTGGTGGTAAAACGTACCCTATCGATACCATCAATGGCCGCAACCAGGCGCAACAGCTCGGCAAAACTACAGATATCGCCATCGTAGGTTGCCCCGCGATAGGCGTTAACATTCTGGCCGAGTAAGTTGACTTCACGTACGCCTTGAGCGGCTAACTGTGCGATTTCAAAAAGAATGTCATCGCTTGGACGGCTGACTTCCTCGCCTCGGGTATAGGGTACGACACAGAATGTACAATATTTATTGCAGCCTTCCATGATCGAAACAAACGCGGTTGGGCCATCAGCCCGTGGTTCTGGTAAACGGTCAAATTTTTCAATTTCTGGAAAACTGATATCCACGACTGGGCTATTCGTTCCTTGCACGTGGTTAATCATTTCCGGTAAGCGATGCAGCGTTTGTGGCCCGAAAATGACGTCGACACAGGGTGCGCGTTGGCGCAGATGTTCACCTTCCTGTGACGCCACGCAACCGCCGACCCCAATAATCAACTGCGGGTTCTTCTCTTTCAATAATTTCCATTGCCCTAGCAGGCTGAATACTTTTTCCTGTGCTTTCTCTCGAATGGAACAGGTATTTAGCAGCAGTAAATCAGCTTCTTCCGGGATGGCGGTTAACTGGTAGCCATGGGTACTGGCCAATAGATCTGCCATTTTAGATGAATCGTATTCATTCATCTGGCAACCCCAGGTTTTGATATGCAGTTTTTTAGTCATCGGATTATTTATCATCAAAATCACCTCGCTCCGTGCGGTACTCCGTTGTGGTGGATAGTCCCCATAGTGGTGGATAGCCGCAAAGGCTCCGTCGTTAGGGAGCATTGTAGTCATTTGCCTCTGCGATGACCACCGCAGAACCGTTGAGTTATTCTGTTGAGTGATAAAAAATCCGTTACACTGCGGTTAGACAAAAACCTTGCTAATGCAAGAAGCACATTAACTTTTAAAGCATAGAAAAAAATGAATAAATCGCAACCAAATTATGATGTTGTGGTCGTTGGTGGTGGCATGGTAGGTGCTGCTGCTGCGTTGGGGCTGGCACAAATTGGCTGGTCGGTGGCGTTACTGGAACATGATGCGCCTGAACCGTTTGAAAAGGATAGCGTACCGGATTTGCGGGTTTCTGCTCTTGGTTGTACTTCGGTGGCGTTATTGAAGCAGCTTGGTGTCTGGCCTCAAGTACAACAGATGCGCTACGCGCCTTATCGTCGCTTGGAAACCTGGGAACAACCGGGGTCACAGGTGGTGTTTGATGCGGCCTCGCTGTCTTTACCCGAGCTGGGCTTTATGGTCGAAAATCGGATTTTGCAGCTTGCTCTATGGCAACAGTTTGCGGAATGCCCCAATTTGACGCTGTTGTGCCCGTCACGGCTACAAAGCATGGTTCGAGTAGATGACTACTGGAAAGTCACATTGGATGAACAGGGAGAGATACAGGGCCGTTTAGTGATAGGTGCTGATGGTGCGAACTCGTTGGTGAGGCGTTTGGTGGGGATTGGCACCAGTGGTTGGCAGTATCGTCAGTCTTGTATGCTGATCACCGTAGAAACCGATGCCATGCAGCAAGATACGACATGGCAGCAATTCTTCCCGACCGGGCCGCGTGCTTTCCTGCCCCTGTTTGATCACTGGGCGTCATTGGTTTGGTACGACAGTCCGCAACGTATCCGCCAGCTTCAGGCGATGTCGATGGCACAACTGAGTCAGGAAATCGCGGCCTTTTTCCCATCTCGCTTGGGGGCTGTCAAGGCGATTGCCGCTGGCTCTTTCCCGCTGGTTCGTCGCCATGCGCAGCAGTACGTAAAACCGGGGTTGGTATTATTGGGGGATGCCGCTCATACCATCAACCCATTGGCTGGGCAGGGAGTCAACCTAGGATACCGTGATGTTGACGCATTGCTGGAGGTTCTTAGTCAGGCACGTGAGCTGGCTGAACCTTGGCACAGTGAGCAGGTTTTACTGCGTTACCAACGCCGTCGCCGCGCCGATAATCTTATGATGCAAAGTGGCATGGACCTGTTTTACACAACCTTCAGCAATGATCTGCCGGCGGTTAAGTTCGCTCGTAATCTGGCGTTGATGGTGGCCCAGCGTGCCGGAAAGCTGAAAGAATATGCGTTGAGGTATGCGTTGGGGTTGTAGGGGGATTTTGTTTTTTAGGGAAAATTGGAGCAGGTTTTGGTTGATGGGATTAGGTTGATTTGGTGATGGTTCGGTTGTTATGGCTTTACGGCTCATCTAACCTCTGATGCCTCCACCGCCAAAGGAGCCATGAACCCCTTGGAACTCCGCGCTTTCGTACATATCGCTAGCCTACTGCGTGGGTGACCTCGGCTCATCATTCCGCTGACGGACCGCGGTGATCTGCTCCTGCTCTTGTCATCTGAACAACAAGACGGCATTTCAAGCATGCCGCGCGTCCTATCTTCATTCTTCACGCGGCTCAAATGTGCTTTGAACGTCAACAACCAATTCAAAAGCAAAAAGCCCGCCGAAGCGAGCTTTTCTAAATTTGGCTGGGGTACGAGGATTCGAACCTCGGAATGCTGGAATCAGAATCCAGTGCCTTACCGCTTGGCGATACCCCAAAAGATGGTGGCTACGACGGGAATCGAACCTGTGACCCCAGCATTATGAGTGCTGTGCTCTAACCAGCTGAGCTACGTAGCCATCTTTAAATCTTTTTTGCTCGAAAGACTGTATGGCTGGGATACCAGGATTCGAACCTGGGAATGCCAGGATCAAAACCTGGTGCCTTACCGCTTGGCGATATCCCAACTGATATACAATTCTTTTGTTGCATCACTCTATTTTTGTCTACAGCTACAGCTTTATGTCTACAGCAACTCATCAAAAAAGATGGCTGGGATACCAGGATTCGAACCTGGGAATGCCAGGATCAAAACCTGGTGCCTTACCGCTTGGCGATATCCCATCCGCTGTGACAAACCGATGAACGAATAATGGTGCGGGAGGCGAGACTTGAACTCGCACACCTTGCGGCGCTAGAACCTAAATCTAGTGCGTCTACCAATTTCGCCACTCCCGCAAAAAGATGGTGGCTACGACGGGAATCGAACCTGTGACCCCAGCATTATGAGTGCTGTGCTCTAACCAGCTGAGCTACGTAGCCATCTTTTTTCGCATTACCTTCATCGGCGTTGCGGGGCGCATTATGCGTATATGGCCGAATTGCGTCAACTAATTTTTTCCCGAAAAAGCGCTGAAAGGGTTCATTTGTTTGGCTTGTGAACAGTCTGGCGATTAAATCAGCAGTTATGGTGATTGATTGTTGAATTTGCCAACAAAAATAATCTTTGGCGTATATCACTCATTGGCAAAGAAGAGGTTGGTCTTCGGTCCGTTGGGTTACGTAAAAAATAAGGCCGCCCCAGGGGCGACCTTGCTATGCTATCCAGGCTCTATTATCTAGACCGCGGTTGATGGCTCAGTGAGTGAAGGGGGGAGCGCATCCTGGGCACTTCGGTGGCTTACGCCATTACGTCCTAACGGCCCGCTTCCCCTTTAATTTAACTTTGTCAGCAGTCTGAACCGGGGGTAACCCCGTTCATCGTGTTCAATTATTTGTAAGCATCCTGATGGACGCCAACCGCACGGCCTGATGGGTCATCCATATTTTTGAATGATTCATCCCATTCAATGGCTTTAGCTGATGAACAGGCAACAGAGGGGCCGCCAGGGACACATTCCGCCGCACTTGGTAGTGGGAACAGCTCTTCAAAAATCTCACGGTACAAATACCCCTCTTTCGAGCCAGGTGTGTTGTACGGGAAACGGAAATGAGCGGTTTCCATCTGTTGGTCAGTGACTTGCTCGGCTGCTTTTTCTTTCAATGTGTCAATCCAGCTATAGCCAACGCCATCAGAGAATTGTTCTTTCTGACGCCAGGCGACGCTGTGTGGTAGGTAAGATTCGAAACATTCGCGCAGGATATGTTTCTCCATTTTTCCATTGCCGCACATTTTATCTTGTGGATTGATACGCATGGCGACATCCAAGAAGTTTTTATCCAGGAAGGGTACGCGGGCTTCAACGCCCCAGGCTGACATTGCTTTGTTGGCGCGGGCGCAGTCATACATATGGAGAGCTAACAGTTTACGTACGGTTTCTTCATGTAATTCTTTGGCGTTTGGCGCTTTGTGGAAATAGAGATATCCACCGAAGACTTCGTCAGAACCCTCACCAGATAGCACCATTTTGATGCCCATGGCTTTGATTTTACGTGACATCAGGTACATCGGCGTTGAGGCGCGGATAGTGGTCACATCATAGGTTTCGATGTGATAAATCACATCGCGGATGGCATCCAGCCCTTCCTGCACGGTGAAATGAATTTCATGGTGTACCGTGCCTAAGTGGTTAGCGACTTCTTGCGCTGCGCGTAAATCGGGTGAGCCAATCAAACCAACGGCGAAGGAGTGCAGTTGTGGCCACCAGGCTTCGCTGCGTTCATTATCTTCTACACGGCGGGCTGCAAATTTTTTGGTGATAGCAGAGATAACGGATGAATCCAGGCCACCAGACAGTAATACCCCATAAGGGACATCGGACATCAGATGGCTTTTAACCGCATCTTCCAATGCGTTGGCAAGCTGAATTTTGTCGGTTACGTTGTCTCTGACGTTGTCGTAATCAAACCAATCGCGATGATAGTATTCGCGGATCTCGCCATCTTGACTCCACAAATAGCTGCCAGCGGGGAATTCTTTTATGGTGCGGCAAACTGGCACCAAGGCTTTCATTTCCGAAGCCACAAACATATTGCCGTGTTCGTCGTGGCCCATATACAGCGGGATAATACCTAAATGGTCACGGCCGATCAGGTAGGCGTCTTTCTCTGTATCGTATAGGACGAAGGCAAACATCCCTTGCAGGTCATCGAGAAACGCTGGCCCTTTTTCTTGATACAGCGCCAGAATAACTTCACAGTCTGAACCTGTCTGGAAGGCGTAACGTTCGCTATATTGCTGACGTAATGCTTGATGATTATAAATTTCACCATTCACGGCCAAGATATGTGTGTGGGCAGCATTATACAGCGGCTGGGCGCCGGTATTGACGTCAACAATAGATAAGCGCTCATGGGCGAGAATGGCTTTATCATTCGCCCATACACCAAACCAGTCTGGGCCACGGTGACGCATCAAACGTGACATTTCTAGCGCTTTCTTGCGTAATTCAATGGGGTCAGTTTTAAGTTCTAAAACCCCGAAAATAGAACACATAATAATCTCCCTAACGTCTCTGCTTTGGCGGTGATGATATTGACATTGAGTTATCATCGCCGGGGGCTTTTTGACCGTTTGCTGTCGATTAATACAAGCTTGGCCCCATGACGATGTAATTGTCTAAATAACCTGTAAAACGAATGAACGTGTAAAACGCATAATTTGTAAAAATAATGCAAAAAACACGCCAATTTACAGAGCCAATGATTTGTCGCTATAGCTGGCGCGGTTGTGAGAGCATAAAAAGAAAGTGCGCCAAAATGGGGCGTGATGGCAAGAGAATTTGGTGCATTGCACTAAAAAGGGGAGTGAGGCCAAAAAAGCGTGGCGGCCGTAACCGCCAGCAGAGCTTAGATAATATCGATGTCGGCAACCGAGGGGTAAACGTAGCTTGGACGGAACGGCATGGCTTCGATATCAGTAAGGGTTGAGACTCCGGATAAGACCAGAATCGTCTCCAGACCGGCCTGGAAGCCCGCTAAAATATCAGTACGTAAATTATCGCCGACAATCACGGTGCTTTCAGAATGCGCCTGCATTTTATTCAGCGCAGCACGGATGATCCACGGACTTGGCTTACCGACATAAAACGGTTTACGGCCTGATATTTTTTCAATAGGCGCGCATAGAGCACCACAGGCAGGGGCAAAACCGTGGCCATGGCTATCTGGGTTAGTGGCAATAAAACGCGCACCATTGGCAACAAAATAGGCCGCTTTATGCATCATGTCCCAGTTATAAGAACGCGTTTCACCGACAATAACAAAATCAGGATTGATATCGGTGATAGTAAAGCCAGCTTTATAGAGTTCGTGAACCAAAGCACCTTCACCAATAACATAGGCTTTTTTACCATCCTGACGGCGTAAAAAGTCAGCCGTTGCCATAGCTGAGGTATAAAACGCGCTTTCCGGGACATCAAGCCCGGCAGTGATAAAGCGGTTAGCCAGATCTTGCGCCGTCTGGGATGGGTAGTTGGTTAGGATCACCAGTGGCATTCCAGCATCCTGGATACGGGCTAAAAAGTCATTGGCACCCTTGATGGCGGTGTTGTCATGTAATAACACCCCATCGATATCGCAAATAACGCTTTTGATTGTCATTGTTTATATTACTCATTTAGCGCGGCAATAGGTCACTATAACATGGCTGTGGCCATGACAGTTTCTTTCAACCTACGGGTGAGTTTCTAGCAAACGTTGCAGCAAGACACCATTCAGCATAGCGCGCTTAGCCAGTGCGAAAGCGCCGATAGCCGACTGGTGGTTAAGTTGTGATGTCACTATCGGCAGGTTTTGGCGGAAGTTTTTCAAAACTTGCGTATTAATGCAACCCTGAATGGCGGGTAGCAGGATTTTCTCGGCTTCAATAATTTCACCGGCAATCACCACTTTTTGTGGATTGAACAAGTTGATGGTGATAGCAATGGCTTTCCCCAAGTAGCGACCAACATGTTCAATCACTTCGCAGGCTAGCAAGTCACCACGGTTTGCGGCCTTACAGATAGCACCAATATGGCAATCATCGAGAGACAACTTACTTGGATAACCCTGGGTGAGGAGGTGCCTGACGCGGTTTTCAATCGCGGCGTTGGATGCCACGGTTTCCAGACAACCAAAGTTACCGCAATAACAGCGATCACCCAATGGATCAATCTGAATATGGCCTATCTCGCCAACGTTGCCGTTGCTGCCTAAAAATATTTGGCTGTTAACGATAATACCGGCACCCGTACCCCGATGGAGACGAACCAAAATGGAGTCTTCACAGTCACGGGTTGCACCAAAATAATGCTCAGCTAATGCCAGACTGCGGATATCGTGACCAACAAAACTAGTGACGTTAAAGCGCGCTTGTAGATTATCGACTAACGGCCAGTTACTGACACTAATATGCGGCATATAACGCACGATACCTTTGCTTTGCTCAACCAGCCCAGGCAGGATAACCGCGATGGCAATCAGTTCACGTAATTTACGCTGATAGGCGTCAATAAACTGACTGATGATATTAAATAAGGCGTGTTCCAGCGTTTCTTGTGTTCGTTCTGGCAGGGCATAGTGCTCTTCACCCAGTGATTTACCGCTCATATCAAATAGGGTGATTGTGGCATCATTGCGACCTAAACGGACTGCAACGGTATGGAACGGGCGGTTTTCCGTCACGATAGAAATAGCGCGACGCCCCCCGGTGGAGGCTTGTTGATCGACCTCTTTGATCAGCCCACGCTCCAACAATTGTCGAGTGATTTTGGTGACACTGGCGGGTGCTAGCTGGCTGAGATCGGCAATCTGTATGCGAGAAATCGGGCCTTGCTGATCAATTAGCCGGTAAACCACGGCTCCATTGAGTTGTTTTACCAGATCCACGTTACCAATTTGTGCTTGTCCGCCGGTGCTCATCAATAAAGTTACTCGCTTATGATAAAACCTCGTTGCCATTAACGATGGTTTTAGTGATTTTATAATCGCGGGTAAAGGCAGTCAGGTTGGCAACTTTGCCGACTTCAATACTTCCTAACTGTTTATCCACACCAATGGCGCGGGCCGCATAAAGTGTTGCCATACGCAGGGCTTCATCCAGCGCGATACCAACATGTTCGACGCTGTTTTGCACTGCTTCAATCATGGTTAGTGCCGAACCGCTTAATGTGCCATTTTCATCCACACATAAACCATCGCGATAGTATATTGTTTTGCCAGCAAAAATAAATTGTTCAATTTCAGCACCGGCAGGCGCAGTGGCATCGGTTACCAGCACCAGTTTTTCGCCTTTCAGGCGCTTAGCATTGCGAATATTGGCCCAGTCAACATGCAGGCCATCGGCAATCACGCCAGTGTAAATGTCTGGCGTATCAAAAATGGCCCCAACAAGGCCCGGTTCACGCCCCGAAATATACGGCATTGCATTATAAAGGTGGGTCGCAAAACGGATACCGGCGGTAAACCCTCTACGGGCTTGCTGATAGGTTGCGTTCGAGTGCCCGGCAGAAACCAAAATACCTGCTTCTGTGAGCTGCTGTATATATTTAGGATCAACCATTTCAGGTGCCAGAGTGAGTTTGGTTATCACATCGGCATTGGTGCACAGATAGTCAATCATTTCAGAACTGGGCTTACGGATAAAGGCCGGATTGTGGGTGCCTTTCTTCAGTGGGCTGATATAAGGCCCTTCAAGGTGCAAGCCGAGCGCCTGATGCTGGTTTTTTTGCAGATATAAACGCATGACATCAACGCCGTGCTTCATAAATTCATCGCTGCAGGTAATCAGTGTTGGCAGGAAGCTGGTACAACCTGATTTTTCATTGGCTCGTTGCATGATATCCAAAGTCTCTTCTGAGATAGCCTCAAGAGAATCATTGAACTGCACACCACCGCAGCCATTGAGCTGAACATCAATAAAACCGGGAGCCAGAATGGCACCGCCCAAATCGCGTATCTCAATACCCGCCGGAAGTTCATCGACAGGACAGATACGTTCGATCAATCCATCAGCGACGACAACAGCATGATTATCCAGTACTTCATGGCTGGTATAAATACGGCCGTGAGTTAAAGCGTACATCTGAGCCCCCTAATAATAATTAAAGATCTTT
Source organism: Yersinia similis (assembly GCF_001053095.1). Classification (GTDB taxonomy): domain Bacteria; phylum Pseudomonadota; class Gammaproteobacteria; order Enterobacterales; family Enterobacteriaceae; genus Yersinia; species Yersinia similis. Next base: position 33,834 of record NZ_CGBP01000013.1, on the reverse strand, counting down.
TACGTTTTCAGCTTCTAATTCGCGGAAATATTTCACGGTTTTGACTTTCAGTTCCATCGTGGAAGGTTCATCGCACACCATGATGGCTTTGGCATGCAGTTGCAGGCAACTGATGGTCCACATGTGGTTGATGCTCCCTTCAACGGCGGCTTGCAAGGCTTGTGCTTTACCATGGCCAGTCACCAGAATCATCACTTCCTCTGCATCGAGCAAAGTACCTACCCCAACCGTTAACGCATATTTCGGCACGAGATTTGCATCACCACCAAAGAAACGGGAGTTCGCTATGCGGGTTTCTTGTGTCAGGGTTTTGATTCGGGTACGTGAGGCCAGAGAAGAGGCCGGTTCATTAAATGCGATATGACCATCAACCCCCACGCCGCCCATGAACAGGTGAATTTTACCGTAAGACTTGATTTTTTCTTCATAACGGCGGCATTCTGCATCGATATCCGCCGCGTTACCATTTAACAGGTTAATGTTTTCAGCCGGGATATCAACGTGATCAAAAAAATTAGTGTGCATGAAGGTGTAGTAGCTTTCTGGATGCTCTTCCGGCAAGCCAACGTACTCATCCATGTTGAATGTCACCACGTGCTTGAAGCTGACTTCGCCCGCTTTATGCATCGCAATCAAATTCTTATACGCCTCCATAGGTGTGCCGCCCGTTGGCAGACCCAGAATAAACGGACGTTCAGCTGTGGGTTTAAACGCATTGATGCGATTCACAATATGGCGAGCGGCCCATTTACCAACTTCGGCAGTATTTTTCAGTGGGATAAGTCTCATCGTGCACCTCTTTGATTGCTAATAGTGGCTATTTTGATTGCTAATAGTGGCTATGCCTAACGCGGTTTGAATCATCCAGGTAAGCGTAACTCAGATTCTGACTCATGCGTTGGTATGATGCTTTGTTCATTTTTCGAATGATAAAATAAGTTTTGCCTCATGGCTAGTGTGTTGGTATTTTTTCTCTGGGTTTTGGTGATATTTATCACAAAACAGGGGGTTTTAATTTGCGTTACGAAATAATTTTTTTACACTCCAATATGAGTAATACGTGATGTAAATAAATAAGTGCATATCATGCAGTTCTGTAATGTGTGCCATGCACTTTTCTAAAAGGTAGTGAGCGTTTCAAATAAACTACTTATAAGGGTCCGATATCGGACGAACAGGGGGAAAGATGAGTATTCTTGGTTACTTACAAAGAGTAGGTCGAGCGTTGATGGTCCCAGTGGCCACACTGCCTGCGGCCGCGATATTGATGGGTGTAGGCTACTGGATAGACCCGGCCGGTTGGGGGGCTGAGAATGCGCTGGCGGCATTATTCATCAAATCTGGTGCAGCAATAATCGACAACATGTCGGTGCTGTTCGCAATTGGTGTTGCTTACGGTATGTCAAAAGATAAAGACGGTGCTGCGGCATTGACCGGTTTTGTCGGTTTCCTGGTATTAACCACGCTGTGTTCACCAGCGGCGGTTTCGATGATCAAACAGATTCCACTTGATCAAGTCCCTACTGCATTTGGCAAAATCGAAAACCAGTTTGTAGGTATTTTGGTAGGTATTATCTCTGCTGAGCTTTATAACCGTTTCAGCGGCGTTGAACTGCCAAAAGCGCTCTCTTTCTTCAGTGGTCGTCGTTTGGTTCCAATCTTGACGTCCTTCCTGATGATCGCCGTGGCCTTTATTCTGATGTACGTATGGCCGCTGATTTATAACGCATTAGTGACTTTCGGTGAATACATCAAAGATTTGGGTTCTGTTGGTGCGGGCATTTATGCCTTCTTCAACCGCTTACTGATCCCTGTTGGTCTGCATCACGCCCTGAACTCAGTGTTCTGGTTTGACGTCGCTGGGATTAACGATATCCCTAACTTCCTCGGCGGCCAAGAGTCGATCAATAAAGGCACCGCTATTGTCGGTATCACCGGCCGTTATCAGGCAGGTTTCTTCCCAATTATGATGTTTGGTTTACCGGGGGCTGCGTTGGCAATTTACCACTGCGCACGTCCAGAAAATAAAGCAAAAGTGGCTGGTATCATGATGGCGGGGGCATTTGCAGCCTTCTTCACGGGTATCACAGAGCCTCTTGAATTCTCCTTCATGTTTGTGGCACCTGTACTGTACTTCTTGCACGCCGTGCTGACCGGTATTTCCGTGTTCATCGCCGCCAGCATGCATTGGATCGCGGGCTTTGGTTTCAGCGCCGGTTTAGTGGATATGGTGCTCTCTTCCCGTAACCCGTTGGCTACGCAATGGTACATGCTTATCCCACAAGGTCTGATATTCTTTGTGATTTACTATCTGGTATTCCGTTTCACTATCCAGAAATTCAACTTGTTGACACCTGGCCGTGAGCTGGCGGTTGAAGGCAGTGAAGAAGATGGTTACGACGTGAATGTTGATAAAACGCCAGCAGTGAATGAAAGTGAAATCAATGGCCTTGCTCGTCGTTATATCGGTGCCATCGGTGGTTCAGACAACCTGACTGCCATTGATGCCTGCATTACCCGCCTGCGTCTGAATGTTAAAGATTCAGCCTTGGTTAATGATAGTGTAGCCAAACGCTTAGGGGCTTCTGGTGTTATTCGTCTGAATAAGCAAAGTGTACAAATTATTGTTGGTACTCGCGCAGAACTGATTGCTGCAGCAATGCACACGGTGCTGGCGGGGGGGCCTATTCCCGCGGCAAGCAGCAATGCTGCACCTGCTGGTGCAAGACCGCAGGCGGTTATTAACACCGCGAAAACAGCTTCTTTAGTCTTGGTTGCGCCGATTACCGGTGATATTGTGCCATTGGAGCAGGTTCCTGATGAAGCTTTTGCCAGCAAAGCGGTAGGTGAGGGGGTCGCTATCCGTCCTACTGAAAAAATGGTTGTTTCTCCTGCTAGCGGCACTATCGTTAAAATCTTCAATACTGATCATGCGTTCTGCCTGGAAACTGAAACCGGTGCTGAGATTGTGGTTCATATCGGGATTGATACCGTGAAGCTCAACGGCCAGGGCTTTACCCGTTTAGTTGAAGAGGGGACGACGGTGGTTGCTGGTCAGCCGGTGTTAGAACTGGATCTGGCTTATCTGAATGCCAATGCGCATTCTATGATCAGCCCAGTGGTCGTCAGTAATATTGATGACTACGCGGGGATCTCGCTGTTGGCGAGTGGTTCAGTTGTTGCCGGTCAAAGCCAATTATTTGAGATTCGTGGCAAATAATTTGTTTAAAATGAAGCGTATTCCGTTTGAGATTCAGGGCGATAACGTACAGGTGTGCTGAATAACCGATCTGAATTTTAATCGAACCAACGGGAAGAGAGCGATCTCTTCCCGTTTTTTTGTTTTGTTTGCCGTAACAAACGGTTGTTTCCGGGCCGGGCTTGTTGGATTATATGCGGTTATGTTTGTTGCGTTTGCATTGAGGAATAGAACAATGAGTGAGGCAGAAGCCCGCCCAAGTAATTTTATCCGTCAAATTATTGACGAAGATTTAGCCAGCGGTAAACACACGTCGGTTCATACCCGTTTTCCGCCAGAGCCTAACGGCTATCTGCATATCGGCCATGCAAAATCTATTTGCCTGAATTTTGGTATTGCTGAAGATTATCAGGGCCAATGTAATCTACGCTTTGATGACACTAACCCAGTGAAAGAAGATGTCGAGTTCGTCGAGTCAATTAAACACGACGTAGAGTGGCTGGGCTTCACTTGGAGTGGTGATATACGCTATTCCTCAGACTACTTTGATCAACTGTATCAGTACGCTGTGGAGTTGATTAACAAGGGGCTCGCATATGTGGATGAGCTGACACCCGAGCAGATGCGCGAATATCGTGGCACATTGACTGCGCCGGGTAAAAATAGCCCATATCGTGACCGCAGTGTAGAAGAGAATCTGGTGTTGTTTGAAAAGATGCGCGCAGGTGGTTTTGCTGAAGGCAAAGCCTGCTTACGGGCCAAAATTGATATGGCGTCACCGTTCATTGTGATGCGTGACCCTGTGCTGTACCGCATCAAATTTGCAGAACATCACCAGTCTGGCAATAAGTGGTGTATCTACCCAATGTATGACTTCACCCATTGCATTTCCGATGCGCTGGAGGGGATCACGCATTCATTGTGTACGTTGGAGTTCCAGGATAACCGTCGCTTGTATGATTGGGTTCTGGATAATATCTCGATTGAATGCCATCCACGTCAGTACGAGTTCTCCCGCCTGAACCTCGAATATACCATCATGTCTAAGCGTAAGCTGAACCAGTTGGTCATAGAGAAGGTTGTTGAGGGGTGGGATGATCCACGTATGCCGACCATTTCTGGCCTGCGCCGTCGTGGTTATACTGCGGCTTCTATCCGTGAATTCTGCCGCCGTATTGGTGTCACCAAGCAGGATAACAATGTCGAAATGATGTCACTGGAATCTTGTATCCGTGATGATCTGAACGAACATGCGCCACGGGCGATGGCCGTGCTTGACCCGATTAAGGTGGTTATCGAAAATCGCGCGGCGGGTGAAGAGTGGCTGACCATGCCAAACCACCCGAATAACCCAGAAATGGGGAGCCGTCAGGTGCCATTCGATAGCGAAATCTACATTGATCGGGCTGATTTCCGCGAAGAAGCCAACAAGCAATATAAGCGCTTGGTCTTGGGCAAAGAAGTGCGTTTGCGTAATGCCTATGTGATCAAAGCTGAACGTGTTGAGAAAGATGCAGAAGGCAATGTTACGACACTTTATTGCAGCTATGACGCAGAGACATTAAACAAAGATCCTGCTGATGGTCGTAAAGTTAAAGGGGTTATTCATTGGGTTTCTGTTGCCCATGCACTGCCTGCGGAGATCCGTTTATACGATCGCTTGTTTAACGTACCAAACCCAGCAGCGGCGGAAGACTTCCTGTCAACCATCAACCCTGAGTCTTTGGTTATCCGTCAGGGCTTTGTTGAGCCAAGTCTGGCTGATGCGGTATCAGATAAAACCTATCAGTTTGAGCGTGAAGGTTATTTCTGTGCTGATAGCCGTTATTCACGTCCCGATGCTCTGGTGTTTAACCGCACTGTAGGCTTACGTGATACTTGGGCGGCGAAAGCAACTCATTAAGCTTTCGCCCTCAGATTCAATTGGCGTGGCACAGTCCACGCCTTTTTTGTATCTGACAAACCGTCTCTGCTTTGTTTATTAAACCCCCCGTTCCAGCCTTCTATTTTCCCCCTCTTTATTTTTTATTCACTGGTCAATGACGACATATTACCCATTCTTATTTAATTAAATGCATTATCTGTAAGTCTTTATTAAATATTCGCTTTGCGAATTAACTGGGTAAAAATACTATTTTTAGTGAACTCTTTTATATTTTATTGGGTAAATTTTAGTGATTAAAAAAATCAATGAGAGAAGATTGTTGATTAAATATGTGAGGTTTTTTAATAACATAAATACAATAATGTTTTTTTATGGTTATGTGCTCATTGTCATACTTTGAATATATATATCTATTTTTGATTGATAATTCGCGTCGCGAAAAATAGTCTGTGTTTCAGCAAGGCGTTAAACAGCCCCATTTTTAAATAACATGATTCTTAAACAATACGCTTTTTAAGTGATGCACTTTTTAAGCGATACGTTTTTTTAACAGCACACTTTTTAAAAGTAAGCGCTGATGGGGATAACCCTCAGCAAAAATTTTACCCACTTAGGGTTTTTAAGGCGAAGTCTGTGAGCTGTGGTGGACTCAGGCAACGCACTTCAAATGTGATGTCAAAGAGGAATTTTTTATATGGTTACGCACTGTCATATTGCTGCACACAAGGCTAAACATAAAACGTTAGCGCTCGCCGTCGCGGGTGCATTGTTAGGAACTGGATTTATGGCGGCCCCAGAGGCCAGGGCTGAAGGTTTTATTGATGATTCATCCCTGACTGGCGGGATTTATTATTGGCAGCGACAGCGTGATCGTAAGGATATGACGCCAACCAGCCCAGAGTACGGCAAATATGTCGCTAACCTGCATCACTCGACCTTTAACGCTAATTTAAATTTCTCTTCGGGCTATGCTGCGGACATGTTCGGTATCGATTTAGCGGCATTTGGCGCGGTTGAAATGTCGAATAGCGGCCCGGCAGCACCAAACGAAATTGGTTTCAGTGATGCCAAAACCCGCTGGGATGAAAAGTGGACCGGTGACAAGAGTGGTGTCAGTGTTTATAAAGCCGCAGCCAAATTTAAATTAGGCGATTTCTGGGCGCGCGGGGGGTATATCCAGCCAACGGGGCAGACACTGTTAGCACCACACTGGAGTTTTATGCCAGGGACGTACCGTGGCGCTGAAGGTGGCGCGAAATTTGATTTTGATACTGCCGGTGCGTTGTCCATGTCTTACATGTGGACCGATGAGTATAAAGCGCCGTGGTACCAAAATATGTATAACTTCCGCCAAGCGGATGGCCTGACCGGTGTGAGCTACCTGCATTCACTCGGTGCTAAATACGACTTTAAAAATAATCTGGTGATGGAAGCTGCTTTTGGCCAGGCTAAAGATTATATGGACCAGTACTTTGCTAAAGCGTCCTATGCTTTCCCGGTTGCCGGTAATGATCTGCGCACCACTTACCAATTCTATGGTGCAAAAGACAAAGTTGATGGCGGCGCGAGCAATGCTAATGATGTCTACGATGGGTTAGCTTGGCTACAAGCGCTGACGCTGGGTTACACCGCCGGTCCATTTGACCTACGTCTGGAAGGGACCTGGGCTAAAGCTGATGGCAACCAAGGTTACTTCCTGCAACGTATGACTCCAGGCTATGCCACGTCAAATGGTCGTTTAGATGTATGGTGGGATTCCCGTTCTGACTTCAACGCCAACGGTGAAAAAGCGCTGTTTGGTGGTGTGATGTATGACCTTAAAAATTGGAATATGGCTGGCTGGTCGGTAGGGACCTCCTATGCATATGGTTGGGATGCGAAGCCAGGCACCAATCCAAAATTTGACCAGAATACTCGTCTGAAAGAATCAGCATGGAACTTTGACGTTCTCTATACTCTGCAAGAAGGCCGGGCAAAAGGGACTCTCTTCAAACTGCACTACACCATGTATGACAACCACACCAATATCCCAAGTTATGGCGGTGGGTTCGGTAACGTCTTCCAGGATGAAAAAGACGTTAAATTTATCGTAATTGCACCATTTACCATCTTCTGATTTTGGTCACCCTCCCCGGCAGTGATGCTGGGGATATAACCATCGTTGCTGGATGGCTCGAAAATGAGATGACCCGCGTTGCATTGATGCAGCCTATGCCGGTAACGGTCAGGCCTATAAGGCGCAGTGTAGGAAACTTTGGCAGGGAATTCGGCGCTATCATTGCGTGGCAATTAATCTCGGAACAACGGGAACAGGTTTCGTAATAAAAAACTCCGATAGCAGCACGCCTGCCACCAATAGTTATTAATTATGGATGAGGTTAGTAATGAACAAATTTAAGTTAAATGCGTTGGCGGCCATCACGGCTACCTTTGGCTTGATTGGCTACGCGAATGGTAGCACCACCAATCAGCAAATTGTTGACCAACTCAGTACCTTGAAAGTTAACTATAAATTATTGGATAACCGTGCTGCTGATAATGGCGTTGATTGCGCCAAATTGGGTGCTGATTGGGCATCTTGTAATAAGGTCATGATAACGCTGACCAACACCGGGGATGAGATTAAAGGCCAAGACTGGGCAATTTATTTTCACAGTATCCGTATGATTTTAGCTGTGGATAACGATCAGTTTAAGGTTACTCACCTGACCGGTGATCTGCACAAAATTGAACCAACCGCCAAGTTTGCTAGTTTCCCTGCCGATCAGACGATTGAAATCCCGATTACGGGGGAATATTGGCAGTTATTCGCCACTGATTTTATGCCGCGCTGGTATGCAACCTCGGGCGATGCCAAGCCAAAAGTTCTGGTCAGTACTGATACGGAAGACATTAACGCATATCTGACGCCGTTTACCGGTGACCAGTGGAAGCGTACCAAAGACGATAATAATGTGCTGATGACGCCAGAATCACGTTTCGTCAAAAACGAAGCAGTAAAAACACTCTCTGCGGCTAACCTGCGTGGGCAGATTATTCCAACACCACTGGATGTTAAGGTTTATCCGCAAGATGCAGTTCTGAGTCAAGGTGTGGCGCTGGAATTGAGTGTGCTACCCAAACCGGCCTCTGATGCCATACAGCAACGTTTTGAATTGCTTGGCCTGACGCTAAGCGCGACGGGCTATCCGATTAAAGCATCAATTCAGCCAACAGCCTTCAGCGGTGATCACGCAGTGTCCGGGGCGTATGAACTGAAGATTGGCGAGAAGGGCGCACAGGTGATCGGTTTTGATCAGGCCGGTGCGTTCTATGGCCTGCAATCTATCCTTTCCTTGGTACCTGTCGAGGGGAGCAAGACGATAGCCACCCTTGATGCGAAAGATGCTCCGCGTTTTGACTACCGAGGCGTCTCCCTCGACGTGGGGCGTAACTTCAAAACCAAAGCCGCAGTCCTGCGTTTACTGGAGCAAATGTCAGCTTATAAACTGAACAAATTCCACTTCCATCTGAGTGATGATGAAGGCTGGCGCATTGAGATCCCCGGCCTGCCTGAGTTGACGGATGTCGGTAGCCAGCGTTGCCATGATTTGACTGAAACCACCTGTTTGCTACCACAGCTAGGCTCTGGCCCCGAGAACAATAATCTGGGGAGCGGTTATTTCACTCGCGCTGATTACATCGATATTCTGAAATATGCCAAAGCGCGCCAAATTGATGTCATTCCTGAAATCGATATACCGGCTCACGCTCGCGCTGCTGTGGTATCGATGGAAGCACGTTATAACAATTTGATGAAACAGGGTAAAGAGAAAGAAGCCAATGAGTTCCGTCTGGTTGATCCGACTGATGACTCGAATACCACATCAGTACAGTTCTATGAGCGTAAAAGTTACCTGAATCCTTGCCTTGACTCTTCTAAGCACTTTGTCGACAAAGTCATTGGTGAAATGGCGCAGATGCACAAAGAGGCCGGTATGCCGCTGACCACCTGGCATTTCGGGGGCGATGAGGCAAAAAACATCCGTCTGGGGGCGGGTTATCAGGATAAGAATGGCAAAATTGAGCCAGGTAAAGGCATCATCGATATGAGCATTGAAGATAAACCGTGGGCGAAATCTCAGGTTTGTCAGGACATGGTCAAGCAAGGCAAAGTTCAAGATATTGCTCATCTTTCCAGCTACTTCGCCATTGAAGTCAGCAAACTGGTTAATGCACACGGTATCGAAAAAATGCAGGCCTGGCAGGATGGTCTGAGAGATGCCAAAGATGCGAGCGCGTTTGCTACCAAGCGTGTTGGCGTCAACTTCTGGGATACCCTCTACTGGGGTGGCGCTGACTCCGTCAACGATTGGGCCAATAAAGGTTATGAAGTCATTGCCTCTAATCCGGATTATGTCTACTTCGATATGCCGTATGAAGTTAACCCAAGTGAACGGGGTTACTACTGGGCGACGCGCTTTAGCGATGAAGCCAAGGTGTTCAGTTTCGCACCTGACAACATGCCACAGAACGCTGAAACCTCGGTTGATCGCGATGGTAATCATTTTAGTGCGAAGAGTGATAAACCCTGGCCGGGTGTACAGGGTATCTCCGGTCAGTCTTGGAATGAAACGGTACGAACTGATGAGCAGATGGAGTACATGGCCTTCCCTCGTGTGTTACCGCTGGCTGAGCGTGCATGGCATCGCGCATCTTGGGAGCAGGACTATAAGGCGGGTCGTGAATATAAAGGTGGCGAGACTAAGTGGGTCGATACCCAGGCATTAAGCACGGATTGGCAGCGTTTCTCTAACATTATGGGGCAACGTGAACTGGCAAAACTGGATAAAGCGGGTGTTGCTTACCGCTTGCCAGTACCGGGGGCCAGAGTGGTTGCAGGGCAGTTAGAAGCCAATATTTCCTTGCCAGGCCTCCTTATTGAGTACTCCACTGATGGAGGTAAACAATGGCAGAAGTATGATGCTAAAGCGCAACCCACTGTCAGCGGTGATGTGATGATCCGTTCCACCAGCCCAGATGGTAAGCGCAGTAGCCGTGCGGAGCCGGTTAACATCTGAATTAGGGTATTTGGCTAATAATATCTGACGCTGTAGCCTGTTTTAGCCACGGTTGCGGTTGTAATTATAGTCGTGGTCGTGGCCGTAATTATAGCTGTAGTCGATTGATTAGATGTCATGTGGATGGGCCACATCTGCTGATAACTTTATGTTATGAAAATATTTTCTACTGTTAGTGCTGTGTCTGGTTATTGTCTTTTTTTGCATATTAAAGTTGAGTTGATGGTATTTCCCCGGCAGGTCCGGGGATTTTTTTGCTCAAAAGATACCGTTAACCAAAAGTTGGCTGGTGGCTATTTTCTGAGTGATTGGCAGGTTAATGACTGGTGGCTAATACAGTGATTTTCTACGAGTTGGGGAGTGCTGATGGGGAACCACGAAGAATAGCCACCTGACTCACGACCCAATTTAACTCGGGTGGCTAGCGGGAAAGGCGGCCATCTGATTGAGTGTTTATGTCAACAGCCTGATGTGTAACGGTCTGGTTACGTGGCCTTATCAAACATAAACAGTAAACCTATGCAGTGCTTAAAATCTTTATAAGAGTAATGCGATAAAACGATATTATCTTTTACTGTGTGCAGACTCATCTTCACGGCAATTGCCGGTTTCACAGTGGCCGTATAAATACAGGCTATGATTAGTCAGCTTGATGCCGTGTTGTTTAGCAATTTCACGTTGAAGTGATTCAATGGATTCGTTGCTAAACTCGATCACTTTGCCGCAATCCAGGCAAATCAGGTGATCGTGGTGATGTTGTTGAGTCAGCTCAAAAACTGATTTCCCCCCTTCGAAATTGTGGCGGGTAACAATACCAGCATCATCAAATTGGTTCAGAACACGGTAAACCGTTGCTAAGCCAATCTCTTCACCAATATCGATCAGTTTTTTATAAAGATCTTCCGCGCTGACGTGGTGACACGCAGGATTTTGCAACACTTCCAGAATTTTAAGCCGGGGTAGTGTGACTTTAAGACCAGCGTTTTTTAAGGCTTTGTTGTTGTCAGTCATGCGGATTCAGTCCTGTTACAATCGATTCAAATTAAGGCTGTTCAGCCTATGACATCCGTGGCGCAATAATCATAATTGCGTCTTATTATAGAGCTGCTAGCCCCAAATGAAAACGGTGGTTGTTAACAAAGATATCATTGCACACTTTGTAAGATTAATCATGCAGTGTATTGATGGATGGGGGAAACACATCACTTGAGTGTACAATGCTCAGATGTCAAGTTACAAACTTGTAGCGGTTTATTTTCGTTTTGCCCAGACGAATATGCGGATCTGTGGGCGGCTTAACAAAGCGGGGTGCCAGAGGCTAGAACAGAAACGCTCCGCTGTGAATATTATCGCAGAGCGTTTCCTGTGGCGGGGAGATTAACCGACAATCTCTGACAAGCTCATCTCTTCACTGATTTGTTTAACCCACGCCTCAACACGTTCATTCGTCAGTTCAGGTTGGCGGTCTTCATCAATGGCCAGACCAATAAAGTGGTCATCATCGGCCAACCCTTTGGAGGCTTCAAAGTGATAGCCCGCGGTTGGCCAGTGGCCGACAATCGCAGCGCCGCGTGGCTCAATGATATCGCGTATCGTCCCCATCGCATCACAGAAATACTCAGCGTAGTCTTCCTGATCGCCGCAACCGAACAAAGCAACTAATTTGCCGTTGAAATCGATCTCTTCCAGTGTTGGGAAGAAATCATCCCAGTCACACTGTGCTTCGCCGTAATACCACGTTGGAATACCGAATAGCAGAATATCGAAGCCTTCTAAATCTTCTTTACTGCTTTTGGCAATGTCATGAACCTCAGCAACTTCTTTGCCCAGTTGCTTTTGGATCATCTTGGCAATGTTTTCGGTATTGCCAGTATCGCTGCCAAAGAAAATGCCTACAGTTGCCATATAACTTAATACCTTTTAAATTCAAATATTTACGTCAATTATTGAGCGTGCTGCCCAACAATATAACACATTTCAATAGGGCGACATAATGCCAGAAAATTCCGTCAGACTGATATCAAGTTTATGCGATATAAAATATTTTGTGGGTGACTCGGTCTTATCTTGCCATTGCCGATAACCGTGGTGTAACCGAGAGTCACCATTTGTGATACCGAAGGAGGGAGGGCCACACTCAGGCAGCAGTGCAAATAGGGAAAAGTGCGGGATTGATAAACATGAGTCCCAGGCTGGAACATTAGGACCAAGCAGGAAAGCGTAATAATAGATAATAGAAAGTAATAAAAGCATAGAAAGTAATAACGGCGCAGTGTAATCACTTACACCACGCCGTTGTGGTAACCGAAAGGGTTAACACCCCTCTTGATCATGCGCTAACTGAGCAAGTAACATCTGTTCAATTAGCTCACTACGGCTGATGTTACGCTGCTCTGCAAGGCTGTTGAGAGCATCGACGGCATCTGCATTAATCTTCAGTTCCACGCGTCGTAAGCCACGTACTTTATCGCGCCGCAGTTGATTTCGCTTATTAATTCTAAGCTGTTCGTCACGGGATAATGGGTTTGTTTTCGGGCGCCCCGGACGGCGTTCATCTGCGAACAGATCCAGCGTCGTGCGATCCGTTTGTTCTTTTGCCATAGGTAGCAGTACTACAAGGGAGTTGCATCAGAAAGCGTGACGGAGCCTTTCCAGATGATTCGGTTAACACGTTTCAGGCTGATAGCACACATTGAATTACCTATATACCGACAGCCTGAATTTGCATTTGCCATCGGGCCTGTCCAAGAACAGCAACCGAACACCGCAGCAAAATTATAGCGCGCCATAATACCCTAGCCAACCGAGCAACGACAATGCCTTACTGTGATTAGATTGGGCTAATTCGTTCTTTTTTGCACAATTTTTCCACAGGAAATACATTTCTTTTCCCCAGGGTATGATTTTTAATCAACATGACGGGAATCTTGTGTTATTTGGCATCAAGGAAACGGTGGATTGCCCGCAACACAGAATCTGGTTTTTCCGCATGGACCCAATGACCGGTTCCGGCGACGACATGCGCACGGGCTTGTGGGAACTGACGGGCAATATCATCTCGATAGCTGTCTTGAATATAAGGAGATAACTCACCACGGATAAACAAGATAGGATGTGGCCAAGAGGGGATGGGCTGCCAGCCAATAATATTCTCGTACTGATCCCACAGGGCAGAGACATTAAATCGCCATTCGCCGCCCTGAAATGATTTTAGTAAGAACTGAATAACCCCTTCTTCTTTTATTAGCGTGCGCATCAGTTGAGCGGCTTCGTTGCGCTGAGTCACACCAGCGGCACTCACGGCATTAAGCGCAGCGAAAATAGTGTCATGACGCCGTACCTGATAATTCACTGGCGCAATATCGATCGCTACCAGTTTTTCAACCCGATCTGGGGCAAACGCGGTCATTGCCATCGCCACTTTTCCGCCCATGGAATGGCCGATAATAATAGCTTGTGCTATTGCCAGTTCATCCATTAACTCCAACACATCCTGCGCCATTGCGGGATAATCCACCTGTGGTGAACGGGGAGATAAGCCATGGTTACGTAAATCGACCTGAATAACATTATGGTGTTGCTGCAGATCGCGAGCTAATACACCTAGATTATCCAAATTGCCGAATAATCCATGGATCAGAATGATTGGCAGGGCTGGTGTAGGGGACAGTGCGTTTTGTAAGCGGAAATTTAATTTCATAGCGGCGTTCATACTGAGAGATATTCTGGTTAGGGTACCATGAAGGTTGTGTTGCGTCCGTCGTTTGATATTCCGGTGATCTTGCTCAACCAGGTTATTCAGATAGTTGTTCTGCCTGATGGTGATGATTTCTTCATCGGGTTTGTCGGCGTTGAGTGTAGTCAGCGCTGCCGTGTTGGTACCACTTTACCGCAGGTTCGCCGTGGTGTCGAATGGCCTTGCGAAAGAAGCGCAACGCCGCTGCAGCATCCAGTTTGGCGGTCAGCAGGACGTCGATGGTCTGGCCTGCAGTATCCACCGCGCGGTACAGATATTTTTGATTTTGATGTAGGTTTCGTCCATTCGCCATCGATGCCCCACAGAACGTTTATGCTGGCGAAATGCTTTATCCAGCAACGGCACCAGACGGATGACCCAACGGTGCAGCGTGGAGTGGTCAATAATAACTCCACGCTCTGCCATAATATCTTCGAGCTTGCCAAACTCAGGGCATAAGCCGAATACCAGCGAACACATTGCGCGATGATATCGACGGGATAATGCAGGCGTTTAAAGGCATTTCGGATCAGATAAATGAATAGACAACATTACAAAGAAAACAGCATGTTATCTTCCAGTACCTTAATGTAACAGCCCCCCTAAATAACCGGTAGCGCAACTTCTGCTGACTTGCTGCCGTTAACGCGACACAACCGTTTGTCTTGCCATCGTAAGGTTTCCATAGTTTTAGGCACCTCAAAAACAATAATGCTTTATGAGGTACCTATCAAGGTGCCTAAAAGGTTCGGATTTAATCAGGTTAGTTCAGACTTCGCGGGACAAATTGAAGGTACAAAAAAGCCCGCAGGGCTTGCGCCATGCGGGCTTCTAGGACTTCGTTGGATGGCTCTGGTAACCATCAACCAAGAATTTGGTGGAGCTGGGGGGATTTGAACCCGCGTCCGAAATTTTACAACTTATTGTTTAATAATGCCTATTTTTATTATTTTTCTGACGCGTATCCTGTGCGGCTCTTTTGGTGTACTTCCTCTGTCATTCCACTGTATTCCTTCAGGAACGAACCGTAATGTCGGAATAACATCTCTGGCCCTTTGTGGCCCATCTGTCCTGCTAGCCAGAAGAGGTTTGCGCCCTGGCTAATATGCATCGCGGCAAACGTATGTCTGGTCTGATATGGATTCCGGTACCGGACGCCAGCCTTTTTCAAAGTTGGCACCCACGCTTTTTTTCTGATCGCATCAGCACCGGCCCAAGCCTCATTCGTTTTCGGATCATGAAAAACAAACTCATTGAGCATAAAGGTGAAGGGCTTCTGATTCTTGATGGCCAGTAATGCTTCGGAGTCTAATTCTATTTTTCTGCGTCCTGCTTTAGTTTTAGTCCCCTTGATCACCCCCTCTACACTTGCTGTTATTACATGAGCTGTATTCCCGATGAGATCGAGGTCTTGCCACCTTATCGCGCATAATTCGGAACTTCTCATTCCAGTGTGTAAAGCAAATCTAAAAAGGTTTTCCCATTGAGCATTCATCGCTGTGGATAGGATTGCTTTCGCTTCATCAGGTGAAAGCGGATCAACCACATATTCACTTTCTAATCTGACATTTTCGCCCTGGTAGCGGGAGGCTGAGACAAGAGAGACCGGATTAGCCGGTAGTAAACCATCAGTCACTGCTTCATCTATTGCTGAGCCTAAAAACGATAATCTATTGCGGATAGTTTTCAGCGCTACCTTTTGGCCTTGTATCCAGTTTTTAATCATTGCAGGCGTAAGGTCTGAGACATTAACTTCATGCAGACTGGATAGGGCGCTCATACACTTCTTATAACCGGCGATTGTGCTTGGTGATAATTTGCGGTTTTCACAAATTATAATGTATTCATTCAGATACTTTTTAATATGTTTTGAACTTTGATTATTACCAAACACCTTTAATCGTACCGACCGGGGAAATTGATCAGCATAATTAAAGGTGCCTCGTTCTATTCTGTTGTGAATTTCACCCAAAAGCCGTTCAGCATATTTGATATTTTTGGGTGTCACTTCAATGTTAGAAAGGGGTTCACGGCATTTAACCCCTTTATGTGTGAATGTGATGTTGATTGTCTGTCCAGCTCTATGGCTACGAACAGTTATGCCCCTTGGGAGCTTTGCCGATCCCCTCTCGCCCACTTTGAAACCTCCGCAAGATCAATCCAACGCTCTTTAACACCATCAACTTTTAAAACCTGCCTGCCTTCGCGCCACACTCCGCGCTGAACACGCTTATTGATGGCTTCAACCGTCTCCCCCGTAGTAATGCAATACGCACTGATGGGGATGCAATCTAGACTAATCATACGAACCTCCACACTATTTATTTAAAGGCCCGCCGCACACGGGCCGTGACTAAAATCATTCTGTTGCTGGTGGTTCGCACATCTCAGCACTAACACCGTGGCGATTTAGTACACCGACAATCAATTCACGCTTACAACCAACCGCCGGAACGTCCCGCAATTCATTGACGAGCACTGAGAAGATGTGCCGTGGCAGCGATTTCAGCGCATCTAATTTAGCATCACATTTATACATTTCATCACGCAACGCTTGAGCTGCTGCTGTCATTGCAGTAAGTTCATTGCTCTGTGATTTGTATTGCTCACGCAGTGATAGAAGTTCCACGGCCATTTCAACTTCATTGTTAATTAACTGTAAAATATATTCGGCTTGTTCTGATTCTATTACGCTGCAATTTTTGTAAACTAAGATCGGTACTCCTGCAGACGTATCAATATTCCAATCGTTATTTTTATTCAGCATCTGCATTCCCCTCCGCGCTATTACCACAACGCTCAGCAACAGGCTTTTCAAGCTCTAAGCCCAACTCATTAACACGCTCAATACTCAGTCCAAGAATTTCTGCTTGCTCTTCTACTGAAACAATCGCATTTTTCCACTCAAATCCTGTTTTACTCAGCATCTGCATTCCCCTCTACCAATCGCCATCGCCAACATGAAGCCCAACCGCGCTGAGCGCGTTAAGCTTCTGGTTTGCCTCTTCTCTGGTATGTGACTCACCGAGCAAGAGATTGAAACCTCCCGAACCTGTGTAATATTCGGCATCAGGAAACTCCTTACGCACATCCTCACGCAGCTTAGTTAGCGCCTTGGTTAGTCGATAGAAGCGACGAGCGGCGGTAGGGCATTTTTCACACAGTAAAAAATAAGCTTGATGATCTTCGCTCTCATCAATAATTTCGCGGAGTCTTTCAGTATTCAGCCTTTTACCCATCACTCCCCCTCTACCGTGAAACCGGCTGCTTTGATTTGTTTTTTACTAAACTCAACGCCAGATACCCATGCTTCACATTGCTTTTTTGAATACCAATGGGCTATATGCGAAACCGAATAAATATCACAATCAGGGAATTCAACCGGCTTCCTTAGCTTCTCGTTTGCCGCTGATAACTCAGCTTCTGCTGCATTAAAACGGGCGCATAGTTCTTCACGGCTCCGCTTCCATGTGTCGGGGTGTAGAGGACCACAGCCATTTGGACAGGGTTCTATTTCGTTTCCTCCCGCCGTCACTGTGCCATTTCCGAAATTCAGTGAAACTCGATCAAGCGTAAAGCTACACTTTGCGCACTGCATTACTCCAGGGAGAATGCCGTCGCGCTCAAGTTCTGCATTGTGCTTCTGTGCTGCTTCAAGTTGAGTCGCTAAGTCAGTATTTTGTTCTTCAAGAAATTTAGCGTAATCACTTAATTTTTTTGCTGTCCATCCACCAAGCAGCATGTCATCAGAAACACCCTCTAGTGCGGCCTGCTTCAATTCGTCGATATTATTCATTAATACTCTCCCCAGCTATATGTTGAGGCGACAGGCCCAGCTTCTTCAGACGCGAGAAACTCCCCATTCGGGGTCAATAGAATGTTGCTAAAGTGATTAAATCCACCGTCCTTACTTGTTTTGACAAAACCCGCTTCTCTTATCCCTTTCAGACAAAGTTGAACGGTTTCACTTGTTAGCAACATTCTTTCCAGTTGATATTGTTTGCGGTAAATAAAAGCCTTTAATGCTTCTTCTTTTGTGTAGTGATAGCGGGAACGGGCAGCATTTTTAAGACTGCGTTTAACTTGACGGTTCCCCGGTCTACCTTGATATTTAATAATTTGCTCAAGACTCATGTTCGGGTAGTCAGGGCAGTACCAAAATGTCTTTTCTGTCTCCCGTAGAATTACCATTTGCCACAGCATTACGATTGGTCGGCCTTTCGAGTCATTACTATCTACATAGCGATAGCAGTATTCCTTATCTGACATTATGCTCACCCCTCAGGTTGGCGGCGAAATCACCACCTTTGCATTCAATGTGATCAGCGAATTCATGATAAGGCTCTTCATGATATCCATCACCACCACCTGCCATCCGTAAATCGCGTGCAATCTTGGTCACGAACTCATCAACACCCTGCGCCTTTATCTCGTTAAGCGCCTGATGCTTCTCATCATTGATAATAATTGCGTCGAATATCTCGCTTGTGTCACCGCTGTAATCGACAATTCCAATGGCCGCCGCAATGCGAGCTATCTCTCGACATGCTTTGTCATAATCAGTATTTTCAGACATAACTATTCCTCAGCAGATTTGCTGCCGGTAATGGGGTGGGGGGGGGTTAGACCTCATCCTTGAGGCTTTGTGATTAAGCGGCGTCAGTGAAGTTCATGCGGTTAAAAATGTGACGAACGCGCTCAACATCACCAGCGCAATATTTCGCCACCAAATCAATCTTTCCGTCACGGACAAAATCCCAAACCTTACTACCATCAATATCTTCGCCAATTTCTGAGCCTTTCAAGTCCAGCCCAAGGACGCGACATAATTTATCCAGTTTTACTCTGCCTTTGTATCCGGCCCACTCCGTCATCGTATCGAATAATGATTTATCCCAAGACTTAGCACCAACAGGCAGGAAGTGTGGCGGTCTAACCCCTAAAACAACAGCTCGCTGAAACAGGAATCTAAGGTCAAAATCAGCAACGTTATGGCCTATAAATACCGGCGGAGTCTGGCGTGATGGGTCATAGTTTTCATGCAAGAATTGGAAGAAGTCTGCGAGGATATGCTTTTCTGCATTAGGCCAGTCAGGACTAACAAATGTTTTTACTTCCCCATCATTCACAGCAACTGAAATACAGCAAACATGCCCAAAACCACCATCAAAACTTGTTTTTCTCCATTCTTCTTCGGCGGCTGACTCGCGATTTACATCAAGCCACTCCTTAATGCTTTCAGCTTTTTTGTACTGCCCTGGCGCAGTAATGCCATCAGCAATGGCTTGTTTAACTGTTGGGTCTTGCGCTGGAATGGTTTCAATGTCGATAAAAATATTCATGTGATTTCCTGTGTTTTAGATAGCAGAAATTCTCGCAATTTATGGCGATCTGCTTGAATTTTGTGAGGGTTATTTCTTTTTGCTAGAACGGCAGTTCACATAAAGCATGCAAAAATCCACTCAACCCATTAAAAACATTTACTTTTATCGTAACGAAAGCCAAATTTATCAAGTTAAAACCAAATATTGTTAACGATTTGGGTAAGAACTATGGGGGTGTTAGCCGCTAAGCGTAAAGATAGCATCTTGACACTTTTCAGCGATAGCACCTAATCAACAAAATGCCGACCAGAACTTAGAATACCCAGTTGGCCATGCCTATCTCCTGTGGTTATGGAGGAGCCCCTGAGAGATTACCTCCCGAGGATACCAGAAGCATCCAGCATTATTGGTATCTGCTCACCCGTCTTGTGTGTGACTAGCTCTATTTTCATTGCACCACCCTCATTGACAAAACAAGAATAGCCAAAGACTTCTAAGTTTACAATTTTTTGAATTATACGATTTTGTAAAATTACAGGGACTTATAAAACAATAAAACCCTTCGAATGCTTACACATTAAAAGGGTTTTATTTTTCATTTATCACTAGTAAAACCAATCAGTTAAATAAACCAGATCAAAATTTACTTAACAATATTAAATTTATGTCATTCAGAACGGAATATCGTCGTCAAAATCCATTGGTGGCTCGTTATTTTGTTGCGCCGCCTGCTGCTTCCCCTGTGCGTGTTGCTGGCCCCATTGCTGCTGATTCTGTTGCGGGCCTGATTGTTGCCGTCCTTGGTTCTGGGTTCCCTGTGAATCGGCTTGCTTACCGCCAAGCATTTGCATCGTACCGCCGACATTAACTACCACTTCCGTTGTGTAGCGATCCTGTCCTGATTGGTCTTGCCACTTCCGTGTTTGCAGTGCTCCCTCGATGTAGACCTGAGAACCTTTCCGTAGGTACTCACCAGCTACTTCTGCCAACTTCCCGAATAGCACAACCCTGTGCCACTCAGCCTTTTCTTTTTTCTCGCCAGTCGCTTTATCAC
Source organism: Yersinia similis (assembly GCF_001053095.1). Taxonomy (GTDB): domain Bacteria; phylum Pseudomonadota; class Gammaproteobacteria; order Enterobacterales; family Enterobacteriaceae; genus Yersinia; species Yersinia similis. Next base: position 13,576 of record NZ_CGBP01000013.1, on the reverse strand, counting down.
GCCAGCTTTCCGATGTCGCGATCGTGATGCTGACTACCGCGCCGCCGTTCGGCATATATTTAACTTCTGGGTCTTGGCCCAAATTCCCGACCAGGATTACTTTGTTTACGCCTCTGCTAGCCATTCACGCCGCCTTTTGTGGTTTTAGTTCTGTGCTTCTGTGCCTGAATACTTCTACGCACTTAGATTGATGATCTGCTGAATTTGCCAATGCATTCCATGCTGGCTTGTAAATCCCCATCAGTTCATCAAGATACTGGCAGTTACTCGCTTGTGATGTGAAATCAGCAAGTATTTGATCGGCGGTTCTCAAGTGCGGGGTATTTTTTGTTTTCTGTGGCGGAGTCGGTTCTTGCTCAGATTGCTGTTTGTGCTCATTAGTATCAGCATCTTTTGCATCATCAATAGCGAGTAATCCATTTAAGCAGTATTTTCTGGCATATGAGCTCGTCGATCCGGTAACTTGCGCTGCATCCATGCCTTTCTTTGACTCTTCCTCTCTAGCTAACGCTGTCGCTTCGTGCATTGACTCTCCGTCAGTAATACGCGCTGTGGCCCTGACGTAGTGGCGCGCACCAATCATCACAACTTCATCGCTAATTGACAGAAATAACCCTTTTAGCAAAGGCTTGACTCCTTCTAAAATATCCTCACAGCTTCGATAGTTATATTTACCGAACGAGTTGTACTGATTCTTTGGCGCATTCAGAACTTGCTGAATACCTGCCAATTTTGCGTAAAATTCTTTGCTCATATCGGCCCTTAAAATGGTTGTTCACCCAAGAAGTAGCGCTTATTAATCCACTCAAGCCGCGCCAGATTTAGACATGCTTGCTTTACCTTTTTTTGCTTCTTTCTTCGGTAATACAAAGCATCCTGAATATGCTCCTTGCGCTTCAAGATGCTTTCCGATTCTGTTGCTGCGAGGCTCATTTCAACCCCCGATAAAATAAGCAATTGGCTACTTGAAACAGGTCATTGTTACCGACGCGGCGAGCATCAACCGCGAGTAGTTGGAGTGTTTTTACGATATCCATTAATGCTCACCTCGTTGATTTAATATCTCGATAATCCGCTTAGCGCCGTTTTTTACGTTGCGAAATATGCGGTCGAGTAGTGATTCAGAGCAGCCCACGCAAGGCCACCCTGCACAAATTAGCTGTTGCATGGGATACTCCAGATTAATTAGTAGGTAATTGCGATTGCCGAGACTTGGCCTTTAGCAATGGCTTTAACGCATTGCACGGCACATTCTTCAGGGATACCGGTAGCGACTAAATCAGCCACGGCCTGTTGATTGATAGCGCGCTTGTGTTCGACGTTAGCCGCTCGCGCCGCTGCTTCATCAGCAATTCGTTTCTCTTCAGCTAGCCGGGCATCTTCTTTCTGCTGCGCTTCACGCTTAATGCGATCTGCTGCTTCCTGCGCTTTACGTTGCTCGGCTGCGATAGCTTCCTGCTTCTCGCGTTCAGCGCGCTTAGCCAATTCTTTAGCATCACGTTCAGCTTTAGCGGCGGCATCCTTGGCGGTCTGTTCAGCTCGTTCCTGAGCCAGTTTTGCATCTCGTTCACGCTGTTCTGCGGCTTCAATGTCACGCTTAGCTTTCTCTTCAGCCTCGCGTTTAGCTTTCTCTGCTGCCTGTTGAGTAATGAATTCTTCGTGGGCCTTACGCAGGCGCTCAACTTCGTCAGCTTTCTCTTTGGCGTCACGGTCGAAAGCGTCATTCATCAGCAGGGCCATTTCGTGAGCCACTTCAATTTCTGCCGCTAACTCTTCAGCTTTCTTCTTGGCTTCAGCTTCCTGCTTAAGCCGTTCCTGTTCAGTTTCCCATTCAGTTAGTGGCCTGCGTGTTTCGTCACGCAATGCATTACAGGCATCAACAAACCGCTTAATTTCTGCCTCAGCAGGCTTAACAGCTTCTTTCAGCTTTTTCAGGTAATCACGGCCAGGCTTTTCAATCGCTGCCTTACTGCTGGATACGGAGGCTGCCAGTGATGCAATCCGCGCTCGACCTTTCGCTGTTGACAGGTCAGGGACTTCATTAACTTCCTGTCTAATCTGGTCGAGGTAACTATCAAGGCCGTTCGTGACGTACAGCGTGGGGTAGGATTCAGGCTTAATGTCGATTACCACCAAGCCGGTGTTTTCGTCTGCCATGCTCATTTCCTTGTGTTTAGCCCACAGCAAAACACCGACAGTTGTCAGTTATTTGCTCTGGGTGGGGGGGGTGGGGTTATTCGTCGTCGATAATGCGTTGGTGAGCAGTCCAGTCGTATATCTCATCTTGAGTGAACTGGTGCCCGTCTTTCTTCAGTTGCTCATACCCTTTTACTGCTTTAATTGATTCTTGAATATCACGTTCCATACATCACCTCATCTAGTGGTCTTATTGCTAAGCGATTACCCAGCCATCACGGTCTTTATAGTTAATACTTTCTGATCCGTCGTAATCTTCAATTTCAAACATTGAACCTTCAGGTACCCATTCAACTTTTAACTGTTTAACTCCGCCTTCATAAGCGTCAGGGAAAAGTTCGTTAGCCACCTGAATTGGAGTTTTATCAATCTCGCAAAGCACCGCTTTCGCCAATTCAACAGAAAATATTAACGCTTCATTATTGCGATTCCATGTTGACCAGCCAGCACCAAAACCCGGCGAGTATAAAACTGCCACATTTCCATCCCGCTTTAACTTTTCCACCATCATTCAGTCCTCATTTACCCGCCAATAAAAAAGGCCGCGTTATGCAGCCTTGAATCCTGTAACCTCAATCCGACATATCGGATAGGTATAAAGCTTGTTGTCCTGAATAATCTTCTGTGCAGCTTCCATGCTGTCAGCGCTGTCGCAGAACTTAATGTTCTCGTAATGTGCGCCGTCGTCGTTATCTGGCTTACCAGCCAGAACAGTGAAAGAAAGTGCCATTCTCTTACCCCTTAACTATTATTGTTCGCACCAGTACTCAAATCCTGAGTTGCCAGCAGAAATATTTGCTTTTCCTCTAAAGGCTTCTAACTGCTGGCCTTCATCGTTTTCAGCCACATACAGACCATTGACTTCCAGAAGCTCGTAAATGTTGCCAACCGCAAACCCATCTCCACCATCTTTTACACAAATAATGTTGCTATCTAGGTAAGTAGCCATCATGTAACCCTCCGATCTACCTCGCTGTTAATGATTCGGACTTACGGTAACCAGCGCTGAATATTGCAACGCCAGGCAAACAACAATTGTTAATAGAGTCGTAAACCTTCGTTGTGTGAACCATGACCGCCAAATCTACGCGATTTACTGGCTTACGGTTCAATCGCAGAGTGGGGCGCTTAATCTCACGCGACTCTGGTTCTACGATGCCGTGTTGTGCGTTGTATGCTGCCGTGAGAGCCAAGCGCTTATCGTTACGGCGCTGTCTTGCGTTGTCATAACCTTGATGAGCCATGGTGTTACCTCCAGTTAATGAGCTTTGGTGATGAGACCCTGCATTCCGACGATTGCTATGCACTCGTATCAGGGAGCCTTCGCTAATCCGTTTCTCATCCCAAAACTCATTCGCTTTGGTTGTTTCGTGCTTTTCAGCGCCGTTATCTTAAAGAACACTTCCTGTCGTACTTTTTGCGTCCTGCCGTTTCGATGGATTCAATATATGCGCATTGCGCAAATGCGTCAAACGCATATTAATAAATATAACTCGCATATTTGCTATTAATTTGAAATATAAGCATATTTATTTTTACGGATATGCAGATGTGACCCTTCGCACCCATCTATCAGGCGTGAAAAGTGTGATGTGAGTAGTGTTTTGGGTGGGTGGTGAGATTGTCAGATTACAGGCACAAAAAACCCGGCAGCGGGGCCGGGTTGGCTGGGTTATTTAAATACTCGGTCTAGGGCCTTCTCATACTGATCTTTGGTTTCACACATGGAAGCCATACCAATGATCTTACCTATGTGTCTTCGAAGCGCTTTCACTCCCACATCGGAAAGGAACATGTGAATTTTGTCACCTCGCTTTCCGTTTTCTTCTCTATTTTCCTTAGCAATATCTAATATCTTCCCTTCGCTTCTGGCTAAGGTTTCATATATATGTCTTTCCGTGAACCACCTGAAATTGCCCGGATGTCCGCCTTTTTCAGGCTTCTTTAATTCATATAATCGATACCACTCATAGTACAGCTCATCCGGAAATTCCTTCTCCCATGCTCTCGCCTCTTCCCTAACGTACATTTTAAATGCTTCGATAACTGCCTGTGCGGCAGGCTCATAGCCTGATACTGCATATGCAACACCGCGAATACCAGATTTAGCGGATGCATTCATCAGTCTTTGAGCTGCATCAGCTGCTGATGCCCTGCTTGCCGGGAGCACTCCTTTGTCCCTTGCTTTTACCAGTAACTTGGCAATATCTATAACAACACCAATATCAAAACCATGGGCAATAGTTGAGTTATTGGATCGCGCCTCAAGTTGAAATTTAAGAGGTTTTTCTAATTTATCCTCTAATTCAGGATCGCGCATGTCGCTCATAAAAGGAGCGGACATTAACCGGTCAATGTCGCGTGCAAGAGTGCCTATTTGGAGGAGTTGAGCTAATCCCGTCTTTGTCACCACCGGGGTTTTAAATTCATCATTCAGAACGTAACACTCAGCATCTATACCAAATTGATCTTGAAAGTTACCCATATGAGTAGCTTTAAAGCCCCATCTGGCTAGCGCGCCATTTTTTGCCTGTTCTTTTCTTTGTTCCGGCGTCAAGGATTTAGCCCTAGCCAAACCACCTTTCGATTTACCTGATGATGGTTTATTTTCTTCTTCCATTTGTAAGCACCCTTGTTGTGAAATGTGCTTGCATTATATCCACTGTATATTCATACAAGCAAGCATTTGTTTTTTTACATGCTTGCAATGTGAGAAGGCAATAAAAAAGGCCGCCTAAGCGACCTTAATCATCCCCACCCCTCTATGGGCTAGCAGTGGGTTAGCCGTGACGACGGTATGTTTGCGGAACGCTCCCAATTACCTTCCCATAGATTAATACACGGTTCATTTCTTCACGCTCTATCGGGTCCCAAGTTCTGTACCTGTCGCTATCTGACAGAACAAATAACTGAGATTTCATTTTTTGTAGTCTCTTAACGTGAGCAGTGTCGTCATAAAGAAATGCGTATATGCCATCACCATCGAAGTTATTAACGCTTACATCGACAAAAATAAGATCTCCAGGCTCTATAGTCCCCGACATGCTATCTCCGCGAACATTGATCATCTTCACAACGGATGCTGGCCGATTGCCGAAAAGGCGTCTAGCTTCCTCTGGCGTGTATTCGATTGATCTTATTACCTCAACGAACTCTTGGTTATTGATGGAACCGGGGCCAGCGCTTACAGAAATATCTAAGCATTCAATAATGTATGAATCTTTCCATTTTGAATGACGCTTTGTTTCGCCTTTTTCTACGTCCTTATCGGTAAACAAATCAGCCACTTCAACTCCTAGAGCGTCAGCAATTTTGGTGATTGTTGATTCAGTAAACCCCTGCTTCCCTGTCTCAAGGCGTGAGATATTCCCCACATCGCTACCAATCGCGGTGGCTAACTCAAGGATTGTCATTTTCGCAGCTTTGCGAAGTTCACGTATACGCGGTCCTATTTTCATAACTTTATTAAATCTCTTTTTTGCGTCCCTCGCAAAGCGCCTTGCGCAAACTTTACTTATCGCATAATATGCGTATAGCGCATTTAAAGGGGTAAAATATGCAAACACCACTAAGGAAAATGCGTGTAGAGAAAAAACTGACGATCGCTGAGGTGGCACTTGCTGTTCAGTGCGATGTCGGGAACCTAAGCCGAATCGAAAGGGGTACTCAAATTACCTCTCTTGAAATGGCCGAAAAACTTTCTAGGTTCTACGAAGGAATGATTACCGAAATGCAGATTCTCTACCCGCAGCGATACATGAAAGCCGTAAGCGACGCAGCTTAAGCACCACCCGCTCATTAACTCCTCTGCGCTGAAAAGCGCCCATTAAAACTAAGTCCCCAGATCCTCGGGGAGGAATAACAACATCTAAACCACAAGGGAAGTATTACGCATGGAACGTGCAACCACACGCAACAAGGCTCGAATCATTGAGGGCCAACTACTGAACAAGATTGCATTACGGGGCGTCACTGACATTGCTGACGCTGTTGGCGTTGATAAGTCACAGATATCCCGCTGGAAAGAAAACTTCATTCCGAAGATATCAATGCTTCTAGCTGTTTTGGAATGGGGAGTAGTCGATGACGAGATGGCAAGGCTGGCGAAGTCAGTGGCGTTGTTGCTCGTAAAACAAAAATCCCAACAGAAGGGCAGGGATTCCGAACAAATCACAATAAATTTTTGAGGTTAAAAATGATTTTAACTCTGAGTAAAGCCGCACTTCTAAGTTCCATGATTTTTCAGGCCCATAAAGATATTCGCTACTACTTGAACGGGATCTGCTTTGCGCCTGATGGGAAGTTATACGCCACTGATGGGCACCGGGCATTTATTGGCGAGCATGAAAGTAAAGAACTTACTGAAACCATCATTGTGGCAATCAAAGGCCCGAAGGTGACTAAGTTTGAAAAGGCTGAGATTGATACTGATAGCGGCCTTGTGGCTTACCTTAACGAGCATGGAACGCGTGTAGGTGCCGGTATTTGCGAAGTGGTAGATGGTCGATTCCCTGACATTCAGAGGATCATTTCCAACTTCAAAAGCAAACCTACTGATGAGATAGGATTCAACGCTGGATATCTAGCTGATATTGAGAAAGCAGCAAAACTCTATAGCCCTAAATTCTGCGGCATAAAAATTAAACCAAATGGTAACACCGATGCTTCCATCGTAGAGCTTCATAGCGCCTTCGATAAAGCCACCGTAGTCATCATGCCAATGCGCATCTAATCATGAATATCCCAAATGAAAATGCCCCAACAGCGATAACTGTCAGGGCATCAATGCAAATTAACTGGATCAATTCACAGGAGTAATTATGAACGAGAAACCAATTTTGTTCAATGCCGAGATGGTCAACGCCATTCTCAGTGGTCGCAAAACGCAGACCAGAAGAATCATGAAGTCTGATTGCATGGAAATTGCCGAAAATGACGACGGCTTACTTTGGCCGTGGCGGGAGGATTGTGAGCGTGGTGGTGATATCTGGTATCCATGCCCGCTTGGGGCGGTCGGCGATCAGCTATGGGTTCGCGAATGTTTTTCAGATTTAGTTAGCTTTGGTTTTTTTGATGGTGCCGTACCTGACTTTGTGCCGGATTACTGGTACTGGGCAGGCGGCAATCCTAAGTGGGGTGATTGGACTAAACCAAAGCCATCAATCCACATGCCGCGCACTGCTAGCCGCATCAACCTGCTCATCACTGGCGTTCGTGTTGAGCGGTTGCAGGATATCAGTGAGCAGGATGCAGCGGCTGAAGGGTGCCTGTACGGAAAAGGGAATGGTGAAATTGATTTGGCTGTGAGGCCAGAGAATCACTTCCCTACTTTGTGGGCATCTATCTACGGCGCTGAAAGCTGGCAGGCTAACCCATGGGTATGGGTAATTGATTTTGAGCGCATGGAGGCCAAATGAATACAGCGGAGATACTTCAATTTCCCTCTGAATCAGGGGGGCAGGAGCGACGTGTGGTGGATACCGAAAACGGTTATACCCGTATCGCTAACGAACTACTTGAGGCGGTCATAGGCTCTGGGTTAACTCAGAATCAACTCCTGATCACTCTGGCGGTCATTCGCAAGACATACGGCTATAACAAATCGGCTGACTGGGTGGGGAATGCCCAGTTGTCAGAATTAACTGGCCTACCTGAAACGCGGTGCAGCACGGAACGCAATAAGCTCGTCAAAATGAACATCCTGACGGTAACCGGCAGACAGGTGGGGATCAACAAGGAGATATCCTCTTGGCAGACCAAGTTTAACGGAATCTGTAAACCCTTTACTGAAACTGTAAAGTTTACAGAATCTGTAAAGAAAACCTTTACTGAATCAGTAAATCCGACTTTACAGAATCTGTTAAACACAAAAGACAATAATACAAAAGACAATAAAGACATTAAAAAGATATTACCGGCAGAAGTTAAACCGGCCGCTGAAAAAGACAAACGAGCCACTCAGAAACCCGTCGGATTTTCCCCAACTGAAAAGCATGAATCTTTGGCTGCCAGGCTAGGGGTTAACCTGCAAAACGAATTTGAGGCTTTCTCGGATTACCACGAATCGAAAGGTTCAAAGTTTAAAAATTGGGATGCCGCTCTGAATACTTGGCTTAGAAATTCGGTCAAGTTTAGTGGCAAGCCGTCTTTCTCCGCTAAGCCTCAAGCCGTATCCAGCCGTGCAACGTCAGATAACTTCTCAGCTAAAAATTACGGCTCAACCGAATACCCTGGTTGGGCGGAGGATTAACCATGCCTGATTATCAAGAACAGATCGCAAGTCTGGAGAAGGAATTGAGTGCGCTCAACTCCCCACCAAGAGTTATGCCAAATACAACGGTTTTTACTGAGACGAAGAATTGCTACTTGCATGGCGAGTTTGAAATGCGAACCAGAAAGGCCGATATGTTTAACCGAGTGATGAGCCATACGTCATGCCCCGGCTGCACGAAAGATGAAATTGCAAAGCTTAAAAATCTCCTGCTGAAAGAGTCAGAGCGGCGCAGAGAGTTTGAAACTGTTCGCCTGATGGAACTGCTTGGTATCCCTGACCGATTTAAATCAGTGACGCTAGATAACTATCAGGCTGATAACTCAGAGGCAGTGCGTTGCCTGAAACTCTGCAAAGCCTATGTATCTAAATGGCCTGAACGTCTTAAGCAAGGTGGTGGCTTGGTGATGTGTGGTAAACCCGGCACTGGCAAGAATCATCTGGCATTTGCCATTGCAAAGCAGGTGATTGCAGATCACCAGTCATGCGCACGGTTCACGTCAGCGCTCCGCATTGCCCGAAACTTCAAATCAACATGGAGTAAGACAGCCGAAAAAACTGAGGCTGCTGTTATCGAAGAGTACACCTATCCAGACCTGTTGATTATCGATGAGATCGGCGTCCAGTTTGGTAGTGATGCTGAAAAGATGATCCTCTTTGAAATTATCAACAACCGCTATGAAGACATGAAACCAACCATCCTGATAAGCAACCTGCCGAAAGACGAACTAAGCGCTTTCATTGGTGAGCGAGTGATTGATCGGATGAATGATGGCGGCGGTTGTACGCTGGCGTTTACGTGGGATAGCTACCGGTCGAGGGCTGCATGATGGACATAACTAAATCTCGGGAAGAGTTTGAGAAGTGGGCAAATAGACTTCCATCCATATCCATTACTGGTCGCTTAGAGCGATGCGGCGAAAACTATGTTGATGATTATCACACGGTATTTTGGCTAGCTTGGAAAGCCAGCCGTGACAGCATCGAGGTAGACCTTGACCACCTTGGATACATTCAGGTTGAAGAGGATGTGTTTTATCCAGACTTGGATGCCATCAGGCACCTACTTGTATCAAGCGGCATTCGAATCAAGGGAGAGGGTGAATGACATGAAAAAAACAACAATTGTAGGATGCTTTCACTGCTTAAAAACGCATGCGGTGGGCGATAGAGTGAAACCGGATGTTTATTCCGGCGGGGAATGGATTACTGAGTGCCCTTTTTGCGGACGCTCCCAGTTCGTTTCTACACGACAATTGATGAAGATTAAACGGGATCTAACTTCATGAAAGCATTAGATAGTTTTACTGTAGAGCAGCTAAATAATTTCATCGAATCAGACCATGCGCAATGTGGTGATGTAGCAGCACTAGCCCGGATCGCGTTAGCTGCAAAGAGAGCTGAGCCAGTTATTAATGTTGGATTTAGAGGTGGCTGGCCGATACCTGAGCTGCTTAACATCATTCAAGGATGCAGGTCGCTTCCTGATGGCTTTCATGATTTCTACACAACCCCACGGTTGAACTCTCTGGAGATACCGTGGGGTTGGATTAGATGTAGCGACCGGATGCCTGAAGTTGGCGATGTTGTTATCACCGCTTACCAAGGCTGTACAAATGTTGGGCAAATGGAGCGTTCTGGGAAAACTTACAGATATTTCACATCAATTGCTTCTGGGCGAGAATTGCCAGCAACCCACTGGATGCCACTACCCGCCGCGCCGGAGAAGCCGCTATGAATACCGAAATACTATCCCATATCGGAAACACAATATTCGGCAGTTACCACAATGATTTCTGTCCTCAGTGGGACGAAATGTTAAATAGGATTCTTGACTCTGGTGAATTGGTTGAGTGCCGAAGTGGAATCGTCAGCTTTAAGTTCGAAGGAAAAGAGATAGATATTTGGGCCAACAACAAATGGTATGCCTACGGTAAAGTTTGGAGAATTAATGGAGTTGTAATTGAGAGACCACTTCAAAAGCGTCCAAGATTCAAAACCATGCAAAAACTAAATAACTTACATACCGAATTATGGCTGAAGGAATCAAAGGCTAAATATCAAGAGCTTATTAGGGGGATATGATGGATAAACAGAAGTATTTACTTCTAAACGAAAGCATCAAACAAAACGCAATAGCAGCCATCAGAAATACACCGCTCGATTTCAAATCCCCCAAAGAAGTCATCATCCAAGAACCCAAGCGAAGCATTTTGCAAAACAACAAAATGTGGCCCTTGCTTACTGACATTGCCGAACAAGTATTCTGGCATGGCGTGAAGTACAGCAAGGAGGACTGGAAGGACTTAATCACTGACCTTGTAGCAGAAACCAAGAAGCAGGAACGCAGACAGGCACCGGGCATTACAGGTGGCTATGTTCGCTTTGGTCATCGCACAAGCCAGATGAGAAAGAGCGAGATGGTAGAGATTATCGAAGCCGCTTACTGGTTTGGTACTGAGCATAACGTGAAGTTTAGCGACGACGCCAAGCGAGATGTGGAGTGGGCTAACCGGTTCGGTGACAAGGGAAAGGTGGCAGCATGAGTGAATCTGACTGGCTAATAATTTGCGCGTTCATCTGCTCTGTAATTTATGCAGGGATAAGAGGGAGACGAAGATGAACAAGTTACCAAAAAATCGTAACTGCAAAGTATGCAAAACGAGGTTCAAGCCAGAGACCGTATATCAGTGGTGGTGCAACGAGGAACATAGAATTGAGTATGCAGTCCTCATCATGAAAGATAAGCGAAGTCGAGACCAGGCTAGCGAATTAAAGCGAAGGCAGGAGAAAGAAAAGGAGGAAAGAAAAAAGTTAAAAGTCAGGAAGATAAACGCACAGCCAAAAAAGTATTGGATTAAGCAAGCACAGCAAGCCGTTAACGCATTTGTAAGAGCACGAGATTCAAACCTACCCTGCGTATCATGTGGCACCCATTCAGCAGCACAGTGGGACGCCGGGCACTACAGAACAACCGCAGCAGCACCTCAATTCAGATTCGACCCCCGACAAATACACAAACAATGTTCAGTCTGCAACCAGCACAAGAGCGGGAATATCGTTCCATACCGCGTCGAGATGATTAAGCGCATTGGCATAAAGACCGTTGAGGCTATCGAGAATAACCACGAGCGCCGCAGCTACAGCGTTGAAGAGTTAAAAGGTATTCGTGATTACTACCGGCTGGAATTGAAGCGGCTAAAAGAAACTCAGGAGGCAGCGTGAATGTAACTCAGTTAAAACTCACCAAGGATCAGCATGATTGGGTTAATGGCTGGCTTGAACTGTGGGGCGCATGGGTTTATTCAGGAAGATTAGAGAAGCGCATGAGCAGCGTTATAGCTCAGTATATGGCGACGGTAGAACCACAGAAATATCCAGATAGGCCGATGTGTAATGACGATGACGGAATGTTGATTTCTCATGTCGTAGATTCTGTCATGTACATTGATGCAAAGGCCTTCGGGATATTGATGAGCTACTACGTGAACAATTCAACTGAATACGCAATATCAGTCTACAGCTACAAGAGTGCAAATCCCCGCAAGATAACCACACGTGGAGGTAATCGACTTAAGCGCCCATCGCTATCAACCTGCCGCAGAGAAGTTAAAGAAATACTGGATGCTAGTGTCTTTATGATTTACCAACCGCTGCTATCTGCGATGAACAGTCGTAAACGTGTAGGTAAAATTCAGAAAGTTGCTTAGAAAGTGTTGACATGTTTGAACAAATGAGCAATGATAAGTAGGTAAGGTGCCGTATCTGTCTTAAGTCGGTGCCGCAAGTATAAATAAGCCTCGGTTAATCGCCGGGGCTTTTTGCATTTAAATGATATGCGGTCGGTACATTGTAGGTATCGACGCCGGAACCGTAACCGGCTTCACATTCGCTTGAGCATCACTGAGTAATGGGAAGGAAGAATGCTACCATCTTCAATGATTATTGATTTTCTGAAAGTATCCCCAGCGATCAGTTTGGCGGATTACCTTCAAAACGCCGAAGATTATGCTCTGCTAGCACACCTTGTTTCAAATTCTTCCAGCGCTCCAGGGCAAGAGCGTAATGTTTCTTCCTTAACGGGAGAGCAAGAAGACCAGCTTGAGTAAAATCAGGTTTTTGGCTAATGAGATATTTTAGACTAACTTCGGCCTGATCTAATTTTTCGGCGGCTTGAGACAAGCGGCGATCAATTATTGCCATAGAGCATATGACGGCACCTACACCCGTATATCCTAGTTGCATTAGATATTGCTCAACGAGGGGAAGGAAGTTATCACTTTCCTCAAGTGACGCTTTTCCGGTGCCATAGAGAAGAACAAACAGCAATTCCTCAGTTCTAATTGTCTCAGGAAGATTTTTCAAAAATTCTAAAATAGTTATGCGTGGGTCGATGCTATCCATGCGATTAATCTTATTTTGCAGTTGTGGTTAACCGAAATAATATCATAACAGACAGTATTTCCTAGCGGTTGTGGTGACGGCTGGAAACACGCGCCGGGCGTGAGTGGTATCCCGGTACTTATTCAGGGCTGCGCTTATGCGTGGCCTTTTCTATTTATAACCCCCGACAATGCCGGGAAAGGATTCCCCGGATGGGGGGTGGATATGAAAATGCACAGGTCACCGGATATTTGGAGTCTGATCATCACGTGGATCGGAGAGCATCGCGGCGAACTCATTAGCGCTGGGTTGGCCGCAATTATGGCAATTTTGCGCGGTATGTACGCGGGCGGGGGGCGGACGCAAGTCATGCTTGATGCTGCAATGTGCTCACTCATTGCCTGGTTTATTGAAGACGTACTAACAATGTTTGGCGTAGAGCCAGGCTGGACATTAATACTCAGCGTATTTATCGGCTACATGGGTACTGACTATATTGGGTCGGTACTTAAACGCATTGTTGGCAGCAAGACAGGGGGCAGCAATGAAAATCAATAATTTTCGTTTCAGCCAGCGCAGTGAAAATAATCTAAAAGGTGTTAACGCTGACCTGGTGAAAGTAGTGCGACGGGCATTGGATCTATCGAGCGTTGATTTCGGTGTTATCGAAGGATTACGCACAGTAGAACGGCAGCGCGAACTCTTCAACGCAGTACCAAAAAAAAC
>NZ_CGBP01000012.1 GCF_001053095.1 Yersinia similis | reverse complement strand
GTGTCCGGTATTACTGATCCACTACAGTGTAGTTAGTTAAGGATAATGGATCGACACGGTGATCATAAGAGGAAAGTATTAGTAAACGGTAGGATAATCGAAGTTGTATATGATGGGCGTAAAAAAACCGGGCAAGCCCGGTTTTTTTACGCGTTTACAGATTACTCTGCAGCAACTACTTCTGCTTGCGATGCAGCACGATCAACTAACTCGATGTAAGCCATCGGTGCGTTGTCGCCTGCACGGAAGCCACACTTAAGAATGCGAGTGTAACCACCGGCGCGGCTCGCGAAACGCGGGCCTAGCTCGTTAAACAGTTTTGCCACGATCTCGTTATCACGAGTACGGGCGAATGCCAGACGACGATTAGCTACGCTGTCGGTCTTGGCAAGAGTAATCAGCGGCTCAACAACGCGACGCAGCTCTTTCGCTTTCGGCAGGGTCGTCTTGATTATCTCATGACGAACCAAAGAGCCGGCCATGTTACGGAACATAGCCTGGCGATGGCTGCTGTTACGGTTCAGTTGACGACCACTCTTACGATGGCGCATGACCTTATCCTTCTCAGTAAAACCTTAACCTGTGATCCGGTTACTCGTCAGCAATGCTAGCTGGTGGCCAATTTTCTAGGCGCATGCCTAAAGAAAGACCACGTGAAGCGAGCACGTCTTTAATCTCAGTAAGAGATTTTTTACCCAGGTTCGGCGTTTTCAGCAACTCAACCTCGGTACGCTGTACCAGATCACCGATGTAGTGGATAGCTTCTGCCTTAAGGCAGTTAGCAGAGCGGACAGTCAATTCCAGATCGTCAACAGGGCGCAGCAGGATCGGATCGAACTCTGGCTTCTCTTCTTTAACTTCCGGCTGACGTACATCACGTAGGTCAACGAAAGCTTCAAGCTGTTCAGCCAAGATAGTTGCCGCACGGCGGATCGCCTCTTCAGGATCGATCGTACCATTGGTTTCCATCTCGATAACCAACTTGTCCAGGTCGGTACGCTGTTCTACACGCGCTGCTTCAACATTGTAGGCAATTCGCTCTACAGGGCTATAGCATGCGTCTACTAACAGACGACCAATCGGGCGCTCATCTTCTTCCGAATGAATTCGGGCAGAAGCCGGCACATAACCACGACCACGCTGAACTTTGATACGCATATTAATAGATGCGTTTTCATCGGTCAGGTGGCAGATAACGTGCTGCGGCTTGACGATTTCGACATCTCCATCATGGGTGATATCGGCTGCAGTCACAGGGCCAATGCCAGATTTATTCAGGGTAAGAATAACTTCATCTTTGCCCTGAACTCTCACCGCCAGCCCTTTCAGGTTGAGCAGGATCTCCAGGATATCTTCCTGTACGCCTTCTTTGGTGCTGTACTCATGTAGTACACCATCAATCTCAACCTCGGTCACCGCGCAACCCGGCATAGATGAAAGCAGAATACGGCGCAGTGCGTTGCCGAGAGTATGGCCAAAGCCACGCTCTAACGGCTCAAGGGTCACCTTGGCGTGCGTCGAACTGACTTGCTCGATATCTACCAGGCGCGGTTTTAGAAACTCTGTCACAGAACCCTGCATTGTGTCCTCTCTTTGGTACTAAGCTTTACTTGGAGTAAAGCTCGACGATCAGGTGTTCGTTAATGTCCGCAGACAGATCAGTACGTTCAGGAATACGTTTGAACACACCTTCCATCTTGACAGCATCAACTTCCAGCCAAGTCGGCTTTTCACGCTGTTCAGCCAGCTCCAAAGCTGCCTTAACACGAGACTGCTTTTTAGCTTTCTCACGGATGCTGACTACGTCATTCGGAGATACCTGATAAGAAGCGATGTTAACAACGCGCCCATTTACCATGATAGCTTTATGACTAACCAGCTGACGTGATTCAGCACGAGTTGCGCCAAAGCCCATACGGTAAACTACATTGTCCAGACGACCTTCAAGCAATTGCAACAGGTTTGCACCAGTATTGCCTTTCAGACGTGCTGCTTCTTTATAGTAGTTACGGAATTGACGTTCTAGAACACCATAGATACGGCGAACTTTTTGTTTCTCACGTAACTGCACACCGTAGTCAGACAGACGCGGTTTGCGCGCACCGTGCTGGCCAGGTGGTTGTTCAATCTTACACTTGGTGTCAATCGCGCGAACACCAGACTTAAGAAACAGGTCTGTGCCCTCACGACGGCTCAGCTTGAGCTTAGGACCCAAATATCTTGCCATTTTCTCTCTCCAACAAACCTAAAAGCAGCGTTATACGCGGCGCTTTTTCGGCGGACGACAACCGTTATGAGGGATCGGAGTCACATCAGTAATATTAGTGATGCGAAAACCAGCCGCGTTTAACGCACGGATAGTAGACTCACGGCCCGGACCAGGTCCTTTAACCATAACTTCCAGATTCTTGATACCGTATTCTTTCACTGCTTCAGCGCAGCGCTCTGCTGCAACTTGCGCTGCAAACGGAGTAGACTTACGAGAACCACGGAAACCGGAACCACCTGCTGTTGCCCAACCCAATGCGTTACCCTGACGATCAGTAATGGTAACGATGGTGTTGTTGAAAGAAGCATGGATATGAGCCACACCGTCAGAGACTGTCTTTCTTACACGCTTGCGTGCACGAATAGGTGCCTTTGCCATTATTCAATCACCCCGATTATTTCTTGATCGGTTTACGCGGACCCTTACGGGTACGTGCGTTGGTCTTAGTACGCTGACCGCGAACTGGTAGACCACGACGATGACGCAAACCACGATAAGTCCCAAGGTCCATCAGACGCTTGATGCTCAGGGTCACCTCACGACGCAGATCACCTTCTACAACGTACTTGGCAACTTCGTCACGCAGCTTCTCGATTTGCTCTTCAGACAGCTCACTGATCTTAACATGTTCAGCAATACCCGCAGCAACACAGATAGCCTGTGAGCGGGTTTTACCGATGCCGAAGATCGCAGTTAAAGCGATAACGGTATGTTTCTGATCAGGAATGTTAATGCCTGCTATACGGGCCACTATGCACTCCTACTATTTTATACAGCAATACCATTCTGAAAAGCCCGTTTTCAGGATACTCAAATAGCATTGCAGTCACATACAAAAGATTGGCTGGCTAATCTAGCCAGCTCAACCCAACTTTGCAAGAAAAATATGCAAGATAAATCAGCCTTGACGCTGTTTATGCTTTGGTTCGGCACTACAAATCACGCGAACGACACCGTTACGCTTAACAATTTTGCAGTTACGACATAATTTCTTGACGGAAGCACGAACTTTCATTTTTACTCTCCGTAACTTCTCAAACATCCCTGATTAGCGGTTATAGCCTTTCAGGTTTGCTTTCTTCAATGCAGACTCGTACTGACTAGACATCATTAGAGTTTGCACTTGAGCCATAAAGTCCATGATGACCACCACTACGATAAGTAGGGAGGTACCACCAAAGTAAAATGGTACTTTCATCGCGTCACGCATGAACTCCGGGATCAGGCAGATGAAAGTAATATACATCGCACCAATTAAGGTTAGACGTGTCATTACTTTATCGATGTACTTCGCCGTTTGCTCTCCCGGACGAATTCCTGGCACGAATGCACCGGACTTCTTCAGGTTATCTGCTGTTTCACGCGGGTTGAACACTAACGCCGTGTAGAAGAAACAGAAGAAGATGATTGCAGACGCATAGAGTAACACATAAAGCGGCTGTCCCGGCTGCAAATACATCGAAATAGTCGTCAGCCAGTTCCAACCTGTTCCGCCCCCAAACCATGATGCAATCGTGGCAGGAAACAGAATTATGCTGGAAGCGAAGATTGCAGGGATAACCCCAGCCATATTCACTTTCAACGGTAAGTGTGTGCTCTGTGCTGCATAAACACGACGACCTTGTTGACGTTTTGCATAGTTAACGACAATACGACGTTGACCACGTTCAATGAAAACAACGAAGAAGGTTACTGCAAACACTAATACTGCAACCAACAGCAACAGGAGGAAGTGCAGGTCGCCTTGCCGAGCTTGCTCGATGGTATGGGCGATTGCAGGAGGAAGTCCCGCAACAATACCAGCAAAGATTATGATTGAAATACCGTTTCCGATACCGCGCTCAGTAATCTGTTCACCCAGCCACATCAGGAACATAGTCCCTGTGACTAAGCTAACAACAGCGGTAAAATAGAAAGCAAAGCCTGGATTGATTACCAGACCTTGCATCCCAGGCATATTCGGAAGACCGGTAGCAATACCGATCGATTGGAATATAGCCAATACCAACGTGCCATAACGGGTATACTGGCTAATCTTACGACGGCCAGCCTCCCCTTCTTTCTTTATTTCTGCTAACGCTGGATGTACCACCGTTAACAGTTGGATAATAATTGATGCCGAAATATACGGCATGATACCCAAGGCAAAGATAGAAGCACGACTGAGAGCACCACCAGAAAACATGTTAAACATTTCAATGATGGTGCCTCTCTGCTGCTCAAGCAATTTGGCAAGCACAGTGGCATCGATACCAGGAATCGGAATAAAAGAGCCGATACGGAAAACAATAAGCGCACCGATAACAAACAAAAGTCTGCGCTTCAGCTCGCCTAATCCGCCTTTAGCACTTTGAAAATCTAATCCTGGTTGCTTAGCCATCTGCTACTTATTCCTCAATTTTACCGCCAGCAGCTTCGATAGCAGCACGAGCGCCTTTGGTGACTCGCAGACCACGAAGAGTTACCGCACGATTGACTTCGCCTGAAAGTATAACTTTCACGAACTCCATCTGGATACCAACAACGTTAGCGGCTTTCAGCGTGTTCAGGTCGATTACGTCGCCTTCCACTAAAGCGAGTTCAGACAGACGAACTTCTGCCGTGATCATAGCTTTGCGAGAGGTGAAGCCGAATTTCGGCAAACGACGATATAAAGGCATCTGACCACCTTCAAAACCACGACGTACGCCACCACCAGAACGTGAGTTCTGACCTTTGTGACCACGACCAGCGGTTTTACCCAGGCCAGAACCGATACCACGACCTACACGCTTCGGCGCATGCTTGGCACCTTCAGCCGGAGACAGAGTATTTAAACGCATCTGTTACTCCTCAACTTTAACCATGTAGGAAACCAAGTTGACCATACCACGCACAGCAGGAGTATCCTCACGCTCTACAGTATGACCAATACGACGCAGACCTAAACCGATCAGAGTTGCCTTATGTTTCGGCAAACGACCGATACTGCTTTTTGTTTGAGTTACTTTAATAGTCTTTGCCATGGTTATTTCCCTAGAATTTCTTCGACGGACTTACCACGCTTGGCAGCGACCATTTCTGGGGATTTCATATCTTCCAGAGCTGCAATAGTTGCACGAACCACGTTAATCGGGTTAGTAGAACCATAAGCTTTAGCTAATACGTTATGAACCCCTGCAACTTCTAAAACGGCGCGCATTGCACCACCGGCGATAATACCGGTACCTTCAGAAGCTGGTTGCATGAATACACGAGAACCCGTGTGAGCACCTTTAACTGGGTGCTGCAGAGTGCCGCTATTCAAAGCAACGTTAATCATAGCGCGACGGGCTTTTTCCATCGCTTTTTGGATCGCTGCCGGAACTTCGCGTGCTTTGCCGTAGCCAAAACCAACGCGACCGTTACCATCACCAACTACTGTCAGTGCGGTAAAGCTGAAAATACGGCCACCTTTTACGGTTTTAGATACGCGGTTTACCGCGATCAGCTTTTCCTGCAGTTCGCCAGCTTGTTTTTCGATGTGAGACATCTTACACCTCTACCTTAGAACTGAAGGCCAGCTTCACGGGCAGCATCTGCCAGTGCCTGGACTCGACCATGATATTGGAAACCGGAACGGTCAAAGGATACTTTAGTGATCCCTTTTTCCAACGCGCGCTCAGCAATAGTTTTGCCTACAGCTGCTGCGGCATCTTTGTTGCCGGCGTACTTCAATTGCTCATTGATAGCTTTTTCTACAGTAGAAGCTGCTACCAAAATTTCAGAACCGTTTGGTGCGATAACCTGCGCGTAAATATGGCGTGGGGTACGATGTACCACCAGGCGAGTCGCACCCAGTTCTTTGAGCTTGCGGCGTGCGCGGGTCGCACGACGGATACGAGCTGCTTTCTTATCCATAGTGTTACCTTACTTCTTCTTAGCCTCTTTGGTACGCACGACTTCGTCGGCGTAACGGACACCCTTGCCTTTATAAGGCTCAGGACGACGGTAGGCACGCAAATCTGCTGCAACCTGACCAATCACCTGCTTATCAGCACCTTTCAGCACGATTTCAGTTTGGGTCGGGCACTCGGCAGTGATGCCAGCCGGCAATTCATGGTCAACTGGGTGAGAGAAGCCTAAGGCTAAATTCACCACGTTGCCTTTAACTGCGGCACGGTAGCCTACGCCTACCAGTTGAAGCTTCTTAGTGAAGCCTTCGGTAACACCAATGACCATTGAGTTAAGTAGTGCACGAGTGGTACCCGCTTGGGCCCAACCGTCTACAGCGCCTTCGCGTGGAGCGAAAGTCAATGTATTTTCTTCTTGCTTAACTTCAACAGCACTATGGACGGTACGAGTCAGCTCGCCGTTCTTACCCTTAATCGAAATAACCTGACCGTTGAGTTTTACCTCTACGCCGGCAGGAATGACGACGGGTGCTTTTGCAACACGAGACATTCTTTCCTCCCGAATTAAGCTACGTAGCAGATAATCTCGCCACCAAGACCAGCTTGGCGAGCTGCACGATCGGTCATAACACCTTTAGAGGTAGAAATAACAGCGATACCCAAACCGGCCATAACTTTTGGTAGCTCATCTTTTTTCTTATAGATGCGCAGACCTGGACGGCTGATACGTTGAATGCTTTCTACCACTGCCTTACCCTGGAAGTATTTAAGTGCTAATTCCAGAACAGGCTTGGTGTCGCCTTCGATTTTAAAATCTTCAATAAAGCCTTCTTCCTTCAGAACGTTGGCAATTGCCACTTTCAGCTTGGAGGAGGGCATGGTGACCGCAACTTTGTTTGCGGCTTGACCGTTACGGATACGGGTCAGCATATCCGCGATCGGATCTTGCATGCTCATCTGTCTTTACTCCCGTGATTCAATTGGTGACAATTACCAGCTAGCCTTCTTAAGGCCCGGGATTTCACCGCGCATAGCGGTTTCACGGACTTTAATACGGCTCAACCCGAACTTCCGCAGGAAACCATGCGGACGACCAGTTTGGTTGCAGCGGTTACGCTGACGGGACGGGCTGGAATCACGCGGCAGAGACTGCAGCTTCAGAACAGCATCCCAACGATCTTCGTCGGATGAGTTCACACCAGAGATAATAGCTTTTAATTCCTCGCGTTTAGCGCGGTATTTGTTAGCTAGTTTCACGCGAACAACTTCGCGTGCTTTCATTGATTGCTTAGCCATCAGTAACCCTACCTTACTTGCGGAATGGGAATTTAAAAGCAGCCAACAATGCACGGCCTTCATCATCGGATTTCGCAGTAGTGGTAATGGTAATATCCAAACCACGTACACGATCGACTTTATCATAGTCGATTTCCGGGAAGATGATCTGCTCGCGCACTCCCATGCTGTAGTTACCACGACCATCGAATGACTTAGCGGACAAGCCACGGAAGTCACGGATACGAGGTACAGCAATGGTAATCAGTCGCTCAAAGAATTCCCACATGCGTTCGCCACGCAGGGTTACTTTACAGCCGATCGGATAGCCCTGACGGATTTTGAAGCCTGCAACAGATTTGCGTGCTTTGGTGATAAACGGCTTTTGACCGGAGATTGCTGCCAAGTCAGCTGCTGCATTATCCAGCAGTTTCTTGTCAGCGATCGCTTCACCAACACCCATATTCAGGGTGATCTTCTCGACCCGAGGGACTTGCATGACAGAGTCGTAGCCAAACTGAGACATCAGTTGTTTGACCACCTCGTCTTTGTAGTAATCATGCAGTTTCGCCATCGTATTACTCCAAATTACTTGATAGTTTCGCTAGTCGATTTGAAGAAACGAACTTTTTTGCCGTCTTCAAATCTAAAGCCTACACGGTCAGCCTTACCGGTTGTCGCGTTGAACAGCGCAAGGTTGGAAACTTGAATTGCAGCTTCTTTTTCAACAATGCCACCTGGTTGGTTCAGAGCCGGAACTGGCTTCTGGTGTTTCTTAACCAGGTTGATACCTTCAACAATGACCTTGCCAGCAGACAGGACATTCTTTACTTTACCGCGCTTACCTTTGTCTTTCCCGGTTAGCACGATAACTTCGTCATCACGACGGATTTTCGCTGCCATGGTTCGCTCCTTAGAGTACTTCTGGTGCCAGAGAGATAATTTTCATGAACTTCTCATTACGCAGTTCACGAGTTACCGGCCCAAAAATACGCGTGCCGATTGGCTGCTCGCTGTTATTATTTAAAATAACACAAGCGTTACCATCGAAGCGAATGACAGAACCGTCCGGGCGACGTACACCCTTCTTGGTGCGCACCACTACCGCCTTCAGAACATCGCCTTTCTTCACCTTGCCACGAGGAATTGCTTCCTTGATGGTGATCTTGATGATGTCGCCGATGCCTGCGTAGCGACGGTGCGAGCCACCTAGAACCTTGATACACATTACGCGACGTGCACCGGAGTTGTCGGCCACGTTCAGCATAGTCTGTTCTTGGATCATGTTAGTGCTCCGCTAATGTCAACTACTACTTTAGGACCCAGAATAGGTCGTTTAAAAGCCCCACTAATGAGGGCGCGGCATTATAACACCGGTTCCACATCCTTTGATAGGAAAAAGTGGGTAGAAAAAATAAGCGGCCCATTTTCAGAGCCGCTTATTATGTTCGAGTTGGCTACTCTATTACAGAATCGCTTTCTCTACAACGCGAACAAGCGTCCAAGACTTAGTCTTTGACAGTGGACGGCATTCGCGGATTTCTACCACGTCACCGATACCACATTCATTGTTCTCGTCATGTACATGCAACTTCGTCGTACGACGGATGAATTTCCCGTAAATAGGGTGCTTCACCACACGTTCGATAGCAACAACCATGGATTTCTCCATTTTGTCACTAACTACGCGACCTTGCAGAGTACGGATTTGGTCAGTCATTACGCACCCGCCTTCTCAGTCAGTAAAGTCTTAACACGCGCGACATTACGACGCACTTGTTTCAACAGGTGAGTTTGTTGCAGCTGGCCACTAGCCGCCTGCATGCGCAAATTAAATTGCTCACGCAGCAGGTTGAGCAGCTCAGTGTTCAGCTCTTCAACGCTTTTTTCACGCAGCTCTTGTGCTTTCATTACATCACCGTCTTAGTTACAAAGGTGGTTCCGACAGGCAGTTTCGCTGCAGCAAGCTTAAATGCTTCACGTGCAGTTTCTTCAGGAACACCAGCCATTTCAAACAATACTTTTCCTGGCTGGATCAGGGCAACCCAATACTCCACGTTACCCTTACCTTTACCCATACGCACTTCGAGCGGCTTCTCAGTGATCGGTTTGTCCGGGAATACACGGATCCAGACCTTACCTTGACGCTTAATTGCACGTGTCATCGCACGACGGGCTGCTTCGATTTGACGAGCCGTCAGGCGGCAACGGCCACAAGCTTTCAGGCCGAACTCACCGAAGCTAACATCCGTACCTTGCGCAAGGCCACGGTTACGGCCTTTGTGCATCTTACGGAATTTTGTACGCTTTGGTTGTAACATCAGCGATTCTCCTTACTTGCGGCCTTTACGCTGCTGCTTTTTAGGTTGAGCAGCCGGTTCCGGTTGTTCAACAGCAGCCATACCACCCAAGATCTCACCTTTGAAGATCCATACCTTAACGCCGATTACACCATAAGTGGTGTGCGCTTCAGATGTGTTGTAATCGATATCCGCACGCAGTGTATGCAACGGAACACGACCTTCACGGTACCATTCGGTACGCGCGATTTCAGCACCGCCAAGACGGCCGCTTACTTCAACTTTGATACCTTTAGCGCCAAGACGCATTGCGTTCTGTACAGCACGCTTCATAGCACGACGGAACATAACACGACGTTCCAGCTGTGAAGTGATGCTGTCAGCAACCAATTTTGCGTCCAGTTCCGGTTTACGGACTTCGGCGATGTTAATCTGTGCAGGAACGCCAGCGATATCCGCTACGACCTTACGCAGTTTTTCGACATCTTCACCTTTCTTGCCGATAACGATGCCAGGGCGAGCTGTGTGAATAGTCACACGGATGCTCTTCGCTGGACGCTCGATAACGATGCGAGAAACGGAAGCTTTCGCTAATTCCTTAGTCAGGAATTGGCGAACTTTAAAGTCGCTGTCCAGGTTGTCAGCGAATTCTTTGGTATTTGCGTACCAGGTAGAGTTCCAAGCTTTGACAATACCTAGTCGAATACCATTAGGATGTACTTTCTGACCCATTGCTAGTCTCCAGAGTCTCAGCGATCGGACACAACCACAGTAATGTGGCTGGTGCGCTTCAGGATGCGATCTGCACGACCTTTTGCACGCGGCATAATGCGCTTCATGCTAGGGCCTTCGTCTACGAAGATCTTCGTGACTTTCAGATCATCGATGTCAGCGCCATCGTTGTGTTCTGCGTTAGCAATGGCAGACTCTAGTACCTTCTTAACCAAACCAGCAGCTTTCTTGTTGGTGTAGGTTAGAGTTTCCAGAGCTTGCGACACTTTCTTACCGCGAATCAGGTCCGCTACCAAGCGAACCTTCTGAGCAGAAGAACGAGCGTGGCGATGTTTAGCGATAGTTTCCATCTCTTCCTCCTACCTTAGCGCTTTTTAGCCTTTTTATCGGCCGCATGGCCGCGATAAGTACGGGTCGGCGCGAATTCACCCAGTTTGTGACCGACCATTTCATCGGAAACGAATACTGGAACGTGCTGACGACCATTATGGACAGCGATGGTCAAACCGATCATATTTGGAAAGACCGTTGAACGACGGGACCAAGTCCGAATAGGCTTCTTGTCTCCGCTTTCCACCGCTTTCTCTACCTTCTTCAGCAAGTGCAGGTCAATGAAGGGACCTTTCTTGAGAGAACGTGGCATGGCTTATCCTCTAATTATTTTTTACTACGGCGACGTACGATGAACTTATCAGTACGCTTGTTGCTACGGGTCTTCTTACCTTTGGTCTGAACGCCCCACGGAGTTACCGGGTGCTTACCAAAGTTACGACCTTCACCACCACCGTGCGGGTGATCTACTGGGTTCATCGCCGTACCGCGAACGGTAGGACGAATACCACGCCAACGACTAGCACCTGCTTTACCCAGAACACGCAGCATGTGTTCAGCATTACCAACTTCACCTAAGGTGGCGCGGCAATCAGCTTGAACCTTGCGCATTTCTCCGGAGCGCAGACGCAGAGTAACGTAGGAACCGTCACGAGCAACGATCTGAACGTATGCACCAGCAGAACGAGCCAACTGGCCGCCTTTACCTGGTTTCATTTCTACGTTATGAACCGTTGAACCAACTGGGATGTTACGCATAGGCAGGGTGTTACCTGCTTTAATTGCAGCATCAACGCCAGATTGAATCTGGTCACCAGCCTTCAGGCCTTTCGGCGCCAGGATATAACGGCGTTCGCCGTCTTTGTACAGAACCAGCGCAATATTTGCAGAACGGTTCGGATCGTACTCCAGACGCTCAACCACAGCAGGGATACCATCTTTGTTGCGTTTGAAGTCAACCAGACGATAATGTTGCTTGTGGCCACCACCGATATGACGGGTAGTGATACGGCCATTGTTGTTACGGCCACCGCTTTTGCTTAATTTCTCAAGCAACGGGGCATAAGGCTTACCCTTGTGCAGCTCAGGGTTAACCACTTTAACAACGTGGCGACGACCCGGAGACGTAGGTTTACATTTAACAATTGCCATTGTTTACTCCTCCGACTTACTCTGCGCCGCCGATGAAGTCCAGATTCTGGCCTTCTTTCAGGGTGACGTAAGCTTTTTTCCAGTCGCTACGACGACCAACACGCTGACCGTGACGCTTACTCTTGCCTTTAACCAGCAAGGTGTTAACGTCTTCGACTTCGACTTCAAACAGTTTCTGCACTGCAGCTTTAATTTCTGCTTTGGTCGCGTCTTTGGCAACTTTGAGAACGATGGTGTTATTCTTTTCCATCGCAGCGGACGCTTTTTCAGATACATGCGGCGAGCGCAGTACTTTCAGCAGACGTTCTTCACGAATCATGCCAGCATCTCCTCAACTTGCTTCACAGCATCAGCAGTCATAACCACTTTGTCGAAGGCGATCAGGCTAACTGGATCAATACCGGCTACATCGCGAACATCAACCTTATACAGGTTGCGAGCGGCCAAGAATAAGTTCTCGTCCAGTTCACCCGTTACGATCAGCACATCTTCCAGAGCCATATCTTTCAGTTTCTGCGCCAGCAACTTAGTTTTAGGTGCTTCAACAGAGAACTTTTCGACAATGATCAGACGATCTTGACGTACCAATTCGGACAGAATGCTTTTCAGCGCGCCGCGGTACATCTTTTTATTTACTTTTTGACTGTGGTCCTGAGGCTTTGCAGCAAAGGTCACACCACCTGAACGCCAGATCGGGCTCTTTACAGAACCTGCACGCGCACGGCCGGTACCTTTCTGGCGCCACGGTTTTTTACCGGAACCTGTTACTTCAGCACGGGTCTTCTGAGCACGAGTACCTTGACGGGCACCTGCTGCGTAAGCAACAACAACCTGATGTACAAGCGCTTCATTGAAATCACGCCCGAAGGTAGTTTCGGAAACAGTCAGCGCGCCTGGCGCGTCTTTCATTACCAATTCCATTCCTATCTCCTCGACGTTACGCCTTGACAGCCGGTTTTACGATCAGGTTGCCACCGGTAGCTCCCGGAACAGCGCCCTTGACCAGCAGTAGGTTGCGCTCAGCGTCAACACGTACTACATCCAGGCTCTGAACAGTTACACGTTCATCACCCATATGGCCTGCCATTTTCTTGCCTTTAAACACTTTGCCCGGAGTCTGGTTTTGACCGATAGAACCCGGAACACGGTGAGACAAGGAGTTACCGTGGGTAGCATCTTGAGTGCGGAAATTCCAGCGCTTAACAGTACCGGCAAAACCTTTACCTTTAGACGTACCTGTAACGTCGACTTTCTTAACGTCTGCAAAAATTTCGACGCTAATTTCTTGACCAGCAGTAAACTCTTGACCTTCTGGAAGGCGGAATTCCCACAGACCACGGCCAGCTTCTACGCCAGCTTTAGCGAAATGACCCGCTTCTGGTTTAGTAACGCGGTTAGCTTTTTTAGCACCGGTAGTCACTTGCACAGCACGGTATCCATCGTTCTCCAGGCTTTTGACCTGAGTTACGCGGTTCGCTTCAATTTCGATAACAGTTACTGGGATTGAAACGCCATCTTCAGTGAAGATACGAGTCATGCCCACTTTTTTACCGACTAAACCAATCATTGTTTCAACCTCTCAATCGCTCAATGACCTGATTAACCCAGGCTGATCTGCACGTCTACACCGGCAGCCAGATCCAGACGCATCAGAGCATCAACGGTTTTCTCGGTTGGCTCAACGATGTCAACCAGACGCTTGTGAGTGCGAATTTCGTACTGATCGCGCGCATCTTTATTGACGTGCGGAGAAATCAGAACGGTAAAGCGCTCTTTGCGAGTTGGCAGCGGGATCGGACCACGAACCTGCGCACCAGTGCGCTTGGCAGTCTCGACGATTTCCGCAGTTGATTGATCGATCAAACGATGATCAAACGCTTTCAGGCGGATACGGATTCTTTGGTTCTGCATGAGACCAGAGCTCCAATTATTTATAAACGTAAATGATCACTCCTCGCACCCATTTCGATTGATGGGGGAGTGTAATCGTTCAACATATAACCCCCATATCGGGAGTATTGTTCAGTGACAACACCAGGCTGTAACTGACAGATTAGTTTCAATCTGACCCACCAAGATTAGGTAGGCCCGCGCATTATACGTAAATACCAGCAGGAAGCAAGCTAGTGTTGAAAATCTATGCAAGAATTTGCCAGATAATTTAATTAAAGGGAAATAAGGTGACTGAGCAGATGGGAAAGGCGGAGAAAGAAGAGTGAGCGCATCGCTATACTCACTCTTTATCACTAAAAAATGTTATCACTGAACAAAAACGCTATTGTTTGTTGAGCAAACGCGTGATGTTGAAGACCTAGCTTTTTGCTAGCTGGGCCTGTGAGTAACTTTGTATACCTAAACGGTCAATCAAGCTAAGCTCTGTTTCGAGCCAATCAATATGCTCTTCTTCATCAACCAGAATTTCTTTCAATAAATCACGGCTTACGTAGTCATGGATTGAATCAGCATAGGCAATACCTTCTCGTAAATCTGTAGCTCCAGACAACTCGAGCGCTAAATCAGATTTCAGCATTTCTTCAACATCTTCTCCGATATTCAATTTACCAAGCTCTTGTAAATTAGGAATACCTTCGAGAAATAAAATACGTTCGATGTATTTATCCGCGTGCTTCATTTCGTCTATAGATTCGTGATACTCCTTATCATTAAGGCGCATCAGCCCCCAGTTTTTAAACATTCGGGCATGAAGAAAATATTGGTTGATGGCAACTAACTCGTTTCCGAGCAGTTTATTCAGATGTGAAATTATCTTTTTATCACCTTTCATAGTTATACCCTCCGCTTCCAGTACTCAAAGTGTAGTACCAGATGGCAAAGTATGCGGAAAACTTCTCCGAGTTAACTATTAGGCAACATCATTCATTTCTGGAATATTAGCGAGTTCCTCAATCAAGATCTCTCTGGCTTGTCGGATGCACTTCCCACAGTCACTACCAATCGGCACAAGCTGTCGCAGTTGTTTAACCGTATGTGGTTGATGCTGGCGTACAGCTTTGCGGATGACTTTGTCAGAAACCGCATTACATAGACAAACGTACATAAAAAGACTCATTTCTTAACCAGTCTTTTTAGTGTAAATAAGAATGAGTTTTATTTCAATTAAGATTATTCACTTCATCAATAAAAAAGGGTGCCGAAGCACCCTTTGGTTTGATCAATAAATAATTAATCAGAAAAATTAAGCGATTACTTTAGCAACAACACCAGCGCCTACAGTACGGCCGCCTTCACGAATTGCGAAACGCAAGCCGTCGTCCATTGCGATTGGGTGAATCAGGGTAACAATCATGTTGATGTTGTCACCTGGCATCACCATTTCAACGCCTTCTGGCAATTCGATAGTACCGGTTACGTCAGTTGTACGGAAGTAGAACTGAGGACGGTAGCCCTTGAAGAACGGTGTATGACGGCCGCCTTCATCTTTGCTCAGAATATAAACTTCTGATTCAAAGGTAGTGTGTGGTTTGATAGAACCTGGTTTAGCCAGAACCTGACCACGTTCGATGTCTTCACGCTTAATACCACGCAACAGAACACCAACGTTCTCACCAGCACGGCCTTCGTCCAGCAATTTGCGGAACATTTCAACGCCAGTACAAGTAGATTTAACAGTATCTTTGATGCCGACGATCTCAACTTCTTCGCCGACTTTAACGATACCGCGTTCTACACGGCCAGTTACTACAGTACCACGGCCAGAGATAGAGAATACGTCTTCGATTGGCAGCAGGAACGGCTTGTCGATAGCACGTTCTGGTTCTGGGATATAAGAATCCAGGTAACCAGCCAGTTCGATGATTTTAGCTTCCCACTCAGCTTCGCCTTCCAGTGCTTTCAGCGCTGAACCACGAACAACTGGCAGATCATCGCCAGGGAAGTCGTAAGCAGACAGAAGTTCACGAACTTCCATTTCTACCAGTTCCAGCAGCTCTTCATCATCAACCATGTCACATTTGTTCATGAATACGATGATGTAAGGAACGCCAACCTGACGACCTAACAGGATGTGCTCGCGAGTCTGTGGCATAGGGCCATCAGTTGCAGCAACAACCAGGATTGCACCATCCATCTGAGCAGCACCGGTGATCATGTTTTTAACATAGTCGGCGTGACCTGGGCAGTCAACGTGCGCATAGTGACGAGCAGGAGTATCATATTCAACGTGAGAAGTGTTGATGGTGATACCACGTGCTTTTTCTTCTGGTGCGTTATCGATTTGATCGAAAGCACGAGCGCTACCACCGTAGGTTTTAGCCAAAACGGTGGTGATTGCTGCAGTCAGGGTAGTTTTACCATGGTCAACGTGGCCGATAGTACCGACGTTTACATGGGGTTTGGTACGTTCAAATTTTTCTTTAGACACGACTATATTCCTTACTCTTGTGCTCTCCCACTAATGAGAGAGCACTGGATCATTGTTTTAAACCCGAAAGCTTATTTGCCACGGGCTTCGATAACGGCTTTAGCGACGTTACTCGGTGCTTCAGCATACTCCAGGAATTCCATGGAGTAAGAAGCACGGCCCTGAGTCTGAGAACGCAGGTCAGTAGCATAACCGAACATTTCAGACAACGGAACCTTGACGCGAACAGTTTTACCGGTAGCAGTATCTTCCATACCCTCGATGATACCGCGACGACGGTTCAGGTCACCCATTACGTCACCCATGTAATCTTCAGGGGTTTCGACTTCAACCTTCATGATTGGCTCAAGCAGAACTGGTTTAGCTCGTTTGAAACCTTCTTTAAAGGCGATAGAACCAGCTAATTTAAATGCCAATTCTGAGGAGTCAACGTCATGGTAAGAACCGTAGTGCAGACGCACTTTAACGTCAACAACTGGGTAACCTGCCAGAGGGCCAGATTTCAGCTGTTCTTGAATTCCTTTATCAACGGCCGGAATGAATTCTTTAGGAATAGAACCACCAACGATTTCGTTGACGAACTCATACCCAACACCACCCGGTGGCAATGGAGACATGTCGATAACAACATGACCATACTGACCACGACCGCCTGACTGCTTAGCGTGCTTACCTTCCACATCCTTAACGGTTTCGCGGATAGTTTCACGGTACGCAACCTGAGGTTTACCGACGTTTGCTTCCACGTTAAATTCGCGGCGCATACGGTCAACCAGGATATCCAAATGCAACTCACCCATACCAGCGATGATAGTCTGACCAGATTCTTCGTCAGTCCAAACGCGGAATGATGGATCTTCTTTCGCCAAACGCCCCAGAGCCATACCCATTTTTTCTTGGTCAGCTTTGGTTTTTGGTTCAACAGCAACAGAGATTACCGGCTCTGGGAACTCCATACGTTCCAAGATGATCGGGTTATTCGGATCACACAAAGTGTCACCCGTAGTCACATCTTTCAGACCGATAGCTGCTGCGATATCACCGGCGTGAACTTCTTTGATCTCTTCACGCTTGTTAGCGTGCATCTGTACGATACGACCTAAGCGTTCACGTTGCGATTTCACTGAGTTCAGAACGGTATCACCGGAATTAACAATACCAGAGTACACACGGAAGAACGTCAGGTTGCCCACGAATGGGTCGGTAGCGATTTTGAACGCCAGAGCAGAGAACGGCTCTTTGTCGTCAGAATGACGAACAGCCGGAGTATCTTTACCATCATCCAAGATGCCGTTGATTGATTCAACGTCAGTTGGCGCAGGCAGGTACTCAATAACCGCATCCAGCATTGCCTGTACGCCTTTGTTTTTAAACGCAGAACCACAGGTAACAAGAATAATTTCGCTTTTCAGAACACGTTGACGTAAAGCTTTCTTGATTTCTTCTTCGGTCAGCTCTTCGCCGCCCAAGTATTTGTCCATCAGCTCGTCAGACGCTTCTGCCGCAGATTCAACCAGATTCTGGTGCCATTCAGCAGCCAGTTCAGCCATATCAGCAGGGATTTCTTCATATTCGAAGGTCACGCCCTGATCAGCTTCATTCCAGTTGATCGCTTTCATTTTCACCAGATCGATAATACCGGTGAATTTTTCTTCTGCGCCAATTGCCAACTGCAGTGGAACTGGATTCGCGCCAAGGCGAGATTTCAGTTGACCAACTACGCGCAGGAAGTTCGCACCCATACGGTCCATTTTGTTAACGAACGCAATACGTGGAACTTTATATTTATTAGCCTGACGCCATACGGTTTCAGACTGTGGCTGAACACCACCAACTGCACAGTAAACCATTACCGCGCCGTCAAGAACACGCATGGAACGCTCTACTTCGATAGTGAAGTCAACGTGCCCAGGGGTGTCAATGATATTGACGTGATGTGGTTCGAACTGTTTAGCCATACCAGACCAGAAGCAGGTAGTAGCTGCAGAAGTAATGGTAATACCACGCTCCTGCTCCTGTTCCATCCAGTCCATGGTGGCTGCGCCGTCATGAACTTCACCGATTTTGTGATTTACACCGGTGTAAAACAGGATACGTTCGGTAGTGGTTGTCTTACCGGCGTCGATGTGAGCGCTGATACCGATATTACGATAGCGCTCAATGGGTGTTTTACGAGCCATTTGATTCCTCTATTCCTAGGGCGTTCATTCGGTTAACCCATGCGGGTTGGCTTCTTGAAGCGCCCGCATGGTTAGCATGACTACTGCGGGATATTACCAGCGGTAGTGGGCGAACGCCTTGTTAGCTTCGGCCATACGGTGAACGTCTTCACGTTTCTTAACAGCAGAACCTTTGTTCTCTGCTGCGTCAGACAGTTCATTCGCCAAGCGCAAAGCCATGGATTTATCACCGCGTTTACGAGCAGCATCAACGATCCAACGCATTGCCAAGGCATTACGACGAACCGGACGAACTTCAACTGGCACCTGATAAGTAGAACCACCAACGCGGCGAGACTTAACTTCGACAGTCGGGCGCACGTTATCCAGAGCTACTTCGAAAGCTTCCAGAAAATCTTTACCAGAACGCTGAGCCAGGGTCTCCAGCGCGGTATAGACAATTGCTTCTGCAGTAGATTTTTTACCATCTACCATCAGGATATTTACAAATTTAGCCAACAATTCAGATCCGAACTTAGGATCTGGTAGAATTTTACGTTGGCCAATTACACGACGACGTGGCATGGAAATACTCCGTTGTTAATTCAGGGTTGTCCAAAACTCTAAGAGTTTATTTTGACATTAATGTGAAAATGTTTGGCCTTACTTAACGGAGAACCATTAAGCCTTTGGCTTCTTCACGCCGTACTTAGAACGTGATTGCTTACGGTCTTTAACACCTGAGCAGTCAAGCGCGCCGCGAACGGTGTGGTAACGCACACCTGGCAAGTCTTTAACACGACCGCCACGGATCAGGATCACGGAGTGTTCCTGTAGGTTATGACCTTCACCGCCAATGTAAGAGGTGACTTCAAAACCGTTAGTTAAACGCACACGGCAAACTTTACGCAGTGCGGAGTTAGGTTTTTTCGGAGTGGTTGTATATACGCGGGTACATACACCACGTTTCTGCGGGCATGCTTCCAACGCAGGAACGTTGCTTTTAGCAACCTTCATGCTGCGTGGCTTGCGAACCAGCTGGTTAATCGTTGCCATTATTAAAAAAGCTCCTGGTTTTTTGCTTCGTAAACACGTGATAAATCCCCCTCGTTTGCACTACTGGCAGAGAACGAGGACGCAGAATTTTATGGCTGACTATCTAAGGTGTCAAGAAATATACAGCATTACTCGCATTACCATGCCAGTTGCTGCTGATGTCTTAGGGTCAAATCCACGAAGTGAGTATAGCTGATTAGTGTTGCGTTGTCTGAAATTTGGCCAGCCAAACCACGTGCAATAACATCGTCTTCCAATACAAATAGAGAAGCGGGGTTATTTAACAACAGCTTAAGACTTTCACTATCTTTCAAAGCCGCTATCACACCATCTTGCAGCAACAGAATATCATCCTCAGATGTCGCTAATCTCAACAGCGCAGATAAATCGCAGTGATAAGGTGAATGACTGACGGTATACAGCATTATGGATACCCAAACCTCGTTAAAAAGTCAGTACAACATCATAAGTGGCAAGTTCACGGCGTAAATCTGCCGGTGATAATACCGTTGCATCAAGGATCCAGTCAGTCATTTTACTCAACCCACGCTGTTGCAATGAGCGTTCGCAGAGATAACAATTTTCGACATCGTACAGAGGTAAGACACCGAAAGTAGCAATATAGTTTCTGGCAAGAATTTTTTCTGGCTGTTGCTGCGGTAAAAGCTGCAAAACACCATCTGAGATAAAGAACACACCGATATCTTCGCTCAGAGCAGAGGTGGCCAGCAAAGCATCCAGCCCTTCACGCCCAGCCGAGCTACCATGAGGGCCTTGAGTAAAAATAAAAGCGATGCGTTTTCTTGCCATTAAAATTGCACCATACGATCACAAGTCAACGTCGCTTCTGCCAACGCCCCTAAACCACTCAATGTAAAACTGGGTTGCAGATTCGCAGCAGCCAGATTGAGTTGCTCGGCTTCATGTTGATCGGTAATACCACGACGTAGTGCTGCCGCAACACACACATTCAGCGTAACCGCGTGTTCAGTCGCCAATTGTTGCCATGCCCGTACCAGATCAAATTCATCACTCGCCGGTGCAGTAAGTTGATTGGCATTCAATACGCCTTCGCGATAGAAAAAGATACTGACTAAGTGATGCCCTGCCCCAACAACCGCCTGAGCAAACTGATAAGCGCTGCTGGCCTGCTGTGTACCATAAGCAGGCCCTGTAACCAACAGACAATATTTTAGCCTGGACATTAACGCTCATGCCCTACAAGATCGCCACTTTTGAACTGACGAATGTAAAGATATACCGTGTGCTTTGAGATATTGAGACGTTCTGCCACTTGGTTTATGGCATCTTTTATATCAAAAATACCTTTTTCATAAAGATTGAGTACGACCTGACGATTCTTGGCGTTATTAGAAACGTTGCGATCCGCATTCACTTCTTCAATAGTGAACTCCAGTGTTTGCGCAACCAGATCATCGACAGATGAAGCAAAGTTGACAGAGGAAGGCACTTCTTGTGTTTCTGGTGGCATAAAAGTCTGAATGATTTGCGAGAAAGGGACATCCAGATTCATATTGATGCACAACAAACCAATCACCCGTTGATCACGGTTACGAATAGCGATTGTCACTGACTTCATCAGCACACCACTTTTCGCCCGCGTGAAATAAGCTTTTGAAACACTGCTGTCAGCACCAGCCATATCATGGAGCATTCGTAGCGCCAAATCCGTTATAGGCGAGCCAATCTGCCGGCCCGTGTGTTCACCGTTAGCAATTCTCACCGCAGAATTTTTTAAATCCTCCAGTGAGTGCAAAACAATTTCACAGTGCCCACCAATAAGCATAGCCAAGCCATCCACGACAACTTCGTATGACTTTAGTATTTCATGGTCCGTCTGACTGAACGGACGTTCATCCAGTAAATCCAGTTCACTGGTTTCGCTACAGAGAAGCGAATTAGACATCGAAGACACCATCCTCTACGTAAAGCCTGTCTCTATATCGTTGGCAGACTAATAACTCAATATCTTAGATTTTAAGTCTAGCAAACATGCCAGTATAAAATCCTTGCGTTTACATGTGGTATTGACGTTAAGCCCACAAGCTATAAGCCGTCAAGTTATCAACGAGCAGATATGTAAATTGCCAGCGCACAAAAAAAAACCGTCACGACAATTATCGTAACGGTTATGAGAAGAGCGTGCTGACTAAGTGAAATTACTTCTTAGCTTTTGTACCAACAGCAGGCTGTTGCTCTTGAGCATCGGCTTTAGGTGCAGCTTTCACATCCAGCAGTTCTACATCGAATATCAAAGTAGAGTTGGCAGGAATTCCGGGGACGTCCGCTTTGCCGTAAGCCAGTTCTGGCGGGATAACCAAGGTGATTTTGCCACCTTTTTTGATTTGCTTCAGGCCTTCAGTCCAGCCTGGGATAACGCCATCCAGACGGAAAGACAGTGGCTCGCCACGTTTGTAAGAGTTATCAAACTCAGTGCCGTCAACCAAAGTACCTTTGTAGTTAACGACAACAGTATCGCTGTCCTTTGGTGCATCACCCGTACCGGCGTTTTCTACCTTGTACAGCAGGCCAGATGCGGTTTTCTTCACGCCTTTTTCTTTAGCAAAGGTATCGCGGTACTTAGCGCCTTTATCCGCGTTTTCTTTGGCATCTTGCTCCATTTTCGCTTGAGCAGACGCTTTTACACGAGCTTCAAAATTTTGCAGGGTTTTTTCGATCTCTTCGTCAGTCAGTTTGCTTTTGTTAGCAAAAGCATCTTGCACACCTGCGATCAACTGGTCTTTATCCAGCTTAATTCCCAGCTTTTCTTGTTCTTTCAGGGAATTATCCATATAGCGACCTAAAGACGCACCTAATGCATAAGCAGATTGCTGATCATTATTTTTAAATGCGCTATTGGTTGCTACTGGTGAGGTTGCTGCTGGTGCAGTTGCTTCAGCAGCGAAAACAGTTGAGGTATTCAGGGTTAGCGTCATGGCCGTAGCCAGCAACGTTACTTTAAACAGTGATTTCATCCATTTCTCCATTGGCTTAAGGACTCTAACCCCAAGCAACGATTATAAGAGTAACATGTACTATAACTGTGTGTGTGAACACAAAACAATCTCAATACTCATGCTATTAAGTGATATTAAGACTTTTTTTACTACAAGAAGTTTCGTTTTTATATATATCTTGACCCTTGCGGGGTAATCACGGTGGTTTACAGGTAATATCATGCCCCCAGCTATAGCGATATACTGCAACAACCGTACAAAATGGCCCAACCGTATAGTTTGCAGCTATATTATTTATAGCTACATCGTTTGCAGTAATGAGAGGAAATACGATGGAACAATCCCTGCTTGAACAACGGCTAGAAATGCTGGAAAGCCGTCTGGCATTTCAGGAAGTGACGATTGAAGAACTTAACTTGATTGTGACTGAGCATCAAATGGAGATGACCAAGCTGCGGGAGCATCTGCGTTTACTGACCGATAAATTGCGGGAATCCCAATCGTCGATGCTGGCATCACCGTCAGAAGAAACACCGCCTCCGCACTATTGATTGATGATTGATTGGCAGTAACAATTAGTTAACTTTAATAGCAATTAATTGGTTTTAATAGTAATTAATTGGTTTTGATCACCATTGATTAACTCTAATAGCGGCTGATTAATTTTAATATCAGTACCGCTAGCGACAGTTATGACGAGATCATTGGCGGCCACACTGAAAGTGAGTGATCGCGTACATAGCAAAAAGCCAGCGACGAAGGCTGGCTTTTTGCTGACTTGGTCAGATATTAGTGACAGCCACAGCCACCACTTTTACCGCAACCACCTTTACCATGCTCATGCTCATGCTCGTGGTCATGGCCGTCATGCTCGTGGTCATGGCCGTCATGCTCGTCATGGCCGTGGCCACCGCAGCAACCATCACCGTGCTCATGGTGATGATCATGCTCACCATGTACATGGCCGTGCTGCAACTCTTCTTCTGTTGCTTCACGGACAGCAACGACTTCAACGTGGAAGTTTAGATCCTGGCCCGCCAGCATGTGGTTACCATCAACCACGACGTGCTCGTCTTCGACAGCAGTGATCTCAACCGGTACTGGGCCTTGATCAGTATCTGCCAGGAAACGCATACCCACTTCCAGCTCGTCAACACCCATAAAGACGTCTTTTGGTACACGCTGCACCAGATTTTCATCGTAGCTGCCGTAACCTTCATCGGCATTAACACGCACATCAAAACTGTCACCAGCTTCGTGGCCTTCGAGCGCTTTTTCTAAACCAGCGATCAGGGAACCGTGTCCGTGCAGGTAGTCCAACGGCGCGCTCACCGGAGACTCATCAACTAACACACCGTCTTCTGTACGTACCTGGTAAGCCAGACTGACTACCAAGCCTTTTGTTACTTTCATGATATCTCCTACCCTTGGAACAAAAATTGGCACAGATTGTAGCGGAAATCTGCCCCGCTGTACTCACCAGCATAAAAAATCACGGAAGATAACGCTACTCTGGAGGAAAAATACCGATCACTTGCTCATGTGGACGAACATGTTTATTGACCTGTTCATCCGTCTGGCGTTGATGGTGACCACACTGAACACACTCCACTACCTCAACCTGATCCTCACGCCATAAAGCCAGCGTATCCAAGGCATTACATTGCGGACAGACGGCCCCGGCAATAAATCTTTTACGTGTTATTGTTTTATTAAGAGTGATAGTCATCGCTTGTCCTCCGACATTATTCGTATTCATCCCACCCATCTAACTGCCGGCTTTCATGTAGCATTTCTCGTTGAAAAATATCTTCCAGCTCACGGCGGGCTTCTTTAACTCTGGAAATTTGTGCCACATCGCCATGATGTTGTGGCATCAGCTCACGTAACATGCGCATGTCCAGGCGACGAAAATGTTGTTGCGCCCGGTATGCCTGATGTGGATGCATACCCAGTTCCAGCAGTGTCTTACGGCCCAATTCCAGCGCACTGGAGAAGGTTTCGCGCGTGAAGTCTTTAACCCCGTTTTGGAGCAGTTCATGGGCTTCGACACGCCCTCTGGCGCGAGCAAGAATATGCAGATTAGGGAAGTGTTGCTGGCATAAATGCACCAGCGCCATGGTGTCTTCCGGCTCATTGCAGGTGATAACAATGGCTTTGGCTTTTTCTGCGCCAGCGGCGCGTAGCAGTTCCAACTCTGTCGCGTCACCATAGTAAACTTTATAGCCATATTTGCGCATCATACTTACCGCGCTGACATCACGTTCCAGTACGGTAATGCGCATTTTGTTCGCCATCAATAAACGGCCAATCACCTGACCAAATCGCCCGAAGCCGACAATAATCACCTGTGGGTCATTATCTTCAACAAAAGGTTTCTCATCACTCTCTTCCGGCGCGTTGTAGCGACGGACCAAAATACGGTCAATAACCTGCATCAGCAGTGGTGTGGTCATCATTGATAAGGTGACGACCACCAGAAGCAACGCCAGTTGTTCCGCATTCAACACGCCCTGAGAGAACGCTGCTGAAAACAAGACAA
Organism: Yersinia similis; assembly: GCF_001053095.1. Classification (GTDB taxonomy): domain Bacteria; phylum Pseudomonadota; class Gammaproteobacteria; order Enterobacterales; family Enterobacteriaceae; genus Yersinia; species Yersinia similis. The sequence continues at coordinate 111,879 of NZ_CGBP01000012.1, read as the reverse complement.
AAGCAAATTCCCCACCCTGGCTGAGCACACCAGCAAATTGCAAACGGACCGAACGACGCAAACCAAACACCCGCGACAAACTATACAAGATGGTACTTTTGATAAATACCAGGGCCAAGACACCCAGCAGTACATCCAGTAGATGGGTAAACAGCACACCGAGGTCCAATGCCATGCCGACAGAAATAAAAAACAAGCCGAGCAAGAGCCCTTTAAACGGCTCGATAGCAATTTCCAATTCGTGCTGAAACTCACTTTCAGCCAGTAATATCCCAGCGATAAATGTCCCCAATGCCATCGATAGCCCCAGAGCATCCATAAACAGCGCGGACCCCAGCACCACCAGCAATGCCGCAGCGGTGAAAACCTCACGTACCCCAGAGGCTACGATGTAGCGGAACAATGGGCGTAACAAATAACGGCCCCCAATCAACATACCGGCAAAAGCCGCAATTTTGAGGCCAATCTTGGCCCAGTCATTGGCTCCCCCCTCGTTACCCGCCAGAATAGGAATCAAGGCCAACGCGGGGATCACTGCCATATCCTGGAACAGTAAAACGGAAAAACCGAGCTGGCCGCCTTCATTGCGGTTCATCCCCTTTTCCCGCATCAGTTGTAATGCCATGGCGGTAGAAGACATCGCCAAACCTACACCACCGATAACCGCCGCCTGCCAGGCAAACTGGGTAAAATAAAGCAATGCGCCCAAGACCGCTGCCGTTATCACGACTTGGCCAGCACCGACACCAAATATAGATCGCCTTAACTGCCAAAGTTTTGCAGGATTTAACTCCAACCCAATGATAAACATCAGGAAGACGACACCCAGCTCAGAAAAGTGTAGAATTTCGTCAACATCGCGAATAAATCCTAGCCCCCACGGGCCGATGGCAATACCCGCAATCAGGTAACCTAATACCGCACCAATACCTAAGCGTTGGGCGATCGGGACCGCAACTACAGCAGCGAATAAAAACACCAGAACAGCGGTAAGTAGCCCTGTGCCCTCCATAAATCAGAGTCCTCCCGTGAGCGGTGACTGCAACCATTGCATATAAGCTTGTGCGTGACTGGCGAGTGTTTCCGGCTTTTGGCGCCTGGCCCAGTAAATAATCATCGGATTAATCCAATGCATATGGCACATAGCTGCTGTCAATTCGAAAGGACGTAGAATGTCTTCCATCGGGTAACGGTTATATCCCCCAATACGATAAGTTCCCTCCTGCTCACCGGTGGTAATCACCGAGCGCCAGTACTTTCCCGTCAGTGCATGGCCACCAACGCCATTGGCGAAACCACGTGCCAGTACCCGATCCAACCACTCTTTCAGTAACGCCGGGCAACTGTAAGTATATAAAGGATGTTGAAATACAATAACTTGATGTTCACGTAGCAATTGCTGCTCATGATGAATATCAATAAAGAAATCCGGATAATGTGCATAAAGATCGTGCACAGTGACATGTTCTAACTGCTGTACCGGTTGCAGTAAAACCCGGTTAGCGACCGAGTCCTGTGATTCCGGATGGGCATACAGCAGCAAAACCTTCGGCGGCTGCAACATCATTCCCCTCCAAAGCGTCGTCAGGGTCCGGTTTTTCCGTTACCATGCTTCGCAAAGACTAAAAATAGGACACCAATCGTCCCGTTTATACCCAATACCCAACGTAATTGGCATTGCAGGCAGCCAGCAAACACCGCTAATGGGCTTACTCAAGTAAGTCATTAGGATGAGTGAACGCGGCTAACCCCTGCAACTTCAAGTACAAAGGGGATGATAATTTAACATATTCTAAACATACGGCACTCTATGATTGTTTTTTCCTCGCTTCAAATTCGACGTGGTACTCGCGTCTTGCTGGACAACGCCACAGCTACGATTAACCCCGGTCAGAAGGTCGGCCTGGTTGGCAAGAACGGTTGTGGTAAATCGACTCTGCTGGCGTTGCTCAAAGGCGAACTGAGCGCCGATGGGGGCAATGTCACATTCCCCAATAACTGGGCGCTGGCTTGGGTTAATCAGGAAACCCCAGCACTGGATATCCCGGCGATAGAGTATGTTATCGACGGTGACCGCGAATATCGTCAGTTGGAGGCCGAACTTCAGGCCGCCAATGAAAAAAATGATGGCCATGCCATCGCAACCGTGCATGGTAAGCTGGATGCCATCCATGCCTGGACGATCCAATCGCGCGCAGCCAGTTTGCTCCACGGGCTCGGATTTTCTCAAGAAAAACTACAGCAACCGGTACGTTCATTTTCGGGTGGCTGGCGTATGCGTCTTAATCTGGCGCAGGCGCTGGTTTGCCGCTCTGATTTACTGCTATTGGATGAACCAACCAACCACTTGGATTTGGACGCCGTCATCTGGCTGGAAAAATGGCTGAAAAGCTACACTGGTACCTTGGTGTTAATTTCCCATGACCGCGATTTCCTTGATCCTATTATCGATAAGATTTTGCATATTGAACAGCAAACGCTGAATGAATATACCGGTAACTATTCATCGTTCGAACGTCAGCGCGCCACCAAACTGTCGCAACAGCAATCGATGTATCAGCATCAGCAAGAAAAAGTGGCGCATTTACAAAGTTATATTGACCGCTTCCGGGCGCAAGCCACCAAAGCCAAGCAAGCCCAGAGCCGTATCAAGATGCTTGAGCGTATGGAGCTGATTGCCCCTGCACATGTGGATAATCCGTTCCATTTCAGTTTTCGTGCACCAGAAAGCCTGCCAGACCCCTTGCTGCGCATGGATAAAGTCAGTGCCGGTTACGGGGACAACACGGTCTTACAGTCCATTAAACTCAATCTGGTGCCCGGTTCACGCATCGGTCTCTTGGGGCGTAATGGTGCCGGTAAATCAACGCTGATTAAATTATTGGCGGGAACGTTAGAACCGCAAAACGGTGAGATAGCTCTGTCCAAAGGCATTAAACTCGGTTACTTCGCCCAGCATCAGTTGGAGTTCTTGCGGGCTGATGAATCACCGTTGCAGCATATGAGCCGCCTCGCCCCTAAAGAGTCAGAGCAGCAACTGCGCGATTATCTCGGTGGCTACGGCTTTCAGGGCGATCAGGTGACTGATCCAACCGCCCGCTTCTCCGGTGGTGAGAAGGCGCGTCTGGTGCTGGCACTGATTATCTGGCAACGGCCGAATCTGTTACTGCTTGATGAACCCACCAACCATTTGGATTTGGACATGCGTCAAGCCCTGACCGAGGCTCTGATTGATTTTGAAGGCGCATTGGTGGTGGTTTCCCATGACCGTCATTTACTGCGCTCTACCACCGATGACCTCTATCTGGTGCACGACGGTAAAGTGGAACAGTTCGATGGCGATCTGGAAGATTATCAGCAGTGGCTGGTGGATTCACAGCGCCAGCAAAGCCAACAGGATAATCCGGCGAAGGAGCTATCGGGCAACAGCGCACAACAGCGTAAAGACCAAAAACGTCGCGATGCTGAATTCCGCACTCAAACGCAGCCACTGCGTAAGCAGATTATGACGCTGGAAAAACAGATGGATAAACTCAGCTCTGAACTGGCGGCTATCGAGGCACAGCTCGCGGATTCGGCACTGTATGATATTGCGCGCAAAGCGGACTTGACCCAATGCCTACTGCAACAAACGCAAGTGAAATCCAAGCTGGAAGAGACGGAAATTCAGTGGTTAGATGTGCAAGAACAGCTTGAAATACTGACTAAAGAGTTTAGCGATGCCAATATATAATATCGAAAATATAGATATAACATCGCGAATGTAAATATGGCATCGTGAATATAGTCGTGCGAATTGAGTTAGAGTCGCACGACTAGAGCGGCGTGATTTTTCGCGGTCTTATCACGCCCAGAGATTAAAAAATCATGAACAGCGTTGATATCAGCGTCATTGTCCCCGTATACAATTGCGCAAATTATCTTACGGATCTGCTCGACTCACTGCGCAGCCAAACGGGCGTCTCACTTGAGATTATTGCCGTTAACGATGGCTCTACCGATCACAGCCTCGCACTATTGGAACACGTTGCTCATATTGATTCCCGATTGGTGATTATAAATCAGCAGAATCAGGGGCTTTCTGAGGCCCGCAATGTGGGGATCGCCAAGGCGAAAGGTAATTGGATTGCCTTTGCCGATGGTGATGATTGGCTGGCTCCCCATGCCCTGTCAACTTGGTTACAGCAGGTTAAACAGCAGAAGCTGGATGTCTTGATTGGTAACGGCTATCAATTTAGCAGTAACCCCAAGCGAAAACCGGTCACCCCCTTATTGGGTAAACAGCCTTGGGGAGCGACGCTCAATGGTCAACAATGGATTATCCTCAGTGTTAAACAAAAAGAGTGGCCACATTATGCCTGGTTGCAACTGATTCGCCGCGATGTGATCAGCACTCACCAATTACAGTTTATTCGCGATATGCTTCATGAAGATATTCTGTGGACCACCCAATTAGCACTCGTGGCCCAACGCGTCGGGTTCTGTACCACGCCCTTTTATGGCTACCGTACGAATCCTGACTCAATCACTAACTCTCCCTCAATGCAGGCACTCCTACGCCGCGCCAATAGCTACATTGATATTATCAACGCATTGGTTAAGATTGCCGCCAGCACCAAACCACCGGTGCGCGATGCCTTGCTATCTCATGCCAATCAAGAAAGTGGCCATCTTTTAGGGTTATTACGTAAAAAACTACCTGCCTCACCACAACGTACCGCATTGGCAATTCGCTTTATCACATTGGGTCTGCGCCCTGCACTATTCCGTGGTGTAACCAATTTCCATGAACTCTGGCGAGCAATACGTTGCTCATTCTTGATTGGTTCCTATGCCCGGCAGAAGCGCGTTGAATGAATAAGTTACAAATACTTATTCATTACACTGTATTTACCTGGCACATATAAGGTTTAATTAAGCCCTGAAGCAATTAATGTGAATGGACTTAAATGCAGCGCATCTTGGTGATCCGAATTGATTTTCTCGGCGATATGGTTTGTACCACTGCGCTATACATGCGCTGAAACAACGTTGGCCAGCAGCAGAAATCCACGTATTAGCGAATAAATATAATCAATCAGCGCTGGCACGTAATCCTGATGTCAGTGCGGTCCACACTTATGTTTACAGCAAACAATGTGAGAGAAACCAGCGGCCAGGCCGGCTCATGGCCCTTTTTGATCGGCTAGCATTAATTTGGCGGCTACGGCGTTTAGGCTTCGATCTGCTGCTCATTCCCAATGGTGGCATGAACAAAAACAGTATTCAGTTTGCCAAACAGCTCAATGTGGCTGATCGCCGTTGGCATACGGCTGAAACTGAGTTTGACGACCGTAATCCTGAACATGTCGCCACGCGGCCAATCCGTCACGAAGCCCTCTCGGGCTTTACACTGATGCCTGAACTGGGGCGGGTGGACATTGAAACACTTAAGCTGCATATCTACCCAGAGCCACAATTGCAGGCTAAATGGCGAGCAGATCTTGAGGGAAAAAACCGGCCACGCGTCGGGCTATTTATCTCTAATAAATCCGCCCAACGGCGCTGGAGTTGGGATAAGTGGCGTCAATTAGCATTGAAACTCAATGCACAGGCTGAATTGCTCATTTTTCATGATCCCACAGAGCAGCCAACCGAGCAGCAATTAGCGGGGCTGACCGCCCGTTGTCTGTCAACGCCATCCATTGACGACCTGGTGGCGGCCATGAGCCAGTTGGATTTGGTGATTTCCGCAGACAGCGCACCGGTACATATCGGCTCAGCATTGCAAATACCCGTGGTGGCCTTGTTTGAATCCCGGCCAGAGAAGTACCTGCGCTGGTATCCGCTAGGTGTTCACCATGTGGTCGTCCATGCCGGGCCACAGGTTGAAGACATCAATGTTGATGCTGTCGAGTCTGCTGCCCGTTCACTGTTGACCACAGACTAATGACGCCATAGATCAAGGCCGGAACACCGGCCTATCACCCAGAATAGTCGCCCGATGCATTACCCGCCGCTGTGGAAGATAGTCCGCATTGGCATAATGCTGCGTCACACGGTTATCCCAAATAGCGACATCATCTTGCTGCCAGCGCCAACGGACCTGGAACTCCGGTTTAGTGGTATGAGCGAATAAAAAACCCAGTAATGCCTCGCTTTCTTTATCACTCAATCCGATGATTCGAGTTGTAAACCCTTCGTTTACAAATAATGCCTGACGCCCACTCACCGGATGAGTACGTATCACCGGATGCAGTAATGGCGGGTTCTTTACTTTTCCCTGTAACCAGCGCAGGTGCTCTTCTGGCGTGGTGCGGTGCTTGTACTCAGGGAAAGATTTAGTGAAATCGTGTTCGACCTGTAACCCTGCCAATAGCTGTTTAAACGGGGCCGAAAGCGCGTCATAAGCGGCAATTCCGCTGCTCCACAAGGTATCTCCGCCGGTTGTTGGCAGTTGTTTGGCGGCTAAAATCGCCCCCAATGGTGGAGTTTCGATAAACGTGACATCAGTGTGCCAGTTGTCATTATCCGGTGGGTTATCGTCGGCGGTATCCAAAACGATAATTTCTTCACACTCTTGGGTATGCGGATAAACCGGATGAATATGTAAATCACCAAAGCGCCCGGCCAGGTCTCGCTGCTGTAAAGGTGTGATCGGTTGATTACGGAAAAACAGTACCTGATGTTTGAGCAACACATGATAAAGCTGTTCAAACTGGCTATCCCCCAACGGGTGCGCAATATTAATATTTTCAACCAGCGCACCAATATGCGGCCCCAAAGGCGTCACAATCAAACGTTCATTCATTGTTGTTCTCCATACCAAGGCGCTAACCGGCGTTGAATCGCCCGTAAACTTAACTCCATCCCAAAAGCAATAATGGCAATCATACTGATACCGGCAATGACCACATCTGTTGCCAAAAACTCACCAGCGGATTGCACCATAAAGCCCAATCCCCGTGTCGCGGCGATCAGCTCAGCGGCCACCAGAGTGGACCACCCAACCCCCAGACCAATGCGGATACCGGTTAAAATCTCCGGCAAGGCGCTGGGCAGCACCACAAACCATAAAACCTGCCAACGGCTGGCACCTAATGCACGGGCGGCCCTCACTCGAACGAGTGCCACGCTGCGCACACCCGCAACCGCCGCCAACGTCACTGGTGCAAATATCGCCAAATAAATCAGCAGGATCTTTGAAGTTTCGCCAATACCGAACCAGATAACCATCAGCGGTAGATAAGCCAACGGCGGTACCGGACGATAAATCTCAATTAACGGGTCCAACACACCACGAACGTTACTGTTCAGCCCCATAGCGATCCCGGTCGGGACCCCCAGTGCCACTGCCGCCAGCAACGCAACGAAAATCCGCCCAAGACTGGCAGCCAGATGCTGCCATAGCGTGGCATCCATAAACCCTTGTGGGCTGGCAATGGTCCATAGCTGATGCAAAACCTGCTGTGGTGCAGGTAAAAATAACGGGCCGATAAGCTGTAACGCCGTGACTGCCCACCATAAAGCCACCACCGAAGCCAACGTGGCGATACTGATCCACAGCGTCTGATTGGCAGGTAAACGCCGGGGCGTTTTTTTCAGCGCATCAGCAGCCGGCAGATTAATCGCCTGATTACGTAACGTACTGTGCAGGCTCATATCAACACCTCCCGCTGTTGGAAGACTTTACCCAACACGTATTCACGGCGGACGATAAACTCAGGATCCGACTTAATGGCACGGCAAGGTTCGCCATCGGCATAGCGCTGACCAAAATTCAGAGACAACCGTTCAACCACTTGCCCTGGCCCTGGCGATAACAGCAATAGTTCACTGGCCAGGAAAACCGCTTCTTCGATATCATGGGTAATCAGCAAAATTTGCTTGCCGGTATCACGCCAAATGGTCAGCAACAGCTCTTGCATCTGCTCACGGGTAAAAGCATCCAACGCACCAAAAGGTTCATCCAGCAGCAATAAACGCGGATCGACAGCCAGCGCACGGGCAATCCCCACCCGCTGGCGCATCCCCCCAGAGAGCTGCCAGATGAAGTGATGTTCAAATCCCGCCAATCCCACCCGGTTTAGCATTTTCAGGGCGGTTACCCGCCGCTGCTCTTTACTCATCCCCGCCAGTTGCAGGCCAAACTCCACATTACTGACCACATCACGCCACGGCAGAAGCCCCTCGTTCTGGAACACCACTCCCCGCTCGGCACTCGGGCCACTGACCGGGATGTTATCCAACGTGATAGCGCCCGCTGAAGGCGTCATAAATCCAGCAATCAAATTCAGCAACGTGGTTTTACCGCAGCCTGATGGCCCCAAGACCACAACCAACTGGCCGGATGCTATCTGCAATGACACATCCTGTAAGGCCGGTTTTCCTTGATATTCGGCCCATAGGCCACTCACGTTTAACATGATGGTTCCTAAGATTGCGGTGTCGCCTGGATTTCTTTCACAAAACGGTCAGTGACAAAATCACGGTAGTCACTGGCGACTTGAGGGATCTTGCCTTGCTGCTTAAGGAACTCTGCCGTATCGCGGATAGCCTGATCCACTGGCTGACCTAATTGCGTTATCTGTTCAGCCACTGGCAAGTAGGTATTGCCTTTTACCAGCGCCGGAACTTGCTCGGCAGGCACACCACTCAAGCGAGAGAGTGAGGCTAAATACGCTTGATTTTGCAACCACTGATCAGGATTGTTTAGATAAGCGGCTTGTGCTGCCAATGCACTGCGGGCAAAGGCGGTGACAACCTCAGGATGGGCTTTAGCAAAGTCTTTGCGCACTACCCACACATCCAACGTTGGTGCCCCCCATTGGCCCACGTGGGCTGAATCAGTCAGTACCGTGCCGGTTTTGGCCAATTCACTCACGGCAGGTGCCCAAACATAAGCACCGTCAATATCACCACGCTGCCAGGCGGCGGCGATAGCCGGAGGTTGCAAGTTGAGGATGGTGACTTGGCCCGGTTTAATCCCCCAATGCTTCAACGCCGCCAGCAAGCTGTAATGGGCGGTAGAAATAAACGGCACAGCAATACGTTTACCAATCAAATCCTGTGGCGTTTTGATCTCTTTTTTCACCACCAAGGCTTCAGAGCTACCCAGTTGTGAGGCCAGAAGGAAAACTTCAATCGGTACATTTTGGCTAGCAGCGACAGCAAGTGGGCTGGAGCCAATGTTACCAATCTGCACATCACCAGAAGCTAGCGCCCTGACAACACTGGAACCGCTATCAAATTTGCGCCAATCCACGTTAGCACCAGAGAGTTTGGCAAAACTGTTATCTGCCTGCGCGACCTTTGCCGGTTCAGCCGAGGTTTGATAAGCCACGATGACATCGACTGCCTGCGCGCTGGTGGCGAGCAGTAATGAAGCTGGCAGTAACAAGGCCAATAAAATCGTGCGGAGTTGTAAAAAGCTGCGTATTGAAGCGGCAAGGGTTGCCGAAGAAAAGGTTATCGCCATAGTTTACTGACTCCGCTTGGTTAACTACGTCATTAAGGGCTGGGCGCAAGCGCCCTGAAATGACAGTGTTACCCGAGAGAGATAGCAGCATAAAGGAATAAAAAAATATTGTTTATTCCTTTATGCGATAACAGGTGTACTAAAGAATTTACCGGTATCAGTAACTGGCGGCTAACTAAAGTGCAACGTCACCTTTCATGCATTAATGCCAGATCAGTAAAACACAAGCGGCGGTCAGCAAACCCATTGAGATATTAAAGATAAACCAAGCGCGGCGGCTGCCTAGCAGGCGGCCAATCAGGGTGCCAAAACCCAGCCAAATAATCCCTGCCACCAGATTCACCATAAACATCCCCAGACTTATCATCAAAATGGAGTGATTGTAGGCGGCGCCCGCCATGCTGAAACTGGCTACCGATCCTAATCCCATCAGCCAGGCTTTTGGGTTAAGAAATTGCAATAACCACCCCTGATACAAGCGTAGCGGTTTGGCTGGGGCCACATTGGTGTCTAATTTTTCATAGGTTGAAGTGGCAATTTTCCATGCCAGCCACAGCAAATACAGACTACCCAGAATTTTTAATGTCAGATGAAGGGGGGGGTAGATCAAAATCAGGCTGCCCACGCCAAAAGCCACCAGCAGCAGCATACTCTGCATACCTAACATAATGCCTAACATCAACCAGATGGAGCGCATGAAACCAAAGTTAGCACCCGCGGAGGTAAGCAACATATTATTTGGACCAGGGGTAATAGCAGCGACCCAGAGAAAACCTACCATTGACAGAAATAAACTCAGTTCCATGAGATGGGTGCCTCTCACCCAAAATGATGCGCGATATACCCATGAAGCTAACAGTGTGCTATTGATCACACAAGAGCAATCACATAAATCCCATTCATATTATGCATGAGACATTTCGCCCGCTGGCTGGGGCCAGTAACCCACACTTGCAGACGTTGCTACCGCGCCTGGTCAGACGGCATGTGCAACTGCCGCCCTATTGGCAACGGCTAGAATTACCGGACGGTGATTTTATCGATTTAGCCTGGAGTGAGAACCCCGAATTGGCGCGCGAGAAGCCCCGAGTGGTGCTTTTCCACGGTCTGGAAGGAAATTTTTACAGCCCTTATGCCCACGGTTTGCTGCGCGCCTGGCAAGCTGCAGGCTGGCTGGGTGTGGTGATGCATTTTCGCGGTTGCAGTGGTGAACCCAATCGTAAGTCGCGTATTTATCACTCTGGCGAAACCGAAGATGCGAATTTTTTCCTACATTGGTTGCAAGAAACCTATGGACAGGTACCTACCGCCGCCGTAGGCGTGTCATTAGGCGGTAATATGCTGGCTTGTTACCTGGCAAAAAAAGGGAAGAATAGCGGATTGCGTGCTGCGGTGGTGGTTTCAGCCCCCTTAATGCTCGAACCTTGTGCTGACCGCATGGACCAAGGCTTCTCTCGGGTCTATCAGCGTTATTTATTGAATCAGTTAAAACTGAACGCGACCCGCAAGCTATTGCAGTACCCAAATAGCCTACCGGTGAATTTATTCCAGTTGAAAAAATTGCGACGAGTTAGAGATTTCGATGATGTAATAACAGCAAAAATTCATGGATTTAATGATGCAGTAGATTATTATCGCCGTTGTAGCGCCCTGCCACTGTTACCACAAATCCGTGTCCCACTGCTGATTATTCATGCCAAAGACGACCCTTTCATGACCGCCGAGGTCATTCCGAATATCGAGACACTGCCGGACAATATTGATTATCAGCTCACTGAACACGGCGGCCACGTAGGATTTGTCGGCGGCACGTTAAAACATCCACAAATGTGGCTGGAACAACGAATTCCAGCCTGGCTTTCCCCCTATTTGGAGCAGCAGTCATGATCATTCCCTGGCAACAAGTGGGCAGTGAAACACTGGATAATTTGCTTGAAGCCTTTGTATTACGCGAAGGCACCGATTACGGCGAACATGAGCGTTCACTAACGGAAAAAGTCGCAGACGTACGCCGTCAGTTGGTCAGTGGCGAAGCCGTTCTGGTCTGGTCCGAGTTACACGAGACCATCAATATTATGCCCCGTGGTTCATTCCGTGCCGGTGCTGAAGAACAGCAATAATTCGTACTCTTTCACCACGGCACTGAGTTAAAACCACAGTAAAACAAGATGACAAGCCCGTCTCTTTGCCCTAAAAATAACCACTAACAACAAAAAGAATAGGCAATGGTCAGTACCATCACTGCAACCCCATGGAGTTACCGCTAATATGTCAACTAAACATCCGGTTATCGCCGTCACTGGCTCAAGTGGTGCGGGTACCACCACCACCAGTCTGGCTTTTCGCAAAATTTTTCAGCAGTTAGATATTCGCGCAGCACAGATTGAAGGTGATAGTTTCCATCGCTATACCCGTCCAGAAATGGATGCCGCCATTCGTAAGGCGCGGGATCAAGGCAGACATATCAGCTATTTTGGCCCAGAAGCGAATGATTTTGGTCAGTTAGAACAAAGCGTGGCGGAATACAGCAAACACGGTACTGGCCGCTCGCGTAAGTATTTACATACCTATGATGAAGCAGTGCCTTATAACCAAATCCCTGGCACCTTTACTCCTTGGGAGCCGCTACCGGAACCCACGGATGTTTTATTCTATGAAGGGCTGCATGGCGGGGTCGTGACCGAACATCATGATGTCGCAAAACATGTGGATCTGTTGGTCGGTGTGGTGCCTATTGTCAATCTGGAGTGGATTCAGAAATTAGTGCGGGATACCGGTGAACGCGGCCATTCCCGTGAGGCGGTGATGGATTCCGTGGTGCGGTCAATGGACGATTACATCAACTACATTACGCCGCAGTTTTCACGCACCCACATTAACTTTCAGCGTGTTCCCACCGTTGATACCTCGAACCCATTTGCCGCCAAAGCCATTCCCTCGTTAGACGAAAGTTTCGTTGTTATCCATTTCCGTGGTTTGGATCACATCGATTTCCCTTATTTGCTGGCGATGTTACAGGGATCATTTATTTCCAACATCAATACGTTAGTGGTACCCGGAGGGAAGATGGGGCTGGCGATGGAGTTAATTATGGCTCCGCTGGTTCAGCAACTGCTGGAGGGGAAGAAGATCGCTTAACTAATAATAAACTTCGGGTTTTTCTCCAACTAATCCCGTGTTTGACGAAGTATTTAGCCGTTGATGCTCATTTAAAATACTCATTTTTAAGTGGCATCAGCGTGGCCGTTAAATATCACTTTTATGACGGCCTCGAGTCCGTTAAAAAATTCATCTTTAACAACAACCAAGCTTTGCCTAACGGCATAATTTTAGATCGATTACATATTTATTGGGTGCGATAAAAGATTTCCTTTCGCACTTTAAATACCCACCTTCTTTTAAAGAAGAATCCACATAAAAAGAAAAAAACAGACTAAAAACCATCCCCAGAACAGCTATGTACGCAAGTACCTTACCGACATGATCATTATATATTTTTTCATATCCGATGATATACCCACCAGAGACCACAGATAAATAAAATAATAATGGTGAACCAGATAACAACAAAGATACAGCCCAAGAGAAATGCACTTCATCATTCATTTTAAAAAAATTAAAATAATGAGTTAATGAAAAAAACAAAGAAAATGAGGCGACAACAAACAATGATATCGCCCCACAGGCAACCGATATTTTGCTTTTATTAGCCACGACTGTATACCCCCCAAGTATTAAATACTTTATCTGGATGAGGTGAGCGCTGTTATTTTGGCCTAAAAACCCATAACCAAACCGGGTTATGGGTGGTTCGCTATTTACACGACTTCGCGTACCTCAAAGCTGTGGGTAATGGTTGCGGCTTTCCCCAACATCAGAGCAACAGAGCAATATTTTTCGGCTGATAGATCAACTGCGCGCTCCACCACTTTGTCCGTTAACCCTTTACCGCTGACGATAAAGTGCAAGTTGATTTGAGTAAACAGACGCGGGGCTTCTTCCCGACGTTCTGAGGTTAATTTAACCTCGCAATCTCGCACATCGTTACGCCCTTTTTGTAAAATAGAAACGACATCAATGGCGCTACAACCACCCGCTGACATTAATAGCATCTCCATCGGGCTTGGTGCCTTATCGCCCGAATTTCCATCCATCAAAACCTGATGGCCTGACGCGGATTCACCCAAAAATGTTAGCCCCTCAACCCACTTGACTCGTGCTTGCATAACGCCTGCTCCCGGTTAAATTTTCTAATTTAGACTACCCTTTCATTTACAAAGTGGCAATGTAACTGGACGTTCATCATGCTGAAGCGATACAACACAAGACAGTAGCCTCATCCTGTGCTACAAACAGAATCGAAAGTGATGCTGTAGCAATTAAATTAGAGTAGAGATCAATACTCAGTGAAGGGTTTCTATTCGGTACGAACCTTGGCTATACCTTTCGGCAGTTGAGCAAGTTAATATGCTAAAAAGAAAGTGTATTCTATAAGCACGCCGTACAGGGAACTCTGAGCCCTGTTAAGTTAGGCAGCGATAACAACAGAGGATAACAGCGAATGGTTCTCGGTAAGCCACAAACAGACCCGACTCTCGAATGGTTCCTGTCTCATTGCCATATCCATAAGTACCCATCCAAAAGTACGCTGATTCACCAGGGTGAAAAAGCCGAAACGCTTTACTACATCGTGAAAGGCTCCGTTGCGGTGCTGATCAAAGATGAGGAAGGTAAAGAGATGATCCTCTCCTATTTAAACCAAGGGGATTTCATCGGCGAGCTTGGACTCTTTGAAGAAGGCCAAGAGCGCAGTGCTTGGGTGAGAGCAAAAACGGCCTGTGAAGTGGCTGAAATTTCTTACAAAAAGTTCCGTCAACTGATTCAGGTCAATCCAGATATCTTGATGCGCCTCTCTTCACAGATGGCGAATCGCTTACAAATAACATCGGAGAAAGTGGGTAACCTCGCTTTCCTTGACGTTACTGGACGCATTGCACAAACACTGCTTAATCTGGCAAAACAACCTGATGCCATGACCCACCCAGATGGAATGCAGATCAAAATTACCCGCCAGGAAATTGGTCAAATAGTTGGCTGCTCCCGCGAAACTGTGGGGCGTATACTAAAAATGCTGGAAGATCAGAACTTGATCTCCGCACACGGTAAAACGATTGTCGTTTACGGCACCCGTTAATTCCCTCTAAAAACCGGCGCTAAGGCTGAAGCTATTAGCGCCGGTTTTTTCCGTTTTCTGTGAGTAATAAATTTCTGGGGCCTATATGAAGTGGCAACGGCTTATTTATCATCCTGAAGTTAACTACGCACTACGCCAAACATTGGTCCTTTGCCTACCGACAGCGTTGGGGTTTGCTATCGGTGATTTACGGCTTGGCTTGATGTTTTCCCTGATACCTGCCTGCTGCAATATTGCCTCCCTGGATACACCGCACCAACATTTTTTCCGGCGTCTGATTATTGGCGGCGTACTCTTTACACTGAGCAGTTTCCTGACTCAACAACTGTTGCTGTGGCATATCCCCTTACCTATGATTATGCTCGGGCTGGCATTGATAGTGGGTGTCAGCGGTGCGATTAGCCCACTGAATGGCCGTCTACTTCCTGCTGCATTGATCGCCGCTATTTTCAGCCTCAGCATGGTGGGCCGCGCCCCTATCTGGCAGGCACCATTATTCTGTGCCGTGGGGACACTTTGGTATGGCGTATTTAACTGGTTGTGGTTCCGGTTATGTAAAGACCAACCTATTCGTGAGCCACTGAGCCAGCTTTATCATTTATTGGCCGATTACTGTGATGCTAAATACAGCCAGCTTACCCAGCATCTTGAACCCGAAAAAGCGATACCGCCGCTACTCGACAGACAACAAGGAATGATGGATAAAGTTAATCAGCTTTATCAACAGTTTAACTTGTTGCATAACACCTCCAAGAAAGAGCAAAAGCGATTGTTGGGACTGTTTCAGATGGCGCTGGATTTACAAGAGCACATTACTGCGGCGCTGAATCAGCCAGAAGAAATGCAAGAACTGATAGAAAAGACGCCCATAGAAGCGGTGACCCAAAGTAATGCGCAAATTATTTCAGCCCAAATGCGCGCCATAGCTGATGAGATTCTCTATCACCGCCACACCGCAGAACACTTCACCGCCGGTGCACCTTTAGCCGAGCTGGAAAAGATCGCACAACAAAATCCCGGCAATCCAGTGGCACAATTTTGTTACTACCACATTAGCCATATCACCCAAATACTGAGCGACCGCCGTCCACTGTATAACCGCGACTTGATGTCCAGTCAGTTATCGCAACCTTTCTGGCCTGCTCTGGTAAGTTATTTGTCGTTTAAATCCAGTGCGCTACGGGATGCCGCCCGAATAGGTGTGACATTGGCCGCAGGCAGTTATATTGGGGCGTTGATCAACCTACCCAAACCCTATTGGATTTTGCTCACAATAATGTTGGTGACGCAAAACGGCTATAACGCGACGCGGGTACGGATCCATCACCGTGCGTTGGGCACCCTGGTAGGGCTGGTGCTGGCGGCGGGCTTGCTGCACCTACAAATGACGGAAATCACCACCCTCGGCATCATGTTACTGATCACACTGCTGTCTTATTTAGTACAGCGTAAAAATTATGGTCTGGCGGTCGTAGGTAGAACGATAACCGCCGTGTATATCTTGCAGTTATTGACTGGGGAAGGCGCTAACTTTTTAGTCCCACGTCTACTGGATACCTTGATCGGTTGTGCCTTGGCACTTGGCAGTGCGCTATGGCTTTGGCCTCAGTGGCAGAGCGGGTTGTTGCGTAAAAATGCCCATCAGGCGCTGGAAGCTTATCAGACGATCCTGCGTTTGCTACTGAACCCTCATCCTGACATTACGCAATTAGATTATGAGCGTTTTAACGTGAATAAGGCCAGTAACACCGTTTTAAGTTCACTAAATCAGGCAATGCAAGAACCGGGATTCAATTCAAAATATTTGGCAGATATGCGTCTTTGGGCCACCCATAGCGAACTGATTGTTTGCCATATCAATGAGATGACAACGCTGATCAGAGAGAATCCATTGACTGAAGTGGACTCACTATCAACCGATGGTCATACACTAATGAGTACTAAACTGGCCGCAAACTATTTGCAGCTATGTGAGATGGCCATCCAGCAGTGCCAACAACGGCTGGAATCGGATAATCTTGAGGACAATGATAGTTTCGTTCAGATACCTGATATGGCTCCAGATACGCAAGCCACAGAGCTAGAACGTAATTTACGCAGGGTGCTATCACACTTAAACGTGATGCACACCGTTTCTGCCATGGCATGGCAACAGCAGCCACATCATGGCATATGGCGCAGCCGGAGATTACGGGATAATACGTAAAAAGAGAGAGGCTAGCGCCTCGGAGGTTATTGACAAAGTGCCCGCGACGGAGAGAACAGGCAGATCGTAAAGACGCCGTAAATACATCCATGTAGGCTCGAGCCGCGCCATCCTTGGCGCGGACTCTTTACTCTTCTGCCTATCCTCACCGTTCAAGAGTGAGTCATCGGGGTTTGTCAGCAGTCTGAGAGGCTAGCGCCTCTCCATAACGCGGTTATTGGCTGCTTAGCCTTCGATCACGCTCGCAATTGCTTTCTCCAACCGCGCCATCCCTTGCTGAATATCCTCCAACTCAATCACCAGCGAGGGCGCTAAACGCAGAACATCCGCGCCAGCATTGAGGATCATCAAACCGTTAGCGGCAGCGGCGGCCAGGAATTCACGCGCCTGTCCCCGATATTGCGCGGTTAACTCCGCACCAATCAGCAGCCCCATACCACGAATATCACTGAAAACATCATACTTGCTGTTGATGCTTTGTAGCGCCTGCACAAACAGGCCATGGCGCTGTTCAATGCCATTAAGTACCTCAGGTGTATTAATCACATCTAACGCCGCCTCAGCGACCGCACAGGCCAGAGGATTACCCCCATAGGTGGTGCCGTGGGTACCCACCGTCATCACTGAAGCGATCTCTTCGGTCGTTAGCATCGCACTGATTGGGAAGCCACCGCCCAATGCCTTCGCAGTGGTAAGGATATCTGGCGTCACACCATAATGCATATAGCTAAACAGTTTGCCGCTACGTCCCATGCCACTTTGCACTTCATCAAACACCAGCAGGGCGTTATGTTGATCGCATAAGGCGCGCACCCCTTGTAGGAACTCTGGCGTAGCGGAAGTGATCCCGCCCTCTCCCTGGATAGGTTCCAGCACCACCGCACAGGTGTGATCATCCATCACCGCTTTCACTGCTGCCAGATCATTAAACGGGACATGGATGATATCCGCAGGTTTCGGGCCAAAACCATCGGAATACTTCGGCTGACCCCCGACAGAGACCGTAAACAGGGTGCGACCATGGAAAGCATTGTGGAAAGCAATAATCTTGGTTTTATAGGGGCTATGACGCTCAATAGCGTAATGGCGAGCCAGCTTAAATGCCGCTTCATTCGCTTCAGCACCCGAGTTGGCAAAGAAAACCCGGTCAGCAAAGGTTGCAGCAATCAGCTTCTGTGCTAAACGCAGTGCTGGCTCATTGGTAAAAACATTACTGGTGTGCCACAACGTTTCACCCTGCTGATGCAATGCGGACACCAGTGCCGGATGGCAATGGCCCAGTGCGGTAACCGCAATGCCACCTGCGAAATCAATGTACTCCATACCTTGTTGATCCCACACTCGGCTGCCTTTCCCTTTTACTGGGATAAACTGCGCTGGTGCATAAACAGGCAAAATGACCTGATCGAATGTGTTGCGATTCACTGCTAACTTATCTGTCATTACGCTGCCCATCCTAATAAACCACTAAGCTGTCATTTATTGACATGTGAAAATATACTCACAAAATATGCATAAAAAATCATCAGCAAGCAAACGATAAATGATGTCGTTAGATAATATTGACCCAACTGATTAATTTTTAAGAAAATTATCCAGTAATTGATGGCCCTGTTCACTGAGAATACTTTCCGGATGGAATTGCACCCCCTCCAGTGGCAATGTGCGATGGCGAATGCCCATAATCTCATCCATCTCACCGCCCCGCTCCGTCCAGGCGGTCAGCTCAAAACAGCCCGGTAGGGAATCACTGGCAATGACTAAAGAGTGGTAACGAGTCACCGTCAATGGCTGATTAAGCCCACGAAAAACCCCTTGCCCGTTATGGCAAATCGCCGAGGTTTTGCCGTGCATCACCTGACGCGCACGTACCACGCGCGCGCCAAAAGCCTGCCCCAGAGCCTGATGGCCAAGGCAGACCCCCAGAATCGGCAGTTTATCGGCAAAGTGGCGGATAACCGCCAATGAGATCCCGGCCTCGTTAGGGGTACAGGGGCCGGGAGAGATCACCACGTGTGAGGGGGCCAGTTGTTCGATATCCGCCAGTTGCAACTCATCGTTGCGCTTAACCATCACCTCTGTACCCAGCTCACAAAAATACTGGTACAGGTTGTAAGTAAATGAATCGTAGTTGTCGATCAATAACAGCATATTTAACCTAATAAATCAGGAGAAAGGGTGCCATAGTCGGTACCGGATGGTCTATTTTATCTCACCACATCCCGTTATTTCTTAATAATTAATAAAAATCATTAGGAATAAAAATAATAAGCAATATTGGAGAAAATTATTTTTCTTAGTATTCTAGTTACATATTTTCTAACGGAATGGAGATAAATAAAATGGGATATACCTACCCCGCTGTTGCTGGTAGCCAACAGAACGACAAAAAGAACGTTGAAATTGCCCTTGCCTCTTTGAAAGGGACAGCAGTTAATTTTGCGGTACATAGCATCAAAGAAGCTCGTGTTCGTGAACAATATCTCAATGACATTAGAAAAATGTCGCAAGAATTCACCCAAGCTGTAGATAGTGGCTCAATGACGTCCAAAGAGGCCGTACTCAAAGCCAATACAATGCGTAACCATATTCTCAATCTTTCGCGATTAAAAAGCAGCCCTGTTGGTCGCGCGTATGCCATGTCACTGAAACGTGAGGGCAAAACGATGTCACAGCTAACAGAACACTATGCCACTCGACTGTATCGTCGCCCATTTAATAAACTCAGTGAGGGGCAACAAGCGTCAGTATTTAAAGAGATCGTACAAGCATCAGGCAGAGATCGCGGAGCAGCCAGCTCACTGGCTAAAGGCATAGGAGTTGCAGGACAGCGCATTATATTTATTTCCTTTGCTGTCGCAGCATATGAGATTTATCAATCTGAAGACAAAACGGCTGAAATCTTCCATCAGGGCGCTCTTGCTACCGCGGGTGTTGCTGGGGGCTGGGCGGCAGGAGCAGGTGTTGTCGCTGCCGGGGTTTGTGTGGCAACAGCACCGATGTGCGTGGGAGTGGCTGCCATCACCGGGGGCATCCTCGCAGCAGCAGGAACTGAAATGTTATATGGGACGATCTTGCCTACCCCTTAAAAGGAGTACCCATCATGAACTTTACTGAAGATGAGTTATCACGCCGTATTCCGGTATGGTACGCCCTATCTGACCTCTTCACCGCTCGTGAATTACAAGACTACGATTATAAATGGATGGCTGAAGTTCTCAATGCCTCCGGTTATTCTCGAGAAACGCTATTCGAGATATTGGATGAAGAGGTCGCCCCAGCCTTGCTGGGCAATCTACTGTTTAACCCTACGCCCGTGATAGATGGCTGGGAGCAAAAAGAGGTGAAGGACTTAGTCCTTCGTCATCTAAATAAAAAGTTAGCGTTAATAGAATGGTTCATTCCCCATGTATTTTTGCTAAAAAAAAGACAAAACATTATTCGTAAAGAGCGAGCGCTTCTATCTGAAGCACTTGATGAATATTAGTTATCTACGAATCTATATATTAAAACGCAGGCTAGCGTTTGCGCCCCCCCGTAATTGACCCCAAAACACCGCGCAAAATTTGCCGGCCTAAATCCCGTGCCATGCTCTTGGCCGCAGTCTGCACAATACCGTCCCGCTTACCGCCTCGCGGCCCCGTGGAACCAAACAGTAAATCATTCAGCCCGCCCATTAAGCCACCACCACTACCCTGCTGATTCGTCGGTTGCTGAGGAACAGAAGGCTCCCCTTCAGCGGTACTCCCCATGGTAGAAAAGCCCCCCGCCGATAACTTCTCATAAGCAGACTCGCGGTCAACCATCTCTTCGTAGCGACCATACAGTGGGGAATGATTTATTGCGTGATTACGTGCTGTTGCATCCAACGCGCCCATTTTTGATTGCGGTGCGATAACCATCGCCCGTTCAACCACATTAGGCCGCCCTTTCTCATCAAGGAAAGAAATCAGCGCCTCGCCGACGCCCAACTCGGTAATCACCTGCTCAGCACTGAATGCCGGATTAGGCCGCATCGTCTGGGCTGCCGCTTTAACCGCCTTTTGATCCCGTGGGGTAAAAGCGCGCAGAGCATGTTGTACCCGGTTACCCAGTTGACCAAGGATCTTATCCGGGATATCCAGAGGATTTTGTGTCACAAAGTAGATACCAACCCCTTTCGAGCGGATCAGCCGCACCACTTGTTCAACCTTATCCACTAACGCCGCCGGGGCATCCGTAAATAACAAATGGGCCTCGTCAAAGAAAAAGACCAGTTTTGGCTTCTCCACATCACCCACTTCCGGTAGCTGTTCAAAAAGCTCGGCCAATAGCCAAAGCAGGAAAATGGCATATAACTTTGGCTGATTAATCAGACGGTCAGCAGCCAGTAAATTGATAACGCCCTGCCCGTGGCTATCTGTTTGCATGAGATCGTGAATATCCAGCATCGGCTCGCCAAAAAATTGATTGGCACCCTGCTCTTCCAAGGTGAGTAAACCACGCTGGATCGCGCCGATAGAGGCGGAGGTAATATTGCCGTATTGCGTACGGAACTGTTTCGCATTGTCCCCGACATACTGGACGATAGCACGCAGGTCTTTCATATCCAGCAACAGCAGGCCGTTGTCATCGGCGATTTTAAATACCAGTTGCAAAACACCACTTTGCACATCATTTAAATCGAGTAAGCGGCCAAGTAAGAGCGGCCCGAGATCCGAGATTGTCGCCCGGATTGGGTGGCCTTTTTCAGCAAAGATATCCCAAGGCACAATCGGACATGCCTGTGGCTGCCACTCCGTGACATTGATCGCGGCCAGGCGGGCCTGTAGTTTTTCCGAATTCACCCCTTCAGCCCCGATACCGGATAAGTCCCCTTTCACATCCGCCAGAAATACGGGCACACCAATGCGAGAGAACTGCTCAGCCATCTTTTGCAAGGTGACGGTTTTACCCGTGCCAGTCGCACCGGTAATTAAGCCATGACGGTTTGCCAATGCCGATAAAATCACCAAATCCCGTGAAGCGAGCTGGATTTTCTCGGTAACCAGCGCTTTCCCAATAAGTAATGCGTTACTCATGATCTTTTTACTCCATCGCGGCAGAGGCTGAGGTAGAAACAGATAGCTTGATTATATACCCTTCATACTTGAAGCGGTTGGCGTGTTAGCTGTGGAGTTAGCTACACTGACTCACGTCAGTGATTCAGGGGATGATGGGGTAATTAAGGTAAGACGGCTAACAAACTCTGAAGACTCGCTCTGAAACGGCGAGGATAGGCAGGGAGAGTAAGGCGTCCGCGCCAAGGAGGGCGCGGCTCGTGCCTACATAGATGTTATTTTTATGCAGGAAAGACGGCATCTTTACGATCTGCCGATTCTCTCCGCTGCGGACACTGTGTCTATAACTTCAATTAAGGTAAAACTTTTGCAGACAAGATAGTGATGGGTTTAACGGGTACATTCTGATAGGGACCGACGTTTTCTGTCTGAACCTGAGAAATTTTTTCGACGACATCCATGCCTTTAACGACTTTACCGAATACCGCATAACCAAAGTCACGTTGACCGTGGTCAAGAAAAGCATTATCTGCCACGTTCAAGAAAAATTGACTGGTGGCGCTGTCTTTATCTGCGGTACGGGCCATCGAAATGGTACCACGCAGGTTACGCAAGCCATTATCTGCTTCATTTTTGATAGGTGTTTTAGGCGTTTTTTCTTTGAAATCTGCGGTAAAACCGCCGCCCTGAATCATAAAGCCAGGGATAACACGGTGGAAAATCGTGTTGTTATAGTAACCGTTGTTAACATAATCAACGAAATTCTGGGTTGAAATGGGTGCCTTCTGGCTATTAAGTTCCAGCTCAATATTCCCGGCCGACGTTGTTAACAACACATGAGGCTCACCGGCAGCTAAAGCAGCAGGTGCTACGGCGCTTAGGGAACATAGGGCAATGAAGGTCACTAAAGTACGTTTAAACATTAACGGTTCCTTTCTATGGGATGCGGACAACGGAAAAGCGCTTTGATTCTAGAGAGCTACCCCACGCAATGCCACCCATTTACGGATATTTACGTAACAGAATGCACATTCTCACTGAAAACCCGCCACATCGGCAGATAAAGCGCACAGTGACAATCAATGAATAAAATTCAAACAGTCACCACACCCCAGACAACCGCAAGATTCTGGAATCTGGATCACGATTCTCTTATTTTCCCTTCTCCCGACAGCCATTTTTGCGAGAAATATCTCATTTTGTTTTTGGTTACCCGTTAACCTGCTTCAAATGAGAGCGCTCTCATTTTGTTTTTTCCGCAAGTAAAGGCCCGCAATGCAACAGGAAGCTATCCGTAAGCGGAGACCGTACAAAGAAAGACAGGTTCACCTGATGAACGTCATGGTGATCCCGGATTTAGCCACAGACATGTTATCCACAGACATGACTGAATTTTATCGTCGGCAGAGCCGTTTGGAGACCCTACAATGAACACTTTTAAAATTACCATTATTGGCGGTGGGAGTAGCTATACCCCAGAGCTGGTTGATGGGCTGATTCAACGTATTGAACAATTACCCGTCACTGAACTGGCACTGGTTGATGTGGAGCAGGGTCGCCAAAAGGTAGAAATTATTGCCGCGCTGACCCAAAGAATGCTTGCCCGTCACGGGTTAGAACAAGTTAAAGTCAGTGTCCACTATTCGCTGGATGAGGCCATTCGCGGTGCCCGTTTTGTCCTGACACAATTTCGTGTCGGTCAACTCCCTGCCAGGGCTGCAGACGAACGCTTAGGGTTAAAATATAATCTGCTCGGTCAGGAGACAACTGGAATTGGTGGCTTTGCCAAAGCACTGCGTACCATTCCGGTGATGCTTGATATTGCTGCTAAAGTTGAGCGATTGGCACCCAATGCCTGGATAATTAACTTTACTAACCCAGCCGGTATTGTCACCGAAGCCGTTGCCCGCTATAGCAAAGCGAAAATCATTGGTCTGTGTAATGTCCCGATCAGTATGCATCATATGATTGCCAAACTCTTGCAAGCCCCCTACGAAGACATTCAGCTACGCTTTGCCGGGCTGAATCATATGGTATGGGTACATGAAGTATTACAACGCGGGAAAGATGTCACCGCTGATGTGCTGAAAATGCTGTGTGATGGGGCATCATTGAGCATGAACAATATTAAGGAAGCCCCGTGGCCACCAGAGTTCCTGCAAGCAATGGGGGCCATCCCCTGCCCATATCATCGCTATTTCTACCAAACGCAGGACATGCTGGCAGAAGAGATGGCCGCAGCAGCTGAGCGCGGTACCCGTGCGGAGCAGGTGATGCAGGTGGAAAAAGAGCTGTTCACGTTGTACGCCGATCCGCATTTGGATACCAAACCAGAGCAGCTCAGCTTCCGGGGCGGATCATTTTATTCTGAAGTTGCATTGGAACTTATTCGTGCCATCCATAACAACTTAGGAACGCAACTAGTAGTAAATACAACAAACCGTGGAGCGATTCGCGGTTTATCTGATGATTCTGTGGTAGAAACTAACTGTATTATTGATGCGAAAGGGGCTCATCCATTAACCTTCGGCCCTTTACCGGTTTCTATGCATGGGCTAACCCAACAGGTAAAAGCCTATGAACGATTGACGATTGAAGCGGCGGTGCATGGCGATCGTCGCAGTGCCTTGTTAGCCTTAGTGACAAATCCACTGATTGCTAACGCCAGCATTGCTCAACCGTTACTGGAGGAGGTACTACAGGTGAATAAACCTTACTTACCTCAGTTCTCCGGTTTGTGATGACATAGCTAACATCATTGGTTTTGCCACAAGATCGGTTTACAGCAGTGTAGCGAATACCGCTAACACCGCAGCAGCGTCAAGGACGAAAGGTACAAACTGACGATTATGGCGGCCATATATAGGGTCGCCGTTTCACCTTAACAGGAGCAAAAGATGGTTACACTGGAAGACGTCGCGGTATTAGCCGGGGTATCCCGTGCTACGGTTTCCCGCGTGGTCAACGGTGATACCAATGTAAAAGCCCTTACACGTGAAAAGGTTGAGCAGGCAGTCGCGGTTCTGGGTTATACCCCGCATCCTGCCGCACGGGCACTGGCATCCAGCCAAAGTAATACGTTGGGGCTAGTGACCACCTCATACCGAGGGGGCTTTTTTGGTGCCTTAATGGATTTTGTGCAAACAGAAACAGAGTCCCAAGGCAAACAATTGTTGGTCACTCAGGGACGAGATAATGCAGATAAAGAATGGTTAGCCATTCAGCGTCTGTATAACTTACGCTGCGATGGATTAATCCTACATGTACGTTTTCTCAGTGACGAAAGGCTACGTCAGTTAGCCGCAGCAAACAGGCCTTTTGTGTTATTGGATAGGTTGGTTCCTGATCTTGAGGCTCGCTGTGTTACCTTTGATCATCATCGTGCCAGCCAAATGGCAACACAGGTGTTGATTGATGCGGGCCATCGCGACATCGCCTGTATCAGTGGCTCTTCACAACGCCAATCCAGTGTCTTACGCATTCGAGGGTTTCTTGATGCCATGCAGTTGGCGGGCTTAGAACCCGTTGCTTGTTTGGAGGGCGTTTACGATCTGGAAAGTGGCTACATGCGAGCGGACGAAATCCTCAAGCAACCCCGGCTACCAACCGCTATCTATTGCTGCAATGAAGAGATGGCAATTGGGGCATTACTGGCGATAAATAAACACCGTTTGCAGGTGCCACAAGATATTTCGCTGATTTGCTATGACAGTGGTGAGCGCGCTCCTTTTGTCTGCCCCGCCTTAACCAGCGTACACTTCCCAATTGTAGAAATGGCGCAATATGCCACGCAGTTACTGATTGACCCGCTGATCCCTACTGTCAATTTTCCACCCGCGATTATCATGCGTGATTCTGTTATGCCGCCGAAAACAGCGTGTTAATCGTTATTAACGTGGCAAGCCATGGCCTGCCACGTTCTACTAGCTTATTCATTCCCTCTTAGAATGTTAGGTTTAACTTGGTCCAGAAAGTGCGGCCAGGCTCATTCAGCGGGGTATTAACTGAATAACCAAAACCGCTATTACCCGCCAGATTAAGATGTTCGCTGTAAGCCTTATTCAGCAAATTATCGATGCCGCTACTTAACTTCACTTGCTTATTCACCTTATAGGCTAGGTTAGCCGACAGTACGCCAAACCCCGCACTGCTGGAAAAATCTTTACCGACGACATTCCCTTCGTTGATCGCCACCCGATGCTGACTATTGACCAAACGCCATAAGGCAGAGCTGCTCCAGTCGCCTGCTTCAAATGTCAGCCCTAACCGCGCCTCAAGTGGTGGAATTTGCGGCAATGGCCGGTTATCACTGGTATTTTCCCCCCAGGCATAAGCCAGACTGGCATCGGCCTTCCAATACGGGTTGAGGGCATATTCCATCCCCATCTCGCCGCCCATAATGGTCGCGTTAATATTATCGGCCTGGCTGATACGTAGATTTTTCGGATCATATTTAAACAGGATAAAATCATTAACCCGGCCAATATAAGCGGAGAGCCAACCCGTAAATTGTTCACCGCTGTATTGACCGCCAATATCAATCTGCGTGGTTTTTTCGCTTTTTACACCCTCAAAGGCGCTAGTAGATCCTGTTGGCCCGAGCTTTGGTGAAAATAGCTCCCAATAATCAGGAAAACGCTCGGTATGCCCCAAGCCGGCATACAACATCACCGGTGCATTAGCCAGATTATGCTCAACACGCATAAAGGCAGCAGGGAGGGTAGCGGAGCGCGTCGGTTCATTTGTGCGGATATAATTCGTTACCTGGTGACGGTCAATACGCGCCCCGCTGATCAGCTTATTTTGTTCACTTGCCGCCCAAGTTAACTCACCGAACACACCGTTATTCATGAAGTGGGCATTTTTATCCCAGTTCCCCTGTTTATTCTTGCGGTGTGTATTGGTTTGCATATCCGAACCCGCTTCCAGCTTTAGGTCCTGCCACAGCCAAGTCCCCATTACCCGACCGCCGAGCATCCGCCGGTCCAGATTGCTAGACATCGCCATCATCGGTGAGGTACGTAAGGTATTGTTATCCATAATATGGTCTACATAGGTGTAGTTAATTTTGGCTTCGATTTTATCCAGCACCTCGCCAATATTACTTTTCTCAAAGCGGGCTGCCAGGCTCTCACGCAGGAACTGAGAACCATCCATACCGCGACCGCCATAGCGGGCTTCACCATTCCCTTTTCCTACCGACAGTTCAAGTAATGTATCGGTATCTGGCGTCCAGCCTAACGCCATATCGGCATTCCACTTATCCCATTGAGAGGGTACGCGGGCATTGTTACCGTCTTTATAATCAGCAGCCCGAGACTGATTCCCCATCATCCGTAGATAGCCCTGCTCGTTACCCAAACTGGCATCAAGATTTTTATCCCAGCGCCCATTAGAACCCGCTAACACGCTGGCATTACCTTTGATGCCAGCCTTGTCAAAATGTGGGCGCTCCCGTTCAAATAAAATGGTCCCGGCAGAAGCTCCAGGCCCCCACAACACCGATTGCGGCCCTTTGACGACCGTGAGCAGATCAAAACTCTCTGGTGAAATATAAGAGGTTGGCGCATCCATTCGCGATGGGCAGGTACCTAAGATCTCAGCACCATCGGTCAGAATTTTTAGCCGCGAACCGAACATGCCACGGAACACCACATCACCGTTGGTACCACCATTACGGACGAGTGAAAAACCGGGAATGGTCCTCAGATAATCAGCGCCGTCACTGGCTGGTACGGGCTGGCGGGGTGCTTTAGGCGATGTGACAATCATCAGCGGCGAATACAGAGGGGCCGTTACCGTGATGACATCAGCGTCATTGAGTTTTTTATTACTGTTATGCGTGCTTGATATATTAATGGCTGAGCGATTCACAACGGTCATACTCGTAGTATCGGCAATAGCATTTGAAGCAAAGGCAGAAATAGCAGAAGTAACCGCACACGCTAATAATTTCTTTTTACAGACTTTAATTTTCCCAGACATCATTATTTCCCCTTAGGCAATACACATTATTCCGGCGGGATATTTACCCATACCAGAAAAGTGGTTTTATATTTTTTAGCTTTTTATCAGGAATAAAATGTAGGGGGGGCGCGCGGTTGTATTTCGGAATAGGTGTCTTTAATGATTTGCGGAAAAGTAAATAACAGCGGGGTAGTGGCCGCCAGCAGTGATACGGAGCGAATATCTGCTTTAGCGGCAGTATTCAGGAGTGGCAGATGGGTCAATAAGAGGCAATAACCACACGCAATATGGCCCATCATCACGGTGCCGTGATTAGGTACTTTCTTGAGTGTTTCAGTGGTGTGATCGGCTTGAGAAGTGGCTTCTGGCGTACTATTTCGATGCACCACCGCCATATCCATGTCGCAATCGACCATCGTGATGAAAGCCGTATTTGGGCCATACGAAAGCGCCAGTGATACTGAAACCACCGGTGCAATAAATAACATCAGTATCGCCGCGATCCCCACCCAGGCAGAGACTCGCCGATTTTGATAAAAAGTT
This sequence comes from Yersinia similis, assembly GCF_001053095.1. GTDB lineage: Bacteria > Pseudomonadota > Gammaproteobacteria > Enterobacterales > Enterobacteriaceae > Yersinia > Yersinia similis. Next base: position 83,473 of record NZ_CGBP01000012.1, on the reverse strand, counting down.
TGATTTAACTTTTGATTTAACAACACTTACGACCTAATAGCATTACATGCTTAACCATCGTTCTTATAATAAGGTTCACTGCCCTGCCACCCGGAAATAACGCACTCTACCCGTCATACTTCAAGTTGCATGTGTGTTGGCTGTCTTCATTACTCGGCGCACCCATGGGCCTCGCAGAGGCGAGACCACTGTAAGTAGCATTCAAATGGGTTCCCGACCAATTTATCCCTCAGTTGCCGCCTTCCTGAAACTCGAATTACTTTGGGTATATCTCAATGATAAAGCGCAAAAATTTATTTAATTATTATGATTTACCTGAACGGCTATTCCGCCTTACTCACCATTTTAGGCGCTCAATAATATTGGATCTGAAAATCGCGTTTATCATAGCGGAGTCAACATCAACGTAACCTCAAATTTAAGGCAATTAAGAATCTTTATCGTTTAGCTCGCGCAATAACCTATTACAAATCACCTTTACTAATAATGTCATTTCATTAATTGCACTAAAAATTTAATGTATCTCACAAAAAAACATTATGCCTGTGCTAGGATCCACTGCCTTAGCGCTAAAACTGGGTTTAACACCTTTTTAGTCCTATATCCGTTTTAGCAATAATCATTTTTAAACTAGATACCCGAAGGTATTGGCGTTGCAACAAAGCAGCAAACAAGTACCGCTAACCATCCTGTGGTGACAAGAATGCTGTAGCGCCAAAGAGGAAGGGTAAATACTGACATACAGGCCACACCTATGAACAACAGCAATCGTATTCGGCTCACTTGGATCAGTTACTTGTCTTACGCCCTTACTGGTGCGTTAGTTATTGTCACCGGGATTGTGATGGGGAATATCGCAGAGTATTTCAATCTGCCTATTGCCAGTATGAGTAACACATTTACTTTTCTTAACGCGGGTATTTTGATTTCTATTTTCCTCAATGCCTGGTTGATGGAAATTATTCCGTTAAAGCGCCAGTTGGTCTTTGGTTTCATTTTGATGTTGATCGCCATTGCCGGATTGATGGTCGGCCATAATTTAATGATCTTTTCAATCAGCATGTTTATTTTCGGGGTGGTCAGCGGGATTACCATGTCGATAGGCACCTTCTTGGTAACCCATATGTACGAAGGCCGCCAGCGAGGTTCACGGTTGCTGTTTACCGATTCCTTTTTCAGTATGGCGGGGATGATTTTCCCAATCGCGGCAGCCATGCTGCTGGCGCGCCACATTGAATGGTATTGGGTCTACGCCTGCATCGGCCTATTGTATGTAGGGATTTTCGTGCTGACACTGTGCTCTGAATTCCCGGTTCTTGGCCATAAAGCCACAGACCAAAGTAAGCCAGTGGCGAAAGAGAAATGGGGAGTCGGTGTGTTGTTTCTGGCGATTGCCGCACTGTGTTATATCCTCGGACAACTCGGCTTCATCCAGTGGGTGCCAGAATATGCGACCAAAACCTTCAATATGAATATTAGCCAGGCGGGCCAATTGGTCAGTAACTTCTGGATTTCATACATGGTAGGGATGTGGGTATTCAGTTTTATCCTGCGTTTCTTTGACCTGCAACGCATCGTGACCGTGCTGGCTGCCATGGCAACACTGGCGATGTATCTGTTTGTCAGCACCGATAACCCTGAATACTTGAGTTACTACATTTTGGCGTTAGGTTTTGTTTCCAGTGCTATTTATACCACGCTGATTACACTCGGTTCACTGCAAACCAAAGTGTCTTCACCCAAACTGGTGAACTTCATTCTGACCTGCGGCACCGTAGGGACCATGCTGACCTTTGTGGTGACTGGCCCTATCGTCGCCAGCAGCGGTGTACATGCCGCACTGGCAACGGCAAACGGTTTGTATTTGGCGGTATTTATCCTGTGTCTGGCATTGGGTTTCTTCACCAAACACCGTAGCCACGGCCATGTGACCCACTGATTTATCTGCGTTACCGCCCTGCCGCCGCCAAGGTGGCAGGGTATTTATGATTCACTAATGCCGTAAACATCGAAAATCCTACCGTTAACGACGAAAATCCACGATCTCTTCCTGCCCCAGATATATCCGGCTCTTTGCGGGTTGCGTCTTCGCGATCACCACACCATGACGAATAGAGTAATTGACGGGAACCTGCCGCCGTAGAGCATCAAAACCATTTTCTGCGGGTAGAATAATCAGGTTGGCGCTGTTACCAGCTTGCAAACCATAATCCGCTAAATTCAGCGTCCTGGCACTGTGGGTGGTTATCAGATTCAGGCCATCATTAATTTGTTCGTATCCCATCAACTGACAAATATGTAATCCCATATGCAGCACCTGCAACATATTGGCGGTACCTAGCGGATACCACGGGTCGAACACATCGTCATGACCGAAACACACATTAATATCGGCAGCCAACATCTCTTTGACCCGCGTGATACCACGCCGCTTTGGATAAGTATCAAAACGGCCTTGCAGATGAATATTCACCAGCGGGTTAGCGACAAAATTAATGCCAGATAATTTCAGTAAGCGGAACAGCCGTGATGTATAGGCACCATTATAAGAGTGCATCGCCGTGGTATGGCTGGCGGTTACCCGTGCCCCCATGTTTTCGCGAAGAGCCAGCGCCGCCACGGTTTCGATAAACCGCGATTGCTCATCATCCGTTTCATCGCAATGAACATCCACCAGCCGCTGATATTTTTGTGCTAATGCAAACGCAATATGCAAGGATTCCACACCATATTCGCGGGTGAATTCAAAATGGGGGATCGCCCCCACCGCATCCGCACCCAAGCGCAGTGCCTCTTCCAATAACGCCGCACCATCAGGATAAGAGAGGATGCCCTCTTGTGGGAAAGCCACAATCTGCATATCAACCCAAGGGCTGACCTCTTCTTTCACCTCCAACATGGCGCTCAATGCCGTCAAATGTGGATCGGAAACATCAACATGCGTACGGACATACTGAATACCGTTGGCTATCTGCCATTTCAATGTTTGCCAGGCCCGCTGCTTAACATCCTCGCGCGTTAGTAGCGCTTTGCGCTCCGCCCAACGTTCAATTCCCTCAAACAGGGTTCCCGACTGATTCCAACTCGGTTGCCCAGCGGTTTGAGTCGTATCCAGATGAATATGCGGCTCAATAAATGGCGGGAGCGCCAAACCGCCCTGCGCATCCAGCACGCCTTGCCCTGTCAGGGGCTGTTCCGGCTGAGGCTGAATCATGCTGATTTTGCCTTCCGCTATCGTTATCTGCCACAGCCCCGCTAACCCGATACGACGCACATTATTTACAGTCGTTAGTGAATAATTCGGTACAGATTGCCCTGCCATCAATGCCTCCAATCTCTCTTTCCTCCTCTCGTCATCACGAAAAGCGGTTTTCTTTAGCTTACCTGAGCCACCGTCACCTGCCCAATTTTCTTTTACTCATAATAATTTTTTCTTTACTGGGGCCAGTTTGGATATCGAAAATTATTGTACGTTAAGGTTATTTTTTAACCTTTCTACTTTAGCTGGCCTCAGCCGACGAAACTTACCGGAAGCCGGTATCCGGTTGCTTTTCCATACATAATCGCCTGTCAGATTGATGTGTTCCCAGCCTAGCGGGGACAAATGCGACAGCAATTGCTCGTTGATTTTCAGCCCTTTACGCTTCAGGGCATCGACAGCTCTTTCCATATAGACGGTATTCCACAAGGATATGGCGGCTGTCAGGAGCGTCAGTCCACTGGCACGATAGCTCTGATTTTCCGGTTTTCGGTCCCTGATCTCTCCCAGCCGGTGCATAAATACCGCTCGCGCCAGCGCGTTACGGGCTTCACCTTTATTCAGCCCCGCCTGTACCCGCCGACGCAGTGCAGGATCGCGGAACCAGTCGAGCATAAACAGGGTTCGCTCAATGCGGCCAATTTCTCTCAGTGCTTTGGCCAGCCCGTTTTGTTTGGGATAGCTGGCAAGCTTTTTCAGCATCAGGGCTGAACCGCCCCGGGAATCCTGGAGACTAAACTAGTCGTTAAAAGGAGACTCAAATGTCATCAAATCGTTACTCACCTGAATTACGCGAACAAGCAGTGAGATTGGTTTTAGATCACCGCAGCGAGTACTCGACAGAGCTTGACGCTGTCAGAGCGGTTGCCCCTAAAATCGGTTGTCATGCGGATACTTTGCGTGCATGGATGCGTCAGCATGAACAAAATACCCTCTCACCAACAACGGCTCTAACAACCAATGAACACCAGCGTTTGAAGGAGTTAGAGCGCGAGAACCGTGAACTGCGCCGCAGCAACGATATCCTGCGTCAGGCTTCAGCGTATTTTGCCCAGGCGGAGCTCGACCGCCACTGGAAGAAATAATGCCGTTTCTGGAAAATCTGGGCAATGAGCATGGGATCGAGCCGATATGTCATGAACTGGACATTGCCCCATCAACGTATTACTGGCATCAACAACGTCGGTAACATCCTGAGCATCGCAGTAAGAGTGACAAAAGTGATGGTCAGCTTATGCCGGAAATACGGCGTGTTTTTGAAGAAAACTACCGTGTTTACGGGTACCGTAAAGTCTGGCAACAGTTAAAACGCGAAGGGTTCCACGTGGCCAGATGTACAGTGGTGAGACTGATGAAGACGCTGAAGATAAAGGGGGTAATACGTGGCAGAACGCCCGAACCAACTGTGGGTAGCAGATTTTACCTACGTCAGCACCTGGCAGGGCTTCACGTATGTGGCGTTCATTATCGATGTGTTTGCCGGAGTTATCGTAGGGTGGCGAACCTCATCAACGATGGAAACGACCTTCGTGCTGGATGCGTTGGAGCAGGCGCTGTGGGCCCGACGCCCGAGCGGAACCATCCATCACAGTGATAAAGGTTCCCAATATGTGTCGCTGGCGTACACACAACGGCTGAAAGATGCTGAGTTGTTGGCGTCGACGGGCAGCACAGGAGACTCTTACGATAACGCGCTGGCTGAAAGCGTCAACGGCCTGTACAAGGCAGAAGTGAACCACCGAAAAAGCTGGAAAACGCGTCAGGATGTCAAGCTGGCGACGCTGGAATGGGTGGACTGGTTTAACAATCGCAGACTGTTAGAACGCTTAGGCCATATCCCGCCGATGGAAGCAGAAAAAGCCAACTATGCTTCACATACTGACAAATATCTGGCAGCGTGAACAACGGGTTCAAAAACTCTCCAAGAAAACCGGGGCGGTTCAGGGACGTTTGGAGTTAGCTTACTGACGAACTCTCTTCAGGAGTGGCAAGCCCCGCATCACAGGCAAAATATTCGTTGCTATTTGGGTTCAGACTCCCCAATAAAACCGATATTGCACAGCTCACCGATTGGTTAACTGAATTTACCGAAGGCGATTGTCTCACTGACAAACTGGCGTTCTCCGGCCGTTTTCAGAAAATGTCCAAGATTTTCAGCAGACACCAGGCTTGCGATAGTTTGCTGCAGTTGAAGAATATAAATGTCCTGCTGTTCGGCAGAAGCCTGCTTATCAATGTCCATCCGCAACGCCGGGTGCTCTGACAGCAGAGGAAGCAAAGATTTGATGAAATCGATCCCGTTACGCCGCCTGAACGCAAAAGAGATGTGTAGTGAATGGGAGTCACTCGGCTCTGGTGCATGCCAGTGGCCACGCGGCAAATACAAAAAGTCATTACTTTTTAGGATCAGACTCTCTGCGGGCGGACCTTCAGGAGGTGACATACGACTTTTATTCTCTGTGACAGGGAACAAAAAGTCAGGTGTCCAGAGATCCCATTTTTTTCTGCCGCTGAGCTGAAAGATTAGGGTGTCACTGTCATCCCAGTGCGTAGTAAATCCTTTCGTGCCACCGGTGCTGAAAAAGACTGTTGCGCCGGTTTTTTCCTGAAATTCAGTGGCTATGGCCTCAGCAATGTGCCGCACTTTGCTGGATAAGTCTTCGACAAAATCCAGTACCAAGGTAGCCCCGTCCCTCAATTCCTTCATGACGCGGTCTGGGATCAATTTCATGACAGGTTCACCCAGCGCTGAATGCGACCGCGCATTATATTCCACCGGGTTTAAGGGTTTTCCGACACGGACAAGACGGCAACGGGGAAACGACAGACGCCGGGTGTTGATAATGTCCTGTAACCCGTCCAGAGTTAGAATTGTGCCAGCCACCTCCTTGGGCATTCTGCCGCGGTAGACGGTATTTCGCGAAAAACATCCCAGAAATGCCTTGTACTGGTCCGGGCCAAGCAGGGAGGCCAGAGTGAGCGTCATTTGTGTGTTATCCATATTATCCTCTTTCACTGAACGCCTCCGGGTAGGTTTTTTCGTAGTAGCCTTTCATTTCTGTCTCTTCGAGGGACAGGGCCTTTTTCAGATGCCATGACCAGAGGAGAACTGGCGCCACCAGGATCACGGCGATCCCAGAAAATACGGCGAAGGGAGTGACGCCAAGCCAGTGAATGTACCAGCCGGCAATGACAACACCGAAAGGGTTAGCCAGACTTGAAAGAAACGCCGCCATTGCACTCATTCGTGTCCGGTAATGCCCAGGTGTGGCAGTCGATCGTAGAGTGCTGAGGTTGACATTGATAAAGATGAACGCCAGACCACTAAAGAAGGCCAGGACAATGGAAACATAGATGTTAGGTGCCATCACAATTCCGATGACACTCCCGCCTAGCAGTACAAATCCAGAGACTACATTCCAGAAGCGTCCAATCAGTTCCCTAATAGCCGTGTTCAGATACAGGCTGCCCGCCAACAGTCCGAGGGCAAATGAAAACTCAAATGCACCAAGATAAGACGCCGGCAGTTGCAGTTCAGTACTTATCCAGAATGGTACCGTCACCGAAAAGAAGGGGAACATGGTAAAATTGATGACCGAGGAAATTAAGGCGATATGAAACTCTGATTTCACACGGTAAATGGCAGTAAACCCCCCTTTCGTTTTGCTGAACCAGCTTTCACCATTGAGCGCCGAGGATGCAGGCACGGGTTTTTTCGCGAGCACAATGAAGGCTAGGCACGACAGTCCCTGCAGCACGGCGGCGACATACAGCGCTACACCTATAGAAAACAATGAGATGAGTGAGGCGGCCAGTACCGGTCCGGACAACATAATCACTGAATTGATGGCTGAACGACTGGAAATCGCCCGGGAGATTTCCCCCTCTCCGACCAGATCGGGTATCAATCCCATGATAGTGGGTTCTCTGACCGAGACCACGGCACTCATGACAATTAGACCTGTGGTCACGGCAATGATGTGAAAGTGACCCGCTGTATTGGCGAGGCAAAACAGAATAATCATTGCCAGAACAGCGAACTGGCAACAAACAATGAATTTTATCCGGTGAAAATGATCGCCAAAAGAGGCCAGAAAAGGCTTCAGATAAACCTCTGCGGCAACCGAAAACGCGATCAGGGATGAGAATGCGACCGCCGAATTCGTTTCCTTTAAACACCACCAAGCTAGGGCTAGGCGGAACACATGGCCAGAAAACAGACTTATAGTAGTGCCGGTTTGTAGCAGGAAAAATTTGGGGCCGAGCCGCATGAACACATCAATTTTCATGGCGAGTATCAAACTCCTGCAGTTGGTTCCTTTCGTGCGGAGTCAGTCCCATTACGCCACCTTTGAGGCTAAATACGCGACTGAAACCTTGTTCCTGAAGAAAAAGGATCGCCCGCTGACTGCGGCTGCCGGATTTGCAGTAACACACGATCGGAAGCGCCTGCGGCAATTCTTCAAGGCGTTCGGGTAGCTCCCTTAAAGGGATATGTACGCCACCGATGGAAACCGATTCACGTTCAGCCTGTTCTCTGACATCCAGCAAGATTAGTGACGGAACACTGGATTTCATACGAATAAGGTGCGAGAAACTGATATTTTCCAGAGCCTCTGTCTGCGCGGCTAATTCACTGACCTGTATGGAAATGCGCGGTTTCAGACGCAGCAGGGAGGAGCGATTGCTGAGGGCATCATAGGTCATGACCCGATCGCAGAGCACATCCCCCATACCTGTTACAATCTTGAGAACCTCCCCGGCCTGCATTGTGCCGAGGATCCCTGGCAATACACCTAGGACGCCGGCATCGCTGCAGTTTTCACGAAATTCAGCCTGTGGTGGTGCCGGAAACAAATCCCGGTAACTCAGGGAAGTGCCGGTTGTTCCCCTGTAGTGAAAAACAGCCAGTTGTCCCTCAAACTGAAAAATGGATGCATACACCAGCGGTTTCTGCAGTTCATCACAGATATCATTAATCAGATATTTGGTCTCAAAATTATCGGTACAGTCTACAACGATATCGTACTGTCTGAGGAGCCCCTTGGCATTGACGGCGTTGACCCGTTCATGGTTGACCTCAATGTCGATAAAGGGGTTGAGGGCAGACAGGCGCTTAGCGGCGAGAATGGCTTTACTTTCACCAATGTTCTGGTGACTGAACAGAACCTGTCGTGGAAGATTGCTTGCACTGATCACGTCATGATCAGCAATGCCTATGTGTCCGATACCCGCCCCGGCAAGATAAAGCAGACAGGGTGCGCCAAGGCCACCGCTGCCTATCACCAGAACGCGGGCGGCTTTCAGCTTTAACTGCATTTTTTCATCAAAACCCGGCAACGAAAAGTGCCGCAGATAATACTCCTGCTCACTAACGGACAAGTGACTCATCTTAGCCTCCGGCCACAGCAACAATAATCTGGATCCGTGAATGGGGAAGTACCGGCATGCGTAAATCGTCGGCCATTTCTTCATTCACAAAGATATTCACAAAATTACGCAGCGTCCGGTCCTGATTATAAATCTGTGCCTTCAGCATAGGATGAGATTGCACCAGATCGTCCAGTGCCTGCTCAATGGTGGTTGCCTCACTGATAAAGTCACCTGTCAGGTTGGTGTAGTTCATCAGCTGTCTTGGCAGTGTTAATTTAACCATAACGTATCTTTTCTCCCATCACTTGGACGATATCTTTTCCTGTCGGCTTTAACTCGCGCATAACCATGAGTTGTTCCATGCATCCGGAGTAATACATCTTCAGCCATGCAAAACGCTCTTCCTCCTCCGTCGATAATTTCACGATGGTGTTCTTTTTTTGATAATAGACCAGCGTGCAGGCAGCAAAGTGAGACGCAAAAATGACCCCACGCGCATCCTTATTTTTAGTGCCGGAGGGCAAGGTGTAATGCTGACTAATCGTTTCATCATGAAAGCTATCCATCTCACACAACATCCCCAGCCAGATATGGGCAGTTTCATGGATAATCACTTCCACAAGCCAGTGCTCACTTTTAAAGGCCTTGTCGCCCAGAAATATAACCTGCGGAATATGATGATTTGTCAGACTCACCATACTTTTATTATTCGTGAGTTTTTTATATTGCACGGGAAGTGAGAAATATACAGCCCACTCTGGGACGATGTTGACAATCGACTTGACGGCGATTGTCACCGCCTCTTCCTCCTCCGGGGAAAGGACGTCATACACTGGGTACTCAATACCCAGCTGCGCATTACGGCGGCGAAATGGTTCGTCTATTGCCTCAGGGATAAGATATTCCGAAGCTTTCGAAAATGTTTTCAACAATACGTGGCGATAATGTGCGGTTAAAGTGATCAGTGTTTGTGCATCAAACGAACATGAAATCATCGGAACCCCTTGGGTTTTATCGATGAGCTTAATTAATCTGGTTTCCATGCTGACTCCGAATATTAGAAAAGGGTTGTTCATGAAAAAAATCAACAACATCCCGGGTTTTCAGTCGAAAGTCCTCCATGCGACTGAGCATGGCGCAGAACGACTGATTCCCACCATTCATGAGTTCGTGACTTTTCTTTCTTAAGTATGTGATAGTGCGGTCGCCAAACCACATATTCTGCAAATTGTGCATAAGAATGTTGTGCACTTTCCTGGTGATAACAGACTGCCTGAGCGCTTCATTCAACAGACATTCAAAATGAATGAGAGGTTCACTCACCGGAAACCATGGGGATTCCGTACTATGTACCAGGGCGACGTAATCATCAGGCAGGTCCTCATCGTCAATAAAGCGTTGGTAAACCATGCCATAACCTTTCATACCCAGCTCATGCATTTCCGCAGCGCGAATTGCCCCCATTGAGCTCAAACCCCAGACCTGCCAGCCCGCGGTTAGTGCATTTTTTATTTCTACGTGCGACACCGCCGGAAATGTGTGATACGTCCCGTCTACAATGACGATAGTTGCCGGTGATGCTAGGCCGATAAGGTGCTGAATATCTCCCCGTCGTACGGGAGGAAATACCTCTGTATACTGGGGGAGGTGTTGGTCCAGCGGCAGGTTATAGGCAGTGGGGCCAATGTAGAGATAGATTTTTTCGCTATGCATATTCACCCCTGGGGCTGGCTCTTCCGATGGCGGAAGGCTTCAAGAAAACGAGGTCCCACACGTTTCATGTCACTTTCAATAAACTCGGCATACGGGAGCACCACGCGGACGACACTGAACGGGAAATCCGGTGGGCTGAGTTCGTAGACGAAGCAGTGACTCAGTCCCTGCGTGGCCATCCTGGTTTTAATGACCTGCCACAGCGCATCCATCGAGTCCGGTGGAGAAACGTGCTCACTGGCTGCAAAAAAGGGCATCATACGGTCATTACTGAGAATTTTATCCCGCAGGTTGTGCACTATGCTATGTTCATCAAGTTCAGGATGATCCTGATAAAAATGGATCCTTTTGACAATGTCATCCCGACCGCCATGAATATGGGTCAGACGACTCTGCGCGGCTTCGGTGACCGCTCTGGTGGCAGCAATTTCCGCAACCGGGTGTAATCCGTATCCATCAGCTACTGAAATCGCGCTGTCCGCATCGGGTTCAAGCACAAAAGCAGAATAAAATGGGAGCTGAAATGCATTCACCGTTTTTCTCAGCGCCAGCATCAACCCTGCATCTTCAATTTGTTTTCGTAATTGGGATATGACCTCAGGCTCAGTGGTCATATCCACTAACGCTGAAGAGTGATATATACTGTCGAAAGATTTTATATCACGTTCAAGGACTTCGCATACACCATGAACTACAGCTTCCAGTCGTGAGTTTCCTGAGCACAGGCCGTTCGTCGTGGTACCACCATAAAATGAACGTTGTCCCTCAAGATTAACAGGGTGAAAAACCAGTTCAGCCGGAATTAATGATTTCACCCCGCTGATAATATCGGTAGCCTCAACACAATTTATTTCTTCCTCTGGCAAAAATGTCATCCCAAGCTTTGCACCGAAAGAGGAAAAAGGAAGACCGGGAGGTAAAGATGCCTGAACATCTTTTAGCTGATACTTTCTGATATTTTGTTGGTGTTTTTTCCCCTCGGCCAGAGAAAATTCGATGGACTCCATAAACGCCCCGATTTTGGCTTCGCAGGGTCTGAGCCCCTTGCCATTATGGACATTAAGGGAACCCTGAGCGGCATATGGCCGAATCCCTGCAAAAACCGGCATGCCGATTTTATCGAGCCACGTAATGTCCGTAACACGTGTCACCCCCATATTTCTTGCGACCTGCTGAGCAAGAACCAGAGATTCTTCCGCAGTACGAACTCTGATGCTGGAACTTAATCTGAACATACCATCCCCTGTAAAAAGACTGCTCCGTAATGCTTCACCGAGCAGTCTGTCCCGTATCAGCGAGAATTAATCGTCATAGGTAATCAGATCATTATTGGAGTTGTGGCTAGATGATCCACCGCCAACACCCACTGAAGCCTGCTGCTCAAAAAAATCAACCAGTTCTGCGGATACGTCGTCAGAAACATTAAGGTTCAGCGTATTTACAGTTTCTTGCATAAAGTATTCCTCGATATAGGTTAGTCATTCTTATACAAAGTTGAGCCATTTCAGATCAGAAGACTCGGAATGAATGTTAACAAAATATTACAAATGCGTTACAAACAGATCAAAAAAACATCAAGGGAAATCTATTATTTTTGAAAGTAGTCACAAAGTAGAAATTAATACTCTCTCTTATTGATACACTGTTAACGCTGACGGTGAACGGCGAAAAAAGAGTTAACTAATTAATTATATTTAATATTATTTTGCGGTAACTCACATGTCAGACAAGAGATGATTAAAAATAATACAGTCGCCGTTCTTGCTTTTTTGGAGACTCGGACAGGTTGACAATTTAATTGCTTTTAACTGTTTCGATAAGGAAATACCGAGTAATTTCAAATAGAAATTATTTATTGCGTTGGTATCAACGAGCAGTACTCAGTAGCCCACACACTTCAAAAAACCGATAATCTCCATACTTTCACTCAAAAGACAGGAGGTTTATTCATGAGGATGTTTCTCACAGCCACAGACCCGTGAAGAATGTCGTCGCATTCCCCCTGATGGCAGACTGGCGAATACGGAAAATACTGTTAACGATATTTTAACTTCGTGAACGGATGTGTTTTTTTGAATAAATCGCCGTTTGACATAACGCAATTCATCATAGTTGATGAGGGGGTGCTGACTTGCGATACGTATTCTCCGTTACGGTGGGGAAGATAAATTCCAGAGGGATATTCTCCCGCACAAACAACGCACGTACCTTTTCCTGAGCCATGGTCGTCACTTCCCCATACGTCAGGATGCGGTATAGTGAACGTGCAGCCTCAGGATCCTGTTGTGCCTGCATGAGGGACTGATTCGTTGCCAAATGGACTTCCCGCCAGAAGTTTTCCTCCGTGGTCAAACCATTTGTAAAATCTTTCTGAGGCTCTGCCTGAAATAACTCTGCAAACTTACCTTCCGGCTGGAGCTCCCCTTCACTCAGCAACATGATCGTATTGGCAGCGGCTTCTAACATGAGCAATTGTTCCTTAAGGGGAAGCACCTCAAAAGGGTTGACCGTACACAACGGATAATGACTTTTTTCCCAGATACAAAGCAGGTTTTTACTGTAAGAACAGTCACGGGCGAGCGGCATGGTCACTTCATCACCGGGACCAACACCGACAGATTTAAGTGCGATTTTTAACGCATCAGTCCCGCTACTGGTGGCAATGCATGTATGTGCATCATAAAAATTGCTTAATACACCTTCTATCTTCCCTATGTAAGGCCGCTGGTAAAAAATCCGCTTTCAATGACATCTGAAATGATGTCCCGGCATTCCTGCCGTTCTTGACGTGAATTTAGTCTTGAGAGAGGCAGAAATGCAATATGTCCGGACTCATCATATTCATTCTCATCATTAATTCTGCGGTAAATATCTTTAAACCGTTCCTGTAGTTCATTCTCCGTTGATGCGCTGAAAACTATTTCATTTAAAACGCTGACATCGTCAAACTTTTCCATAAACACCTCCATTTGATGTGGGCTAAAAATAAACCATCGGAGGGTAATGTTTCATATTCGTATTACGAGTTGGTGAATATGAACACAATTGTATTAATAATGTAAGTGATCTGTATTATGGTTTGGCTTATTGCCATATTAAGGTTCTATCTCTAAAGGTTTTTTTCTGCTACCTGAAGCCCTCATCCGGAGTGCTTTTTGAAGTGTGAAAAGATAAAATTTTGATTAGCAATTGTGATGGATGTAACAACAGGACAATTTCGCCTCGTATTTCTAACCAAAGCCGAAAGTACAAACACAGCCTAAACGTACAATAATTTTCGATATCCAAACTGTCCCCTTACTCATAATAATTTTCTTTTATCTATAAAAATCCCAATAGCTGACACCTTTCAGCTAAAGATGAACAAAATCCACAACTTATCAAAAAAGCTTAAAAATCATCTAGCTACCACCTTAGAGGTATATGAGAAGCAAATTGATTTACATCAAGAAACGCGTCTGGCGGAAGGCTAAGGTGAGGGTAGAAAATTAAAAATTGAGATAAAAATGAGCAAAATAAAAATTGCCATCATTGGCAACGGCATGGTCGGCCACCGCTTTATCGAAGACTTATTGGATAAAGCGGATAAGGACCAATTTGATATAACCGTATTTTGCGAAGAACCCCGCATTGCTTACGATCGCGTGCATCTTTCCTCTTACTTCTCTCATCATACCGCAGAAGAACTGTCACTGGTTCGCGAAGGCTTTTATGAAAAACAGGGCGTGAAGGTGCTGGTGGGTGAACGTGCCATCACGATCAACCGTGCTGAAAAAGTGATTCACTCCAACAGTGGCCGAAGCCTGTATTACGACAAGCTGGTGATGGCAACGGGTTCTTATCCGTGGATCCCTCCTATTAAAGGTAGCGAAGGGCAAGATTGCTTTGTTTACCGCACCATTGAAGACCTGAATGCCATTGAGGCATGTACCCGTCGCAGCAAACGTGGTGCCGTCATTGGCGGTGGCCTGTTAGGGCTGGAAGCCGCGGGGGCATTAAAGAGCCTCGGCGTTGAAACCCATGTGATTGAATTTGCTCCCGTCCTAATGGCTGAACAGCTTGATCCGATGGGCGGTGACCAATTGCGTCAGAAAATTGAACGCATGGGCGTCAGAGTTCATACCGGTAAGAATACCCAAGAAATTGTACATTCCGGCCAAAATAGCCGCAAAACCATGTTGTTTGCTGATGGGACTCAGTTGGAAGTTGATTTTATCGTCTTCTCCACCGGTATCCGTCCGCAGGATAAACTGGCTAATCAATGTGGTTTAGCCACTGCCCGCCGTGGTGGTATTGCTATCAATGATTATTGCCAGACATCCGATCCTGATGTCTACGCCATTGGCGAGTGTGCGTCATGGCAGGAACGAACTTTCGGGCTGGTCGCGCCGGGTTATAAAATGGCGCAAGTTGCCGCAGACCATCTGTTAGGCCGTGAGAATGCTTTCCTCGGTGCTGATATGAGCGCCAAACTGAAGCTGCTGGGCGTGGATGTTGGCGGAATTGGTGATGCCCATGGCCGTACTGAAGGTGCACGCAGCTACGTTTATCTGGATGAAAGCAAAGAAATTTACAAGCGTTTGGTGGTCAGTGCCGATAACAAAACCCTATTGGGTGCCGTACTGGTTGGCGATACCACCGATTACGGTAATCTGCTGCAACTGGCGTTGAATAACATCACATTACCGGAAAACCCGGACAGCCTGATCCTGCCCGCCCATGCGGGCAATAAGCCAGCGATCGGAGTGGATTCCCTGCCAGATAACGCCCAGATTTGCTCCTGCTTTGATGTGACCAAAGGCGACATTATTCGGGCAATTGGACAGGGCTGCCAGACTGTCGCAGCGCTAAAATCCGCGACCAAAGCCGGGACCGGTTGCGGCGGCTGCATTCCGCTGGTCACCCAAGTATTGAATGCCGAATTAAGTAAGCAAGGCATTGAAGTTAATAATCATTTATGTGAACACTTCGCCTATTCACGCCAAGAACTGTATCACTTGATCCGCGTTGAAGGGATTAAGACTTTTACCGAGTTACGGGAAAAATACGGCAAGGGCTACGGTTGTGAAGTCTGTAAACCGACGGTCGGTTCACTGCTGGCATCGTGCTGGAATGAGTATGTGCTGGAGCCACAGCATACGCCGTTGCAAGATACCAATGATAACTTCCTCGGTAATATTCAGAAAGATGGCACCTATTCGATTATTCCTCGTTCACCGGGTGGTGAAATCACACCGGATGGCCTGCTCGTCGTTGGTCAGATCGCCAAAGAATATAACCTGTATACCAAACTGACCGGTTCCCAACGGATAGGGATGTTTGGCGCACAAAAAGATGACCTCCCGGCTATTTGGGCACGTTTGATTGAAGCGGGCTTTGAAACGGGTCATGCCTACGCCAAAGCGCTACGTATGGCAAAAACCTGTGTTGGCAGTACCTGGTGCCGCTTCGGTGTCGGGGACAGCGTTGGCTTTGGTGTGGCCTTGGAACATCGCTACAAAGGTATCCGCGCACCGCACAAAATAAAATTTGGCATATCTGGTTGTACCCGTGAATGCGCAGAAGCTCAGGGCAAAGACGTGGGGATCATCGCCACTGAAAATGGCTGGAATCTGTATGTCTGCGGCAACGGCGGCATGAAACCGCGTCACGCGGATTTATTGGCAGCCGATTTGGATGAAAAGACCCTAATGCGCTATCTCGACCGCTTTATGATGTTCTACATCCGTACCGCCGATAAGCTACAGCGCACCTCCGTCTGGCTGGAAAGTTTGGAAGGGGGGATTAGCTACCTACAATCGGTGATCCTTGAGGACAAACTGGGCATTAACGATCAACTGGAGGCAGAGATCGCCCGTCTGCGCGACAAGGTCGCCTGCGAGTGGAAAGCCACTGTCGAGAACCCAGCAGCACAAGTGCGTTTTGCTCACTTTATTAATAGCTCACTACGTGACCCGAATGTACAAGTCGTGCGCGAACGAGAGCAACACCGCCCGGCTCGTCCGGATGAACGCATCCCGGTCAGGGTTTTGGAACTGGAGGATAACGCATGAGCCAGTGGATCCCACTATGCCCGTTAAATGACATCTTACCCGGCAGCGGTGTTTGTGGCCTGATTAAGCAGCAGCAGGTCGCGGTCTTCCGACCTTATGCTGACGAGCAGGTCTTTGCTATTAGCAATATCGATCCCTTTGCACAAGCCAGTGTGCTATCGCGGGGATTAATTGCGGAGCATCAAGGTGAGTTATGGGTCGCCAGCCCGCTGAAAAAGCAGCACTTCCGTCTGCACGATGGCTTTTGTTTGGAAGATGAAGATCGCTCCGTAACCCATTATGACGTGCGGGTGCGTGACGGTATGGTGCAAGTCAAAGCGTAATAAATGCAAAGCTCAAGCAGAATAGATTGCGGATCAATCCAGCTAACGTTGGGTTCTCAACAAATTACTTTTAATCATCCCCTACGTCATAGGTGTTGTAGCAAGGCAGTAAACACCGCTACAGCACCAAGAACAAAGGGAGTTCGGGGAAAAAATGTACACTGACACCATCAATAAATGTGCGGCCAATGCGGCCCGAATCGTCAAGCTGGCCAAAGAGAGCCCGCCAGGTTTTTGGATTGGTTCAGCCATGGCGGGTGCCTATGTGGGCTTGGGCATCATCCTGATTTTCACATTGGGTAACCTCATCGACCCCGCTCTTCGCCCATTGGTGATGGGGGCCACCTTTGGTCTGGCCCTAACGTTAGTCATCATTGCCGGTTCTGAATTATTTACCGGTCACACCATGTTCCTGACCTTCGGTGTGAAAGCAGGCACCATCAAATCCAGCCAAATGTGGGCGGTATTACCGCAAACCTGGCTGGGAAATCTACTGGGGTCGGTTTTCGTTGCCCTGCTCTATTATTACGGTGGCGGTAACCTGCTCTCTGTGGACACCAGCCTGGTACACACCGCGGCACTGGCAAAAACTACAGCGCCAGCGATGACCCTATTCTTTAAAGGTGTCTTATGTAACTGGCTGGTCTGTCTGGCGATCTGGATGGCGATCCGCGTTGAAGGTGCGGCGAAATTTATCGCTATCTGGTGGTGTTTGCTGGCCTTTATTGCCTCGGGTTACGAACACTCCGTGGCGAACATGACCTTGCTTGCGTTGTCTTGGTTTGGTCATCACAGCGAGGCATACACCTTAAGTGGCATAGGCCATAACCTGTTGTGGGTCACGCTGGGTAATACTCTGTCAGGCGTGGTCTTTATGGGCCTTGGTTACTGGTATGCCACACCTCGGGCGCTACGGCCACAACCTGCGGCGATTAATGCTCCACACAGCGCAAAATCATAATAATTTGGCAGCGCTGTAATAACTCGCTGCCCTACCGTAATTAGTTGCCCTGCCATAATTAGTTGCCCTGCAACAAACTGAAAAACTGAAGGATTGCCAATGGACTACTTCCCGATTTTCTGCCAACTGCAACACAAAGCCTGTCTGCTGGTTGGCGGTGGAGAAATTGCTGAACGCAAAGCGCGCCTGCTACTGGATGCAGGTGCGTTAGTCACCGTCAATGCCTGCGAGTTCACCCCCCAGTTTCACCATTGGGCAGATCAAGGGCAACTTTCATTAATTCGCGGTGAGTTTATCCCCGAATTGTTGGCCGATAAATGGCTAGTCATTGCCGCCACCGATCAGTTGTCCGTCAATGCATTAGTCTATCAAAGCGCCAACCAGCAACGGATCTTCTGCAATGTGGTTGATGATCCGAAACGCACCAGCTTTATCATGCCATCCATTATTGATCGCTCCCCCATCATGATCGCGGTCTCCTCTGGCGGCAAAGCGCCGGTGCTGGCACGGTTGTTGCGAGAAAAACTGGAAGCCATGTTACCGCAACATCTGGGACAACTGGCGCAGTTGGCGGGGAACTTACGCCAGCGAGTGAAACAGCATTTTTCCGTGATGACGGATCGTCGCCGATTCTGGGAAAAGTTGCTGACCCACGACCATCTGGCACAATCTTTAGCCAATAATGATCACATACAAGCCGAACAGCATATTGAACAACTGTTTAGTACCCCACTCACTGATCGCGGCGAAGTGGTTTTGGTCGGTGCAGGGCCGGGTGATGCAGGTTTATTGACCTTGAAAGGGTTGCAGCAGATCCAACAGGCCGATGTGGTGGTTTATGACCGGCTGGTCTCCGACGAAGTGATGAATCTGGTCCGGCGTGATGCCGAACGAATCTTTGTCGGCAAACAATCGGGCCACCACTGTGTGCCACAAGAGCAAATCAACCAAATCCTGTTACAGCAGGCACAATCCGGTAAGCGGGTGGTGCGTTTGAAAGGTGGCGACCCGTTTATTTTTGGCCGGGGTGGCGAAGAGTTGGAAGAGTTGGCGAGCTACGGTATCCCTTTCTCAGTAGTCCCTGGTATTACGGCAGCATCCGGTTGCTCGGCTTACAGTGGAATTCCACTGACTCACCGTGACCATGCGCAAAGCGTGCGACTGATCACCGGTCATGCCAAGAAAGATGGGCAGTTAGATTGGGAAAACCTGGCAGCAGAAAAACAAACATTAGTCTTTTATATGGGACTATCGCAGGCTGGAGAGATCCAACAGCAATTGATTCAACACGGCATGCCAGCGACCACTCAGGTTGCCTTAATCGAAAACGGCACCTCACGGCATCAGCGGGTTGTGAGTGGCGAGTTGAGTCAATTGGCATTACTGTCCCAACAGGTCAGTAGCCCGAGCTTGATTATCGTCGGTAGCGTGGTCAGCTTACGTGAAAAACTGAATTGGTTTTCCAGCCGCCATCACGATGATCAGCCCAAAATGACTGAATGTGTGGCTTAATGTTGGTTAATGCTGGCTATGCGGTTAATGCTAATTAATGAGGGGGAGATCTCCCCCTCACATTACTGATGCGATGTGATCATTACGGCTGCGCAACAAAACCGATGGCTTCGTACACTTTGGCTAAAGTTGCTTGTGCACGGGCACGGGCCTTGGCCGCACCTTCACGCATCACATCCTGCAACAGCGCCTCATCTTCACGATAAGTACGATAACGTTCTTGTAGCTCGCTCAACATGCCAGAAACGGCATCTGCCACCGCACCTTTCAAATGACCGTACATCTGGCCAGTAAACTGCGCTTCCAGCTCTGGGATTGATTGGCCAGTCACACCAGACAGAATATCCAGCAAATTAGACACGCCAGCTTTCTTCTCTACATCATAACGAATGAGCGCAGGTTCATCAGAATCTGTCATGGCACGCTTAATCTTTTTAACCACCGATTTAGGATCTTCCAGTAACTCGATCACATTGTTACGGTTGTCATCCGATTTAGACATTTTCTTGGTCGGATCCTGTAAAGACATGACGCGGGCACCAGCTTTAGGAATAAACGGCTCAGGGATTTTGAAAATATCGCCATACAGATTATTGAAACGATTTGCGATATCGCGGCTCAGCTCCAAATGCTGCTTTTGGTCTTCCCCCACCGGTACCTGGTTGGTTTGATACAGTAAAATATCTGCCGCCATCAATACTGGGTAATCGAACAAGCCAGCATTAATGTTTTCTGCATAGCGCGCCGACTTGTCTTTAAACTGAGTCATGCGGCTCAGTTCACCAAAGTAGGTATAGCAGTTCAACGCCCAGCTCAGTTGAGAGTGCTCAGGCACATGAGATTGAACAAAAATGGTGCTTTTCTTCGGGTCAATACCGCAGGCCAGATACAGCGCCAGCGTATCTAACGTTCTTTTTCTCAACAGAACCGGATCTTGGCGAGCAGTAATTGCATGCAGGTCAACAATGCAATAGATGCAATCATAATCATCCTGCATCTGTACCCACTGACGCAGCGCCCCCATGTAATTACCAATGGTCAATTCGCCGGACGGCTGTGCGCCGCTGAATACGATAGGTTTACTTAATACAATGGGTTTACTTAATACAGTGGGTTCACTCATTTTATACTTCCTGATCTTTTAAAGATGGTAGCCCAATGGTGGGCAACAGGTCGGCAAAATGCGCCAGCACGCAGTCTGGATGACTGGTGGCAATCGCTTCACCGTAGTTATATCCATAGGTCAGCCCAATACAAGGGCAACCCGCCGCCTGCGCGGCCATAATGTCATTACGCGAATCACCGACGAACAGCATTTCACGTGCATGTAAGCCAAGTTTTCCCAGCAATAAATACAACGGGGCCGGATGCGGTTTTTTCACCACCACATCATCACCACCAATGATGACAGAGAAATAGTCTGCGATCCCCAATGACGTTAGTAAAGGGGCAACAAACGGTGTTGGCTTATTGGTAATAAGCCCCATCGGCAAGCCATTGGCAGCCAATTGAGCTAAAGTGGCTTTCACTTGCGGGAATAGCTGGCTCCCCTGCTCAACGGTTTTGGCATAATAATGATCAAACAGTTCGCGGGTCTGTGCCACAAGCTGAGCATCACCTTCACGCCCTGCCCAATGCAGCGCACGCTCGACTAAGACATCTGCGCCATTACCAATCCAAGTGGAGACTAACGCTTCGCCAGCGGCAGGTAACCCCTGATGCGCCAACGCCATATCAATAGCACTGGCCAGACCGGGCGCGCTGTCCACTAAGGTGCCGTCCAGATCGAATGCAACACCACGAATCGCCTCAAACTTAACCATTAGCCGCCATCGCCAGTTCATTGCGCATGGCATCGATCACCGCGGCATAATCGGGTTGATTAAAAATCGCGGAGCCAGCAACAAACATATCGGCACCTGCTGCGGCTATCTGGCGAATATTCTCGACCTTAACACCGCCATCCACTTCCAAGCGGATATCATAACCACTTTCATCAATCAACTTACGCACCTGACGCAGCTTATTCAGGGTTTCAGGAATAAACGATTGACCACCGAAACCGGGGTTAACTGACATCAGTAAAATGACATCCAGCTTATCCATCACATAATCAAGATAGCTCAGAGGAGTCGCAGGGTTGAACACCAGACCGGCCTTACAACCGCTCTCTTTGATTAATTGCAGCGTGCGGTCAACGTGTTCAGAAGCTTCGGGATGGAATGTAATATAAGTTGCACCGGCTTTTGCGAAATCCGGGACGATACGGTCAACCGGCTTCACCATCAGATGCACATCAATAGGTGCGGTAATTCCGTAATCACGTAGAGCCTGACATACCATCGGGCCGATGGTCAGGTTAGGAACATAGTGGTTGTCCATCACGTCAAAATGCACAATATCAGCACCTGCGGCGAGCACCTTCGCGGTATCTTCACCCAGCCGGGCAAAATCAGCTGACAGAATAGAGGGGGCAATTAAATACTTTTTCATCCGTTTCTCCAAACATGTTGCTTCGTCTTATGAAAGATCGACTTTATCAACCTGGACACCTGGCTATACCCAAAATAACTCGAGTTGCAGGAAGGCGGCAATTGAGTAAGTCCCCACCAGTAAGTGACTGGGGTGAACGAAAGCGGCCAACACACATGCAGCTTGAATTATGACGGGTATATCATTAAATAACATTTAATAAACAACCACGACCATTTGATAAACTATCGCCATCACTTCATAAACCACCCGTCTGAGCGATTACCGGACAGCAGTTTTCACTCAGCTATAGAGCGCCAAAAGTTCGTTTACTTTACTGCGACCAAGGATGTTACGGCTGATCGTACGGCGCGCAGTGACGACATGTAGCGACGCCGCCTGATGATACCAATTACGCGTCAGTTCGGTGTCATGGTTAGAAATCAGTACCGGAACTTTACTCTCAGTAGACAACTGATAAGCCAAACGCGCCAGATTTTGCTGGTCTGCAATCCCAAAATTATTGGTGTGATAGGCCGTAAAGTTTGCCGTCGCTGATAGCGGCGCATAAGGAGGATCGCAGTAAACTACGGCTCCCTGCACTGCTTTTAACAAGGTTTCCTGATAGTGCTCACAAACAAAAACCGCATTTTGCGATTTTTCAGCAAACCAATAGAGCTCCGCTTCTGGAAAGTACGGTTTTTTGTAACGACCAAAAGGCACATTGAATTCACCGCTCAAATTATAACGACATAGGCCGTTATAACAGTGGCGATTGAGATAGAGGAACAGCAATGCACGGCGATAAGCATCCGTACTGGCATTAAACTCTTGCCGCAATTGGTAAAACAGCTCGGAATGATTGAAGTCGCCAGTAAAGAGAACTCGAGCATCACGCACAAAATCATCTGTACGTAACTTAACGATATTGTATAAGTTGATGAGATCGTTGTTGATATCAGCCAGTATGTAAGATTCGAACTCGGTGTTGAGAAACACGGAACCCGCACCAACAAATGGCTCTATCAAACAATCTCCCGCTGGAAGATGGCGTCGTATGTCATCAACCAGCGGATATTTCCCACCAGCCCATTTTAAAAAAGCGCGGTTTTTCTTCATGCCGTCAGTTAGCTACTTAATAATTCAGAGCCGCAGATTGTACTCTGTTTCAAACAGCACATCAGCGCACAAATCAGAATGGTTTATTTTTTAAGGTCTTGCTGTACTTGTTGTACAGGCTTAACCCATGGCTTTTTCGCTTGAACATCAGCGGGTAATGTTGTGATTGCCTTTTTTGCATCCGCAGAGGATGCATAATTACCACTCACTAAAATGTACCAAGGCTTACCATCACGTTTGGTTTCGTACACATGATAATCAGTTAACTTTTGCTGCTTTGCATAGGCATTCAAGGTGTCTGAGCGCGATGCGCTGCTCAATTGCAGCGTGTAGTGGCTACTCGGCGCGCTGTTCAATGCACTGCTACTGGCTGCACCTGATTTAGGTGTACCGGATGTAGCAGGAGGAACCGCCACAGCCGCGGTATTTTTATGGTTAACCGCTGGTTGCTTAGTGGCCTGTTTCTGCACCGGTTGCGTAATCGTTTCACGCGTAATAGGTACTTTTGCCCCTTTCGATGGAGCAACTGTTGCCGCAGCCGTCGGCAGTGTTGATGTATGAGCATCACTGATATTCTGAGATAACGTATCCACCTGCCCTTGAGCCTGAGAGAGAGCATCGGACATATTACCAAGCAATTCAATCCGCTGAGTCGTGCTGTTAGCCGAAGGCGGTATTGCAGCCTCGGTTGGCGTTGGCGAAATTGGCGGAGCACTGATATCTTGCGGTGGAGCCGTATTCTTTACACCATTGGCATCATGGCCATCGCTGGCATTGTTCGCAATACTGGGCTGGCTATTATTACCGCTGGTTAACGAAGACGAATCCGATAAATTGATATCTCGTGCCGCATTAACATTTGGGTTTTGTTGGGATGCTTCATGTTCGGTAGGCGCTTTCAAGGCAGAACCAATGGCGATAATGATCAATAGCAACACTAAAATGCCAATACCAATCATCATATGTTGGCGTGAAACAGCAAGTTTAGGCCCGGTGGGGGACTTGCGAGAGCGTGTAGGACGACGGTCACTGCTATCTGGTTTCAGATCGTCATCCAGCTTTAAATCATCCATTTAAACCCTCCAACTAGAGGCAAAAGCCCGCCGCATCAATTATTGCGATCCGGCTGATTGATTTGACCGACGGTAAACAGTTTAAAACTGCCTACACAAAAGATACGATGTTTTATAATACAACATCATAATACTTATGAATATCGTACTTATAAGCATAGCACTAGTGAACAGTGTTCTTATGAAAAGAACACTGATGAACATAGTTTTTATGAAACATCACACCGATAAATATCGCACCTATACCATTTTCTATGGCTGGCAATCCGCTATCGATGCCAACACCATATCATGCGTAACACCGCCCCGGATTTCTGATTTACCGATGGCCGTTGGCAGTACCAGACGGAGTTCACCCGCCAATACTTTTTTATCCCGCATCATATGTGGCAGATAAGATTCTGGTGCCATTTTTTTAGGCCCACAAACTGGCAGACCGGCACGTGATAGGAGTTTCTTAATACGCTCAACATCACTGACAGAAAGCTGCCCCAGACGACGGGATGTCTGTGCGGCCATCACCATACCCGCAGCAACTGCTTCACCGTGTAACCACACTCCGTAGCCCATTTCAGCTTCGATAGCATGACCATAGGTGTGACCCAAATTGAGTAAAGCGCGCGCACCGCTCTCTTCACGTTCATCAGCAGCAACAACATCGGCCTTTAATTCGCAACAGCGGCGGATACAGTAAGCTAATGCTGGCATATCCAGTGCTAATAAAGCGTCAATGTTGTTTTCTAACCAATCGAAGAAGGCTGCATCAAGGATGATGCCGTATTTGATCACTTCAGCCAAGCCAGAAGCGAGTTCACGCGGGGGGAGAGTTTTAAGACAATTAAGATCAACCACCACCGATGCAGGCTGGTAGAAGGCACCAATCATGTTTTTGCCCAAGGGATGGTTAACTGCGGTTTTACCACCAACAGAAGAATCCACTTGAGAAAGTAAAGTAGTAGGAACTTGAATAAAGCGCACACCGCGTTGATAGCAAGCTGCGGCAAAACCGGTCAGGTCGCCTACTACGCCACCACCTAAGGCAACCAACGTAGTATCACGACCGTGCGGTTTTTCCAGAAGGGCAGAAAAGACCTGCTCCATAACGCTCAGAGATTTATACTGCTCACCATCAGGTAAAATCACCTGATCAACTTTAATGCCACTTTGTTCCAACACTGCCCGAAGAGAGCCCAGATAGAGTGGAGCCAACGTTTGGTTAGTGACCAGCATAACCTGGTCACCCGCCTTTAGCGGCTTAAAAGAGGCCGGGTCATTGAACAACCCGGCGGCAATCGTAATGGGGTAGCTACGTTCCCCTAACGTGACAGTAATCTTCTCCATGTCGCGCTCAGTAACCTTCTTAACTTACGCCCGCAGGCATTAGTAAAATGCTAAATCAGTTACTTTCCAGCATGTTGATAATCTGGTTAGCAACCACTTTCGCGCTTTGATCGTCAGTGCGGATAGTGACATCTGCAATTTCTTCGTATAACGGATTACGTTCTTTTGCCAGTGCTTCTAACACTTCACGTGGAGGTTCATCGACCTGTAGCAACGGACGCTTTTTGTCTCGTTGTGTACGGGCTAACTGCTTCTCGATAGTGGTTTCTAAATACACCACAACCCCACGGGCTGACAAACGGTTACGGGTTTCTCTGGATTTAACAGAGCCACCACCGGTTGCCAGAACAATGCCTTGCTTTTCCGTTAGTTCATTAATCACTTTTTCTTCACGATCGCGGAAACCTTCTTCGCCTTCCACGTCGAATACCCAGCCCACGTCAGCTCCGGTACGTCGCTCAATTTCTTGATCAGAGTCGAAAAACTCCATATTGAGTTGCTGAGCTAACTGACGACCAATAGTGCTTTTGCCGGCACCCATAGGCCCAACCAGAAAGATATTGCGTTTCTCTGCCATGTTTTTGGTATTACTAAGACTATTCGTTAATGATAACCCGCCCCGCCAATCAAATTAGCGGCGGGACCTAAACTGAAACCTCATGAGCGATAGTGCGAGATCAGACGAAAAATTATCTCAGCACATCTGGTAGTTTGGCAACCGAATAAATCGTTGTACACGTCGTGGGAGGGAAACCATACGTTTTTATCGGCGTATCAACGTTAATTAAAAACCTCGGAGCTCAATTCGGTAACCCTTGTATGCTAAATCTGTCGCAGCGTCAAATTTAGAAGCCTCCAATCACACAAAAAGTTGCAGAAAGTCACCAAGACTACCCTGTTTTCATAAAATGGCATCTTAACAAGGCTCAGGCACTGATTAATTTTGGCGTAATGAAAATCACTAACTCCCGCCGACTTTGCTGTTGAGTATCTTGCCTGAACATCGCGCCTAATAATGGAATATCGGCCAGTAACGGGACTTTATTAACACTCTGGCGTTTTTTTTGTTGGAAAATCCCGCCTAGCACGATAGTTTCACCATCATTTACAGTAACTTGTGTTTTAATCTCTTGTTTATCTATTAGCAACATTTCACTCTCACCGCGTTTAATAGTGATACCTGGCATATTTTGACTAATTTTTAAGTCTAGGATGATCTTGCCATTACGCAGAATTTTTGGTGTAACTTCCATCCCCAGCACCGCTTCTTTAAACTCGATGGCCGATGCTTCTTTTTTACCCCGCGAGACCGTATAAGGGATGTCAGAACCTTGTTTAATACTGGCGGTTTGTTGATGTGAGGTAATTAAACGTGGGCTGGCAATAATATCGACCTGATTCTCTTGCTCCAACGCACTCAACTCCAGCTCCAGTAGACGGCCACCGATACGGGCCACATGAAACCCAGCGCTTGCGGCGCCATTTAGCAACGGTAAATTGACATTAAAATCATTGATTCTGAGTGCAGTATTTCCCTTGCCTTCACCCATCCCCCAGCGCACACCCAGCTCCTGTAAATCTTCACTGCTGATGGTCACAATATGAGCAGCCAATTGTACTTGCTGTAACGGTAAATCCATCTCAATCAGCCAGTTTTTTAACAATACCAGTGAAGCGGGCGTATCACGAATCAATAGTGTGTTCGTCCGCTTATCTGCTACCACACTGCCCAATGGCGAAAGCAGCCCACCTTGCAGCGGATCCAAACTGTCGGCCACCTGCTCAGCATTAGCGTACTGCAATGCTAACGTCAGGTTAGCCAGTGCTTCTGGCGCAGCTTGCTGTTTCGTCCGCTGCTGCCGTTCTTGAATCTCCTGTTCGGTAAAGACCATCATCACGGTCCCCTCTCTCTCCGCTTTCAAACGCCCCATTCGCAGAATGATCGCCAATGCCTGTTCCCAAGGCACTTCAATCAATCGCAAACTGAGATTACCCCCCACACCGGTAGTGGTAATCAGATTAAGTTGCCGATAGTCAGCCAGAGCCTGCAATATGACAGAGACCGGCGCATCCTGAAATTCCAGGGTTACCGACACCCCGCTGCGGGTACGCGGTAATGAGGCACTATTTGGTGAGGTGCTATTTGATGAAGCACTGTTTGATAAATTGCTGTCTGATAAATTGCTATTTGATGAGCGACTGTGTGATGACATGCTTGTGAGTAAGAGACACCAAATTAATAAGCCAATTAACCCTTGGGAGCACTTTAAGCGTTTATTTTTGCTCTGCAAATATGTCCGATTGAAGTATGTCCGCTGGCACCACCAAGTGCTAAACTGCCTGCCTGTATCGGGTATAAAAATATTCATCAGTTTACTTCCTTTTAATGCTGATTATCATCAGACAACCTGTTGAATTTAATGTTGAAACAGCGAGAGTACTACCGATAATTCTGAGCAAAGCGCCTCAGGGTTTTCATACTGTAAATCGACCCACTGTGCGCTTATCTGAGTTACCTGCCATTCGGAGATTAACCGGGTCCCTAAGGTTAATCGTTGCCATGTGGCATCGGGGCGTTGTATCCAGGCCGCTTGATAGCCATCACCACTGACAATCCCTTGTAATTTCCAGCCTGCAAGCCTTTCTCGCTTACTATCACAGGATATCGCTAAGACAGCTTGAAAAGGGTCACGCTCGATATTAGCTAGATGGGGTGATGCAAAAACACTGGATTGCAGTAACCCGATAACGAATAAGCCGATAGCCACTGAACTCATAGCCAACACTGCCATGTAATTATTTATCTTGAACATCAAAATCACCTAAATCATCCGTGAGATACTCGGTAAGTATCAACTTCACGGTAAGCGCACCGCTATCACCGATCAGTGCAATAACTTTGACAAGAACAGGTGACCTGATTTCTGACAATTGCCCGAACAGATGGTACAACCCATAAAAACTCACCCGCAATGTTGCCTCCCACCGCCGGTAAGCAACGGCATTTTCTACCACAGCCTCTTCCCCCCCTGAGTAGCGCTGCCAGCGGATCACTTGCCCGCCAAAAGGCATAATTGTTTCACCGACCTGATGAGCCAGTAATATTTCAGGCTTTTGCCGCAACGCTTTCTCTGACAACAAGGTGTTTATCTGTTGGCGGATCAGTGCTTGCGAAGGTAACTGCGCCAACGCTGATACCTGCTGATCAACGTGCTGTTGCAAATTAATAACTTCATCTATGGCCTCTGAGCGCTGTTGCCACGCTGGGCGCAGTAACCCACCGTAAGCGATAACCCCGAGCAGGCTTAAAAAAAGCCATTGCCATAAACAAAGCTGCCAACCGGGTCTATCCATCCAACGCTGTAATGATTTATTCATAGTTCCCTGCCACATAATGACCTTCGATATCATGACCTTCTGCATGATGGCCCTCTGCATAATCGTCTTCGTCTCGCCAAGAGGTGTGAACCACAAAGCGAAAACCGCCTTCATCCTGTTGAGTAATCCCCTGCAAACTCACATTCACCAAAAGAGGCTGACGACCTAACATCGCTAAAAATGCATTAATTGTGGCGTAATCCCGGCTAATAACCTCGAAAGACAGCACATCACCTTGCTGCCTTAGGGCCATCAGCCAGCAACTTTCAGGGATCTGCTGTGACAGCTGTTGCAATAATATTGAATAACCTCGGGCAGGTTGATGAGCCTGATGATAGAGCTGAGCATGCTGTTTTACCCTCTGCAACTGCGCCATCGCCTGCTGCACCTGCTGTTGACGTTGGCTTAATGCAGCCTGCTGCTGTGATAATGCCGCCGCCGTGACTTGCCGGTGTTTGTGTTCACTACGGGCTTGCATTAGCACCACCGCCAGACAGAGAGCCAAGACAATACATTGGATCAGCATGATATTGCGCCAGAACCGGTAGCGAGCCTGTTGCCGGGCAATACGCCACGGCAAGAAATTCACCTGATACATCAGTAGCCCGAACCAGCAGCACGTAAAGAGTCTGCCGCACGTACCGCCAGCCCACCGGCCAAAGTAAAAGCTGCCGGTAACGCTGGTAATGGGGGTTGATACTGCGCAAAAGCCGTCAGCGGTGACCATGACCGTGTGTTTTCCGGCAACGACTCCTTTATTACACTGCTGTAATACACCGCCAAAGGCGTGCCACCTTCACCAACACCGCGCATGTTAAGCCGAGCCAATAGGGCTGACAGCGAGCTGATATCATTCTCCTGAGTTCCGCGATCTACATCATCGATAGCCACCACCCCGGAATGAAATGGCATGTCACTGGACGATACCCACAGCCATTCATTTGCCAACCGGTGAACCAACCAATATGGCCCAGACAAGCCTGCCGCTGTTGCCATATAGCGTAAAGCGCATGGCGCAATATCAATCACTTGTGATGATAAACCTGCCTGTTCCAAGCAGGCTTGCCATTGCTGCACCTCTGACTGACGCGCTGCGGTTATCAATAATTCATTACTCGCAACAGTTTCGCGGCTGTAATCCAGGGCCAAAGCCTGACTGTTAACCGGAAATAACCTGCTGGCACTGGCTTTAATAAAACCATCACGTTGGGGTTCACGTAGGCGCCTATCAGGCACATGAATGGTGTGCTGCAATATGCGCTGTGCGGGCAAAGCAATGCGTAATGAAATATGTCGTGGCAACTGCTTACGTAACAATTTGAGTTGTTCGCTAAGAATATCAGGCTGATGTAATATGCCTTCCTGCAAAACGCCAGAAGGTAATATTTGATGCCACCAGTAGCGCAGTTGCCAGCCATTACGGCGTCGAATTACGGCCAATGCCCGGATAGCCTCCATTTGAATATCTAGCCCTACCTGCCAATATTGTGAGTACATTTTTATCGACCTCCATGTCGAGACAGAATAAAAGAACGTATCCATGGTGCGGGCTTGCCTTTATACTACGTCGCGGTTGTTTATAAACTGCCCAATTGACATTGAATGGGAAATCTCAGGTGAAGTTCGTAAAGTATTTTTTAATCCTTGCGGTGTGTTGCATTTTACTGGGAGCAGCCTCGATATTTGGCCTGTACAAATATATTGAGCCGCAGCTACCCGATGTTGCCACGCTGAAAGATATCCGGCTGCAAACACCTATGCTGGTGTATAGCGCCGAAGGCGAATTGATCGCTCAATTCGGCGAAAAACGCCGTATCCCATTGACATTAAATCAAATTCCACCAGAAATGGTGCATGCATTTATTGCCACAGAAGACAGCCGATTTTATGATCATCACGGCGTAGACCCTGTGGGGATCATGCGTGCGGTTTCTATTGCCATGTTGTCTGGTCGCGCCTCCCAAGGGGCGAGTACCATTACCCAGCAATTAGCGCGGAACTTCTTTTTAAGCCCTGAACGGACTTTGATGCGAAAAATCAAAGAAGCATTTCTGGCTATCCGCATCGAACAGATGCTGACCAAAGATGAAATCCTTGAGCTGTATCTGAACAAAATTTATCTCGGTTACCGCGCCTATGGTGTCGGTGCTGCGGCACAAGTCTATTTCGGCAAAGAGGTCCATGAATTGACCCTCAGCCAAATAGCGATGATTGCCGGGTTACCCAAAGCGCCTTCTACATTTAACCCGCTCTATTCACACGATCGGGCCGTGGCGCGGCGTAATGTTGTGTTGCTACGTATGCTGGATGAAAAATACATCACTCAGGCACAATACGATCAAGCCCGCAGTGAAGAACTGGTGGCCAACTACCATGCGCCGCAAATTGCCTTCTCTGCGCCCTATTTGTCCGAAATGGTGCGTCAGGAGATGATTAAACGTTACGGCGAAAATGCGTATACCGACGGTTATCAGGTCTATACCACCATCACCAGAAAGCTACAGTTGGCGGCAGTTGACTCATTACGCGCCAACGTGCTGGCTTATGATATGCGCCATGGCTATCGCGGCCCGTCCAATGTGTTATGGAAGGTAGGCGAAAGTGCCTGGAGCCGTGAACAGATTATCGATGCACTGAAAACATTGCCGGTCTATGGCCCGCTGTTACCTGCGGTAGTCACGGAGGCGGATACCGCACAAGCCACGGCAATGCTGGCTGATGGTAGCAACGTTACCTTGCCGATGGCAGGTATACGGTGGGCGCGTCCGTTTAAATCTGATAACGCCCAAGGTTCGTTACCCAAAAAAGTGACTGATGTCGTTCAGCCTGGTCAGCAAATTTGGGTCAGAAAGGTCGATGATGACTGGTGGCTAGCTCAAGTGCCGGACGTCAATTCTGCTCTGGTGTCTATCGATCCCAATAACGGTGCAATTAAAGCGCTGGTGGGCGGTTTTGATTTTAACCAAAGCAAATTTAACCGAGCAACGCAGGCACTGCGTCAGGTTGGTTCGAATATTAAGCCATTCCTGTATACCGCAGCGATGGATAAAGGCCTGACTCTGGCTACTATCCTCAATGACCTGCCAATCACTCGTTGGGATTCTGGCGCAGGCACCGACTGGCGGCCAAAAAACTCCCCTCCCACTTACGATGGCCCAATCCGTTTACGTCAGGGTTTAGGTCAATCGAAAAACGTGGTCATGGTGCGGGCAATGCGGGCCATGGGGGTGGATTACGCGGCTGAGTATTTACAGCGCTTTGGTTTCCCTGCGCAGAATATCGTGCATTCAGAATCACTGGCTCTGGGTTCAGCATCTTTTACACCATTACAGTTAGTCCGTGGCTATGCCGTGCTAGCAAATGGCGGTTATCTGGTTGATCCATACTTCATCACTAAGATCACTGATGATGTGGGTAATGTCCTGTTTGAAACAAAACCGAAAATTGTCTGCGATAACTGTAACTTGCCAGTCATTTACGGCGATACCCAGCGTTCAGTTGTACTTTCTGACGACAATATTGAGAACGTTGCAACCTCGCAGAGCCAGAATGCCAGTAATGTGCCAATGCCAGAACTGGAACAGGTGACACCTGCACAGGCGGCGCTAAATAGCGATCAGCAATATGCGCCACACGTGATAAGCACCCCGCTGGCGTTCTTAATGCGTGATGCATTGAATTCCAATATTTTCGGGGAGCCTGGCTGGATGGGTACGGGCTGGCGTGCGGGTCGTGACCTGAAACGTAAGGATATCGGCGGTAAAACGGGTACGACCAACAGCTCGAAAGATGCCTGGTTCTCAGGCTACGGCCCAGATACCGTCACATCCGTCTGGATTGGTTTTGATGACCATCGCCGTAATTTGGGCCGTAGCACGGCATCAGGGGCGATACCAAACCAGGTTTCTGGAGCAGAAGGCGGGGCGAAGACGGCCCAGCCAGCATGGGATGACTTTATGAAGGTAGCTCTTGAAGGCTTGCCAGAAAAGCAAGTCCCACCACCACCGGGCATCGTCAGTGTCGTGATTGATAA
The DNA here is from genome assembly GCF_001053095.1 of Yersinia similis. Taxonomy (GTDB): domain Bacteria; phylum Pseudomonadota; class Gammaproteobacteria; order Enterobacterales; family Enterobacteriaceae; genus Yersinia; species Yersinia similis. The sequence goes on along the minus strand of NZ_CGBP01000012.1, from coordinate 50,863 downwards.
GCAAACAGGCAAGTTATCTAATGGCGGGCCAGGCAGCCGCCCAGAGTACTTTATCGACGGGACACAACCCACTGAGTATACGGTACATGAAGCTGGTACCTCGTTGATGGATAACGGCCAGACTCACGAACTGTTCTAATAGCAGCCCGGTGTAAAAAGCCAGATGATCATCAGATCATCTGGCTTTTTTATAAATTATTCTTATAAAAAATAAGTTACGTCAGAAATAAAATTCATCTCACGGTAGTGACTCATCAAAACAATCACTGATTCAGAAATGTATGTGCTAAAAAGAGGGCGCTGACATTACGGGCCTCGCGAAAATCAGCCTCATTAAGGAGTGCCATCATATTAGCGATTGGCCAACGCACTTGCGGCAACGGCTCAGGCTCATCACCCTCCAAACTTTGTGGATACAGGCCGTGAGCAATAACAATATTCATTTTGCTGGAAAAGTAGGACGGTGCCATGGTCAGTTTAGCGAGATAGTCAAAGCGCTCAGCACCATATCCAACTTCTTCCATTAACTCGCGATTTGCGGCTTCCAACACACCTTCTCCGGGGTCTATCAGACCTTTAGGAAAGCCCAGTTCGTATTCCTCAATACCAACAGCGTATTCACGAATGAGCAGTAAATCGTTACCTATAACCGGCACAATCATCACGGCCTCACGATTTGATGGTCGCATACGTTCATAAATGCGCTGTACGCCATTACTGAACTCCAGTTCTACCGCTTCAACATTGAATAAGCGGGAGCGAGCAACCGTTTCTATTTTCAGAATTTTAGGTTTTTGCAGGTGTTTCATGATAGCCCCAAATTAATCACTCACCGCCATTTAACACATATCTGAATTAACGAAAACGCGATATTATCCGTCAATATTATCCAGACACTTTGTGTGATTTTTATCCCCAAATTTATTGGTTCTACAGGTAGGCGGCCAGTACACGAATCCCGATGAGCTGAATCAAGTCAGTGATTCGGGTGAGTAAACGCAACCAACACCCCTGCAACGTCAAGGACAAAGGGTATATTAGAACTTGATCACATTGTGCGTTAATGAGAACCTTTATCGCAATGCCAGTTAGATATAATTTACTCGTTTTTAACATGACGTCGAGTTCAGCTAAAATTCAACTGGTTAATATTCGCCCTAAATTATCCCTCCACACACGAAGAATGGTTTGAAAATAGGATTATGCTGATATTGTGGCTGTCTTAGCTTTGCTACCCTAACTAGTCTACTGGCAAGCGCTATTGCGTTAGGTCATTTTGTGAGCATTGGCGGAATAGGCGCTGAATCATTGGGTTATTAGGCCATATACCTCCGCGATTTTTTATTTATTTTTCATAGCGTTGACGTAAATTAAAAGCGCTCTGATGGGGATGGGATGAGCACAATAGTTTTAATATTGGCCTTACTGTTGACCAGTCTGATCGCCGTAGGTCTGCTGTGGTGGCTCCGATTCCGCCGTCCCCACTCCATAACAGCAGCGTTGCCGTTTGTTAAACCGACACACCGAAAACTCACGCCAGAAGAGCGAGTGAGTATCGAAAGTTATCTGCGTAATCAGCAAAATAAGCATGGGTTTAATACGCAGCAGGCTTTTGATTCCCACACACTAGCAGCCAGTACTCCATCCCCCCCAATGTTGGTGCTCACACCGCAAAGTGATAACGTCTATTCCGTTACCCGCGCCATTACCCGCTATGGTGTCGCCAGCGATGAGCCAAATAAATGGCGCTATTATCTCGATTCAATAGAAGTTCATCTGCCCTCGGCCTGGGAACAATATATTACTCAGGATAATGATGTTGAGCTTATCCAAACCCAGACAATCCCGCTGGTGATCTCCCTTAATGGGTATACGCTTAACAATCATCAGTCTGAGAATACCTATCAGCCCATTTTACCGCCAGTATCGCAAAATGCGTCTATTCGCAAAGAAGATAGCGAACATATTGAGCTGCTTAATATCCGTAAGGAAACCCCGGAAGAATATGCTCTGCATGGCCCTAATGGTTTAAAAGAAGCCAGCGCCATTTGCATGGCTTTATTGTTGCTGTTTTTCGCATTATCCGGGCCGACGGTGACACTACCCTGGCTGGTTATCGTGGCAGTGTCATTAACCAGTTGGGCATGTTGGAACCTCTTCCGACCCTTGTCAGAAAAAGATTTGCGGGAAGTGCACTGCTTAAATGGTACCCCCAAGCGCTGGGGTCTGTTTGGCGAGTCAAATCAGGGGCAGATAAACAATATCTCACTCGGGATCGTTGATCTCATTTATCCGGCGCATTGGGGACCTTATTTTGTACATGATTTAGGCAAAAAAACCCATATTGATATCTACCTTAATCGCCAAGTTGTACGTCAGGGGGCTTTTTTATCCCTCCATGATGAAATGAAAATGTTCCCGTTACAACGCTGGGGGAAAAACCTAACCTTGCTCGTCGGCTCACTGTTGGTACTGGTGTTATTACTGATTTACGTACCACTCAGCCTCCCCCTAAAATTGAGCGTTGCTTGGTTGCAAGGGGCTCAAAGCCAACAGGTGACCAGCGTCGCAGCACTGGACAAAATGCCACTACGCATCGGCGATATGCTGAAGGCTCAGGGTAACGGCATGTGCTATGTTCCTCCCAATATTCAAAATACACGCGGTTTCGTTTTCACCCCCTTTGATTGCTCCGGTATTTATTGGAATACCGCCTCCCCCTTGCCACAACCTGAATCTGAAACCATAGAAAAAGCAGCGGCACTGGTAGAAACAATCAATAAACAACTGCACCCACAGGGTTCTGATGCCAGCGTCAACCCGCAACTGGCTACCGCCATTGAGAAATCGGGCATGATTCTATTGGACAATTTTTCTGACATTGTGCTGAAAACACAGGCGTTATGTAGCGAGAATACCGATTGTATTCGCCTGAAGAATGCATTGGTTAATCTGGGGAATGCCAAAAACTGGTCAGCCTTGGTCAAACGGGCGCAATCCGGGAACCTGGAAGGGATGAATGTTCTGTTACGCCCAATCAGTGCCGATGTACTGGAAAATTTGATTAATACCGCAGCGTCATCATTCGTTTATCGTGAAACACATTTAGCAACAGAAGCGTTGAATAGCCCACCTCCGGGCGGTTTTTTGATCACCAGCGATGAGGGCAAGCAGTTAGTGAACCACCCTGCTCCAACGCTGCCTCTGTTTGACTACAGTGCGCTGGAACAGTGGCGGGAATTGCAGCGGCTCTCGGCGCTGCTACTTGATACCCCATTTAAAGCGGAAGGCATTATTACCAATATCACGACTGATGCGAATGGCACACGGCATATTGCGCTGCATAGTGAGCCTGATATTGTCACTCTGGGTCGCTATCTGGCGACCAGCCTGCTATTACTGGTGCTGATTTTTTGCCTGGTGGTCAATATGGTCTTATTAATTCAACGTGCCATGAAAAATCGTCGCCGGATGGATAACATTCAACGTTATTATGACGATTGCTTTAATCAAACTTTCACATCGCCACCCTTCCTGCGCTAGTTCACTCATCTCCGATTGATAGACGATCATGCCAGCAGATGCACGGTGTAACATGGATATGCTAGGCTAGCTTTATCTACTCGCTTATAGCAGAAAATATCCACCATCACCCAACATCATTGGAATGGAGGAATGGAGTCGTTATGCCCCCCGATTTTAACTGGCAAGAAATTGATACCGTACTGCTAGATATGGATGGCACCCTGCTGGATTTGGCGTTCGACAGCCATTTCTGGTTAAAATTAGTGCCAGAAACCCTGAGCCAACGCAGAGGGATCCCACTCGAACAAGCGCACAAAATTATTCATGATGAATATAACGCTGTGCAGCATACCTTGAATTGGTATTGCTTCGATTACTGGCGCGAACGGCTGGATTTAGATATTTATGCCATGACCTCTGATATCGGCAGCCGCGCACGCTTACGTCAGGATACCGTGCCATTCCTATCTGGTTTGCGTCAGCATGGCCTGCAAACCATTTTGCTCACCAATGCCCATCCGCATAGTTTGGCAGTAAAGATTGAGCACACCGCCCTTGACCAGCACCTTGATTTATTGCTTTCCACCCATACATTTGGTTATCCGAAAGAAGATCAACGGTTGTGGCAAGCGGTTACGCAGCATACCGGGCTGAACCCCGCCAGAACATTGTTTGTCGATGATAGCGAAGCGATTTTGGATGCTGCGCAAGCCTTTGGTATCCGCTACTGCCTTGGGGTAGAAAACCCGGACTCCAGCTGTGCTGATAAAGCCTTCCACAGACATCCGGCAATCAATGACTATCGTAAACTGTTGCCCGCCTTACAGTTACGTTGTGAATAAAACAGTATGACGGGTAGGAGCATTTATGAAGGATAAAATCTCCCCAGCGGAATCAGTACGGCTGGATAAATGGTTATGGGCCGCACGGTTTTATAAAACCAGAGCGATCGCACGTGACATGGTGGATGGCGGTAAAGTCCACTATAACGGCCAACGAGGCAAGCCCAGCAAGCTGGTTGAACTCAATGCTGAGATCCGTCTGCGGCAAGGTAATGATGAGCGCACAGTGCGTGTATTGGCGTTACATGGTCAACGCCGGGGGGCAGAAGAAGCCCAAACATTGTATGAAGAAACCGAGGCCAGCATTGCCAACCGAGCGAAAGTCGCACAGGCACGTAAGCTGAATGCCCTGACCATGCCGCATCCGGATCGGCGGCCGGATAAAAAAGAACGTCGCAATCTGATCAAATTTAAACAAGGCGAGCCTGAGTAAACCTTATAGATTTCAACATGCAGGAAGGCGGCAAACGAGTGACAACTGTTATTGACACTTAGCGCCAAGAGCAGACTTGAACGCGGCTTGCAGCCGGGCCGAGTAACGAACGTAGCCAATACACCTGCAACTTGAAAGATGACGGATTTAAACGGCGGCCAACATGAGAGAAAACTATGTCTAATCACGACCAATTACACCGCTATCTGTTTGCTAATCATGCTGTACGCGGTGAACTGGTTTCAGTTAATGAAACCTACCAGCAGGTATTAGCCAACCATGATTACCCACCAGCGGTACAGAAACTGTTGGGTGAAATGTTGGTCGCGACCAGCCTGCTGACTGCTACCCTGAAATTTGATGGCGATATTACCGTGCAATTACAGGGCGGTGATGGCCCCTTAACACTGGCGGTCATTAACGGTAATAACCGGCAGGAAATGCGTGGTGTTGCTCGCTTTAAAGGCGAAATAAGCGATGACAGCACACTGCAAGAGATGGTCGGCAACGGCTATCTGGTGATCACCATTACACCTGCACAAGGCGAACGCTATCAAGGTGTTGTGGCATTAGAAGGTGAGACTATCGCGGCCTGTCTGGAAAATTACTTCATGCAGTCAGAGCAATTGCCGACTCGCCTGTTTATCCGCACCGGGCATGTTGCCGATAAAGCGGCTGCGGGCGGCATGCTACTGCAAGTACTGCCAGCGCAGGAACGTAATGAAGATGAGTTTGACCATCTGGCACAGCTAACAACGACCATTAAAGCTGAGGAGTTATTCACACTGCCAGCCAATGAAGTGCTGTATCGCCTGTATCATCAGGAGGAGGTGACGCTGTATGAGCCACAAAATGTCAGCTTCCGCTGCACCTGCTCCCGCCAACGTTGTGCCGATGCCTTAGTGACGCTGGCTGACGATGACGTCACCGAAATGCTCGAGCAAGATGGCAATATTGATATGCATTGTGAATATTGCGGTAACCATTATCTGTTTGATGCAGTTGATATTGCTACATTAAAGAATGGCAATAGCGTCTCTTCTGAACAAATTCATTAATCCTCGTAATACTTAGCCGGGCACCTATTAGTGCCCGGTCATTTCCTCCGTTTCACACTTGCGACAATTCGTGTTCCATCTCTCATAACCTAGCGAAAAATAGGTCATATATTAAAATATTTGATAGCTATCGCTGTTAATCAGAGATGAGTACTTACAATCGCTGGTAGAAAATTGACGATCCAGGAGTTATGACATGAGTGTTAAAGGAATTACCCCGCAGGAGCTCGCCGCCTATGGCATCCATAACGTCAGCGAGATTGTTTACAACCCAAGCTATGATTTACTGTTTGAAGAAGAGACCAAGCCCACGTTGGAAGGATACGAGCGTGGAACACTTACGACTACAGGCGCAATAGCGGTAGATACCGGTATTTTTACCGGCCGTTCACCAAAAGATAAATATATTGTCCGCGATGCTATCACTCAGGATACCGTGTGGTGGGCCGATCAGGGCAAAGGTAAAAATGATAACAAGCCTCTGAGCCAAGAGACCTGGAGCCATTTGAAAGGTCTGGTGACGGAACAACTCTCTGGCAAACGCCTCTTTGTTGTCGATACATTCTGCGGTGCTAATGCGGATACCCGCCTGCAAGTCCGCTTTATCACGGAAGTTGCCTGGCAGGCACACTTCGTCAAAAATATGTTTATCCGTCCATCAGATGAAGAACTGGCTCGGTTCGAACCTGACTTTATCGTGATGAACGGTGCCAAATGCACTAACCCACAATGGAAAGAGCAGGGCCTGAACTCAGAAAACTTTGTCGCCTTTAATCTGACAGAACGTATGCAGTTGATTGGTGGCACGTGGTATGGCGGCGAAATGAAGAAAGGGATGTTCTCGATGATGAACTACCTGCTGCCACTGAAAGGCATTGCTTCAATGCATTGCTCGGCTAACGTCGGCGAAAAAGGCGATGTTGCCATCTTCTTTGGCCTGTCGGGTACCGGTAAAACCACTTTATCCACCGATCCAAAACGCAAGTTGATCGGTGATGATGAACATGGCTGGGATGATGATGGCGTCTTTAACTTCGAGGGAGGTTGCTACGCTAAAACCATTAAGTTATCTGAAGAAGCAGAGCCAGATATTTACCACGCAATTAAACGCGACGCCTTGCTGGAAAACGTGGTGGTGCTGGCCGACGGTACCGTTGATTTTAATGACGGTTCTAAAACCGAAAACACCCGTGTCTCTTATCCAATTTACCACATCGATAACATCGTTAAACCAGTGTCTAAAGCAGGTCATGCGACCAAGGTTATCTTCCTGACCGCCGATGCCTTTGGGGTGCTACCCCCGGTATCTCGTCTGACCGCAGACCAAACTCAATATCACTTCCTATCTGGCTTTACTGCCAAACTGGCAGGGACAGAGCGTGGCGTCACTGAGCCAACGCCAACGTTCTCTGCCTGTTTTGGTGCGGCCTTCCTATCGCTGCACCCAACACAGTACGCTGAAGTGCTGGTTAAGCGTATGCAAGCGGTTGGCGCGCAAGCCTATCTGGTCAATACCGGTTGGAATGGGACGGGTAAGCGTATTTCCATCAAGGATACCCGCGCCATTATTGACGCAATCCTGAATGGGGAGATTGATAAGGCAGAAACCTTTACGCTGCCAATCTTTGATCTGGCAGTACCCATGGCGTTACCCGGTGTGAATCCCGATATCCTCGACCCTCGCGACACCTACGCTGATGAAGCGCAGTGGCAAGAGAAAGCCGAAGATTTGGCGCAGCGTTTTGCGACTAACTTTGATAAATATACCGATACCCCTGCAGGGGCCGCGTTGGTTAGCGCGGGGCCAAAGATCTAAGCCAGTGTTAGCTGTTTTAGTTTAGCGTTACAGGGGGCACTTTCAGAATTGTGCCCCTTTTTTCTATTTATTTATAAAACCACTGATTTATTTATAAAACCACTGACCTATTGATAAAACCACTGACCTATTGATAAAACCGCTTATCTCTCCATCAAGCCACCGTTGGTGGCTTGGGCCTCACATCCAACGGCAATGGAATATATGCGCGGATCCGTAACCCGCCTCGCTTACTGGTGCCAATCTCCAATGACCCCGCGTGCGCATCAATGATTCGCTGAACAATCGCCAGACCTAGCCCAGTACCGCTGGTGCTGCGGGCACTATCGCCGCGCACGAAAGGCTGGAGCAAGTGCTTCAAATCCTCGGGTTTTATACCGGGGCCATCATCTTCAACCTGGAACCAAGCCCGCTGCAACTCCTTACCACTGCTCACTTTTATCCAGCCATTACCGTAACGGGCCGCATTCACCACCATATTGGTTAACGCGCGTTTAATCGATAATGGATGAATATCTACCAGCACCTCACCTTCAGCTAAATCCGTCTCAATCACCCGCTCATAACCACTTTCTGCAGCAATCACTTCACCTAATACAGAATTAAGATCGCTCGATTCAGTCGGCATCTCCTGCCCGGTGCGCAGATAGTCGATAAACTGCTCAATAATCGCATTGCACTCTTCAATGTCTTTATTGATCGATTCAGATAGGTAACCGTCGTCTTCACTCATCATTTCCGTTGCCAAGCGAATACGCGTCAATGGAGTACGTAAATCATGACTAACGCCAGCCATCAATAAGGTACGGTCATCAGACAACAATTTGACCCCGGCGGCCATTTGGTTAAATGCCCGTGTCACTGAACGAACTTCCGAAGCACCGTATTCCCGCAATGGTGGCGGAATATTCCCCTTACCGACCTGTAAAGCCGCATGTTCCAGTTCTACCAAAGGCCGATTCTGAATACGGATAAATAACCAGGCTCCGCCCACTGCCAGTAGCATAATTGCCAGGGTATAACGGAACAGTGGCGAGAAATCGCCTTGATGAATCTCCGTGAGGGGAACGCGTACCCAGATATCTGGCGACAGCCAGGTTTTTAGCCAAACCACTGGTGAGTTTTTATTGACCTCGACCCGAACATCGGTTGGCCCGCCTAACTGCTGGGCCATTTGATCACTGAGAAATTTATAATGCTGTGCCCAGCGTAGGCCACTTTCCTCTGCCGCTGCGTTGGTATAAAGCGAGATACCTAACTCACGGTAAATCTCACGCCGGAACGCGGGCGGGACTTCAAGTAGTGTGCCATCTTCCAATTGCAGCCGATCAGTCATCAGCATACGGACTTCATACGCCAACACTTTATTGAACTGTTGCAAGCTAGGTAAGATGGCGAAATTCAGCACCACCAAATACGTGGTAACCAAGCTGACAAACAGCAAGGTCACGATCAGTAATAAGGTTCGGGCGAATGAGCTACGTGGAGAAAAGCGCCACCACTTCATGCTTTACTGCCGTCCGGTACAAATACATAGCCTAGGCCCCACACCGTCTGGATATAACGCGGATGGGCTGGATCTTCTTCCACCATTCGACGCAAACGGGAAATCTGGACATCGATAGAACGTTCCATCGCGCTGTATTCACGGCCACGGGCCAGATTCATCAACTTATCGCGGGACAACGGCTCACGCGGGTGACTAACCAATGCTTTAAGCACCGCAAATTCACCGCTAGTCAATGGCATAGGCTCATCTTCACGAAACATCTCGCGCGTGCCCAGATTTAGTTTGAATTTACCAAACGCAATGATCGCCTCTTCTTGTGAAGGTGCTCCCGGCAGTTCGTTTGCCTGACGGCGCAGTACCGCACGGATACGAGCCAGTAATTCGCGAGGATTGAATGGCTTGGGAATATAATCATCCGCACCGATTTCCAGCCCAACGATACGATCCACTTCTTCGCCTTTTGCCGTCACCATAATGATCGGCATCGGATTGCTTTGGCTACGCAGGCGGCGGCAAATCGACAAACCATCTTCGCCCGGTAACATCAGGTCAAGTACCATCAGGTGGAAGGACTCACGAGTCAGCAAGCGATCCATCTGTTCAGCATTGGCAACACTGCGGACCTGAAAACCTTGCTCCGTCAAATAACGTTCTAGTAGCGCACGTAGACGCATATCGTCATCAACGACTAGAATCTTGTGATTCTCTTGCATTTTATTACTCCCAAAGGCCGTATTGCCTGGATCTGCACATTGTTAGAAAAACTTACTCTAACAGACAGTTATTAATGGTATAAATTCTAGTTGAAATTGTTACAAAGCTTATTTGTATACTTAATTATCAAACGCCTAATTATCAATATGTTCATTAAATAGCCTATCTTCATCAAATGGCCGATAACGAATCTCTAATATCCAGTAGGTTGCCTCACCATTAGGTGTTTGCACGGTAACCTCGTCATCGACTTGTTTCCCTATCAATGCACGGGCGACCGGTGAATCAATTGAAATCCATTTTTTGGCCGGGTCAAACTCATCGGGCCCCACCAAACGGAAGATGCGTTGCTCTTCTTGTTCATTTTCTACCCGCACCCACGCACCAAAAAAGACTTTACCTTCCTGGCGAGGATCAGGGTCAACAATTTTCAGCACTTCAAGGCGCTTGGCGAGAAAGCGTACCCGGCGATCGATTTCTCTCAGCCGCTTCTTTCCATAAATATATTCAGCATTTTCTGAACGGTCACCCATAGCAGCAGCTTCAGAAACCGCCTGAGTGACAACCGGGCGCTCTTCTCGCCAAAGATAATGCAATTCACGGTCCAGCGCCTGCCAGCCTTCACGGGTGATGTAGTTACTTTTCGCCATAATCGTTACTTTTCGCCATAATCGTTATTTTTCGCCATCGTCGTTACTTTTTGTCATCGTCGTTACTTTTCATAAAATTAGCTATTTTTCATCATAATAACTAATTCCTACCGCAACGTTGTCCACGTGGTATGAATGCCACTACTGTAACCGATTCTTTTTATGGATTCGTCGTTTTACAAATAAGTAACCTTACAAATAAACCGTTTCTACAGATAAATAAATTGTGAATAAATAAATTGTGCTGATGTCCACGTTACCTCAAGCCTAACGAGCACTCTACTGGCATTTTACCTAAGCAATCCGTATAACTGTCTTTTATCGTTTTTCCTACTCACTATACTCAGAGCACTTGGCGTTGCAGGTAGGCAGCAAACGAACAAATCCCGGTGAACCTATCGAGCAGTAGAATTTATCTCACAGTAAAGTCTACTACAGGTAAGTTATTCGGGTGAGTGAGCACCGCTACCCCCTGCGGCTTCAAATACAAAGGGTAAATCAAAATTGATATCAGACTTATGAATGAACCACTGAGCCGCATTATTGCAAGCGAACTGCAGGCCCGGCCGGAGCAAGTTATCTCCGCTATCCGCCTGCTTGATGAAGGTAATACCGTGCCCTTTATTGCGCGGTATCGTAAGGAAGTTACCGGCGGGTTAGATGATATCCAACTGCGTCAGTTGGAAAGCCGTCTGGGGTATCTGCGTGAATTAGAAGATCGCCGCCAAACCATTCTTAAATCAATTGAAGATCAAGGAAAACTCACCGACCCGCTGGCCGGGGCGATCAACGCCACCCTGAGTAAGACCGAGCTGGAAGACCTGTATCTTCCTTATAAACCGAAGCGCCGCACTCGCGGGCAGATTGCCATTGAAGCCGGGTTGGAACCCCTGGCAGAGAGTTTATGGCAGGATCCACAACAAGACCCCGAGCGCACCGCGCTGGCCTATGTTGATGCCGATAAAGGCGTCACTGATACTAAAGCCGCGCTGGATGGTGCTCGCTATATTTTGATGGAGCGGTTTGCCGAAGATGCTACCCTGCTGGCGAAAGTGCGTCAGTATCTGTGGAAAAACGCCCATCTGGTGTCAAAAGTCGTGGAAGGCAAAGAGCAGGAAGGCGCTAAATTCCGCGATTACTTCGATCACCACGAACCTATCGCACAAGTCCCTTCTCACCGCGCATTGGCCATGTTCCGTGGCCGCAATGAGGGGGTACTGCAACTGGCATTGAATCCTGATCCGCAATTTGACGAACCGCCGCGCGAAAGTCAGGGTGAACAGATCATTATCAACCATCTTGATCTGCGCTTGAATAATGCGCCAGCGGACGGCTGGCGTAAAGCAGTGGTCAACTGGACCTGGCGTATTAAAGTGCTGTTGCATCTGGAAACCGAGCTGATGAGCACCTTGCGTGAACGGGCTGAAGATGAGGCTATCAATGTCTTTGCCCGTAATATGCAAGATTTGCTGATGGCCGCGCCAGCAGGTATGCGCGCGACCATGGGCCTCGATCCCGGCCTGCGTACTGGCGTGAAAGTCGCGGTGGTGGATGCAACTGGCAAGCTGGTCGCTTTCGATACCATCTACCCACACACCGGCCAGGCAGCAAAAGCCGCCGCTGTTGTGGCCGCCCTGTGCATCAAACATCAGGTTGAACTGGTGGCTATCGGCAACGGCACGGCCTCACGGGAAACCGAGCGCTTCTTTGTGGAGCTACAACAACAGTACCCGGCCGTAACCGCCCAAAAAGTCATCGTCAGTGAGGCCGGTGCCTCGGTCTATTCGGCATCTGAATTGGCCTCGCAAGAGTTTCCTGATCTGGATGTCTCCATCCGTGGCGCGGTTTCCATTGCCCGCCGTCTGCAAGATCCGTTGGCTGAACTGGTAAAAATCGATCCGAAATCTATCGGTGTTGGTCAGTATCAGCACGATGTCAGCCAAAGCCAATTGGCGAAGAAGCTGGATGCGGTGGTGGAAGACTGCGTAAACGCCGTTGGCGTGGATTTAAACACGGCTTCGGTGCCGTTACTGACACGTGTTGCCGGTTTGACTCGTATGATGGCACAGAACATCGTGAACTGGCGTGATGAGAATGGCCGCTTCCGTAACCGTGAGCAATTACTGAAAGTCAGCCGCCTCGGGCCAAAAGCCTTCGAGCAGTGTGCTGGTTTTTTGCGTATTAACCACGGCGATAACCCCTTAGACGCCTCGACAGTTCACCCAGAAGCCTATCCGGTAGTCGAGCGTATTTTAGCGGCCACCGAGCAGGCATTGCAGGACTTAATGGGCAATGCCAATGCGCTGCGCAACCTCAATGCTCGTGATTTTACTACTGAGCGTTTTGGCGTACCGACGGTAACCGATATTCTGCGAGAGCTGGAAAAGCCAGGTCGTGACCCGCGCCCTGAATTTAAAACAGCCACCTTCGCGGAAGGAGTGGAAACACTTAATGACCTGACACCGGGCATGATCCTTGAAGGCGCGGTCACTAACGTGACAAATTTTGGTGCTTTTGTGGATATCGGCGTTCATCAGGATGGTTTGGTGCATATCTCTTCGCTGGCCGATAAATTTGTCGATGATCCACATAAAGTGGTGAAAGCAGGCGATATCGTCAAAGTCAAAGTTATGGAAGTGGATCTGCAACGTAAGCGTATCGCCCTGACCATGCGCCTTGATGAGCAGCCGGGTGAGGCTCACTCCCGCCGTTCCAACACTGGCACCGGTAACGAGCGCACCAATAATGATAACCGCGGGGCGAATCGCCCACATAACGACGCGAAAGGTCATAATGCGCCTAACCGTGCTCCGGCCAAAGGGCGATCAGATAGCAGCTCGGCGGGTAACAGTGCCATGAGTGATGCGCTGGCGGCGGCCTTTAAAAAACGCTAATCCCTGACAAGGACGGCCATTAAATTGCCCCCGGCTATTGGATATCAATCTAATAATTAGGGGGCAGCTTAATAATTTAACAAAATAATTAACCCCTCCAGATATTCTCATTAATTTATAAATAATTACGATAGCATTCTATGAGTTAATTAAAACTCAAATGTTACCTGATTAAATCCAGCGTGACTCAATTATGTTACTCATCGGTATTTTCAATGCCAGCATAGACTTACAGAAAAATTCATTAACTGATTTAGTACATCATTCTCATTTGCGATCTCGGTAATTTGATGGTAAAACAATACATAAATAGGAACCATACTCATTAGTTATAGAAATAAGACATTAATTATATAAATAATACTGTAATAAGTGGTTACTATTGGAATGCTTTATTTAATTGAGCATGAAAATGATTCTCAGTATTATTATTTAAATCATTGTATTTTAACTTGCTCGTTTTGGCTGAATGTTTGGTACACCGATAACGGTAATTTATCCAAAATTTCAAGAGGCTTATATGCATCTTATCCCCCAACGATCCTACAAAATCATTGGTTTTTCTCCTGAAATCAGCCCAGCTTACCGGCAAAAACTCTTGTCATTGGGTATGCTGCCTGGCTCCTCGTTTAATGTTGTTCGTCTTGCGCCGTTAGGTGATCCCATTCAGATAGAAACCCGTCGGGTCAGTCTGGTGGTCCGCAAAAAAGACTTAGACCTGCTCACTTTGGACCTGCAACCCCAATAACTCAGGTCTGCGCCCTATTTCTATCTGCCCTGCGGTTTGAAAAAATAGCCTCGCGCAGTTTGATTTTAATTTATCGATATCACGTTGGATCATGAAAGCACTCACTATAGGCCTTATCGGCAACCCGAATGCGGGTAAAACCACGCTGTTTAACCAGTTAACCGGTGCTCGCCAGCGGGTAGGTAACTGGGCCGGGGTCACGGTGGAACGCAAAGAAGGCCACTTCAACACCGCCCAACATCAGGTGACATTGGTTGACCTGCCAGGGACTTACTCCCTGACCACCATTTCTGAGCAAACTTCTCTGGATGAGCAAATTGCCTGTCACTATATTTTGAGTGGCGAAGCTGATCTGCTGATCAACGTGATTGATGCTGTCAACCTAGAGCGCAATCTCTACCTGACACTGCAACTGTTGGAGTTAGGTATCCCATGCATCGTGGCGCTGAACATGCTGGATATCGCCGAAAGTCAGCATATCGAAATTGATATCAACGCATTATCTAAAAAATTGGGTTGCCCGGTCATTCCATTGGTGTCGACCCGTGGGCGTGGTATCGATGAATTAAAAAACAGTATTGATCAGTTTCAACCCGCCATCTTCAGTGCGCTGGTGAGCTATCCCCCCATTCTGCTAAGTGAAGTGGATAAACTGGTCGCCGCGATGTCCGACGCCTTACCCATGCAGCAACGCCGCTGGTTAGCACTGCAAATCTTGGAAGGAGACATCTACAGCCTGAACCGGGCGGGTGTCGCGCCCTCAATGGTTGAACAAGCCCGCCAACAGCTACGTGAGCAGCAGCACGAAGATCCGGCGCTGATTATCGCGGATGCCCGTTATCAAAGCATTGCTCACCTGTGTGAGGCCGTGGGTAATTCACAGCAGGCAGAGCCTAATCGCCTGACACAAGCACTGGATAGCGTGATCCTTAACCGTTGGTTAGGGGTCCCAATATTCCTATTTGTGATGTATTTGATGTTTGTATTGGCAATCAATATTGGCGGGGCACTGCAACCGATTTTTGACATTGGTTCTGCTGCTATCTTTATTCAGGGTCTGCAATGGGTCGGCCATACGTTACACTTCCCACAATGGCTGACGATTTTCCTCGCACAAGGCGTCGGCGGTGGGATTAACACCGTACTGCCATTAGTGCCACAGATCGGCATGATGTATTTGTTCCTCTCATTTCTGGAAGACTCGGGTTATATGGCTCGGGCCGCTTTTGTTATGGACCGCTTAATGCAAGCGCTGGGATTGCCCGGTAAATCCTTTGTGCCGCTGATTGTCGGTTTCGGCTGCAATGTTCCCTCAATTATGGGGGCGCGAACCTTAGATGCCCAACGCGAGCGGTTAATCACCATCATGATGGCCCCATTTATGTCTTGCGGTGCACGATTGGCTATTTTTGCAGTCTTCGCCGCGGCATTCTTCGGGCAGGACGGAGCGAGTATCGTCTTCTCTCTCTATTTGTTAGGTATTGCGGTTGCCATTCTCACCGGCCTGGTTCTGAAATACACCATTATGCGTGGTGAAGCCTCGCCGTTCGTGATGGAGCTGCCGGTTTATCATGTGCCACACCTAAAGAGTTTGTTATTACAAACTTGGCAACGATTAAAAGGTTTTGTGCTACGGGCTGGGAAAGTGATTGTGATCGCCAGTATCTTTATTGGTGGCCTGAATAGTTTCTCTTTCAACGGCAAGGCGGTAGATAGTATCAATGACTCAGCATTGGCCTCAGTCAGTAAAGTGCTTACGCCATTACTGATGCCCATGGGTATCCATGCCGATAACTGGCAGGCAACCGTCGGGCTGGTAACTGGAGCCATGGCAAAAGAAGTCGTGGTGGGGACGCTAAATACCCTTTATACCGCCGAGCAAATTAACAATGTCCCCTTCGATGCAGAAAGCTTTAATTTACTGGATGAATTGGCAGGTGCCGTTGATGAAACCTGGCAGGGCTTAAAGGACACCTTTAGTCTTAGCGTGCTTGCTAACCCTATTGAAGCCAGTAAAGGTGACGGCGAGATGACTACCGGTTCAATGGGTATGATGAGCAGTAAGTTCGGCTCCAGCATCTCCGCCTACAGCTACCTGATTTTCGTGCTGCTATATGTGCCTTGTGTCTCAGTGATGGGGGCCATCGCGCGCGAAACCAGCCGCGGCTGGATGACCTTCTCCATATTGTGGGGGTTAAATGTGGCCTACTCGCTAGCGACCCTGTTCTATCAGGCGGCCACCTTCCGCGATCACCCACAGCAGAGCCTGAGTATTATTGCGTTAGTAATTGTCGTTAATGCATTGATCTTATTTGGTTTACGCCGTGCCCGTAGCCGGGTCACTGTCAGATTACAAAACAGTGAACCTGCTAATTGCTGCAGTGGCAGTGGCAGTGGCAGCAATTGCCATTGATCACCCATTAGCCAGCCGTAAAAAGAGGGGAACGATGGTCAGCCTACTGCAACTACGCGATGCGATTGCCCTCAATGGCAGCGCTGAAGCCAGCCAGTTAAGCCGGCAGCTGGCAACACCGTTACCCTTGGTCAACGCCATGCTGGAGAAGTTAACCGCCATGGGGAAGATAGAACGTATTGAGTTGGATAATAGTGGCTGTCTGACAGGCAGTTGCAAAAGCTGCCCCGAAGGCCATCAACACTGTAATACTGTGCTCTATCAGTTAAAGGAACCTCACGCACATAAATAAGAGATGCCCATCTGGGCATCTCAACATGTTGATTCCGTATTATTTACAAGCCAACATTGATAAACCATTTTTTATAAACACTTATCTATAAGTAATTATCGATAAATAATCACTTATAAACATCGGCATCAGCATCAAACTTCCCCTTCTCACGTTCGGCGATAATCACATAATATTTACCGCCCTTTGCGTCTGCCAGTTTTGACAGTTCTTTTTTAACGTCCATTGGCGAAGCCGCCTCACCTGCGGTACTGACCGTACCTATCTTCTCGTAATTATTGGCTTCTGCTTCTTGTTTAGTAATTTCCTTGGCAGCAATAGCGGCGAAAGAAAGACCACTGATCACCAAAGCAACAGCCACATTTTTCAATAAATTCATATGAAACACCTCGTAGTTGATTGATATATACCCGCCATACTTCAAGCCGCATGCGTGTTGGCTACTTTCCTTACTCGGCCCATCCATGGGTCTCGCCTCTGCGAGGCCGCTGCAAGCAGCATTCAAATCTGCTCCCGGCGCTAAATATCAATAACAGTTGCCGCCTATCTGCATCTCGAAATAACTTGGATATAGAAGAAATTAAGTGAAATAAAGATAATATCTATTTAATTTAAAGGATTAGCAGATACAGTATTATTAGTGTTAAATAACAGCCTAATTTTCAATAACAATCTGATTTTCAATAACAATCTAACTTTTAATAACAATCTAACTTTTAATAACAATCCAAGCTTTACATCGCACCTTCACAGCCTCTAAAGAAGCGTCACCTCAATGAGTATGTCGCGAACACATTCATTGGATAACCTCCGGTTCATCCTTTCTAATTATTAAACAGATTAAATATTTATCCATTTAATAACTTAAATAATTTTCTTTTACACAACCATTTTGTCCAACCAATATAAGTTGGGCAGTAAAAATAGAGAGGAAAAATAAGAAGCTAACGCCATTATTTTTTGTTTTCTTCAGCAAAACTCAGTATTAATTTGGCGAAATAATCAGGGTGAGAAATAAAGGGGGCATGAGCAGCCCCTTGCATGACCACCGACTGGGTTTGTGGCCAGGCACGGTCTAATCGCGATGCGACTTTGCGTGGGACCAGACTGTCCAGATAACCGTAAACGCGCATAAAAGGCAGCGTAAAATCGGCCAGTGCTGTACGTAGATCCGCAGTGCGCAAGATCTCCAACCCCCCGGTCAATACCTCAACATCGGGCATTTGATGTTGTAGCACGACAGATTTTAGCAAACGGGCATCCTGACGCGAACTTTCAGTCCCTAAGGTTTGCAAGGCTAAAAAGCGTTCTACTGTACGATGAAAATCATCACTTAGCTGATGTTGAAAACCTGCCAGCACTTCCAGCTTGATACCCGGCCATTCATCACGCGCGGTAAAGCAGGGAGAAGAGGAGACGGTTATCAGCCCCCGGACACACTCTGGCTGGCTCAGGGCTATTTGGCTAGCGACCAACCCACCCATTGACCACCCAAGCCACAGTGCCTGTTTCGGCGCTTGCTGTGCCACTATCTCGGCCATGTCAACCAGCGACATCGCACCGTAATCTTGGCTGCGCCCATAACCCGGCAGGTCCACCAAATGCAAACGAAAATGCGGCGCAAGCCGATCAATAATGCAATGCCATACCCCGCTATTCAGCCCCCATCCGTGCAACAACACAAGATCGCAATCGCCTTCACCGCAGGTGTACCAATAAAGCTGCTTCATACAGTAATATCCTGTCGCCATAATAATAACAGCCCTGTCAGGTGATTTAGCTCACTAAAAGGGCACTAAAATCAAGGAAGATGCCTATGCTAACAATCGTTAGCCAGTGTTGGCTATGCCAGCAACCGTTGTATCACAACCGACACGGCATTTGTTGTTACTGCCAGCGTCATCTACCGGTGTTACCTCCCTGCTGCCCTTGCTGCGGTTTACCTTCCACCAGCACATTCCTGCGCTGTGGCCGCTGTCTGATTGCACCACCGCGCTGGCACCATATGATGTTCGTGGGTGATTATGCCCCACCACTAAGCGGGTTGATTAAACAACTCAAATTTGGTGGAGCCCCCCAACTGGCCCCCGTGTTGGCTCGTCTATTATTATTACGATGGTTACGCCACTGGCGGGAGACCCGATGCCGTAATAATGATAAGGTCATCAAGCCACAACGGATCGTCAGTGTCCCCCTACATCATTGGCGCTGCTGGCGGCGTGGATACAACCAAACGGATCTACTGGCTCGTCCACTGGCACACTGGCTTGGTTGCGATTACACCCCACTGACGCTACAGCGTATACAAGCTACGCCACCGCAACGGCAACTGACGGCGGCACAGCGGCGAAAGAACGTGCGCGGAATCTTTCGTTGTGCTGAGTCAGTACGGGGGCAACATATTGCCTTGCTGGATGATGTTGTCACCACAGGTAGTACACTAAATGAAATTGCCCATCTGCTGTGGGCCCAAGGTATTGCCTCATTACAAATCTGGTGTGTCTGCCGAACCTTGTAGTCACCCCAGCAATGGGCGTATTATAACCGACAAGAGTAGTCAACTATTGAGCAGATGCCATGATCACAATAACAGACGCAGCACAATCTCATTTTGCCAAACTGTTGGCAAATCAAGAAGAAGGCACCCAAATTCGTGTATTTGTTATCAATCCAGGGACACCAACTGCTGAATGCGGTGTTTCCTATTGCCCACCAGATGCGGTTGAGGCAACAGATACCGAACTGAAATTCGAGCAATTATCAGCCTATGTTGATGAACTGAGCGTACCTTATCTACAAGACGCTGAAATAGATTTCGTCACTGACCAGCTCGGCTCTCAGTTAACCTTGAAAGCACCAAACGCTAAAATGCGTAAAGTAGACGATAGCGCGCCACTCATGGAACGGGTTGAGTATGTTCTGCAATCGCAGATTAACCCACAATTGGCTGGCCATGGTGGCCGAGTGACACTGATGGAAATCACACCAGACGGTTTGGCTATCCTGCAATTCGGCGGCGGTTGTAACGGTTGTTCTATGGTCGATGTCACACTGAAAGAAGGCATCGAGAAAGAGTTGTTGCAGAAATTCCCAGAATTGAAAGGGGTAAGAGACCTGACCGAGCATCAGCGTGGCGAGCACTCTTATTACTAATTAATTTACCCTTTGTCATTGGCGCTACAGCGGCGTTACCTGCGCTTGCTCACCCGAATCACTTCCTTATCGGGTTTCGTTTGCTTACTGCCTTGCTGTAACACCAATGACTTTAGGTAGTCTCTTTCTTACCTGGCACTACAGCGGCGTTACCCGCGCGCGCTCACCCGAATCACTGACTTGTCGTTGACCTTATATAAATAAGCTCATCGGGCTTCGCTTGCTTGCTGCCTGTTCTCTCCGTTGCAGGCACTTTGTCAATAACCTCCCAAACCGGTCTTTGACCGGTTTGCCTCTCCCTTGCCACCTTCCTGCAACTCGAATTATTTAGGGTATAAACCCCCACCCATATTACCCAACCGAAACGTTTTTGCGCCGTTTATCCAAATCTTTCAATAAACGGTTAACCTGGCTATCGGCAAATATCTCTTCCAGAGACGCTGACAATTTACGTCGCCAGTTAGGGTACTCGTCAGTGGTACCGGGGATATTCACTGGTGCTGCCATATCCAACCAATCTTCTGGTTGTAACCCCAACAATGCACTGGCGCTGTCTGCAACATAGCGCTGCAAACCACGGTTCAGTACTGGGCTCATCGATAACAGTGCCGCTTTGTGACCCACTTTTTTTGGCACACAATCGTAACGATGCAACCCTTCTAATAACCCTTGTTTGGCTCGCTCTCTGTCAAGATAGAGCTGCTTCAATATCTGTTGATCCGGATATAACCCCAGTTTATTCCCCAAAGTCAGATCATCACTTTGCCAGTAGCCGCGCAATGTCGGTAAATCATGAGTCGTGATGGTCGCCATCGCCTGCACCGGGTAAGACTGTGGCGCACGGAAGATATTCTCACTGTCATGCTCAAAATAGAGCACCTTGTAGGAATACACCCCGCTATCACGTAACTTGCCCACAATCTCCACCGGTACCGTGCCTAAATCCTCACCAATCACCATGCAATGATGGCGCTGACTCTCCAGCGCTAATACCGCCAGCAAATCATCCACTGGGTATTTTACATAAGCGCCCTGATCGGCAGTCTGCCCATAGGGGATCCACCACAGGCGTAATAATGCCATGACATGGTCGATGCGCAATGCACCACAACTGGTCATATTGGCACGCAGTAAATCAATAAAAGGCTGATACGCGCGCGCGACCATGACATGAGGGTCCATCGGCGGTAGCCCCCAGTTCTGGCCTAATGGCCCCAAGATATCTGGCGGGGCACCCACTGATGCTTTCAAGCAATATAACTCGCGGTCACACCAGGTTTCAGCGCCACCTTCAGCAACCCCCACCGCCAAGTCACGATACAGGCCAATCGGCATTTTCCGCTGTTGGCTGGACTGGAAGCAGTCATCAAATTGACTGGCTGCCAACCACTGCAACCACAGATAGAACGTCACTTCGTCAGCGTGTTCGCGACAAAAATCAGCCACCGCACTACTATGACCATCACGGTACTTTTCTGGCCACACTGGCCAGCCCCACATCATCGGATCATGCTCACTTAAATGCGCATGTAGGGCATCAAATGCAGCCTGCTGATGTAAACTGCGCCCACCTTGCTCAACAAAGCGCCGGAATGCCTGCACCCGTGCATCTTTGGCTTTGCGGGCCGTAAACAGTGGAAAGGATAAGCGCAAAGCCGCCAATTTAAGCTGCATAACCAGCGGGTAATCAACCCACTCGCTTTCCCGACTTTTTGCCAACGCCTGTTGTGTCTCAGCTTGATGCCACCAATGCTGTGCGGCTTCACTTTGCTGAAACTCTTCGACCCCATTGATGTCGATGTAAATCACATTCAGCCAGCGCCGGGATGACGGGCTGTAGGGGCTAGCACTATGCGGGTTAGCTGGATATAACGCATGAATAGGATTTAAACCGATAAAGGACCCACCACGCTCGCCAACCTGCCCTAGCATCTGCTTTAAATCGCCAAAGTCACCGATACCCCAATTACGCTCGGAACGCAGGGTATACAGTTGTACGCAAGCCCCCCACAGTTTTTTTCCCTGCAATAAAGCGTCAGGCTCGTAGCAGCGCTTCGGTGCAACGATGATTGAACACTGCCACTGTTGTAAATCTTGTTCCAATATCAAACGGTGATAACCCAGCGGCAAAGAGGCAGGCAATGTCAGCGTTTTTTTCGCGCTGATACGCCCCTGATGCAGCTCACCGTTCTCAGTCTGTAACTGCCAGTGATAATCGCCAGAACCTGCCATTGGCAATTGCATCGGGCTGCCAAACGTAAACACTTTGACCACCGGCAAAGGGGTATTCGCTGTCTGAGTATCATGGGCATCAAGAGAGCGCCCCATGGCCGCCAACAACTGCTCTTTGGTTTCCGCTAACGTCGCCTGCGGTTTACCATGAGCATTAATGTAACTGGCAGCTATCCCTGCCAGTGTTGCTGCTTGATCGAGCGATTTACGATCCATGCAGTCTTCTCCTTAACGTTTGGCTTGCCAAATTCGCTGTTGATAATCGCGAATAGAACGGTCAGAGCTGAACATCCCGACTCGGGCAGTGTTAAGAATGGCACGGCGGGTCCACTCATCCTTATCACGGTACAGCGCATCAATTTGTTTCTGCGCCTGGCAGTAGGAGGCAAAGTCAGCCAATACCAGATAAGGGTCGCCCCCCTCTAATAAGCTGTGCAACATCATGTCGAATGCCTGCTTATCACCTTGACTGAACGCACCACTGGCCAATTCATCCAGAATACTTTTCAGATGTGGGTCTGCTTTCACGTATTTCTTTGGCTGATACCCCTTCGCCAGAATGGCTTTCACTTGATCAACCGTGTGACCAAAGATAAAGATATTCTCATCGCCCACTTGCTCGGCGATTTCAACGTTAGCACCGTCCAGCGTCCCAACCGTCAACGCCCCATTTAGCGCCATTTTCATGTTGCCGGTACCCGAGGCTTCTTTGCCTGCTGTGGATATCTGTTCAGATACATCTGCTGCGGGGATCATCAATTCGGCGACAGAAACACGATAGTCGGGGATAAACACCACTTTCAGACGATCTTTAACGATCGGATCATTGTTGATCTTGTCGGCAACCTGATTAATCGCATAAATAATATTCTTGGCTAAATAATAGCCTGGTGCAGCTTTGGCACCAAACAGGAACACCCGTGGTGCGATATCCAGTGCCGGGTTGTCACGGATCTGACGATACAACGACAAGATATGCAACAAATTCAAATGCTGACGTTTATATTCATGCAGCCGTTTAATCTGTACGTCAAAAATAGCGTCGGGATTGATAACCAGCCCCATAACGCGCTTGACGTAATGCGCTAATTTAACCTTGTTATCATACTTAATCTGCTGATAACGCTGACGGAAAGCCGGATCCTCAGCGTAGGGTTCCAAGTCTTGCAAAACATCCAGATCGTTGGCCCACTCCACTTTCAGGGTGTCATCAATCAAACCAGAGAGTGCCGGGTTACATTGTTTCAACCAACGGCGCGGCGTAATACCATTCGTTACATTGTGGAATTTATTTGGCCACAATTGGTAATACTCAGGGAACAGATCTTTGATAATTAGATCCGAATGCAACTGGGCGACGCCGTTGACAGCAAAGCCGCTGACCACACACAGATTCGCCATCCGCACCTGTTTATTATGATGTACTGCCAGTTTGGCCCACACTTCGTCATTGCCTGGCCACTGTTTATTCACCCGCTTTTTAAACTGCGCATTGATCTGCTTGATGATGACAAAATGGCGTGGCAACAAACTGCGTACCAGTTTTTCATCCCAGCATTCAAGGGCTTCTGGCATCAACGTATGATTGGTATAAGCGAATGTTTTGCTGGTAATCGCCCAAGCGGCATCCCAACTGAGCTGATGCTCATCCAGCAGTACCCGCAGCATTTCTGGGATAGCGATTGTTGGGTGGGTATCGTTGAGCTGAATAACTTCATAGTCCGGCAGTTCAGCCAGTTTACGGCCCGCCAAATGGTGCTTCCGCAAGATATCGGCGACCGAACAGGCACACTGGAAATATTGCTGCATCAGGCGCAGGCGTTTGCCGGCCAGATGGTTATCATTCGGGTACAGTACTTTGGTCAGTTTTTCTGCTTCAACACCATTTTGTTCCGCCAGCAAGAATTTGCCATCGTTAAAAAGGGTTAAATCAAACGGATGCTGGTGCGTCGCCTGCCACAAACGTAGCGGTTGTGTCACGCCGTTACGGAAACCCAACACCGGTAAATCCCACGCTTCACCGCGCAAGGTAAAGGCCGGACGCCATAATTGGCGGCCATCGGCTTGCTTGACCAGATTACCGCCAAACCCCACATCAACGGCCAATGCCGCATTGTGGCGGAACCACGGGTAACTCTCCCGCTGCCAATTATCCGGCGCTTCTTGCTGTTTACATTCACGGAAAGACTGGCGGAACAGGCCATATTGATAATTCAGCCCATAGCCCGTTGCCGGTTGCTCAACGGTTGCCATTGAGTCAAGAAAACAAGCCGCCAAACGCCCTAAGCCCCCGTTGCCCAATGCCGGATCCGTTTCCTGCTCTAACAAATCACTCAGCTTGACCTGCTGCTCCGCTAACAGTGCTTCCACCGTGTCATACCAACCCAGATTAATCAGGTTATTAGCTGTCAAACGACCAATTAAAAACTCCATCGAAATATAGTTAACATGGCGTTGTACATTTTTTGGCTTGCTCGGTGCGGGCTGAGCAGATAACTGTTCGGCTAACGCAGCGCTGACAGCTTCCCACCATTGATACGGGGTCATTTGCTGAGCGGAGGTTAAGCCAAAGCGCTGCCACTGGCGAGTCAGGGCGGCCAGAAAATCGTCCTTTTTAAGCATAGGCTGTGACATAGGGAGGTCTCTATCCTGTGAATGGGTAATTTTACCCGTATCCTGCCAATGAGTACTGGCAAGAGCATCATCCCGATGAGGGATTAGCTGGGGAGGAGTCGCAGGGCGTAGCTAAAATTGTGATCCGTAGCAACTTACAGTCATAGGAAACATTAACGCTATTGCATTAATACAACCATTATCAGACCTTAGCAGTGATGATTAATTACGGGGCTAAAAATAATTACTCTTATGAATGCCTGTCACTTTTTCCGACATATTGATACGTTAACCCTTGGGGATTTTTCTAACCAAATATCTTTTCCAGCGGACACAGAATGCTGATTCCATCCAAACTGAGCCGCCCGGTACGGCTGCAAAATACCGTAGTACGTGACCGCCTGCTGGTTAAATTATCCAGTGTCGCTAACTATCGGCTGACGTTAATTAACTGTCCGGCAGGGTACGGTAAAACAACACTCATCGCCCAGTGGGCAGCTGACCAATCCAACCTCGGTTGGTATTCTCTGGATGAAAGCGATAACCAACCAGAACGCTTTGCCACCTATCTGATCGCGGCCGTACAGTTAGCGACTGGCGGGCATTGCAGCAAAAGTGAAGCACTCAGCCAAAAACATCAATATGCCAATCTCTCGGCGTTGTTCTCGCAATTATTTATTGAGCTGTCCAATTGGGACGGCCCGCTTTATCTGGTCATCGATGACTATCATCTGATTACCAATGATGCTATCCATGAAGCGATGCGTTTTTTCTTGCGCCACCAGCCGGAAAACCTGACGCTGATCATACTCTCCCGGACCTTGCCATCGCTGGGTATTGCTAACCTGCGAGTGCGTGATCAACTGCTGGAACTGGGGATGCAGCAACTGGCGTTCAATCATCAAGAAGCCCAGCAATTCTTCGAATGTCGCCTGTCTTCGCCACTGGAGCAAGGTGACAGTAGCCGCCTGTGTGATGAAGTCGAAGGTTGGGTGACCGCACTACAACTGATTGCCCTGTCATCACGTCAACCCAATTCCTCAGCACAAAAATCGGCTAAGCGCCTGGCTGGGCTAAATGCCAGCCATCTGTCGGATTATCTGGTCGATGAAGTACTGGATCAGGTCGATAGTAAGGCCCGTGCTTTTCTACTACGCTGCTCTGTATTACGCTCGATGAACGATGCCCTAATTGTTCGCCTGACCGGTGAAGACAATGGGCAACAACTGTTGGAAGAGCTGGAACGCCAGGGTTTGTTTATTCATCGTATGGATGACAGTGCTGAATGGTTCTGTTTCCATCCCTTATTTGCCACCTTCCTACGCCAGCGTTGCCAGTGGGAATTAGCCTTGGAGCTGCCGGAATTACATCACGCGGCGGCAGAGGGCTGGATGGCACTTGGCTATCCGGCGGAGGCTATCCACCACGCCTTAGCAGCCGGTGACGTCGGCATGCTACGCGATATCTTGCTACAACATGCCTGGTCGTTATTTCACCACAGCGAATTGGCGTTGTTGGAACAGTGCCTGACTGCCCTACCGTATCCGCTCTTAGTCCAGAACCCGGAACTGGCCTTACTACAAGCCTGGCTGGCACAAAGTCAGCACCGCTACAGTGAAGTGAATACTCTGATTGAGCAGGCAGAATTAGCCATGCAAGAACGTAAGATCCCGATTGATGAAATCTTACGCGCTGAGTTTGATGCGTTGCGCGCTCAGGTGGCTATCAACGCGGGTAAGCCAGATGAAGCTGAAAAATTGGCGACCGATGCGCTGAAATATCTGCCAATGGCGCACTATTACAGCCGAATTGTCGCCACCTCCGTGACCGGTGAAGTCCATCACTGTAAAGGGGAACTGGCCCGCGCACTGCCGATGATGCAACAAACCGAACAAATGGCCCGTCGCCACGAAGCCTATCACTACGCCTTATGGGCATTACTGCAACAAAGTGAAATCCTGATTGCTCAGGGGTTCCTGCAAGCCGCTTATGAGACCCAAGAGAAGGCATTCGAATTAATACGTGAACAGCATCTGGAGCAACTGCCAATGCATGAGTTCCTGCTGCGGATCCGCTCCCAGGTATTATGGTCATGGTCACGGCTGGATGAGGCAGAAGAAGCGGCCCGTAAGGGGATAGATATTCTGGCTAACTATCAGCCACAACAACAATTACAGTGTCTGGCGATGCTGGCGAAGTGTTCACTGGCCCGTGGCGATCTGGATAACGCCAACGTGTATATTCAGCGCTGTGAAACCCTGCAACATGGTAGCCAGTATCACCTTGATTGGATAACCAATGCGGATAAACCACGGGTGATCCATTGGCAGATGACCGGGGATAAGGTGGCCGCTGCAAACTGGTTACGCCAGACAGAAAAACCGGGCATGGCGGATAACCACTTTTTGCAGGGCCAGTGGCGCAATATTGCCAGAGTACAGATAGTACTGGGCCGTTTTGATGAGGCTGAAGTGGTCTTAGATGAACTCAATGAGAATGCTCGCCGCTTACGGCTGACCAGTGACTTAAACCGCAACCTGCTGTTAAGCAATACGCTTTATTGGCAGACAGAACGCAAAGGTGAGGCACAGAAAGCGCTGATTGAATCACTGACCTTAGCCAACCGTACCGGTTTTATCAGCCATTTTGTGATTGAGGGCGAAGCCATGGCGCAACAACTGCGCCAACTGATCCAACTCAATGCCTTACCTGAACTGGAACAATACCGAGCGCAGCGTATTCTGAAGGATATTAACCAGCACCACCGGCATAAATTCGCGCATTTCGACGAAATATTTGTTGATAAATTGCTCACTCATCCACACGTCCCCGAACTCATCCGGACCAGCCCATTAACACAACGGGAGTGGCAAGTATTGGGACTGATTTATTCTGGCTACAGTAATGACCAGATAGCCAATGAACTGGATGTTGCAGCCACCACGATAAAAACGCATATCCGTAATTTGTATCAAAAATTGGGCGTCGCTCACCGGCAGGAAGCCGTACAACAAGCCCAACGTTTATTGCAGATGATGGGATATGTCTAACGGGCGCACACGTGTTTTATGGTCACGTGTTTTATGACATGACCATTAGATGGTGGCCCGCATCAGACGACAGTTTAAATAAGTTTAACAATCAGTCGATTAAAATAAGACCATTCTTGTATAAAACCAGAGATGGCTGATAAATCGCCCTGAGAATAATTTATCCACGATACGGTTTACCAAGACAACTTTTTATCAATGATAATGTGTCATTCTGGTAAACAGTAATCTCTTATTCGTCGCTGAGGCCTCTCTGAAAGGCTGGCAACCGATTAATAACCACTTTATTTCATGGGTCTTTATTGGCAATAAATTGATTACAATGGCGCTCTTGCGTATTCAATCGTCATTAAGGGTCATCAGCAGTATGGAACAATTTGAAGCAATCAGTGTTGAGCAGGCTTATCTCCGCTGGAAAGAGGGTAAAACAGCATTGGTCGATATCCGCGATCCACAAAGTTACGAAGCCGGTCATGCACCGGGCGCTTTCCATCTGACCAACGGCAGCCTGCACACTTTTATGCAGCAAACGGATTTTGATCAACCGGTGATGGTGATGTGCTATCACGGTAATAGCAGCAAAGGTGCCGCTCAATACTTACTGCAACAAGGCTTTGATGTGGTTTACAGTATTGATGGCGGTTTTGAAGCCTGGGCCAGAAGCTATCCGCAAGATATAGCCAGCGAATCTCGTTAGACGGTAAATAAAATAATATGACTCGAGTGATAGTAATCTCTAACCTACGTCTGGCGCAGGCCTTTGTGGATTATATGGCCACCCATCATGTGGCATTAGAAATCCGGCCAGACGCTCAAGGCGCTGAAATCTGGTTGGCCGATGATGAGCAACTTTCTGCCGTCCAACATGAGTTGGAGCAATTTCTACTGGATCCACTTAACCCACGCTATCAGGCCGCCAGTTGGCAAGCCGGAAATGTGAATTCAAATCTGCCCTATCAGCGTTTTTCTTACCTCCAAACATTACGCAGCCAGGCTGGGCCGTTAACTCTAAGCGTGATGGTGTTGTGTATTGCCATCTATATTCTGATGCTCATGGCGGGGGATATGGCGGTAATGTCCTGGCTGGCATGGCCCTATAACAGCAGCCAGTATCTACAAATCTGGCGTTGGGTCAGCCATGCCTTCCTGCACTTTTCACTGCTGCACATCCTGTTTAACCTGATGTGGTGGTGGTATCTGGGCGGGCAGATGGAAAAACGGCTTGGCACCAGCAAATTGCTGGTATTAACTATCGTCTCAGCCGTCTTCAGTGGCTGGGGGCAATCACTCTTCAGCGGTGCCAACTTTGGTGGCCTATCAGGTGTGGTTTACGCCTTAATGGGCTATGTCTGGCTGACCGGTGAACGCGCACCCGAGCGTGGTATCTCACTGCCCCGTGGCTTGATGGCTTTTTCTGTGCTCTGGCTGATAGCCGGGTATTTCGATATTTTAGGCTTGTCGATTGCCAATGCAGCTCATGTTTCTGGTTTGATTATTGGGCTACTGATGGCATTTTGGGATACGCGCAACAGCGCGAGAACCGTACAATAACTGCCTGGGCCAACCAGGCGCATTAGGGGATTATTGTGAAGCAAACGCAGCGGCATGATGCGATTATTGAGCTGGTACGCCTACAAGGTTATGTCAGCACTGAAGAGTTAGTGGAACATTTTGCCGTTAGCCCGCAAACCATTCGGCGTGACTTAAATGAGCTGGCCGATCAAAACAAAATTCATCGTCATCATGGTGGGGCGGCGCTACCGTCCAGTTCGGTCAACGCGGCCTATAACGATCGTAAAGTGATGTGGTCGGAAGAAAAGGCGCGGATTGCCCAACGCGTTGCTAGCCAGATCCCGGATGGCGCCACGCTATTTATTGATATTGGCACCACACCAGAAGCGGTCGCTCATGCCCTGATGAATCATAAAGGTCTGCGAGTGGTCACCAACAATCTAAACGTTGCCACTTTGCTAACTGCCAAAGAAGATTTTCGTCTTATTCTGGCGGGGGGCGAAGTTCGTACCCGCGATGGTGGGATTATTGGCGAAGCGACCCTGGATTTTATTTCTCAATTCCGTCTTGATTACGGCATCCTCGGTATTAGTGGTATCGATATGGACGGTTCATTACTGGAGTTTGATTACCATGAAGTGCGCACCAAGCGAGCGATTATTGAGAACTCCCGTTGTGTGATGTTGGTAACCGACCATTCTAAATTTGGCCGTAACGCGATGGTGAATTTGGGGAACATGAATCTGATCAATTATCTGTTTACCGATCAACAGCCACCAGCCAGTGTGATGAAAATCATTGAGCAGCATGAGGTTCAATTGGAGCTTTGTTAGCGTTTGGGTTTGATCTTGGTGGTTTGGATCTGGTAATCGGGTTCGGTGATCGGGTTCGGTGATTTGAGTCGGTGAGCGGGTTCGGTTGTTATGGCTTTACGGCTTACCTGGCCTCCGATGAACCAACCGCCAAGGGGGCCATAAGCGTGGCCCCCTTTCGCACTATCGCTTGCCCACTGTGTGGGGTCCCTCGATTCATCATTTCGCTGACGGACCGGGCCGATTCGCTTCCTGCTCAAGCGGCCCTCGCTCGGCATCCATGCCTCGCGTCCTACCTTCATTCTTCACTCGGCTGCTCAAATGTGCTTTGGACGTCAATAGCCAATTCAAAATCAAAAAGTTACTAAAAGTCTAAAGATAATGGTCTGGCGTCAATCGGCTGCTCAAATGTGCTTTGGACATCAACAAGGAGAGAGAGGGTACAAAAAAATTTATCGGTGTCATTCTTTTGTTAACCGAATTTGATTGTGCGCCTTATCCACCCAGAGATAGAAAGTGGATTGTGTCGTTTCGCTTGGTAGTAACCACACTTCACTATCACCAAAATTTGGCTTTTGGCGTTCATACCCAAGACTGCTGAGATAATTTTTTAAAGGGCTAGCATCGAGCGTATGATTAAATATTATTGTACTTGATGGGTTATAACCGTCCCTTGGTTGATACTCAAAATAATAATCACGGGTAATCTTCGGTATTTTTTCAATATCACGATCAGTAAGCATGTGATATTTTATAAAATCATCCTGAGTGTATACGCTTTTTTCATTAACCCCTGCAGCAATAAAATATACAAAAACAAACCCAATAACGCCTAAGGTGACAAATATAATGAGGATATGTTTAATAGTTTTCATTCCATCCCACCGACTTAAACTCTAATGTTATCTCGTTATCAGTCAGAATTTTTACTTTCATTGCGGCTCCCGGCAATCTCTACGGTGGCTTCCATATTGGTCATAAATGGCTTGAAACTAAACTGGTTGAATCGTTGGAGAACAAACCATATACGGAAGAAATTAAACCCGTTAAACTTAGAATTCTTAATATCATCATTATCCAGCCCGAAATGATCCTGTATTTTGTAATGCACTATCGCGCGATAGCGATGATTATCAATCTGTAGTGATTTTATCGTGATATCAGAGGCCCATGTATCGTGCACTGTAATTCCCATTCCATTAAACTTATCCTGAAATCTGTCAAATTTTGGAAGTCTTCCGCTAGAAATAGCATCTGTTAGTCTGTCCTTTTCTGCTGCTGGATAATATTTATTATCCCAGTCTATATGTTTATTAAATACTTTCTCTAATAGCAAACGCGTACTGTTAAATGTACGGTCATTTAATATTTGCTCTTTTAATGCTGCATCTAAAGACATATCCCGAAACGGCGTGCCGTTGCTGCTCTGCATATGGTTGATCATTTTTTCAATCAGATGCTTATAAGGGCCGTAAAAAGCGAAGTTTCGTGATTCTTTGCTAAATTAATCGAAGAGGATCTTGATACATTCCTGTCGTGTTATTTTTTCACTTTTGGGATTCTTATCATAAGCATAACCATAAGACATGGGTTTTAGCTGATTGAACAACGTTAGCGTGTACGGGCTAACCTTGCTGGAAATCTTATGCAAATTAAAATCTGTTTTTAGCTGTGTTTCACTTAAATCCCCGCAACGCATATCATCGGCAGCGTAATCATCCATACGTTTTTGGGTTCTAAATGCCCTGTAGGGAAAACATAACGCAGGCGGGGTTGATTTGGCGGTTTCTGACATAATAAATTCCTTTTTCGTGGTAAACAGCTTCCAATTTTCCTTATCTTACCGAAAATCTACTCTAGGCTGACCAAGGGATAACCAGAAATGAATATTTATAAAGACCGATAATCTTCTATTTACCCTTGTCCAATGCAATGATATTTACTTCATTCATAAGATATTCAAAATTTTCCTACAAATATGTAGTCCCCTACCCCCAAAAAAGTAGTGTATTCATGATGAAAACTGCTGGAATGAGCCCGGCAGAATACCGGACTCAGGCAGAAAGGCAGTAAAAATCAGGTATCCAAATTTTGAGGTTCAGTGCAGCCTACACCCTTTGGCCGTTGGTTCATCGAAGATTAAGTGAGCCGTGAAGCTCTAGCAACCAAACCGATCACCAGCACCTTAGCTGATCACTGAATCATCACTCCCCGAACCTAATCACTAATCCATACTACATATCAATAACAAAAATGTTACCTCTATCACGCATAAATGTTTTTCTTCGGTTAACTCTTGGCTTATTTGTTGGTTTTTGATTACAATCGTGAGCGAAAACGAACATTAAAGCGCTGTTTCGAACATTCAGAGGAAGGTAACATGGAAACCAAAGACTTGATCGTGATCGGTGGCGGTATTAACGGGGCCGGTATCGCTGCGGACGCTGCAGGGCGTGGCCTGTCAGTACTGCTGCTAGAAGCGCAAGACTTGGCCTGTGCTACGTCTTCCGCCAGTTCCAAACTTATCCATGGTGGCTTGCGCTATCTGGAACATTATGAATTTCGCTTGGTAAGCGAAGCCTTGGCCGAGCGTGAAGTGTTACTGAGACTGGCACCGCATATCGCATTCCCTATGCGCTTCCGCCTGCCCCACCAGCCTCATCTACGCCCGGCATGGATGATCCGCACCGGCTTGTTCTTGTATGATCATTTGGGCAAACGTACCAGCCTGCCAGCCAGTAAAGGGCTGCGTTTCGGCCCGGAATCTGTGTTAAAACCCGAGTTGGTGCGCGGTTTCGAATATTCTGACTGTTGGGTGGATGATGCCCGCCTGGTGGTACTGAATGCGCAGGAAGTGGTCAAACGCGGCGGTGAAGTCCGTACCCGTACCAAAGTAACCCGCGCATGGCGTGAACAAGGCCTATGGATGGTTGAAGCCCTTGATGTCAATACCGGCAAAACCTTCACCTGGCGTGCTAAAGGCCTAGTGAATGCCACTGGCCCTTGGGTTAAACAGTTCTTCGACGATGGCCTAAAGCTCAAATCACCTTATGGCATCCGCCTGATTAAAGGCAGCCACATTGTGGTGCCTCGAGTTCATAACCAACCGCAGGCGTATATTCTGCAAAATGAAGATCACCGTATCGTCTTCGTGATCCCTTGGTTAGATGACTATTCCATCATCGGTACTACCGACGTGGAATATCACGGCGATCCAAAAGAGGTGAAAATTGACGATCAGGAAATTGCTTATCTGCTAAAAGTCTATAACGACCACTTTAAAAAGCAGTTGGGCCGTGATGATATCGTCTGGACCTACTCTGGTGTGCGCCCGCTATGCGACGATGAATCAGATTCACCGCAAGCCGTTACCCGCGATTACACGTTAGATGTGGCCGATGAAGCGGGTCAGGCACCACTCCTGTCGGTCTTCGGCGGTAAACTCACCACGTACCGTAAATTGGCAGAACATGCGCTGGAAAAACTGTCAGCGTACTACCCGAATGTCGGCCCGGCGTGGACTAAAACCGGTGCCTTGCCCGGTGGGGATATTGGCGGTAGCCGCGATAGCTATACCGTGCAGTTGCGCCACCGCTATAACTGGTTGCCGGAAGGGCTGGCCCGCCGCTATACCCGTACCTATGGTAGCCACAGCGAGATAATTTTAGCCAACGCGACCAGTCTTGAAAGCTTGGGCGAGCACTTTGGTCACGGCTTGTATGAGGCCGAATTGCGCTATTTGGTTGAGAACGAGTGGGTTGTTGAGCTGGATGATGCTATCTGGCGCCGTACCAAATTAGGCATGGCCCTCAGCGATGAAGAGAAACAGCGGGTAGCCCAGTGGCTGGCTGATACGCACACTGAAAAACAACAGGCGCTACCGCTGGTTTCTTAATAACAAAGTTTAATATTCGTTAATTTTTACATTTCTGAGCTGCATAGCGTTATTCAAGTACCTCAAGAAATTGAAAAACCCTCTTCATCGGATAACGGCGAAGAGGGTTTTTTATGGCAGCTCTGGCAGTTGAACATGCCATTACCGCACACTACAGCCGGACAGGCTTAATATGCCAAATCTCATCGGCATACTCCTCAATCGTCCGGTCTGAAGAGAAATAACCCATATTGGCAATATTCAGTAAGGTTTTACGCGACCATTCATCCCGATGGCGATACAGCGTATCGACTTGCTCTTGAGTGTCCACATAGCTGCGATAATCCGCCAATAGCTGGTAGTGATCCCCCAGATTGACCAGCGAATCAAACAGGTTGGTATAGCGATAAGGCTCTTCCGGGCTGAACGTGCCTGTCGCTATCTGTGTCAGTACCTGATGTAACTCAGGGTCCTCGTCGTAATATTTCCGTGGGTTATAACCGCTGTTACGCAATGCTTCAACCTGCTCAGTCGTATTCCCGAAGATAAAGATGTTCTCTTCACCGACATGCTCGCGGATCTCCACATTGGCACCGTCTAATGTCCCAATGGTTAGCGCTCCGTTTAGCGCAAACTTCATATTACTGGTTCCCGACGCTTCCGTACCCGCCAACGAGATCTGTTCGGATAAGTCTGCCGCCGGAATGATCAACTGCGCCAAACTCACGCTGTAGTTAGGAATAAAGACCACTTTCAATAAGTTATTGATCCGCGGATCGTTGTTGATAACCTTCGCTACATCGTTGATCAGGTGAATAATTTGCTTGGCATTATAATAAGCCGAGGCGGCTTTACCGGCAAAAATCACCACCCGAGGCACCCAGTTATCGTCAGGCGCGTCAATAATGCGGTTATAACGCGTTATCACATGTAACACATTCAGCAATTGCCGCTTGTACTCGTGAATACGTTTAATTTGTACGTCAAACAACGCTGCCGGATTGACCACGATATTGAGTTTTTCAGCGATATAACCCGCCAGCCGCTTTTTGTTTTCCAGCTTGGCCTTTTGTAAGGCCAGTAAGAAACTGGGGTAATCAAGGTTCTTTTCCAGCTCGCTAAGTTGGCTCAGGTCAGTACGCCAGGTGTGGCCAATACTGTCATCCAGCACTGCCGCCAAGGGCCGGTTGGCTAACCCCAACCAGCGCCGTGGTGTCACGCCATTGGTTTTGTTGCAGAAACGATTAGGGAAGATACGGGCAAAATCAGCAAACAACGATTGCACCATCAGCTCAGAATGTAACGCAGAAACGCCGTTCACTTTGTGGCTGGCAATCACCGCCAGCCAGGCCATTCGTATCCGTCGGCCGTTGTTTTCGTCAATGACCGATACTCTTGAGAGCAGCTCTTTGTCGTCAGGATATTGTTCCTCCACCAGCTTGAGGAAATGATCATTGATATCAAAGATGATTTGCAGATGGCGTGGCAAAATCTTACCGATCATATCGACAGGCCAGGTCTCCAGCGCCTCACTCATCAACGTATGGTTGGTGTAGGAAAACACTTGCTGCACCACATCCCATGCGTCCATCCAGGTAAATTTATGCTCGTCGATCAGTAGACGCATCATTTCAGGGATGGAAAGTACCGGGTGCGTATCATTCAGATGAATAGCAATTTTATCGGCTAAGTTATTGAATGTCTGATGCATCGCCCAATGGCGGTTCAGAATATCCTGCACCGTCGCTGAGACTAAAAAGTACTCTTGCCGCAAGCGTAATTCACGCCCGGAATAGGTGGAATCATCGGGGTATAGGACCCGTGAGACATTTTCTGAATGGTTTTTATCTTCAACTGCGGCAAAGTAATCGCCTTGATTAAATTTGCCCAGATTAATTTCATTACTGGCCTGCGCAGACCATAAACGTAATGTATTGGTGGCATCAGTATCAAAACCAGGAATAATTTGATCATACGCACACGCGAGGATTTCTTCGGTTTCTAACCAGCGAATTTTGCTGCCTTCTTGCTGAATACGGCCACCGAACCGGACTTTATAGCGGGTGTTGTGCCGTGGAAACTCCCATGCATTGCCATATTCCAACCAATTATCCGGCGACTCCATCTGTTGGCCGTTAACAATTTTCTGGCTGAACATGCCATATTCATAACGAATGCCGTAACCCCGCCCCGGTAGCGCGAGGGTGGCCAATGAATCGAGGAAACACGCCGCCAGACGGCCTAAACCACCATTACCTAAACCGGGATCGTTCTCCTCCTCCAATAACTCTGACAAACTGAGGCCCATCTCATCCAACGCCTGCTCGATCTCATCATAAATTCCCATTGATAACAGCGCGTTAGATAATGTTCTGCCCAGTAAAAACTCCATCGATAGATAATAAACCTGCCGAACGTCCTGTGATAGTTGAGCGCGATTAGAACGTAACCAACGTTCAACCATAC
Organism: Yersinia similis; assembly: GCF_001053095.1. Lineage (GTDB taxonomy): Bacteria > Pseudomonadota > Gammaproteobacteria > Enterobacterales > Enterobacteriaceae > Yersinia > Yersinia similis. The sequence goes on along the minus strand of NZ_CGBP01000012.1, from coordinate 14,256 downwards.
GATCACGTACCGCAAATAGAGTCGCATTCAACCAATCGTACTGCGTTGCAATGGTGGGATCTTTGCCAACAATAAACATTAGCTTATAGGCAATAGAGTGTTTCAGTGCATCCACACTGACAACGGGTGAGGTATAGCTAAACGGTGATGTCATAACGTTTTTCCCAAGTTTAATGGCTATAACGAGTCGACAATGACGAGCGCTAAGGATTACCAGTTTTAACGACTATCCGCTTCAACAATTACAGACGTCGATAAAGTGACAAATAATCTACGGCGGCAAGTTGCCAACCAAAATCGAGCCTCATCGCATGGCGCTGGACGTGACGCCAATGTTTTGGCCTGCTCCACAGTACGAAGGCACGGCGTATCGCCTTTACTAAGGCTTGCGCCTCACATTCATTGAATACAAACCCCGAAGCGCTGCCGTCAGCCAGATTTTCCAACGCGCAATCCACCACGGTATCAGCCAGCCCACCGGTATGACGCACCAGCGGCAACGTGCCATATTTCAATCCATACAACTGCGTTAACCCACAGGGTTCAAAGCGGCTGGGTACCAGAATGACATCCGACCCGGCAATAATTCGATGAGAGAATGCCTCGTGATAACCTATTTGTACCCCAACCTGACCAGAATGCTCTGCTGCCGCGGCTAGAAAGGCCTCTTGCAGCGTGGCATCTCCGCTCCCCAAGACGACCAACTGCCCCCCTAGCGCCAGTAATTCGGGCAGTGCTTCCAGTACCAGATCCAACCCTTTCTGGGCGGTCAATCGACTGACTACAGAAAAAATAGGTTTATTTTCCGTCAGTTGCAAACCCATAGCCGTTTGCAAATGTGTTTTATTGATGGCCTTCGCTTGTAGGTCCTCCGCGTCATAACGGGTAGGCAGCAAGGTATCACTCTGTGGATCCCAAATATCACTATCGACCCCGTTCAGGATCCCCGTCAACCGGCCCTGACGCGCCAACGCTTGTAGCAACCCCTCCATGCCATAACCAAAAGCGGGCTGAGTGATCTCTTTTGCATAGGTCGGGCTGACGGTCGTGACATGGTCAGCAAAGAACAACCCGGCTTTCAGGTAAGAGATCTGCCCGTAAAACTCCAGCCCATAGATCTGGAAAAACTCAGCAGGCAGTTGTAATTCAGATAAGTGATGTGCAGAAAATAGCCCCTGATAAGCCAAATTATGGACGGTAAACACCGATCGTGCAGGCCGCCCACGTGCGGCCAGATAAGCACAGGTTAATCCCGCGTGCCAATCATGGGCATGGACAACCTCTGGACGCCAGTAACCATCCAGCCCACAGGCCAGCTCGCACGCCATCCATCCCAGCAAGGCAAAGCGTTGATAGTTATCGCTATAGGCATATAAAGAAGCATCGTGATAAGGGCTACCCGCACGATCATAAAGCGCTGGCGCATCAATCAGATAAATGCCAATCCCCCGATAATGGCCATAACGTAATGCTACCCGCCCCGCAAAAGTGTCAATCTCCCTGACCAGTACGGTCTCAGGGATCCCTCTACGCAAATCCGGGAAGGCGGGCAAGATGATCCGCACATCAGCCCCCTCGGCAAGCTGAGCTGCGGGTAAAGCACCGATAACATCAGCCAGCCCGCCGGTTTTTAGTAAAGGGAACAGTTCAGAACATACATGTAAGACCCTCATCATCACTCCTGCTCTTTTATACCCTTCTGACCTGAAGTTGCAGTGGTGTTAGCCGCTTTCCTTCACCCTAATGACTGGCCTGTATCGGTGCTAATTTGATAAACAAAGCTAATCCGATCAATAAGCCCAGTTTGATCAATAAGTCCAACCTGACAAATAGAAAACCTAATGGCTCTATTTTGCCTCTAACTTTTCTTCTAACTTTGCCAGCATATCCCGGGTCACTAACACCACCCCACCCTCTGAACGGTAGAAACGGGCGCTGTCTTCATCAGCGTTTTCGCCAATCACCATTCCCTCAGGAATGTGACAGGCACGGTCAATAATGCAGCGACGTAAACGACAAGATCGCCCCACATGGACATCAGGTAGCAGTAGTGAAGAATCAATAGTACAGAACGAATTCACCCGCACCCGAGGGAACAACACCGAATGCACCACCACTGAACCTGAAACAATACATCCGCCAGAGACCAGTGAATTCATCGTCATGCCATGGCTACCAGATCGGTCTTGGACAAACTTGGCCGGTGGCAACGGCTCCATATGGGTGCGGATTGGCCAGGCACGATCATACATATCCAGCTCTGGTGTCACTGACGCCAAATCGAGATTAGCCCGCCAGTAGGCGTCCAATGTCCCGACATCGCGCCAATAAGGCGGTAATTCAGCATTGGAGGTGACACAAGAGAGATCAAACGGATGTGCCCAAACGGCTTTTTTTGCAGTGAGTTGCGGGATGATGTCTTTACCGAAGTCATGGCTGGAATCTGGGGTATTTTTGTCCTCTTCGAGTAACTTAAAGAGGTAGTCAGCATTGAAGATATAGATCCCCATGCTAGCCAATGCTTTGCTCGGATCACCCGGTATAGGAGGCGGGCTGGTGGGCTTTTCATAGAACGCGGTTATCTGATAATCCGCGGTAACCTCCATGACACCAAACTCACTACCTTCACTAATTGGCACCGGGATACAGGCGACGGTACATTCAGCCCCTTTTTCTACGTGGTCGAGCAACATGCGAGAATAATCCATCTTATAGATATGATCCCCAGCCAGAATAACGATATATTCTGCGTCATAGCGGCGGATAATATCCATATTCTGACAAACCGCATCCGCAGTGCCTTTGTACCATTGCTCTGTGCTCAAGCGCTGTTGAGCGGGCAGTAGGTCAACAAACTCGTTCATTTCTTCATTGAGAAATGACCAGCCACGTTGAATATGCTGAACCAAGGTATGGGACTGATACTGTGTTATCACACCAATACGACGAATCCCTGAATTCAGGCAGTTGGAGAGTGCAAAATCAATAATGCGGAATTTGCCGCCAAAATGGACTGCTGGTTTGGCGCGGGTGGCGGTCAAATCTTTCAATCGTGAGCCACGGCCCCCCGCCAGAATTAATGCCACGGTTTTATTGGGTAATTGTCTGGCCAACATCAATGAATCTTTACTTTCAAACCTCACCATAAAAGCTCCTTAATATTTCTGTACGAGCACACAAATGGTATGCGCGGAACCGCGCCATGTGGTTAATGGCTCCGCATGGTCTGACGACCCAAAGGGAGGTATCCCCTCCCATTTCCCTTCAGGTAAGTGCATTTCGCACGCCTGATCGGTGGCATTGATGAGCACCAACCAGCGCTGAGATAATAAAATCTGTAGTTGCTGCTGGCAGCCTTGCTCCCAGGCAGCATCACTCAGCGCCTGTCCCTGACTATCCAACCATTGCACATTACCATCACCGCTCCGCCACCATTGGTCCTGAGTCAGAGCCGGGATTTGCTGGCGCAACCGGATAAGATCAGCGGTAAACGTCATTAATGCACGATCTGCACTGCCCCAATCGAGCCAGGTGAGGATGTTGTTCTGACAATATGCATTGTTGTTGCCTTGCTGGCTGTGGCCCTGTTCGTCACCAGCCAGTAACATCGGCGTTCCCTGCGAGAGTAATAAGGTGGTTAGTAGCGCCCGCTGGCAGGCTTTACGCCGTTGCCAAATAGCAGCGTCAGCCACCAAGCCTTCTCGACCAAAATTATTGCTATGGTTGTTATCACTGCCATCACGATTTTCTTCGCCATTCATTTGGTTATGTTTTTGGTTAAAACACAGTAAATCCAGCAAGGTGAAACCATCATGGGCAGTAATTTGATTAATGCTGGCAGAAGGTAAGCGCCCTCGCCGTTCAAACGGGTGGCTTGAAGCAGCAAAGTGCTGGGCAAAGGTACCGCGCGGCACATCCCCTCGTAGCCAGAAACCACGTATGGCATCGCGGTACTGGTCATTCCATTCGCTAAAACCGGTGGGGAAGTTCCCCAGTTGATAACCGCCCAGGCCGATATCCCAAGGTTCTGCAATCAATTTGCAGGCACTGAGCCGCTCATCGGCAGCCAATGCGGCAAATAAAGGCGCGTGTTGATCGAACGCCGGCGTGCGGCCCAGTACCGTGCCTAAGTCAAAACGAAAGCCGTCCACATGGCAGCTATCGCGCCAATGATGTAGACAATCAATAACCCACTGTGTGACATAAGGATGACTGAGGCGCAGTGCATTACCGCAGCCCGTGATGTTGTCATATTCACCACCGGGGGTAAGCCAGTAGTAGCTGGCATTATCGATACCGCGCTGACACAAGGTCGGGCCGAAGACATCCAACTCAGCGCTGTGGTTAAACACCACATCTATAATGACTTCAATGCCCGCGCTATGCAGGGCTTTAACCGCATCCCGAAATTCTCTCAGCGGTGATATGCCCTCGCGGCCCGAGGCGTAATCTGGATCCACCGCAAAGGGCGCTAACACGTTATAGCCCCAGTAATTGCTCAGCCCCATTTTCTGTAGCCGGGGTTCATCAATATGAAATTGCACTGGCAGCAGTTCTAGTGTGGTAATCCCCAATGTTTTGAGATGCTCAATCAGAGCAGGGTGTGCCAAAGCGGCATAGGTACCGCGCAGCTCTGGCGGAATATCAGGATGTAATTGAGTTAAGCCACGGACATGGGCTTCATAAATCACGGTATTACCCCAAGGAATGGCAGGCGGTTTATCCCCCTGCCAGTCATATTCCTCATGTATCACAATACATTTAGGTAACGCCGCCGCACTGTCGCGTACATCGGGCTGGTTAACACCACCGGTAAAACGGGGATCATCACCGACCTTGCCTTCTAGCGCACGAGTTCGGGGGTCTATCAACAACTTATGTGGGTTAAAACGGTGGCCTCGACTGGGGTCGAAAGGCCCGCTGACCCGGTAACCATAGCGTTGCCCCGGCTTGCCACCGGGGAGATAGCCATGCCAGATGTCACCGGTACGAGCGGGCATGGCTATCTGCCGCTCTTGCCCCTGCTCATCAAACAGACACAGCGTCACCTGTTCAGCATGGGCTGAAAATAGCGTGAAATTAATGCCCGCTCCATCAAAGTAGGCACCAGAAGGTGTGGGTGAACCATGGGTTAATACCGTCATCCTAGTACTCCCGCAGCAGGTAAATCGTCGCCAGCGGTGGCAATGTGAGTAACAACGAATGTTCGTGGTTGTGGCTTCTCACATGATAGCTATCAATGCCCCCCTGATTACCGAGGTTACTCCCGCAGTAAAATGCCGAGTCAGAATTCAGCACTTCACGGTAGTGGCCACCTTGTGGAATACCCACACGGTAGTGATAACGTGGAACCGGGGTGAAATTACTGATAGCAATCAGTTCGTGCCCCTCAGCATCACGGCGCAGGAAGGCGAATACCGAATTTTCGTGGTCATCAACCACCAACCATTCAAAACCAGCGGGTTGATAATCCCATTCATACAACGGCGCATACTGGCGATAGCAATGGTTAAGGTCACGAACCAGACGCTGCACACCGGAATGCCAACCGTTTTCATCGTCCAGCAGGTGCCAATCCAGACTGGTATCGAAATTCCACTCACGCCCCTGCGCAAATTCACAGCCCATAAACAGCAGTTTTTTACCGGGATGCGCCCACATAAATGCGTAATAAGCACGTAGGTTGGCAAATTTCTGCCAGGCATCACCCGGCATACGATCAAGTATCGAGCGCTTGCCGTGGACCACTTCATCGTGGGAGAGCGGTAAGATAAAGTTCTCGGTATAAGCGTATAACATACCAAATGTCATCAAATTGTGGTGGTATTTGCGGTGAACAGGATCACATTGCATATAATTCAGCGTGTCATGCATCCAACCCATGTTCCATTTATAGTTGAAACCCAGGCCACCGGTATCAGGCGGTAATGTCACACCAGGAAAGTCGGTGGACTCCTCCGCCATGGTCACGCTGCCGGGGCGTTCAACACCAATGGTCTGATTGGTGTAACGCAAGAAAGCGATAGCCTCCAAATTTTCCCGGCCGCCATAATAGTTAGGCACCCACTGCCCTTCAGCACGGCTATAATCGCGGTAAATCATTGAGGCCACCGCATCGATACGCAACGCATCAATACCAAAACGCTCCATCCAGTAGAATGCATTGCCCGCCAGATAGTTACGGACTTCATTACGCCCATAGTTATAGATCAGGGTATTCCAGTCCTGATGGTACCCTTCGCGCGGATCAGCATATTCATACAAGGCGGTGCCATCGAAGGTCGATAATCCATGCTCATCACTGGGAAAATGGCCGGGGACCCAATCAAGGATCACGTTAATTCCTGCCTGGTGGAATTTGGCGACGAACGCTTTGAAATCTTCTGGGGTGCCGTAACGGCGGGTCGGTGCATATAATCCTAGCGGCTGGTAACCCCAGCTACCGTCAAATGGATGTTCATTAATCGGCAACAACTCGACATGGGTAAAACCCATATATTTAACGTATTCGACCAGTTGATCCGCCAATTCGCGGTAACTCAACCAGAAATTATTGTCGGTATGCCGACGCCAAGAACCGAGATGCACTTCATAGATAGACACCGGCGAACATAAATCATTGGCTTTTCGCCGCGCGGCGGTACTCTTCACTACATCGGGTATCGGACTAACTAATGAGGCGGTTTCTGGTCGCATCTGTGCTTCAAAAGCGTAAGGGTCTGCTTTTAGACGCACCTGGCCATGGCAATCAATGATCTCAAACTTATACAACTGTCCGGCGTCTACTCCGGGCAGAAATAGCTCCCAAATGCCATTTTCACGCCGTAAGCGCATCGGATGGCGGCGGCCGTCCCAAAAGTTAAATTCCCCCACCACGGATACCCGCTGGGCATTCGGTGCCCAAACCGTAAAACTGACACCCGGTACACCATCAAGGCTTATTAAATGCGCACCCAAACGTTCATAAGGGCGTAAATGGGTGCCTTCAGCCAATAACCAGCTATCAATATCCTGTAATAAGGGACCGAATCGGTAGGGATCTTCGATAATTTGTGGGCTTTCTTGCCAGGTAACGGCGAATTGGTAGCGGAAGGATTTCTTACGACGAGTCAGCTGTGCAATAAAAAAACCACGGGGATCTTCGAGAGTTAATTGTGCTATCCGCCGCCCGCTCTCTGTCTCCACCAGCCAGACTTCTCGGGCATCTGGCAGCAACGCACAAATCTGCAACCCCTGCGTGGTTTCATGCATGCCCAAAATGGAGAAGGGATCGCCATAATGGCCGGAAATAAGCTGATTAATCACCTGACGATCGGGAAGTAGTGACATACATTCTCCCTTTGATTAATAGCATGATTGACGCCAGCCCATGGACCATAAAGTCCAAAGTAGACCTTTCCAGTCATGCAATCCGTTTGATGTATAACGCGTGGCTAAGGTCAATACATGGATTTAGGGCCTTAGTCCGTTTTTATCGCAGTAAAGCCCAGCCATCACATTTTTTTAACTCAAACTACAAGCATAGTCAAAGGGGGCTAAAAAATCGGCTTAGGGTTCATGAAGTTTTTTCTCATACCAATAAATCAAGAAATAGAGTATGAGCGGTGTAAGAAAAACCAGAGTGACGTAACCGATTCTTTAGCAAGGGAAAGTCGAGCTAGCTGCCAGATGAAAAACATAAAATAAGCCGCTGGTACGGTATTGGGCTATCGCAGGCTTTTTTCATTAAAAAGGGGGGGATTAACGTCTCTGGCGCAAAATCTGGATACAATAGCCGCTAGTCATAGAAATAACGATACCCAAAATCACTCCCTCCAAAAGTCATTACAGTGGTCATCCAACATGGGCATTAGCCAAACAGAACTGATTTTTTCCCTTTTACAACAGATGTGTGTGTATTTGGTTATTGCCTATCTGCTGAGTAAAACACCGCTTTTTATCCCCTTGATGCAAGTCACTATCAGGTTGCCCCATAAACTGGTGTGCTACCTCACCTTTTCCATGTTTTGCATTATGGGCACCTACTTTGGTCTGCACATTGATGACTCTATCGCCAATACCCGCGCTATTGGCGCGGTCTTGGGTGGAATGTTAGGGGGACCATCGGTTGGGTTCCTGGTGGGGCTAACCGGAGGGCTGCATCGCTATTCAATGGGGGGGATGACTGCAACGGCCTGTATGTTATCAACCGTTGCGGAAGGATTATTGGGTGGCCTTCTCCACCTTTATCTGACACGTAAAAACCGCCTCGATTTACTGTTTCAACCGCTAGTCGTGGCAGGTATTACACTGGTAGCCGAAGTGCTGCAAATGATGATTATTCTGGCCGTCGCCCGCCCCTTCAGTGAAGCTGTCGAATTGGTTGAAAATATTGCCTTGCCGATGATGATCACCAATACCATTGGTGCCGCCATGTTTATGCGTATCCTATTAGATCGCCGGGCCATTTTCGAAAAATATACCACCGCATTTTCTGCCAAGGCGCTACAAATTGCTGCGCGGGCGGAGGGGCTACTGCGCCATGGCTTTGACCAGCAAAACAGTATGCGGGTGGCGCGTATCTTGTATGAGGAGTTGGGCGTGGGTGCGGTAGCCATTACCGATCGCGAAAAGTTGCTAGCCTTTATCGGTAGCGGTTCCGATCACCATCAGGTGGGCGGTGCTATCACCTCCTGCCATACCCACCGCGCGATTGAACTCAATCAGGTGGTGTATGCCGATGGCAATGCCGTACCTTATACCTGCTCAATTTCACCCACCTGTAAGCTGGGCTCAACACTGGTTATCCCTTTGCGGGGCGAGGAGCACCGGGTGATCGGCAGTATCAAGCTGTATGAGCCAAAAAGTAAATTATTTTCCAGCATTAACCGCACCCTAGGCGAGGGTATTGCGCACTTATTGTCAGCGCAAATTTTGGCGGGTGAATTTGAACAACAAAAACAATTACTGGCGCAATCTGAAATCAAGCTTCTCCATGCGCAGGTCAACCCGCACTTTTTGTTTAATGCGCTCAATACCCTGTCAGTGGTGATCCGCCGTAATCCAGATCATGCCCGCAAGTTGGTGCTTTCTTTATCAACATTTTTCCGCAAAAACCTGAAACGCAGCCACGACGTGGTCACGTTAAGTGATGAGATAGAGCATGTGAATGCGTATCTTGAAATAGAGAAGGCACGCTTTGCTGATCGTCTGACTGTCACGGTCTCACTGCCGAATGAGCTGATGGAGGCACGCTTACCCGCGTTCTCCCTGCAACCCGTGGTAGAAAATGCAATCAAGCATGGTATCTCACAGATGTTCAGTAACGGGCGGGTCACGTTGCGCGGCAAATTGGATGACAACACGTTGGTATTGGCAGTCGAAGATAACGCCGGTTTATATCAGCCGCAGCCGGATGGCGATGGTCTGGGAATGAGTTTGGTTGATCGGCGGATTAAAGCGCGCTATGGCAATGAATATGGCATCACCGTCGTCAGTAAAGCGGAAGTCTTTACCCGTATCATTATTAAGTTACCGTTTATTACCGTGAGTGAGCTGTAAGACGGTTTCATTTCGAGAGATGGTATCGTCAAAGGCGGCATATCTTTTGACGATTAGAAAACCCTACAAAAAGTAATGCCAGAGTATAACCCACCTCTGGCATTACTATTATTCCTTACACAACGCTATCCCTTACACAATATTATCCCTCACGCAACGTTATCCCCCTCACACTAGAGTGACCGGGTACACATCACATGGGTTGCGACCGTCATATCACCCATCGTCGTCAGCGTACCCGCTGCCAGGCCAATAGCCAGAGCCGCAGTAGCGTCATGATTATTACTGAGCCAGAAGAACTCAGCAGGCACCCAGCCCGGCACAGTATAGGCACTGAAGTCACCCCATTCTGACCACAAGTTACCAATAGCCCGCGTGCCTGACATCCAGGTCACCGCATTGGTGACCTGAGTAGAGATTGGCATCACGTAGCCCACATTCTCACAATGTGCTATTGCGCTGACTCTATCTAACGTAGCGCCACTATTATTGATAAACCACTGGTTAACTCTAAAGCTATACGAGAGTGGGCTACCACCACCTTTCGGGGTGGCAGAGATGGTAATTGCCGGTGTACCCGTCGGGAATACCGCATTAAATGTCACTACACCATCACCGCTGACCGATACCAGTGCTGGGGCACTACTGCTCCAGTCATAGAGGCTATTATCTCCACCCGAATTGACCTTAAAGGTTGCCCCCACAAAACCGGTGGTTGGGAACCCAGCATCCCCGTCAAACGTTGTATCACCGACGGTTACATCCAGATTCTTCATGACAATAAAGGTAGTGTCTGTTGTCGCCGTTAATGTCTCTATCGTCGCCGTGACAGTACTAACCCCAGCAGCTCCATTGGTTAAGGTTGCCAAGACAATACCGTTGGCATTGCTTACCCCACCATCGATGGCAGTGATAGTCGCCCCATTACTTGCCACAAAGGCCACCACTTCCCCAACGATTGGGTTCCCGGTGACATCTTTAAGCGTCGCCTGTACCGTATTGGTAGCACTGTTATCCGCAAAGGCATTATCGACCGTTGTCACCAGTATCATTGCCGCCAGTGGCCCGGCAGTGAAGACCGTGTCAACCGTCAGAGGCGTTCCTGCCGTCCCCAGTTTGGCCGTCACAACCGTAACACCTGCCAAACTGTTGGTCAGCGTATTGACGGCATCCCCGTTATCATTAGTTAGTACCGTCACATGACTCAGTTGCGCACCATGGTTAGCGGTAAATGTCACCGCCATATCAGCCACTGGGTTGCCCACCCCATCGACAACATGCGCCCGTACCTGGTTACGTGCAACACCATCTGCCAGTGCATTGTTATCGACGACGATTAAGGTGGACAATTGAGCGGTCTTTTCGTTCGCGATAAATACGGCACCAAGTGTGTCCGTATAGTTATTCGATACCAAGGTCCCCGTAATAGGGTGAACCCCAGCCTGAGTACTCGTGACAGATAAGAGCACACCACCCTCTGGAGCACTGATCGACCCATTATTCTCAATTAGGGTCACCTCATTTGTTGCACTAAAGGCCACCTGCTGCCCCCCTACGGGGTTTTGGTTGGCATCAAAAACCTGTCCTAGCACGAAGAATTGCGTCACCCCATCGGCAATTACCGGCATAGAGTTGAAATTAAGAAGTTTTAACGTTGCCGTGCTCACATCCGCAATAAAGTACGGCCTCAGCGTGTGCACCGTCGTCATAGGCCGCGCGACTCGCGCTGAGATCCCACTCTCCCCAGCTTTAGTATGGGTCAGCTTCGCGCTAGCCCACCCATCGGCACCAGTAATACCACTGGTGGTGATGGTCGCGCCATTTTGTGATGCGAAAATAACGCTGTAGCCAGCAATAGCGTTCCCCAGATCGTCAGTCACTCTGGCCCGGACTTCATTGTAGGCCACTCTATTGGCCACAGCGCCATCATCGATAATGACAAAATCACCTGTAGCAATATGGGCGGTATTTTTATCGGCAATAAACTGAGGTGTGACCGTCAAGCTCTCAGTCCCCCCTGCCGTCACCAATGTTACCGTAACGTCACTTGGCCCTGAGAGGGTGTTTGTCAGTGTACCGATAGCAAACCCATTGTTATTAGTGATGGCTGATGCATTGATTGACGCACCATTAGTGGCACTAAAGTTAACTTCGACCCCAGAAACCGGATTATCATTGGCATCCACGAGTTGCAGTAACACTCTATTTTCTACAACCCCATTCGCTACCGCATTATCATTAGTGATCAAAAAGCGGTCCGTGACCAATGTGGCCGTATCCCTATCGGCGATAAAGGTCGTCGTGGTTGAGGCTGATACACCATCTGCGGTTACTGACACTCTGGTTACGCCTGCCGTAGTATTGCTGACCGTAACATAGGCACTACCCGAAGCATCGGTCTGCACATCTTCCTGCACTAATTGCCCACCATTACTTGCACTGAACACCACATTGCTATTCGGCACCAGGTGATCAGAGACATCATAGACCCTGGCTTCAACCCTGTTAGTTTGGATGCCATCGGCCACCGCCCCATCATTCAGCCTGAATAGCTCGATTCGGGCACCGTCGCCGGCAACAAATCGGACATCCTCTGTGAGACCCACCAGATCAGTAGCGACCGTTGCAGTCACCGCACTGGTAACAGGAACGTTATGCCTTAAGGTATTTTCTGCATACCCCTGATCATTCGTTGTGACAGTGTTTGCGGTCAATGTCACATTCTCCGTGGCACTAAAGTTCACATTCATTCCCGTAATCACGTTGCCATTAGCATCCTGAATGTGTGCCTGCACGATATTTCTATCACTATTGTTGGCAAGCGAATCATTTTTCTCAACGGTTAACGCCGACACACGGGCAGTGGATCTGTCTGCAATAAAGACGGCGTCTTTAGCTTGGCTTATCCCCATCGTTACGATCGCCGCAGTCACCTTACTGATACCCGCTGTCGTATGTGTAAAGGTGGTGCTAAACGTCCCACTACTATCCGTCGTCCCTGATGCTGGTGTCAGTAGTGCGCCATTATCCGAGGTATAACCCACAAACATACTCGGCACCGGGTTCCCATTGGCATCAGTAACAATCATACGAGCGGCATTAGTAGCAACCCCATCAGCTAGCGCATTGTTCCGGGTAATGGTCAGGTCTGAGGCTCTAATGGTCGCGGTGGTGCTATCCGCAATAAAGGTCGTATCTTTGCTCTGCACCCGGTTACCGACCTTTGCAGTCACCACACTGGTACCCGCCAAAGTATGGGTTAAGGTGGCTTTGGTCAGACCATCGCCATCACTGATACCATTTACTGTCGTGATAGCGGCACCGTTGCCAGAGGTGAAGATAACCGTCTGGCCCGATAACACGTTGCCCGTCGCATCGGTGACCCGCGCATGGACCTCATTTTCATCCGAGTTATTGGCGACCGCATTATCAACAATAACCATCAAGTCACTTGCAGCAATGTGTGCCGTCGTCACATCGGCAATAAAGGTGGTATCAATATTTCGGCTACTGCCACTGGATACCACGGTCGCAGTCACATTGGTAATACCCGCCAGAGTATTAGTGAATGTCACCATAACGCCACCTTCAGCTGTAGTCACATCCAGCTTATATTTAATAGTGCCATTATTACTCAGCACGAATTCAACCGTTTGATCCTTAATAGGGTTGCCATAGCTATCAGTGACTCTCGCCTGAATCGCGTTAACAGCCTCCCCATTAGCAACTTGATTGTTAGCGATGATGAACATGTCATTCGCAATAATCTGCGCAGTCGAAGCATCGGCGATAAAGGTGGCATTAATCGTTTTACTCACCTGATCGATCCGCGCATTGATCGGGAGGCTCCCTGCCAGGGTATGCGTCAAGGTCGCCGTCGCCGTACCATCGCTGCCTGTCGTTACCGAGGTTGGTGTAATGCTCATGCCACTGTTAGACGAGAGGTTGACCACCGCGCCGTTGATCGCGTTACCGTCTACATCCGTCACTAACACCTGGACTTCGTTGGTATCGATACTGTTAGCTACGGCATTATCTTTCGTCATCGTCAGTACAATCGATGCCGCTTTTCCAGCCACAAAATGCGTCTCGAGGGTTTCAGTTTGCCCGGTAGAGTCGAGCGTTGCCGTCACCGTTGTCATACCTGCAAGCGTATTGTTGAATCTCATCAAGACAATCCCAGAGGCGCTACTGGCATCGCCCCAAGACTCCATGACTGCCCCGTTATCGAGAGTAAAGCTAACGGATTGATTAGCTAATGGGTTGTCATAAGCATCGGTAACCAACGCTTGTGCAATGTTACCGGCTTTACCATTCGCAAGCTGGTTATCCAAGAACGACGTTAGCTTAAGCTGGGCTGTCGAAGCATCGGCAACAAAGGTTACTCTGGTATAGCCTTGATGAGTGCCACTCATTGCAACCACCGTATTACTGCTCCCTGCCACAGTATGCGTAGCACTCGCTCTAACACGGCCATCAAAATTGGTCGTTACTGTTGATGGACCCACAATGGACGCCCCATTGGTACCAAATATTAGGCTTTGATTCGCCACGCCATTACCGAAACGGTCAGTCACAAAGGCTTCGACAATATTGGTATCTGCACCATTTGCCAGTGCATTATCGTCAATAATACTGACGACGATATTCGCCATTGCACCCGCAACAAAGGTCGTATCGATATTGTCGGTAACCGTACCAATGGTGGCCACCACA